>NZ_JAXOFS010000029.1:0-2937 GCF_036409375.1 Photobacterium sp. 53610 | reverse complement strand
CACCTGAAGCATGCAGATGCAGACTTTGATGATTTGCCCTCATCGAATCAACTGGTTTTAACGGATAAAGCATCTTCACATACCCCAGAGTTGCCACATTCTGGTAAGACGAATGGAGATACAGTCGCACCGCATGAGAAGCCATCAGCACCAGAAACTGAGAGTACGCTGGCGAAGAAGGAGACTGAAGGCCAGGCTAGTGACGCAGAGGGTGATGATGGTAGGATGCCGGATGAGGGTGTTGTACGAAATGATAGGCAAGGAGAAGCAACCAACTCTACTTATGGATATAGTGGGGGCAATCCGTCTATAGTTAATGAT
The DNA here is from genome assembly GCF_036409375.1 of Photobacterium sp. 53610. Taxonomy (NCBI): domain Bacteria; kingdom Pseudomonadati; phylum Pseudomonadota; class Gammaproteobacteria; order Vibrionales; family Vibrionaceae; genus Photobacterium; species Photobacterium sp. 53610. The sequence goes on along the minus strand of NZ_JAXOFS010000029.1, from coordinate 2,616 downwards.
GTTTATAGTCCAAACGCAGTTTCCGAAAGATCTATCGTGAATAGGAATACTTATGGATATCAAGAATCAGGACCTTATCCGGGAAGTTTTAAACGACCAGAAGTTGATAATGATAAACTACAAAATATTGTAAACCAAATGTATAAAGGAGATAGATCACCTACAGGTACATTGGGAACTGGAAGTACAGCTGATGCTGCAAGGCATGAGTTCGAAACTGGTGAGTTGTTCAAAGGAACGGATCACTTAAACAATAAGGTTCCACAACTTATCAATGCATTAAACACTTGGATGAAAAAAAACAACAATGCGTCTAAAAGTGATATACATGCGGCTAAAGAAATGATTAAAGATCTTGAAAACTCAAAGAAAGGAAATCTAAATGATTAGTGGGAAATATAATCTTTATAATTACCTCATTAGTTTGTTTCCAACATTCAAACAGTATTGGTCGTCTGATGATAATTATAACTTGAAAGAAGATGGAAGTTTTGATTTATCTGGGTTATGTGCAGAGTTTTCACAGTATTACATTGATGAATTTCAGCTCTTAGGTGAGGGTGAAAAGAAAATGTTATTTGATACGATAGAGGCTATATTGGCTAATGATAATGCTATTGGCGATGAATGCTCTATTGTTATGGCGAATTGTTTAAAATCGTGTTTTATAGAAAATATTTCTCAGACTGAAGCTGGTGAAAATAGTAAAGAATTAATGGGTAAGTTGACACGAGAGGTTTTTAATCAATGGCATATTTATCCATAATATCCTGGGGGTTCCTGAATTCAGGAGCTCCGTAAATGGTAATTAATTCAGTTTTTATATCCAGTTGAGAGTGTAAATTTCTCAGTTGAGACACTTTAATAGTGTATTTTATTTTTTGAATAATGATGTTGAAGACTGGAATTACGAATTGTCCACTTCCCCTATGCTGAGACAGTCTCGCTAAAGGGGAAATGGACAATCCTTCAGGTAATTAATTCTGGTGGATCTAAATCTACTAGAGGTAGCACAATACCGCGTTGCCCTCATTGTGCATATTTGACGAATGGTGCTAAGTTTCCACTAGAAACGCCTTTGAAAGGAAGTAACTAAAGATGGTAAGTAGAATTCTAGAAAGTGAATTGGAATATGATGCTGATATTCGTTGTTTCAACGATATCCCGTTTACTGGTATTGGATATGAGCTTTTTGATAATGGTGAGTTGAAGTCCGAATCAGAGTATAAAGATGGCTTGGAGCATAATGTTTGTAAAGAATGGTATTCAAATGGTCAGTTGAAACAGGAGACAGAATGTAGACGAGGTATGAAGTATGGTGCATTGATTTCTTACTTCGAAGATGGAAAAAAGAAAGTGGAATCCCATTATGAATGGGGGATAGAACTGGATTATATGGAGTGGTCAAATGATGGTAACCTGCTTGTCGAAAGGAAGTTGGACCCAGAATCACCTGAGTCTAACTACAAAATCCTTCAAAAATTCAGGCGTGTTTATGGTGAACTAGGTGATTGAGAATTCTTTAGTTGAATTTTAACTAGATGATCTGCATGTCTGGTTGTCTCCGGAAGACGGTATTTATTAGTTAGCTTTAAAATCCATTCACAGGCTGTTTCCAATGAAATACGGTGCCCAATAGACACATAAATTGGCTTAATGTTAGTTTGAGTTCTTACAACGTTGCCAATTACTTTATCATTTTCAATAAGGGGTGCACTAGCGCCTCTTGTTGTATCTGGCTCTTGATGCTCCCCTAGCAAGCGTGTCTTGCCACAGCCAATCGTTGGTACATCAAAGATCACACCTAAATGGCAGGCAAGCCCAAAACGTCGAGGATGGGCAAGTCCTTGTCCATCACACACAACTAAGTCTGGTGTATGTTGAAGTTTCGCAAATGCTTTGATTAATGGTGGTATTTCCCGAAATGAAAAGAGCCCTGGAATATATGGGAAGCGTTCAATGTCTTCAGCGGTTGCTGTTTCAACTATCTCTAAAGTCTTGGCGTTGAGCGTGACGACTGCAGCGACTAATCTATTGCTGTCCTTTTGGTAGGCGACATCAACTCCAGCGACAAGCTTTATCTCACCGAGTTGATTTGTCGGAACAACTTTATCTGCCAGTTCTTGTTGCAGGTTTAAAGCTTCTTCCTGGGATAAAGCCCAAGGGTGATTGATAATAGGTTTCACTGATAGTTTTTGAGTTTTCTGAAAGTTGGATATTCGTATGCTTCAAGAGAATGCCATCAATAGTTGTGACATACAAGAAAGATAGTATAAAAATAAAAAGCATTACCTTTCAATGTGTTATGGTGTTATCTACACTAGTTTATATTGATTGGCTCAAGTGACTTGTTGGAGTTGCAAGGACTGACTCGTTTGTGTATACCTTTTCGAGCTTTCCCTAACATCCCTAACATCCCTAAAAGCACCTAACCTCAGCCCACAACCTTAGCCTCTGGCGGCACAGAGGATATCAACGTCGCCGGGAACACCGACGTCACCGGTGCGGTGATCGCCACCGTCGACGAAAACGGCAGCGACCTCGGCCATCTGGCCCTGACTACCGTCAGGACATGTCCGGGGGGCTGACGTCCAGCGTGGGTCTGTCAGGTAGTAT
>NZ_JAXOFS010000028.1:0-3104 GCF_036409375.1 Photobacterium sp. 53610 | reverse complement strand
CGTTTCACGTCTGAGTTCGGCATGGGATCAGGTGGTTCCACAGCGCTATGGTCGCCAGGCAAAATTTGTTCAACAATCTCGGAAAAATCTGACTAAAGTTCTCAGCACATCATTCAAGTGCTCATGGAGTCCGTACTTAAAACCCCTTGGGTGTTGTATGGTTAAGCCTCACGGGCAATTAGTACAGGTTAGCTGAGCGCCTCACAACGCTTACACACCCTGCCTATCAACGTTCTAGTCTCGAACAGCCCTTCAGGAGACTTAAAGTCTCAGGGATGACTCATCTCAGGGCCAGCTTCCCGCTTAGATGCTTTCAGCGGTTATCTGTTCCGAACTTAGCTACCGGGCAATGCGTCTGGCGACACAACCCGAACACCAGCGGTTCGTTCACTCCGGTCCTCTCGTACTAGGAGCAACTCCCTTCAATCATCCAGCGCCCACGGCAGATAGGGACCGAACTGTCTCACGACGTTCTAAACCCAGCTCGCGTACCACTTTAAATGGCGAACAGCCATACCCTTGGGACCGACTTCAGCCCCAGGATGTGATGAGCCGACATCGAGGTGCCAAACACCGCCGTCGATATGAACTCTTGGGCGGTATCAGCCTGTTATCCCCGGAGTACCTTTTATCCGTTGAGCGATGGCCCTTCCATTCAGAACCACCGGATCACTATGACCTGCTTTCGCACCTGCTCGAACCGTCATTCTCGCAGTTAAGCGGGCTTATGCCATTGCACTAACCTCACGATGTCCGACCGTGATTAGCCCACCTTCGTGCTCCTCCGTTACGCTTTGGGAGGAGACCGCCCCAGTCAAACTACCCACCAGGCACTGTCCGCACCCCGGATAACGGGGCGACGTTAGAACATCAACACTACAAGGGTGGTATTTCAAGGACGGCTCCACAGATACTGGCGTACCTGCTTCGAAGCCTCCCACCTATCCTACACATGTAGGGTCAATGTTCAGTGCCAAGCTGTAGTAAAGGTTCACGGGGTCTTTCCGTCTAGCCGCGGGTACGCAGCATCTTCACTGCGATTTCAATTTCACTGAGTCTCGGGTGGAGACAGCGTGGCCATCATTACGCCATTCGTGCAGGTCGGAACTTACCCGACAAGGAATTTCGCTACCTTAGGACCGTTATAGTTACGGCCGCCGTTTACCGGGGCTTCGATCAAGAGCTTCTCCGAAGATAACCCCATCAATTAACCTTCCGGCACCGGGCAGGCGTCACACCGTATACGTCATCTTTCGATTTTGCACAGTGCTGTGTTTTTAATAAACAGTTGCAGCCACCTGGTATCTGCGACTGCCAGCAGCTCCAAGAGCAAGTCTCTTCACCGCCGGCAGCGTACCTTCTCCCGAAGTTACGGTACCATTTTGCCTAGTTCCTTCACCCGAGTTCTCTCAAGCGCCTTGGTATTCTCTACCCGACCACCTGTGTCGGTTTGGGGTACGATTCCTTACTATCTGAAGCTTAGAGGCTTTTCCCGGAAGCATGGCATCAATGACTTCACCACCGTAGTGGCTCGACATCGGGTCTCAGCCTTAAGATGGTCCGGATTTGCCTAAACCATCAGCCTACACCCTTGAACCAGGACAACCGTCGCCTGGCCCACCTAGCCTTCTCCGTCCCCCCATCGCAATAGTAAGAAGTACGGGAATATTAACCCGTTTCCCATCGACTACGCCTTTCGGCCTCGCCTTAGGGGTCGACTTACCCTGCCCCGATTAACGTTGGACAGGAACCCTTGGTCTTCCGGCGGGGAGGTTTTTCACCCCCCTTGTCGTTACTCATGTCAGCATTCGCACTTCTGATACGTCCAGCATGCCTTACAGCACACCTTCAGCCGCTTACAGAACGCTCCCCTACCCAATACGATAAATCGCATTGCCGCAGCTTCGGTGTATCACTTAGCCCCGTTAAATCTTCCGCGCAGGCCGACTCGACCAGTGAGCTATTACGCTTTCTTTAAATGATGGCTGCTTCTAAGCCAACATCCTGGCTGTCTGAGCCTTCCCACATCGTTTCCCACTTAGTGATACTTTGGGACCTTAGCTGGCGGTCTGGGTTGTTTCCCTCTCCACGACGGACGTTAGCACCCGCCGTGTGTCTCCCGGATAGTACTTACTGGTATTCGGAGTTTGCAAAGGGTTGGTAAGTCGGGATGACCCCCTAGCCTTAACAGTGCTCTACCCCCAGTAGTATTCGTCCGAGGCGCTACCTAAATAGCTTTCGGGGAGAACCAGCTATCTCCAGGTTTGATTGGCCTTTCACCCCTAGCCACAAGTCATCCGCTAATTTTTCAACATTAGTCGGTTCGGTCCTCCAGTAAGTGTTACCTCACCTTCAACCTGCCCATGGCTAGATCACCTGGTTTCGGGTCTAATCCCAGCAACTGTACGCCCAGTTAAGACTCGGTTTCCCTACGGCTCCCCTATACGGTTAACCTTGCTACTGAAATTAAGTCGCTGACCCATTATACAAAAGGTACGCAGTCACCCCGAAGGGCTCCTACTGCTTGTACGTACACGGTTTCAGGTTCTTTTTCACTCCCCTCACAGGGGTTCTTTTCGCCTTTCCCTCACGGTACTGGTTCACTATCGGTCAGTCAGGAGTATTTAGCCTTGGAGGATGGTCCCCCCATCTTCAGACAAGATAACACGTGTCCCGTCCTACTCGTTTTCACGTTTAAGGTATCGTCGGTTACGGGGCTGTCACCCTGTATCGCGGCACTTTCCAGAGCCTTCACCTGACACAAAAAACGCTTAAGGGCTAATCCGGTTTCGCTCGCCGCTACTGCCGGAATCTCGGTTGATTTCTCTTCCTCGGGGTACTTAGATGTTTCAGTTCCCCCGGTTCGCCTCATCAGGCTATGTATTCACCTGATGATAACCGCTTATGCGGCTGGGTTTCCCCATTCGGAAATCGGTGACTCAAGTGGCTCTTACTGCCTCATCACCGCTTATCGCAAGTTAGTACGTCCTTCATCGCCTCTGACTGCCCAGGCATCCACCGTGTACGCTTAGTCACTTAACCATACAACCCCAAGAGGTTTCGTATGTTCAAACAACCAAGGTTTGATTTGTTTCGCCGGACTC
>NZ_JAXOFS010000027.1:0-4355 GCF_036409375.1 Photobacterium sp. 53610 | reverse complement strand
GGATGAAGCCACGCTGCCGACAGGCAATATCGATTACTACCTGAACAAGCAGGAAATGCTGGATAAGCTGTCTCAACTTGCCAGTTGTGGTCGGCAGGGTGCTGGCTCAAAAGCTTGTCAACAAATGAACCAGTCTAACTGGCTTGACCATACCCGGAATGTCGAGCTTCAGGCCGCCTGTCAGGATATGAGCAGCCCCGGCTGTCTCACACAAATTTCGAAGGCGCAGGCGGCCCTGGAGTCCTATGAAGACAAGGCATCGCCCTGGGATGACACCCGTTTAGGGGATATGCAGGGAAGGATCCAGGTAACGCTGGATGATCCGTCTGGCAGAGAGCGTCAGGCGCAGGAAGAGCAATTTTATGATGTGTTTAACGGCATTGTTGATTTAACAATTGCCGGTGATGTGAAAGCTTTTTATGAAGCTGAGAGTGAACTGGACTACGTATTAGCGACAGTTGGCGTGATACCCGGCGGAGAAATTGCCGGAAGTTTGATCAGAAAAGCTGTCTCTTCCTTAAAAGCGGGTCGGGTTGATGAAGCACAAAAGCTGCTGGTCAAAGCGCAGGAGCACCTGAAGCATGCAGATGCAGACTTTGATGATTTGCCCTCATCGAATCAACTGGCTTTAACGGAGAAAGCATCGTCACATCCCCCTGAACTGCCACATTCGGGTAAGCAGGATGGGGATGCTGTTACGCCTCATGAAAAGCCATCAACACCGGAAGCTGAGAGTACGCTGGCGAAGAATGATGCTCAAGGTAGTGATATTGGGGGGGATGATGGTAGGATGCAGGGTGAGGATGTTGCCCCAAAGGGAACACTCTCGAAAGCAGAGGCAACCAGCGCAGGTTTGCCGGAACTGCCTAATGGTTATCATTACCGTACTGTTGGTAGCGAAACGCAGGTTGTCAGAAATTCCGGGCAGGCAGGAAAATTGCCGCCAATGCATCTGGAAAATGGGAAGCTGATACCGGGGTCAAAACCGAGTGTTGTAAGGAATACGGCTACACGCTCTGCTTTCCTTAAAGACTTGGCAAATAGTGATAAGGTTCCGTCAAATATCAAGCCTTGGCTCGAACAGGGCAAGGTACCCCCCGGATATACCGTCCATCACAAAAAGGCCCTGTTCGATGGTGGTACGGATTCAGTGGATAATATGGTTCTGCAAGGTGTTGATCTCCATAAAAACACGCACAAGTTCTATAGACCCGGTGGGAAGGTTCCGAGCATAAATCCCTCTCAAACTAACCCTTATTAATTAGGTGTGGGTATGAAACACGATAAAGCGACAATTCAGTGGTTAAATTTGCTTCATTCGTCTCCGAGTTTTGTAATTAAAGTGGGTGAACAAAACGAAAGCCCTAGTGTTTTACCTGTGCGGTCGGTGCCCAAGGATGATGGCGAGTATTGGGTTGCGGGGGAAACTGAACTGAGGAATGGGTATAAAATTCCGTCTGTTTTTCGAGTGGATACGGACACCGGCGGAAATCTGTTGGGGGTCTATTGGAAAATTCAAAATGAGTGGTGGGATTTTCAAGATAAGCCAAGCGTTTTAGAAGCTCTGGCTTTGACCGAAGAGGATGTTTTTCCGTTTGATTGGACGTATTCAGTTTCTTTGGATGAGGATATTTTCCACTCGTGAAAATCACTCTGCTTTTGATTTCCCCACGTCTTCCCCCTGGCACCCTTCCATCCTGATTGCACAATTAAGTTACCAGGACAGGCACTTCAGTGGCGGCTTTTTGACCGCCAATCCCCCCGCATACCTCAAAAACACTTAACCTCAGCCCACAACCTTCACCTCCGGTGGTACGGCGGACATTAACGTCGGCGGGAACACCGATATTACCGGCGCGGTGGTCGCCACCGTTGATGAAAACGGCAACGACCTCGGCAATCTGGCACTGACGACCGGCAGCCTGACTTTCCGCGATCTGAAGAGCACCGATTACCGTCAGGACATGTCCGGGGGCATCACGTCTAGTACAGGCGTGAACGCAGGTGAGATTGACTCGACTTACAACAGCACCACACTGCGGTACCTAAACACCTCCTCTTACAGCAAAGACAAAACGCTCGCGACCCTGGGACAGGGTGAGATCAGCATTGCAGACGACAGCGATCTCACCGCCCTGAATCGCGACACTCAAAACACCAGCCGGGATCTGTTCGACGTCGACCGCCAGCAAGGCAACGTGGATATCACCCTCGACCATCGCCTGCTGACGAAAGACGGGTGGAAGGAGATTCAGGAGGATGCTGAAACAGTTAATGAGGTTATAGGAAATGTTGCGAATACTATTGGTTTGAACCATGTCACTCAATATTTATACGATATTGATGATCCGTTTATTTCAGCCTTGATGCGGGATAATGCCGAGAAAACACTGGATACCTTAATCGAGCAAGGTGTTGATCCTAAAGTTGCTAAAGCACTTCTGACGAACCCTGAATTTTATAATACGGTTGGTTCGATATTAACGAATGGTGAGTTGGTTGAAGCTGGGGAAGGTTTAGAGGTTCAACGTTTTTTAAATAAACCTGGTGAAGAATTAGATCTTTTACTTACCTCAGAGCGTACATCATTCCAAAAAGTACTTTTAGGTTTTGATGAAGCGCAGGATTTTGTTTCAGATTTGCCTGTAGAGCAAGCAGAAGCAGCAATGCTTGCGATGAGTCTGCTTACTGGTGGGGTTGTTAAGACAGCGATTGATCTAGCAAAAGATGCGGTTGTTGATACAGCGATTGGGGATGAAATTCGTGAGTTCCAGCATGACGTAGCTAAGGAAATCGCTTCATCCGCGAATCATCTAGACATAAATTCATATGAATTTATGCTGGATTATGAGAATGGAGAAGGCTTTTCAACTTCGTTACAAGAAGGTGCAGAGTTCGGTCTTGCCGTATTTGGTGTTGGCGTCGGACTCGGTGTTGCTGGGAAATCCGGACTAGGTGATCAAGGCGACAGACCAGATTTGGTTCATTCTGAAAAGCAGGATATTGATGGTTTGGATGGTATTTATGTGGAGGAAAGTGGTAGTTCTCTTGCAACAGGAGGAATATTTTCTCCATCTCAACCGATTGATTCAAGTGGTGAACTGATCCGTAGAAAAAATGATCGTGGCAGTATTCAAATACAACCTAATGGTTCGGTTACTTGTGGACAGCATTCGTGCGGGATGGTTTTAAATACTAAGGGAGATCCTGTCGTAGTGGAAGATCTTATTCGTACTCATCCTGTTACAAGTTCCGCAGGGACAACAATGCCTGATTTACAACGGTTATTGAAAGATAATGGGGTTAGTTCAGTTGTAAGGACTAGAAGAAAAGTTTCTGATTTACAGAAGATGACATCAAATGGACGACCAAGTATTGTGATGGTACGTAGTGGCCCAAGTACTAATCATTTTGTTGTTGTGGATGGTGTGACAACAAGAGGAGGCCAACGGGTTGTAGCTATACGTGATCCTGCGGGCAAACCAAATGGCGGTGTCTATTATGAAAGTGTGGAATCTTTTGAAAATCGCTTTACAGGAAATGTGATACAAATACGAGAGTGAAAATGAAAGAATGTACGTTAGAAATTCCTATTAATGAAGAGTCTGTTATTTTACTGAATAGGGATGGAGTTGTTTTATTTGAAGGTGATGAAGTTCAAGCGAGCAGAATTTCCAATATTATTCCACCAGTTGCAGGGGGGTGCACTCACCGTCATTTGTTATCTGGATTGTACGAGCAAGAAAATGATTCAATTGTTGTTAAGATTCAAGATGGGTTCGAATTAAATAGCGTTGTTGAAGTAGAGATAGTTGATTGTATTATTAAAAGAGTATCAGTTTGTTGGCCTTGAACATCCTAAATTGAGGGGGTTCATAGTTCTGTGTCAACCTAAGTCACAGAACCACATATTGATCGCCCCTGTCCGGGAAGTGGATGCTCAGCAGGGATAGCGCTAGGTTCCAGTTCTGCATCGGGTACGTCCACCTATCGGAGGCTTTCAATATTCACGTATAGTGCAGCTTCAGCAAATTGGTTTCGTTGGCGAAGCCGCCCTTGGTTTTAGTCCGTTTGCGGGAATGGTGATGCACTGTCTCGACTGCATTAAGAAGTTGCAAGGACAGACACTTCAGTGGCGGGCTTTTGACCGCCAATCCCCCCATACATACCTCAAAAGCACCTAAAGTCAGCCTACGACCTTAACCTCCGGCGGTACGGCGGACATCAACGTCGCCGGCGCGGTGATCGCCACCGTTGATGAAGACGGCAGCGACCTCGGCCATCTGGCCCTGACCACCGTCAGGACATGTCCGGGGGGCTGACGTCCAGCGTGGGTCTGTCAGGTAGTATCGATT
>NZ_JAXOFS010000026.1:0-6862 GCF_036409375.1 Photobacterium sp. 53610 | reverse complement strand
CCGATAGTACCAACGTTAACGTGCGGTTTCGTACGTTCAAATTTTTCTTTAGACATGGGTAGTCCCTCTAGGCACGGTATTTAGGTGGTATAACGACCACACAACCAATCATGGGTTTTGTAGAGTATATATCAAAAGAATTGAAGTGCTTTGGAGAGAGAGTGGTGCTGATAGGCGGATTTGAACCGCCGACCTCACCCTTACCAAGGGTGCGCTCTACCAACTGAGCTATATCAGCACACGAGAAATGTGGAGCGGGCAGCGGGAATCGAACCCGCATCATCAGCTTGGAAGGCTGAGGTAATAGCCATTATACGATGCCCGCAAACTCGTAACTCGTAGAGCTATTCAACCATTTGAATATGGTGGAGGGAGAAGGATTCGAACCTTCGAAGGCGGAGCCGTCAGATTTACAGTCTGATCCCTTTGGCCACTCGGGAATCCCTCCAAATTTTGGTGCCGACTACCGGAATCGAACTGGTGACCTACTGATTACAAGTCAGTTGCTCTACCTACTGAGCTAAGTCGGCGTAAGTGCTGCGCATTCTATGCGATGGATTTGGGGGTTGCAATAGGAAAATACAAAAAAAATTAGATTGATGCGCCTTGTGCGCATTTATTAACCAAACATCAGCAAGTGTGTACAGATTTCATCATCGGAACAAAAGATGTCCTCTTTCCCTTCGTCAATTGATCCTGTATTGTCCCATTCCCTGTGAATGAGATTTTGGTTACAAAATGAACGAGATCCTAACACCTTACCTCTCCTTTGACCGGCAGGCATGGGCTGAATTACGCAAGTCGGTTACCATGACACTGAACGAGTCGGATCTCGAAAATCTTCGCGGGATAAACGAGCACCTTTCCATGGATGAAGTTCGGGATATCTACCTGCCATTATCTCGTTTGCTGAATCTGTATGTCGGTGCGCGTAAAGGCCGTAATCGTGTGTTAGAAGAATTTCTTTCACAGCCCAAACCCACAACTGTCCCTTATATCATCGGCATTGCTGGCAGTGTCGCTGTCGGGAAAAGCACAACGGCCCGTTTGCTGAAAGCCCTGCTCACCCGGTGGCCGGAACATCCTAAAGTCGAGCTCATCACAACCGACGGTTTCCTTTATCCGAATCATGTTCTGCTGGAAAAAAACCTGATGAAGAAGAAAGGATTTCCGCAGTCCTATGATATTCGTCGCTTGGTAGAGTTTCTGACCGAAGTAAAATCCGGCAAACCCCGCGTAGAGGCGCCCGTTTATTCCCACCTGACTTATGACATTACCGATGAAATCAAAGTGGTGGAACAGCCGGATATCCTCATCATTGAAGGACTCAATGTATTACAAAGCGGTATGGACTACCCGCATGAACCACATCGGGTTTTTATTTCTGATTTACTCGACTTCTCGATTTATGTCGATGCAGAGCCGGACCTGCTGCAAACCTGGTACATTGAGCGGTTCTTGAAATTCCGCAAGGGTGCCTTCCAGGATCCCTCTTCTTATTTCAATCACTACACAAAACTGAGCGAATCAGAAGCGATTAAAACTGCTACCAATATCTGGCAGGAAATCAACGGGAAAAACCTGAAGGAAAATATCCTGCCGACCCGTGAACGGGCCAGCCTGATCCTGCAAAAAGGATCAAATCATGCAGTACAGACCATCAAGCTCAGAAAATAGCGAATCCAGTCAAGACCAGCACTTTAAACACTGGTCTTGCATTTAATCACCTTTACGCAGTGAGATCTCCCCACCCAGATAAGGGACCAGCCCCTGTTCAGTTTCTAGCAGTAAGGCACCCTGAGGGTTGATTCCGCGGGCAATTCCCCGAATCACCTTTTCTCCCATCAGTAATTTGACTGGCCGGCCAAGAAAGTTGTCATACTGATCCCACTCATCAACAAAACCAGCCATCCCAACGTCTTCATAACGCTGCAATGTTTCGGTCATTTCGGCAATAATGGCTGCGGCCAGCTGATTGCGGTCAGGCATGGGTTGGCATGCTTCAGCCAGATTCGCCCATGGCTGACCGACAGTTTCCGGATCCGTATTGGTCATGGTCAGATTCAGCCCCATCCCAATCACCAGATGAGCCGCATCGCCTGCTTTCCCGCTCATTTCAACGAGAATCCCAGCCAGCTTTTTATCCTGATAATAAAGGTCATTGGGCCATTTGACTTTGATGTCTTTCGCGCCCAGTTTCTGAAGGGTTTTCGTTACCGCCAGCCCAACCACAAGGCTTAACCCCATTGCGGCTGCAACCCCGGCATCCAGCCGCCAGTACATAGAAAAGTAAAGGTTACTGCCAAATGGAGATAACCACTGTCTTCCACGCCGGCCCCTGCCTGCCTGCTGATATTCAGCCAGACAAACGGCGCCCTTGGGCAACTGTCCGATCCGATCCAGCATGTACTGGTTCGTCGAATCAATCACGGGAACCAATGACAGCGACGGGCAGTCGACCTGAGCAAGAATGGCCGTTTCATCCAGCAGCTCAAATCCGGCCGCTAAACGATAACCCTTGCCCTGAACCCGGTGGACATCCAATCCCCATTCCTGAATCACCTTAATATGTTTACTGATCGCCGCACGCGAGATCCCCATCACTTCCCCGAGCGCCTCTCCGGAGTGGAATTGCCCGTCCGCAAGTATGCGGATCAGGGCCAGCTTAGTCGCATGCTCTTTCATGGCATCACCTCGTCCAAAGTGGTTTCCCCGTTGGCAGCCATAAAGCGCACCTCGTGTTCCAGTCGGACTCCAAATTTATGAGCCACGGTATCCACAATATGCCGGGCCAGCCGGAGTACATCCTCAGAGGTTGCATGACCGGTGTTCACAATCACCAGGGCTTGCTCTTGATGAACAGCGGCGCCGCCAATCTGATAGCCCTTTAAATCACACTGGTCAATCAGCCATCCTGCTGCCAGTTTGTAATGCCCTTGCTGAGCCGGGTAGCTCGGTAATTCGGGAAATGCCGCAGAGAGTTGCTGATACATCTCCTGATTGACAACCGGGTTCTTAAAGAAGCTGCCCGCATTCCCCAATTGCGTCGGATCAGGCAGCTTCGCGCGACGTACCGCGCAGACCTGTTCCAGGATGTCTCCCGCCGTGACGGTTTCGGGATCAAGAGTGGCCAGCGGGCCATAAGAGATATTCGGCTGCCAGTCTTTGCTCAACCGTATTCCGACAGCGACAATGATGTGTGTTTCCTTCAAGGCGTGCTTAAAAACCGAATCCCGATAGCCGAAGCGACATTCGTCAGCGCTGAGCCGCCGCACCTCACCATCTCGCCTGTCCATGACATCCACATATTCGCAGATGTCCTGTAATTCCACGCCATAAGCGCCAATGTTCTGAATGGGTGCAGAACCGGCACAACCCGGAATCAAAGCCAGGTTTTCAAGGCCGGGCATCCCCTGTTCCACAGTCCAGCAGACCAGCTGATGCCAGTTTTCGCCGGCACCAACATGCAGATGGTAGGCATAGTCCGTTTCAGTGACCGCCACGCCCATGATACGGTTCAGAATCACAGTCCCTTGGAAATCACTGCAGAACAACAGATTACTGCCTTGCCCGATAATCAGTGATGGCGATGAATCCAGGCACTCATTGAAAAGGATGGCCTTCAGTTCATCGACTGTTGCCACAGCGGCTATTCGGGAGGCCGACACCTGGATACCAAACGTATGTAATTGAGCCAGTGACTGGGAATGCAAAACTTCCATACCAATTTCAAACCGTCGCTTTATACTGGAGGCCGCATTCTAACTGATCCCTGGCAGTGACGCAGTTAATTCCATGACAGATTTCACGAAAACAACACTTAGCTTCCATCCTTTGGAACCGATTCGATTCCCGCTGGTCAATCGACTCTACAAGGCCCATTACCCGGCAGGGAAAGCCAAAAGAGACGAAGTCATCTGGATCGGTGAAACAGCATCAGAAATTGTCACTGTTGTCCGCTTTCAGCTGTCTGAGGATCACCAGTTATTAACCGGCATGTTGGTTTCGCCTGCGTTCCGGCAACAGGGAATTGCTCTGGCTTTACTGGCAGCCTGTCAACCGCAGTTGGCATTTATGCGCTGTTTTTGTTTTGCATTCAGCCACCTTGAGTCGCTTTATGTAAGCGCAGGATTCAGAGTTGTCTCTGAGGATGATTTACCTGCGACACTGGCCAACCGGCTTCAACGCTACCGGAGTGCAGGAAAATCACTCACACCCATGCTATACAGCCCGAATTGACCAACCTGCCTCCCAAGCTCAGCAATTGCTCCATTGTGGCCACTTTACCATCACTAAAATCTGGTATAATTGGCCTCTTAATTTTTAGATTTATCAAATAAGTCGCGGAACGAGGCGATAATGGATTCAGCTACTGCAAATAGGCAGCTCATTGATCAGCTACCGTGTATTGCGCATCAACCAGAAAATTTAGAAACACTGCTGGATGCCAGTGCTTTTCGTGAGCGCTTGCATCAGGAAATCTCGAACGCAACTCAGCGTATTTACCTGGTTGCACTCTACCTCCAGGACGACGATGCGGGTCGTGGTATCCTCAAAGCATTGTATGAAGCCAAACAAAAACGTCCTGAACTGGATATCAAAGTACTTGTCGACTGGCATCGCGCACAGCGCGGATTAATTGGCGCAGAAAAATCTGAAGGGAACGCAGCTTTTTACCGGGAGTTCTCAGCGTCATACGAACATAAAATTGAAGTATTGGGTGTACCCGTCCGCAACCGTGAAGTCTTTGGCGTACTGCATCTGAAAGGCTTCATCATTGATGATTCGGTGATCTACAGCGGCGCCAGCCTGAATGACGTCTATCTCGCTCAGCATCAGCGCTACCGCTGTGACCGCTACCATGTGCTGAAAAATGCCAGACTGGCAGACAGCATGGCTCAGTTTGTTCAGCAAACATTAGTCGACAGCCCGGCAGTCAATTGCCTGAATCAGCAAGTTCGCCCTGAAACGAAAAGCTTACGGAATGCAATTCGGGACTTACGCCAGGAACTGCAACGGGCAAGCTACTCCTTTGAGCCTGAATCCGTCAGCGAAAATCAGGTCGGGCTGACGCCAATCGTCGGCCTGGGACGACGAAAAAACAATCTCAATAAATATATCTGTACACTGATCGCCAGCGCCAAAAATGAGCTGACTATCTGTACGCCATACTTCAATTTCCCCCGCAGTGTCAGCCGTGAAGTCAAACGTGCCTTAAGACGCGGAGTGAAAATCACCTTAATTGTGGGCGATAAAACGGCCAATGACTTTTATATCCCCCCCAGTGAACCGTTCCGGACAATTGCCGGATTGCCTTATCTGTATGAGGTCAATCTGCGCAATTTTGCCAAACATAATGAAGCTGCGATTGCTCGCCGGCAGTTAGCCATTCATATCTGGAAACACGACAACAACAGTTTCCACCTGAAAGGTATCTGGGTCGACCGTCAGTACATGCTGATCACCGGTAACAATCTCAACCCGAGAGCCTGGAAGCTGGACCTTGAAAATGCCATCTTAGTGCATGACAAGCATGAGTTACTGTCTGAGCAAAAACAGCAGGAACTCAACGCAATCTTGCGACATACTCAATTAATGGGCAGTTATAAATTTATCGACAAAGTCGAAAGCTATCCTCTGCCAGTCAGACGCTTAATCAAGCGTATACGACGCCTGAAAGCAGATCATATCCTGAACCAGATCCTGTAGGGGGTTGATCATGACGATTGCAGCAATTGATGTGGATGCTCAGCAAACATTTACCCCGCTTTGTCCGGACGAATTACCCGTTCCGGGTGGGGATCAAATTGCAGCAGCGCTCAACGAACAGGCTAAATTGGCGAGTTGGCGCATCCTCACCAAGGATGCCCACCCGTCGAATGCCGTCTGGGTTGTGGAACACCACGACAAGATGCTGCAATCACTTCCGCATCCGAATGCCGATCTGACCTGGGTGAAACACGCCGTTCCCGGCACACAAGGGTTCAAAGTCATCCCAGGGCTTCCGGAGGTCACAGACTATGATCATGTCATCTGGAAAGGGATCGAGCCTGATCTTCACCCCTACGGTGCTTGCTACCACGATCTGCAGGAACAACTCAGTACGGGTCTGATCGAATGGCTCAACAGCAAAGGCGTCACTACTGTTTTAATTGGCGGACTGGCAACAGACTATTGCGTAAAGACAACTGCGCTCCAGCTCCAGGCAACAAGAGCATTTAAGGTCATTGTCAATTTGGCAGCCTGCCGTGGCATTGCCGAGGATACGGTCACTTCCAGCTGCGCTGAAATGCGTCAGGCCGGAATATTCGTAGCCGAAAACCTCTCAGAAGTGAAATCTCTCTGTTCCAATGAGACGTACATCTTGCCATAGCAAATCAGGTATCCGTTCAATCGGATACCTGGTTTTCAATCTCACCACAACCCTTCTGTAGCACTCACATATTTTCCTACGAGCCGAATTTTAAACCGCCAGCCAAGCAGTATTTACATGTCGGTCTTTCATCGCTGACTTTTATTACGGCATGCCTACAGCACAATCAACGATAACGACACGGAGTTCTTATCAGTGATGCAGAACCGAGACGACAAAAGCAAAGCACTAGTCATCCCAGTCAGGTTTTCATAGATACATTCAGAGAGTGGTGTCTGAATCAGCCTCTGATCTTAAGAGAAGCGTAATTAAACTCACAGTGAGTAGCTTCGATTGAGAGCAAGTATCAAATGATGCTCAGTTGATCTGATGCTTATAGAAAAAGTTAAAACGCAAAAAGGCCACCCATTCGGGTGGCCTTCTTTAATAGAGCACCTGGCGATGTCCTACTCTCACATGGGGAGACCCCACACTACCATCGGCGCTGCT
>NZ_JAXOFS010000025.1:0-13053 GCF_036409375.1 Photobacterium sp. 53610 | reverse complement strand
AGCAACTGACTTGTAATCAGTAGGTCACCAGTTCGATTCCGGTAGTCGGCACCATTTATACAGCGTAAAGCACAATTGCTTTACCTTGCCTCGATAGCTCAGTCGGTAGAGCAGAGGATTGAAAATCCTCGTGTCGGTGGTTCGATTCCGCCTCGAGGCACCATACTTGATTGTGGTGTCAGCGTGACAACACGATAACGTACAATTCCCCCTTAGTTCAGTCGGTAGAACGGCGGACTGTTAATCCGTATGTCGCTGGTTCAAGTCCAGCAGGGGGAGCCAAACAGCAAAACGAAGATTTTAATCTTTGTTCTGCCTCGATAGCTCAGTCGGTAGAGCAGAGGATTGAAAATCCTCGTGTCGGTGGTTCGATTCCGCCTCGAGGCACCATACAATTCCCCCTTAGTTCAGTCGGTAGAACGGCGGACTGTTAATCCGTATGTCGCTGGTTCAAGTCCAGCAGGGGGAGCCACTTCAGAAACCCTGGTCGAAAGACCGGGGTTTTTCTTTATCTGTACCCTCTTGACTACAATCACCTCAACAGTTTCCTCACCCTACTCTTTTTTGCTCGCTTTAAAAAACTTGCGATTAGTCCCAAGTATTTAATACGCGGTGAAAAAAATGAGGACAGGTTTTGAGTCACCTCCTCTCTTAACATTCTCCCGATTGCCAGTCTCCTGCGACTCGTTCAAACCAGTACTGCAATTGTGCTCATGTGAAATGATGAAGGAGAGAATATGTTGCTGCAAAATGCCTCATGGAGGAAAGGGCTTTGGCTCTTGGGTGTCAGTTCAGTGCTGAGTTCCTTGTCGACAACCGCTCAGGCACACGGCTATATGGAATATCCGCCAGCCAGACAGCAAATCTGCGATATGGATGGCGGCTATTGGGATTCGACCGACGGCTCAACCATTCCCAATGCAGCCTGCCGCGCTGCCTTTGTTCAGTCTGGCTGGTACCCTTTTGTTCAGAAACCCGAGTTTGCCAGACTGGTATCGGACTATCAAAACCAGGCCGCTGTTGAACGGGCCATCCCTGACGGATCGCTGTGTTCTGCTGCAGACAGTAAAAAGTCAGGCATGGATATCCCCTCGCCTTACTGGCAGAAAACAACCCTTGATCTGACGAATAATGGTCAGTTGGATCTGCTGTATCGTGCTGAAACCCCGCACAACCCTAGTTTCTGGAAGTTCTACCTGACCAAACCCGGCTTTGACAGCGCAACCCAGCCATTAGCCTGGAGCGACCTGGATATGGTCGGAGAAGTCGGGAACATTCCGACCACCACCATCAACGGACAGAAATACTATCAGATGACCATCACCCTGCCGACCGACAGAACCGGTGATGCCATCCTGTATGCCCGCTGGCAGCGTAATGACCCGGCCGGAGAAGGTTTTTACAACTGTATCGACATTCGGTTTGACGGCTCGGATAACGGTCAGCCCGGAGGCTGGTCCAGTGCGGGCGCTTTCGTCAAAGCCACAGATGTCGCCCAGCCTGACGAAACCGTCTGGTTCCGTATTTTTGACCAGAATGGTGTCGAAACTGTTTCTGAGCAGTTGGCCATCACCACGGCCAACCAGAATCAGTCCGTATGGGCCGCAGATCTGGCAGCCACAGTGAACCAGACCTATGCACAACAGGTTCAGATCGGTAAACAGGCCGCAGACGGCAGTATCGTATTCGATGCTCAGGATCTGTTTGGCAATCAGGTCTTCCTGAAAAACAAAGACTACAGCTATCAGCTGGACATCAAGCTATTACCTGCAGCACCTGACTGGGATCCGAATCAGGTCTATGTTGCCGGTGATCAGGTGCTCTATCAGGGCAAGCTGTACACCGCTAAATGGTGGACCAAAGGCGAACAGCCCGGGCAGGCTGCTGTGTGGCAGCTGAACTGACCGCAATGGACTGGTGGGCCACCATGGCCCGCCAGTATTTCACAATACGAAACTATCAGCATAATGTTCCAATTTTATCCCACTCATACTTCTTTTCATTGGTAAACCGTCAGAATCAATCCTCTCAACCAGGATCATGTTTTGTTAATTTTCTGCTCTGAACAGGTATTAACCTGATCTAGTATTTTCGTGTCGAAAAATAACTCCTCCTGACAATTGCCGGGAGGTCTCTTCAGCATTACCAAGAGAACAGGGAATGAAACTCAGGACACAAACCTATCTGCTATCCGCTGTTATCCTGACGGCCATGCTGGCCATCATGGTCACGGGCCTGATGACGTTGCGTATGGCCAGTAACCAGGATAACGAATCCAGGGTCACGCAGCTGTTTAACAGCACCTACAACACTCTCTCCGAACTGGAAAAAATGGCGCAGGAAGGCCTTCTGGCTGAATCGGAGGCAAAGACGCTGGCAACCCGGTTGTTGCGAAACAATATCTATAAAGACAACGAATATGTTTATGTCGCGGACGCGCAACTGACCTTTATTGCAGCGCCGCTGGATCCCCAGCTGCATGGCACCAGTTTTCACGACTTCAAAGACGGCAACGGAAAAAGCGTCGGTAATATCCTGAAACAGGCTGTCGCAGCCAGCGGAGATAAGCTGGCGCAATATACCTGGACCCAGAAACAGGCGGATGGCAGTGTGGAAGAGAAACTGTCCATTGCCCGGCGCACTCCCGTTTGGGGATGGTATGTCGGGACCGGAATTGGTTTCAACGAAGTGAACCAGCGTTTCTGGTCCACCGCGGGCTGGCAGCTGGCCTTATGTCTTCTGATCACCGCAGCGATTCTGACCGTGCTGATCATCGCCAGTAAGCGCATTGTGAACTTACTGGGAGGCGAACCGGACGAGGTCCAGGCAGCCGTTCAGGCGGTGGCGGACGGCAAAATCACCACCCACTTTGAAACCCGGGCAACCCCGGGAAGCATTTATTACGCAGTACAGACCATGAGCCTGTCTCTGGCAGAGCTGGTCAATAACCTGAAACAGTCGATGGCTGAACTGCGTACGGAGCTTGGTGAAGTCTCGTCACGTTCAGGCGTGATTGCCGAACTGACGGACAGCCAGCAACAGTCGACGGCCATGATTGCAACTGCGATGACCGAAATGGCCTCTTCGGCCAACAATGTGGCGGAGTCTGCCAGCGATACCGCCAGCAATACCGAGCGTGCCGATCAGCAGAGCCAGGTCACTCAGACCCTGATTCTGTCGACCGTCGACAACATTCAGGGGCTGGCCGATCAGCTCGCCACCGCCAGTCAGGCCGTCGCCCATCTAGATACGGAAGTGAACAGCATTGCCAGAGTCCTGGATGTGATCGGCGATATCGCCGAGCAGACCAACTTACTGGCGCTCAATGCTGCCATTGAAGCCGCCCGTGCCGGAGAACAGGGTCGCGGTTTTGCGGTCGTCGCCGATGAAGTCCGGAATCTGGCAGGTCGAACCCAGCACAGTACCAAAGAAATCCAGCAGATGATCGGCCGCCTGCAAAGCGGCTCGCGAAACGCCATTGAAACCATGGAGACCTGTGCGGAAACCAGTCAGACCACAGTACATCAGTCTCAGGAAGCCTCCGACGCACTGAATCAGATTGTTTCAGCGCTGGAGAGTATCACCGGCATGAGTCATCAGATTGCTGCGGCTGCAGCCGAACAGACACAGGTTGGTGACGACATCTCCACCCGGATCAATATGATTGAGGAAAGTGGCCGCCAGTTGTCTGACGTCGTCAGCCAGAGCCACAACAGTACCCGCTCTCTGCAACGGCTATATCATGAACTGGAAAACTGGACCGGCAAATTCAGTCTGAAACAGTAACCGCCACACAAGAACCAGCCACTAAAAAACAACCCCACATCATAGTGTGGGGTTGTTGTTAGACAAACTGATATGAGACAAGGCGCTCCGGCTACCGCGCCTGATCACTCACCAGCAGCACGCCAAAATCAGCATCCTGAGCACCATAGTGAATAATCATGCCATCATTGAGACCGAACACCAGAATGTTCTGACTTTGCGCGTGAGGCGTTGATGACCAGACATTGCTTGTTGTTGCGTACTTATCATCTTCCGTCTGGATAAAATCCGGGAAAGCCTTCAGGTTCACGGCCGGAGAAATGCAGGCCACTTCGCGCAGACTCACCAGCTCTTTGATATTCGGCATCCGCCAGCCCCTCACCCCGTCAATCACCGTGTTTTTCTCATTGAGGTTGATCTGAAACAGCGCCTTCTTCCAGCTGTACCCTTCCGGCGCGCCATCACAGGTCTGTTGCAGCGAATTCCACTGTGTGCCTAACAGACAGCGACGCCAGACCAACTTTGTCTGTAAATCCGTGACTGTCCCATTGCCATTGTCCTGAAACCGGATATCCGGTGCGCTTGCCTCAATGTTCAGACCACACGACTGCATTGCAGCCATCGCATTGGCTGAACAAACCAAAGCACAGAAAATGGTGCCAATCATCTTTTTCAACATGGTGTTATTCCTTATTCCGCAACCATTCGAACTGCCATCACATTCGGAGAGAGGCACGCCTCACCCGCGATACAGGGCGCGTAGTAAGCAGTGAGTTCACCCAGCCCGGTACCGCCTTTGGCTTGTGTCATCTGTGACAGATGGCTGATCGCCCGGCCCTCGGTATAATTCGGATCGGTCCGTAATAAGGTCGATGACCAGTAATAGCCGTAAGGCAGATCTTCACTACCGATATACTGATCATTGAAGAACTTCACGTTCAGACCATAAACATTGCCGTCTGCGTCGGTCGCCGTTTCACTGAAATCGAGCAAATCATACTGCTCATGCATCGTGGGCAGCCGCCAGTTGGTTTTGCCGCAGTAAGCAGCATCATTCAGTTTCTGGCTGTACTCTTGCGTGGTGCAAGCCGCCAGATGATCCGAACTGCAGGAAGCCAGAGCGATTTCATCGGCATGCGGCTTGAGGGTACGGGTTTCCAGTGCAAACAGACGATGCTTATCGCGGAATGAAGTCTGGTCGTCCGCTTTCACTTCCCAGATCAACCCGGTGCGCTCATCTTTGACACACTGCCAGTCCGGACTGCTTTCAGGCAAAGACTGGCCTTTGGCATCCAGCTTGGTCAGCTTGAAGCCGCCGTCGGTCACATCCAGCCCGAAGCTGGCATCCTGGCCCGGCGCCCCCTGATCAGGCTGGTTCGACAAAGTGCCAGTGGACAAATTCAGATGTTTGACCATTCCGGTGTCATTGAGCTGTTTGGTTGCCAGACGGCCCAGCGACGCAATCTCCTGAATCTGCGCCTCGTTTAGAGACCCTGCCAGCAATGCCGTCCCGTAGGCCGGAAACCCTTTTGCAGCACCCGCAATGCCTGCGGCGTCATCTGAACTGATGGCCTTCAGCTGAGCAAACAGCGCCACCAGCTTTTCATCGAGATCAGCCAGCGCCGAATCATCACTGCTGGCCAGCAAATCAGACGGCGGCGTTATTCCGTGTGCTTTGAGATTATTGCTCACCGTTGCCACCGCCGATTCCAGACTGGCACCACTCAGCATTTCACCCACTACCAGCGTGGTCACCCCGTTCACCAGAGTGAAAGCATGCTCACGCGCTGCCGGGGCTGCCAGATTCAGCGAAGCTGACGCCGATGAACGAGCAGAAACCACCGGCGTGGCCTGAACCAGCAGCGGGGAAGTTTTCACCCGGATATCTGTACTGGTCAGGGTAAAGTTATATTGCGTGGCTTTGACCGACGGTTCATCGGCACTGCAAGTCCAGTCACGATTGATATCCGCGCACACCGTCATCGGCAGATCGACCGATGCCGAGGAAACACGGCCGCTGACGTCATAGGTTGGCTGACTCTGATCATTTGAGTTGCTGCCGCCGCCTGAACCGTTACATCCGCTCAGGACCATGGTCAGCGCAACCGGCAATACTGCGAGTTGGAATGATTTCATCTGACTCTCACTTTTCTCGAATTAAAATTGACGGCGTCTTGCCAACGCCATCACAACGCCAAACAGCAGGCTGAACAGCCCGAGTGAACCTCCACCGGATGAACTGCTGTTCTCTGGCTTTGCCGGGTTGTCTGTCGTTTGTTTGTTCTGGGGATCGGTTGAAGTGCCCGTCTGACTGCAGTCATAACCCGTCACGGCTCCCACGCCCCATGAGTGAATCTTGCCGCTCTGCCCCGTGACCCGGTCAGTCACCTCAAGCACCCAGTTCCCCGTCATCGGCTCCCCGAGCAGCTCCGACAGCCCTGCGGTATTGGCCATCGTGAAGGTGTCGGTTTTCTCCGGCAGCGGAAAGCTCTGATAATTCAGCAGTGTTACGCTCCGCCCTGAAGGCGCACGCACGGTGACCTTCAGATCAGAAAAACGCGGGTGAGACAGCGAAAGCTGAATCGCAAAGTCATACGAAACCAACCCAGCGCCAGCCGGAACATTCAGGGCAACGAGCGCCTCCCCCAGCAGAATCTTTCCGTTCTGGTTGATCTGGCGGGCATCCGGTATGGCTTGCTGCGAATGCTGCAATGGTTGCGACAGCACGGGCACACCATACGTAAATGTAAGTTCCTGCTGGTAATTCACAGGCTGTTGAGCCGTATCCTGACTGAATGAAATTTCTGCATTCAGGGAAAGGGTTTCTCCGCACTGCAAAGATGCCGGAATACTGACTGACTCGTTCACCCGGGTAACAGCCCCCGCCGCCACCAGCTCCGAACGGACCACCTGATGCCAGTTCAGTGCCGGCATCGCCAGATCAACCTGAACATTATTGAGTGCGCTCGCACCTGATTGAATCAGCGCCAAAGACAGTTCAGTCTGATTTTTTCCCGTCACGGTCAGAGCAGAATTGCTTTGCGCCAGAACCAGTGCGTCACGGAGGATGCCATGATGTTTGAACCGGGCGTTCAGCCATTGGGCATAAGGTTTCTGCGGGTATAACCGCTGCGCTGCATCTACGGTAGAGCGGGCCAGATCATGCATCTTCATGCCAAAACCCATGCCGGCCATGCCTTCGAGCACCACCCGGTTGAACTCATCAAATGCGGCTTCACCATAAACGGCTTCGGCCTGTTTTAAGGTCTGAAACAGTGGCGTCGACCACAGCTGATCGCTGAGCGTTCCGTTGACCGACACATGCGCCCGGTAATCCATTTCCGGGTCATACCGCGCTTCCTGATCATTGAGCGAACGCCGGGACTTCAGTGCGCCGACCACACCATCCCAGTTGGCAAACACATCCAGCTCGAAGCGTTCATTGCGATCACGCTGAACCCAGAAACTGTAGGCACCGGCCCAGTAATCTCCGAAGCCCTCGCCAATCGCATCACTGTCGCCGCCTTTCCAGTCCGGCACCAGCTGGTAATTAATGGCATGTCCGAACTCGTGCAGCACCACATCCGCATCTTCACTGTCCGGCACACCGCCCACACCCATTGCCAGAATCCCGGTATCGGTCAGATAAGTGGAGTTATTGGTATTTTGTCCCTGCGCATCAATTTTTAACGGCGCAGTAAACAAGGCCCGCACTCCCGTGAATCCCAGCGCAGCCAGATACTGAAGCGAATGATCCAGATGATAGAAAGCATTCACATCGCGAAAGGCCGTGTCCTGCCGCGTAAACGCAAACGAACTGCCGTCCGCAACTGACACCAGTCCCTGCTCAGGGCCAGTCTCCAGCGCAGCCATCGATTGGATATCGACCGCCATCACCCGGTCGTTGACCAGATAGAGCCTGCCGTTTTGACGGGTCACCTCAATACCGGTGACGGTTTGATAGGCTGATGCCGGAATGACAATGTCATCCACATCCGCATGATCGCCTTCGAGTGCCAGACCTGTGGCCGTCCGCGGATCCGGATCAAACACCGTCATCGTCGCCTGCACAATCTCACCGGCTGGCGGAGACAGCAACGTATGTGGCCGGGGCGGCAACGGCAAATTCAAGACACAATCCGCGGTATCATCCGGCAAGCTGTTGAACAGCCGGTACAGCTGCCCCTGGCGATCGGTCGTCACCACGATTGCGCCTTCGCAAGGCTGACCAGCGTCATTCTGCGGCGCAAAGTGATAGTGCGTTCCCAGCAGACTCTGCCGGGTATCCAGCAGAGCCAGGGTGCCGGTCTGCGGATAACGAGACTGAACATACGCCAGCGCGTCATCACGGTCCTGAATCACAGCAGTTTCCAGCGGATAAATCAGGTGCTGAGCCCCGGCATGCGCCTGAGTACAGAGCAGGGCCGCCGCTGTCAGAATCAATCGTTTCATGTCGGCTTCCCTTAAAAGCTGTATCTGGCGTTCACGCTGAAATAGCGGCCCGGCTCCGTTGAAAAACGGGTCTGCGATTCCGTCACGCCGGCCACATCCTGATAACGGGTATATTCCCGGTCCAGCAAGTTGTGCACCGCAGCATTAATGCGGAATTCCGGCGTGATGTCGTATCCCGCCCCGGCATCCAGGGTCATCCAGCCCGACGTGGTCGCACAGGTCTGACTCATGCCCAAATCATCCTGACAGCTCGGTACCTTGTTCATGGCCCCGGCATAGTTCAGTCGTACGAAACCGTTCCAGACATCCTGCTCATAGCTCAGCAAGGTGTTCCCTTCCAGCGGTGTCAGGGTACGGATTGGCTCGCCGTGCTCATCTTCACCATCGACGATGCCCAGTTTGCCGGAAACCTTCAGCCGGTCAGTGAACCAGTAGCTGGCCGTCAGCTCAGCCCCGTAGGTTTTCACCCCTTCCAGGTTCTGGTACTGCACTTCGGCATACTTACCGGCCTCGTTCCAGCCGACTGTTTTTTCGCTGATAAAGTTATCGAAGACGGAGTAGAACACAGCGCCGTACACCACCAGCCGGCCATCGTCATACTTCGAACCCAGCTCGAAGTTGTCACTGGTTTCGGCTTCCAGATCCGCATTCGGGCGGATCACGAAATTCCCCAGATCGCTCGACAGATGCGGTACGAAGCCGTACGCCTTGGCATAGGAAGGCGCCAGAAAACCATGGGTGTAACTCAGATAGGTATTCAGATCCGGCGTCCATTGGTAAGCCAGCGACAGGCTCGGCGACAACTCACTGCTGCGCAGTTCATGGAGGGGATAACTGCCAATGGTGTCGTCCAGTTCAGAGGACATCTGCTGTGCATCAAACCGCAGCCCCGGCGCCAGATTCCACTTGCCCCAGCGCATGTCATCATGAACATAAATCCCCAGACTGTAGGTTCTGGCCGAAGCAAAAGGCTCCGATTCACTCAGCGTATCGCCGGTCCAGTCGACGATACGGACGTTGACCGGACGCTCATGCAGCATGGATTCCAGTTGAACACCCCAGGCAACGGTGTGCTCAAGCTCGCCATGAGCACTCCGCTGTTGCAAATCTGCTGACAATCCGATCAGATGATCCCTGAACGCCCGGTTTTCCGACTGACGGCGCTTGAAAACCAGCCCTTCCTGTGTCCGTTGCATTGCGACATCTTTGTCGCCCGAGGTTTCGGTCTGACGATAGTACAGATTGATATCTGCCTGTTCAGCCAGCAGGGTTTCCCCTTCCCATTCGGCTCCCGCACGGGCAGAGAGCGTCGTTGTGTCAACGTCTTCCAGAAACGATGTCGCTTCCCAGCCGCCACCGTCCGCCTGTGTCGGGGCAATGCCCTCTTCCCGGCGCGCCTGCTGACGGTAATAATCCACCTTACCTTTCAGCAGCCAGCTGTCATTCAGAAACCACTCGCTGGTCAGCGCCGCATTGATCCCGTCAATATCGCGAACATACAGCGACTGATCATGATTTTTACTTTCACTGCCCTGCCAGTAACTGACCCGTACCAGATGCGCCGTGTCGCCCAGCCGTGTCGCAGTGGTCAGCGCCGAGGTATATTTATCACTGATCCCTGAGTATCCCCCTTCCAGGCCGACATAATGATCCTCGCTGCCCAGATAGTCGCTCGGTGTTTTGGATGTCAGGACCACCACGCCCCCAATCGCACCGGAGCCATACAGCGAAGAGCCCGCGCCTTTCACCACTTCAACTTGCTTGACGTCACCCAGGTCAAAACTGTTATGACCGGCCACGTCGTTCATATCGCTGGCCCCGTAGCCGTCCGCGACTTTCACGCCGTCTTTGATGACCGCGATCCGGTTACCGCTCATTCCGCGAATGGTAATATTCTGCGGCCGTCCGGCTCCCCCGCTCACACTGACCCCCGGTTCATGCGACAGAGCATCATAGAGCTCGGTGGCACCTTCCTGCTCGATCTCTTCCTGAGTGATCACAGCCACTGATCCATTGGTTTCGGACAAAGGCTGCTCAATGCGGGTGGCCGTGACCACCACGGTCGTCATTTCAGAGGCTTGTTGCTGAGGCGCAGCAACACTTTGGAAGCTGACTGAGCTGATCACTGGGCTGAACAGGGCATACAAAGCCAGAGGGACAGGCTTCAACTGCATGTTGGGGACTCCGGATATCAAGGACATAAACAGGGTTCAGTGCCTTTCAGGCAAAAGCAGTCCACCGGCACATCACTGCACCGGGCGGACAACACATCATTCAAAGGTTAAGGGGACGGGGTGCTGCCGGGCACCAGACTGAGCAGAAACGCATATTCTCTCGCCTGCTGCCGCATCGCCTGCCGGGCATCCTGCCGGTGTCCGCCGGACAAATCCGTCTGAAGCAGATAAGGACCTTGAGCCAGACTGGCATCCCGGACTTTCATCACCCAGCGTGCAGGCTCCCAGTAGGGAACCTGAGTATCATAGAGCCCGGCGGTCACCAGCATCGGCGGATAAGCCCGGGCCGAAATATTGTCATTCGGACTGTATTGCTTCATCACCACGAGTTGAGCCGGATCGCGCGGATCCCCCCACTCTGCGTATTCCTGGCGGGTCAGCGGCAGACTGGGATCAGCCATGGTCGCGATCACGTCCACAAACGGCACCTGCAGGACAGCCCCCGTAAACAGCGCCGGCTGCCGGTTCAGTGCTGCGGCCACCAGCGTACCGCCCGCGCTGCCGCCCAACGCCAGAATGGGCCGGTCTGAGCCCTGATGAAACTGCTTCATCACGTGTGCCACGGCCAGATAGTCGTCAAACGAATTGGGCTTCAGCATCCCTTTTCCCTGCGCATACCACTCTGGGCCGAGATAGCCGCCGCCCCTGACATGGGCTATGGCATAAATCGCCCCGCGATCCAGCAGGCTGATGATCTGCGGCATGAAATACGAACGCACCGGGGTACCGTACGCGCCGTAGCCGTAAAGAATGACGGGAGACTTGGCGGTCAGCCGATCCGTCCGGTAAGCCAGGGTAACAGGCACAGACACATCACCGTGTCGGACGCGGATCTGTTCCGTCCGGTACAGATCCGGCTCAAATTCCGGATAACGGTCTGCCGACAACGTTGTCAGCTGTAACTCCGTCAGATCCAGCGCCTGCCACTGAGGAGGCTGAGTCAGCGACATACTGCGGATCATCACCGACTGACCGTAACGGCTGCTGTTTCCGGACAACCAGGCCACACCGCCTTCAGGAGTAATAACCTGATCAAACAGTGTGCGACCCTGTGTATTCAGCACCACCAGACGGCTGAGTTGCTGTTCTGTCACTTCCAGCACGATGTGCTGAGGGAACAGCAGCCAGTTCTTGATGTGCTGATGTGGCTTCGGTTGCCAGACCGGCTGCCAGGAGGCAGCTTGGGTGTCATTCAGCGCTGACCGGTAAAGTGCAAAATCGCCCTGAAGATTGCTGGACAGATACAGTGCGCCATAGCGGACATCAGCGTAATACTCCACACCCGGCGTCCGGGAACGGATTGTTGTCAGAATCTGGCCGCTGTCTGAAGCCACCAGTTGTTGTTCACTGCTGTCATGGTTGTTCGACTGGATAAGCAGGTAGTCGCCGGAGCTGGCTGCATAAACCGACACCAGCCAGGCCGGATCCGATTCGCGATACAGCATCGTCTTGAGACCGCCTTCCCGCGACCAACGAAGCACCTGATGCGGACGGTAAGTACCCGCTTCGTTTTCAACAAAGTAAAGGCTCTGGCCGTCCTCACTCCAGACCAGATCGGTTGCTGACTGCTCAGAAACAGTGGCGATTTCACGTCCGCTGCTGAGTTCCATGACCGTCAATCGGTAATTCCGGTCTCCCCGGCGATCTTCGGTGATTGCCACAAACCGGTGATCCGGACTGACCTGCCAACTGCCCAGCTGATAATACTCAGCCTGCTGCCCGCGTTGGGTAAAGTCCGCCACAACAAGTGACGCTCCGCTTTCTGCATCCTGACGAAGCAGTTGCACACTGCCGTCTGATGACGTCAGCCGGTAGTTATACTTCCCGGCCAGCTGCCATGGTCTTTCAGCCACACGGGCGCGACGGGACTGCCACTCATTGAGCAGCGACGCTTCCAGCACGGCCTGAGACGTCAGGGCCTTTTCGGTGTGCTGATTTTCATCACGCAGGAAAGTCAGAACTTTTTCGGATTGCCGGCTGTCATCCCGCAGCCAGCTGTATGATGCAGATGTCTCAGCTAGGAAGGGAGCCTCAGCATGTACAGGCGCGTCAGAAGCGAAAGCTGCCGAAGCACACCACACACTTGCAGCGCTGCTCAGCACAATACCGATGAAGCAACTTTTCATTTCCCGACCACACCCTTTTTGCCGCATTTTTCCGAAAAATTCAGAAAAGCAATTTTCTGACCATTAAACAGGTCGCACATCATGCACAGAAGAGATAATGAGATCAATTATCAGTTTCATTTATATTTACACCACCAACCACAAAGGTGATCCAGATCACACTTAAATCTTGCAGCACAGAAGGTGGCGTATAAAAAACATACAACGGTTGAAAAGGAGCAGATGAAATAGCGGAAGTGATAAAAAATACCAGTCAGAACCGCCTGACCCTGAAAGATATTCCGCAACAAATCCTCTCTTTAAAGACCGGAATATTATCAAATGAGATTAAAATCCGGACAAACAGAACAAAAAAAGGAAGGTTGACCATTATTTTCAAAAAAAGCATTGACGAAAATGCGCAAAACCTTTTTAATGCGCCCCGTTGCCTCGATAGCTCAGTCGGTAGAGCAGAGGATTGAAAATCCTCGTGTCGG
>NZ_JAXOFS010000024.1:0-14722 GCF_036409375.1 Photobacterium sp. 53610 | reverse complement strand
GTTTCCTGCGCAACAACCTGCTGCAAAATTTGATCATTGGTGCTGGGAACAAGCTGTTACACCATTTGTTGATGGGGTTAAAACGTAGTAAGAACTCTTTAATCAGTGTCATGACAATAAAGCTCCCGCTAAACATGTCTTGGGGTATAAATGATTTAAGGACAGGTAGAAATCGAGTTCTTGGCTGTAGTGAATTTTCTGGAAAATGGTATAGTGAATCTAAAGTTTTTAGGAAAAATCACTACGAAAGTCGATTTTTCTGGAAAAGGCTCAAAAGCCTCTTCCTATGTACCTTTCCAGATTTATTTCAGAAGCCACCTGTGTTGGTAATTTGTATAGATATGCAGCGATTGAATTGAAACTAGACGACACACGCAATAAGTGGAGTGGGACACAATTGAGAGAGGCTTTGGTCGATCAGTTGGTTAACCGATATTTGAATCACGAACGTTGTCAAGTTAGCTGTGTTCTCATTTGTATGAGAGAGATGCGCCGATGGGAACATCCTGATACGGGAGAGCGTATGGATTTGAGGACAACGGTTGTTTGGCTTCAGGGGATCGCCGAGCAAATCATGGAAGAGCGTCCCGAGTTGCTTATTTCGGTGAAGGGAATCGATTATTCAACAATTGCGAATGAATAGATTTTCTATCGCTTTGGACAGTTGCTCAGTCTAATGGCGCTTCTTCCTCACGCAGGCTTGAGCTAAGTCTAGAGAGATACCCGAGTATCCTGCAGTAAGCTGTTCTTCCCATCCAGAAAGAACAGCAATAGCATGCTTTCACGCTTTTGAGGACAATCTGGCGCGTATCTCATCGTAGAGCTGGGACTAATGACGTCTCTTAATGACTCTGAATACATTAGCGCAAACCAACTCCGTTATCGAGTTTATCACTTGCAAAACGGGGCGTACCATACATTTGCCCAGCAGCCATTTATAGTAGTTGCTCATTTACAAGACATTAAACGGGTTTTGACATATCGGAGCTAATGAGTAGTCAACTACCGAGGAATCCTACTTTTTAGTGAACGCCATATAAGAACCTGACAAAAGAGTTAATAGTGCTTTATTTACAATGGTTTGGGCTATAGAAAGGTTTATATATACAAAAACAATAAATAAAAAGCAGATATGAATTATCATGCTATCTTTTTGTTAATGTGAATTAAAGATAAATTGTCGAGCGATTAACAGAAATCGCTCGCTCTGCCAGCATGTCACTGAGGTTTGCGTAACTCATTGAAGTAGAACTATACTAGCGAAAGCACCATAGGGTGATTTCAAAAGCAAAATGTTTCTACTTGAATTCATTCTTAGTCCTTAATCGCTGCCATTGCGGCGTATCATTTCTTGGTGTGCAATGGTAAATCTCATGCAAGTCATAATAGCAGAGCTGTGGGTTACTAATATTTAACTATGCCACGTAAAACTTGCTAAATATGATTAGCTGACCTTTACTTACCCATACAAAAATATGGGTGGTATATAGTCTTTGTGAAGCCTCCCTATCCTCACCTGATATTGGAGAGCTACAGTGCTAGTCTTTTCACAAGCTGACAATCTCAGTGTTGCTAGATATCCCAAAACAGACGACGAATTCTGTCATATCGTTCGTGAGTTAAGTTTTATACCGAGCATGAACGATGCTTGATAACCGACTTACACTTAGCGGCGAGAAATTTAGCTCTGACCTTGCGCATCAGGTTTGTGGCGTGGGGTTATTAAGGAGTGAATATTTACTACGCTACCTTGGTTCAAATTTTTGCTCTCGAAGCGTATGCACGAAGGTCGCGGAATATGTCGATCTCGTGGCATCCATAGCGGCACCACAACCGGTATGGTATCGGTTGGCCGATCTATGGTCCGATGAAGCAAACCCTTTAATTGGAACGCGTACGATAGTCATCGAGACGAATCCTCTCGTAGGGTTGCGCGGGATTAGGCGAGGACTAGAAGATCAAGTGATTTTTGAAGACGAGCTTTCTCTTATAGTCGATTTGGCTCGTACACACAGGAATCTGCATGTTCTAACTCCGTTCGTAGCTGACGCTACTCAGTTTGCTGCTGTAGTGCAGATCCTAGAGAAGCTCGGTTGGCCAAACCGTGTTGGCACAATGATCGAGATTCCATCTGCGGTTTTAGACATTGAAGCGTTCATCCAAGAAGGTGCGACAAATCTCTTAGTTGGACTGAATGATTTAACATCATTACTACTCGGCGCAGAACGTTCGAGTTGTTACTATTCAAAAAACCACCCAGCGGTAGTATGTATGCTACGAATGGTTGCAAAAGCTGTTGCGAAAAGAGTGGAGTGGGGTATCGGTGGTGAACTCGATTCGTCCATAATCGAAACGGCTGAGAAGGAGGGGGCCGATTATGTGAGTGTCCCCTATTATCAAGCTAATTGCCTGCTAGGAATTCCAAAGAATATTTTACCTGAACTGGAATTCGTCTCGGACGTGCGGAAAATAACACGTCAACGTTCGCAAGAGTTTGCGCGGTCTCAAGTGAGGTCAAGCTCGTGACCCAATTAAACTCAGTTATAAGGAGTATTGAACTTGCGCTCTGCCAGTATGAAGGTTCACTTCAACCAGCGGAACAAGTTGCTATTCAGCGCATCGCTGAAATTCTTTTTACTAGCCAGTTGAACGAAGATACTGCTGCAATTCTTTCCACTATTCTCGAAACGGGGGGGCTGGGTAGAAGGTGGAATCGGATTCTCGATTGCCAAAGGGCGACCCGTATTGCAGATCAGCTATGCCAAATTATTCCATTGAATAGTCCGAAGGTTCTTGATCTCTTCTCTGGCACGGGGACTGTTGGCACGGCCTTGCTAGAAAGGGGGTGGGATGTAGTAGCTGTGGAGAAAAAGATGTTTCCCCATTCCGAAGCGGGATCGCTGCAGTGCTTTGATTATGAGTACTGCCGAGACTCTAACTTCTTTTCTGAAAGTGAGTTCGATGTAGTCCTGATTGTCACTTCATTACATCACGAACCAGACTTAGACGAAGTTCTTGGCTGGATTACTCAGTTGAAAACCAAACGTATTGTTGTAGTCGAGAACTTGAGGTGTGAGAGTATTACGGCCAACATTCACTGTCGTTTCGACTGGTTCTTCAACCATTGCCTCAACGACTTCCATGCTCCTTGCCCAGGATGGTATTGGACCCAAGGTCAGTGGGAGGCTTGTTTATCTACTCTCGGTTCACCTAACTGGCTTTTACGAGATGAAGCAATTCCCGGCATTCCATTTCCATACGATTACTTCATGGTTATACCAAAACATATTTTGGAGTCCAACATATTATGACCACTCTTTCCACACCTCTGATGTTAGCTTTAAGCGGCGAGTGTCCAGATGCTAACCGGTTTGACAGCTTCGAAGGAGTCGGGATGATCCGGGGTGAATATGTTATGAGGCATTCTGGACACTATATTCGTACTTATCAAGGACGCCGCTGGCTACGTGATTACCTTTCAGAGATCGCTGCGGCCTTCTACCCTCAGCCGGTCTGGTATCGCATCTCAGATTTTGAGCCTCGGGAAATTGGAACACTTGTTGGTGCAGATGTTGAGGTGTCGACAGAGAATCCTCTTATGGCAGCAAGAGGTTTACGGCGAGGACTTCAACTGCCTGATGCATTCGAGCAGGAACTACGAGTGGTTGTAGAAACTTCCTCAAATCATAGAAATTTACATTTGCTATTCTCATTTGTTGGCACAGAGTTAGAACTATGTCGAGGTGTACAGTTTGCGAAGGAGCTAGGCTTTACAAACCACATAGGAACAATGATTGAGACGCCGTCAGCAGCAATCGATGCGACTAGTCTAGCAAAGCACGTTACCCATTTTGTTGTCGGCCTTAATGATCTCACTTCTTTTTTCTTTGCGGCTGAACGCAACTCCCCTTTTGCCCAAAAGGACCACCCTTTAATTATTGATCTTTTGTTAGCTATCAAGAAGGTAGCTCGTGAGAATGGCCTGACAATTTTCGTGGCGGGGGATTTTGATAGCTCATTGCTCCAGAAGTTAGATGGCTTAGAATTTGACGCTCTAGTTCTCCATTACACAAATCTGCCCATGCTGCTTGGTCCAGAATTTTCCGACTTGAAAGAAATTGACTTAGTACCGCGTCTGAAACAAGAGATGGCTGCTTCACTGCAGGTTGTATACCCGCTCACATTCGCAGCTATCAGGAGGTAAATACAGTGTATATTGTGGGCCATTGTTACATAGCAGAGTCTAGTGGTGTATTTCCTTCTGAGTTGCCTTCAACAACAGGAATAGGCGCGTTAATGCTTCCCGACTACGTCAACTGTCATAACTGGGGCTACGATAATTATGCGATTCTAACCGGGTGTGATGGGATGCTTGTTCGTGCACATCTAATCACCGATTGGGTTGTACATTTCGGTTCATCTTTTACCTCACCACGTTTACGTCGTGGCTGGGCATATCGACGACTGAAACTGTCTGCCTCATTCTATGAGGAATTCTTCAGCCGAGCCTACGCTGAAGGGGTGTCGAAATCACCAGTCCCCAAGGACTCAAAACGTGGTTTTTCACACTCTATGATGGAATATGCTATTGACTCAGCCTTGTGTCGTCGCGGTTGGTTTGACTCAAGATTTGAGGTGGGCACAAATATGGCACTGCAGGCACTGAACTTACATACTGTCAAAAAGAGTCTTTGTAAGTTGTGTATTCCTCTGGATGAGGGCACTGATCTGGAAATCGAACTGGCGTCATATGCGAATAGATTAAGAATGGCGCGGGATCCAGAAGACTTTGCACTTCTGGCTGCTGCTCGCAAATTTGGTCTTATTGTCTCCACTGAGAGTGCTGATTTTGTGCGCCAGTATATATCTCACTTGCTAGAAGAAGTAGACAACAATGAAATTGAAGCTGTTTGCCATGAATGTGCTGAGGCTGTATCCAATTTGTGCAAGTGGCCAGAGGACGCTGCTTTATGACACACAGAACCCTGCTTAACCCCTTGCTCACGGCATACCTTCGCTCAGGTGTGATCGAGCCCGATCCACTTTTAACTGAGCTACGCCATAAAGCAGCCGAAGCTGAGGGAGAAATTATTCAGATATCTCCAGAACAGGGAGCTTTTTTGGCTGCATTAGTTCGAATATGCAAAGCTCGTAGGATAGTTGAAATTGGTACCCATTGGGGGTATTCCGCCTTATGGTTGGCTTCTGCTGCTGGTCATGGGGCTATAGTTGACACTGTAGAAGTGGATATCACCAGAGCACAGCAAGCTGAGATGGCTTTCAATTCACACCCATTTGGTACAGAAATACGGCTACATAAAGGGACCGCCCGGGCTGTTCTTCCAACTCTACAACATCGCTACTACGACTTAGTATTTATCGATGGTGAGAAGAAGGAATACTTGGAGTATTTAAATTTGTGTACAAACCTTCTAACTAAAGGGGGGGTGCTTATTGCGGATAACACACTTCATAAAGGAAGGGTAGCAACCCCGGCTTTATATAAGCCATCTACAGGGGTTATTGTTGAGTTCAACCGGTGTTTATTGGAAAGTAGGAATTGGTTTACTTCTGTAGTTCCGATAGGAGACGGTATGACTGTCGCCGTTCGTATAACATGAATAACGCCGATGCTCACTTGCCCATATCGTTCGTTCCTGGCCCTTGCCCTGTGCACCCTGATGTATTGGAATATCTAGCAAAGCCTCCTTTTGACCATAGAACTTTAGAATATGGGACACTGCTTGACGAGTTAACGAGTATGCTGCAATCGATGATAGGGACGTGTGTTGCCGATGTGTACGTATTGCCGTCCTCTGGAACTCAGGCGTTGGAGGCTACGATGCGGAACCTTGTTTCTCCTGGACATTCAGTCATTGTGCCAATCAATGGTCATATGGGTGAGCGCCTGGCTCATATAGCGGATGTAGTTAGTAGTTCAGTTCAGCGTGTCCGCAGTCCTTGGACACATTGCTTTGACTGGGAGCGCCTTCAGTCAAAAATAACGAAAGGCTCACTTGTTGTTGCAGTCCACCATGAAACCTCCACGGGGTATTCGAACGATATCGGTCGACTTGGCTCTATTTGCCGAGATCGTGATGCTCTACTGTTAGTGGACACAATTTCTAGTGTTGGTGCTTTACCAATACGGATGGACAATACGAACGTGGACGCTATAGTTGCAACAAGTCAGAAAGGAGTTGGCTCGATCGCAGGACTGGGAATTGTAGCTGTCGGTCCCAGAGCGTGGAAACGGTATAATTCGATACCAAAGCGTCCAAGCTTCGCTTGGGACTGGAATGTGATGCGCCGAGAGTTTTACCGCAACCCTAAACGAAGCCCTTGGACTCCGGCAGCTAGCTTAATACGCGCTCTTCATTGCTCTCTTACTATGTATGAGAGTCGCGGTGGCATTGCCTCGGCTGCGAAAAGAACTGCTGACCGTACCTTGATGCTGAGAACTGGGCTTGCTAAGCTCAACTTCCGCATTTTGCCTATAGGTGACAGAGAGGACCTAGGGCCTGTTACTGTAGCCTATCCTCCAAAATTGACTCATGCAGACGACTTAATCCGTATGTTACTTGAAGATCATTGCATAACTATTTCAGGGGGCCAAGGCATACTCCGCGGAAAGGTTATCCGTGTTGCCCTATTCGGTGAGCTTGGTTACGAGGCAATCAGTCGGTTACTCAACTCCTTGGATCAAATAATTTCACCATCATCAATTTCTTAGCTGGCTACTTCTAAGGGCTAGAGGCAAGCTCAGCCTGTTTCCGAGTAGAACACGATCGATGTTGTAAGCTGGTGAAGTTCCCAATGAGATAGATAGAGATCATTACAAAAAAGAACATCGCGAGCGTGATCGTACAGAGTTGCACCGAATGTGTCAGGTCGAAGGAGCAAGCGTAGTAGGCAATACAAGGCATGCCTGTTCTGACCTAACAAACAACAAGAAAAGCTGTCTAGTTCATTTTGCTCGGATGGTAACGCCCTTATAATTGGAGGGCCTATCTCATCAAGGGACTGAGCAAGTCTAGAGAGATCTTCCTCGAATACATTACGCTGATTTGCGAGGGGGGTATCACAGAGAAGTTGTTCCACGAAGCGAACTCTGCATGCTAACTCGCGATAATTCTCGTTAGGTTCTATATGTATGTCGACTGCGAGGAGGGTTATTGCACGCGAAACGACACGAAGGACAACCGCGAGAGGGTGTTGATCGCGGTCGGCTGGTGTATACCCTCGCAAGTGTCGGAGGTCGTCCCATTCCAGGCTTCTGTCAGCCCCATTAGTGCGGATCGCATTTAGAGTATTTGGCAAAAAAAACAATTTAGTTGTCCGTTCGAAGTCAGCCTGGTCAGTTGGTGTATGGAAAAGCGACATGCCTCGATGGCTTAATGCACTGACAGCGCGTAGATGGTCTGCAGTTCGCAGCCACCACGGGCTTGGTCCCTTAATATAGTCGAGTTCTGCACACAGATCGTGAGCACCTTTAGATCCGACCAAAACCGCAATGGACATATCCATTTCCATAAGTGCTGGGGCTACCCAAGTAGCATCTAGCCTTCCTTCTTTGGCGGCATTAAGCCTATGGCTCCTATATATCCGTGCTAGTCGTTGAGGGGTTAAACGTATTGGTGTTATTGCTATAAGCTCTATATCTAACGCGTCAAGGCGATTAAATAAATCAGTCCATGCGTCTTGAACCATTATATCCGGTAAGAGTAAGATCAATGCTAGTTCCGAGGAAAGCCATACAGGTTGGTCCTGGTCGTTACTTGAAATCTTATCAGTCATTCGTACCAAACTCCGTGGTCAGCAAAGAGTACAAGGCAACGAGAAATTATCGGGTCACGCGCTGCTAGGCGAAGAGATGCGGCGACAGCGCAGCCGGAGCTTAAACCCACAGAGAATCCTGCCTGCTTAAGGCGCTTGACTGCGGTTAGAGACTCTCTATCAGGAACGGTAACTACGTCATCAACGAGGTTGAGATCCAATATTTCAGGCACAAAGTCTCCCCCAATTCCCTCAATGATGGATTTGCCCGGAGCAACAGATTCGCCTCGCCAGGCACTACCGAGTACGCTACCTTGTGGGTCAGCAAGGACAATTTGTGAGTTCCAGCCTGCTTCTTTTACTGCTCGCGCGATGCCAGTGATGGTACCGCCTGTTCCAGCTCCACACACGATTGCGTCAGGTGGGACACCGAGCTGCTCGACAATCTCACGACCAGTACCTAGCTGATGGGCGCGCGGATTCGCTTCGGAGGAAAACTGTCCAGCTATTACAGCGTTGGGTAACTCATGAACGGTAGCGTAAAGGGCTTCGAT
Source organism: Photobacterium sp. 53610 (assembly GCF_036409375.1). Lineage (NCBI taxonomy): Bacteria > Pseudomonadati > Pseudomonadota > Gammaproteobacteria > Vibrionales > Vibrionaceae > Photobacterium > Photobacterium sp. 53610. Next base: position 6,392 of record NZ_JAXOFS010000024.1, on the reverse strand, counting down.
TAATGGGCTTGCGGTGGAAGGGGTTGGTCGGGCGACTTCATATGGAACGACCCGAACGACGATACCGTCTGCCTGGAGGCGAGCAATTTTAAGACGCTGCACTTTATCGGACACGACAGCTACAACTCGTGCACTCAAGCGCAATTCTCTCAGGGCTCTGTTTAACGCTATGGCTGTATTTCCTGCTGTCGCTTCAACTACCCATTCAGTGCTGTCGGTGAGGGTTCCAGATGTAATTAGATCAATGAGAAGTCCTCGTGCAATGCGATATTTTATAGACATTGTTGGCTGAAGGTATTCAAGTTTAGCAAGCAGCTCGATCGAGCCAAACTGTAATTCCGCAATCGGCGTTGGAAGTTGTCCAATGATATCCCGAACTGCTAATGGATCTGAGAAAACTTTCAATGATTACTCTCCTAGAATCCTTGCGGCCTGTCGTGCTGATAATTTTGGTTGGCCATGCGAGACTAGGTACTCATTAGTAATGTCGAGCGCGACTTGAGCAAACCCAGCTCCTTGCGGAATTGACTTAATACGTCGAAGTATCTTATGGCCACACTTGAGGTGAAAAATTTCGTCGCGGTGGATGAGTTGGAGTTGGATCCCAATTCTAGGGTGTCCCAACGAATTCGCGAGGGAGGCTGACTGTAAAATTTCAGCTACATTTCCGGCTTCCCCGATCATCGAGATTTGTAATAAGCCGTCAATAGGTGAGAGCTCACGACGTAATAATGATCCGATCACGCCAACAGGAATCGCACGGGGATCATGACCAAGATTAGCCAGCGCTAGTTCTCCAGTTAACACATGTCGAGCCTCATCTCCAACGATTCTGGATAACTCCAGTAGCTCCTGGTTATTTAGCTGCTGTTGTGCGGCGACTACACGGGCAAATGTTTCTACTGCGTCAAGTTCGTCACGTTGTGTGCGGAGTTGACCTAGCAATTCAAGTAGCATCGCTTCAGAATTGTCGAGGTCAAAATCTTCATCACGTTTGCGATAGTCACGAACATTATCAAATACGGTATAACGCTCATCTCGAGCCCCCATTTCAGCGAGTTCATCCGCAACGATACCAAACTGTGTCCGAAGACGGCGAAGCACCTCACACCACGTTCTTAATGCCGGTAAGACTCGACTATTCAGTAATCGTCGCGTTGGCCATTCGCCCAATGAGTCAGAATTATTTATGAGCTGAGTAGCAAGTCGAAGCAGTGAGGGGAGATGTACTTGCTCTAGCTCGCTGAGGCGAGTCCAACTTCCATTAGTAACGGGATCACATGTTGGCCGAATGCTTGGCTTCCTGTTTAACTCGATAAGCCGTGAGCACAAGACTGTGTAGACTTCAGTACACTCGCTGAGTAAAAGTGCCGATGCCACTTTTACTTCGAGCAAAGGACTCAAGACTGCAATTCCAGCGAGGTTTGTCACAACGGAACCTAGTCCTTCCGTAAGGAGCACTAAATCGTCTATTGATATCAAATCTCCCCGATGTTGAACTGTGTCAAGACCCAGAGGTTTGAGTGCCCAAAAAGGATCATCACTTGGAAGCTGTGTGTCCTCCGTAGAGAAACGAAGGCTCGGAGTAGACTGATTTAATCCATTATCAGAAACTGGTCGCGATAGCATCTATTACCTCCAATTCCTCAAGACCGATCGATACCCTTATATAAGGGGTTCCGGACTGTGTATTTAAACAATCATCCTTATAGAGCCTCGCATATGTTCTTGACCAACCGTACCCAGCTCGTACGAATGGACGACCCAATATATCTGAGCAGTGGTGCGCCCAAGTATCAAACTTTGTTGTATATCGAGATCTTCAGGGGGGATCAGGAAGACAAGTGAACTAGAAGCATTGCGTAATCCAGCCGATCTGGCGATTTTATGCGGTAGCCTTGTGATTAAATAAGGATGGCGCTCTTGAATAATAGCTGCAAAGTACTCAGCATTCCTGCTATGTCGCGTGAGTCGTTCGCCTACACGAAGAAGACCTGTATCAGAGTTTATCTCAACACAAGACCGTCGACAGAGGAGCATCCCTGTGCGTCTAGCTATCGACCTAACGCATTCTATAACATCTTCTTCACCATACACTACGCCACCGCTTGCACTGCGGCATAGGTATTTAGGAATGCTTTCGGCAACACAAAGTGGCTGGCTGTTGGACCTCTTCCACTCATTCCAGGGTACAGAAGCAGAAAACATCGAGTTGTCTATAACATATCCAGCAGAGTTAGTTTCCAGTGCTCGGAGCCCTACTGATAAATTTGGTTCGTTACTAACTGGCTCGATGAGTAGAATACGATCTATATCACTATCCGCGAAGAGCGGAGATAGGAAATTGTCAAGGAGATCGACATTTTCAAAATAAGATGCCCATGAATTAACTATTGGCTTAGCACCAGTCTTAATTGCTAGCGCCAAAAGGGCACATGTGATAGCTCCCATCCCACTTGTGATCACCACTGCAGCTGGTGAGCCAAATTGCCGTGCTAAAGAGTATTCGAGCTCGCGGCGATCGCCCGCCTCATATGTATCCCAGATAGTACCTTTGCACCGACCTGACTCATGGTTTTCCAGCGCATTCCAAAAGTCGGACATTGAGTAAAAACAATCCGCGACATTTGATGTATCGTCATCATGCGTCATAGTTGAGCTGTCTTGGCTCCACCCCTCAGCTTCTACAAGCGTACATAAATCGTGTAAGCCTTGACGTAAGGCACCTGGCTCTGCTGGAGTATATTCCCGCAGTTCATGTAAAGCTACACCTAGCTCAGTCCGTCCGTTGAAATGGAGCAGAGCAATTCGAGCGATGTCGTTGATCTGTCGGGCACACATACTATCAATGTCATATATGTGTAGTGCTCCTTCTACCCAACGAATCTTTAACGTTTCCTTGAGCGCAGGTAAAATTTGTTTGTCTTGGTAAGCAGCGGAATCTAACAAAATGGAGGATCTTGAGGTTCCCTCATTTGTTAACAAGGTACGTGGTAGTGGAACTGAGATATACTCAGAATTTTCAAGACATCGCTGTGCTTCGGGGATGATCCAGTCTGCTGCTCTAAGTACTCTATTAAATATTCGAGTTGGAATATCGGATGTTGCTTGGGACCAGAGTTCGAATAAGAAACTTGCTACACGCTCTTCGGCAAATCGTTCTAATGCAGCAAAACGCCACTTGTAAGCAGGATTTGTATAACCAATTCCACTCAGGTGGATATCCGCGAGAAATCCAACAAACGATTGTAGTTGGTAAGCAGCAGTTCGTAGATCACCTGAATCTAAGGCTCCGATCACGTCCAGATGTGCGTTGTTGCAGCGTATAATACTCCTATCAAATAAAAGCTGTTGAAGCCAAGTTTTGCGAATACGTGCTTGAAGTTCCTTCAGGGAACCATCACCTTCAAAGACTGAACGCCCGTGGTATAGTCGATGAAGGAATTCCCTCTCTTCTGGTGTGAATTCGAGGACCCGACGATTGTTATCGCTAGGTATCAGGTAGTTTTCTTCTAGACGCTCTAACAAAGTTTCCACATGGTTGAAATCCCAATACTCAACGTCAAGAAGGATACTGCCTTCCTTCACCATCTCAACATGATGCAGGGGTAAAGGGTTGTCGTATAGAATGAACAGATCGATGTCTGACCGCAGGGTACCAAATCCCTCCACCAATGACCCTCCAACAAAGCAACATTTCGCTTTAATAGCAGCCATCTTAGCTTCTACGCTATGCTCAAGGTCTTCCCAAGTTAGCCTATAGGCACTTAAGAAATCTTCAAGTTTGAGGTGAGAGTTCTTCTCTTGCTCCATCAGCTTTCCTTATTGCCTGCTCATCGTTTAGATATCACACTCGTTAGGCAGCGGGTTCCGCAACAGACAGTACTGTAACAATGTTTCTGATGGATATTAGGGTCTCTGGATTTGCGGCAGCGAGCCTGACAGCAGCCTCTATTTGCCCAAAAACCCCGTTTTGGCGATCTACATTATTGAGTTGTTTGAGTGCCTCGTCTACGTTGCCTTGCTTTAACAGAAGCGTCCCTAAATGGCCAGCTGCGTACATATCACGTGGTTCAACCACAATGGCCTTGGAGTATGCCTCAATCGCTGCATTATCATTGCCGTGTGCTCGCTGTGCATCGCCAAGCACAGTCCAAGCAGACAATGGGCGTCGTCGCACAACAGCAGCAAAGACGAGTTTCGGGGCTGATTGTACAAGCTTAAGGGCATTTTCAAGTGCCTGCTGCCGTACATGAGCGCGGGACTCATGTTGAGATGATTTGATTTGTGCCAGTGCTAGGCGAGCGCGCGCTTCGTGGAGTTCTGGATCAGCGCCAATTGCACGCTCATACCATCGAATCGCATAGGCTAGGTCCCCTTCTGTTTCGTTGATCTTTCCAGCGGCAAGAAATCCACGTGCGGTGGGTTCATGTTTGTTAAACTCTTTCAGGTGTTCATTCGTTGCGGAGATAATTGCTTCAGCACGATGGCGAACTTCATTAGGATCGAAGTCGTTAGTTCCGCGGTTGTAGTCATCTTCAGAAAATACGGGCTTCACAGTTGTTCTCCTCAATAGATGATGGCGATCAGAAACGCCACTAATATTATGTCGTTCATTTATCTAGAGTAACTAAAGGTATACCTGTCTTATCTAGTAAGTGGTGTCGACCTTTTGGAGGATATGCAAAGAGAAGCCCAATAATTTAAGCCAGGAACCTAGCTATTCGCTTTTTGGACTTTTGTATGCCCCACCTCTCTCAGGTAATACAAAAATAAAGCCTCTTGTAGAATAGAAGATAAATGCCATAGAGGCGAACTTCCGCATAAAATTAGGGGCTGCTGTAAATAATCAGAGAGGGTAGAACTATCCAGTGATGTGCTTAATGATTACTGGTAAATGTAGTGTAGTGATGTGATGGACGCCCCTCCCTCGGCGTCAATGCGCCAGAATTAAGTTGCTAACGCTTAGTTCAATGTAAAGGAGCGTCCGTCATGGATATTAAAGTTGTAGGTATCGATTTAGCCAAGAATATTTTTCAGGTCTGTGTCTGGAAACAAGACGGCACCGTTGCCTGGAACCGTAAAGTAACTCGCAATAAATTGCTTCATACAATGCGGCAGTTCCCTGAAAAAACGTTAATTGCCATGGAAGCGTGTGGTACCGCCCACCACTGGGCTAGACAGTTTATGACGTTGGGCCATGATGTAATATTGATCCCTGCACAGCATGTAAAACCACTTGTTGGGAATCAGAAAAATGATGCAAATGATGCCCTTGCGATATGCGAGGCCGCTTTCAGGCCTGGCATACATCCTGTGCCGGTTAAGAGTATCGAACAGCAAGATATCAAATCACTCCGTTGTGTCAGGTCAAGACTGGTTGAGCAGCGCACTGCTACAGCCAATCAAGTTAGATGTCTGGCCGCTGAATATGGCGTCTCTTTTCCGGTAGGGATAAGAAATTTGAAGCACAAACTTCCAGAATGTTTGGAAGATGCTGATAATGGTTTATCGTTTGTTTTACGCCGGCTACTACAGGGGCTGTACGACGATATTGTGCTTCTTGATAGAGATATTGAATACCTAACAGATGAAATTACTAATCTGTGTAAAGTTCAGCCTCGATACAAAGCATTACTAACCATTCCAGGATTCGGCCCCATTGTGGCTGCGACATTTATGAGTGAAGTTGGTACAGGTGATCAGTTTCATAATGGTCGACAGCTTTCTGCATGGTGCGGATTAGTCCCTAAGCAGGCTAGCTCAGGAGGCAAACAAAGCCTTGGAAAAATTACCAAAAGCGGCAACTCAGAGCTCAGAATGATGCTCATCCATGGTGCCCGGGCCGTGGGACGTTTTTGCAATAAACGGCAAGATACTCTCGGTTGCTGGTTTAACTCTCTGGTGAAACGGCAAGGTAAAGCTAAAGCAATCGTCGCGCTGGCGAATAAAATAGCCCGAATTGGCTGGCGTATTCTCGTCGGTAACGATGATTTTAAGTTATCACTCGCATTTAGGAGTGCATAAGTCTCAATTTAAGGAATGACTAAAGGTTATAACATTTTCCTGTTTATAAGTTTGCAATCACTGACGAACAAACGGTCAATCGTCCCTATCAAAACCTGAAGTTGACCATGGCTGTTGATGCCGTTGTAGTGATTAGGAGATAGGGTTCGGATTACATCATGGCGCAGGTGAAAAACGCCTATCAAGACGTCGGATATATGGAAGCGAGCCGCCATTCATCAACCATTGCAAAAAACGGGGCGTCCATCACATCACAACACATTGGCGACTTGCTCTGGGAGTATGATGTAAGGTAACCGTGTGACTTTGGGTGGTTTGATAATGCCTATCCATTCCCACTGTTTATGCAGTGTGTGTTTATAGAA
>NZ_JAXOFS010000023.1:0-15656 GCF_036409375.1 Photobacterium sp. 53610 | reverse complement strand
CGCTGAGTCTTGTGACTCAACTCTCGAAACGGGCGGCCATTCTATCGAATCAAAAAACAGTGTCAAACATTTTTTTTGATTTAATTTCTTGCCGCTTACCTCTCCGTACCGAACCGCTTTGTTGCCGTTCCTCCGTGTCGGTGAGGCGGCATTATAGAGAGTTCGAAAGCCCTGACAAGCAAAAAAACACAAAAAAATATCGAGCGCGTGAAAAACAAACAAATATTAGATAAGTCGAATAAAGATAAAGCGCCGCTCCCTTTCTCTCAGAGAAGATCAAAGGAATTTCATTCTGTTTACACTGCCCGAAATTGTTCTTGAAGCGTCAATACAGCACCAGAACTGCCTAAAGGCAACACAATCTATAACTTCAATTAAAAAAACATGTGTCGACGAAGCCCATGCACTTTTTCATTGAGAGAGCAAACTCAACAGATATATAAAGAGAGAAGAGAAGTACTGAAACCTTGTTTTTATCCCAAGTAAAGCAATTCTTAAATTTCAGATATAAAAAAGCCGGGTCATTCAACCCGGCTCTTTCTATAACGCGCTATTGCTTATTCAGCAGTAGCTTCTTCCTGTGCTTCAGGACGGTCTACCAGCTCAATGTAAGCCATAGGGGCTTTATCACCAGCACGGAAACCGCATTTCATGATGCGAGTGTAACCGCCTGGACGCTGAGCGAAACGTGGACCTAATTCGTTAAACAGTTTCGCAACGACTTCGTTATCACGAGTACGTGCGAATGCCAGACGACGGTTAGCTACACTGTCAGTCTTAGCTAGGGTAATCAAAGGCTCAATTACGCGACGCAGCTCTTTTGCCTTAGGCAGGGTAGTCTTGATAAGCTCGTGACGTACCAGAGAGCTAGCCATGTTGCTGAACATCGCTTTGCGATGACTGCTGTTGCGGTTGAGTTGACGACCACTCTTACGATGGCGCATGACCTAATCCTTCTAACTAGATATCAGTAACTATTAATCTTCAGCGATAGAGGCTGGCGGCCAGTTTTCCAGGCGCATGCCCAGAGACAGACCACGTGAAGCCAGCACGTCTTTGATTTCTGTCAAAGACTTCTTACCCAGGTTTGGCGTTTTCAGTAGCTCAACCTCGGTACGCTGAACAAGATCACCGATGTAGTGGATCGCTTCTGCTTTCAAACAGTTAGCAGAGCGAACAGTTAGTTCAAGATCGTCTACAGGACGCAGTAGGATCGGATCGAACTCCGGCTTCTCTTCTTTCTCTTCAGGAACTCGTACATCACGCAGATCTACGAATGCATCCAGTTGTTCAGCCAGAATAGTGGCTGCACGACGAATGGCTTCCTCAGGGTCAAGAGTACCATTGGTTTCCATATCGATAACCAGTTTATCAAGGTCAGTGCGCTGTTCAACACGCGCTGCTTCAACTGAGTAAGCGATACGGTCAACTGGGCTGAAAGTTGCATCAACTAACAGACGGCCAATTGGACGCTCATCTTCATCACTGTGAATACGAGCAGAAGCTGGTACATAGCCGCGACCACGTTCTACCTTGATGCGCATGCTGATGTCAGCATTGTCATCAGTCAAATGGCAGATCACGTGCTCTGGGTTCGCAATCTCAACATCACCATCATGGGTGATGTCACCTGCAACAACAGGGCCTGCACCAGATTTGCTGAGAGTCAGGATAACTTCGTCTTTTCCTTCAACCTTAACGGCCAGGCCTTTCAGGTTTAATAGGATTTCAAGAACGTCCTCCTGGACTCCCTCTTTGGTGCTGTACTCGTGTAACACACCGTCGATTTCTACTTCTGTCACTGCGCAACCAGGCATAGATGACAGAAGAATACGACGTAGAGCATTGCCCAGAGTGTGGCCAAAACCACGCTCCAGAGGCTCAAGAGTTACTTTTGCGTGCGTCGTGTTAACTTGTTCAATATCAACAAGACGCGGCTTAAGAAATTCTGTTACAGAACCCTGCATTGTGTCCTCTCTTAACTATAGCCTTACTTAGAGTAAAGCTCGACGATCAGGTGTTCGTTGATGTCGGCAGACAAATCAGAACGTTCTGGAAGACGCTTGAAGGTACCTTCCATTTTGTTGCTGTCTACTTCGACCCAAGTCGGCAGTTCACGCTGAGTAGCAACTTCAAGAGCTGCTTTGATGCGTGCTTGGTTCTTAGCTTTCTCACGAATGCTAACAACGTCGTTTGCAGCCACCTGGAAAGATGGGATGTTTACGACTTTGCCGTTAACCAGGATCGCTTTGTGGCTTACCAGCTGACGTGCTTCAGCGCGAGTTGCACCAAAACCCATACGGTAAACAACATTGTCCAGACGACCTTCCAGAAGTTGCAGCAGGTTTTCACCTGTGTTGCCTTTCAGGCGAGCAGCTTCTTTGTAGTAGTTACGGAATTGCTTTTCCAGTACGCCATAAGTACGACGAACTTTCTGCTTCTCACGAAGCTGAACGCCATAGTCAGACAGGCGGCCACGACGAGCACCATGTTGGCCCGGCGCGTTATCAATTTTACACTTGGTATCAATCGCGCGAACACCAGACTTGAGGAACAAGTCAGTGCCTTCACGACGGCTAAGCTTCAGCTTAGGACCCAAATATCTTGCCATGTTCTTTCTCCAATATTCCTAGAAACGAAACGTTATACGCGACGTTTCTTAGGTGGACGACAACCGTTATGAGGGATCGGAGTCGCATCAACAATGTTAGTGATACGGAAACCCGCTGCATTCAGAGCACGGATTGTTGACTCACGACCAGGACCTGGGCCCTTAACCATAACTTCCAGGTTCTTAACGCCATATTCTTTGGCCATTTCACCACAACGCTCAGCAGCAACCTGTGCAGCGAACGGAGTAGATTTACGAGAACCACGGAAACCAGAACCACCGGCAGTTGCCCAAGCCAGAGCATTACCTTGACGGTCAGTAATGGTAACGATTGTGTTGTTGAAAGAAGCGTGGATGTGCGCTACGCCATCAGCAACTTGCTTGCGTACGCGCTTACGAGCGCGAGTTGGTTGTTTTGCCATTGTACTCTACCTTATCCGATTATTTTTTGATCGGCTTGCGCGGACCCTTACGGGTACGAGCGTTGGTTTTAGTACGCTGTCCACGTAGTGGTAGACTGCGACGATGACGAAGACCACGGTAACAACCAAGATCCATTAGGCGCTTGATGTTCATGGAAACTTCACGACGTAGATCACCTTCTACAGTGTACTTAGCTACACCATCACGCAGTTGATCGATCTGCTCTTCAGTCAGTTCACTGATCTTAACATCTTCAGCAATACCCACATCAGCCAGAATGGCTTTTGAGCGAGTTTTGCCGATACCGTAGATCGCAGTCAGTGCGATTACAGCATGCTTTTGATCAGGAATGTTAATGCCTGCAATACGGGCCACTATTCACTCCTAGTACTTATCAAGAATAACCGCTGTAAAGCCCGTTTAGGATACACAGCGGTGTTACAATTCTTTTGCACACACAAAAGATGGTTGGCTAATGTAGCCAACCTACCTTCAATTTGCAAGAAATATTTCTGCTGATTAGCCTTGGCGCTGCTTGTGCTTTGGCTCGCTGCAAATTACACGCACAACACCGTTGCGCTTGATAACTTTACAGTTACGGCAGATTTTCTTAACGGAAGCACGAACTTTCATTGCTAAACTCCGTAAATGGATAACCAAACTTATCGGCCGTAGCCTTTAAGATTAGCCTTTTTCAAAACCGACTCATACTGTTGAGACATCAGGTGTGTCTGAACTTGAGCCATGAAGTCCATAATAACCACAACTACGATTAGTAGTGACGTACCGCCAAAGTAGAAGCGAACGTTCCAAGCAATCATCATGAACTCGGGGATCAGACAGATAAAGGTGATGTACAGTGCACCTGCCAATGTCAGGCGTGTCATTACTTTATCAATGTATTTCGCAGTCTGCTCGCCCGGACGAATACCAGGTATGAACGCACCGGATTTCTTCAAGTTATCTGCTGTTTCACGTGGGTTAAATACCAACGCCGTATAGAAGAAACAGAAGAAGATAATCGCAGTCGCATAAAGCATCACGTACAGTGGCTGACCTGGACTCAGTGCCAGAGACACATCCGTCAGGAAACCAAAAGTACCTTCTCCGTTACCACCGAACCACTGAGCCAGTGTGCCAGGGAACAAAATGATACTAGATGCAAAAATTGCTGGAATCACGCCTGCCATGTTGATTTTCAACGGCAGATGAGTGCTCTGGCCTGCATAGACACGACGGCCTTGCTGGCGTTTAGCGTAGTTTACAACGATACGACGCTGACCACGCTCCATGAACACTACAAAGTAAATTACAGCAAAAGAAATAACTGCAATTGCCAGTAGAAGAAGTACGTGCAATTCACCTTGACGCGCTTGCTCTACGGTCTGTCCAATAGCCGGTGGCAATCCTGCAACGATACCTGTGAAAATAATCAGAGATATACCGTTACCAATGCCACGTTCTGTAATTTGCTCACCTAACCACATCAGGAACATGGTACCGGTGACCAAACTTACGACCGCAACAAAGTAGAAACCCAGACCCGGATTATGTACCAGACCAGGAATCATACTCGGTAACCCCGTCGCAATACCAATTGCTTGGAAGGTTGCCAACACAAGCGTGCCATAGCGAGTATACTGGCTGATCTTACGGCGACCAGACTCACCTTCTTTCTTCAACTCGGCTAAAGCCGGATGAACAACCGTTAGCAACTGGACAATAATTGAAGCCGAAATATACGGCATAATGCCCAGTGCCAAAATGGAAGCACGCTCAAGTGCACCACCAGAGAACATGTTAAACAGTTCAATGATGGTGCCCTTTTGCTGTTCGAACAGATCGGCTAGTACAGCAGCGTCAATACCAGGAATCGGCACAAAAGAGCCAGCTCGGAAAATTAAGATAGCTCCTATTACGAATAACAGGCGAGTCTTAAGCTCTGCTAGGCCACCTTTTGCGCTACTAAAATCTTGTCCTGGTTGTTTAGCCATCTGTACCTCATCCTCGAGTTAATTATTCCTCGATTTTACCGCCTGCAGCTTCGATTGCAGCTTTAGCGCCTTTAGTCACGCGTACGCCTTTCACTGTAACAGCGCGGCTGATCTCACCAGACAGAACAACTTTTACAGTTTCGATGTTCTTAGTGATCACGTTTGCAGCTTTCAGTGTTTCCAGGCTTACTACGTCACCTTCAACTTTCGCCAGTTCAGACAGACGAACTTCAGCTGTTACCAGGCTCTTGCGAGAAGTAAAACCGAATTTTGGTAGACGCTGTTTCAGAGGCATTTGACCGCCTTCGAAACCTGGGCGAACAGAACCACCTGAACGTGATTTCTGACCTTTGTGACCACGGCCACAAGTTTTACCCAGACCTGAACCGATACCACGGCCTACGCGCTTCGCAGAAGGCTTAGAACCCGCAGCCGGAGACAGAGTATTCAAACGCATTCTGATTACTCCTCTACTTTAACCATGTACTGAACTTGGTTGATCATACCACGTACACATGGTGTATCTTCCAGTTCAACAGTGTGGTTGATGCGACGTAGGCCCAAGCCACGCAGGGTAGCTTTATGTTTCGGCAGACGGCCGATTGAGCTACGAGTCTGAGTTACTTTGATTGTTTTAGCCATGTCGATTACTCCAGAATTTCTTTAACAGAAAGACCACGCTTAGCAGCGATCATTTCTGGAGAGTTCATACCACTCAAACCGTCAATAGTCGCGCGAACGATATTGATTGGGTTTGTAGAACCATATGCTTTTGCCAGAACGTTGTGAACGCCAGCAACTTCCAGCACTGCACGCATTGCACCACCGGCGATGATACCTGTACCTTCTGATGCAGGCTGCATGTACACTTTAGAACCAGTGTGGCGACCTTTAACAGCGTGGTGCAGAGTACCCTCGTTCAGGGCAACAGTAACCATGTTACGACGTGCTTTTTCCATTGCTTTCTGGATTGCAGCAGGCACTTCACGTGCTTTGCCGTAACCGAAACCAACGCGACCATTACCGTCGCCAACAACAGTCAGGGCAGTAAAGCTGAAAATACGACCACCTTTAACCGTCTTAGATACACGGTTAACAGCGATCAGCTTTTCTTGCAGATCTGATTGAGTTTTTTCGTTAGCCATCTTCCGCCTACCTTAGAATTTCAGACCAGCTTCACGGGCAGCTTCTGCCAGTGCAGCCACTCGGCCGTGGTATTGGAAACCGGAACGATCGAATGCAACGTTAGAGATGCCTTTTTCAATCGCGCGCTCAGCAATGATTTTACCCACTACTGCAGCAGCGTCTTTATTACCGGTGCTCTTCACTTGCTCACGGATCGCTTTTTCTACGGTAGAAGCGGCAGCGATAACCTCGGAGCCATTTGGTGCGATTACCTGAGCGTACACATGGCGTGGAGTACGGTGTACTACCAGGCGAGTTGCACCCAGTTCAGCAATCTTACGACGTGCTCTGGTCGCACGACGGATACGAGATGCTTTCTTATCCATAGTGTTACCTTACTTCTTCTTAGCTTCTTTAATACGCACGACTTCGTCGGCGTAACGAACACCTTTACCTTTGTAAGGCTCAGGGCTACGGTAAGCGCGAATGTCTGCAGCAACTTGGCCAACCAACTGCTTATCGGTACCAGTCAGTACGATTTCAGTTTGAGAAGGACACTCAGCTTTAATACCTGCAGGCAGTTCATGCTCAACTGGGTGTGAGAAGCCCAGAGTCAGGCTAACTGCGTTGCCTTTGATAGCAGCACGGTAACCTACACCCTTCAGGGTCAGCTTCTTAGTGAAGCCTTCAGTAACACCAACAACCATGTTGTTAACCAGCGCACGAGCTGTACCAGCTTGTGCCCAGGCATCGTTGAAGCCGTCGCGAGGACCGAACTTAATGGTGTTCTCTTCCTGGGTTAGTTCAACTGCTTCGTTGATTACACGAACCAGTTCACCCTTACCACCTTTAACAGTGATTTCCTGACCGTTGAGTTTAACTTCTACGCCGGCAGGAACAACTACAGGTGCTTTTGCAACACGTGACATTTTCCTACTCCTATTAAGCTACGTAGCAGATAATCTCACCACCAAGACCTGCTTTACGAGCAGCACGGTCAGTCATCAGACCCTTGGAAGTGGACACAACGGCAATACCCAGACCACCCATCACAGTTGGCAGCGCATCTTTCTTCTTATAGATACGCAGGCCAGGACGAGATACGCGCTGGATTTGCTCGATAACAGGTTTAGCTTCGAAGTACTTCAGAGTAACTTCGAGTTCAGGCTTAACTTCGCCAGAAACGGCGTAGTCAGCAACATAACCTTCTTCTTTTAGCAGAGCTGCGATTGCAACTTTCAGCTTAGAAGATGGCATTTTAACAGCAACTTTCTTCGCTGCCTGACCGTTACGAATGCGGGTCAGCATATCCGAAATCGGATCTTGCATGCTCATAAGTCAATACTCCGTGATTCTTAATTGGTAATGAATTACCAGCTAGCCTTACGCAGACCCGGAATCTCGCCTTTCATGCAAGCTTCACGAACCTTGATACGGCACAGACCAAACTTACGTAGGTAGCCGTGTGGGCGTCCAGTCTGGTTACAGCGGTTACGCTGACGAGATGGACTTGAATCACGTGGCAGAGACTGAAGCTTGAGCACTGCATTCCAGCGGTCTTCTTCAGACGCATTCACGTCGCTAATTAGAGCTTTAAGCGCAGCACGCTTTTCAGCGAACTTAGCTACCAGCTTGGCACGTTTTGCTTCGCGTGCCTTCATAGATTCTTTAGCCATTAGTAACCCTTACTTTTACTTACGGAATGGGAAGTTAAAAGCAGACAGCAGAGCACGAGCTTCTTCGTCAGAGTTTGCAGTAGTTGTGATAGTGATATCCAGACCACGTACACGATCTACTTTATCGAAATCGATTTCTGGGAAGATAATCTGCTCACGAACGCCCATGCTGTAGTTACCACGACCGTCGAATGATTTCGGGTTTAGACCACGAAAATCACGGATACGAGGAACAGCAATTGAGATCAGACGCTCGAAAAAGTCCCACATACGTTCGCCACGCAGGGTTACTTTACAGCCGATCGGGTAGCCCTCACGGATCTTAAAGCCAGCAACAGACTTACGAGCTTTGGTAATCAGCGGCTTTTGACCTGTAATTGCGGCCATATCAGCAGCTGCGTTTTCCAACAGCTTCTTGTCGTTCAAGGCTTCACCGACACCCATGTTCAGGGTAATCTTTTCGATCCTTGGGACTTGCATGATGCTCTTGTACTGGAACTTGTCAGCAAGTTCTTTTACAACAGTCTCTTTGTAGTAATCATGCAGTTTCGCCATAGTACTACTCCAAAATTACTTGATAGTTTCGCCATTAGATTTGAAGAAACGAACTTTTTTGCCGTCTTCAAATCGGAAGCCTACACGGTCTGCTTTACCAGTTGCCGCGTTGAAGATTGCAACGTTAGAAGCGTCAATTGCTGCTTCTTTTTCAACGATGCCACCCTGGATGCCCATAGCCGGAACAGGCTTCTGGTGCTTTTTAACCAGGTTGATGCCTTCAACAACGATTTTACCAGTTGTCAGGACCTTAGTTACTTTACCTTTCTTACCTTTATCTTTACCGGCAAGAACGATAACTTCGTCGTTACGACGGATTTTAGCTGCCATTTTCGTCACTCCTTACAGTACTTCTGGCGCTAGTGATACAATCTTCATGAATTTCGCAGAGCGAAGTTCACGAGTCACCGGGCCAAAGATACGAGTACCGATTGGTTGCTCACTGGTGTTGTTCAACAGCACGCAAGCATTACGGTCGAAGCGAATGACAGAGCCGTCTGGACGACGAACGCCTTTACGGGTGCGCACAACCACCGCTTTCAGTACATCACCTTTTTTCACTTTACCGCGAGGAATTGCTTCCTTAACAGTAACTTTGATGATGTCACCGATATGTGCATAGCGACGGTGAGAACCACCCAGAACCTTAATACACATTACGCTACGAGCGCCGGAGTTATCGGCTGCATCTAGCATACTTTGCATTTGGATCATGTTAGTGCTCCGCTTATCAAAAACATCTAGACCCATCTCGGGTCGAATTCGCCTTTTTTACAAGGGCGGCGAATAATAACACCATTTTTTGAGAATGGGTAGATAAAAAATAAACGGCCCCATTTTTAAGGGGGGCCGCTCAGTTATGTCATTGCAAAAGTTCGCTTAGATGCGCGCTTTCTCAACAACGCGTACCAGAGTCCAAGATTTGTTCTTAGACAGTGGACGGCACTCACGAATTTCAACTGTGTCGCCGATGCCACACTCGTTGTTTTCGTCGTGAACGTGCAGTTTAGTCGTACGCTTGATGAACTTACCATAGATTGGGTGCTTCACGAAACGCTCGATAGCAACCACAATAGACTTGTCCATCTTGTCGCTAACTACACGACCCTGCTGAGTACGAATTTTCTCGCTCATTATGCGCCAGCCTTCTCATTCAGAACGGTTTTAACACGTGCGATATCGCGACGTACTGCTTTCAGAGTGTGCGTCTGTTGCAGTTGACCAGTCGCAGCCTGCATACGCAGGTTGAACTGCTCACGCAGCAGGTTCACAAGCTCAGCATTCAGTTCTTCAACGCTTTTAGCGCGCAGATCTTGTGCATTCATCACATCACCGCCTTAGTTACGAAAGTGGTTTTAACAGGAAGCTTACGTGCGGCCAGTTTAAAGGCTTCGCGTGCAAGATCTTCTGAAACACCATCCATTTCATAAAGAACTTTACCTGGTTGGATTTGGGCTACCCAGTACTCAACGTTACCTTTACCCTTACCCTGACGAACTTCCAACGGCTTGCTTGTAATAGGCTTGTCCGGGAAGATACGAATCCAGATTTGGCCCTGACGTTTGATATGACGAGTCATAGCACGACGAGCAGCCTCGATCTGACGAGCAGTGATACGGCCACGGCCAACTGCTTTCAGACCGAAAGTACCGAAGCTTACGTCAGTACCGTTCGCCAGACCGCGGTTACGACCCTTATGAGTCTTGCGGAATTTAGTGCGTTTAGGTTGCAGCATCGATAAACTCCTTATTTACGGCCTTTGCGTTGCTTCTTAGGCTTGTTATCAGCCTTAGGCTCAGCAACTGGCATGCCACCCAGAACTTCGCCTTTGAAGATCCAAGTTTTGATACCAATTACACCGTATTGGGTGTGAGCCGAAGAAGTCGCGTAATCAATGTCAGCACGCAGAGTGTGCAGAGGCACACGGCCTTCACGGTACCACTCAGTACGTGCAATTTCAGCGCCGCCCAGACGGCCACTTACTTCAACTTTGATACCCTTGGCACCCAGACGCATTGCGTTCTGTACCGCACGCTTCATCGCGCGACGGAACATAACACGACGCTCCAGCTGAGAAGCGATGCTGTCACCAACAAGCTGTGCATCCAGCTCTGGCTTACGTACTTCAGCGATGTTGATCTGCGCTGGAACACCAGCGATCTTAGCAACGCGAGCGCGCAGTTTTTCTACGTCTTCGCCTTTCTTACCGATAACAACGCCTGGACGAGCAGTGTGAATAGTCACACGGATGCTCTTCGCAGGACGCTCGATAACGATGCGAGACAGAGACGCTTTTGCTAATTCCTTAGTCAGGAATTGACGTACCTTGAAGTCGCCGTCTAGGTTGTCAGCGAATTCGTTGCTGTTAGCATACCAAGTGGTATTCCAAGGCTTCACGATGCCAAGACGAATACCATTAGGATGTACTTTTTGACCCATTGCTTTGTCTCCTACTCTCTTAGCGATCCGCTACAACAACAGTGATGTGGCTAGAACGCTTCAAGATGCGATCGGCACGGCCTTTAGCACGAGGCATAATACGCTTCATGGTTGGGCCTTCATCAACGAAGATTTTCGCAACATTCAGATCATCGATGTCTGCGCCTTCGTTGTGCTCAGCATTAGCGATAGCAGATTCCAGAACCTTCTTAACCAGGTCAGCAGCTTTCTTGTTGCTGAAAGTCAGAATTTCCAGTGCTTGTGCTACGGTTTTACCGCGCACTTGATCTGCAACCAAACGAGCTTTCTGCGGTGAGATGCGAGCAAAGCGATGTTTAGCGATAGCTTCCATTACCTATACTCCTCTTAGCGCTTCTTAGCTTTCTTATCTGCAGCGTGGCCGCGATAAGTACGTGTTGGTGCAAACTCGCCCAGCTTGTGACCGATCATTTCTTCAGAAACGAAAACTGGTACGTGCTGACGACCATTATGGACAGCGATGGTCAAACCGATCATCTGAGGGATGATCATTGAGCGACGGGACCAAGTCTTAACAGGCTTCTTGTCACCGCTTTCCACCGCTTTCTCTACCTTCTTCAGCAAGTGCAGGTCAATAAAAGGACCTTTCTTGAGAGAACGTGGCATGGCTTATCCTCTGATATAAATTACTTATTACGACGACGTACGATGTACTTGTCGGTACGTTTGTTCTTACGAGTTTTGTAACCCTTAGTCGGTACACCCCATGGCGTCACTGGGTGACGACCACCAGAAGTACGACCTTCACCACCACCGTGTGGGTGGTCGATTGGGTTCATTACAACACCACGTACGGTTGGACGAACACCGCGCCAACGTGAAGCACCGGCTTTACCCAGTTCACGCAGCATGTGCTCACCGTTACCAACCTCACCCAGAGTCGCACGACCTTCGGCAAGAACTTTACGCATTTCGCCAGAACGCAGACGAATAGTTACGTATGCGCCAGCACGAGCTACGATTTGTGCGTAAGTACCAGCTGAACGAGCCAGCTGAGCACCTTTACCAGGCTTCAGTTCAACACAGTGTACAGTTGAACCTACTGGGATGTTGCGCATTGGCAGGGTGTTACCTACCTTGATCGCAGCATCTGCGCCAGACTGGATAGTATCACCAGCTTGGATGCCTTTTGGTGCAATGATGTAACGACGCTCACCGTCTGCGTACAGAACCAGCGCGATGTTTGCGCTACGGTTTGGATCGTATTCCAGACGCTCAACTTTCGCTGGGATACCATCTTTATTACGCTTAAAGTCGATCAGACGGTAATGTTGTTTGTTACCACCACCGATGTGACGAACAGTGATACGACCGTTATTGTTACGACCACCAGTCTTAGAGTTTTTCTCCAGCAGTGGTGCGTACGGCTTACCCTTATGCAGGTCAGAGTTAACCACTTTAACTACGTGGCGACGACCTGGGGAAGTCGGCTTACATTTTACAATAGCCATTCTTCTTTGCTCCTAGCCTTACTCTGCACTACCAGCGAAGTCGATGTCTTGACCTTCTTTCAGGGTCACGTACGCTTTTTTCCAGTCGCTACGACGGCCTTGGCGCATACCTTGACGCTTAGTTTTACCTTTAGCAATCAGAGTATTTACAGACTTAACTTCAACTTCAAACAGTTTCTCAACTGCCGCTTTGATCTCACGCTTAGTTGCGGTCATCGCTACTTTGAAAACGATAGTGTTACCGTTCTCAGCAGCCATGGTCGCTTTTTCAGAGATGTGCGGAGCACGTAGAACTTTCAGGATACGCTCTTCGGTGATCATGCCAGCATCTCCTCAACTTGCTTAACTGCCGCAGCAGTCATCACTACTTTGTCGAATGCGATCAAGCTTACTGGGTCGATTGCAGCTGCATCACGTACGTCAACCTTGTACAGGTTACGTGCTGCCAGGAACAGATTCTCGTCCAGCTCGCCAGTGACGATCAGAACATCATTCAGTTCCAGCTCTTTCAGCTTGGCAACCAGCTCTTTAGTTTTTGGCGCTTCTACAGAGAAGTTATCAACAACGATCAGACGCTCTTGACGAACCAGCTCAGACAGAATGCACTTCATCGCACCGCGGTACATTTTCTTGTTAACTTTCTGGCTGTGGTCCTGAGGACGCGCAGCGAAAGTTACACCACCTGTACGCCACAGTGGGCTACGGATAGTACCGGCACGGGCACGACCAGTACCCTTTTGACGCCATGGCTTAGCACCGCCACCAGATACGTCAGAACGGGTCTTTTGTGCACGAGTACCTTGACGGGCACCTGCTGCGTAAGCAACAACTACTTGGTGTACCAGCGCTTCGTTGAACTCACGCCCAAAAGTAGCTTCGGAGACAGTTAGCGCATCAGCGCCTTTGACTACCAATTCCATTACTAACTCCTCGACGTTACGCTTTAACAGCTGGTTTTACGATCACGTTGCCGCCAGTTGCGCCTGGTACTGCACCTTTGATCAGAAGCAGGTTGCGCTCAGCGTCAACACGTACGATCTCAAGGTTTTGAGTCGTTACACGCTCAGCACCCATGTGACCAGCCATTTTCTTGCCTTTAAATACGCGACCTGGAGTCTGACATTGACCGATAGAACCAGGGGCACGGTGAGACAAGGAGTTACCGTGGCTCATATCTTGAGTACGGAAGTTCCAACGCTTAACAGCGCCTTGGAAACCTTTACCCTTAGAAGTGCCAGTAACGTCTACTTTCTTAATTTCGTTGAACAGTTCAACTTTCAGCTCAGCGCCTACTGCGAACTCTTCACCATTGTCCAGGCGGAATTCCCACAGACCGCGGCCAGCTTCAACACCTGCTTTCGCATAGTGACCAGCTTCAGCTTTGTTTACGCGGCTTGCTTTCTTAGAACCAGCAGTTACCTGGATAGCGTTATAACCATCAGTGTCTACAGTTTTAACCTGAGTAACACGGTTATTTTCAACTTCAACCACAGTAACTGGGATAGAAGCGCCATCTTCGGTAAAGATGCGGGTCATACCCACTTTACGACCGATTAGACCAATCATTCTCTTATCTCCCCTTAACCTAGGCTGATCTGAACGTCAACGCCAGCAGCTAGATCCAGACGCATCAGAGCATCAACAGTTTTATCTGTTGGCTCAACGATGTCGATAAGGCGCTTGTGAGTACGGATTTCGTACTGGTCACGGGCGTCCTTATTTACGTGTGGAGAAATAAGAACAGTGAAACGCTCTTTACGAGTAGGCAGTGGGATTGGACCACGAACCTGCGCGCCAGTACGCTTAGCTGTTTCAACGATTTCCGCGGTAGACTGATCGATCAGACGGTGATCGAACGCCTTCAGGCGGATACGAATACGTTGGTTCTGCATGAGACAGAGCTCCAATTATAAAAAATTTACACAAACAATATCGCCACTCAAACTCGCGAAGGCGAGAGAATGCCGATTGATTCATGTGAACGTAGCACCCCTTTTGGGCGCATTGTCAGCCAATTTAATGACTGCGAACATAAGTCAGAGTATACATTACCGAATCAGTTAAAGACCGATTCCTTCCTCAACGCTTATTGGTTCACAACCGTCTTCTCGAGACAGTGCGGGGGATTATACCGATCACAAAATGAAACGCAAGGGGGTGATGGGAAATTAAGCAATGAAATGAAAAAAGCCTTCAACCGAGTCTGTTGGCTGAAGGCCCGTACGTGTTTGTGTGGACTAGTCTTTGTGGATTAGTCTTCGTCTACAATCTGCGCCTGATTGTAATTGTTAATTCCCATTCGCTCGATCAAGCCAAGCTGGGTTTCAAGCCAGTCAACATGCTCCTCTTCATCTTCCAGGATGTCCTGGAATAAATCTCTGGAGACGTAATCTCTCACTTCTTCAGCATATTGAATGGCATCGCGTAAATCCGGAATCGCATCCATCTCCAGGGAAAGGTCACACTCAAGCATTTCCTTGGTATCTTCACCAATACGCAGCTTACCCAAATCCTGCAGATTGGGCACACCTTCTAAAAACAGAATCCGCTCGATCAGGTGATCTGCATGATTCATTTCATCGATTGATTCGTGGTATTCCTTGTCAGCAAGGTGCTTCAGGCCCCAATCTTTGTACATACGGGCATGGAGAAAATATTGATTGATGGCGACCAGTTCATTCCCCAATACCTTATTGAGGTGCTGAATGATTTTGGGATCGGCTTTCATTAGCGAACACTCCTCTCTCGGTTCCTATAAGCTTAGAACCGATCCGAAGTGTGTCAAAAGAGAGTGGAAACAGATTTTCCTAACTCGCTTTTTTGAGGGCAATATCAGTGATATCAATGACTGATATATCCTGGGAGGTATCCCGCTCTAAGACGACATGCTGGATGATACTTTTTGCCTGGCGGATACATTTACCACATTGAGAACCAAGCGGGGTGATCGCTTTAATCCCACGGATATCCGAAACCCCCTCTTCTTCAACGAGCTTGACAATTTTTTTGTCGGAAATTCCGTGGCACAGGCAAACGTACATAACAACTCTCTACATCTCAGTCTGCCTCAAATATAAACGAGAACTGTTAGCATTACTACTTCTGGCCCGTTGCTCCGCTAGATGAATTTGTTATCAAAGATGCACAAAAATGCTTGGAAAGAATAAGTATAAAAGTGAAGAAGTTAGGATATTACGATAAGACGGACTCTGTAAGACATGCCCGCAAGATACAAAAAAGGGAGCCGAAGCTCCCTTTTTATTGTTGATTCAATCTTTGCTAATTAAGCAACGATCTTAGCAACAACACCAGCACCAACGGTACGGCCACCTTCACGGATTGC
>NZ_JAXOFS010000022.1:0-23716 GCF_036409375.1 Photobacterium sp. 53610 | reverse complement strand
GAGCGATATCAATACCAGGTCATCGTGGTTATCTGAATGTGGGGAGAAATGGCCGTTTACAGTCATTTTGTCTAACTAAAAGGTGTCTATCAAGTCGGTGGCTATTCACTTCGAACAAACTCAGTTAGACTGACTGCGTACATTACTGACAGTCCAGAAAATCTTCCTCTTCCCTCTGGGCGATTCTTATCAACAGATAAGCCTTCACTAGAAAACACTAACTTGATTGATACTTGTGCAAATGTTGAAGCTTTACCTGCGTATTTTGGTAGTTTTACACCTGCAATACCAACCACGCACTTCATGAGAATAACTGGAGCAAACAATTCAAATTTGAAACGAGGTTGGTGGAAGTCAGGGCGATTAAAAGAAAAATATGAAGGAGCTCCGACGCATGAGGGGTGCTTCTTGTCTATTGATTTGAATGCACTCAGGTTACCACGTGGGTTCAGCTTGATTTGGGTATTTGAGTTGGATCTTGAGCCTATTGGGTTAGTTTCTTTCGGATAATGTTGGAGGATGTATGAAATTTGAACCAATGGAAACACCAGAAACTAGGTCGGAGTTCGAACTACGATTTCACTATCTGCACAACATCATCAAACAAGGGAAGTTTCATGTAAATGCTAATGTTCCTATGGAAGGAATACTTAAAGTAAGAAAACTTCCAAATGGGCGGATTGACTTCCTAAGTGTTGATGAACAAGCTCGCCTTAACGCAAACAATATGTATCATATGCGCAATTTCAAGATACCCGATGACATTGATCTTGATGAATTTATAGATGAGAGCTAAATACCATTATTCACCCAAGCAGAAGAAGATAACGAGGTACTTAGCCTAAAAATATGATTTTTTAGGCTTTGAGATAGTGAGTTTTCTAAAAAAGTTTGATAAATGCTATAATTGAGGTATTAACAGTGAAAAACTCAAACTAACCACTTGTTAAAGTTGGTTTTTTCATAGAAAAGTCATATTTTGCGTCATAACCTTTTTCCAAGGGTAGATCGCTATTCCACTGCTACAGGTTCCATTTTCCTGCTCAATTACTGCATATCATTCACATACTGAATCACTGACACCACAGCGCCGCAAGGATCCATGATGGCACACATTCGGCCAACATTTGGCACATCCATGGGCGGATACATCGCTTTACCACCAGCTGCCTCCGCTTTTGCCAGACAGGCATCCACATCATCGACCGTGATATAACTCCACCAGCCGATCTGAGCATCCTGGCACTCTGCCGTACGCTCCATGATTCCGCCAACCGGATCATCACCCGCCTTAATAATGTGATACAGCCGTCCTTCCTCCGCTCCGGGCATCGGAACGGATTCTATCTTCCAGCCAATCACTTTTGTGTAGTATTCAATGGCCTTCTGAGCATCATCGACCACGAGTTCAGCCCAGCTGAATGCGCCCTGGTGTTTAAACGGGTTTTCCATAGATCCTCCGGTTTCTGGTGAATGTCGCAAATCAAAGATAGTCGTGCCTGAATATCTGTGCCAGCTGGCGCGACATATTCAGTCATCGCCAAAGGCAATGCTGCCGGAAACGCCTCCGGAGCCATTCAACCATGTCAACCCAATCAAAAAAGCCAGCTTTCGCTGGCTTTTCTCAAAGATGAGTCGTTAAGGCGCCAAATCGACCTCAACCGGCAGGTAATGTTTGGGTTCCAGTTTTAACCACTCCGGCAAAACCGTCCCAATTGAAACGGACGACCAGGTGCCGGAAATAATGCCGATAAACATGGCAGTCGCGAAGCCTTCCAATGGAGCACCGCCCATGAACCACAATGCCGCAACGGTGATCAGCGTGGTCCCTGAGGTCACCATCGTGCGCGAAAACGTTGCAATCACGGCCTGATCGTTGATATCTGCCGTCGGTGTTTTCTGTTTCGCCACCAGGAGCTCACGAATCCGGTCTGCAATAATGATGGAATCATTCAGAGAGTATCCGAGAATCGCCAGCACTGCGGCAAAGACCGTCAGGTTAAACTCCATCTGAGTCAGCGCAAAAAAGCCCAGCACCAGCACAACATCGTGAATCAGCGCCAGCAGTGCGCCGCTGGCAAGGCGCCATTCGAAACGAAAACAGAGATAACCCAGGATGCACAGCATGCACACCAGCAACGCTAAGCCACCCTGTTCAGTCAGATCCTGACCAACCTGAGAACCCACCATACTGTTACTGATGATCTCTACCTGACCGGACACCTGCTGGAGCAACTGATCGATAGCGGGCGGCGTCTGTCCCTGCTCTGTATCTTGTCCAGGCTCCTGATTGGCCAAAGGATAACGAATGACCCAACGCCCTTCTTCACCGGATTTAGTCACGGAGGTGGACTCACCCAGCGCTGGTTTCAGGACATCCAGCAGCTGATGGTTTGTCACCGAGCGGCTGACCACCGCTTCTGTCACCATACCACCGGTAAAGTCCAGCCCCATGTTCAAGCCTCTGACAGCAAGTGCTGCCAGAGAAATCACCATCAGCGCAATTGACAAGACGCTGGTGATATAACGAATTTTCCGGATACGGGATTTCAGATATTGAACCATGATTTATACCCTCACTTCACGACGACTGTCGCGTCCCCAAATCAGATTGATCAATGCGCGTGAAGCAAATACGCCGGTAAACATGCTGGTCAGCAGACCCAGTCCCAAAGTTAGCGCGAAGCCCTGAATGGGCCCGTTACCAATCGAGTACAAAATCAATGCTGTAATCATTGTGGTGATGTTAGCATCCAGAATGGTACTGAAGGCACTGCTGAAACCGAGATCGATCGCCTGAGCAAAACTGCGGCCCTCTGCCAGTTTGTCTTTGATCCGTTCAAAGATCAGTACATTGGTATCGACGGCCATCCCCACCGTCAGCACCAGACCCGCAATACCCGGCAGCGTCAGCACAGTCCCTGGCAGCAACGCAATCAAACCCAGCAGGCACACCATGTTTGCCATCAGCGCCACGTTTGCGACCCATCCGAGGCGTCTGTACCACAACGCCATGAAGGTCAGCGTCATTGCCATTCCTAATGCCAGTGCAGAAAAACCGTTCTCAATATTTTCCGCCCCCAGTGATGCGCCAATCGTTCGCTCTTCAACAATCGTCACCGGCGCGGTCAGAGATCCGGCACGCAGCAACAGCGCAAGCTGCTGTGCTTCTTCTGTTGAGCCGGCACCAGTAATACGGAACTGATTCCCCAGTTGCGACTGGATCGTGGCCACACTGATGACACGTTCGCTGCGCTCCGTTTCTCCCCGCACATTGGTTTTGTATTCCCGGTAGACAGTCGCCATCCGCTTGCCGATGTGTTTGCCTGAAAAATCGCTCATCATCTTGCCCCCGGCATGATCGAGCGAAATATTCACTTCAGAGAAACCCATTTGATCGGCGCCGGCACGGGCATTGACGATGTGATCACCGCTCAGCACCGGACGTTTGTTCAGCACCACGGTTCTGCCACTGTTGTCTTTCAGGACCAAATCATCACTGGAAACGGCTTCTGAGCCGGTTTTAACTTCATAAAACGCCAGACTTGCAGTCGCACCAATGACCTTTTTCGCCTGTGACGGGTCCTGTACACCCGGCAGCTCAATACGAATGCTATTTTCACCCTGACGCTGAACCAGCGCTTCGGTAATGCCCAGCTCTTCGATACGATCCCGCATGATCTTCAGGTTCTGTTGCAGCGTCGCCGACTGAAAATCGAGTTTATTCTGTTTAGTCGGCGTTACAGTCAGGCTGCCTGAACCCCGTTTTACATCCCAGCCCGGATAATTCTGTTTCACAAACTGACTGGCCTGACTGAGTTCAGTCTCTGATTTCGTAGTCACACTGAATCCGTCACTGCCTTGCCGGCTGATGCGGACCGATCGCAGATATTCACTGCGCAACATGTCCTTCACGTCATCCACTATGGTGTCGCGCTGCTCCTGAAACGCTTTGTCGACGTCCACATGAAGCAGGAACTGCACACCTCCACGCAGATCCAGACCTAACTTAATCGGACTGAAACCCAGTTTTCCGTACCATTTTGGTGCAACAGAAACGTACGAGTATGTGATGTTATCGCCATCTTGAACCCGTTTATCCAGTGCTTCACGCGCATGAGACTGCTCAGCTTCGTTGCCGAAAACCAGTACCATCTGATTGTTCTGCTGTGTAATTTCCTGTGGTTCAACGCCTTGTGCTGTCAGATATCTGTTCACACTGACAACATTGCCAAGCGCACCGCCCGGATTGGCAGACTGAATCTGGATTGACGGTTGTTCACCATACCAGGTCGGAATAGCACTGAGTGCCAGAATGACAACAGTGACCACCAGTACCACGTACTTCCACGCAGCATAGTGGTTTAGCACCCTGGACGATGCTCTAGAATTATTTTTCTTCATCAATATCCCCTCAGCGTCATTATGCCGAGTTAAAAAATAAGAATTGTGACAACGTCACCTATTTGAAAGGGAATATCAGCTGAAGTACTGGCTATTCAACGCCACATACATAGCGTTGGTTTCTTTCCAGCCGGAAAGACGATAGGAAGTGGGAAAATCCTGATACGAGGCGTAACTTGGCTGCCGAACTAAACACAACGGCAAACGAGGAACAGACACGGGATAGAACGGCGGCGTGTCCAGAAGATCCGGCTCACCGTCATGGAGATTGTTTCGGTCTGGAATATTCCAGCGATAGGAATGAAGAATCGCAACCGCGTAACCGGAGTGATGAGTTTCCGAAACCGGTGACGGATTCTGTGGCTTTTGATGCTGAGTCTCATGTTCACAGAGAACAGCATCAATCAGCTGCGACTGCGAAATCACAGTTGATTTAACTGTTATCGCAGCGCCTTTGTCGTCCAGGCACGCCATCGCCTGCGCAGGAAATACCAGCGCTAAAAACGATAGCCAGAAAATACGAATCACATGCCAGGACATCAGGTTGCCTACTTCTAAAACTACAAAGCAGTGTATGTCTGAGTGAGACGCCGCTCAAGGAAAATTTTTGGGTCAATCTTTGCGTTTCCAGCCAATGCTGATTTCGGTATGAGCTTACTCTATCCCCGCCCGCCTACCATGCCTTACCGGATTAGTGTTAAGATCACAAAAAACAACGCGACTTGTGGGCTGTAATCATACGGGTTGCAAGCTAGCTGGTTTAAAACAGTAAGAGGGTTTTCCCTTGCTTTTTTATACTTCAGTTTTTGCTTTCCACAAGGCAACACCAAAAAGGTTTATTTTTCAAATGTCTAGCACAAGTATCCAGTGGTTTCCGGGGCACATGCATAAAGCCCGTAAAGAAATTGAAGAAGCCATTCCTAAAGTCGATGTCATTATTGAAGTGCTTGATGCACGTATTCCTTTCAGTAGTGAAAACCCGCTCATTGCCTCGATTCGTGGTGATAAGCCGGTGATCAAAGTGCTGAACAAACGTGATCTGGCCGATCCTGAGATGACAGAACACTGGATTGCACATCTGGAAAAAGAACACAACGTGAAAGCAATGGCGATCACGACGGAGAACCAGAATGAAGTCCATAAAATTCTGGAACTGTGCCGGAAACTTGCGCCGGGCCGTGAAGAAATGGGCAAGAACATTCGGACCATGATTATGGGCATTCCGAATGTCGGTAAGTCGACCATCATCAACACTCTGGCTGGCAGATCCGTTGCTGTCACCGGCAACCAGCCTGCGGTAACCCGCCAGCAGCAACGCATTAACCTGCAAAACGGCATTGTCCTGTCTGACACGCCGGGAATTCTGTGGCCAAAAGTCGAAAACCCGCACAGCGGTTTCCGTCTGGCTGCGACCGGTGCAGTGAAAGATACCGCCATGGATTACATTGATGTGGCCTTCTATACCATTGAGTATCTGAAAGACGCCTACCCTGAGTTGATTCAGCAGCGTTATGAACTGGACGATGAACTGCCGGAAACTGACATTGAGCTGATGGAAGCCATTGGACGTAAGCGCGGTTGTCTGCGCTCCGGCGGTAAAGTTGATTTACATAAAGCCTCAGAAATTCTGATCAATGAGCTACGTAACGGCACCCTTGGCAAAATTACCATGGAACGTCCGGAAATGATCACTCAGGAACTGATTGATGTGGCCATTGAGAATGAACGGAAAGCCGCTGAAAAAGCCAAGAACAAAGAAGAACGACGTAAGCGTTACCTGAGAAACAAAAGATAATAAAAAAAGGTGCTGTTCCCCCGCTACGCGGAACAGCACCCCAGTCAATCATTGACAAAATGTACCTACACTCAGTAGTCCGCGATGATGCGGAGATCACTTCCAATCTAAACCTGTCAGATTACAAGAATATCACCATCGCAGCCTGACTATCTAAAAGCACACATCATGCCAACTTTTCATCTCATTGTTTTTCAATGTTTTTTCCATTCTGCATCTGCCCTATTTCATTGATTCTCAATCGGCTATGCACAGCTTCAGTGAAGCGCTGCACCAAAAGGTATAATCAACCACGGCCCGACATCAGAATTTTTCACGAAATTAATTTTCAGCCAGCCTATTCAATTTGTACGTTTTTTAAACAAAAACAATAGAAAGATCACAAATCATTCCATTACTAAACAATAAGCTTCACGCAATAAATAAATTCATTAAGCACATGAAAAAATTGAATAAATCATTTATTTAACATGGTAATAACCTGATGTAATACACATACCTCTAAAGACAGCCATTTCCTTATATTTAGTGTGAGAAAATCCATGTTTGGATATTACTTTTTCTCATTTTACCTCACCCATTTTTCAGTCCATATTCACCGAAAATTTGCAGGGAACCGGGCCACAACAAAGCCGGATGACCTGTAACACATCCTGCAAAACCCTGAGCGGACCTATCGCTGTCACCGAGACAGCTTTTTTCGGGTCTGCCCCCTGAAATCTGGAGAGAAGTGTAGTGAGTGAAATCACTGCTGCGCGTCAGTCTGGCGGTATTTTTGTACCCGTTGCCGGACTGACCGCTTTTGCGATTGCATCGGGTTATCTGATGAGCCTGATTCCGCTGACGTTAAATTATTATGAACTGCCTGCATCACTTGCAAGCTGGCTGGCCAGTATCTTTTATCTGGGTCTGCTGATTGGCGCATTGCTAGTTGAAAATGTTGTGGCCCGTATTGGACACCGGCTGTCTTTCATCGGATTTCTGCTCATGCTCGCGCTGACGATCATCATCATGCCGGTCATGGCCGAACAATGGGTCTGGCTAGTTGCCCGATTGATTGCCGGTGTCGCTGTCGCTGGTATTTTTGTGGTTGTGGAATCCTGGTTGCTGATTGGCGACAGTAAGAAAGAACGTGCCAAACGCCTGGGCTTTTATATGACCGCACTTTATGGGGGCGGAACACTAGGGCAATTCGGCATTGGTTTTATTGGTGTCGAAGGCTTGGTGCCATTTTTCAGCATTCTGGCACTGCTATTCATCGCGATTGTGCCGGCACTGGTTTCGAAACAATCTCAGCCAGCCTGTGAGCAACATATCAGCCTGACCACAAAACAGATCCTGGCTTTAAGCAAACCTGCGGTTCTGGGCTGTCTGGTCTCCGGGATTGTGATGAGTTCTATCTACGGTATGCTGCCTTTTTCTTTACAGTTACAAGGCCTGAACGCGGAGCAAATCAGTGGTCTCATGGCCTCAACTGTACTCGGCGGCATGGCAATTCAGCCAGTGGTCAGTGCGCTCTCCTGCCGGATGAGCAAATCACTGCTGATGGCAGCAGCCTGTCTGCTGGGCATTTTTGCCACAGGCTTCATGAGCTTGGTTGAGGGTTACTCTGTGATGGTGATTGGACTGGCAATGCTGGGCATGTCATCTTTCGCACTTTACCCGATTGCGATTTCACTTGCCTGCGATGAACTGGATTCGTCTCAGATCGTTTCTGCAACTCAGATCATGCTGTTCAGCTACAGTGTTGGCTCTGTCATCGGGCCTCTGACTGCAGGACGTTTTCTTGTGCAGGCGCACGGGCTGATGAATTTCTTCTTTATCGCGCTGGCCAGCACAGCTGTGTACATGCTGATGGCGAGTCTGAAGCAAAAGCCGCAAGTTGTTGCCGGCTGATTTTTGAAAGGACAGAAAAAAGAGCGGGCGCAACTTTCGTTGCGCCCTTAGGTCTTACTTGCAGCAATCCCGCTACGATAGTGCTCCCTGCATCATTCCATGATACTGCTGTTTCCTTCAGCGTTCCCTATAACTCCATCCTGGAGGTGTTCCATTTGGTCTTACCTTGACCCGTTGCAACGTCCTGCTACAACTCTCTTCTCCATCCTGGAGGTGTCCCTGGCTTCATCCTGAAGCGGTCCTTTTGTCATCCTGACCAGTAAGCATCCTACTTACTGTATCGAATCCATCCGATATCCCTTCACAGTCCTTGTAGATACATCATCCTAATGCACCTGCCTCATCCTGAAGCTGCCAATTCCATGGCCAGTTCCTGTTCCGTTCCGTCAGTTCCTTCCGACGGGGTAAAGATTACTTGATTCAGATTTCTTCGCAACGAACAGAGATCACACTTTTAATGTCGATTAAAACAAAAAAACCACAATACAATTTAAATCATTGAAACAAAAGGAAATAAAAAATCGAGCATAGCATTCACCCCCTGAAAATAATCGCTATTTCCCACGCGCTTGTGAGATATCTCTTACAAGGGCTCTGGATAATTACGCAGAAATATCCTTTATTTCTTCAATCCAAAGTATAAAAAAATCTACTTCACCAACATGGCAGCACCAAAAACGCCGGCACTGTCGCCCAGAATTGGCTTCACGATAGGCGTATTGAACACCGGATTAAACAAATGCGGCATGACCGCCTTTCTGCCTGCGTCATAGAGCAAATCAATATTGCCGACGCCTCCGCCAACCACAATGACATCCGGATCCAGAACATTGACGATCTGGGCCACAGCCAGACCGAAGTAATGCATTAACCTGTTCTGAATAAACAAAGCATCGGGGTCTTCATGCTGTGATAACTGTATAATGTCGTTCAGTGGTCGCCGATGACCAGTGCGTTGATGATAAGCAATTTCCAGCCCCTGTCCTGAAATAACGGTTTCCAGACACCCCCGTTTTCCGCAATAGCATGCCCGGCCATCCGGCTCAATCACGTTATGCCCCCACTCACCTGCAATCCCGTGCAAGCCGTGAATCACTTTTCCGTTCACCACAATCCCGGCTCCAACTCCGGTGCCCATAATAATGGCGAACACGACTTCCGCCTCCGGATGAATTTGCTGCACCACCCCAAGGTGTGTTTCTGCCAGTGCAAGGCAATTCGCATCATTGGCCAGCCGGACCTTCACTTTCAGTAAATCCGCCAGATCCCGATGCAATGGCTTACCATTCAGGGCGGTTGAATTACAGTTCTTCATCAACCCAGTTGCGGGATCCAGCGCACCTGGTGTTCCAAAACCAATTTCAGAAGGATAGCAACCTAACATTTCGGCACAATGCGAGACCAATCGCTGAATCTGATTCAGAATATGGGCGTAGCCACGTTCCGCCTGACTGGGAATACGTTCGCGCAAGACACAGCGATCATCTTCTCGGGACATCACCGCACATTCCACTTTTGTCCCGCCTAAATCTATGCCCCAGTAATACTTATCCATTCATGACGCCCTTTTCCCAGACTAAGATAAAATCGACCATAATTAGAGTACCCCAAGACAGGAGGTTCGCTCTATGTTTCTGAAAGAATCCAAAAGCGGCGATTTGGTTGATGTGGTCGACATGGCTTCACTCACCAACCCATTTAAAAGACATGTGACTGTGCAGTTTCAGTCGGGTGAAGATCTGGCAGATCCGGTGATGATAGAGAAACAGCACCTGGCTTTCCCATCCGGCGAAGGACTGCCAGAATGCTGGATCAACGGCTACTACCGATTACAAAACCGCTAACCCGCCAGCGTTCACTCTGCCTGATAAAGCACTGAAGATGATAATCGTTGCGCAATTTGTGTGGTAAGACGGCTGACCGCTTCCGAAAGTGCATTCACCTGAGCGCTGTAACCCGGCTCTTTTAAGGGAACCTGAAAACTGAATGGCTGTACGGTTTTCAGATTCCCTGATTGTCCGACCAGCAGCCATTCGCCGCTGAAATGCGCTGAACCTGAGTAATGACCATTAAATTCATTGACCCGGACCTGCAACTTGGGCACATTTACTGACTGAATTGCCGCGGAACGCTCCGTTGGCCAGTATCTTGACTGTTTGAGCCGTAAATCTCCATTGATGCGCCGGGTCAGCTGGCGAACAATGTCTTCTGCCCAAAGGTTCTGCTGTGCCTGAACCACGGCAGTTTCACTGGTTTGATAAACCAGACCGGTGCCTGCCAGATGCAACGCCATCTCAACCGGTGACACAACCAGTAAAGGCTGCTGCGTCACAATCCCCGGTGCCGTTTGTTCCGGCGCCTGCGGCAGCAAATAGGTTGTGATATCCGATTCTTCCGGTTGGCTGCTGCATCCGGTCACAGCCAGACCGGCTGCAAGCAGCGCACTCAGAAACCTGTCTCGCATATTCATGCTTATTCTCCTGCTACCGGAATCGGGTCTTTGCCCTTGCTGTCAGAAAAAATCAGCGAATTCGGCTTATCATTCACCTGCCGGAGCACAGGCTGAAGCTCTTTCATCACTTGCTCAAAACGAATCAGTGCCTGTTCCAGATTCCTGTACGTTGTCCCCTCCGAGCCATAACTGCTGAGTGTCGCCTGAATCTGAGCCAGGCTATTTCGAAGCTCAGCCGGTATCGCCTGAGTGTCCTTTTGTGCAAGCAGCACATTAACATTTTTTGCAGCCTGTTCTGCCGCTTTCAGCGTTTTTGCCGTCGCCGCCAGTGTCTGAGTCAATCCATTAAGTGTGTCTTCCAGTGGTAAGTTGTTCATTTTATCCAGTAAAGAAGCCACCTGTTTCTGGATCTCAGCAAATCCGCCAGCGATAGTCGGGAACACATCATAATCTTTATAAGTCAGTAAACCAGGCACAGGTTCTTCGGTATAAAACTCAACATCAACCATGAGTTGTCCCGTCAGAAAGTTTGCCGTTTTCAGTGATGCCCTTAAGCCTTTTCTGAACTGACTGCTGAGGTTGTCATGTAAATCCTGCAGATCCTGAGTGTCCACATATTCCTGAACACGTGCTAATTCAATACGGACCAGAACCGGAATCTGCTGGTTTGAAAAACCCTTGCTCTGATTTGGCAGCCGCAACGGCACCTTAGAGACAGTCCCGATGCGCACGCCCCGATACTCCACCGGAGCCCCCTGATTCAGCCCCCTCACCGATTCATCGAATAGCATCACATATTCCAGATACCGATCGTAAAAGCGTTCGCTCACTTCATTCTGATTGTTATACAGCCTGAAGCGGCTGAGTTGTTTGGTCACCAGTTCACCCGGCTCTGATCCTGCAGGTACATTGAAACTCACCCCGCCAGTCAGCAACGATTCCACAGAGCCGATTTTGAGATTAAAGCCTTCTGCCGACATTCTCAGTTCCACTCCTGATGACAGCCAGAATCGGGTCCGTTTGCGGATCAGGCTGTCATAAGGCTCAAAAATGAATAACTGATAGTTAGCTTTTTTGGTCTGGGTATTAAAGCTCACCTTCTCGACACGACCAACCGTAAACCCTTCATATAGAACAGGATCGCCGATACTGAGCTTACCGGCTTCTTGGTGCGTCAAGATTAATCGCAGACCTCTAGCATCCGGAGGTGCCACAGGCGGTGTATCCAGAACAGTAAATGTATGTTTTTCTTTTTCTTCTACACCGGGCTGCAATTCAATGTAAGCGCCTGACAGTAAAGTCTCCAGTCCGGAAATTCCCTGCTTCCCGATCCGTGGTTTCACAACCCAGAACCGGGTATCCGTTTTCAGCATTCTGGCTGCATCTTTATCCATTTGAGCCGTGGCCATAATGGAGTTGTAATCATCACTCAGTTTTACATCCGTGATGATCCCCACTTTCACATTCAGCGCTTTAATTTCTGTTTTCCCGACTTCAATTCCATCCGCAGTGGTCAGTTTGAGGGTAATTTCAGGTCCTTTGCTGGCCAGAAACTGTATCAGCATCCAAAAACCAATGACGAGTGCGACCAGCGGTACCAGCCAGATCAGAGATAACTGCCGGATTTGACTGACTTCAGCCTGCGGCGGATCTTGTTCACTCATATCCGGTGTTCCTTCTGTTTGGTTGTTGTCGGAAGACCTGACGTGACCTGAGGCTGCTGGGCAGCAGGCGTCACATCCTGCCAGAATATCCGGGGATCAAAGACCATCGCCGCCAGCATGGTCAGAATCACAACTGAGGCAAATGACAAAGCCGCAGGTCCCGGATAAATCGCCATCAGGTTCTGTAACTGTACTAACGCCACTAAAAGCGCAACGACAAAAATATCAATCATTGACCACCGGCCGATAAATTCAGTCAGACGATACAGCTTCAGGTGGCGAATTGCCTTCCGTTCTTCATTGTCGTCATGCCGCGCTGCTTTAATAAACAACCAGCCCAGTGCACAAATTTTTGCCAGCGGGATGATCACACTGGCAAGAAAGATCACCATTGCAATTGGGTAGGAACCGTGATGCCAGAGCAGCACCACCCCGCCAATAATGGTTGAACCCTCCGATTTTCCAAGGCTCACGGTATACATCATGGGATAAAAATTGGCCGGAAAGAGAAAGACAACTGACGCAAGCAGTAATGCCCAGGCATACTGAAGGTTTTTCCATGGATGATAAGGATGCAGCTTTCCTCCGCACCGCAAACATCGGTTATGGCCTTTTTCGGGAAGCGGATTCAGCTGGGCACAGACATGACATGCAATATGATTCTGTGAATGATGACTATCGCCCGCTTTCACGTCAGGTAACGGTACCATGGGCGCGAACTGCAACCATAACCAGGTGCGGTCAACCATGGAGACACATTTCACCACCAGCACGGTATAAAGACAGAATGCCCAGAAAGACATCCCAAGCCCGACATCAGCCAGTGCAGCGATTTTGACCAGACTCACCAGAATACCAATCAAGAACACATCGACCATCAGCCAGGGTTCAATGCGTAATGTCAGCCTGCACAGACGTTTCACCCGCTGATTCACACTGTCTCGATTAATTTTCCCATGCTTGCCTGACAGCCAATACAGGTAGAGCACAGAGGAAACATAACAAGCCGGTAGCACCACAACGGTCAGTAAAAGCAGCAGGGCCAAGGGTCCATTTTCGAACTGGCTGAGCATTTCCGCCGAATGCATCAGCGTAATCTCCTGCCGGATTCCCTTCACACTGAAAGACATAAACGGAAAACTGACACTCAGAACCAGCATCATCAGACAGGCTATGCCGTAAGCCAGTGTGCGATGTTGCGGATGTGGGACTGTTTTCATCAGCAGATGACCACAACGCGGGCAATTGGCACGCTGTCCAGGTGCAAGCTCAGGCAAAGTTACAACAAGGCCGCACTCCTCGCAGCCTGTAATACCAGCCGTCTGTCTTTCCTGCTTCATTCTGTGCCCACTTTCACTTCCCCATGTCACCAGTATAGATAGGGACAATTCCAAAGTTGGCTTTTATTACCGATAAAACGTTCAAATACAGAGAGATGAATTTGGATAATGGCACTAATTCAAGAAAAGACCATTGAACGTCTTTCATCCGTCAGCACAACATCAAGAAGCAATCTCCATCGTGATCGGCGGCGATTCATGAATACAAAAAAAGCCAGTGGAAACCACTGGCTTTATTCAGACTTCAAATGGCAATGAATTCAGCACCAATCACTCAGCTTTTATTCGAAAACTCAATGGGTAATGTCTGTTTCACATAATCACCAGGGGCGGCACCGATTGCTGAGTAACTTTCGTTCCCTATCTCTCGTGCCGGAACCTTTTCTTCGGTATTGAAACCATTCAGCCAGTTATTCCAGTGCGGCCACCATGAACCATCGTGCCGTGCAGCTCCTGCCAACCAGCTTTCCGGATCCGCGGCGGCTTTATCATTCGTGTAGAAGCCATACTTTTTCTTATCCGGGTGGTTAATAATACCGGCAATATGACCCGATTCACCCAGCACAAATACAGAATTGCCATTCAATACCTGTGCACCACGATAAGTTCCCTGCCACAAGGCAATGTGATCTTCCTGAGTTGAAATAAAGTAGCTTGGCACTTTGATTTTCGACAAATCAATATAAACGCCACCGACTTTATAGCCCTTCGGATCCATTAACTTGTTTTCCAGATAGAACTGACGCAGCAAAGTGCTGTGACAGGCTTTGGCGACATTGGTGCTGTCACCATTCCAGAACAACAGGTCGAAATCGATTGGACTATTCCCTTTCAGGTAGTTATTCACGTAATAGTTCCAATACAGGCTGTTTTCACGTAGCAGGCTGAAAGTCACGCTAAGCGAACGACCGTCCATATAACCTTTCAGCTCATTCTGCGCTTCAATCGCCGAAATGATTGGATCATTAATATAGACACCAATCTCACCAGGCTGCGAAAAGTCCAGAATCGTTGTAAAGAATGTGGCTGATTTCACCCGATTTCGCATTCGTTTGGCAGCACTGTATGCCAGCGCAGTCGCCAGCAACGTACCGCCGATACAATAACCGACCGTATGAATCTGTTTTTCATCCGAGACACTTTCAACGACATCCATAGCTTTCAGTGCACCATCTAATACATATGTATCAAAGTCCACGTCCTGCATTGTCGCATCAGGATTGCGCCAGGAGATCATAAAGACCGTGTGCCCTTGCTCAACCAGCCAGCGTGCCATGGAATTCTTCTCACGAAGATCCAGAATGTAATATTTGTTGATAAATGGCGGAACAATCAGTACTGGCGTCGCATTCACTTTTTCAGTCAGCGGCTTATACTGAATCAATTCAAACAAATCGTTTTTAAAAATTACTTCTCCAGGAGTATTGGCGATGTTATCGCCCACCTGGAAAGCATCACCATTGGTCATGCGAATTTTAAGCACATCAGCGCTGGACTGCATGTCTTCATGCAGAAGCTCCATCCCTTTAATCAGGTTCTGACCATTCGATTCAACAGTCAGTTTTGCCAGCTCAGGGTTGGTTGTAATGAAATTGGTCGGCGACAACGCGTTAATGGCCTGGCGTGAGAAAAAGCTCAGTCGCTCTTTTGCTTTCTCATCTAAACCTTCAATCGAGTCGATGGTTTCTTTCATCTTATTGCTGAATAACAAATAAGACTGTTTGATGTAATTATAAAAAGCTTCATTTTGCCAGGCAGGATCAATAAAGCGCTTGTCATCATGCTCTGGCATGACAACATCTTGGTTTTCTCCAGTCTTAGTAACACTTTGCAAAATTTTCATCTGGCTTTCAAACCAGTCCATCTGAATTTTTGCAATGACGGCAGGCTGCGCAGATGCCTTTTCCAGCCAGGCCGTTGTATCTTCCAGGTTCAACTCACTCATGGCTTTGTTGAACGGGGTATTAATGGCTGCCTTGCCGGAATCAAACTCCTTCCACCACGCTTGGTTCATTTCCTGGAGTTTAGCAAAGTAGTCCGTGAAAAAATTCGGGTTCATCGCAATGACCTCTGCTTTTGGACTAAAAATGCCGCCCACAAGGCGGGACGGCATTAAGGAAGGAATCGAACTTAAGCTGGAGTAACTTGCTTTACGTTTTCAGCAACCAGTTCTTCAACTTCAGCTTTGAAGCCTTGAGCCAGTGCAGAAAACTTATTGCTGTCTTCAACCAGTTGTTGAGACAGTTTCGTCAGGTTTTCCAGTTGCTGACCTTGGAAGGTCGTCAGTGATTGCAGATCCTTGATTTCACTGATCGCTTTCAGTTGAGACAGACCCAGATCGCTGTAAGCACGAACAGCAGCCAGTTGAAGTTCAGTCAGCTCTTCCACATTCTTTGTGAACAGCTTGTTGAATTTCACATAAGGTGCCAGCGTTTTTTCAGTTTGCTCTGAGAATGACTTAAACATTTCCGTATACATAATATGTTTCCTTAATTTAAGTGCTATTTAAGTGCTATTTAAGCGCCTGCCGAAACAGGCGCAAATTGAGTAATGCTTAGTTTCAGACACTTTTCAGTACGATTGCCGTACCCATACCGCCACCGACACAGAGTGTTGCAAGGCCATATTCTGTACCGCGGCGACGCATCTCATGGAGCAGGCTGACGATAATACGGTTACCTGACGCTCCCAGCGGGTGACCCAGTGCAATCGCACCGCCATTCACGTTACTGCGCTCGGCCAGGTCTTCAACCTTGGTATTCAACGCATCAGACAACTCATGCAAAACGCCCAGTGCCTGTCCAGCAAAGGCTTCGTTAAACTCAAACAAACCGACTGATTCAATATTCAATTCAGCTTTTTCCAGCGCTTTCACCACAGCAGGAACAGGGCCAAGGCCCATGACCTCAGGTGCAACACCAGCTTGCGCATAACTTTGAATTTCTGCCAGTGGGGTTAAACCATACTTCTCAACTGCAGCTGCAGAGGCTACGATAATGGCGCTCGCACCATCATTGATACCCGATGCGTTCCCGGCGGTAACGCTCCCGTCAGGTTTGAAAGCCGGACGAAGTTTTTGCAGACCTTCTAAGGTTGCATCAGCTTTAGGATATTCATCGGTATCGACTGTTTTGGTCTCACGGCGCACTTTCACTTCAACAGGGATAATTTCATCCACGAATTTACCCTGCTCAATCGCAGCAACCGCTTTTTGCTGACTTGCGAGTGCAAAGTTATCCTGTTGTTCACGAGTCAGACCAACCTTTTCCACAACGTTCTCAGCGGTCACACCCATGTGATACTGGTTAAAGACGTCCGTCAGACCATCATTAATCAGTAAGTCTGTCAGTTGCAGGTTACCCATTTTCTGACCGTCGCGAATGGAAGCCGGTATAGTGAAAGGAATCTGAGACATGCTTTCTGCACCAGCAGCAACAACCAGCTCTGCATCACCTGCTTTAATATGTGCTGCAGCATCCATAACCGCTTTCATGCCGCTGCCACAAACCATGTTCAGGCTATAAGCCGGTACATGCTCAGGAATGTCAGCATAAATTGCAGCCTGGCGGCCAGGACCCATTCCCTGGCCCGCACCCACAACGTTCCCCAAAATCACTTCATCCAATTTCGCGGGATCAACATTCGCCTGAGTCAGCGCGGCTTTAATCGCAACAGCTGCCAGTTGTGCAGGTGAGACAGATTTTAGTGCGCCGTTAAAGCTACCGATTGGGGTACGCTTCGCTGCAACAATATAGACTTTGGTCATGTTTCAAGTGTCCTTACTTCGAAAAAAGTTAGTGCATGTATAAGCCGCCGTTTACCGAGAGGGTTTCACCGGTAATATAGGCAGCAGCATCGCTGGCAAGGAAATTCACAGAAGCCGCAACTTCACTTGGCTGTGCCAGGCGCTTCATAGGAATCTCTGCTTTAATCGCATCCAGTACTTCAGTTTTGATGGCTTCAACCATTGGAGTCCCCGTGTAACCCGGTGCAATCGCATTTACAGTCACACCATAACGAGCACCTTCTGCGGCAAGCGCTTTGGTAAAGCCAATCATGCCTGCTTTTGCTGCAGAATAGTTCGCCTGCCCAAACTGCCCTTTCAGGCCATTCACAGATGAAATGTTGATAATACGGCCAAAGCCTTTATCACACATTGAAGCAAATAGTGGATGAGTGACATTAAACAGACTATTCAGGTTGGTCGTAATCACTTCATTCCATTGCTGAACTGTCATGCGTTTAAAGGTGCTGTCGCGGGTAATACCAGCATTGTTTACCAGCACATCAATCTTACCTTCTTCTTTTAAAAGAGTGGCCAGCGCCTCTTCACAATATGCTGCGTCTGTCACATCCAGAGGAAATAATCGAACCTGAGATTCAGAATAGTTATTTTCCGCAAACCATTCTTTCGCTTTTGCTTCACCCGTTGGGAAATACGTGGCAACGACTCTATAACCTGCATCTACTAAGCCCTGAGTAATTGCAGAACCAATACCACCTTTAGCGCCAGTTACTAATGCTACCTTAGTCATCAAGCAGACTCCTTTCCATCCTTTTATCAGCACAAATCAATATTTATCAAAAGTTTATTTGTGCTTTCACTGATGAGAACCTGTTGCTGTACACCTGAACCAGACTTGTTCTCAACTCCACTCTTACGCAGCGTAACGATCCCACAAGTCACTTGCGTGAAATTTACATTGCATAAATATTATAAGAACACAGACACATATAGATATCAACATAGGGTATCTGTTTGGACACCAAAATCCCTGTATGGAATCAATCTAGAACCAATTAATCGATTACACAATAGGTGCGATTTGTTAACGGAATATTTCAATGCATGAGTAATGCCAAGTTTACAAAATTCTACATTTCAAACATTTTCCCGCTGTCTCTTTTATATTCCGGTCGCATTTTTCAATTGATTGCACTTTTCCAGTGCAAGGTTGCACCAATTTTTAACTGACTCTTGTATGAAATACCGAGGAAACTTTTTTTGATCCAAAACAAAGAAATGAAGCAAAAACGCAACATAAAAAACACATCTGACCAGTTAAAAACGTGATATTGTTAATTCGATCATCTTTTATTTTTCTCAAGTTTTTTCTTAAAAAGAGACTTTAATCACCCAAGAAGTGTAAAAAAGAAAAATAACATTTATCATTTTCCCCGTATTTACTGTGAACTTTCTTTACATGACAAAGTCGAATCTGATGAAAGTAAGCCAACTGACTAGATTACTTTTCAATGATAGAGCTGCCACCGTTCTGGAAGTGTTTTTATCTGGCCGACCAAGCTCACCAGATCCCCTCCAGAGCCTGCGTCAGCAGATGAGAGTTCACAGACGTTCCAAGGATAATCAAACCCATGCTTTCAAAGACCTTTCAGCAACTCGAACAATACTTACAACAACAGGTCATTGGACAACCCGACATGGTGCAACAACTGCTCATTGCACTCTTAGCCGACGGACATATCCTTGTTGAAGGGCCCCCAGGACTGGCAAAAACCCGAGCGGTCAAAACACTGGCCGAATGTATTGAAGGGGATTTCCACCGTATCCAGTTTACCCCTGACCTGTTACCGGCAGATTTGACAGGAACAGATATCTTCCGTCCCGAAACCGGAGAATTTGTTTTTCAGCCCGGCCCTATTTTCAACGCCTTGCTCCTGGCCGATGAAATTAACCGTGCGCCGGCAAAAGTTCAGGCCGCCATGCTGGAAGCCATGGCTGAAAAACAAATCACTGCGGGCAGAAACACTTATCCTCTGCCTGAGCTGTTCTTAGTGATGGCAACCCAAAATCCAATTGAGCAGGAAGGAACCTATCCGTTACCCGAAGCTCAGTTAGACCGTTTCCTGCTTCAACTGAATGTTGATTACCCGAATGCAGAAAGCGAGCTGGCGATTTTGCGCCTGAACCGTGGTGAAGCACTTGATCATCACCATCATGAACAACCGGAAGCTGTACACCTCAGCCAGCAGGATATTTTCAGTGCAAGAAAAGAAGTACTGCAGATACACATGGCAGAGGAAGTAGAGCAATATATCATCCGTCTGGTGATGGCTACACGGGAGCCCCAACGTTACAGTGATGAACTGGCCGCCTGGCTGCAGATGGGCGTCAGCCCGCGGGCCACCCTGGCACTGGATCGCTGTGCCCGTGCGTTTGCCTGGCTGCAGGGCCGTGACTTTGTCACACCTGAAGATATACAAAAAATGGCTTACCCGGTTCTGAGACATCGTTTATTGCTGAGCTATGAAGCACAAGCTGAAGGCATCGCACCCGATCAAATCATTCTTTCACTCATTCAGCAGGTCACCAGTGCATGATCAGGGCAACAGACACAAATCCCCCGGCTTTGCCACCGCACAGTAGTGGGTACAGTTTATGTCTGGCCGAGCTGTTATTGTATAAAAATCAATCCGTAAAATGGTTGCCACCAGCGCGTAGCGTCTGGTCCCAGCTCAATGGTCAGCACCTGAGCCGACAAAAAGGTAGAGGGATGAATTTCGCTGAAGTGCGTCCCTATCAGCCGGGTGATGACATCCGGGCAATCGACTGGCGGGTCACAGCGCGAACGGGTAAAACCCACACCAAGCTGTTCAGTGAAGAACGTGAACAGCCAGTTATGCTGCTGGTGGATTTCAGCCAGAGCATGCGTTTCGGAAGCCGTTTATTACAGAAATCGGTGCAGGCTGCTCACTTTGCCAGTTTGTTAAGCTGGCTGGCCATTCAGCAGCAAGACCGTATCGGAGCCTTAATCTATAATGGTTCCGCACTGAGTGAGTGCAAACCAACGGCCAGACAGCAAGGTCCCTTGGCTGTGCTAAACACCATGATCAACATGCACCAGCATGGTGCGCCAGCGCCTGAACACAAAAAAATTCACTTTTCTGATGTACTCAGGCATATGCATCACCTTTGCCCTAAAGGCAGTGAAATCATTGTGTTGAGCGATTTTTATTCGTTACAGCAAAGCGATAAAAAGAGGCTCAGTCAGTTACGCAGCCATAACCGGGTCCAATTTGTCCATTTGTACGATCCACTAGAGCTGGGCGATACCCTATATCGTGGCCGGGAATATGTCTCAGATCGCCAACGGTCGGCCTGGATTAACTTTGGTGCACCCAGCACCAGAAAAGAGCTGGAGACACAGTTCACCCGGCATCTTGAAAATCTGTCAGAACTGGCGTCATCACTGGCCATTCCGCTGCACTCTCTTTCTGCAGGCACACCGTTACTGAAGCAATTAGGCCAGACATCCCGTCATTCGACCAGTCAGACACAGTTAGATAAGTCGTAACCTATGAC
The DNA here is from genome assembly GCF_036409375.1 of Photobacterium sp. 53610. NCBI lineage: Bacteria > Pseudomonadati > Pseudomonadota > Gammaproteobacteria > Vibrionales > Vibrionaceae > Photobacterium > Photobacterium sp. 53610. Next base: position 2,841 of record NZ_JAXOFS010000022.1, on the reverse strand, counting down.
ACAAACACAGACACATCCGCTACAACTGGCAGAACTGCATCTGCCATCACCGCCCGATCTCTGGCCTTTAGCCTGGGGATGGTGGGTATCCGCTCTGGCACTCATCCTGTCAGCAGCACTGATTTACTTCGTCGCCAGACAGCTCCAGCAAAAAAGACGCCAGCAGGCTGCAAGAAAACTAGCCTTAGCGCGTCTGAAACAAGCCGGCTCTGTCTCAGAGATCAATACGCTGCTCCGGCAGACTGCCTTAACTTACTTTCCGCGTGCTCAGGTTGCCGGTCTGAACGGCAATGCATGGCTGACATTTCTGGATCATCAGCTCCAGCCTCAACATCAGGGATTTATCGCACTCAGTGAGACCTGGACAACTGCAATGTACGCACCGCAGGTGGAAAACGACATTCTGAGCCATTGCCGGGCTCAGGCTGTCATCTGGGTCAAACATCTGCAGCTCCCGCAACACGCACCGAACGATCAGGGAGAAAGCCATGTTTGAGTTTATCTGGTGGTGGGCCTTTGCACTGCTTCCCCTGCCCTGGTTTGTTTATCGTTTCACCCGTCCGGTAAAACCCGTGTCTGCCATAACTCTGCCCGTATTACCGGGTGATTCAGGCATCAAACCTAAACGCCGCTGGTCCGCAGTCGTTACCTGTCTTTGCTGGCTGTGCCTGATTGCCGCGGTTGCCAGACCCGTCTGGTTTGGTGAACCAGTACAAATACAGCCGGAACACAGAGATATGCTGCTGGCTGTAGACTTATCCGGCTCAATGTCGATTGAAGATATGGCTGATTCGCAAGGGAATGCGATTGACCGCCTGACCGCAGTCAAACATGTCGTCAGCGATTTCATCAGCAACAGGCAAGGCGACCGTCTGGGTCTGGTGTTATTCGCCAACCACGCATATTTACAAACGCCCCTGACATTCGATCTCAGTACAGTACAACAACAGCTGAAACGGGCCGTACTGGGTTTGATTGGTCAGAGCACTGCGATTGGAGAAGGACTGGGCATTGCGACCAAAACCTTCATTCACGGCGAAACGCCACAACGCGTAATCATCCTGCTCAGTGACGGAGCGAATACGTCAGGTGTGATTCATCCGATGGAAGCCGCCAAGCTGGCCGCTGAAAATCAGGTCAAAATCTATACTGTCGGCATTGGCGCCGAAGAAATGGTTCAGCGAGGCTTATTTGGCAATCGTATTGTCAATCCTTCACAGGATTTAGATGAAAAAACGCTGACTCAAATCGCCACTCTCACCGGCGGGCAATATTTCAGAGCCAGAAACCCGCAGGAACTGGCTGAGATTTATCAAACCATCAATGAACTCGAGCCTGTCTCCAGCGCCAGTCAAACCTGGCGACCCAGAGAAGAACTGTTTCGTTTTCCGCTTGCCGGAGCGTTATTTTTGAGTGTACTCCTGGCAGTTAACTGGAGGCGTTATGGCTGACTTTAGTTTTTTACATCCTGACTGGCTGCTGGCTTTGCTGCCGCTCTGTGTGCTGCTGCCCTGGTTAATCAAAGGCCGGGGACAATCCGGCTTGATCGCCCCTCATCTGCAAACCAGCACAGAAAACCAATCCGCTCGAAGTCATATGCTCCCGGTAATCCTTCTGGGTACCGGATGGCCGCTGACGGTGATCGCCATGGCAGGGCCAAGCTGGCAAAAACAGCAACTACCGAGCTATAACCTGAGTCAGGCCAGAGTGCTCATCATGGACATGTCTAATTCCATGTATGCCACGGATCTGCACCCGAACCGTCTTGCACAGGCTAAATACAAAGCGCTGGACCTCCTGCCCCACTGGCAAGAAGGCACTACCGGACTGATCGCATACGCCGGTGATGGCTACGTTGTCAGTCCGCTCACTCAGGACAGTACCACCCTGGCCGGATTAATCCCGGGTTTATCGCCGGATATTCTGCCGATTCAGGGCAGCAATGCGGCGGCGGGCATACAAGAAGGGATCAATCTGCTCAAACAAGCGGGTCACGCTCAGGGGGATCTGATCCTGATCACCGACGGCCTGAGCGCCAAGGAAGCCGAGAAAACCACTTCACTGTTAACCGGAACGGACTACCGACTCTCCATTCTTGCCGTAGGCACGGCTCAGGGGGCACCGATCACCATGCCTGACGGCCGGTTGCTGCAGGATAATCAAGGTCAGACGGTCGTCAGCAAGTTGCATCCGGAGCGTCTGCAATCCCTCGCGCGCGAACACGAAGGCGTGATGGTCAAATGGCGGGGCAATGATCAGGACATTACTGCGTTGATTCAAGCTTCGTCTCGGATAGGTTCAGTCACCCAAGCAGATAAAGAAAAGACCATTGAAGAAAAACTGAATGGTGGTTTCTGGCTGTTACTGCCGCTGCTGCTGATTTTCCTCCCGGCATGCCGCAAAGGGGCTGCTTTGGTTTTACTGCTTGGTATTTTTGTTCCGGTTGATCACCCTGAAGCCTCCCCGTGGCTGAACCAGAGTCAGGAAGCCTATGAACTCTATCAGCAAAAAGATTATGAAAAAGCCGCTGAACAGTTCCGCTCTCCCGCCTGGAAAGGTGCAGCGCAGTATCAGGCAGGTGATTATGATGGCGCTATTGAAACCCTGTCGGATTTAACCGATCCGCAGTCACGTTATAACTTAGCAAACGCTTATGCACAATCCGGCAAGCTGGAGAAGGCGAAGGATATTTATCAGGATTTACTGCTTCAGCATCCGGAAAATCAGGACGCCAAAGCGAATCTGAATACGGTGGAATCCCTCCTCAAGCAAAAGCAGCAGGAGAACCAACAAGGCCAACAAGGCCAACAAGGCCAACAAGGCCAACAAGGCCAACAAGGC
>NZ_JAXOFS010000021.1:0-26217 GCF_036409375.1 Photobacterium sp. 53610 | reverse complement strand
CCGACACGAGGATTTTCAATCCTCTGCTCTACCGACTGAGCTATCGAGGCAACGGAGCGCTATTAAACGGGTTTTGGCCCTCATCGTCAATACCTTTTTCCAGAAAAAAGTGCGATTCCTGATTGCTTGCTCGCTTTTTGCCCGTTATGGGGCGGCGAGCAGCAATTTTCATGCTTTCCGGCAGAAAGTCATTACTTTGTCTCAGATTTTTCCGTTGTTAAAATCTTTCTGGTAACGGGTGACTTTCTCCAGATATCGCCTGGCTTCTCCTTTCGGATGCTTGTTGGTCAGCGCCCAGAACACCTGATTGGGCTGCAACTGATTCAAATCCTGCATGGCGCGTTTGCGGTTACTGTGGAAAGTGCTCAATACACCGCCAGTACCGCCGTTATAGGCTGAAATCATGCTGTAGTGCAGCGAAAGCGGATTCCGGATTTCTTTCAGGTAACGGTTTTGCAGCAGGTAAAAATAGGCCGTGCCGGTATCAATATTGTTTGCCGGATCAAACAGATATTGTGGTGAAGGGCGGCCGGAGCGTTTTTTCACCAGTTTAAACACGTCCGCTCCCGCAGTTTTCGGGACGACCTGCATCAGACCATAGGCATTGGCCGGGCTGACGGCATAAGGGTTGAAGCTGCTTTCGGTTTTGATGATGGCGTAAATCAGGTCTTCTTTAATGCCATAGCGGCGAGACGCCTCACGAACGATGTCCGCATATTTGTAGCTTCGTTTGTTGACGTGGTCGGCTACCATCGGGATATCCACATAGTATGCCTTCTGGTAACGGACGTTTTTGGTTTTCAGTTTGTTGTTGACCAGATATTCCGCAAAACGTTTGGCCCGCCAGGACCATTCAATCGACTTGCCGTCCTGATCCAGGATCTGTCCGAGCAGAAACGGGCTGCCGGACAGGGCAAAGTCCTGCGCGGAGTACAGATCAACTTCTGCGGGATCGGCCGGTGTGAGCAGGGTGGTGGCGATCGCATCGATCAGGTGCTGTTTCGGGTTGGTGGTCGCCACGGTTTCTATCGTGACCATCCCCTTGTCAAAGTCGACATGGGCCCGGCTCTGGTAGCCATCAGTGTATTTTACGTAGTGGCGCTTGCTGGCCATGAGGACGTTATCATTCCCCCAGCGCTGTTTGACCTGACCGCTGAAGGTCTGGATCAGGCGATCCAGGGCGGCGGTATCTTTCGTAAACTGGCCGGGTAAAGGAGCCAGATTTTTGGCAAAGCGGTTGGTTGGGGCGTAATCGACCTTATAGACTTTTTCGACTATTTCGCGGCTGCAGCCACTGAGGAGCAGCGTGAATGTGGCAAGGAGGAGTGCTTTCTTCATGTTCTGCATATAAAAAATGACATCACTGGCGTTAAGCCAAATGATGTCATTTTCCGTCCGGTCACGGTATGATTTTTGGTCACCGTGACCTGAGAACGTGATGTTCATGCACGCATCTGGTGCAGCAAGCAATTACTCGCTTGGCGGGGTATAACCGTCGATGATGACGTCCTGGCCTTCAAACAGGAAGTTCACCATTTCTGTTTCCAGCAGCTTGCGGTGCTCCGGATCCATCATGTTCAGCTTTTTCTCATTGATCAGCATGGTCTGTTTGCTTTGCCATTCAGCCCAGGCTTCTTTGGAAATGTTGTCGAAAATGCGTTTACCCAGCTCACCCGGGTATAGCTGGAAATCCAGACCTTCAGCTTCTTTTTTCAGTCGGGCACAAAATACAGTACGGCTCATGGGATCCTCAATCATGATTGGGCGGCAGTCTGACAGACTGCCAGAATCGAATGTCTGGTCACTAGTTTCCTGTTTCTGCCTGCGGGATTCAAGTTTGTTGGATCAAGTGTCCGGACGTTCTCTGATGCTTTTTCCCATCTGTTCTCCGGGCGGGAAAAACAGATGCGTTAGTTTGATACCCGTTTCTCAATAAATTTTCGGATCGGGGTCGGCAGTCCCAAATCACTGAGCGCATCAAGCGAAAACCACTGCTGATTGTCAGTCTGATCACCCAGACGATCCACGTGCCAGACACTGGCATTGAGTTTGTAGTGGGTAAAAGTGTGCTTAAAGGTGCCTTTCAGCTGCACATGATCCCCGAGCTGCTCCGGCTCCAGATAGATTTGCGGCAAGCACCAGAGCGCGCCCCAGATGCCATTATCTTCCCGTTTTTCCAGTAAGAGCTGACCGCCGGATTCAATCCACAGGAATTGCCCGGAACGGGTCGGGACGATTTTTTTAGGTTTGGGTGTCGGCAGCTCAGCGACACGGTTTGTCCTGAATGCGACACAGCTGTCCTGAAAGGAACAATCGTCACAAACCGGACTTTTCGGTTTGCACACCGTCGCGCCCATATCCAGCAGGCCCTGCGCAAAGGCGCGGTTGTGCTGTTGTGGGGTAAACTGCTCGGCATATTGCCAGAGCTGCTTGTCGACCTGCGTGGTGCCCGGGACGCCTTCAATGCCGAAAAACCGGCAAAAGAGACGTTTCACGTTGCCATCCACAATCGGGCCATAGGTATTGTAAGCAAAAGAAGCAATGGCACCTGCGGTATAGCGGCCGACTCCCGGGATCTTCAGAAGCTGATCGATTTGATCCGGAAACTGGCCGTCGCACTCATGCACAATGTATTGCGCGGCTTTTCTCAGATTCCTTGCCCGGGAGTAATAGCCCAGTCCCTGCCAGTGATTCATCACGTCATCTTCTGAGGCTGCAGCGAGCAGTTCGACGGTCGGAAAACTGTTCATCCAGCGTTCAAAGTAGGGAATGACCGTCGCCACCTGCGTTTGCTGCAGCATGATTTCAGAAACCAGCACCCGGTAGGGCGTTGGATTTTGCTGCCAGGGTAAATCGTGGCGACCATGGGTCTGTTGCCATTGGATCAGCCGATCCTGGAATGTTTTGGGGGGCAAGGGAGATTGCGTCATAAAATTTTCTTCACAGCTGCACTGTTCTGACAGCGTTCATTTTCGGAAATTATTCCTCTTCGATGCTGCAGTGCTTTGAAATGATTCATGTTGAACCCAGGTACCGCGGATTTGATCTGGCTGTACCTTGTGTCCGCTTTATTCTGTTTGTCCGCAGAGACGACATTGCGGTGACGATTGCACCACAATCCGCTGTTGTCTTCAATGCGAATACGGCACTTGCACTTGTGCGCTAACTTTGGATAATGCCGGATCCGTTTATACCAAACTGAAGAGAATTGCAGCTGGCGACAGCCTTCTCCTCAGTTTGGTATCTGAAATTGATTAACCCATTTTTTAGGTAAGGACCCATGAGCCAAGAATCCAGAACGAATGCTGACGTCACCCTGACGGAATACACGGAAGACGGAAAGCTGGTACGTAAAATCCGTAGCTTTGTCCGTCGTGAGGGCCGTTTAACCAAGGGCCAGCAACATGCTCTGGAAAATAACTGGCCAGCCATGGGGCTCGATTTTGAGCAAAAACCGCTGAACTGGACCGAAGTGTTCGGCCGTGACGGCCATGTGGTGCTGGAAATTGGCTTTGGTATGGGTGCCTCGCTGGTTGAAATGGCGAAAAACGCGCCGGAGAAAAACTTCGTCGGGATTGAAGTGCACAGCCCGGGTGTGGGTGCGTGTCTGATGGCTGCTGAAGAAGCAGGCCTGACCAATCTGCGTGTGATGTGCCACGATGCCGTGGAAGTCTTTGATCACATGATCCCGGACGGCAGCCTGGATACCGTTCAGCTGTTCTTCCCGGACCCATGGCACAAAGCGCGTCACCACAAGCGTCGTATCGTCCAGCCAGCCTTTGTGGAAATGGTGCGTAAGAAGCTGAAGATCGGTGGTATTTTCCATATGGCAACCGATTGGGAAAATTACGCTGAGCATATGGTGGAAGTGATGAATGTTGCTCCGGGTTATGCGAATACGGCCACAGACGGTGATTATATCCCGCGTCCGGACGATCGCCCGCTGACCAAATTTGAAGCCCGCGGACATCGTCTGGGTCACGGTGTATGGGACATGAAGTTCGCCCGTACAGAATAATGTGCTATGGCTCATAGCCATTGGGGTTCAATATCGAATAAGATATGGATCCTTTAAATACGATTAGCCTGAAAAGCCAGCCTTTGAGTTGGCTTTTTTGTCCTCTGGAGACAGTGAATGAAGCCAAGTGAGCAGTTGCTGAATGACATTCTGGATGAAGTCCGGCCGTTGATTGGGCAGGGCAAGGTTGCCGATTATATTCCGGCCCTGGCCGAGGTACCGTCAGACCGGCTGGGCATTGCCGTCTGTTATAACGACGGTGAGATTATTCAGGCTGGCGACAGCGAAGTCGGCTTCTCGATTCAGTCGATCTCCAAAGTGCTCAGTCTGACGCTGGCCATGACGCTGTATGAAGCGGATGAGATCTGGTCCCGTGTCGGCAAAGAACCCTCAGGTCATGCGTTTAATTCCATGATTCAGCTGGAGATGGAACACGGTATTCCCCGTAATCCCTTCATCAATGCCGGCGCGCTGGTGGTTTCTGATCTGCTGCACAGTCGTCTCTCTGCGCCGCAGTACCGGATGCTGGAGCTGGTCAGAACGCTGTCCTGCAACGCGAATGTGGTGTACGACAAAAATGTGGCTGCTTCTGAGATGCAGCACAGCGATCGCAATGCCGCGATTGCGTATCTGATGCGCTCATTTGGCAACTTCGAGAATGAAGTGGTGCCGGTGCTGGGCAATTATTTCGGTTACTGTGCCCTGAAGATGAGCTGCGTGGATCTGGCCCGAACTTTCAGTTATCTGGCCAATAAAGGGCAGCCATTGTGCGCGGAAAAGCCGTTGATTTCACCGACACAAAGCAAACAGATCAATGCCTTGCTGGCAACCTGCGGCCTGTACGACGGGGCGGGTGAGTTTGCTTACCGGGTCGGGATGCCGGGTAAATCCGGTGTCGGCGGCGGTATCGTTGCGATTGTGCCGGGTGAGATGTCGATTGCGGTCTGGTCTCCGGAGCTGGATGCCTCCGGGAATTCTGTTGCCGGTACGGCAGCATTGGAGCTGCTGGCTGAACGCATTGGCCGTTCGATTTTCTAGTTGGAATCTAATGCCTTGGAATTCAAGGCTTGAGCTTGTCGCTGACAGATGTCTGCCAGCGACAAATCGGCTTTAGTTGTTGTCTTCTTCGTCTTCATCGACAAAGGCGGCCAGCAGGTCGTTGAGGAACAGCTTGCCCTGTTCGGTAATCTGCCAGCTGTCGCCCTGATCCAGCAGATACTCTTTGCCCAGCGCCCATTCAATCGGCGTCCGGATGCTGTCCAGCGGCAAGCCGGTGCGCGCAACGTAGTCCTGTTTCGGACAGGCCTCCAGCAGACGGAAACGGTTCATGAAAAACTCGAATGGCCGTTCGGTGTCTGCCACCTGCGTTTCCTGATCCAGATAAGGCTTCTGCGGATTCAGGTAACCGCGCGGATGTTTCACTTTGACGGTCCGAATGATAGTACCGTCAGCGAAGCTGATCTTTCCGTGTGCCCCGCAGCCGATGCCGAGGTAGTCACCAAAGCGCCAGTAGTTCAGATTGTGCTGACACTGCTTGCCCGGTTTGCTATAGCCGGAAATTTCATACTGCTCATACCCGGCCGCGGCCAGCAGTGCATGTCCCTGTTCAAAGATATCCCACAAATCGTCGTCATCCGGTAGCGTCGGTGGTTTCGAGTAAAACAGGGTGTTTGGCTCAATCGTCAGCTGGTACCAGGACAGATGCGGCGGATCTAAGGCGATCGCCTGTTTCAGATCGGACAGGGCATCCGCCACGCTCTGATCCGGCAGGCCGTGCATCAGATCCAGATTGAAGCTGTTCAGACCGGCTTCTTGAGCCAGTCCGGCAGCCCGGATTGCTTCCTCACAGCCGTGAATCCGGCCCAGACGCTTCAGCTTGTCGTCCTGAAAACTCTGAACACCGATGGAAATCCGGTTCACGCCTGCTTCACGGTATGCCTGAAAGCGGCCCGCTTCAACGGTGCCCGGGTTCGCTTCCATGGTGATTTCGATTTGATCACTGAATGGAATACGGGCCTGAATACCCGCCAGCAGCCGCCCGATTTCCGGAGCCGAGATCAGGCTGGGGGTGCCTCCGCCAATAAAGATGGAATGCAGGGAGCGGCTGTTGTCCGTCAGCTGATAACGGGCCAGATCCGTGTCGAGATCTTCCAGCAGCGCATCAATGTAATCCAGCTCCGGGATGTCATTTTTCAGTGCATGCGAATTGAAGTCACAGTACGGGCACTTCTGGACACACCAGGGGATATGAACATACAGGCTCAGCGGTGGCGGTACTAACATCAGGCGTCCTTCAGGGCAGCAAAGAGTTGTTGCAGGGCTTTGCCGCGGTGTGACAGTTGTTTCTTACGCTCAGCAGCCAGTTCGGCTGAAGCGCAGTTTTCTTCCGGTACCCAGAAAACCGGATCGTAACCGAAGCCGTTTTCACCACGGGCTTCCGTCAGAATACGCCCTTCCCAGGTGCCATGGCAAACCAGCGGGGTCGGATCGTCAGCATGGCGCATCATCACCAGCACACAATGGAAACGCGCGGTTCGCTCTGCCTCAGGCACCTCTTTCATGGCAACCAGCAGTTTCTCGAGATTCTGCAGGTCTGTGGCGTCTTCGCCGGCATAGCGGGCCGAATAAATACCGGGTGCACCTTTCAGCGCATCGACTTCAAGACCAGAGTCGTCTGCAATCGCTGGCAGACCGGTTTCTCTGGCGGCATGGCGCGCTTTGATGATGGCATTTTCAATAAAGGTGGTGCCGGTTTCGGCGACGTCAGAGACGTTCATATCGCTCTGGGCAATCACCTCGAAACCAAAATCTGCAAGCAGGTGAGCCATTTCACGGACTTTGCCCTGGTTACCGGTTGCGAGTACGAGTTTGCTCATGATGACTCCTGGTTTGTGTGGCTGGGGAGAGGGGGGCCTATGATACCCACAGGCAGCCCAAAAGCCAAAGACAGAAAAAGAAGGAATGGATCCTTCTTTTTCTGCGGGCAGAGCTTGAGATGAGCGGGGAATGACCCGCACTGAACCGGGAGGCTTATTCGGCGAAGTAAGTCTGCTCGAACTGGATATTGCCGCGGGTCGATTGACGTGAGACGTCAATGTTGAACCGAAAGCGTTCCTCATTGGCATGGGACAGCTCAGCGATATAGTAAATGGCATCCCCTTCGCGGATCTCGCGGAAGGTCAGGTTCTTCTCATTGCCGACCAAGTTCCGCGCTGTTCCTTTCACCACAGCGGCAACGGCGGGTTTTCCTTCGGCAGTGGTATCAAGTACGGTGACATTGATCAGTGCGGAGTAACGGCTGCGCTGAATCCGGTAAGTCTTCGCGATTTCCGGGGTCAGAAATGTCGAAGGGAAGGTGGAATAGTGAACTTCCAGTTCGCCGATATTCTTGAGTTGCTCGGCATGAACGGGGAGGGAAAGGCCGAGTAGAGCAATAAAAGCAACAAGTAACTGTTTCATAAGGCTGTCCTTTAATCCTGTTGAGATGAGTCTCATGATATAAGACCTTACACTCCAAGGGGATATTGCTGCATTCTTTATAGTATAGAGTGACTTGCTTTGACCAGCTGTACGAGGCTGAGATTCACAGCATGTGACGAAAAAGATCCGGAATCACCTGAGGTGATTGTATGCGGATTTGCTTATGCCGCCCGGTTTCTCCTTTTTCTATCACTACCTGGCCTTTGGCAACCCTGAACTGTTTGGCCAGGTATTTCACCAGATGGCTGTTCGCTTTACCGTCAACAGGCGGTGCCGTGATGGCAACCTTTACTTCATCACCATGCAGGCCAACCAGCTGATCCCGGCTGGCCTTGGGCTGAACGTAAAAGCGGATCACCAGATCCGCTTTATCCTGACTGACGGCTTGCTGCGTCATAGCTGGAACCAGATCGGGCCAATCAGATCACCGATCAGGATGTTGGCAAATTGCAGGCCGATGAAAAGAACCAGCACACTCAGATCCAGACCACCCATCACCGGAATGAAGCGACGGATTGGCGCGGTCATCGGTTCGGTCAGCTGGTGCATCACGTATTCAATCGGGCTGCGGCCCTGGCTGACCCAGCTGAGAATGGCACGGATCAGCAGAACCCAGAACACCAGGCCTCCTGCGGCCTTGAGCAGTGACAGACCTGAAATCCAGAACAGATCAATGCTGAATGCCACGCCACCTTTGGTCAGGACCAATTGCAGGATGACAAATTTAGCGATTGTCAGCAGATAAGCAAACAGCAGAGTTGCCAGATCCAACGCGCCAATTGACGGGATTAAACGGCGCAGCGGACCAACCACGGGCTGGGTTGCCTTTACCACGAACTGGGAGAACGGATTATAGAAATCCGCTCTGGCCCACTGAAGCCACAAGCGCAGCAGTACCACCATAATGTACAGATCGAACGCTGTACTGACTAAAAAACCAATTGAGTTCATAAGGTTACCTTAAAACAATTTTTCCATTTCCTGTGCGCGGCTGACAGCGGCCTGCATTGCTTTCGCTACGATATCACTAAGTTGCGCTTCGTTAAATGTACGGATCGCTTCGGCGGTCGTGCCGCCTTTCGAGGTGACCTGTTCACGCAAAGTCGACAGTTCTGTGTCCGGGTTGGCGAGCACCATGCCTGCAGCGCCTGCAGCAGCTTGCTGAACCAGTTCTCGGGCCGTGTCTTTATCAAATCCCTGACGAATGGCCTCGTTTTGCATCGCTTCCATGAACAGGAAGAAATACGCCGGTGCACTGCCGGCCGCGGCAATCACGCTATTGATCCCGGATTCTTCTGATACCCAGCAGGTTTTTCCGACCGCGGCCATCAGGTCATCGGAGAAGGTACGGTCCGTTTCGCTGACGTCAGCACCGGCATACATACCGCTCATTCCTTTGCCGATCAGTGACGGAGTATTTGGCATAACGCGAACCAGACTGACTTTTGCCGCCAGCATTTCCTGCAAGCGGGCGACGGAAATTCCAGCCGCAATAGAGATCACCAGTTTATCTTTGAAATCAATCGACTGAAGCGGCTGACACACGGTTTCCATCAGCTGGGGTTTGACCGCCAGGACAATGACATCGGCCTGTTGTGCTGCGCGCAGGTTGTCATGATCGGTATGGATACCGTAATCGCGGGCCAGGGGTTCACGACGTTCAGCGCTGGGCGCCGTTGCGGTGATCTGTTCAGCCGGATAACCGCTGGCGACCAGTCCGGCAATGATAGAGCGGGCCATGTTGCCGGCACCGATGAATGCGATTGAACGATGTTCCATGAAAAAATCCTTCTAAAATGATGAGAAACGTCTGCCTTTTCAGGCGGCGTTAACTGTAATTCCGGGCGCCAAAAATTGCGGTGCCGATCCGGACCATAGTGCTGCCGGCTGCAACTGCGGCTTCCATATCGCCGCTCATGCCCATCGACAGAGTATCCAGGGTTGTTTCGGGCAACTGTTGTTGCAGTCTGTCCCGGGCCTGAGCCAGTGACGTAAAGGCGCTGAGCTGGCTGTCATAGTCGTCTGCTTTTTCCGGGATCGACATCAGGCCACGTAACTCGAGGTTGGGCAGTGAGACAATTTCGGCAGCCAGTGCGGCTAATTCGTCAAATTCCACGCCGGATTTCGAGGCTTCGCCGCTGGTATTAACCTGCAGCAGGATTTTCAGCGGCGGCAGATTGTCCGGGCGCTGCTCATTGAGGCGGCGGGCAATTTTGGCGCGGTCGACCGAATGAACCCAGTCGAAGTGCTCTGCAACGGGCCGGGTTTTGTTGGACTGAATCGGACCGATAAAGTGCCAGCTCAGGGCCAGATCCGGTTCGGTGGCAGCAAAGTGCTGGATCTTATCCACGCCTTCCTGCACATAGTTTTCACCGAATGCCAGCTGTCCGGCAGCGATGGCTTCGGAAATGGCGCTGACCGGTTTGGTTTTACTCACCGCCAGCAGTTGTACGGAATCCGCGCTGCGCCCGCATTTCTCACAGGCCTCGCGGATCTCCTGAGTGACCTTTGTAATGTTTTGTCTGATACTACTCATAATTGATTCTTAGGGGAAAATATATGGATATCACCGAGCTACTGGACTTTAGTGTAAAGCATAATGCCTCCGATCTGCACCTCTCTGCGGGGGTATCGCCGATGATCCGGGTGGACGGTGATGTCAGAGCGCTCAGTATCCCGCCTTTCAGCCATGAAACGGTGCACCGGCTGATTACAGATATTATGGATGATGCGCAGCGCCGGGAATTTGAAGAGCACCTCGAAGTTGATTTTTCTTTTGCTCTGCCGGATGTCGGACGTTTCCGGGTCAATGCCTTTCAGCAGTCCCGGGGCTGCGCTGCAGTTTTCCGTTCAATTCCGGTGACGGTTCCGTCACTGGAATCGCTGGGTGTTCCTGAAGTGTTTTATCAGATTGCCAGGAGCCAGCGCGGCCTGGTACTGGTCACCGGGGCCACGGGTTCGGGCAAGTCCACCACGATTGCGGCGCTGGTGGATCATATAAATTCTCTTTCCCACCGTCATATCCTGACGATTGAGGATCCGATCGAGTTTATCCATGAAAGCAAACGTTGTCTGATCAATCAGCGCGAAGTCCACCGGGACACCCACAGTTTTCAGAATGCCCTGCGTTCGGCGCTTCGGGAAGATCCGGATGTCATTATGGTCGGCGAGCTGCGCGATCAGGAGACCATCCGGCTTGCGCTGACGGCCGCTGAAACCGGCCATCTGGTGCTGGGCACCCTGCATACCAGCTCGGCGGCGAAAGCGATCGATCGCATCATTGATGTCTTCCCCGGGAATGACAAAGCGATGGTCCGTTCCATGCTGTCGGAATCGCTGCGGGCGGTGATTGCACAGTCGCTGCTGAAATGTCCTGCTGGCGGCAGGGTCGCGGCTCATGAAATCATGCTGGCGACGCCGGCGATCCGTAACCTGATCCGGGAAGACAAAGTCGCGCAGATGTATTCGATGATCCAGACTGGTGCCGGTCTGGGAATGCAGACCATGGAGCAGGCCGTCAACCGGCTGCTGGCACAGGGGCTGGTGGAACCCGATGAAGTGCTCCGGGTGACCGAGCGGACTCAGGGGCTGTAGACAGGAAAGACTTATGGAACTTGCAAGTATTCTGGCACAAATGGCGGCGGATCAGGCATCGGATCTGTATCTCACGGTTTCTGCACCCTGCCAGCTGAAAATCAGCGGTCAGCTGAGTGCTGTCGGGCCTTGCCTGACCGCTGATGAAGTTGAGCGTTTGTGTCAGCAGGCTATGTCAGCCAGTCAATGGCAGACGTTTGTGGCTACGAAAGAAGCTAATTTTGCACTGGTCCGGGAAGGGCATCGTTTCCGTATCAGTGCGTTCTGGCAGCGGGAACAGCCGGGCATGGTGATCCGGCGCATCGAGAACATGATTCCGGATGTTGACGCTCTGACCCTGCCGGAGCCGATGAAAGCAATGGCGCTGGCAAAGCGCGGACTGGTGCTGGTGGTCGGGGCAACGGGTTCGGGAAAATCAACTTCAATGGCTGCGCTGACCGGTTACAGAAACCGGAACCGCAGCGGACATATTCTGACCGTCGAAGATCCGATTGAATTTATTCATCAGCACGACCGTTGTATCGTGACCCAGCGTGAAGTCGGACTGGATACCGAAAGCTATGAAGTCGCCCTGAAAAACTCCCTGCGGCAGGCGCCGGATATGATCCTGATCGGTGAGATCCGAAACCAGGAAACCATGGAATATGCCCTGAACTTTGCAGAAACCGGCCATCTTTGCATGGCAACTCTGCATGCAAACAATGCCAATCAGGCACTGGAGCGGATCCTGCATCTGGTGCCCAGGGAACGGCGGGAGCAGTTGTTGTTCGATTTATCCCTGAATCTGAAAGGGATCCTGGCGCAGCAGTTGATCCCGGACAGTCACGGCGCCGGGCGTCATGCTGCCTTTGAGCTGATGATCAATACCCCCAGAATTTCGGATCTGATCCGAAGAAATGCCCTGCATGAGCTGAAAGATACGATGGCCAAGGGAAAAGAGCAGGGCATGCAGACTTTTGATCAGTCTTTGTATGCCCTGTATCAGGCCGGAAAGATCAGTGAAGCGGACGCTTTGGCCCATGCCGATTCTGCCAACGATGTCCGGTTGATGATCAAACTGGGTCAATCCGGCCAGACCGCATCCGGGCATAGTTTAGCGGGAGTCTCCATTCGTTTTGACTGAGAGTCGGCAATGTACAAGCGGCTCCCTGTACAGCTTATTCAGTTTTGGGGCACCCATGATCCCAAAGCTGATCAGGCTACAGACATCGGCTTTTGCTGACATCATTGTTAATTATTTGTGATCGCATCGTTGATTTCAAAATAACCATCTTGAGCGCGAAGTGTTCTCTCTTTATATGTATATACAAATAGCATGGAGAGGGAGTCAATCAAATGGAACAATCACAGGCCCGTGCCGGGATATCGGATACCCTGGCGCGATTCCGGTTGCTGGTACTCAGCGCTGTCGGAATCTTTTTCTTTTTCATTCCTGTCACCCTGAACGGAAAGTCGACCATTCCGCTGGATCACCTGGTCAGCCAGATCAAAGGGTGGCTGGGCAGCGGCGTGGCCTGGTATGCACTGGGCATGATTGTCGTGGGTGCCATTTATCCGTTTGTGACCGGTCAGTGGTCGAAAAGTCTGACGGATAAAATATTCTCAGTGCTGAAAGTTCTGGGGGCTGCAGCCGCGCTGATGGCGGTGACCGGAGCAGGCCCTGAGTTTCTGCACAGTAAAGATATGCTGCCGTTTCTTTTCGAGAAGCTGGTGATCTCGGTCGGACTGATTGTGCCTGTCGGGGCTGTGTTTCTGTCTTTTCTGGTCAGTTACGGCTTGCTGGAGCTGATTGGCATTCTGGTGCAGCCGGTGATGCGGCCGATCTGGCGGACACCGGGCCGTTCAGCGATTGATGCGGTTGCTTCCTTCGTCGGCAGTTATTCGCTGGGATTGTTGATCACGAATCGTGTATACAAATCAGGCCAGTATTCGGCGAAAGAGGCGGCGATCATTGCGACGGGGTTCTCGACAGTTTCAGCCACCTTTATGATCATTGTGGCGAAGACGCTGGATCTGATGGCGGTATGGAACCTGTATTTCTGGGGGACGCTGGTGATCACCTTCATCGTCACGGCAATCACTGTGCGGTTACCGCCACTCCGGGGTATGGATGAGTCGGTTCGTGATCCGGAACCGGAAGCCGGGCGAGACGGGCGTCTGCAGACGGCGTATCAAACCGGGATGGATGTGGCGCGCCAGGCGCCGGCACTGGGGAGCAGCATGCTGTCGACCATCAAAGATGGTTTGCTGATGACGATTGCCATTCTGCCGTCCATTATGTCGGTGGGTCTGATTGGCCTGCTGGTTGCCAAGTACACCCCGGTTTTTGACTGGCTGGGTTACCTGTTTTATCCGTTCACCGCGATTTGGGGGATTGAGGGCGCGAAAGCGCTGGCGCAAGCTTCTGCATCCGGGCTGGCGGAGATGTTCCTGCCGGCACTCTTACTGCGTGAAGCGGATATGGTGGTTCGCATGGCGGCGGCGGTGGTTTGTGTGTCCAGTGTCCTGTTCTTCTCAGCCTCGATTCCGTGCATCCTGTCGACTTCGATTCCGCTGAGTGTGGGGCGTCTGGTCGTGGTCTGGTTTATCCGCACGGCACTCAGTCTGCTGCTGGCGATTCCGTTTGCTCTTTTGGTCGCCGGACAGATGTAGCTTCGTATTTTCACCTGCAATAAAAACAGCCCCGGCACACATGTGTCCGGGGCTGTTTCGATTCGGGGGTTGTGCAGCTTTCAGTGCTTTGGGTCACCCATGATCCAAAAGCCTTCAGGGCTGTACAGAGAAAATCAGTACAAGCCGATTACCCGTATTGCTGTTCAAACCAGCTTTCTAAGATAACGACCGCGGACTGAGAGTCTACATTGCCTTTGCTCAGAGAGCGATAGCCACCCCGGGCAAACAGATCCGAACGGGCTTCCACTGTGCTCAGGCGTTCATCGTGCAGCTCAACCTGGCAACCGAACCGGCCATGCAGGCGGTTGGCAAATTTTCGGGCACGTGGGGTGATGCTGTCCAGCTCTTCACCATATACGTCCAGCGGCAGACCCACGACCACCAGATCCGGCTGCCATTCCTTGAGCAGTTTTTCAATGGCTTCCCAGCTCGGGATACCGTCATTGGCTTTCAGCGCGGCAAGCGGATTGGCCGTGCCCGTCAGCTCCTGGCCGATCGCGGCGCCAATGCTTTTCACGCCATAGTCAAAGGCGAGTACGGTGCGTGATGTGCTCATGAATGTCCTACTTCTGTCGATAAATTGGCTGAATGAATGCCCAGTTTGGCGACGGCTTTTTCCCAGCGCTCACTGATTGGGGTTTCGAAAACCACTTCCGGGTCTGCTTCCATGGTCAGCCAGCTGTTTTCAGCCAGCTCCTGCTCGAGTTGTCCGGCCGTCCAGCCTGCATAGCCCAGGGCGACCAAGAACTGACTCGGTTCATCTTTCGTTCCCAAAAGCGGCAGAATATCTTTGGACGTGGTCATTTTGAGCTCATCAGTCAGATCCAGACTGGAGCTGTAATTCGCTTTGCTGTTATGCAGCACGAACCCGCGGTCGCCAGCTACCGGGCCACCGATCATCACAGGTTTTTTCAGGCTGTCCGGATGCGCCAGCGGCAGCTCACGCTCCACTTCGATCTGTTCCAGCATGCTGCCGACCGACACATCAATCGGCAGGTTGATGACAATACCCATGGCACCTTCGTCGTTGTGCTCGCACACATAGACCACACTGCGTTTGAAGTGTGGATCCTGCAGACTGGGCATGGCCACCAGAAAATGATTGGTGAGATTCATCATTCAGTCCTTACAACAAGCGCTCATAGTTACAGTATGAGGACTATTTGGCTTAAATGGTATGTCTGGCCGAGGTGTTGTCAGAAGTCTCAAGAGAATCCTTGGTTATATATTTGACAACACACTCAGGCACAGTGTTCCGGTTAAGCGTCTTTCAGACGACGTTCAATGGCATCCATCAGTTTTCCGGTGATGGAGATATCGTAAGCGGCTTCGATTTCGCGGATACAGGTCGGGCTGGTGACATTAATTTCTGTCAGTTTGTCGCCAATCACATCCAGACCCACAAAAATCAGGCCTTTTTCTTTCAGGACCGGCGCCACGGCTTCAGCAATCTGACGGTCTGTATCGCTCAGCGGGCGGGGTTCGCCACGACCACCGGCAGCCAGGTTTCCGCGGGTTTCACCTTCTGCCGGAATCCGGGCCAGACAGTAAGGCATTGGTTCACCGTCAACCACCAGAATTCGCTTGTCCCCGTTGCTGATGTCCGGCACGAATGTCTGGGCCATGCAGTAGAACTGGCCGTGGTTGGTCAGGGCTTCGATGATCACCGACAGGTTCGGATCTCCTTGTTTGACACGGAAAATCGAAGAGCCGCCCATGCCATCCAGTGGTTTCAGGATCATATCGCCATGCGTTTCATAGAACGCACGGATCTTGTCATCGCGCCGGGTGACGAGCGTCGTCGGTGTCAGCTCCGGGAACCAGGCGGTAAACAGCTTTTCGTTACAGTCACGCAGGCTTTGTGGTTTGTTGACGATCAGTGTGCCTTGTTCTTCTGCGCGCTCCAGAATATAGGTGGCGTAGATGTATTCGGTGTCGAATGGCGGGTCTTTTCGCATCAGGACCGCATCCAGGTCGCTCAGGGCAATTTCCTGCTCGCCATGGAAGGTGAACCAGTCGTTTGGATCTTCTTTCAGGGTGACGATTCGGGTGCGGGCCAGCGCTTTCCCCTGTTCCAGTGACAGGTCGGCCATTTCCATGTAGTGGATTTCCCAGCCACGGCGCTGCGCTTCCAGCATCATCGCAAAACTGGAATCTTTCTTGATGTTAATGGACTGGATGGGATCCATCACAATACCCAATTTGATCATGTGTTTCTCCTTGGTTAGCCGAGATCGCCAAAGCGAACCTGTAGCGCAGTCATTGCCGTCATGGCGGCGGTTTCGGTTCTGAGGACCCGCGGGCCCAGCAGCACTTCGCTGAACTGGTAGTATTCGGTCATGCTGATTTCCTGCTCCGACAGACCGCCTTCCGGGCCAATCAGCAGGCGAACACGGGAAACCGGGGCGGGCAGGGTATTAATGGAATATTGGGCTCTTGGGTGCAAATTCAACTTCAGGCCGTCAAATTCTTCCGCACACCAGTCTTCCAGTTTCATGATCGGGCGGATTTCCGGAACCACGTTGCGGCCGCACTGTTCACAGGCACTGATGGCGATCTTTTGCCACTGGGATAGTTTCTTATCAAATCTGTCCTGGCTTAGTTTGACGCCGCAGCGTTCAGAAATCAGCGGGGTAATGCTGCTGACACCCAGTTCAACGGACTTCTGGATGGTGAATTCCATCTTCTCACCCCGGGATATGACTTGGCCCAGATGCAGTTCCAGCGGGGATTCCACATTGTTTTCACGGCGTTCGCTGATCTCAACTTCCACCCGCTTTTTACCGGCTTCGGTAATCACGGCCGGAAATTCAGCATTGCTGCCGTCAAACAGCAGGACGTCCTGACCTGGTTGCATGCGCATGACGCGGCCCACATGATTGGCGGCGTCGTCACTTAATGTCACTTTTCCGCTTGCAGGCAGCGGTTCAGGATGGAAAATACGTGGCACTCTCATATTCGATTCATTGGCTGTGAAGATAATGTCTGGCGCCAGTATATCAATCTTGATGACAATGTATCGAACATTGCTTGTGGCGGATTGAAAAACGACGACATTGCCGGTGATGGGCTATCCGGCACAGCCTGGAACTGAAATCCGGCTCAATGATAATGTTTCAGCTCAAAAATAAGGGAAGAAATTAAGCAATCTATTGCACTTTCAATTAGATTGCTGGCGTGATTGCATTTGGGACACACAAAGAACAATGTCAAAAAAACAAAAATTACAACGGCTGAGCATCATTGCGGCAGCCATGCTGGTCATTGCAGGTTGTGGCGGTAGTAAATCCGGGGACCGAAGCCTGAACCAGAGTGGCGATCCGCGGCTGGAAGATTTGCAGCCTTATCTGGCAGACAGCCTCTACGCACAATCTGCCATAGACTGTGCCGTGATCTACAAACAGGGGCAGTCCTGTCAGATGCAGGACATCGCCCCGCTGGGCTATCAGACATCCGACGATCTGACTCCGGATGATATCGCCGGGCGATTGCTGGTTTCACATTCGTGGATGGGTGACAGTTTCATGGATGTGGTCCGGGAATTACCGCAGGATGTATTGAATCTGTTTAAGCCGATCAATGTCATTGTGCTGAGCTTTGAAGTTCGACCGTCTTTTTATCACAGCGCGACAGCCGGGATGTATATCGATCCGCGTTATCTGTGGCGGGATGTGGTGGAATGGAATGATATTTATCAGCAGGATGATTACCGGTCCGGTTTTTCAGACAGCCAGCGCTTTATTGCTTTGCAGCGTTATGTTGATCCGGCCAGCGGTGAATATGTGACTTACAGTAATACCTACAATGAGTTCAGCAACGCCTGGCGATCGGCTGCTGAAATCAAACCGGGGTTGTTGCGATTACTCACCCATGAACTGGCCCATGCCAATGACTTTCTGCCGCCGGAGCTGCTCAGCAGCCTGGATGCATCGACCAGTATTCTCACCAACATCAACCGGAATAAATCCAGTCAAATTCATCAGAGACTGAACCAGGACTATGCGCTTGAATCGGATGATTTGACTCAGGCTGCCAACAGCTATTTCGGCGGTTCTTCGGTTCAGAAAATTTTGACGCCGGAACAGGCCGGGGCCGCATTTGAGCCTGACGGCGCCGCAGAATTCTATGGTTACTATACCGCAGAGGAAGATGTCGCCATGTTGTTTGAAGCCTACATGATGTGGCGCGAGTATGGCGTGGTGTCGGATGTCGGCTTTACGACGGTACCGGCAAGGTCGGATTATAATTGCGATGATTTGATTCTCGGCTGGGGGCAGCGTAACCGGCTGGCGCAGGACGAGGTGGCTCCAAGGGCCAAGCTGGTGTCAGAAGCGATCTTACAGAAGAACCTGACAGCTGAGTTTGTGCCGATCACTTCTGCAACGCCGGTTGACTTACCTTACGGGGATGGCTGGTGTCAGTCCCGGACTGCTGTAATGTCAGCTCGGTTTGAACGGCTCTCAGGTGCTCAGCCAGCGATGGAGCATCACAGGCGGTATCAGGAAGAAATGCTTCGCGAGTGATTGTTGCGGGGCAGAAAAAGGACGGCTGAGCCGGAGAGCCCAGCCGTTGTTCTGAACTACAGACCAGCCTGCTGGCAGGCCTCCAGTACGAAGCGGTTATGCTGCTTCTGGATACCAGCGATGCGGCGGTCCCGTTCACATTCCCAGGCACTGACCGGGTAGGTCTTGTGCCAGGCCTGCATCAGCAGACGCTGGTTTTTGGCCAGCCGGAATCGGTATTCCTGCTCCATGTAGAGATAAGTTCGAGCAATGGCACCTCGTGCGCGCTGCGGCGGATCAACCCGGCGGTTTTTGAAATCAACTTTGATGTCGCACTGGCCGTAGTTGGCTCCCTCATTGTCTTTCCAAGGGGTAAAGCGGAAGTTCGAGCGGTCGCCGTTTACCTCCCCAATCGCCGGGGTCAGATTGTGCATGTCGGCTTCCATGCGGTTGAAGAGCGGATCTTTCCGGCAGTTCTTCCGACCGCCGTCCTGCCAGCATTGTAACTGATGGCCAAACTGCCAGGCGGGGACCACATGTTCCCATTCGATACGGCTGGCCCGCTTTGCCTGCTTCCGAACCTGATAGCCGCAGCTGTCCAGATCGGGAACACCTTTCTTGCCGTGCCAGTCAATCCGGCAGCCGCAGTAAAAACTTTCGTTGTGGTCCTGATAAATCTTGACCAGTAACTTCTTGGCTTTGGCAAATGACTCGGGCGGGTTGGCGTAGACAACCTGTGGGAGGAGGCTGAGGCTCAGCAGTGAGCCGGCCAGGACCCATTTCAACTTGGTGAACATGATACATCCGGTGACTGATATTAGGGATGATGATGTTATCAGTACCGAATTTATTTAGAAGTGTTTCACGTTATGTCTGTGTAAAACATCAAGATATTGAATTGGGTGCGGCAGACATCAAATTCCCAGAGGTTGGAGATGGTGTCTTCGCTGCCAGTAAGGCATGCCGGGCCAGCGCTGTTCCTGCAGATAGTAGTGCCGGTGATGTTCCAGATACCGTTGCCAGACTGATGTGATTTGAGCGCTGTGGGTATGACTGAGCGCAGTCAGTGCTTCCGGATGATTGAGTCCGGTATCCACAAGCTGTTCCGCCAGCTGCATGGCCGTTGCCATGGCATTGAACATTCCCTGCGAGGACAGCGGGTTAAAGCTGCAGGCGGCATCACCGATGGCCGCCCAGCGGAATCCGGCGACTTGCTTGAGGCGTGTGGTATTGGCGGAGGTTTTGCCGTGCAGTTGCCACTGTTTTTGCGGCGCCGGACTGGCGGCAAGCAACCCGGCAATATCTTTCTGTGTCCGGGCCATCTGAAAAAAGCGTTTATCATCAAGATGTAAACCATGTCTGAGCAGATCCGCATCGGTTTGCAGCGCCAGTACCCGACGCTGACCCGGTAACCGGGCACTGTACCACCAGCCGTATTCGCAGGCACTCAGCGTTGCCATGCGATCATCACACTCACACGCCAGACTGGCCCAGATCGCAACCTGTTTGTCGAGTGCCAGACGTCTGATGCCCAGCATGGCGGCAAAGAAGCTGCGACGGCCACTGGCATCAATCACAAAGTGGCAGGGTACGGCAGACCGGCTTTCAGCTGTTTCTCCGTGAAGCTGCAACAACCAGCCGTCACGACCTTGCTGAACCGCTACAGGTCTGGCTGGCCACAGGCAGCGGACGTTGCTGGCCATCACATGTTGCCGCAGCCAGTTTTCAAACCCGGCACGGTCGAGCTGCCAGCCCGGTCCGTCCGGGTTCCTGAGGTTGTCATTCATCACACATGCATCGCTGCCCCAGTGACTGCGGATCCCGTGACAGGGAAGATGCAGCGCCTGATGGCGGGTGAAAGCTTCGAGCAGGCCGAGTTCGCGCAGAATACGGCCTGCCGCCGGAGGCAGACATTCGCCGATTCTGGCCGGGCATTCAGTGTGTTGGTCGATCAGGACAACATCGAAATGTCGGCTCAGGGCCAGTGCGGCGATACAACCGCCAATCCCTGCGCCGATCACTGCGATTTGCGTCTGGATAAATTGCGTCAAAATTTTTTCCTGCAGTGAGGCGGGCGTGGGGTTCAGCCACGCCCGGTGCAAGGACTCAGTCCGATTTAAATTTTCCCGGGAAATTCACGCCAAAGCGACTGACTTTCTCGATCACACCGAGATCAATGCGTGAACGGACACTCGGTGTCGTCGGCTGAATGTTGTCCCGGCCGTGGCGATCCGGCACCAGATTCCGTGCCAGTTCAGCCACTGTCTGCAATCGGCCGGTATCCGTGATTTCTGCACTGTCAGCCAGTTCACTCACGGCATGATCTTTGGCGGTGATCCCCACCTGCATTATGGCCGGGAAGTTCGGATCACCCGCAACACCCGGGCGGCCCTGAACTACGGCCAGCTGATTGAAATTGAAGATCATACTGTTGATCTGTGCCGTATACGTGGGCGGCTGACCGTACAGGGGCAGGGCATCGAGCCAGTCAGTCCGGTAATTGAAAGCCTGAATCCGGGTTTGCTCATCCTGATTGGGGTCCAGCGTTTCCTGATAACGGGTGGTATCCAGAATATTGTTCGGCACCCGGGCCGGCCAGAAGGTCGGCAGGTAAGGGTCATACTTGGAGGTGTACCCGTCGCGGCAACTGGCGGTATCGGTCTGCCAGGGAATCGCCATCCAGCGGGTGATCCCGCCCGGGACCTGACCGCCGAGCAGCGGCCCTTGCGCCAGCGTGATGATATCGCTGTTCATCAGAGGGCCGTAGTAGGTGGTGTCTTTACGGATCCCTTCGCTTGCATGCTTGAGGCGGAACGGCGCCATGTACATTCCGGCGGTACGCATCGGCCAGGTCATTTCACAGCCGGGGTGAAAGGCATCGGCAAGACAGAATTCCAGCGCGCCCCGGGTCAGCATCTCTGGCTGTTCCGCCACCGGGACTTTGTCGATGTCATCGGGTTCAGCTGCGTGCGGGCAGATCTGCGGGTCGACATAGTCGGGAATAAAGTCGCCTTGCACCCATTGATCCAGAAACGCCAGTTGTAGCTCAGACAGCGTGGCATGCTGACGTTCAGAGCCTGACGGCGGGATGGTAATCGCATCGCCATAGAGCCAGGGCCACAGCTGGGCGGCCTGCGCGCCGGGCTGACCATAGCGGCGAAAGTTATTGGAGATGGTCCGCCGCAATTCGGTATAGGCCGGAGACGGATCGCTGAGCTTGGCGAGCCATGCCGGTGTCGTGTAGTCGAACTGACCGCCGTGACCGAAAGCCGCGGCAAAACCGGCGTTGACCCATTGCAGGTTGGTCATGCGCGCAAAGATCGGCAGGATATCTTTCCGAAACGACGGACGGGGCGGGCGGGTGAGCATTCCGGCGTTCACCGCTACCGAACGCATCAGATCCCACATGGTCCGTACCGATTTCTGCATGGGTGCGTAATCCGGTGGCGCACAGACGACCCAGGCAGGATCAACCTGAAGGGTGACACCCAGATATTCGACTTCAGCAGTGACCGGGCCGTCAGAGATATCATCGTGCCAGCCTTCATTGTTGGCAAAGGTAATGGCGATATCGCCGTTGATATTGCGCGAGATCCCTTTGCCGCCCAGGACAATCAGGCGGCCCTTTTTATCGGTTTTCAGCTCACCCAGATAGACGGACTCGTCCATGAACTTGCCGACAAATTCGGGACCTTTCTTTACCCCGGCCTCGTCCAGTTGCCGGGCTCCGCCGTCGATCAGCAGACGGCGGCGATCAGCCACATTGTTGTTGCGCAGCAGCGAAGGCGGTGCATGTTCGGCCTCCGGAATATCCAGCGCGAGCTGGAATTCGTACCAGGAGGACTTCTGATTGGCCAGATGGACGTGCCACTTGAGTTTTGCGTTGTCCATGGTCAGCTCTTTGACGGCTTTGCCGGCAGCATTCAGACCATAAACCCGGAACTGAGCCGCCTGACGTTTCAGCAGACCACGGGCATCCCGGTAGGCATCTTCTTCCAGCCGGGGCCTGGGATTAGGGACCAGCGGGCCGATAAAATATTCGTCGCTGCCGCCGACCCGCATAATGCCGATGGGCGGATAAATCGCGGCCCGGACAATGCAGTCGCTGTCTTCATCGGTGTTGCCGGTGAACTTTGGGTCGATGCGATCTGGCTCATTCATCTGCTGGCCGTTGGCCAGATGGCGTGTGTCGGCACTGGCCTGATAAACCACTTTACGGGCCTGTGCAATGGAGCCCAGCGGTTCATGTTCAGGCAGGGTGCGCCAGATGTTAAAGGCAAGGTTACGACCAAACTCAGCCTGACCGATGGCCGTGATTTCCTGCTTTGACAGCGTGAGCGTGGCGACCGGGATAAAAGGGCTTTCAGATTCCGGCCAGACGACCTGAGCGTCGTCCAGCGGCATAGTTGCCGGATCGGTGCGCAACTGCACTTCAAACAGGAAGCGGCTTTCGTCCTGACGCAGGCGGTTTTGCAGATCCTGCGCCAGATAATCGCGGCTGTTGCTGGGGGCGCCGTGATAGGTGTCCAGCGGTGTGAGACGGTATTTGACCACCTGGCTGTCGCCGAGTTTGAAAGGCAGAATGGCCCAGTAGCTGGCACTCAGACAACTGGCCTCGACTTTGGACATGGCATTTATGATCTCATGGACCTTGGGATGTTTTTCCAGATAGGCCGGGTAGTCACCGTCAATGACACCAGCTGTGGTAAAGGCACACATCTGAGCCGCATCGCGGGCAAAGAAACGGTCGATGTTCTGCATAATAAAATCGGCATTATCACTGTCACCGAGCAGCTTGGGACCGGGGACCCCGAACAGTTTGATCCCGACGCCCAGCGTGGTGTGCAGATCCGGCGAGCTGGGTGAGGTGTCACTGGAAAAACGCAGCACACATTCATACCGGCTGCCGCTGAAGATACCAATTTTCAGAGCTTCCGGAATATCCCGGTGGATATCAAAATGTCCGTAGGCGATGCCGTGTTGTTTGCGGAAAACGGCACGTTCCGCAGGCTGCTGGCCGCGTTCGATACGGGTCTTTTGCCCCATCTCGACAAACATTTCTTTCAGTCTCTGAGTGGCCAGCGTGATGTCAGCGTAGTGGTCGCCGCCCGTCCAGCACTCGACGTCATTGGCATCGGGCGCTTTGTCGATGTTCTTCAGGACATATTGAGGATTGACCAGCTCACCCTGTTGCTTGCTGTGTTTTTGCTTCTCTTTGTCTTTCTTTTTCTTGTGCGTCATGGCGGTTTCCATTGGGTTGACATGCCGTGTCAGGTAACCGCAACAAAGCCAGCGTATCTTCTGGAGTGAGTCCCATGACTGGGAGGATCGGTCCGCTCAAGACTGAGCCAATGTTTACCTGTGATTCTGGTTGAACCTGAGAAGGGTATGCCACTTGTGGCATTCAGGTCGTTGAAAAGTATAGTCAGGGAAGCGGGGAAGACCAATTGCGGCTGGTGTTTGTGTGACAGACGCGCCGGCGTCAGCCATCAGCGGTCCGGACGCAATGGCTGGTGGCATTGAGTGCAATGATATATCGCCTGCTGTCGCATTACTTTATTGTGCCGTCTGAGAGTCAGCTGGTGTTCCCGGCACTGGCAGCGATAGCAGAAGGTTTGTCCGGAGACCGAAGTAACATCAAAACTGTGGGTGGCTCGGGCCGGGACATGAAAAATATCTGTCATCATCCGCTGCCACTCCGTTCCGTGGGGTTTGACCCGGCCATAACAGGCAAATGTCAGCAGGTGAGCCAGTTCATGAGGAACGACTTCTTCCAGGAACGCCTGGGGATTCTCGGCCATCAGCACCGGATTGTATCGGATCTCCCAGCTTTGCAGCCGGGCGCTGCCTGCGCTCTTGCCGCGCTGGGTAAAGCGAATGGCCGGATCCGGAAATTGTCTGCCCAGTTTTTGCTCTGCCAGCCGCAGGCAGGCGAGGGTACGTTCAATGATGGCTTGCTGAAGTGGGTTCATGGAGCTGACGGGTCATAAAACAAGGCGGACAGTATGAAAGGTCTGGTGTTTTTTTTCCAGTCTGTCCGGCACGATCAGCTTAAGGGACATGAGTGGTCAAAAGCTTCAGAAGCTGCACACGAATGCCTGTTCAGCTTTTGGTGCGATTGGGTTGCTGGTGCTCAAAAACTAAAAAGTATTTTTGAAACAGTTTCTTATGTTGTTTTGATTTGGGTTTGATCAGATTCTGATGCTTTTGGAACATGGGTGTCCCAAAGCGGAAAGAGCTGTACGGTACAGCGAAGAGCAATGAAAAAGGAAGCCGAAGCTTCCTTTTTCACGAGTAAGAATAACAGCCGGGCTGCGATTACTTAATGTTTGCGTAATCGCGCAGCAGGTCGGCTTTGTCAGTTTTTTCCCAAGGGAACTCTTCGCGACCAAAGTGACCGTAAGCAGCCGTCTTCTTGTAGATAGGCTGCAGCAGATCCAGCATTTCGATCAGGCCGTACGGGCGCAGGTCGAAGTGGTGGCGAACGGCTTCAACAATCAGGTCGTGAGAAACTTTCTCAGTCCCGAAGGTTTCCACCATGATAGACGTTGGATCTGCAATACCAATCGCATAAGACAGCTGGATTTCACAACGGTCCGCCAGACCGGCAGCCACGATGTTTTTCGCAACATAACGTGCTGCGTAAGCGGCACTACGGTCTACTTTCGATGGATCTTTACCAGAGAATGCACCGCCACCGTGGCGGGCTGCGCCGCCGTAGGTATCTACGATGATTTTACGGCCAGTCAGACCACAGTCACCCATTGGACCGCCAATCACAAAGCGACCGGTTGGGTTGATGAAGTATTTGGTGTCTTTGTTCAGCCACTCAGATGGCAGGACCGGCTTGATAATTTCTTCCATCACCGCTTCCTGCAGTACAGGCAGTTCAATGCTGTCGCAGTGCTGCGTTGACAGAACCACAGCATCAACACCGACGATTTTGCCGTTGTCATAGGCAAAAGTGACCTGGCTTTTCGCGTCCGGACGCAACCAAGGCAGAGTGCCGTTTTTACGGACTTTGGCCTGACGCTCAACCAGACGGTGTGCATAAGTGATTGGTGCCGGCATCAGCACTTCAGTTTCGTTGGTTGCGTAACCAAACATAATTCCCTGATCACCTGCACCCAGCTCTTTCGGGTCTTCACGGTCAACACCCTGGTTGATATCCGGAGACTGTTTACCGATCGCGCTCAGGACAGCACAAGAGTTGGCATCAAAGCCCATGTCTGAATGGGTGTAGCCGATTTCGCGTACGGTCTGACGGGTCAGTTCTTCAATATCAACCCAGGCAGAGGTTGTGATTTCACCGCCAACCATGACCATACCGGTCTTGACGTAAGTCTCACACGCAACACGTGCTTTCGGGTCTTGTTCTAAGATCGCATCCAGGACTGCATCTGAGATCTGGTCTGCAATTTTATCTGGATGGCCTTCCGATACCGACTCAGAAGTAAACAGGTGTTTCGCCATGAGTATTCTCACTATCTGAAAAAACTGAAAAGAGGTCGGAGGTGTGAAATTAGTCAGTCTGAGTGAATATTCATCAGTCTGTATGTATAGAGCTACCTCCGTCTAGACGGCTATAATAACTTGTATGGGATCAAAATCAACAATAAGTAGAAATTAGATATAGATTGTCCAAATACTTCCGTTAATCGCGGCATCGGTGAAAGGTCTGGATGATTATATCGCAAGCGTGAATTTTACTGGTTCATCATTCCGGGATTCTGGTTTGCTTACCGGGTTATGCCTTGAGAGAATCTGCTTCCGCTTTGCCTGATACCGACATTTGCCGTTGTCAGGGATGGCTGATACTTCCCCCGATAAACAAGAACAATGAAGTTGGAGCAGACATGTCTTCTCGTAAAGTACTTGCGAATGCTATCCGTGCCCTGAGCATGGACGGTGTACAACAGGCGAACTCCGGTCACCCGGGCGCACCGATGG
>NZ_JAXOFS010000020.1:0-28798 GCF_036409375.1 Photobacterium sp. 53610 | reverse complement strand
GTATCATTGTCGAGTGCCCACACAGATTGCATGGTCAAATTGTTAAAGAGCTTTCCGATACGGTCTTGGCTGAAGCGCCGCTCTCCGTGTCGGTGATGCGGCATTATAGAGAGTTCGATCGCCTTAGCAAGCACTAAATCATAAAAAAAAACCAACCGAGCAAAAATCACACAAAACACGATTTTTCCGTCGATTTCCGTAGCAAATCCAGTGAAGGTTCATGAAAAAAGCCTGCTGAATACAGCAGGCTTTCTATCAACACACGCTACAGGTTCATTGGCTGGCAGTAATATGGTCAGCGGTTGCTGCAAGGACAATCGGCTTATCAACCTTGAGTTTGCCCGACAGGATATCCTGCGCTAACGGATTCTCAATATATTGCTGAATCGCACGCTTCAAGGGTCGCGCACCATAAACCGGATCAAAACCGGCACTGGCAATCAGATCCAAAGCTGAATCCTCAACTTTCAGTTCAAAGCCTTTTTCTTCCAGTCGTTTGCTCAGACGCTGAATCTGAATCCGGGCAATGTCTTTAATGTGTTTGTCACCCAATGGATGGAACACAACTGTTTCGTCGACACGGTTGATAAACTCCGGACGGAAATGATGACCGACCACTTCCATGACGATTGCTTTAATCCCGTCATAATCCAGTTCACCAAAATGTTCCTGAATCCGATCCGATCCCAGGTTCGAGGTCATAATGATGACACTGTTCCGGAAATCCACCGTTCTGCCTTGCCCGTCCGTCAGACGGCCGTCATCCAGAACCTGAAGCAGAATGTTAAACACATCCGGATGCGCTTTTTCCACTTCATCCAGCAGAATCACAGAATAAGGACGACGACGCACAGCTTCCGTCAGATAACCCCCTTCTTCATATCCCACGTAACCCGGAGGCGCACCAACCAGTCTCGCAACGGAGTGTTTCTCCATGAACTCAGACATATCAATCCGCACCATAGCATCATCACTGTCGAACATGAAGTTGGCCAGCGCCTTACACAGTTCGGTTTTACCCACCCCCGTCGGGCCGAGGAATAAGAAGGAGCCAATCGGACGATTCGGATCAGACAAACCCGCACGGCTACGACGAATTGCGTTCGCCACGGAATTCACGGCTTCATCCTGACCAATGACCCGGGCGTGAAGCGCTTCTTCCATGCGCAGCAGTTTATCCCGCTCGCCTTCCAGCATCCGCGAGACCGGGATCCCCGTCTGCCGTGAAAGCACTTCGGCAATCTCTGCATCAGTAACGCGGTTTTTCAGCAGTGTCATTTCCTGCATTTCAGCCTGCGCCGCTAAATCCAGCTGTCTTTCCAGCTCAGGAATTTTGCCGTACTGCAATTCTGACATACGGTTCAGGTCACCAGCCCGCCGGGCAATTTCCATATCCGTACGGGCCTGCTCCAGCTCCGCTTTAATATGCTGAGTCCCGGACAAAGCCGCTTTTTCTGCTTTCCAGACTTCTTCCAGTTCCGCGTATTCCTTCTCTTTCGTGTCCAGCTCTTCACTAAGTACCGCCAGACGCTTCTGACTGGCATCGTCACTTTCTTTCGACAGTGCCTGCTGCTCAATTTTCAGCTGAATGATACGACGTTCGAGGCGGTCCAGCGCTTCAGGCTTGGAGTCAATTTGCATCCGGATACTGGATGCCGCTTCATCAATCAGATCGATCGCTTTATCCGGGAGCTGGCGATCTGAGATGTAACGGTGCGACAAACTCGCCGCTGCCACGATTGCCGGATCGGTAATTTCAACATGATGGTGCAGCGCATAGCGCTCTTTCAGGCCACGCAAAATCGCCACGGTATCTTCGACACTCGGCTCTTCCACCAGCACTTTCTGGAAACGACGCTCCAGTGCCGCATCTTTTTCAATAAACTGACGATATTCGTCCAGCGTCGTGGCACCAACACAGTGAAGCTCGCCACGAGCCAATGCAGGTTTCAGCATGTTGCCGGCATCCATGGCACCTTCACCCTTACCGGCACCGACCATAGTATGCAGTTCATCAATAAAGAGAATAACGCTGCCTTCTTCCTGCGCCAGTTCGTTCAGTACGGCTTTCAGACGTTCCTCAAACTCACCACGATATTTGGCACCGGCAATCAATGCCCCCATATCCAGGGATAAAACACGCTTATGACGCAGCCCTTCCGGTACCTCGCCATTGACAATGCGCTGAGCCAGTCCTTCAACAATCGCGGTCTTACCGACACCCGGTTCACCTATCAGCACCGGGTTATTTTTAGTCCGGCGTTGCAGGACCTGAATCGTACGCCGGATTTCTTCATCCCGGCCAATCACTGGATCCAGCTTGCCCTGCTCTGCGCGCTCAGTCAGATCAATGGTGAATTTTTCAAGCGCCTGACGGTTTTCTTCCGCATTCGGATCATCAACCTTCTGACCACCGCGGATCTTTTCAATGGCTGCTTCTACTTTCTGGGCATTCAGACCAAACTTGCGCAGCAGCTCACCCAGCGGACCTTTGTCATCCACCGCCGCCAGAATAAAAAGTTCAGAAGAAATGTATTTGTCTTTGCGCTTCTGGGCCAGCTTATCGCACATGTTAAACAGCACGCCCATTTGATGAGAAAGCTGCACATCACCGCCAATCCCACTGACTTTAGGCAAACGATCTAATTGCTCAGACAGACTGGAACGTAATTGAGTAATGTCGACATTGAGCAGAGTCAGCAGCGGCCGCGTTGTGCTGCTGTCCTGATTCATCAGTGCCATCATCAGATGGACAGGCTCGATATACTGATGGTCGCGACCCAAAGCCAGCGACTGCGCATCAGAAATCGCTAATTGAAACTTGCTTGTAAACCGGTCAAGACGCATAAGTCCTCCACTCTTGATATGACCTTGTCATTACCTTTTATATGGTTACGCGCTGTGTGCTTTTCAAGCATAAATTGTGCGGAGATAAAAAAAGCGGCCTGAAGCCGCTTTTAGAAAATTGGAAAATTTTGTTTACTCATCCAGCCAAATCAAACTGGCCTGACGCCCGGTCACGCCATCCCTGCGATAGGAATAAAAGCGGGCCGGATCGGCATAAGTACATTCTGTTCCGCCAAAAACTTGCGTGATTCCCAGTCGATTCAACCTGAGCGTTGCCAGCTGATATAAGTCCGCCAGCCATTTTTCACCGTGTGGTTGAAACGCTGCAGCCGCTTCGGGTTGTCCGGCAATAAACTGCTCACGGACTTCCCCGCCAACTTCGAACGCAGCTGGTCCGATAGCCGGACCCAGCCAGGCCAGAATTTGTTCTGGTTCAGCTGTAAATCTGGCAACGGTATCTTCAAGAATGCCATCGGCTAGTCCACGCCAGCCGGCATGAACCGCGCCCACTTGCGTCCCTGAACGATCACACAGTAAGACAGGCAAGCAATCGGCTGTCATCACCGTGCAAGCAATGCCGGACTGACGTGTCACACTGGCATCTGCATTCGGCACATCTTTCAGCGGCACCTGAATATCCAAAACAATGGTGCTGTGTGTCTGCGAGAGCCAGGCCGGCGCCTGAGTCAGGCCCAACTGTTGTTGCAGCCATTGCCGATTATGTATAACGGCAGCCCGCTCATCACCAACATGATCCCCCAGATTCAGCCCTTCATACGGTCCCTGGCTCATTCCGCCGGAACGTGTCGTACTGATCGCCTTTACATTGGCAGGCGCGGGCCAGTCTGGGGTAATCCACATATCAATAATCGTCCTCTGGATGATCAATCTTGTCCTGACGCAGAATCTCAACCAGTGTCACCATGTCATCCGGTGTCTCTGCGTGCCATTCCATCAGTTCACCTGTAATTGGGTGTTCCAGTCGCAGCATACGGGCATGCAGCGCCTGGCGGTCAAAGGCGCGCAAAGCCTGAATCACTTCCTGAGATGCATTACGCGGCGGACGCGGACGACCACCATATAAAGTGTCTCCTACCAGCGGGTGAGACAGATAAGCCATATGCACACGAATCTGATGCGTACGGCCCGTCTCAAGACGAAGCACAATGCTGGTATGCTCACGGAAGTGCTCTGCCACACGATAGTGTGTGATCGCCGGTTTACCCAGCTCATGGACAGCCATCGACGTACGCTTGGTTGAATGACGGCCGATTGGTTTTTCAACCACACCGCCCCCGGTCATTTTACCCATCGCAACGGCTTCATACTCACGGGTAATCTTACGTTTCTGCAATGCGCGAACCAGGCGGGTCTGACATTGAATGGTTTTCGCGACGACCATCAGGCCCGTCGTGTCTTTATCGAGACGATGGACAATGCCGGCACGCGGTACTTCTGCCAGTGACGGGCAATGATGCAGCAATGCATTCAGTACAGTACCATCTGGTGTTC
Organism: Photobacterium sp. 53610; assembly: GCF_036409375.1. Taxonomy (NCBI): domain Bacteria; kingdom Pseudomonadati; phylum Pseudomonadota; class Gammaproteobacteria; order Vibrionales; family Vibrionaceae; genus Photobacterium; species Photobacterium sp. 53610. Next base: position 24,439 of record NZ_JAXOFS010000020.1, on the reverse strand, counting down.
CCGCTCCCGGGTGAACCACAAAGTCACGTGGTTTGTTAATCACCAGCAGGTGCTCATCTTCATAGACGATATTCAGCGGGATGTCCTGTGCAATCCAGCGCTCTTCATCTTCAATTTCAGCGACAACGGTCAGCAACTCGCCGCCCATGACTTTTGTTCGTGGTTTGGTCACCACCTCACCGTTCATGCTGACATTACCGTTGAGGATCCAGTCTTTGATACGGGAGCGTGAATAATCCGGGTACAGCTCAGCCAGAGCCTGATCCAGACGCTGACCTAACTGGCTATCGTTTACTGTGTTGCTTAACTCTATTTGCTGTGCCATAAAGAACTTTTTTAAAATACCTGAGACTAAAGCTCAAACGCTGCGTAAAATGACAATGAATAGCTGTCATTGTATCCGTTAACGCTTCAAACCGTAATGGATCAAAAAAATAAATTATGACCAAGGAAACTGACGCCGCAATGAAACGCCTGATAATCCCGACATTTCTTGCCGCTGCTATTGTCTCTGGATGTTCAAGTACAGAGGAAGTAGTCCCGGATATCCCGCCTTCAGAGCTCTATGCCAGTGCTCAGGAAGCCCTGCAAAGTGGCAGCTGGGTCACAGCCATCGAAAGGCTGGAAACCCTGGATTCACGCTATCCGTTTGGCGCTTATTCGGAGCAGGTTCAGCTTGATCTGATTTATGCATACTACAAAAACGATGACCTGGCCCTGGGCGAAGCAACCATTGACCGCTTTACCCGCCTCAATCCAACCCATGAGAAAGCCGACTGGGTCCTATACATGCGTGGCCTCACGCATATGGCGCAGGATCGTTCCTTCATGCATGACGTCTTTGACATTGACCGTCATGACCGAGATCCGGAGCCAGCCCGCCAGGCATTCCGCGACTTCAAACGCTTGCTGGAACGCTATCCGGGCAGTCCGTTTGCCGCCGATGCGAAAGCCCGTTTGGTATACCTCAAAAACCGCCTTGCGAATTATGAGTTAGCGGCGGCAGACTTCTATATCCGCCGGGAAGCGTGGGTTGCTGCAATTAATCGATGCCAGCAAATCCAGAACCTGTATCCGGATACGGAAGCTGCGAAGAAATCGCTGCCATTGATGCTGACCGCGTATGAAAAACTTGGGCTGGATACACCGGCACAACATACCCAGCGTCTCATTGCTTTGAATCCGGTTTAAGCCCTCCTGATACAACAAACGGCAGCCACTGGGCTGCCGTTTTTGATCTGGTGCGGTGCAACTGATGATTTACTTTCTTTGTTCTTCTTTATTCTTTCTTTGAATGCTTTCCTGAATGTTTTCGCTTTCTACTTCTTCTCAACCTTGAATTTCATCTCTCGGCCGCATGCTCGGCCTCTCCCGGAACTGTCTCAAGGCCGAAAAAAACCCCTGAGCAGCACTGGCCGCCAGTCAAGAGATAACTTCATACTGCCGTAATCACCAGAGGCTCGACAAGCGATTTTTCGTCATTTTCTTGTCACAAAGCAGAGCAAGTCACATAAATAAATTGGTGGATTAATTTACTTTTCAAAGTTGATCCAGATCACTTTATTACCTCTTCAGAAGAGTAATCTGAAGTTAACCCACCAAGGGGTAGCAAAACAGGAGAGAGACTATGCAAGTAGAAGTCACAGGCAAAAACATTGATGTCACCCCTGCTATCCGTGAGCGCATTGAAGAGAAATTCAGTAAGTTAGAGCGCTTTCAGGTCCCACTGATTGGCAAACACGCAGTCATCAGTAAAGAACCAAACCGGCACTTCAAGGTGGAAGCAACAGCCGGCATTCCTGGAGGAAACATTGTAGCGTCCTCTGAACAGGAAAATATGTATGCAGCGATTAAAGACATGTACCACAAACTGGAGCGGCAGCTAAGCAAACAAGCGCATAAACCAGAATCTCGTCGCGCAACCCACAGCCTGAAGCCGGTCGCATCCCAGACAGAAGAATTCGAGCCTGAGGATTTCGAAGCCTGAACCCAAATCAACACGGCCCTGCTTAACGCGGGGCCGATTTATTCTTGACAAGCACAATAATTCACCCTAGGTTGATTCCTGCACGTTGACCATTCACCTTCAACCAGAGTACTGCCGACATATGATTCACGCCGCCCTGTTTTTCTTTCGCTTCTTTTTTCGCTCACCATAAGTGGGGGCTCTCGTTACGCAAGAAATAAGCGAAAGACGAACAGCAAGCCTCCCACCCGGGAGGCTTTTTTGTAAGCATCATCAGAATCACAGCACAGACAGGAACGCAGCATGACCAAAAGCTATCACTCACTGGATGAGATCCGCAGCGAAGTCACCCGGATTGATAATGAAATTCTGGCACTGCTGGGCGAACGGCGACAGCTCAGCCTAGAAGTGGCCAAAAGTAAAATCAAAACCACGAAACCGGTCCGGGATCTGGAAAGAGAGCAGGCGCTGCTTATCCGACTGATAGAAAAAGGCAAGGAACATCAGCTTGATGCCAGCTACGTCACTCAAATTTTTCACACCATCATTGAAGATTCTGTGCTGTTCCAGCAAGCCTACCTGCAAAAACTGACGAACCCAGACAGCCTGCAGCCTGTCGCTCGGGTCTCCTTTCTCGGTGCCAAAGGCTCCTACTCTAATCTCGCCAGCCGGCAATACTTCAGCCGGAAACAGACCCAACTGGTGGAAATGAGTTGTTCCAGTTTCCGTGAGGTAGTCAATGTCGTCGAAACCGGCCAGGCCGATTACGGTGTCTTACCCATTGAGAACACCAGTTCGGGTTCCATCAATGAAGTTTACGATCTGCTTCAACACACCAGCCTGTCGATTGTCGGTGAAATCACTCAGCCGATTGAACACAGTCTGCTGACGGCCGTGCCTTCGACGCTGGAACAAATCGACACCCTGTATTCTCACCCGCAGCCCCACCAGCAGTGCAGCGAATTTCTCCATAACATGGGGGAAATTAAGCAAGAGTACACCTCCAGTACGGCTGAAGCCATGCAGCAGGTCGCCGAGTTAAAGCTGCCGAATGTTGCGGCAATCGGGAATGCCTCCAGCGGCGAACTCTATGGTCTGACGCCACTGAAAACCGGGATTGCAAACCAGCATGAAAACTACACCCGCTTTATTGTGGTCGCGCGCAAGGCCGTGGATGTGACACCGCTGATCCCGGCAAAAACCACTCTGATCATGTCCACCGGCCAGAAACCCGGTTCACTGGTGGAGTGCCTGCTGGTTCTGCGTAACCTCAATATTAATATGGCCAAACTGGAATCCCGCCCTGTCATTGGTAACCCGTGGGAAGAAATGTTCTATATGGACGTTGAAGCGAACCTGAAAGCGGATGTGATGCAGCAGGCGCTGGAAGAACTGACCGGACTGACCCGATTCATCAAAGTCCTGGGATGTTATCCAAGCGAAAACGTCAAACCAGCAGAAGTGGATTATCTGGAAGATTAAGCAGAGTAGAAAAACGAAAAAGGCCAGCGATATGCTGGCCTCTTTTTTATCCTGTTGATCCTGATTTTCAGTATCAGGCTCGGTGAGCCGCGTCATTGGCCTGACGCAGCAGAGACTGACTTTCCTTCATGAAGCGTCCGGCATAATCGCCAAACCAACTTTCAACCTGAGCGAAAGCCTGTCTGAAAGCGGCCTTATCCTGATTCTCCAAAATCTGAATGGCTTCGCCGAAACGCTGATGGAACCGCTTAATCATCGCCAGATTCTGCGGAGACGACATAATGATATCCGCATACAATTGTCCGTCCTGCGCAAACAAGCGACCTACCATGGCCAGCTCAAGCCGGTAAATTGGTGAACTGAGTGACAGTAACTGTTCCAGTCGTGGATCTTCTTCCGCGAGATGGACGCCATACACGAAGGAAGTGAAGTGACGCAGCGCCTGAATCAGCGTCATCCCCTGATCGTGCTCGATCGCACTGATCCGGTTGAGACTGGCGCCCCAAATCTGAATTTGCTCCAGCAACCACTGATAATGCTCCGGAAGTCGGCCATCACAGTAAACGACAACCTGTTTCGCCAGACTGCTGATATCCGGGCCAAACATCGGATGCAGACCAACGACTGGCCCTTCATGCACTTCCAGCATGGTTTGCAGAGGGCCACTCTTGATAGAGGTCAGATCCGCCAAAATGCAGTCTTCCGGTAACTTCGGCAACCGGCGGATCACTTGCTCCGTCAGATGAATCGGCACCGTCACAACCACCATACCGGCGTCAGCCAGTAATTCTTCCGCCTGATCCCAGTCCTGACTGCCGAGCTTACGAACCTGATACCCTGAAAGTGTAAACAAACGGCAGAATAAGCTGCCCAGCTGGCCGTAACCACCAACCACGACAATGGGTCGCAACTCCGGTTTCAGACATTTAAAACCAGAGTCATTCTCACTGGCATACGACTCCCGCATGGTACGGCGCAGAATATCCTCAATCAGATCCGGCGGTACGCCCTGTTCTGTCGCTTCCTGACGCCGGGACGCCAGCATTGCAGCCTCCCGGTCCGGTGCGTAAATCGGCAGACCATGCTGACTTTTCACATGGCCCACTTCTTCTACCAGTGCCAGACGGCGCGCCAGCAACGCCACCATCTGCTTATCAACTTCATCAATTTGATCTCGGAGCGTGCTCAGTTCAGCTACCATTCGTCTGTTTTTCCGTTATTGAATACGATCTTGCAGGAAGGGAATCAGTTCCAGACGGGCCTGACGCAGCAGACTTTCTGTATCTTCCCAATTAATACAGGCGTCGGTAATGGACACACCATAAGCCATATCGCTGCGATCCAGATCCGCGCTCTGATTGCCTTCGTTCAAATGGCTTTCCAGCATCAGGCCAATCACGGAACGGTTTCCTTCACGGATCTGATGGATGACATCTTCCGCCACCAGCGGCTGACGACGGTAATCTTTGCGAGAATTTGCATGCGAACAGTCTACCATCAAGGCCGGAATCAGACCCGCCGCTTTCATCTCATTTTCACACTCAGTGACCGAGACGGAATCATAGTTCGTCTGTTTACCGCCGCGCAGGATTACGTGTCCGTCCGGATTCCCCTGTGTGTTGAGCAGAGCAACCTGACCTTCGCGGTTGATCCCCATAAAACGGTGGCCCGACGCTGCCGCCTGCATCGCATTGATAGCAGTTCCCAGGCTACCATCTGTACCGTTTTTAAAACCAACCGGCATCGACAGACCACTGGCCATTTCACGGTGAGTCTGGGATTCGGTGGTTCGGGCCCCGATCGCCGCCCAGCTGAAGAGATCTCCGATGTACTGCGGGCTGATCGGATCCAACGCTTCCGTTGCCAGCGGGATCCCCATTTCAACCAGATCAATCAGCAACTGGCGGGCAATATGCAACCCTTCTTCGATCTCAAACGAACCGTCCAGGTGCGGATCGTTAATCAGGCCTTTCCAGCCCACTGTCGTCCGGGGTTTTTCAAAGTAGACGCGCATCACAAGGTATAGCTGATCGCCAAGCTCCGCAGCCAGTTCTTTAAAACGTCTGGCGTAATCTTTCGCGGCTTCTACATCATGAATAGAACAGGGACCACAGACCACCAGCAAACGGTGATCACGCTTATGGATAATGTCGGCAACCGTTTTACGTGATTGCTCAATAAACTTCAGCGCAGTATCGCTGACCGGCAGTTTCTCCTTTAACTGCTGTGGCGTGATCAGGACTTGTTCATCCTGAATATGGACATTATTCAACACATCTTTCTGCATGGGGCCATCCTGAGTCTGCTATACCTTGGGTGTAAAAATTTAATTACAACAGGATTTCCCCTGTCTGTTAGAGACAATAACAACTGATTTTTCATGGGGCAAGATTGTGTAAAGAAAAAATACCAATCGTAAATATTAATTTACACACGGTATATGGAATTGCCTTTCGTCAAAAGAGCGCTACCATAACCGCCACATTCGCAAAAACGACACCACCATGGAACTGATCCTCTCTTTACTGCAGCAGCTGAGTGTTTATCTGGTACTGGCTTACCTGTTGAGTAAAACACCACTCTTTATGCCTGTCACCACTGTGTCCGGCAGGTTATCCCAGCGCTTTGCCTGCTATGTCCTGTTTTCCCTGTTTTGTATTTTAGGCACCTATTTTGGTCTGCATATTGAAGATGCTATTGCCAACACCCGGGCAATTGGCGCAGTCATGGGCGGACTGCTTGGCGGGCCGGTTGTCGGATTCGCAGTTGGCCTGACCGGCGGCCTGCATCGTTACAGTATGGGCGGGTTTACAGATGTTGCCTGTGCAATCTCGACGACGGTTGAAGGCTTAATCGGCGGGATCATGCACAGCTATTTTGTCCGTCGCAGTAATTTCGACGCAATTTTCCGCCCGCTGACCGTCTTTGCCATCACCCTGGTGGCTGAAATTTTTCAGATGGTCATCATTCTCATGGTGGCCGATCCCTTCGACAAAGCCTACAGCCTGGTCAGCGCCATTGCGCTGCCCATGGTAATCGCCAACTCGGTCGGGGCCGCGCTGTTTATGAGCATTATCCGGGACAAAAAAACCATCTACGAAAAATATTCCGCAGCCTTTTCCAGCCGGGCCCTGAAGATTGCCCAGCGCTCGGTCGGTATTCTCAGTCAGGGGTTCAATCAGGAAAACTCCAAGCAAATTGCTCGCATCGTTTATGAGGAAACCGGCGTGGGTGCAGTTTCCATTACCGACCGTGAAAAAATACTGGCCTTTATTGGTATCGGTGATGATCACCATTTACCGGGAACACCGATCTCTTCTGACCAGACAAAACAGGCCATTGAAAACTGTGAGCTGGTTTATGCCGACGGCTATGAAGTCCCATACTGCTGCTCACTCTACGACAAATGTAAGCTCGGTTCGGCACTGGTGATCCCGCTGATTGGCGGCAATCATGAGGTGATTGGCACCATTAAACTTTATGAACCCAAGCGTAAGTTGTTTTCCACCATCAATCTGACGCTGGGCGAAGGCATCGCCAAACTGTTGTCCAACCAGATCCTGACCGGTCGATACAACCGCCAGCAAACACTGCTGACTCAGGCCGAACTGCGGCTGCTGCAGGCTCAGGTCAACCCTCACTTCCTGTTTAATGCCCTCAATACCATCAATGCCGTGATCCGGCGGGATCCGGATAAAGCCAGACAGTTGATCCAGCACCTGTCACAGTTTTTCCGGCGGAATCTGAAGCAAAATATCGAGACCGTCACGCTGGAAGAAGAACTGCAACACGTACATGCTTATCTGGAAATTGAACGAGCCCGTTTTGCCGATCGGTTGCAGATTGAAGTGAAGGTTGACGACAGCCTGCTCAATATCAGGATTCCGACCTTTACGTTGCAGCCTCTGGTGGAAAATGCCATCAAGCACGGTACCTCGAACCTGCTGGAGAGCGGACAGCTCACCATCAACGCCTATCAGGCACAGGATCGCATTATCCTGGAAGTCCGGGATAATGCCGGGTTATATCAGCCTGTCGGTGAAGAAAGCGGACTGGGCATGAAAATTGTCGACAAGCGACTGAAGAATCAATACGGCCAGGAGTATGGCCTGCAGATGAGCTGGGAGCCGAACCAGTGGACTCTGGCCACCATCAGCCTGCCGAAGGAGAACGGACACCCATGATGAAGGCACTCGTCATTGATGATGAACCCTATGCACGCGAAGAACTGATCGACCTGCTGCTGGATTGCGGCGGTGTTGAGATCATTGGCAGTGGCGGCAACGCGATTGAAGGGCTGAAGATGATCAACAGCCTCAAACCAGAAGTGGTCTTTCTGGATATCCAGATGCCGCAAATCACCGGCATTGAGCTGCTCAGCATGCTGGACCCGGACACCATGCCCAAGGTGGTTTTTGTCACCGCCTATGATGATTACGCCATCAAAGCCTTTGAAGACAATGCATTTGACTATCTGCTGAAACCCGTCGAGCAGGCCCGGCTGCAGAAAACACTGACCAAGCTGAAGCGGGAGCTGCGTCAGCCGGACTATACGCCCCTGCTGAGTGAAATGCTGGAGTTGATCCCCTGCAGCGGCCACCACCGTATCCTGCTGCTCAGTCCGGCAGACATTGAACTGGCGTTTTCAGATTTATCCGGTGTGCACGTCGTCACCAAAGAGACCCGGGCGACCACGCAGCTGACGCTGAAAATACTGGAAGAGAAAACCCCGTTGATCCGGTGTCACCGGCAGTATCTGGTTCACCCGCAGGCCATTCGTGAAATTAAGCTGCTGGAAAACGGACTGGCAGAAATTACCACTCTGCACGGCCAGCAAGTACCGGTCAGTCGTCGCTACCTCAAAGAAATCAAAGACCGCTTTGGCCTGAGCTGAGTCCGCACCAGTCGGAACAGTCCTGCTGTTCCGGCTTTTATCCATTGCCCCCCCCACCAGCATGCCACTGGCTCTTCCAGCCAGCCACTCAGGCTTTCACGCAACCGCTCGCCGGGAACAGCCACCACTTAATCTGTTTATCGACCACTCAGTATCACCATACAACCACTCAGGGATTTTGGCCGTGCGTCTGTTTCGTGAGCCGCTAAGATGCCAGTCTTGATAGTTCACTAACTTAATTACCCTACAAGAGTGAGGCACAGATATGGCCTGGTTTTTGACTTGTGTCGCTGCGTTGATCGGCGGTTACTTTATCTACGGTACTTTTATTGAAAAAGTATTCGGCATTAATGAAAAGCGCCAGACACCAGCTTACAGCAAGCAGGACGGCGTTGACTTTGTTCCGATGTCGAAGAAAAAGGTTTACCTGGTCCAACTGCTGAACATTGCCGGTGTCGGCCCGATCTTCGGTCCGATCATGGGTGCCCTGTATGGCCCGGCAGCCATGCTGTGGATTGTTCTGGGCTGTATCTTCGCCGGCGCAGTTCACGATTATTTCTCCGGGATGCTGTCTGTTCGCAACGGCGGAGCCTCCGTCCCCAGCCTGTCTGGCCGTTACCTGGGCAATGGCGCCAAGCACTTCATGAACATCTTTGCCATTGTCCTTCTGCTGCTGGTCGGTGTGGTCTTCGTATCAGCCCCTGCGGGGATGATTACCAACCTGGTGAACGAACAAACTGACCTGACAGTCTCCATGTCAACCATGGTCGGTGTCATCTTTGCCTACTACATTGTGGCAACGATTGTCCCCGTGGATAAAATCATTGGCCGTTTCTATCCGCTGTTCGGTTTCCTGCTGATCTTCATGTCCGTTGGCCTGATTACAGCTATTGCATTCTCCAGTGATTACACGCTGCTGGGTGACTATGAAATCAGCCAGATGCTGACCAATATGAACCCGAAAGACATGCCACTGTGGCCTGCCCTGTTTATCACCATTGCCTGTGGTGCAATTTCCGGTTTCCACGCCACACAGTCTCCGCTGATGGCACGCTGCATGGAGAATGAGAAAAACGGCCGCTTTGTTTTCTACGGTGCAATGATCGGCGAAGGCGTGATTGCTCTCATTTGGTGTGCGCTGGCGCTGTCTTTCTTCGGTTCAGTTGAAAACCTATCAGACGCGGTTGCAAACGGTGGGCCGGGCAACGTCGTTTACAGTGCCTCTTTCGGTCTGCTGGGTGTTGCCGGTGGTGTGATTGCTTTCCTGGGCGTCGTCATTCTGCCAATCACTTCAGGTGATACAGCATTCCGGTCCAGCCGCCTGATTCTGGCTGAGTACTTCAATATGGAGCAAAAGAGCCTGCGCAACCGTCTGCTCATGGCCGTCCCACTGTTCGTCATTGGCGGCATCCTGACTCAGGTCGATTTCGGAATCATCTGGCGCTACTTTGGTTTTGCCAACCAAGCCACTGCGGTCATGATGCTCTGGACGGCATCGGCTTATCTGCTGCGCCATAACAAGCTGCATTGGGTAACCACGATTCCGGCAATCTTCATGACAACGGTCGTGATCACCTTCATCCTGAATAACAGCACGCTGGGTTTTGGTCAGCCCATGACAGCCTCAACCATCATCGGTATTGCTGCTTCCCTGGCGATTACCGTTTATGTCATCATGATTTCCAAAGGGAAAGGTGACCTGACTGAAGATGAAGCTGAAGTGAAGTCTGTAAAATCAAATACCAAAGCAACCACGGCTTAAACGCGTTTGCAGCCTGGGTGCAGAAAAGCCAGCAATCTCTTGCTGGCTTTTTTATTGGCCTCTCGAAAGAGCGCTTAGGGGAATTAATCTAATACTTTTGCAATATGGGTAATAGATGCTCTGCCTTCACGAGGTTTATAAATGGTCACCATCGCCGGATACGTTACTGAACCCGGAATCACCACCTCAGCATTGCAGAAAAACTTAAAGTTCACGCCATTTACAACCTGCTGTGCGAACGCGACCGGCTGATACTTCACACCAACAAAGCCTTGAAACGCTTCATCAAAAGCAAGCTTAGCTTCGGATGACAATTGATCTTTAAATGGGCTGAACGCGCCAACAACACTCAATGTTTCACTCATTATTTTATCCTTCGTAAGTTTCAACTGAAATTACGTGATACTAAAACACGGTGATCTCACGTCATCACAAGGTTAGACCGACCAGAGAATAATACTTCCCTTCTTCACGACTTCGATTCTAAAACCAAGCAGTACCCCCCCTTTTAGATGAGGAGTGATGAAAAAAGCCACACAGCATTGAGAGGTAAAGTGCTGAAAATAGTCAGTATCAGAAGCGTGAATGAATTTGTAGGATGGTTTTTCTGAAAACATAAAAAAAGCCCGCCAAATTGGCGGGCTTCTCAATACGCGTCTTTCGTGTCGCGTTATTATTTTTTGGCCAGCTTCTCTTTGATACGAGCCGCTTTACCAGAACGCTCACGCAGGTAGTACAACTTGGCACGACGTACTGCACCACGACGCTTAACAGTAATGCTGTCTACGATTGGAGAGTGAGCCTGGAATGCACGCTCAACACCTTCACCGTTAGAGATCTTACGAACAGTGAAAGCAGAGTGCAGACCACGGTTACGCTTAGCGATAACAACGCCTTCAAACGCCTGCAGACGCTCACGCTCACCCTCTTTTACCTTAACCTGAACAACAACAGTGTCACCTGGTGCAAAATCAGGCAGGTCTTTTTTCATTTGCTCTTGCTCAAGAGCTTTGATGATATTACTCATTGGTATATACCCTAGAATAAACTGATACTAAATTAACTCATGGCTTGCCGGTATTCGCGGATAAACTCCGCCAACAAGCACTCCTGATCGTCAGTCAGAGCTAGGTTTTCCAGGAGCTCTGGTCTTCTCAGCCAGGTACGACCCAGCGATTGTTTCAATCGCCAGCGGCGAATATCCTTATGGTTTCCAGACAACAGTACCGGGGGTACTGCTTGTCCGTCTAACACTTCAGGACGTGTGTAATGCGGGCAATCCAGCAAACCATTCGCAAAAGAATCTTCTTCTGCTGACGCAAAGTCTCCCAGTACGCCCGGCACAAACCGCACGACTGCATCGACTAAGGTCATGGCTGGCAGTTCACCACCCGTCAGCACAAAATCTCCGATAGACCATTCTTCGTCTACCTCTTGTTGGATAATGCGCTCATCGACCCCTTCATAACGGCCGCAGATTAAGATCAAATCTTCGTTCTGCGCCAGTTCCTCAACACCCGCCTGATCCAGCTTACGGCCTTGAGGAGAGAGGTAAATCACTTTCGCCCGGCCCTGAGCAGATTCTCTGGCAGCATGAATGGCATCGCGCAAAGGCTGCACCATCATCAACATACCAGGTCCGCCGCCGTATGGTCGATCATCAACCGTACGGTGTTTATCGTGCGTAAAATCGCGGGGATTCCACGTTTCTACAGACACGAGGCCTTTTTTTACCGCCTGACCTGTTACCCCAAACTCAGTAATAGCCCGGAACATTTCAGGGAATAGGCTGATTATTCCTATCCGCATGGTTCTTTTCGCTCTTACTGAAAAGGTTAAAACCCAGGATCCCAGTCAACTTCGATCCGTTGAGCAGTGCGATCAATCGACTTGATGACCTGCTCATCGAGGAACGGAATTAAACGTTCCTTCTGTCCAAAAGCATCTTTCAGGTTGGCTTTGACCACTAGAACGTCATTAGAACCGGTTTCAAGAATGTCCGTCACTTTACCCAGGTCGTAACCTTGGATTGTCACAACAGTCATCCCCATCAATTCGCGCCAGTAGAATTCTTCATCTGACAGCGCCGGTAATTGATCGGCAGGTACGTTAATTTCCGCGTTGGTCATTACCTGGGCGTCTTCACGGACATCCAGGCCTTGCAACTTGGCAACTAATCCCTGACCATGACGTTTCCATGCTTCCACATGGAAGGTCTGCCATTCACCTTTCATCTTTATCAGCCATGGCTGATAAGCGAAAATGCTTTCGGCTTGTTCTGTGTAGGAAAAAACTTTGAGCCACCCTTTGATACCATAAGTGGCACCGATTTTACCGACAACGACGTGGTCTTGGTTGTGTGAACTCATTGCTTCTCTTCTACCCATTCACTAATCTTAAGCAGCTGCTTTAGCAGCATCTTTGATCAGCTTCGCTGCGCGGTCAGACACAGTTGCGCCTTGACCAACCCAGTGATTTACACGGTCCAGGTCCAGACGCAGACGCTCTTCCTGACCAGTTGCCAGTGGGTTGAAGAAACCTACACGCTCGATGTTACGACCGTCGCGCGCAGCGCGGCTGTCAGCAACAACGATGTGATAAAATGGACGCTTTTTCGCGCCGTGACGTGCCAAACGAATGGTTACCATATCGTCCTCTTTGCATTACTGTAAATAAAATCGGCCCCGCGATAAAAACGGGGCCCGTGCCAAATAAAGCCTCGGAATTTTACTCTTTCAACTCGCGAATGCAACTGCTTTAGCTACTTTTTCACCAGTAAAATTCTCACCCGAGATTAAAAAACAAGCAATTGAAGCAATTAGCGCCCAGGGAACATGCCGCCACCCGGCATCATACCTTTCATCTGGCGCATCATATTCTTCATGCCGCCCTTCTGCATTTTCTTCATCATCTTCTGCATCTGGGTAAACTGTTTCAGCAGACGGTTCACATCCTGAACCTGAGTACCGGAACCTGCTGCAATCCGCTTCTTGCGAGAACCCTTGATCAGCTCTGGACGCTCACGCTCTTTTGCCGTCATGGAATTAATGATGGCTTCCATCTGTACAAAGACTTTGTCATCGACCTGATCTTTGACATTGCCCGGCAACTGAGACATACCCGGCAGCTTGTCCAGCATGCCCATCATGCCGCCCATGTTCTTCATTTGCTGCAGCTGACCACGGAAGTCTTCCAGATCAAAGCCTTTCTTCTCTTTGAACTTCTTCGCCAGCTTCTCAGCTTTTTCTTTATCGACATTACGTTCCAGGTCTTCGATCAGCGACAGAACATCGCCCATGCCCAGAATACGGGAGGCAACACGGTCCGGATAGAAAGGTTCCAGTGCGTCAGTTTTCTCACCCACACCCAGGAACTTAATCGGTTTACCTGTGATATGACGGACAGACAGCGCCGCACCACCCCGGGCATCACCATCAACTTTGGTCAGGATCACACCGGTCAGCGGCAGAGCGTCGTTAAAGGCTTTAGCTGTATTTGCGGCATCCTGACCTGTCATGGCATCAACCACAAACAGGGTTTCGACCGGATTGGCCGTCTGATGAACAGCGATGATCTCGTCCATCATCTCGCTGTCGACGTGCAGACGACCCGCGGTATCGACAATCACGACATCGTAGAATTTACGCTTACCGTGCTCAATGGCCGATTCAGTAATTACAACCGGTTTCTGATCCGGTGAAGACGGGAAGAAATCAATGCCGATATCAGCTGCCAGCGTTTCCAGCTGTTTAATCGCTGCCGGACGATACACGTCAGCAGACACCACCAGCACCTTCTTCTTATGGCGCTCTTTCAGCAGTTTACCCAGCTTACCCACACTGGTGGTTTTACCGGCACCCTGCAAACCAGCCATCAGAATCACAGCTGGCGGCTGGCTGGCCAGATCCAAAGCTTCGTTCGATTCGCCCATGACGGCTTCTAATTCCGCCTGAACGATTTTGATAAATTCCTGGCCTGGTGTCAGACTCTTGGAGACTTCTGTTCCGACAGCACGCTCTTTGACGCGCTTGACGAAATCCCGGACAACCGGCAAGGCAACATCGGCCTCCAGCAATGCCATACGCACTTCGCGCAGGGTCTCTTTGATGTTGTCCTCGGTCAGACGGCCACGGCCGCTGATATTTTTCAGCGTTGACGATAAACGCTCGGTTAAATTGTCAAACATGTGTGACTCGCTCGTTACGCACTCATTTTGTGCCAGTATACCGCAATCAGTGAACGGGTTTCATGCCATACCTGCTGCCTGTGTCAGAAATCTTACCTTTTGCCGTGCAAAAGCAGCGCCGGATGTCCCGGTAAACAGGCAGCCGGACCAGAAAGTGCGCACTGTCCCACAGGATTGATCCCCCTGTATCATTGTCGTGCTATCCGTTCACAAGGTATACTCACTAGTCCTAATTTACGATCTTTTCAGATGTTACGAACTTTTCAGGTGTTATGGATATATTGATAGCCTTTTCTGCAGCTTGTTTATATCTGCTGGCGCTGGCATTTATCGTGCCCGGCCTGAGCCATAATAATGGCATTCAATCACGACCAGTACTGATCAGCGCTACGGCGGCCATTGTACTGCATGTCGTTTTTCTGAAAGATCTGATTCTGGGCGGCGTCGGCCAGAACCTGAGTATTCTCAACGTCGCTTCCCTGATCAGCCTGATTATTTCAGTGATCACCACAGTGGCAATGCTCCGGATGCGGCTCTGGTTCCTGCTGCCCGTCATTTACAGTTTTGCGGCAATCAATCTGGTCGCGGCTGCCATTCTGCCCGGCGCCTTTATTACACACCTGGAATCTCACCCGCAGGTCCTGTTCCATATTTCTTTGGCACTCTTTGCCTATTCAACCCTGATGATCGCGACGCTGTATGCGATCCAGCTGGCATGGCTCGATTACAAGCTCAAACACAAGAAGCTGGCATTTAACCCGAATCTGCCGCCGCTGATGCTGGTAGAGCGCCAGCTATTTAAGATTATTCTGGTCGGCTATGTCCTGCTGACGGTCACGCTTATTACCGGATTTATTTACCTGCAGGATATGTTTGCACAGGGCAAAACACACAAGGCAGTGTTATCCATTCTGGCCTGGTGCGTCTACAGCGTCATGCTGTGGGGACACTATCGTCAGGGATGGCGGGGCAAGAAAGTCATCTGGTTCAGCCTGATTGGTGCTTTCCTGCTGACACTGGCGTACTTCGGCAGCCGCTTCGTGAAAGAAATCATTATCGGTCATTAATGACAATCCAGATAACCGGATCCATGCTTAAGCATGAAGAAAGTTGACCATGGGCTGGTATAATTGCCAGCCTGCACTTGACACCCATACTCAGATTCAGTACAGAGTACAAATTCACCGCGATACAAGGAACTAGCTTTTTGGACGATATATCCACGGGAGTCTTATTCTCCATTCTGGTATTACTGCTCCTGATCTCCGGATATTTTTCCGGCTCTGAAACCGGCATGATGGCGCTCAACCGCTATAAACTCCGTCACCTGGCCAGCCAGGGACACCGCGGGGCAAAGCGAGTTGAAAAACTGCTTAATCGCCCGGACCGTCTGATTGGCCTGATCCTGATCGGCAACAACCTGGTCAACATTCTGGCTTCTGCCATCGCAACTATTCTGGGCATGCGACTGTACGGCGATGTCGGTGTCGCCATTGCCACCGGTGCGCTCACCATGGCGGTACTGGTCTTTGCAGAAGTGACTCCGAAAACACTGGCCGCTTTGTATCCTGAGAAAGTTGCCTATTCCAGCAGTATCTTGCTCCAGCTGCTGATGAAATTAATGTATCCGCTGGTCTTGTTCGTCAACGGGATCACCAATGGATTCCTGCGTCTGCTGGGTCTTCGCGTCGATAACATGAACGACTCCCCGCTCAGCTCCGAAGAGCTGCGTACCGTGGTCAATGAAGCCGGCAGCCTGATCCCGCGTCGTCACCAGGACATGCTGTTGTCGATTCTGGATCTGGAAAACGTCAAAGTTGAAGATTTGATGGTGCCCCGAAACGAAATCGTCGGTATCAATATCAACGACGACTGGAAATCAATTGTGCGCCAGCTCAGCCACTCCGCCCATGGCCGGATTGTCCTGTACCGCGACAGTATTGATGAAGTGGTCGGCATGCTTCGGGTGCGTGAAGCTTACCGTCTGATGATGGATAAGAACGATTTCAGTAAAGAAAATCTGCTGCGGGCCGCGGATAAGATGTACTTCATCCCGGAAGGCACACCTCTGAATATCCAGTTGCTGAAATTCCAGCGCCGTAAAGAGCGAATTGGCCTGATTGTGGATGAATACGGTGATATTCAGGGCCTGATCACGCTGGAAGATATTCTGGAAGAGATTGTCGGTGAATTTACCACTTCAATCTCCCCGACTCTGGCCGAAGAAATTACTCCGCAGAGTGACGGCAGCCTGTTGATTGAAGGCACTGCAAATATTCGTGAACTGAACAAGAGCCTGAACTGGGATCTGCCGACTGACGGTCCGCGGACCCTGAACGGCCTGCTGCTGGAGCACCTGGAAGATATTCCGGACAGCATTCTGAGCGTGTCTGTGGCAGGCTACCAGATGGAAATCGTGGAAATCTCCGACAACATGATCAAACAAGTCAAAATTCTGCCGACTCAGCTTCGCAAAACCGGCTGATCGCCATCATAAGAGCCTGTTAAGAATGAAAAAAAGCCAGCTTTTCAGTGCTGGCTTTTTCTTTTGCATCCAACCGGCACCGAAAAGCTATTTCACTTTCAGTTCCTGAAGCATGCTCTCTGGCAGTGCAAGCTCTTCATTCTTGTTCACATCGATACCCCGATCCAGAATGTCCTGTGCAATCTGCTTCGCCTCTTCCAATGAATGCATGCTGTAAGTACCGCACTGATATTCATTCAGCTCAGGGATCTGCGACTGAGCAGCAACTTTCAGCACATCCTCCATTGCGGCCCGCCAGCTGTCAGCGACCTGCTGCTCATCCGGAGCACCAATCAGGCTCATGTAAAATCCGGTCCTGCACCCCATTGGGGACAGGTCAATAATCTCGACCTGATCAGAATTCAGATGGGCACGCATGAAACCGGCAAAGAGATGTTCGAGGGTATGAATTCCCCGTTCAGACAGAATCTCATGGTTGGGTCTGCAGAAGCGCAGATCAAAGACGGTGATGGTGTCGCCTTTCGGCGTCTGCATGGTTTTGGCAACACGCACAGCCGGTGCATGCATCTTGGTGTGGTCAACCGTAAAACTATCAAGTAATGGCATTATATCCTTCTCCTTTGCCTGTCTTTCCTGTTGCTCAGCCAGCCACCTTCATTCAGAACGGCCACCAGCTGCGATTCTCTTCGAGCTCCTGCCGGCACTGCTTGAGCTGCCAGCCATAAGATTTCGCCTGCTGATCAACCTTGCGGGATACCTGCAGCAAATTGGGCTTACTCCGGTAAGTTCCCCGGCTGTATCCGCCCCGTCCTTCATGATAGGCCAGATACTGATGATACGCATCCCACTTGGAAATCCCCAGTTGGCGCTGTGTTTCCGCGGTATACCAGCCAATGAACATCAGCGAGTCATCAAAACTGGAGCGGGAGCCCCAACTCCCTGTCGCACGCTGATAGTCCTCCCAGGCGGGATCCTGTGCCTGAGCATAACCATAAGCACTGCTGCTGCGAAACCAGGGGATAAAGCCGAAGACATAAGGACGGGGGGGTCTTGCATCATGACGAAAAGCACTTTCCTGACGCACAAAGGCCATGGCGACCTGAATCGGGGTGCCCCAACGCTTTTCCATTGCCAATGCATCTTCATACCAATCGGGGTATTCCCGAAAAATATCACATAAATTGGCCTGATTTTTGGGTGGTGATGTCGCACAACCTGTTGTTAACAAAGCCAACAGTATCAGCGCCAGCCATTTTTTTTTCGCCAAAAGCATTTTTTCATTCCCTGAAGTGGAACCAAAGTGAAAATGGCAGGTCTGATACTATGACTGGCAGTGTAAACTGTCGTCATCCCTGCGAAATTGTAATTATTGATTGGGCAGCAAGGTCGCTGCCCGTTTTTTTATCCGCCGCTCACGCTTCCCGAAACGCATTCGCTTCCAGATCAGCAAAGTAATCAGCCAGGAACGCCTCGAAAGACAACACATCCGACTGTTCAATCTGCTGCTGTTTCGCTACAGAATCCGCGGCTTCCTGCTCAAACTCAGCCAGAGAATAACGGCTGTAGCCATTCGCCTTCAACCATTCTGAATGTCTTACAGCCAGCTCCAGACCGAAATTACCGATGCCTTCGTGCGCTTCAATCTGGCGCAGAACTTGTGCAGATAACGTCAGATTTGGATTATCAATCCAACCAGCCAGTTTCGTCAGCGTCTGCTGGTATGCATCACCGCCGTGAGCCTGGTCCATCACAATCGCGACTTGTTCCAGTTCAGCAAACACATGCTTCGCCCACTCAGCCAGGGTTAAACGTTCTCCACTGCAGCCAATCTGAAGCTGCAGTTCTGAATCGCGGCCGCCTAGCACAACTTTTTTCCAGTTATCACGCCAGCATGCCAGTTCAGCGTCATTCATTTCATCTGAAGGCGACAGAACGGTCCAGATCAGGAAGAGATCCAGAAAACGCACCTGATCTGCAGTGATCCCAATCGGGCTGAACGGGTTCACATCCAGTGAACGCACTTCAATATATTCAACACCGCCGCGACTGAGTGCCTCTGAAGGTTTTTCACCGCTTTGCGTCACCCGCTTCGGACGGATCGGAGCATACAATTCATTTTCGATTTGCAGCACATTGGTATTGAGCTGGCGCAGTTCCCCATCGACTTTGACGCCGATTTCAGCGAACTCTTCCGAAGGGGTATGAATGGCTTTTTGCAGGCCCTCTAAATACTGCTCCAGGCTATTAAACCCAATTCTGAGCGCACTCTGAGCATGATTGGTATATCCCAGATCACTCAGGCGAAGTGCTGTCGACTGCGGCAGAAAGTAAGTACCTGCTCCGGTCTTGCTGAACTTGAGATGCTCGGCATCCCGTTTCAGGAATGAACCACAGAGCGCAGGAGAAGCACCGAACAGATACGGAATCAGCCAGCCAAAACGGTAATAGTTACGAATCAGTGCAAAATACGCATCGGATACCGCCGCCTGGCGTTCGCTGTCGCTTTGCTCACCAAACAGCTGCTCCCAGAAGCTGTCCGGAAAGGAAAAGTTGAAATGCACGCCTGAAATAATTTGCATCACACTGCCATAGCGACGTTTCAGTCCCTCACGGTACAGTGTTTTCATCCGGCCGATATTTGAACTGCCGTATTGAGCCAGCTGAATGTCCGATTCATCACCGACATAACAAGGCATGGACATTGGCCACAGCATCTCTTCGCCCATTTGGCTGTAGCTGAATTTGTGGATATCAGACAATTGAGACAGAAGTTCGTCGACATTTCTTGATACCGGAGTAATAAACTCCAGCAAAGATTCTGCAAAATCGGTCGTGATCCACTGATTGGTCAATGCCGAACCCAGGCCTGCAGGATGGGGTTGGGGGGATAACTTGCCTTGCGGGGTAATTCGTAACGCTTCCCGTTCCAGGCCGCGCCCGATTTGTGTCAGCGCTTGTGGGTTCGCCGACACTCTCTCTAACCTTTGCGAAAAATCCATCAGGCTCTTCTCAATTCTTTCTATCACAGGGGAGCTAGGGTAATCATAATTCTGGTTGATTACCATGATTATTGTTGATTTAGAAAAGGGTTTCCTGCCGGGATAATAACAACCATAAGAAAAGCCGGCACATCAGGTGCCGGCTTGGATTTTCAACTGAATATAACCTGAATCATCAGATCATTATGCTGTCATTATTGCTCTGGAGTCAGCTGGTGAACAGGTCGTCCCAGCGTTTTCAGCTGCGGCAATAATGTCGCCGAATCACCGACCACAATAATCTGATAGTCTTCCGGATTAAACCACTTCTCAGCCAATGCATTCAGACGCTCTTTGCTGATTGTTGCCGTCAGCGTATTGCGCTGAGACACAAAGTCATCGTCCAGATGATATGTCATGATCTGACGCAGCAAATCTGCTTTATCACTTGGCGTTTCATAGCTCAGTGCTTCCTGCTGCCCGACCGCCAGGCGCATAAAGGCCAGCTCTTCATTCGTCAGGCCGTCCTGACTGTACTTCTGCAGTTCCTTGATCATTTCCTGAATGGACGGCAGCGTGACATCTGCGCGTACCTCAGCATAAAACAGAGAAGAGCCGACTTCTTTGTTACCGACCTGATAACCGCCGGCACCGTAGGTGTAGCCTTTATCCTCACGCAGGTTCAGATTGATCCGGCTGTTGAAGTTCCCCGCGAGGTTAAAATTCGCCAGTTGGATCTCAAACTGCTCGCCAGTCGCATCAAACGGCAGACCACGACGGACAAAACGGACTGCGCTTTGCGGCGCTCCCGGTTTATCAATCAACCAGACAGCAGGCTGAGTCTGAGACGGAACGACCGGTGTCACATAAGATGGCGCCGGGGCACCTTGCCACTGAGACAAAAATGCCAGATCTGATTTGAGCTCAGACGGCAGGATATCGCCGACCACCGCTATCTGCGCTCCGTTGGGCGTATAAAAACGCTGATAAAACGCTTTCACATCATTGAGGGTAATCCCCTGAATTGACGCCATGGTCCCTTCCGCAGGACGGCCAAAGACGGTCTTGCCATACAGAACTTCCCGGGTCGCCTGACTGGCCAGCCAGCTCGGACGCTGGTGATCGTACACCAGGCCTTCCAGCGCCTGCTGTTTCACACGGGCAAAATCATCTTCTTTGAAGGCTGGCTCAAACAGACGCTCCTGTAAGATCGCCAGGGTTTCCGGAAGATATTTCTTCAGCGTCGTCACGGACACGACGGTACCGTACATGCCTGGGTCAAAGTTGATCGTACTGCCCAGTTTATCCAGTCGGGATACCAGGTCTTCAGAGGAGCTGCGCAGGCTGTCTTCCGCCATCATGGCGGCGGTCAGTTCAGCCAGTCCGTTCTTTCCGGCAGGCTCATAGCGGCGACCGGCAGGCAGCACCATCTGAAGCTCAACCGTTGGTGTTTCGTTGTAATCGGTGCCCAGCACCTCAATCCCGTTCGCCAGATTCAGGCGGTACAGTTCTGGAACCTTCGCTGTTACCGGCGCTGAAGGCTGCGGCATCACCGAACGGTCAAAACTTTCATGCTGCGGTTCGCGCAAATTCAGTTCGTTGTCTGTCAGATGCTGGTGCTTGGGAATAATCCGGTCTGCAGGCTGATAGTTCGCTTTGGCTGCAGCCATATCCGTGCGTCCGTTCGGCACAGTGCTGAGCACCACTTTCGGCTTGTTCTCAACATAGCGTTTGTATACCGCTTCAACATCCGACGGCTGAAGATCGCGCAGATTTTTCAGCTCAGTTCCCAGACGGTTCGGATTGCCGTAGAACGTCTGATAGGCCGCCAGCTGCGCTACCTTACCGTGAACACTTTGCAGGCCAAAGATAGCTGACGCTTCCGCCATACCCTTCATTTCATCCAGATCTTTCTGGTTGACTCCCCGCTGTGCCAGACTGCCCAATACCGTACTGACATCATCATAAATTTGATTCAGCTTGCCCTGTTCGCCACTCTGCCCAATCGCGTACACATACAACGTACAGGCGAGTTCGCCACAATCGTGATAAGCCCCGGCATCAACAACTTTGCCGGTTTTCACCAATGCCTGATACAGCATGCTGTTCTGACCGCCACCTATGACTTTCGCCAGCATATCCAGCGAGGCATCGTCTTTCGCGCCTTTATAAGATGTCGGCCAGGCCATCATCAACATCGGTTGACGAATATTATCTTCCAGCGTCAGGAAACGGTCTGTATTCAGTTTGACGGGCTGTTTGGCCGGATTCTCAACCTTCGGACCACGCGGAATGTCCCCGAAATACTTCTCAACCCAAGCCAGGGTCTGTGCTTTATCAAGGTTGCCGCCAATTGTCAGCGTCGCATTATTCGGTCCGTACCAGCGCAGGAAAAATGCTTTCAGATCATTGACGTCCACCCGGTCCAGATCTGCAACATAACCAATGGGCTGCCAGGAATAAGGATGGGTCCGCGGGAAAAGCGCTTCGCCGATACGTTCATTCACCAGCCCGTAAGGGGTGTTTTCATAACGCTGGCCCCGCTCATTTTTCACCGTGGCACGCTGGATCTCAAACTTGTGCTGAGACACCGCACTTAACAGAAATCCCATGCGGTCCGATTCCAGCCACAGTACTTTTTCAAGCTGATTTGAAGGCACAGTTTCAAAATAATTGGTTCGGTCCCGGTTGGTCGTACCGTTCATCGAACCTCCGGCTTCAGTGATCAGGCGGAAATGCTCCTGATCGCCGACGTGCTTGGACCCCTGAAACATCATGTGTTCAAAGAAATGGGCAAAACCGGACTTGCCCAGTTGCTCGCGCGCTGAGCCGACATGATAGGTCACATCCACATGAACCAGCGGATCCGAATCATCCTCATGAAGAATCACGGTCAAACCGTTATCCAGCACGTACTTACTATAAGGGATCACCACATCATTGCCGGTATTCGATACACTTTCCACAAAGTGCACACCATCGGGCAAAGATTGTGACTGCTCGGGGGACGTCTGACTACTGCATCCGCTCAGGACCAGTAACACAAGGCTCAGAATCCGCTTTTGCACGTTCGCCTTCCTTCTATTTGGGGTTATCAATCAAAACAGCAGCGCTAACAACGCATACCGCGCAGCTTTGCCAGCCAGAATAAACAAAGCACAGAGTCCGGCGCGCATTCGCAGCCAGCCTGCAGCCAGGCAGAGGGGATCACCGACAATGGGCACCCAGCTCAGCAACAGACTCCAGTACCCGTACTTTTTTATCCAGCGGACAGCTTTATTATGACTCTGATTTTCTTCAGAAGTTTTATCAGGAAAGCAACGTCCCAGATAAAAACTCACCATCCCGCCCACAGTGTTGCCTGCAGTGACCACGACAACCAGGATCCAGGCCGGGTATGACGACTGTGTGAGGGCTGCCAGCAGACCCGCTTCCGAGCCGCCCGGCAATAAAGTGGCACTCAGTAGTCCGGAGAAAAACAGCCCCCACAACAAGGCTTCTCCGGACCAGCTCAATCCCATGCTTCAGCCTTTTATCGACAGGACAACCTTGCCCCGTGTCCGGCCGGTTTCAATCTGACGATGGGCATCCGCCCCCTGTTGCAATGGGAATTGAGCCGCAATATGAATACGCAGCTCTCCCTTTGCCAGCATCGCCAGCATGTGTTCGTTTTGTGTCACCGATGGGGAGACCAGCATGCCCTGCGCATGCAACCCGGCAACTTTTGCAGAGGCGTTGACCGCTTCGGCAGTGATGGTAGGCACGGTCACAACACGTCCGCCGGGTTTCACGCAAGCAAGCGCAACGATCCCCACGTCACCGCCGACCAGATCGATCAGGACATCAACAGGCTGGATCTGCGTCTTCAGATCGCCGGCTTGATAATTCACGGCTTCAGCCCCCAAGCCAGCAACAAACGCCAGGTTTTCTGCCGAACAGCTCGCCAGCACTTCAGCACCTTTCACATGCGCCAGCTGCACCGCCAGATGGCCGACGCCGCCCGCCCCTGCCAGAATTAACACGCGCTCTTTCGGTTTCACTGAAGCTTTCTCCAGCGCCTGCCAGGCTGTTTGTCCGGCAAGCGGTAAGGCTGCGGCCTGTTCAAGTGATACGCCGTCCGGCACTTCACTCAGGCTACTCGCTTCAACCAGAATCTGCTCACTGTATGCCCCGCCATCCAGCGGAAAACCGATGAACCCGCAAACCCGCTGTCCGATTGTCCACTGCGTCACATCCTCGCCAACAGCCAGAACCGTTCCGGCCATATCATAACCAGGCACCCAGGGCAGTTTGTCTTTGTTCTGCTGCGCCGCCCAGCCCAGACCGGCACGGGTTTTGGCATCAATCGGATTCACTCCGGCAAATGCAATCGCCACAAGTACCTGCTCTCCCTGCGGAGCGGATAACGTTGCAGACTGCAATTTCAGACAGTTGGCATCGCCGAATGCCGAGATAGCAAGCTGTTGACATGTCATGTGTTGTTTTCCTTCTGATTCCGTTGGAATTCCTTCACGCCAGCCAAAACTACCGCTTTCTGCCCGGAAATACCAGCGCCGCTGGTCAGTCGGATTGAGGGGGGATTGAAAAGTTCAGAGTATAAAAAAACCCGGCACGAGGCCGGGTTTAAAAAGATGGCGCGTCCGGGAGGATTCGAACCTCCGACCGCCTGGTTCGTAGCCAGGTACT
>NZ_JAXOFS010000001.1:0-1436643 GCF_036409375.1 Photobacterium sp. 53610 | reverse complement strand
CGGCCGGGGATGTCATTGTCTCCGGCGGTACGCTGTCGAGCTTTACCGGCAGCGGCACCAGCTACAGCGCCACTTTCACGCCGGATACGAACAGTACCGCAGGGGCGACGGTGGATGTGGCCGCCAGTGTGTTTACGGATGCCGCGGGGAACGGCAACACCGCCGCGTCCCAGCTCGCCATCAGCGTCGATACGCTGCAGCCGATGGTCACCCTCACCAGCGACAAAGCGGCCCTGAAGCAGGGTGAAACCGCGGCACTGACCTTCACCCTGAGCGAAAGCAGCAGCGATTTCGCGGCCGGGGATGTCATTGTCTCCGGCGGTACGCTGTCGAACTTTACCGGCAGCGGCACCAGTTACAGCGCGACCTTCACGCCGGATACGGACAGTACCTCCGGTGCCACGGTGGACGTGGCGGCCAGTGTGTTTACGGATGCAGCGGGGAACGGCAACACCGCCGCGTCTCAGCTTTCTATCAGCGTCGATACGCTGCAGCCGATGATCACCATCACCAGCGATAAGTCGGCCCTGAAACAGGGTGAAACCGCGGCACTGACCTTTACCCTGAGCGAAAGCAGCAGCGACTTCTCGGTCGGGGATGTGACAGTCTCCGGCGGTACACTCAGTAACTTTACCGGCTCTGGTGCCTCATATACCGCGACACTGACACCAGGCACAGACGGGAATATCACCCTGGATATCGCCAGCGGACGGTTCACTGATCCGAATGGCAACGCAAACCTGGCCGCGACACAGTTGGTGCTGACCTATGACGGCACTGCACCGTATATCAGCACGTTGAGCCCTGCAGATGATGCGACGGATGTCAGTTATAACAGTCATCTGGTGATTACATTCAGTGAAACGATCCAGGCCGGTGCGGGCAGTCTGAGTCTTGTCGATGCAACGACGTCTGCCACGCTGGCTACTTACGCGATGACGGACAGTGAAGTGAATCTTTCGGGTGACCAGCTGACGGTATCGCCATCGCAGTCCTTTGTGCCGACACACACGTATTATGTCACCATGACGAATGATGCATTATCGGATGTCGCCGGAAATGCATTTGCCGGATTCAGCAGTGAAACCTTCTTCAACTTTACAATCGCGAATGCGCAGCCAGTTGCGACTGACGACACTGCATCTGTGGCGGAAGATAACCTGATTGCGATTGATGTGCTGTCGAATGACAGCGATACCGACAGCCTGCTCAATCCGGCCAGTGTGACTGTGGTGACCGCGCCTCAGCACGGCAGCACCAGCATCAACACCGGCACCGGGACGATCACCTATACACCGGATGAAAACTTTGCGGGTACGGAAACCTTTACCTATCAGGTTGAAGATATTTACGGGGCGGTTTCGTCGGCTGCGACGGTGACGGTGACGGTCACACCGGTTGCCGATACGCCTGTGGCGACGGCGGATGTCGGCAGTACGGATGAAGATACGCTGGTCGAGCTTGATGTACTGGCGAACGACAGTGATGTGGATGCCGGGGATACCCTGCAGGCGTCTACGCTGACGATCGTTACGCAGCCTGCGCATGGTTCTGCCAGTGTTGATAACGGGAAGATTCAGTATCAGCCCGAAGCGAATTATGCGGGTACCGATACACTGACTTATACCGTGGAGGACAGCACCGGGCTGGTTTCTAACGCCGCTTTGGTGACCATTAACGTCGCAGGTGTCAATGATGCGCCTCAGACCGTGGCCGATACGCTGGCAGTCGATGAAGATGAAAGCGGTGTTGTGGATGTGCTGGCGAACGACAGTGATATTGACGGTTCACTGGCGCAAGACACTGTCCAGGTGATTACTCAGCCGCAAAAAGGGCAGGTCAGTGTCGCCACCGATGGCAAGGTGACCTATACACCAAATGCCAATTACTTCGGCAATGATAGCTTCACTTATGTGGTCCAGGATGACCTGGGTGCGACGTCATTGCCAGCGACGGTGACGGTCACTGTGGCCAGTGTGAATGATGCGCCGATTGTGGCAGATGACACGGCAACGTTGCTGGAAGACACGCCGCATACGGTAAATGTCCTCGGGAATGATCAGGATATCGACGGCACGATTCAGGCAAATTCCTTAGTGATTGTCACTCAACCAGCGCAGGGCAGTGTGAGTGTGGGCAGCAACGGGGCCGTCGTGTATACCCCGGCGCTGAATTTCAGCGGTGAAGATCAGTTTACTTATCAGGTAAGCGATGATCAGGGCGCGGTATCGAATATAGCCACTGTGACCATGACGGTTCAGGCGGTGAATGATGCGCCGGTCGCCAATGATGACCAGTCGACGACGCAGGAAGACACGGCGGTTGATATTTCGGTGATTGCCAACGACAGCGATCTGGATGGTTCACTGGATCTGAATTCGATTCAGATTCTGACGCCGCCTCAGTTTGGCCAGTTGCTGGATCTGGGCAACGGCAGCCTGCGTTACACCCCGGATGCCAATCAGTCCGGAGATGACAGCTTTACGTATACGATTGATGATAACGAAGGCAGTGCATCGAATACGGCCACGGTGTCTGTGACGGTGGAAACGGTCAATGATGCGCCAACCATCAGTGGGACACCTTCGCTGAGTGTGGATCAGGACCAGAGCTATGAATTCCAGCCAACAGCATCGGATATCGAAAATGACGGGTTAACTTTCAGCATTACCAATATGCCGGCCTGGGCCAGTTTTGATCCTCAGACCGGACGGTTGTCTGGCGTGCCGGATAATGATGCTGTGGGCCAATACACCAATGTGATCATCAGTGTGAGTGACGGTGATAAAACCACAGCGTTACCGGCATTTACGATTACGGTGAATAACGTCAATGATGCGCCTGAAATCAGCGGCCAGCCGCAGGATCAGGTCTCTGAAGACAGCGCGTACAGTTTTATCCCGCAAGCGACGGATATCGATCAGGATGCGCTGACCTTCAGCATTCAGAACAAACCGGAATGGGCCAGTTTTGATCTCCAGACCGGGCAGCTGTCCGGTACGCCGGATAACAGTCATGTCGGAACCACCAGCGGGATTGTCATCAGTGTCAGTGACGGACCGGAAACGGCGTCTCTGCCAGCCTTCAATATCACGGTGGTGAACGTCAATGATCCGCCGGAAGGGGAAAACCTGACCGTTTCGCTGGCAGAAGATCAGACGCTGTCGATTGTGCCTTCAATGACCGATGTGGACAGCAGCTCGCTGAGCCTGCTGGTCACTGCATCGCCGCAGCACGGCAGCCTGACGGCACAGAGCGGCCTGACGGCACAAAGTGGCGGCTGGCTGTATACGCCGCAGGCTGACTATAACGGGTCCGATACTTTCAGTTATCAGGTAACGGATGGTGAGCTGGTCTCTGCGACTTACACGGTGGCGATTTCGGTGACGCCTGTGAATGACGTGCCTGTCATTCTCTCGGACAGCTATCAGTTCAAAGCCAATGCGCAGGGCCGGTATGTGCTGGATGTGCTGAGCAATGACAGTGATATTGATCAGGATCCGTTGTCTCTGCTCTGGGCGACAACCGAGAAGGGCACTACCTCCATTGAGAACGGCCAGGTAATTCTGACTACGACTCAGCAGGGGACCTTGTCTCTGAAATATGCTGCCAGTGACGGAGAAGCCGATCAGCAGGTCGGTCTGGTCACCGTGGTGATTGAATCGGCCGACAGTCAGCCGCCGGTGATTCAGGCACCAGCGGATGTTGAGGTGAATGCGACAGGCCTGTTTACCCGGGTCAACCTGGGCGTTGCGAATGCCACGGACAGTCAGGGCAAAGCACTGGCGGTGTCTGTGGTCGATCGGAAACCGTTCTTTAAACCGGGCAAACACACCGTGTACTGGCGTGCCGTGGATGCCAGCGGTCGTGAGTCGCAGGCCAGCCAGCAGGTTGTTGTGCATCCTCAGGTTTCGATTGCCAAAGATGGGAAGGCCACAGAAGGCACGACGCAAAAGGTCCGAGTCTATCTCAACGGTCCTGCACCTGCGTACCCAGTGACTGTGCCTTACACCGTATCTGGTACCAGCGACAGCAGTGATCATACGCTGACCGATGGTGAAGTCGTGATTCAGAGCGGCACCGAAGGGATCATTGAATTCGACGTTCTGAGTGACGCGTTACCGGAAGGGACAGAAACGCTGGAAATCAGCCTGTCTTCGTCGGTGAACCTTGGCAGTAAATCGCACTATTTCCTCAGCATTCTGGAGGAAAATGTTGCGCCGTCAGTATCGACGGAGGTTGTGCAGGACACCGAATCCCGGCATGTCATTGATGCTTCCGGAGGATCAGTGACCGTGACGGCCAGCGTGACGGATCCGAACGCGGCTGACAGTCACAGCTATCTGTGGGAAGCCAGCGACAGCGCCATGGCGAACCTGAGTACTGAAGATCATCAGTTCATTTTTGCACCGGGCGCTTTAACGCAGGGTATGTACACCCTGACACTGACCGTGACGGATAACGGTTCCCCGAATCTGTCGGTGAAACAGGATATTTATCTGGAAGTTGTTGCGCAGCTTGCCCAGCTGGGCAGCGGAGACAGCGACGGGGACCTGTTGCCGGATGATCAGGAAGGTTACTCCGATGGGGACTCGGACGGTATCCCGGATTATCTGGATGTGATCACCGACTGTAACGTTGTTCAGGAACAGGCGGTGGTCTCTGACCGTTATCTGGTCGAAGGGGATCCGGGCGTTTGTCTGCGCAAAGGGATGACCGTCGCCGGAAATAAACTGGGTGGTGCGCAGCTGCAGACCGATGAAATTCCGTCAGACAGTGGCGCTCAGAATATCGGCGGTGTCTTTGACTTTGTTGCCCATGGATTGCCGGTGGCAGGACAAAGTTACCAGGTGGTTTTGCCGCAGCGTCTGCCAATTCCGGCCAATGCGGTTTACCGGAAATACACGGAATCGCAGGGTTGGGTGAATTACATTATCGATGCTCAGAACTTTGTCTCTTCCGCGTCGGGTGAAGCCGGTTACTGCCCTCCTCCGGGGGATGTTGAGTGGCAGGCTGGTCTGCACGAAGGGGATTGGTGTGTGCAGCTGACCATTCAGGATGGCGGTCCGAATGATGATGACGGTCAGGTGAATGGCAGTGTGATGGATCCGGGTGGTGTTGGTGTTCCGGTGAGTGCAAACCAGCTGCCGCAAGCGCAGGACGATAGTCTGTTGCTGAACCGGAATGGTGAAATCACCATTGATGTGCTGGCTAATGACACGGATGCCGATCATGATCCGCTGACGTTGATGGCGTCCTCGGTCGATTTCGGGACTGCCACGCTGGTGTCGAATCAGGTGCACTATTTCGCCCCGAACGGTTTCTATGGGGTGGCGACCATCAGTTACAGCATTTCGGACGGCATTGGCGGCACGGCCAATGCCGAGGCGAAAGTCACGGTGCTGAACAGTGATTACCCGGTTGCCGTCAACGATGCGGTTCAGACCGACGATCAAACGGCGGTGGTAATTGCGGTCCTTGGGAACGACAGCGATGCGGATGGTGACAGCTTGTCTGTGATTGCGGCAGTAGCTGACCGGGGAACAGTCTCTGTGAATGGTGATCAGACCTTAACCTTCACACCGGAGCCGGGTTATGCCGGTGACAGCATCATTACCTACCGGATTCAGGATGCAACCGGACTGGAAGCCAGCGCTCAGGCGCGGGTGACAACAACGCTCAAGGAGGGCATGGTGGTGAAAAACCGGGGTGCCGGTACATTCTCGGCAATGATGTTACTGCTGCTGGGCGGCTTTGGCCTGATGCGTCGATGGGGCGGGCGTGTGCTCGCACTGGTTCTGAGCTTACTGACCTTCAACAGCCAGGCCGCCTGGTATGTCGATGCGGAAATCGGGGTCAGTCAGGCCAGTGAGCGCAATACTCAGCCAGCCGACACCACGGTGTCTCAGGATGACAGCGATATGGCCTGGTCCTTGGGGATCGGCTATGAAACCCGCAGTCAGTGGCTGTTCACTGCACGCTATCTGGATCAGGGAGAAGGGGAAGCGACACTGACGCCCGATGGTATGACAGACAGTGATTATCATCAGCAAGTGTCTAAGGCGACTCCGGCACTGACGTCCGGGGTCGCACTGGATGTCCGGTATCCTGTTCTGGCGGATAATGACTTCCGGCTGTTGCTCGGTGGTGGTGTGTACCGCTGGGAAGTGGATTACAGCAGTACCTATCAGGGGGAGACGATCAAGTCGTCAGACTGGGGGATTGATCCCTATCTGACGGTCGGGATCGATTATCGTCTGCATCCGGCCTGGCTGGCGGGCGTGAAGTTCAACCGTTACTTTATTGACATCAACGATATCAGTCAGACTTCTCTGACCCTGACTTACCAGTTCGGGCAGTAGTCTTCGCGGAGAAACGAAAAATGCTGGCTTCGGCCAGCATTTTTGATCGGGAGAGCGAGTCAGACGGGCATTACGCCAGTGGCGTGAAATATTTACCTTTCATCTGAGTGATCGTAAAGGTTTTCACCCGGACATTGGGAGACCAGTGATTCATCGGCCAGCCTGCTTTTTGTTTCAGGGCTTTGATGAAAGCTGAAGGCTTTGGCAGTTTTTCCCAGACCTGCGGCAGAAACACGGCCTGAGAATAATGCTCTGTCAGGATGACACCCACCTTGTGCTGCTCCAGATAGGCTAGCAGTTCTTCTTCAGAAGCTACTGAAAGGAGCTTGGGTTCAGAGAGTACGGAGACTTCAATGGTCAGGGAATCCAGCTGCTCCTCGGTGAGCGGCATGAATCGTCTGTCCTGATAGGCACTGTCTCTGGCTTTGTTATGGACTTCTATTACCAGCGGCTCATTGGCCGTGACGGTGCCCAGACAGCCCTGGAGCTGACCATCGACTTCAAGCGTGACAAAACAGGCACCGTTAGCCCGCAGCTTGCGGTGGTAGAGATCCAGTTGCGGCGGCATCGGCAGATCATCGGAAAAATGGCTGCGGATCGCCTCCCGGGCAATATCCAGCAACTGCGTCATTTCTCCCTTATTCAGGGCCGGTTTCTCTGGGGGAAGACACGAGGTAACTGACATATCCAACGACTCTCTCCTTATCTCCGGCCTCCATGTCGCCGGAGTTTTTGTATTCAATTTGTGTTAAGTAATAGCCTCTTTGCTTCGCCAGTAATAACAAGGTGTTGATCCCGGTTGAGCCGCAAGCCTGTTGCGGGGAAAGGCTGGGATCGAACTTTTCAATCACTTTCAGAGTCCGGTGATCGATATCCTGTGCATCTGCATAGGGGTGGTAATGGCTCAGATCACTGCTGATGACCAGCAATGTGTTGTCCTGCCATAGGGGATCAATGATCTCCGCCAGACGCGCCGGGGAAATATCTCCGGTGAGTATCGGCAGCAGGGTAAACGCCGGCAGGCAATGCTGCAGGAAGGGTAACTGCACTTCCAGACAATGCTCCAGCTCATGTATATGATCTGAGATAGCAATATCATCGAATCGTGACAATTTTTCAACAGACGGCGTGTCAATCTGGACTTCACCTAACGGTGTGGCGAAATACTGATCACCGGGCAGGGCGCAGCCATCAAAGGCATAGTAATGACTGGGGCCAACCAGAATTACTTTTTGATACACATTTCCGTTTCTTTTCAGCCACCGGTAGGCCCTGGCAGCGACTTTACCAGAGAACATATACCCCGCATGCGGCACGATCAGTGCTCTGGGGAATGATGTCACTTCGTCCGGGGCAATCAGCCAATGATTCAGCTGCTTGCTCAGTTCCAGCGGCGAAGCCTGATAAAACCGACCGGCGACAGCAGGGACTCGAATGGTCATCGTCTGGTCCTCTATCTCCGAACTGGTTCTGAAGGATGTGATTGGTTCACGCCACAGGCTCTGCCTGATACATCAGGCGGGATCTGGCGGAGACCAACTATATTTAAGTATAGAAAGGATTAATTTCGCGGAGCATCTCCATGGCGCATTCTCACCGGATGCAAACAGACCCGCTTTCCGGAAGCCCTCCGGCGAGCTGGCCAACCACACACTGGCATCAGTTAGATGACGGTCGTGTGGTTTGCGATGTCTGTCCAAGGCATTGCCAGCTCCGTGACGGCAAGCGGGGTGCCTGTTTTGTGCGGATGGCTGAACATGGTCAGATTGTGCTGACGAGCTACGGCCGCTCCAGCGGGTTCTGCATCGACCCGATTGAGAAAAAACCGCTGAACCATTTTTACCCGGGCAGCTCAGTTTTATCGTTCGGAACCGCCGGATGTAATCTGGGCTGTAAATTCTGCCAGAACTGGAGCATCAGCAAGTCGCGGGAAATCGATACCTTAGGGTCAACCGCAATGCCAGAGCAAATCGCCCGGGCAGCGCAGCAGTACGGCTGCGATTCCATTGCGTTTACCTATAATGACCCGGTCATTTTCATGGAATACGCCATGGACTGTGCAGACGCCTGCCATGCCCACGGGATCCACAGTGTGGCGGTGAGTGCCGGTTATATCTGCGATGTGCCGCGGCAAGACTTTTATCAGAAAATGGATGCGGCCAATATCGACCTGAAAGCCTTCACGGAGCGGTTTTATCACAAAATATGCAGCGGGCATCTGGCACCTGTACTGGATACGTTGCTCTACCTGCGTCATGAAACCCGGGTGTGGTTCGAAATCACCACCTTGCTGATCCCGGATGAAAATGACAGTCCGGTTGAAATCGAGGCGATGTCACGGTGGATCATGGAGAATCTCGGCCCGGAAGTTCCGTTGCATTTCAGTGCATTTCATCCTGATTTTAAAATGATGGACAAACCGCCGACCCCACCGTCAACCGTCAAACGGGCAAGACAGATTGCTCTGGATGCCGGACTGAAATACGTCTACGTAGGTAATATTTTTGATGAGGCAGGGGACAGTACCTACTGTCCCGGCTGCGGTGCGAAGGTGGTTGCGCGAAACTGGTATGCGCTGGGCGATTATGAACTGACCGACAAAGGTTGCTGTCAGCACTGCGGCTATCAGCTTGCCGGACGGTTTACGACGCTCGGTGAAAGCTTCGGGCGCAGGCGGATTCCCATCCGGATCAGTGCCTGATGGTGATAAAAGCAACAAGCTCGTCAATTGGGTTTTACTCCGGTGCGGCTTTGCATTATCTTACCGCTTTCCGTAAAGCCGAACAGAGAATGTCCCGCATGACTATTGAAGCATTGCATCAGTTTCAGAATCTGGTGATCACTCAGCCGAACTGCCCTTACTGTGTGAGAGCGAAAGCGATCCTTGACGGACGTGGAACAGACTACACGACACTGGTGCTGGGTCAGGATCTGGAAAAGACCGAGATGGTTGCTTTTATTGAGCAGGTGGCAAACACCACCGTGCGGACCGTGCCGCAAATCATCCTGGATGGCAGGTATATCGGGGGGCATGATGATCTGGTCGCGTTTCTGGAGCGACAGGTTGATCACGACGCGCTCAGTGATTTCGAATTGTGATGAAAAAGGCTCCCGTCGGGGGCCTTTTTCTTTATTGATGTTTTTTCAGTAAGGAGACGGATGAGATGAGCTTTCATGTAAAAGTTATCTGGCAAGGCAACAGTCAGCCCGGAGAAGCATTCAGCCGGGATCATCAGATTCACTTTGGCAGCGGCCAGCAGGTTCAGGGATCGTCTGCGCCGGAATATCAGGGCAGTGCCGATAAAATCAATCCGGAAGAAAGCCTGATGTCGTCGCTGTCTTCCTGTCATATGCTGACGTTTCTGGCGATCGCGCATCTCAAACGTCTGCCGGTTGCCAGCTATCAGGACAGCGTGACCGCAGAATTGGGGCAAAACGACGCCGGTAAAACCAAAGTGGCTGTGATTGATCTGAACCCGCAGATCACCTTCGCGGAAGGGATTGACGTCTCCCCTGAAGTCCTGGACAAAATGCATCAGAAAGCGCACGCGAATTGTTTTATTGCGAACAGCCTGAATGTGACTGTTCGATTGCATGGAAAGGAGTTCGAGCATTGATCAAAGCAGAGACAAGCATATCGCTCACCGGCCTGTATACAGGAACAGTGACACAGAATTACGGTATCACCACAGCGATGGCCAAGCAGCCGGTGACCGGCCGGATGTATTTGTCGGAGACCGGACTGGAAGGTGATGAATGCGCCGAGCCGAAATTTCACGGTGGTACGGAAAGGGCGCTGCATCAGTATCCGCTCGAGCATTATGCTTTCTGGCAGCAGAAGTATCCTGAGCGCGAATGGGTGTCGTCGGGGATGGGCGAAAATATCAGTACGCTGGGGATGACGGAAGACAATGTCCGCATCGGCGACCGGTATCGCTGGGGTGAAGCCATCATCGAAATCAGTCAGCCGCGTTCGCCTTGTTTTAAACTGAACTGTCGCTGGGATTTACAGGGCTTTTCAGAAACCATGCAGACCACTGGCCGTTGTGGCTGGCTGTATCGTGTGATTCAGCCCGGTTTTATCAGTGCGACAGCACCTTTGGTCCTGATTCAGGCCGGGGATGAGCGCTTTACCGTCAAGCGGGTGCTGGATTGGTATTTCAACGATCCGATGAATCCGGATAAGTTACGTCTGCTGCAGACGTGTGAAGCCCTGTCGAAGAGCTGGCAGAGCACTATCGCCAAGCGTCTGGAAACAGGTGAGCTGGAAAACTGGCATTTCCGCCTGAACGGGAAAGCCTGAAAAACAAAACGGGCCGAATGACGGCCCGTTGATTCTGTGATGTTTGTGAAGCTGACTCAGGTCAGCGCATAGCCAATCAGACCGGCGATCGCCAGGCAGGCACCACCGAACACGCCAAATTCAATGCGCTTTTCAACGACGCATTCAACGTCTTCTTTTCTGACAGTCAGCATACTGAAAATGCAGCCACCGGCCAGCGCTACGGCTAATACGCCCAGGCTGAACAGGATAGCCGAAACAAAATCCATCAATTCCATATCAATCCTCTTTTGGACTTACCCAATCAATTTGCTTGTTGCGTGCTTATTGGTGAATGGGTCTGTCCGGGGGAATGGACAGACCTGCACGTCTCGAATGCGGGGCGAATCATACACCGATTGGCGGGCGCTGTAATCCCGGAGGTGTAATCAAAAATGACGGGCGAATGGGGTCAGGCAAAGGCCAGCCTTGCCGCAAAAGCGATCAGGACCACACCCAGAGACCGTTCAATCAGATGCATTTGCCGTTGGAACCAGAACCGGGCTTTTTCAGCGGAAAACACCACGCTGACCCCCATGAACCAGATCGCATTGACGGAACACATCCAGGCGCCATAGAACATCTGTACGGCGATGGGGGTATCGATGCTGACCACATTGGTCATGACCGCCAGGAAAAACAGGGTGGCTTTCGGGTTGGTGGCATTGGTGAGAAAACCGATGCTGAAAGCCCGTTTCAGCGACTGTGTCTCCGCCGGGGTATCCGGATTGTTCGCTGCATCTGTTGCCGGTCCGTTGTCTTTGGCCGGTTTGCTGCGGCAGAGCTGAACACCCAGATAAACCAGATAGATTGCCCCGAGCACTTTGGCAGCGATGAGCAGCCACTCGGAGGTGTGCATGAGTGCGCTCACGCCCAGCAGGGTATACAGGACATGAATGCCCAGCCCGCAGCCGATGCCCAGTGCGGTCATCACACCATGGCTGCGGCCAAATTTCAGGCTCTGTCTGACTGTGACCACGAAATCAGGTCCCGGTGCCACGACGGCCATAAAATGGATCAGGGCCAGAGAAAGAAATTCCGGCCAGTATTCATTGATCATTATTCACATCCTTATTGAATCAGGCCGCCACTGGAATGTGGTAGCGCACCTGGAGGTTCCCTTGCTGGAACTGGGTGGAAATCCGGATATCAGCAGGCAATTCACTGGTATTGCTGATATGTGTGCCTAGGCAGGGCAAAGTGCTCAGTCCGCCGAATCCGACCCGGCGTGTTCCCGTCTGATCCGTACTGATCTGAACCGGAAGTCCGGCAGCGATCAATCGGCCCAGGTGCTGCGCAATGGTCTGTTCATCCAGCTCCACGACATGTGTCTGTGGCGCGAACTCAACATGGCAGGTCTCGGGCCAGTGATTCGCTCGGACCGGTTGCCAGCCATTTTGCAGGCCAATGTTACCGATCAGATGTCCCAGGCTGTGCAGGCAACTGTGTAACTGCCGGGCTTCCTTATCCAGAGCCATGGTCGTCATGCCGGTAGGCAGGGCATGATCAAGGATATGCTGAATCTCGTTGCCCACTTTGCGGGTGTGCAGAACCTGTGCCCGTTCACCGCAATGCGTGATGATCCGGCCGGTATCTCCGGGCTGCCCTTCATCTTGCGGATGAAAGACGGTTTTGTCCAACACGGCGATCCATTGCCCATCTTCCTGAAAACAGGCAAGAAGCTCGGCCTCACAGTAGAGCTGATTGGTGCTGAGATATAACGCTTGTGTTGCCATCGAAGATGCCATGAACGCTTTCCGTGAATTGCTGGAATTGTTGTGATAGGCAGCATTGTAATCATCCGGACTGTGCATGATAATCCATCATCAATTCAAATAACTTTTGCGTATAACGCACGAATCAGAGGCAGCATGAGCAGCAACAAGCACATTGGTCTGATGCAGGATATGGCAATTTTTGTCTCTGTGGTGAAAACCGGCAGCTTTTCAGAATCGGCAAGATTGCTGGGCGTCTCACCTTCTGCCGTCAGCCGGACCATCAAACAGCTGGAGCAGCAGCTTGGCGTTTGCCTGTTACAGCGTACGACCCGGAAACTGCGGCTGAGTGAAACGGGCAGAACGGTGTATGAACGCTGTCTTCAACTGGACGAGGCAGCCAGAGAAGTGGTGTCGCTCTGTGAAAGTCAGGACAGCTCTGCCCGGGGTGTCGTGAAGGTTGCAGCTCCGAAAGCAGTGGCGCATTCTCTTATTCATCCCTACGTTGCTGAATTTCTGCGGCTGTATCCGGATATCGATGTGCACCTGGTGCTGGACGATCAGGCTCTGGATCTGATTGAACAGGAAATTGATATTTTGTTCCGGATCACCCGTCAGCCGCCGCAGGGGCTGATCGGACGCAGTATGATGCCGATTGTGCACGTGCTCTGCGCATCTCCGGAGTATCTGGAGCGCAGGGGGATGCCCGTTCATCCGAAAGAATTAACCGGCCACAGCTGTATTTCTCTGGGAGAGAATGAAACGGATTCGAAATGGCGGTTCCGAAAAGGAGACAGCAAAATCACGGTGCCGGTCACCGGACGGTACAGGGCTAATCATTCGCGGGTGCGGCTGGAAGCGGCAGAGCAGGGGATCGGGATTGCCAGCTTGCCGGTCTTTGTTGCTGAAGGAGCTATTGCGGAAGGCAAGATTATTCAGGTCTTACCCGAGTGGGAATTTGAAACAGCCTACACCGGTGATTTATGGATGTTATATCCGGCGACGCGCCATATTCCGGCCAAAGTGAGTTTGTTTGCGGACTACATTGTGGGCAAGTTAGGGAAGTCGTGAATCTCGTCTGATCTGAAGGCTGGGCGCTACGGCGAACTGGTAAACAGCCATCCTGTAGGATGGCTGTTTGTGGATCAGAAGCGGGTATCCACGAATCGGCCGACGGTGTCCGTGTCGTCGGCAATACAGAGATAGCGCCACTTATCGAACGTCAGGCACGGATGAGAGGTTGAAAACACCAGCATGTCTCCCACCCGCAGATCGGTCCCGGCCGGGACGTTCACAAAGGTATGCTGATCCATGATGGCGGTCGCTTCCAGACCACTGACCGTGATTGGCTGACCGTCCCGGAATCCGCGTTCAACGATTGGCAGCCCGGCATCGAACGCAACGTCCCGTTTCCCCATCCCGATCACCGCTTTACAGGGCTCCGGCACGGAGAGAACGTAGGTCCAGAGTTCCAGTGCTGATTCCAGATCCCCGCCCAGTTCGCAGGCGTATCCCTGATTGGCTTTCGCACGAGCGATGACCTGATGCTGGGCATCCTGGTAAATCCCGGTGTCATGGATCAGATAACAGCCGGGCCGGATGACGGCATTCAGATGGGGATGACCCGCAAACTCTTCAGCCACAATGTCATACCAGGCAGAGCCTGCGCCGGTCACGATGGGGTGGTCAACCGTGATCAGCTTTTTCTCGGTCAGCTGTTCTGCCAGCAACACGGCATCGCGCAGGAATAAACGGATGTGATCTTCTGCATCAGCGCCGTGAATGACGCCCTCATACACTTCAATGCCATGCAGAGATAAGCCTTCCGCCGCCTGAATAAACCCGGCCAGAGTTTCTGCTTCTTCGTGGTTTCTGCAGCCGCAGCGGCCTCCCGGTACGCCATATTCGATCAGGACGTTCAGGGTCAGCCCTTCAGCTGAGAAGTATCGGCTGAGCTGAGCGGCATTGTCACAGGAGTCGACGCAGCAATAGAACCGGACGTCATGCTGACGGATCAGCCGGGCGATCAGGGCCATATTGGCTTTTCCGACCAGCTGGTTGGCCATCAGAATGTTTTGGGCCCCGGCAACGGCTGCGGTTTCAGCCTGTGCGGGGGTTGCAACGGTGATCCCCCAGGCACCGGCCTGCAGTTGCTCGGTAAAGAGCGACGGCGTCATGGTGGTTTTGCCGTGGGGTGACAGTTTGACCTGATGGTGGTTGGCGAACTGTTGCATCCAGTTCAGGTTATTGTGAATCGCCGATTCGCGAAGGACCGCTGCCGGCAGGCAGATTTCTTCGTCAATCAGGCTGTACCGACCCTCACTTTTCTCATGGACCCAGACACCCTTGGTCCCAATCGGAAAGTTTTTGTGATCGAATTCTTGGTATTTACTAACATGCTTTTTGTTTGCTTGAGGCATTGGTTATTCTCCTAACATAGCCATTATCCCTTTATGTATAAGGCTTGTGGCGAGATGATAGTATTCTTGATGTTAGAAACTATCAAACATCTTGTGGTGAATTGTGCGATTTCTCACTGTTTGATTCCCACCGTCTCACTAAGATTCAACCCAGAGAGGAAAGGTCACCGTGACCATTGAAGTGGACATCGTTTCCCGAATTACTGAGTGCTTCCCACAGTTAAGAGAAGCAGAAAAAAAAGTGGCCCGCCTGGTGGTGGACGATCTGAGCAGTGCAGCGACGGCCAGCATCACGGAACTGGCAGAAGAAGCCGGGGTAAGTGAAGCCACCATCACCCGCTTTGCGAAGGCGGTCGGCTGTAAAAATGTGCGTGATCTGAAAATGAAGCTGGCGCAGTCACTGGCGGTCGGACAGCGGTTCATTCATGAAAGCC
This sequence comes from Photobacterium sp. 53610, assembly GCF_036409375.1. Classification (NCBI taxonomy): domain Bacteria; kingdom Pseudomonadati; phylum Pseudomonadota; class Gammaproteobacteria; order Vibrionales; family Vibrionaceae; genus Photobacterium; species Photobacterium sp. 53610. Next base: position 1,421,391 of record NZ_JAXOFS010000001.1, on the reverse strand, counting down.
CGGATGAAACGGGCATTCAGGGGGTGTATGAGTCGATTAAGAACGTCATCAACCTCAACCGGAAAATCGTGAATGAAGCGGATGTCGCCCGGGCGGTAGAAATGCTGCTCAACGCGCGGCAGGTTCTGTCGGTCGGCATGGGCGGTGGCTCAACCATCATGTCGCAGGAATTGCAGTTCAGGCTGTTTCGGATTGGATTTGCCGTCAGTGCCTATAACGACGGCTTGCTGGCCAGGATGGTGGCCTCGACCGCAGACAGTAAAGACGTGATGGTAGCGCTGTCAGTGACGGGCTACACCGCAGAAGTGGTCGAACCGGCATCCATTGCCAAACAGTACGGGCTTAAGGTGATTGCGATTACCGCGCCGGACTCGCCGCTGGCAAAAGTCAGTGATGTGGTGCTGCCGCTGGTGACCGATGAAACAGATTTTATTTATAAACCCTCAGCCTCACGCTACGCCATGATGGCGCTGATTGATGTGCTGTCGACAGAACTGGCCCTGCGCCAGAAACGCCGTTCCCGTGATCGCCTGCGTCGGCTGAAACTGGCGCTGGACAGCCACCGCGGTGGTGAAGATCGACAGCCGCTGGGGGATTAGCCCGCCAATTCTGAAAGAAGGTGGCGGATGCGAGAAACGAACGAAAAGGAAAACGTATGCAGTTTGAGACCGTATTCCGCCAGGTCAGCATCATTGATGGCACCGGCGCGGATGCCTACCGCGCCGATGTTGCCATTCAGAATGGTCGCATCGTTCAGATTGGTGACCTTGCCGGTTGTGCCGCGCATCAGGTGATTGACGGCCGTCATCAGGTACTGGCGCCGGGCTTCATTGATGTGCACACCCACGACGACACCCATGTGATCCGTTTTCCTGAGTGTCTGCCAAAAATCAGCCAGGGCGTTACCACGGTGATTGTCGGTAACTGCGGTATCAGCGCGTCTCCGGCAGTGCTGGCTGCTGATCCGCCCGATCCCATGAACCTGCTGGGCAAGCGGGAAGATTTCCGGTACCCGGCTTTTGCAGACTACGCCGAAGCAGTACGTCAGGCGCAGCCCGCAGTCAATGTGGCGGCGCTGGTGGGTCATACCACCTTGCGCAATCAGGTGATGGATGATCTCTGTCGCGCCGCGACGCCGCAGGAAATTGTTGCCATGAAGGCCCTGCTGAAACAGGCCATGCAGCAAGGTGCGCTTGGCCTGAGCTCCGGGCTGGCTTATGCCTCCGCCAAACAGGCACCGGCTGAGGAAGTGATGGCGCTGGCGGAAGCACTGGCGGCTTTCAACGGTATCTATACCACCCATATGCGCACTGAATTCGAACAGATTCTGGATGCAATGGACGAAGCATTCCAAACTGGCAAGCACGCCAGAGTCCCGGTGGTGATTTCACATCTCAAATGTGCAGGCGCAGGCAACTGGGGCCGGACGGTGGAAGTGCTGGACCGGATGGAATCTGCCGCGCAGTGTCAGGATGTGGCCTGCGACTGTTACCCGTATTCTGCCAGTTCCTCGACGCTGGATCTTAATCAGGTCACAGAAGATATCGATATCTTCATTACCTGGTCAGAAGCGTTCCCGGAACTGGCAGGCAAGATGCTGAAAGAGATTGCGGCGGAGATGGACCTGCCGCTGATGGACGCCGCTAGAGCGCTGCAACCGGCCGGGGCGGTGTATCACTGCATGGATGAAGCCGATGTCGAGCGGGTACTGAAATACCGTCTCACCATGGTGGGCTCTGATGGCCTGCCGAATGACCCGCATCCGCACCCGCGTCTGTGGGGGGCATTTCCCCGGGTGCTGGGCTACTACACCCGCGAACGCAAGTTGTTCTCGCTGGAGCAGGCCGTTCACAAGATGACCGGGATGTCGGCCCGACGTTTCGGGCTGAAAGACCGGGGGATCATCGCCGAAGGCGCTTTTGCGGATTTGGTGCTTTTTGACCCGGCCACGATTGAGGACGCTGCCAGTTTCGAGCACCCGATTACTGCCGCAAAGGGTATTGCACTGGTCATGGTGAATGGCCGGATCAGCTATCAGCAGGGCAGTGTCAGCCCGGAACGTCATGGCCGCTTTCTGGCCCGGCATCAATGATGAAGCACACACAGAATTATTCAAAGTCACAAGGCTAATCAGCCCTCAATTGGAGAAAACAATCATGACGATTATTCGTTACGGCGTGGAAGGCGGGACAGGCACCGGCGGGCAGCATCTGCCATTTGCACGTGCGACGCAGGCCGGTGGATTCCTGTATGTTTCAGGCCAGACACCGATGACAGACGGCGAGGTGGTTGAAGGCGGTATCGTCGATCAGTCACGCCTGGCGATTCAGAACTGTCTCAATATTATGGAAGAAGCCGGATACGGCCTGGCCGATGTGGTCCATGTGAAAGTGGTGCTGACCGATGCCCGTTATTTCCAGTCGTTCAACAAGGTCTTTCAGGAGTTTTTTGGTGAACATCCGCCAGCCCGGATCTGCATGGTGTGTGATCTGGTGGTGGACGTCAAAGTGGAAGTGGATGTGACCTGTTACCGAGAGGATCGCCGTTAATCCGGCCCACAACTCGGACTTGGATTCGGTCAGTCATACGCTGAACGGACCAGCTGTCTCTTGAGCCTGCAGGATCTGTTGCAAGAATTTTTCTGTGCTGAAATCTCAGGCAGAAGCAAAGAAAAAGGGCTGGCAAAGTACCAGCCCGTAAAAAGCAAATGACTGAAATTCAAAGTCAATTTCAGTCATACACGGGATAACCGAATGTGTTTATCCCCAAGCAAATAAAAGCAATGACGGATTATAAGAGGTAAGGAATGAACAGTACACTCTTTCTCACCGGATTCGGTGCATATGTGGTGTTTATGATCTGGCTGGGCTGGCTTGTGTCCCGCTCGCAGAAATCAGGGGAAGATTTTCTGCTGGGCGGACGTGGCCTGCCATTGTTCCTCGTACTGGGGACGACCGTGGCAACCATGGTGGGTACCGGCTCCAGTATGGGCGCAGTCGGTTTCGGATACCTGAACGGCTGGGCCGGTGCGTTATACGGAATCGGGGGTGCCCTGGGGATCTTACTGCTGGCCTGGTGGTTTGCCCCGGTCCGTAAGCTGAACTTCATGACCATGAGTGAAGAACTGGCCTACTATGTTGGCGCCAACAAGGTGGTGAAAAACGTTGTGGGTGTGCTGATCTTCGTGGCCTGTATCGGCTGGCTGGGCGCCCATATTCTCGGCGGCGGCCTGTATTTGGCGTGGATCGCGGATATCGATCTGAATACTGCCAAGATCGTCATTGCTGCGGCCTTCACCATTTATGTCGTCATTGGCGGTTATACCGCGGTGGTCTGGACCGATACGATTCAGGCGATTGTTCTGTTCTTCGGCTTTATTCTGATGGCGGTACTTTCCGTTCAGCAGATCGGCGGGCTGGAAAACCTCTATCAAGCCATGGATCCGGCAGCGGTGAGCCTGCTCGGCATTGAAAAGCTGGGCGCACTGCCTGCGCTGTCGCTGGCGATGGTGGTCGGTGTCGGAATTCTGGCTACGCCGTCTTTCCGCCAGCGTATTTACTCGGGTAAGGATGTGTCCACGATTCGCCGCTCTTTCGTCATGTCCGGTGTACTTTACCTGTTTTTCTCAATTATTCCGGCAGTCATCGGGATGTCTGCCCACGCCATTAACCCGGAACTGAACAACGCGAACTATGCGTTTCCTTATGTCGCCGCAACCGTGCTGCCGGTCGCCGTGGGAATGATTGTGCTGATTGCGGGTCTGTCTGCCACCATGTCGAGCGCCAGTTCGGATGCGATTGCCGGGGTGTCGATCATGCTGCGTGACATTTTTATCCTCTTTACGGGCAAAGTACCCTCAAAAGACAAAATGGTGTTTTACTCCCGTCTGTCGCTGGTGATTGTCATTGGCATGGCCCTTCTGTTCGCGCTGACTTCGAATGACATTATCAGCTATATCACCAAGATGATTTCCACCGTGATGTCAGGCATGTTCGTCTGCGGCATGCTGGGGCGGTTCTGGTCCCGGTATAACTGGCAGGGAGCACTGGCAACGCTGGCCGGGGCTTCAGCGGCATCTTTCTCGGTGATTCTGAATGCGGACTGGAATGCCTACTGGGGAAATCCCTGCATCCCGTCGGTGCTGACTGCGCTGGTGGCTGGTGCAACCGTCAGCTTGCTGACACCTGCCAATCAGGTGAGCCCGGCACAGGCCAAAGCCATCCTGGATGCCGAGCGTGAAGCGATGGAAAACACTGTTCAGAAGGACATCAGTACAGAGGCTGCCTGCGCGAAATAAATCGCTAAAACTTGTGAAAATGCAGGTCTTTGTGATGAACCAAGGCCTGCATCATGAATTAGGCTTGTAGAAACAGTCCAAGAAAGAAAGGGACCGCTGTGAAAATTGCATTTTTTGGTGAATGTATGGTCGAGCTGAGCGGCCAGCCGTTACGTCGCACCTTTGGTGGTGATACCTTAAATACGGCACTCTATCTGGCCCGGCTCGGACGTTCTCGCCGGTTGGATGTCAGTTACGCAACGGCACTGGGAAAAGACAATATCAGCCAGGATATGCTGTCTGCCTGGCAGGAAGAATATATTGATACGCGTCTGGTGCGTCGGCTGGACGAGAAATTACCCGGACTCTATCTGGTGGAAACCGAGCCCAGCGGCGAGCGCCATTTTCACTACTGGCGCAATGACAGTGCCGCGAAGTTTTATTTCGCGACCGGAGTTACCCCGCTGGAACGGGCCATTGATAACAATGAGTTTGATGTGTTGTATATCAGCGGCATCAGTCTGGCGATTCTGGCGGAAGATGCCAAAGCCATTCTGATTACACTGTTGGAAAAACACAAAGCGACCGGCGGTAAAGTTGTGTTCGATAACAACTTCCGGCCGCAACTGTGGACAGCCAAACAGGCTCAATACTGGTATAAGCAGGTGCTGCCTTTTGTGGATATCGCCCTGATCACCGAATATGATGACCAGAAAGTGTGGGGCGAGGGCGATGTGACGGAACGTTGCCGCGATTTTGGCTGCGCTGAAGTTGTGATTAAGCGCGGCAGCCAGCCGTGTCTGGTGGCGACGGATTTAAAGTCTGACCATCCGGGGATCAGTGAAGTGGCTGCCAACCCGGTTCAGACGGTGATTGATACCTGCGCGGCAGGCGATTCATTTGCAGCCGGTTATCTGGCAGGCCGGCTGAGCGGAGAAACAGCCACGGCATCGGCAGAACTGGGTCACCAGTTGGCTGCGATTGTGATTCAACACCCGGGCGCGATTATTCCGCCCGAGGCTATGACAGAGATGATGTAAAGGAGTTAGAAGTTCATGTCTCAATCCCTGATTGAAAAGTTAAAACAATTGAAAGTTATCCCGGTGATTCAAATCAACCGGGTGGAACAGGCAGTTCCGCTGGCGAAAACCCTGGTAGAGAACGGCCTGCCCGTGGCAGAAGTCACCTTCCGGACTGACGCGGCAGCAGAAGCCATCCGCCTGATGCGGGAAGCTTATCCAACGCTGTGTATCGGCGCGGGTACTGTGCTGAATGCGGCGCAGGTGGATCGCGCGCAGGCAGCCGGTGCCGAGTTTATTGTGGCGCCGGGTCTGAACCTGAATACAGTGCGTTACTGTCAGGAGAAGGGGATTGTGGTGGTTCCGGGCGTGAACAACCCAAGCCAGATTGAACAGGCGCTGGAACTGGGTCTGAACTTTCTGAAATTCTTCCCGGCGGAAGCCTCCGGCGGTTTGAATATGGTGAAATCACTGCTGGCGCCTTATGTGGATGTCAGCCTGATGCCAACCGGCGGCATCAGTAAAGCCAATATTCGTGACTATCTAGCCGTGGATCGCGTGCTGTGCTGTGGCGGCACCTGGATGGTCGCCCCGCAGCTGATTGATAACGGCGACTGGGAAGAAATCGGTCGTCTGGTACGTGAAGCGGTCGCGCTGGTTCGCGACTGACGCTGTCAGAGCCCTTTGGGTGTAATGGCCGCTTCCGTGTTGAAGCGGCTTTTTTCATCCGGAAAACTGCACATTTTGATTTGTCCTTTCGGATCAAACATCAGCGATAACTTATCAGGTTTCGCCTGGCTGAATGCTGCGATGCAGCGTTTGCCTGTCACTGTAGTTTGTGACTCCTGACCGGCACTGATCACCACATCCACGCCCTGCACGTTTTTTAACAGCTCCGGGGAAAAGCGTGTCGGATACTGACTCAGCAGCACGATATTTCGGATCCCTTTCACCTGAAGCCGGTCAACACTGTTTCTGAGCAGCGTCAGATCCCGCTCGTGCAGTTCTTCACTGCCCGGGTAAGGGTTAATCAGCGCCAGAAAAGCAACCTGATTATTGCCATACCAGCGAATGAAAGCGTCTGCCCGGCCTTTATAGCTGTTGTAGCTGTAAACTTCGTCCCCGTTCTGGCGAAGGCCGAAATCGATATTACTTGCCAGCACCGGATAACTGGCCTGAGGCAGCAGGCTGGCAGAATCACTGTAGGACTTTGTTTCCGGGGTGATTGCCGTAATGTAAGAAAACGGCTGTTGTTCCACCTTGGGATTATGCGCCGAATAAAAGGTCATCCCTTCTTGTGCGGGCATCGCAATGACATCCAGATCAGCCTTGCCGGGAGAAGGGGGGAGTTGTGTCAGAAACCGGATGTGAAGATGTGTCTTAGCTTGTTCGGCAGGCGAACAGGCAGCGAGTAAACAAGACATCACGACTGGGACACAAAGACTGAAACGGCGCATAACAAAATTGAAATGTGATCTGGGTCGCCATTCTGTTCTTTTTGCCCGGAAATGACAAGCCTCAGACAAAATTGCAGGCCTGCCAGAAGGGGAAAAACCCAATTTCTTTTCAAAAATCACGACCGCGTTCAACGAATGAAACGCGCTAACTCCCTCACACACCGATAAAAAGTCAGCCTTTTAGCTTTGTCTGATGGGTAAAAAATGAGAAGAATGACCTGTTTTGGGTGTAAAACAATCACTCAGTTCAAATTGATGAATTTTGCTGTTGACTCGATCTCACCTTTGCGTAGAATGCATCCCGTACCGCAACGGAGGGTAACGACGAAGCGGTCATGGTGAAAGCCAAAACAACAACCCAAGTGGTTGATTGTCGAAGGCGCGTTGGCAGAGTGGCTATGCAGCGGATTGCAAATCCGTGGACCTCGGTTCGACTCCGGGACGCGCCTCCATTTGCGACACTAGCTCAGTTGGTAGAGCGCAACCTTGCCAAGGTTGAGGTCACGAGTTCGAACCTCGTGTGTCGCTCCAAATTTTGTCTGTATCGATTCAGATGTCGGTACAAAGATGGTGTCTGACCCATCGCAATCCAGAATTGCGTGCCCTGATGGTGGAATTGGTAGACACAAGGGATTTAAAATCCCTCGACGTTCGCGTTGTGCCGGTTCAAGTCCGGCTCGGGGCACCATCTAAATCAACGGCTTACAGGCTAGCGCTTGTAAGCCGTTTTTCTTTGTCTGCATTTTTTAGTCTTCTCTCTTCTCTTCTATTTTCAGTGATTTTTCTCATTACTTCGCCTTCCTTCCGCCTGCAGCAAGGCCGTAATGAACAGTTTGTCAGTCAATGCCTTTTGTTTTTCCTCGAAGTTCTCCTCGAAGGGCAGCATGCAAACTTCAGAGTTGTTAATTGTATGTTAATTCGTGACTGTGTTCACCGAATCCAATACTTCAGTAAGCCGGACGCGAAAGAAAGTGGTCTACTGACCGTGTTAAACAGGAATAAGACATAACAATAACGAATAAAACAACAGGTTAGGAGAACACGATGCAACCTTCAACGACACATCATCAGATGGCCCCCGCTCTTACTGCGTTACTGGATGCGGACTACCGTTTTAACTATCAGGAATTTCTGGCTCATGTTGAATTAGCCGACAAACCGCTGTCTCTGGCCACCATTCGATTTATGCTGGAAAAAGTCGAATTCAACAGTGACGAGGTAAAACAGTTGGTGCAGTTTGATCAGGAGACGTACTCAAGGCGCCGCTTGTTTGGCAATGATCATTGTGAAGTGTTGATCCTAAGCTGGCTGAATGGTCAGCGGAGTAAAATTCATGACCACCTTGGCAGCGCTTGCGGGGTTAAAGTGCTGCAGGGGCAGGCGACAGAAACTCTGTTTCAGCCAGCTGCGAATGGTCACATTTACGCGACCCAGTCGACGCACTATCCAAGCGGTGAGGTGACGGTGAGTCACGACAGTGATATTCACCAGATATCCAACCTGCAAGGCGGGGATGAACCTTTGGTGACACTGCACATCTATTCTCCGCCGTTGAAACAGTTCTATCTCTACCAACTCGAAAGCGGGACCGCAGAGCTGCTGGATCTTCAGCATGACTCCTGGTTCTATGAAATCTGAAGAAGCTTGGTGGCGAATCATCGGATCTACGACACGTTGTATTGCTTGCAGATCCGATGTTGTCTTGGTCAAGGAAACGTATACTTAGGGTTTTAAATTACGCCTGCATCAGGTGATCCAGTTCTTCCACCTTCTTTTCAAGCTGGTCAATGGAGTCGTCCTGATTCCGTTCATTCATTTGCAGCTTCAGTCGTTCAATATGCTGTTTCAGCGTTTCAACAACATCGGCTTGTATCCGATCTTTGGCATCATGACCGAATGATTTTGCTTCCTCTATCAGTTGATCTAATTCATTGTCCAGTTGGTCCGCTGTTGGTTCTGCAGTATTATCGACCCAGTTCGAGAAGGAACGGTCAATACTGGAAGCGAACGACTGCAGGCTCTTGCCAAGCTGATTTTGCATCTCTTTAGCAATCCCCGTGAATTTTGTACTGCCCTGAATCACTTGCCCGTCTTGAATGAATGTTCCCGGCTTGTCATTCGAAATGAGTTTAATCATCTGTGTCTCTTTGGCCTTGGCATTGTCTGTGATGACAAACAGAGCAGAATCAGTTGCCAGCGATTGGAAGGCTTCATCGACAGTCACATGCACTTCAAAATGACCTTGTTCGGTGTAGATAATTTCATTGACCTTGCCAATGACTTGGTCGTCATGCATTAATAGCGCATTGTTTTTCAATCCATTCACAGCATCGTAGCGAATCGAAAAATTCACACCAGATTCGATACAACCGGCCAGAAACAATACAACTAAGCTAAAACAAAATTTACCTAAAAGTCTCATCAGACGACTACTCCAACACATTTTTCTACAGCGTTTAACAGGGCGCAGTATGTCCGTTTCGGGCTAAATTGCAATGCTGAATGTATTGCCAACAGGTGGAGCAATATTCTATTGAAACTTATTTGGTTCACTGAAATGTTAGGAAATGCTTGTAAATGAATAGATTAAGAAAATGCTGTAGAGGGGATTTCAAGTACGCTGATTTGGTTGTTTTATCAACAAATCCAATGGTTCACGGTTCGGCTGGCTTAATCGAAATTTACGGCTTACGCATGAATGCTTGATAGCCGTTTCTCTTGATGTACGCCGTGTTGAATATCAGGATAAACCGCTGTCTCTGGCGACCATTCGCTTTATGCTGGAAAAAGTCGAATTCAACAGTGAGGAGAATAAGTATTGTAAGGTGACTGTCTTTTTTAAAAGTTTAAATTCCCTGAGAGGAATATCTTCATGTTATTTAAATCCATACTCTCATCATGTCGCCCCAATATTTACTGCGCTTCTTGAAAGCGGTTACCTTGTGTGGATTATTTCAAATCATTATTCTGCGCACCAAGTGTCACAGTGAAATGCTGGAAAATCGGCAGTACATCTAAAGTGAAATTTGTTATTAAATCGTGGGGTTGGCATGGCTAAGCTAAAAAAGAAGAGAGACGATATCGTCACCTGTAACTTGAATATCTGGCACAAGCCTGTTGGTTGGGTATTTTTCCTGGCGTCTGTTGTATTGATCGTGCTGTTTCCTTATTTTCCGGTTCAGTACCTGACGGCTTTACTGAGCCTTTGGTCCGTATTACGCAAAAAAGAAATGGTCTGGCGAAAAAGGGAGCGTCAGTGGTCTTACCGAGTTCGACGTTTTTTTCTGTGGCGCCAGACCAGCCATCAGATGACAGACCGCGATGCATTGATTTTGTATTACGAAAAGCCGGTTGAGGAAGAAAGAGATGGCACGATCATGACGCGTTATGGCTGGTTTGAACTTGAGTTCGAACCGGAAGCCAGTCGGTTTGATCCGGATGGTCAATCTGAATATCAAGCTGGAGTTCAATATCGATTAAAAAAATTCGATCAAGATGCCAAAGCGCCTGAGTTAACGGAGATGATGAAACAAATTATCGGGATCTACCGTGCCAGCAATCTGGATGTCCAAATCGTTTTTGGATTGACAGATCTGGACGATGAAAGATATATGGCAATCAAAACAGCGCTTGGCTTAGATCCTACTCGCATCCCATTGGATGAAGCATTCAAGCGTACTGATGAAACGCTGGACGATAGCGACATGAATGCCGCTCATTATGAAGTGAAGCGATACAGGCTGAAGCCTAGTCAAATGAAACATGAAACGAAATCGGCAGAACACCACCAATGATGTTGTCGTATGACAGGCGAGATGAAAATGACAAAGCAAACAGAACACACAAACGATAGTGTCATCTGCAACTTAAAGGTCTGGCATAAGCCATTTGGCTGGTTTTGGACGATTGGGTTCGCCATCTTTCTGCCTGTTACATCGCCTAGCCCCTTACAGGCTGCATTTGGGTTGCTGGGGCTGTGGTCTGTGTTGCGAAAAAGGGAAATTCTCTGGCGTGTCAACGAGGCACAATGGGTCTACCGAACCCGAAACTTTTGGAAGTGGCGTGAAGTTCAATATGACATGACTGCGGATGATACGCTGACACTTACCTGGAATAGAAGGGAATCGTCTTCGTCGCTCTTCACTCTGAGATTTGAACCGAAGTCGGCTCAGTTTATTCAACGTCATCGAATCTTAGATAGTTATGATTTAGAAGTGTTACCGACACACACAGGTGAAGTTGAATTAACGGCAACAATGAAAAAAATCGGTCGTATTTATGGTTCCTGTCATATCGGCCTGAATGCAGACGTTGTGTTCAATGGGCTGAACGATCAAAAAAGTAAAGCCATTCATAATGAACTTGGCATCGACTTTTCGCCTGTTCAATCCGATGAGAAGCAATACGATCCCGGATGATGCCTGTGAATCAGTCATTCAGAATAAAGTGCCTGTCCTGATTTTTACTCCCTGAAATTGAAGAGTAATCTTTGCTGGCCTGTTGATTTTTCAGTTCAACCGGATATCCATTCAGCCGCCTCAATGGCGGTTGAATGGCGGTGTAAACATTGCTCAGTGAAGCAATACCATTACATCGTCAAAATAATCTTGCCCTTTAAAGCCGCACGATGCTTTTCAATCGTCTCCAAAGCCAGCTGAAACTGTTCCAGAGGGAAGTACTGGTCTACATCCAGCGCGATCTTGTTGGACAGAAAATGCTCGAGCATCATGTCAAACTGTTCTCTTCGGGCGGCTTTGCCTGCCTGATCTTCCCAGTACCGTAAGAAGAAATTACTGAACTGAATCTGCTGCCGTTGCTGATATTCGAAAAAGCCTTTTTCATACACGGCCAGCGACAAGGTACCGTAGGTGATATATCGTCCCTGAGCGCCAAGCGTCTGAATCAATTCGGTGCCGGCAGGACCGCCGATTGCGTCCAGTGCCACATTGGGTTGCGGGAGGCCATATTGCTTGAGCTGTGATGCCAGATTTTCATGGGCGTTTAAGACAGGTACAGTCTGATACGGATAGGATTCAGGCCGTGAGGTGATGGCAATGAGGGTAAATCCTACGGTTGAAGACAACTGCGCGAAGATTTTGCCAATTGCAGAGCTGCCTGCATTGATGATGACGACATCCTCCGGCGTGAGGCGGGCCACTTCCGTGGTCAGAATCCAGGCCGTGAAGGCATTGATATAGAGCTGGGCCGCATAGCCGTTGTCGATATCCGGCGGCAGGTGAAATAAGTTATCCGGATGCACATCTGCATATTTCTGCCAGGTTCCCTGCGCCGCAACGAGCACCTTTTGTCCTGAAACAAAACGGGGACAATCAGACGCGATCACATGACCCACCGCTTCAAACCCCGGCACTCTCGGCGGCTGATGATTCCGGCGGTACTGACCAACACCATGAATCGATAACAGATCACTGGGGTTGATATTCGCAGCTTCGATCCGGACTCTGACAAGACTCTGGTCCCGCGATGTGCAAGGAAGTTGTTCCAGCACCAGCACATCCTTGGGTTCACCAAAACTGACCTGATTGATGCGAGTGTTGTGATTGTGGTGCGTCATTGAGGTTGCTTCTTTGTCGTCCGCTGAAAATAGTATGAGCTCACTGCCGGGATGCGCTTTGCTGAACCCAAACGGGGGCAAACAATTAGTGATGGTTCAGTGTCGTGATGATGATTTCCCGGTCCCGGGGCTCAAATTGATCGAAAATCTCGTCACCACTGATCTGCTGTGCCTGATGAGCGAATTGTGCAGCTTTGCTGGTGTCTCCGAGCTTCAGATAGGCTTTGGCTGTGGTCAGAAAGGGGAGGGGTTGTTTCTGTTCACGGCACCAGTTTAAAGCCTGGCCGGAGATGGCAATGGCGAGCTCATAGTCTTGATGTTCAAGTAAGACAGAGCCATAGCCGCTTTTGATCCAGAAATTCAAATCATCATCGGGCAGGTGTTCATCGGCGTATGCGGAAGCTTGCTGCCACATGTGTAAGGCTTCAGAAAGAGTCCCGTCTAATTCTAGAAAAAGTGCTTTATTTGCGAGCTCAAATGCATGGTCAGCATGCGGGTTATTTTCTGTCATCATCATTCACTTTGTTATTACAGCCTGCTTTCGCAATGGGAGATATCCAGTGTGAAACCGAGGCAGATATCTAGGATAAGAAGCGTTATTTTGCTGCAGAAGTCCGGTTCAACGATATTATAATCTCAAATAAATGATTGATCCTTTCAAATTCACTGTGGTGATGTATTCAAGTGAGCTGGATATCAGTCGTGCAACAGCGGCGGATAGCTGATGCATTAAATGTTAAAAAAATGAAACAAAAAATTCAGAATTAAATTTGATTTTGAATGCACCACTTCGTTTATTTTTAAAGCGGAACAGCAGAATATCAGTAGTCAAAAGACCTGATTTTTAATGTGTATATCCGGTTGTTTTTCATCATAAAAGCTTCATAAACCTCATGTCCTCCCGTTCCCGGGATGTCGCAAAAAATCGCTTATAAAGCCGTCACCCTTTGAACTTGGTTCCATTTTTGTGCTTCTAGTTGCAGTGCATTTTTGACACATTCCATTAACATCATCTATAGGTCATACCTCTTACCACTGACAATGAATGTATGGCTCACAATGAAAAAAACACTTTTACTGACACTTTTGCCATTTTCTGTACTTGCACAAAGTGCTGAAGTTGAGAACACAAACCAACCGCTGACGGCTGCGCAAATTCAAGAGGTACAAAGTAGTAACACTTACACTTATGTGCGTTGCTGGTATCGCCCGGCACAGACACATGATGATCCGGCAACCACCTGGGAGTGGGCCCGGGATACCAACGGAGATTATTACAAACTGAATGGTTACTGGTGGTCCGGCTGGTCGTTTAAAAATATGTTCTACACCAGTACGTCGCAGTCTGAAATTCAGCAGCGTTGTGCCGAAACACTGGGCGTAACCCACGATACGGCGGACATGCTGTTTTATGCGGCGGACAACAGCTGGTCGTATAACCATACTGTCTGGACCAACGATCAGGGGCCGGTGAACGACATCAATAAGGTCGTGGCATTCGGCGACAGTCTGTCGGATACCGGCAATCTGTTCAACGCTTCGCAATGGGTTTTCCCGAACCGGAATTCCTGGTTCCTGGGCCATTTCTCCAATGGTTTTGTCTGGACTGAGTATCTGTCGGACAGCCTGAATCTGCCGCTGTATAACTGGGCAGTCGGCGGTGCGGCGGGTTCGAACCAGTATGTTGCACTCACGGGTGTGACAGAGCAGGTCACGTCCTATCTGGAATACATGCAGCTGGCGAAGAACTACAATCCGGCGAATACGCTGTTCACGCTGGAATTTGGCCTGAACGATTTCATGAACTATGACCGGACGGTTGCGGATGCAAAAGCGGATTACAGTGAAGCGATGCAACGTCTGACCGCTTCCGGCGCCAATAACATTTTGCTGATGACTCTGCCGGATGCGACCCGTGCGCCGCAGTTTAAGTATGCCACTCAGGCTGAAATTGATAAGGTCCGGGCAAAGCTTCTGGCCTTTAACGAATTCATCAAAACTGAGGCCAAAAGTTATCAGGACAAAGGTGTGAACGTGGTGTTGTTTGACGCTTATGCCCTGTTCGAAAAGATCACGACGGAGCCACTGGCATACGGCTTTGCGAATGCCAAAGATGCCTGTCTGGACATCAACCGAAACTCAGCCGCGGATTACCTGTACAGCCACGATTTTACGGCTGACTGTGCATCGCACGGCTCAGATAAGTATGTGTTCTGGGGCGTGACCCATCCGACGACGGCGACGCACAAGTTCATTGCAAATGCGATGTATCTGCCTGCGGTGTCTTCGTTCAATATCCAGCCATAATCGGCTGATCATTCAGGCGGGACGACTCAGTGCATGTCGTTCCGCCTGATTTTCCCGAATTTCCAAGACGCGCGGCCTGCCTTTGTTCAGGGGCTTGTTCGTCATGACTCACTTTCTTTGACCAGCCGATCAACCCAAAGATTTTGCTCACTGTCTGCCTTTTCAGTTTTGGTCCGTTGTGGGATTGTGCAGCGTGGGTACCGGCACTGACAGTTCATTCGGATGACTTGCCGGAAACTCGCGAAAGTTCATCAGGTTATATTTTTTGTGACTTTTCTATCACTAACCGTTCTAATGAATCACGGCCGTAAACTTTGATTCGTCACGCGCCGCCCCGATATTGAACAGATGAGTCTATCGAAGTGAGGTAAAACAGGATGGCAAACCAATACGTACCCCCGAAAGTCTGGACCATGGACTGCGAAAATGGCGGCGAGTGGGCAAGCATTAACCGGCCGGATGCCGGGGCCCGGTATGAGAAAGAACTTCCGGTCGGCGACCATCCCCTTCAGTTATATTCGCTGGGAACGCCGAATGGTCAGAAGATCACCATCATGCTGGAAGAACTGCTGGCTTTGGGTGAGTCCGGCGCCGAGTATGATGCGCATCTGATCAATATCGGCGACGGCGATCAGTTTTCTTCCGGCTTTGTGGGTGTGAATCCGAATTCCAAGATCCCGGCACTGGTGGATCGCTCGGGAGAGACATCCATCAATGTTTTCGAATCCGGTTCAATTCTGGTGTATCTGGCAGAAAAATTCGGCCATTTTCTGCCGACAGAGATTGCGGAACGAACTCAGGTTCTGAACTGGCTTTTCTGGCTGCAGGGTGCTGCGCCTTTTCTGGGCGGTGGTTTCGGTCATTTTTATGCCTATGCTCCGGAAAAGTATGAGTACCCGATTAACCGTTACACCATGGAAGTGAAACGTCAGCTGGATGTACTGGATAAACAACTGGCAAACCACACCTATGTCGCCGGTAAGACTTACAGTATCGCTGATATTGCCATCTGGCCCTGGTACGGCAATGTTACACTGGGACTGGCTTATGATGCGGCGGAGTTTCTGGATGTAGAGCGCTATCAGCATGTTCAGCGCTGGGCCAAAGCGATTCTGGAACGTCCGGCAGTTCAGCGTGGCCGTATTGTCAATAAGACTTCAGGGGAAGCCTGGGAAGCAGTCCCCGAACGCCACAGTGCCGCAGATATTGATGCAGCACTGAAGCAACGGCCGTAATCCTGCGGATAAATTCTCAATGTGGCAGCTTTGTCTGCCACATTTCTTTCTGTGCAACTGAACACAAATTTACCCCTCCTCTTAATGACTTCAGCAGATCGTCGTTCTCAGTCATCATTTTAGGCAAGTATCGCATCTGAACAGGCAAACGCTCCCCTGGGTTTTTGACCATACTCATCCCATCGCTTGAACAGGCCCGGCCTGAAAGACAAGCAATACGGATGAATACAAGGGTAAGAGGTGAGTGTCATGGAAAAGGTGAAATTCAAAAATCTGAATGGTCAGGGTGTCACCATGGCCGCTGTGATCAACTTTCCGGAAGGATTTGATGAGCACAAGAAATATCCGGTTGTGGTTGTCTCTCATCCGGGAGGCGGTGTGAAGGAGCAGGCCTCCGGGCTCTATGCGAAAAAGCTGGCTGAACAAGGGTTGGTGACCATCGCTTACGATGCCTCTTATCAGGGGGAGAGCACCGGCGAACCCCGCCAGCTGGAAAACCCTTACATTCGGACGGAAGACGTCAGTGCAGTGATTGATTATCTGACCACTCTGCCTTATGTGGATCCGGAGCGGATTGGTGCGATGGGAATTTGTGCTGGTGCGGGGTATACCGCAAATGCTGCAATGAATGATCGCCGGATCAAAGCGGTGGGTTCTGTGAGCGCTGTAAACATTGGCTCGATGTTCCGAAATGGCTGGGACAACAATGTGAAAGATGAGGATGCGATTCCTTTCATTCAGCATGGTTCTCAGGCGCGAACCAGTGATGCAGGCAAACCCGATTCAGAGATTCTGCCGCTGGCACCGATGCGCAAAGAAGATGCGCCGAACAAAGAGCTGGAAGAAGCCTGGGAATACTATCACACCCCACGCTGTCAGTATCCGACGGCACCGGGTTATATGACGGCCCGAAGTATCAGTCAGATCATCACTTACGATGCATACAACAAAGCCGAAGCATTCCTGACTCAACCGCTGCAGGTGATTGCGGGCAGTGAAGCAGGCAGCAAGTGGATGAGTGATGATATGTATGCGCGTGCAGCCAGTCAGGACAAGCAGTTCCACGTTGTGAACGGTGCGAATCATATGTCTTTGTATGACGTGCCTCAGTATGTAGATGAAGCGGTCTCGGTGCTGGCGCCTTTCTTCCAGTCCAAACTGTAATTTCCCCTGTATTGAATCAATCAGGCTCGGTGTTTCGTACCGAGCCTGTACGGAGCGATGAACATGAACAATATTAAACATGTGACTTATCAGAATCTGGGCTGGGAATCTGCCGCAGACTTGTATTTACCCCCGGCATTCGATGCATCCGTCAAGTATCCGGCCATCGTGAGTACGCACCCGATTGGAAGCTGTAAGGAACAAACTTCCGGCAATATTTATGCTGCCGCTCTGGCGGAAGCGGGTTATGTCGTGTTGGCCTTTGATGCCAGTTTTCAGGGCGCCAGTGGCGGAACACCGCGCTTGATTGAAGATCCTGCAATTCGGGTTTCCGATATTCGTTTTGCCATTGATTATCTGGTCACACTGCCTTATGTCGACGAGAACCGTATTGGTGCGATTGGCGTGTGCGGGGGCGGGGCGTATACCATTCATGCCGCGATGACCGATCATCGGATTCGGGCACTGACTTCGATCACCGGGGTGAATTTCGGCCGACTGATTCGTGAGGCATTCAGTGAGTTTAATCCGGTCGGCGCGATGGAGGCCATGGGCAAGCAGCGGACTGCCGAAGCTCAGGGTGCAGCACGTCATGTGATTGATTATTTGCCGCCTTCGGTTGAAGCGGGCAAGCAAATGGGTCTGAATGATATTGATGTGCTTGAAGCCACGGAATACTACAAAACCGCACGCGGTCAGCAGCCGAACGGCGCGACCAGCGGCCTGTTCTCGTTCAACAGTGCCGCGATGGGCTGGGATGCATTCCTTCATGCAGAAGTGCTGCTGACACAGCCCCTGCTGGTGGTGATTGGCGACAAACCCGGCGGCTTCGGTGCCTATCGTGATGGCTGGGAAATTTACGGTCGTGCGGCTTCGCAGAAGAAAGAGATTTTTGTCGCGGAAGGCTGGTCTCACTACGATTTATATGACAAGCCTGAACCGGTTGCTCTTGCACTGGAAAAGGTCGTGCCTTTCTTCCGGGACAACTTGTAAGTTTCTGAAGAGGTGCAGCTCGGGTGGCCTGATGCGGATTGAAGCGTCAGGCTTCTGCTCAATGAGAGATGTGAACGCAGATGATGAAATGGTTTGTGTTGATATTCTGTGTCCTGTTGCTGGCTGCTTTTCTGGTGCCATTTGTGGTCACCTGGATTGAAAACCAACAAGTTCAGCAAAACCGGATCCGGTTGAAAGAACCGCAGCCTGATGCGACCAACCCTGATAAGGTTGCGATTGTTGTCTTTTCCCGATCCGGTAATACGGCCGTACTGGCCCGTCATATTGCCGAGAAGACAGGAGGCGCGTTACTTTTCATTCAGGCGGAAGCCTATGCGCTCGGCTTACCGGGGTGGGTCAATGCGATGAAAGACGCTCGAAGCCAAACCGCCGTCATCACGCCGGAATCGATCGATTTGTCTGAGTTTGAAACCGTGTTTTTAGGCGCGCCGATCTGGTTGTACAGTCCGGCGCCGCCAGTCTGGCAGTTGGCCGCAAATACTGAATTTTCCGGCCAGCATATTGTCTTGTTCAATACGTATAACAGTCATTTTGAGCAAAGTTATATTGATGCGTTTGAGACATTGGTGAAGGCAAATGGCGCGCAATCTTTTGAGCATGTTGCAGTGTTCCGGGGCCGGATGGGAAGCCAACTGACCACAGAGGAAATGCTGCAGCAGTTTGAGCAGCATAGACTGGTGAAAAGACAGATGAAAAGACCTGATGAAAAAGCAGATGAACTGAATGATGAATGAGAATCACGCGGACTATTTATCGCTGTCTACCAAGCTTGCCGTGCTGGCAGAGCTGGTCGGTAGCCTTGCCCGGGCAGAAGGAGATCACGTCACGACGGTGCCCGGATTGTCGCTGCATCGCCGGAATCAACCGTCTGAACCTTTGCACTGTATCTATACCCTCAGTGTCGCGCTGACCATTCAGGGCGGAAAGCAGGTTTTAATCGGGGATGTGGTACACGAACTGGGTCCGGGCAAGAGCATGATCACAACGCTGGATTTGCCTGTGGTTTCTCATGTGGTTGAAGCCCGGCGTCAACAGCCCTATCTGGGCATTTTGCTTCAGCTGGATATTGCTCAGATTCTGGCTGTGAATACTGAGCTGGATTTATCACGCCCCCATAAAGGGGATATGTTTCAGTCGGTGTCGATTGAACAGGCTGACGCTCAGCTTTGCGATGCTTTTATTCGTTTGCTTCAGTTACCCATGCAACCCGAGATGCAACCGCATCTTGCGCCACTGATTCAGAAAGAGATCGTGATTCGGCTGCTCACCGGGCCACATGGATTGCACCTGCGGCATCTGGTTAGTGAAGGCTCACCCAGTGAGCATATCTCCAGAGCGGTGACCTGGCTGAAACAAAATTTTGTCCATTCATTCAGCATGGATGAGCTGGCGAACCGGGCGCATATGAGTGCTTCCACATTCCGGCAGCATTTCAGGGCAATGACCGGCACCAGTCCGCTGCAATACCAAAAGCAGCTCCGGTTGCAGGAGGCCCGGGAACTGATGCTGAATCAACAGATGGATGCCAGCCGCGCCAGCGCAATGGTCGGTTATGAAAGCGCTTCCCAGTTCAGCAGGGAATACAGTCGCTTGTTTGGCGCTCCTCCTCAGAAGGATATCCGCAGGCTGAGACATAACAGCTAGTCTGTTGTTCGGCATGGCGCATTCGTCGGATCAGGCAAGATCAACGTCAAAACCGGCAAATCTTAACAGAGACAATTCGGTACGCTCTTCAGATGTCTTGTTACGTTTTCAAAGCATGATGTCAGGTCAAGAGAGGTCCCAAGTGTCTGAGCAAACAAAGTCCTTATTTTCTGCGTTTGATTTTCAAAAGCATTTCATCCTGAGAAACCGTGTCGCCTTAGCCCCGATGACCACCTGGTCGTCGAATGTCGATGGCACGATTTCCGAACAGGAACTGGCATATTATCGCCGTCGCGTGAATGGCGTCGGTCTGGCCATCACGGGTTGTTCTCATGTCATGGCCAATGGAATTGGATTTACCGATGAGTTTGCGGCCTGGGATGATTATTTTCTGCCAAGCCTGACCCGGTTGGCAGCTGCGACCAAAAGTGGTGGCGCACCTGCCGTGCTTCAGCTGTTTCATGCCGGCAACAAAGCGGTGCCTGAACTGACACCCAAGGGTGAAATTGTCAGTGCGAGTGAACTGGCTGCCGCACCCGGTCCATTCAATACCGGGCAGCAAGCCAGCCGCGCCTTAACCGATGAAGAGATTCATGACGTGATTCAGGCTTTTGGTGAGGCGACCCGTCGGGCTATTGAGGCCGGATTCGATGGTATTGAGCTGCATGGTGCGCATGGTTTCCTGATTCAGAATTTCTTTTCGCCTCATTACAATCAACGGACCGACGCATGGGGCGGTTCCCTGGAAAATCGCATGCGTTTCCCGCTTGCGTTGGTGGACGAAGTTCAGCGCGTGGTAAAGCAGTACGCGCAACGCCCGTTTCTGGTCGGCTACCGGATTTCTCTGGAAGAAGCGGAATCGGGCGGGCTGCGGATAGGCGATAGCTTCGCTTTGATCAACCGATTGATAGAGCAGGGGATCAGTTATCTTCATGTGTCGCTCAAGGATTTGCTGACCGATAAACCCATCGATGATCAGGATGGTCTCCCGACCGCTTCGCTGGTGGCTGCGCATGTAAAACAGCGAGTCCCTGTCATTGCCGCAGGTCAGATCAATCGCCCGGAGCAGGCCGAGCAGGCGTTGCAACTCGGCGTGGACATGGTCGCGATTGGCCGCAGTCTGGTGATCAATCCTGAGTGGGTCGAGATGGCGCAAGGCAGAGTGCCGGCTTTTATGCGGGAAACGCTGCCGCGGGATGCGAAACCTGATCTCACAATTCCGGATAAACTCTGGCAGGTAATTGAACAGACGACGGGATGGTTTCCACTGGAAAAATAAGATTGTTGTGTAGCCCCGTTCAGGGGCTACGACTATATCCGGTCTTCCATCGTTGGTTTGTGGCCTCGCAGGCGGCTGATATCTGTCATGGGCGGGATGCCAAACAGCCGGCTGTATTCGCGGTTGAAGTGGGACGGGCTTTCATAGCCGACCCGATAGCTGGCGGCGGAAGCGTCAAGACCGTCCTGCAGCATGATCCGGCGTGCTTCATTGAGCCGGAGCTGTTTCTGAAACTGCAGCGGCGTCATGGACGTCACGGCTTTGAAGGCATTGAACAGGGAAGACTGGCTCATGTGGACCATATCGGCCAGTTCCTGAACCCGGATCGGTTCCCGGTATCGCTGCTGAATCATCTCAACCACTTTGCTGATGCGGTTGGCCTGCGTGTCCCGAAGCAGGAACTGGCGAAGCTGCACACCCGCCGGGCTTTTGAGCAGCCTGTACATGAGTTCCCGTCTGAGCAGCGGCAGCATGACGGCAATATCTTCCGGATGGTCGAGTAACGTCAGGAAGCGTTTGAAGACCGACAGCATCTCTTCATCAGAAGACACGGTTCTGATGCAGTAAGGACATTTGGTGATGGCTTCGGGCGGCTCTTTCATGGCGATCAGCAAATCGGTCAGTTCTTTGAGATCCAGCGCAATGCTGATGCCGATGTAAGGCTGTTCTTCTGAAGCCCGAAGAATTTCGCCGACCACAGGCATCATGACGGGTACCAGTAAAAAATCTCCGCCTTTCAGTAACAGTTCGCGTGCGCCGGCCGTAATGCGCTTTTCACCCTGCACCAGTAAACACAGCATCGGGCTGTAAATGGTCGGTGAACAGGAGGAATTTTCCGTGCTGTGCATCAGCTTTAATTCTGGCAGCACCGTTTCGGTCAGTCCCGGCCCATCAATATGCCGATTCACCAGATTAATTAATTCTTGTTGGGTCGCCGTCATTCCGTCACTCGTCTTTTTCTGTCCACATGCGACTATAGAGTATAAGGCAAGCCTGGGGCTACCGTTTTATGGAATGACAGCGTTCGGAGGAATAGGCAAGGATTGTGTAGGAACAGGCAAGGAAGCCTGTTATCAGGGGGTTTGAGCAGTGTTTAGTGTCTTTGATCGGTCTGTCGAAAGTGTGTTGATTCTATGGGTGAAAATCCTGCTTTGTAGAAATAGGCAATCATTCCCGAGGTTTCGACAATATCAATAAGCTGAATGAGACATAGAATGTCAAGGTGACATCTGAACCCTGAGAGGTGGTTCGGTCACGACATTGCATTTTTCGAATTCAGCCTATCAACGTCAGAGAGGATTGCCTGATGATGACTTTCAACCGATTTGGAAACCGCCTGCGGGGCGGCATTTCTGTGATTCTGCTGTCCGCCTCCGGGGCAGCATTTGGCAATGAATCTCCGGCATCGCCTCCGCTTCCGCAAATCAGTGTGGCCCCCGTGATCAGCGAGCGAATCACGGAGTGGGACGAATATACAGGCCGTTTGCAGGCGCCTGTGAATGTCGTCCTTATGCCCCGTGTGTCTGGTTATGTGACCGAAGTGGCTTACCGGGAAGGCGACATGGTTCATCAGGGCGATGTGCTGTTCAGAATTGATGATCGCCTGTTCCGTGCGGAAGTCGAGCGGCTGGAAGCCCAGCAGGTCAGTCTGCAGAGTCAGCTGAAGCTGGCTGAAAGCGAGTTCGTCCGGGCGAAGCGGCTGAATGCAACCAAAGCCATTTCCGCCGATGTCTTTGATAATCGTCAGGCAGGGTTACAGCAGGCCAGAGCAGAGCTGGATGCGCTTAAAGCATCGCTCAAACATGCCCGTCTGCAGCTCTCATTTACCGAAGTGGTGTCCCCAATCGATGGCCGTGTGTCCCATGCACAGGTGACGCAGGGAAATTATGTCACCAGTGGTCAGAGTGAACTGACGACCATTGTGTCGACCGAGCAGATGTACGCCTATTTTGACGTCGATGAACAAACCTACCTGAATTATGTCCGGAATCACCTGTTGCGTGTGTCTGACACCACTGAATCCAGCCCGGTGATGATGGCTTTGTCTGGTGATGCCGGATTTTCATATCAGGGTCATATCGATTTTGTGAATAACACCGTGAATCAGCAGACCGGTTCAATCCGGATGCGTGCGACGTTTGAGAATGAAGCACAGGTGCTGATGCCCGGTCTGTTTGCACGTTTACGTCTGGTGGCCAGCAAACCCTATGACGCCATTCTGATTGATGAAAAAGCGGTGGGCACTGATCTCAACCGGAAGTATGTCCTCAAACTGGATGACGCCAATGTGGTGACTTATCAGCCCGTGACCCTGGGTGAGAAAGTTGCCGGATTGCGGGTGGTGCAGTCCGGTTTAACAGCAGCCGACAGAATCGTGGTCAGCGGTCTGCAAAAGATCCGGCCAAGTATGCAGGTGTCACCGAAAATCGTTGACATGGCGACCACAGAACAACTGGCGGATATCCACCGTCTTCAGCAATGGGGCACCGAAGAAAGCTATGCAGAAAACAGCAGTGGTGAGGGAAGCCATGTGCTGACCGCCCGCCAACCGACCGACGCACAGTAATCAGGACGCTTCTATGTTTTCACAATATTTTATTCGCAGACCTGTCTTTGCCTCGGTGCTGTCACTGCTGTTTGTCATTATCGGCAGTATTGCGGTCTGGCAGTTGCCGGTCACTGAATACCCGGAAGTCGTGCCGCCGACCGTGGTCGTGAGCGCAAAATATCCCGGCGCGAATCCCGACGTGATTGCCCAGACCGTGGCCTCGCCGCTGGAGCAGGAAATCAATGGCGTGGAGAACATGTTGTATATGTCTTCGCAGTCCACCGCAGACGGCATGATGACGCTGACCCTGACCTTTGCCATCGGCACCGATGTGGATCTGGCGGTGTCTCAGGTGCAAAGCCGGGTCGACCGGGCGTTGCCGCGCTTACCGCAGCAAGTGCAGCGATTGGGTGTGGTGACGGAAAAGTCATCGCCCAACCTGACCATGGTGGTGCATCTGTTCTCGCCGGATGACCGTTACGACATGCTGTATTTATCCAATTTTGCCAATCTCAAAGTGAAAGATGAGCTGGCGAAAGTCAGCGGTGTCGGCTCTGTCCGGTCGTTTGGTGCGGGCAACTTCAGTATGCGGGTCTGGCTGGATCCGAATCAGGTCGCTGCGTTGCATCTGACCCCGGCGGATATCGCGGAAGCGATCCGTCAGCAGAACCAGCAGGCCGTGGCGGGCAGCCTGGGCACGCAACCGGCAACCCACTCGGATTATCAGTTACTGATCAATGTGAAAGGGCGGTTGTCGACCGTTGAAGAGTTTGAAAACATCATTATCCGCGTGGGTGAGCACGGTGAAATCAGCCGCCTGAAAGATGTGGCCCGGATTGAGCTGGGCGCGGATTCCTACGCGCTGCGCTCTACGCTGGACAATCAGGATGCCGCAGCTATCGGTATTTTCCAGGCCGCCGGTTCGAATGCGATTCAGATCTCCAATGATGTTCGCGAGACGATGGCGCGTCTGGCGGAAGACTTCCCGGAAGGCGTGTCTTACGAAATCGCCTATGACCCGACGGTGTTCGTGCGGGGCTCGATTGAAGCCGTGATTCAGACGCTGCTGGAAGCGGTGCTGCTGGTCGTTGCTGTGGTGGTGTTGTTCCTGCAAACCTGGCGGGCGTCGATTATTCCGCTGGTGGCGGTGCCTGTGTCGCTGATCGGTACATTCGCCTTTATGCTGCTGATGGGATTCTCCCTCAATGCACTGTCACTTTTTGGTCTGGTGCTGGCAATCGGCATCGTGGTGGACGATGCCATCGTGGTGGTGGAAAACGTCGAGCGGAATATCAGCGAGGGCTTGTCCCCGGTTGATGCCACGGTAAAAGCCATGCGTGAGGTCACCGGGCCGATTGTCGCGACCACGCTGGTGCTGGCTGCGGTGTTTATTCCGACGGCATTTATGACCGGACTGACCGGCCAGTTTTACAAGCAATTTGCGCTGACGATTACCATTTCAACCTTTATTTCCGCGATCAACTCGCTGACGCTGAGCCCTGCATTATCAGCGCTGTTGCTGAAAGGGCATGATGCGCCGAAAGACTGGCTGACCCGCAGCATGGACCGTCTGTTTGGCCGCTGGCTGTTCAACCCGTTTAACCGGTTCTTCAGCGCCTTGTCAGATGGCTACGGCGTGGTAGTGCGTAAAGTGATTCGTGCCGGTGCAATCGCCGCTGTGGCTTATGTGGCCTTACTCGGTTTGACGGGCTATCAGTTTGCCACCACACCGACCGGCTATATTCCGGCGCAGGACAAGCAGTATCTGATTGCTTTCGCACAGTTGCCGAATGCAGCCTCGCTGGATCGCACCGATGCGGTGCTGAAAAAGATGTCTGATCTGGCGCAGGCGCAGGCAGGGGTTACGAATACACTGGGCTTTCCCGGATTGAGTATCAACGGATTCACCAATGCCTCCAACAGCGGCATTGTATTTGTGATGCTGGATGATTTTGACCAGCGTCAGGATCCGGCAGCCAGCGCCTATGCGATTGCTGCCCGGCTGAATCAGCAATATGCCGGGATTGAAGAAGCCTTTGTCGCGGTCTTCCCGCCACCGCCGGTGATGGGCCTGGGCACGATTGGCGGATTCCGGCTGCAGATTGAAGACCGGAACGGGCTGGGTTTTGAGGCGTTGCATCAGGCAACCATGACGGTGATGCAAAAGGCGGCAGCGACGCCAGAACTGGCCGGGGTTTTCTCCGGGTATCAGGTCAACGTGCCGCAGCTGGATATTGAAGTCGACAGAACCAAAGCGATGCAGCAGGGCGTGAATCTGGATATGCTTTTCCAGACGCTTCAGGGCTATCTGAGTTCAACTTATGTCAATGATTTGAATCTGTTTGGCCGGACGTATCAGGTCAATATGCAGGCCGATCAGGCGTATCGTCAGGATGCGGCGCAGGTCGGGCAGATCAAAGTCCGGAATGCGCAGGGCGACATGGTGCCGATTGATTCTTTCATCCATGTGAAGGATACCGCCGGACCGGACCGCGTGATGCATTACAACGGCTTTATGACCGCAGAGATCAATGGCGGCCCGGCACCGGGTTACAGCTCCGGGGAAGCTCAGGCAGCCATCGAGAAAATTTTGGCTGAAACCCTGCCCAGAGGCATGAGCTATGAATGGACGGAACTGACCTATCAGCAAATGATCACCGGAGACAGCAACCTCTATGTGTATCCACTGGTGATCCTGCTGGTGTTCATGGTGCTGGCCGCTCAGTATGAAAGTGTCCGCTTGCCGATGGCGATTATTCTGATTATTCCGCTGACCCTGCTTTCTGCGCTCAGCGGGGTGGTGCTCTACGGCGGTGATAACAACATCCTGACGCAAATTGGCTTTATCGTGCTGGTCGGGCTGGCCACCAAGAATGCCATCCTGATCGTCGAATTTGCGAAAGAGTTGCAGGATCAGGGGTACTCGGTCAAAGAAGCGATTCTGGAAGCCAGCCGGTTGCGGTTACGACCGATTCTGATGACTTCCATTGCCTTTATCATGGGTGTGGCGCCTCTGGTGTATTCGACCGGCGCAGGCGCCGAGATGCGTCAGGCCATGGGAGTTGCGGTTTTCTCAGGCATGATTGGTGTCACCGTGTTCGGACTCTTGCTGACCCCGCTGTTTTATTACCTGCTGGCGAAGCGGGGGCAGAAACAGTCCGGTGAAGCAAAAACGTCAGCCACATCAGAGCTCCAAGAGGCCATAGGATGAATGACTGGCAGGAACCACTCCTCGGCATCCTGGTGTACTGTGTGGTCAGTCTGACGACGGTGCTTCAGTGTGCGCTGTCTCCCGAGCGGCAGTTTCAGCTTGCTGAGGCTGCTCCGGGGGTGCAACAGCAGGATGATGGTGCCTGGACACAGATCTTCGATGCCGAGGCATTAGCGCAGCTGTCGGTTTCGGAAAGGCCGGAGAAGACGGTCCAGCCGTTATTATGGCAGCCCCCAGGGCTACCGGTTGGCACCGGAGGGATTGATTCCGAAAGTGCGGGTGTAAAAGCAGCGCACTGTCTGAGATCTTCCAATGAAGCAACCGGTGCAGTCAATCTCGTGTTCTGACGCACCGCATATCAGGTCGCAATCCGCTGAATCATTGTGGCGGGGAGCGGCCTGATTTTTTACGCCTGCTGTACAGAAGCATTGACTGGGGATTGATTGTGCGTCTGAGTGCACTTGATCCGGAAAAGGAGACAAAAGGCATGACGAGGTATCTGTGTCATCCCGGCTTGAGAGTGGTAACCTTTGGTTGAAGGTTCAGGTCAGACAGATGAAAAAGGCGGACACGATGAAAATTGGGGAATTGGCGAAACGCACAGGTGTTGCCCCATCCCGCATTCGTTTTTACGAGAGTATTGGTTTGCTGAAGGTGGTGCAGCGCAAGGCAAATGGTTACCGGACGTATCCGCCGGAAGCCGTCCAGGTACTCCATCTGATTTTGATGGCTCAGAAAGCAGGATTCAGTCTGGATGAGCTGCGCATGTTATTGCCATCAGATTTAACCCGGTGGGACCACGACTCGCTGGTCAATACTCTCCGTGAAAAAATTCGGGACATTGAAGTCTTGCAGCAACAACTGACAGAAAGCAAAGCGCATTTAGTTCAGGTGTTGGCGGAGATAGAAGCCAAACCCGATGATATGGATTGTGCGACGAATGCCGGGCGGGTATTGTCGCAACTTGGTCTGAGTGAACCGGTAACGAAAGAGGATAAAGGCTAACCCGCTGTCAAACATGTTGTTTTTCAGCATGAATGTCAGAGAACCCTCCGCTTTTTCAGTTTGTTGATTCCATCTTTGATAAATGCGCGCCGGTCGTCAGCAGCACAGCCACCTGCTTCGCGGTTGCCTGAGCCGATTGCGGATTCTGACCGGTGATCAGCCGGCCATCGACCTCCACACGGGCTGTCAATGGCAGCCAGTTTTTCCGGAAGCGTGCACCGCGCTGCTTCATTTCAGATTCTGCGTTGTAGGGCATTTTTTTCGCAACGCCCGCGAGAATCTCTTCCCGCCAGGAAAAGCCTGTGATGCGTCGCCCTTCGACCAACCGCGTACCGTCCGACAGCTTTGTATTGAGCAGCCCGCAGTACCCATGACAGACGGAGGCAACAATACCGCCATGGTCATAAATGTCACGCGTGATCTTCTGCAATCCGGCGTGATTTGGAAAGTCCCACATGACGCCATGACCGCCCGTAAAATAGATGGCATCAAAAAGCACCGGATCGATGTCTTCGGGTGTGGCGGTGTTTTCAAGCAGTGCCATCCGATGATGATCGGCCAGCCAGGCTTTGGCTGTCGCGTCCAGATTCGGCCACTTGAGGGAACGAGGGTCCAGTGGTGCGTGCCCGCCCATGGGGCTCACAATGGCCTGTTCGAATCCATATTCTGCAAAAACCTGCCATGCGTGGGTGAGTTCTGACAGCCAGAGGCCGGTTGGCGTTGATGGGTCTGCATAGTGTGTGGTGTTGGTGACCACGTGAAGAATTCGCAGGGCCATCTCTGATGCTCCTGTTCTGGCGGGTTAACATTGATGAAAGGCATCATCACTTGCTGAGTATCGGGATATTTGCAGCTTAAGGTTAAAGGTCACTTGAAGGTCAAGTCTTTCATCCGGTTGTGTGCTGCGCCGAAAAGGGTTCAGCATAACCATTGACATTCAAGTTAACTTTAACCTTAGGATTCCTTCATTGCAGACATCGACAGTTGAAGGAGTACGAAGGTATGCAAACGATATTAGGGGCAAACGGCCAGATCGGCCGAGAACTGGCAGTGAGTCTGAAGCAGGATTTTACCCCGGATATCCGGCTGGTCAGCCGGAACCCGCAACCGGTGAATCAGACCGATCAGTTGCTGAGTGCTGACTTGCTTGATCCGAAAGCTGCACAACGGGCGGTTGAAGGTTCAGACATTGTGTATCTGACTGCCGGGCTGCCAATGGATACACAGCGCTGGATCACGCAATGGCCGGTTCTGATGCGGAACGTCATTGAGGCGTGTGCGCAACAGGGAGCGAAACTGGTATTTTTTGATAATACCTATATGTACCCGCAGAGCAGTGCACCGCAAACAGAAGCGACCGTATTTCAGCCGGATGGCCCGAAAGGTCAGGTGCGGGCATTAATTGCCACGGAACTGAATGACGCCATTGTGCAAGGTCGGGTGGAAGCCATGATTTGCAGGGCGCCTGAATTTTACGGTCCGGGTAAGACGCAGAGCATTACCAATTCGACAATCCTCAGTCCGCTGATGCAGGGGCAAAAGGCCCGGGTGTTCCTGCGCGACGATACGCTGCGAAGCCTGATTTACACGCCAGATGCCAGTCGTGCAATGGCGCTGCTCGGCAATACGCCGGATGCTTTCCAGCAGACCTGGCACTTACCCTGTGACGACAACCGTCTGACTTACCGTCAGTTCATTGCGCTTGCTGCGGACATCATGGGTGTGGAAGGACGTTACAACGTGGTGAAACACTGGCAGCTCAGGCTGGCGGGATTGTTCAACCGTACCGTGCGGGATGCGGCCGAGCTTTTGCCCCGCTATGGCGAGGACAACATCTTTATTTCAGACAAATTCAAGGCTCGTTTTCCTGAGTTTCAGGTCACGACTTTCCGCGAAGGACTGACGACTATTCTGCAGGAAGGTACGCTTCAGAAAGACACGCAGCAGAAAGGCACGGGCCATGCGTGGTGATTGCCTCCATAAAGGGGATACGGAGGAAAAATGCACGAAGCATCGTCTTGTGCTGAATCCGGAATGGGTGGAAGTTGCACAGGACAATGCATCCGAGCTGATTGGGTTCACTCGTGTATGGCCTGCTTATCCGGCTGATGCGCCTTGCCCGTTTGCCCGAACCGTGCCATCACAAAAGCGACAAATAACCGCACCCGCATCGGCAGATGATCCCGGTCTCGGTACAGCATAAATAAAGTCCGGGGTTTGCTGCGCCAGTCGGGCAGTACACGACTGAGTTCGCCCTGTTCAATCATGGGCAGGGCGTAATAATCGGGAATGTAGCCAATCCCCAGACCCGCCTGAATGGCGTGGGTCAGCATCCGAATTTCATCAACTTCCATACGAATGGCTTTGGCAGGCTGGTGGTCAAACGTCTGCCCGTTTTTCAGGTGCGCCAACTGCCAGATGTTCATCGGATGGCAGAGAATGGAAGGATGTTCGCCGAGCATGTCAGGGTGCGTGATGGCCTGTACCGGATAATTCGGGTGCGCACAGACAATAAAATGGATATCTTTCAGAGGCCGGGCAATCCAGTTTTCGACCACTGGGGTGCCAACCCGGAACACAACGTCCATGGCCTGCGCTTCAATGTCGATCAGGGTATTTGAAAACTGCAGATCAAGCTGGATCTCCGGATACTGCTGTAAAAATTCTAAAAAGATGTCGCGCAGAAACTGTGACCCGGCATTAATGGGAGCACTGATGCGAATTTTCCCTTTGGGTTCATGCTTATCCCGGTGCAGATCTTCCCCGATATCACTCAGCTCATCAAATAAGGTGCTTGAGCGTTCAAAATACTGCTGGCCGGTGTGGGTCAGTGAGACACGGTGGGCATCTCGGTTCAACAGCCGTAACTGAAGATCGGTCTCCAGCTGACGGATACGCCGGCTGAGGGTGGACAACGGCATGCCGAGGTTTTCTGCGGCCAGTTTGAAACTGCCCAGTCTGGCAACTGAACAAAAACAGCGCAGATCGTCGAGAGAGTAGTTAGATTTCATTTTTGAGATTTACTGTCTTAATTTTGCCTGTTTATCCATATACTGAAACTAATAGACTATCGATTATCTTCTGACAAGTCATCTGGAGAAACGATGAACTCATCTTCAACAATGAAAGCGGTTGTCCTGCTCATTATCTGCAGCTTTTTTTGGGGCAGCTGCTTTCCGATTGGTAAACACGCTCTGAATGAAGTGCATGCGCTGACCCTGGTTTTCTGGCGATTCACCATCGCAGCGGCCTGTCTGGCGCTTTATATTCTGGTCATGGGTTCTGAACGGTTTAAATTAACCGCAAAACAATGGGTCTGGGTGATTGCCGTGAGTGCAGTCGGGGTGGGGGGGCTGAATCTCGGCCTGTTTACCGGTCTTGAACATACGGCGGCAACCAACGGTTCGCTGATTATGGCGCTGAGCCCGTTGATGACGGCACTCATTGCCTGTGTGGCGATGCGCACGTTGCCGACTCTTCTGCAATGTCTCAGCCTTGTGGTGAGTTTGTCCGGCGTCTTGGTGGTGATCACCAATGGTCATCTGGATGCGCTGTTCAATATGCAATTCAATCAGGGCGATAAGATGATTTTCTGCGGCATGTTTGCGTGGAGTTTTTACACCTACTGCAGTCAGGGAATCAGTCGCTGGATGCCTGTCATCCCCTACACATTCGTCGGCATGATCAGTGGTGCCACTGTGATTGGGCTGATGTGTCTGGCGACCCCGGAAGTCCGTCCGTTTGCAGAGTTTTTCAGCAGTACTTCTGTAGGTATGACGGAAGTCGTTTATATTGGTGTCTTCGGTACAGTGGCCGGATATTTGTTGTGGCTGAATGGTGTCCGGGTCCTGGGTTCCCCAACGGCAGCGCTGTTCTTCAACTTTGTGCCTGTCTTTGCGGTCTTTACAGCTTTTCTGATGGGTCAGCCGGTGACACCACTGCAACTGATCGGGATTGCCGTCGTGATTCTTGGCCTGCTGCTGCCAAGGCTGCTGACGTTCCGGAAAGCCGCTCGCGTGGCCTGAGTCCGATCGTTTCTGTCTTCATTTCTTTCAACAAGTGCTCCCGCGATTGCGGGAGCACTGGATCAGGTGGGGGGACAATTCAAAGCTCCGCCAGCAACTCATACGATCGCAGCTTTTTCTCCTGATCAAAGATCAGGGCATTCGCCATAATCTCATCAGCTTGTGTGCGCTCGACCAGATCCATCAGACGACTGCGAACGGTTTCGGGATCACCGTGGATCGACTCCCGCAACTGGTTTTCAATCTGCAGTTTTTCATGGGGCAGCCACAGGGATTCCATGCTCCAGACCGGCGGCGGGATCTTGCCCTGAACGCCGCGGATCATATTGAGGAATTTTTTCTTCTCGGTGGTCCCCAGATACTGTGCTTCCTCATCGGTGTCTGCCACAATCACGTTCACCCCAATCATCACATAAGGTTGCGACAGCTGTTCGGAGGGCTGGAAATGATCGCGATAGATTTGGATCGCGCTCATCATTGCATCCGGCGCAAAGTGTGAGGCGAAAGCAAATGGCAGCCCTTTGATGCCGGCCAGACGGGCGCTGTAAGTGCTGGAGCCCAGCAGCCAGATCGGTACTTCGGCATTGGAGCCGGGACAGGCTTTCACCGGTTGGTTGGGCGAGACCGGACCCATGAAAAATTGCAGTTCTTCTAACAGTTCATCAAAGTTCGGATCCATGTGTTCCGGGTCACGTCTCAGAGCATGCATGGTGGGATAGTCAGTACCCGGCGCACGGCCCAGCCCCAGATCAATCCGGCCCGGATACAGGGCTTCCAGCGTGCCGAATTGTTCGGCAATCACCAGTGGCGCATGGTTGGGCAACATGATCCCACCGGAACCCAGCCGAATTGACGAAGTTTTGGCACCAATATGGCTGATCAACACCGATGTTGCAGCACTGGCGATGTCTGGCATGTTGTGATGTTCAGCCAGCCAGAACCGTTTGTAACCCCACTTTTCGGCATGCTGCGCTAAAGAGACGGAACGCGCATAAGTTGTTGAGAAATCGGCGCCTTCAACAACAGGCGCTAAATCCAGGATTGAGCGTGGCGGTAGTGTCATGGACCCTTCTTTCAGATTAATGATGCATGAATGTCAGACTATGCCCGTTTATTTGAACCGGGTAAACGGACAGAAAAATGCTTGGTTTGAAATAGGGGATGCACTTACAGGCGGAATGTTTTCCGTGCAACAAGAAATCTGTTATTGATATTTAACCTATTGTTTTTAAAAGGTTGATTGCGAGAAGGAATGTTTCTATAGTGCTGGCCAATTCAATCAGGTTATTCCATTCAGCGATGTAGCCGATAATTTTGAATCCAATGGAAATTCATGGCTTATCCATGTGTTTCTTTTCAATCACCACTGTTGATTGGATGCGGTAAATCGCGTGAATGACTGAAATGAATGCTCATATTGAACCAGTGGAGACAGGCAAATGACAAAGTATGATCAGGAAGGTTCATGAAAAGAACAGTCAAGTTATCTCATTCAAGAGTTTCGTATACAGTCTATTTGCCTGAGGAAAAGAAAAAAGATGTGCTGACCCCGCTGGTTTTCTTGCATGGCACAAACAGCGATGGTGAGTCCAGCTTTGGCCAGATTCATCCCCGGTTCAGTCTGAACCGGAAAGTCATTATTCCGGATTATGCTGGCTGTGGTGATTCCACACTTCCTTGTGATGGCATCACGGTAGAAACGTTAGTCGATCAGGTCGTTGCGATTTTAGATGATTACGGCGTCAGTCAGGTTGATCTCGTTGGGCACTCTCTGGGTGCGGTGGTTGCAGCGGCACTCGCTGGCCGACACCCGGCATATGTGAACCGACTGATTCTCAGCTCACCATGGTGTGATTCAGATGATCCCCGGCATCAGCTGATTTTTGGTACGTGGAAGGCGTTAGAGGAATCCAACACCAGGTTGTCGATGTCTTTTGCGCTGAGCCATGTCCTGAGCCCGGCATTTCTTTCCCAACTGGGGAAAGAGATGATTGAGAAGATATGTCATCGTGAAAGTGCCATGAATACCAATCTCAGAATTGAACTGGGAATGAATATTGATATTCGTCATTATCTGGAAAATATTCATGCAAGAACGCTGGTGATGGGGATGTCTCACGATACGCTGATTCCTGCAAATATGGTTCAGGATGTTGTGAGCCGAATTAAAGATTGTGAATACGGTGAAGTAGAGAGTGGTCATGCGGTTCAGCTTGAAAATCCATCAGCTTGGTCACATGAAATTTCTAGTTTTTTAAACCGAAACATAGCCGACTGATTCAACATGAAAGGGTAACTTCTGCATATACTGGATATGCAGAAGTTTGGTTTTAAAATGGATTATTCAGGCCAAAATAAGCATCAGTGTAATTAAGACTCATGATTTGATTCATGATTCGAACGCTCAAACGCCATCTCTTCTTTGATTCGATCTTCAAATTGCAGGAAGAGTTTGAGGTAGTTATTGTCGAACCGCTCACCGCCGCCCGATTCGCCCAGCCATGCTTCATACAGGCTGGCAGACAGCTCTTCCGTTACCCGTTTATAAGCCAGCTTCTGTTGTTGTGCCAGCCGGGGCGGATAACCCAGTTCCCTCAGGGCTGCACCGCCGATTTCCAGTGCGGAATGATACGTTTCGGCTTCAATCACATCGGCACCGGCCTGACGGAGACGATACATGTGTCCCCGGTCATAGGCCCGGGCCAGCACTTTGACTCTGGGGTAACTGTGTTTGATGTATTTCACCAGATTGATGCTGCTTTCCGGATTGTCCATCGCAATGACTACCATGGCGGCCTGCTCGATCCCGGCGGTGTGAAGCAGGTCGTGACGGGTGGCATCGCCGAAATAGGCTTTGGTATTGATTCTTCGCATGGTGTCGATAATGGATGACTGGTGATCCAGCACCACAGTTTTGACCCCATTGGCAATCAGCAGGCGGTTGATAATTTGGCCGAAACGGCCAATCCCTGCGATGATGACGGTGCCTTGTTCATCGATGTTGTCCGCTTCCCGTTCATTCGAGGACTGTTCAAAGCGGGGCAGAATCACTTTGTCGAACAGAATAAACAGTCCCGGTGTCAGCATCATTGACAGGGCGACTACCAGCGACAGAATCTGAGCCAGTCCGGGGGGCAGTACATGGTTCTGCACGGTAAAACTGATCAGCACAAAGCCGAATTCACCGGCCTGCGCCAGACTCAGGGTAAACAGCCAGCGGTTGCTGTTCCGGATGCGGAAGATGAAAGCCAGCATATACAGCACAAAGGCTTTTAAAGCGATAACCCCCAGCGTCAGTCCAATGACTGTGAAGAATTTACTGAACAGGATGTCAAAGTTGATCCCGGCGCCGACTGTAATGAAAAACAAACCCAGCAGCAGACCTTTGAACGGGTCAATATTGGATTCGAGCTCATGCCGGAATTCACTGTTGGCCAGGACCACGCCCGCCAGAAAGGTGCCCAGTGCCGGAGAGAGTCCCACAAGACTCATCAAAATTGCGACACCTAAAACCAGCATCAGAGCCGTGGCCGTGAAAATCTCACGTAAGCCTGAACTTGCCACAAACCGGAACAAGGGTCTGCTGAGATAATGACCGCCGATCACCACAAAGGCGATAGAAGCGGTAATCACCAGACCATAAGCCCAGCCGGGCAAGCCCGCGACAAGACTCAGTTCTTCATGATGCTCTGCGGCGGCAGCGGTTGCAGCCTGCGCCTGTTCAATTAGTTCCGGCAATGCCAGTAAGGGCAGCAGCGCCAGTAGCGGGATGACGGCAATATCCTGGAACAGCAGGACAGAAAAGGCATTTTTACCGCCTTCCGTTTTACCGAGCCCTTTTTCATTGAAGGTTTGCAGGACGATAGCGGTGGATGACATCGCAAGGATCAGCCCGATCGCCAGCGCCAGTGTCCAGGGCAGGTGAATCAGGATACCAAAGCTGGTAAAGGCGAGGGCAGTCAGACCGATTTGCAATCCGCCGAGTCCGACTAATCGGTGGCGCATGGCCCAGAGCGATCTGGGCTCCAGCTCCAGACCGACCAGAAACAGCATGATCACGACCCCGAACTCGGCAAAATGCTGAATGGTTGTGGTTTCTTCGCCGACAAGACCAACCACGGGGCCAATCACGATGCCGGCGATCAGATAGCCGAGCACAGAACCTAACCCAAAACGCTGTGCAAGCGGCACAGCAATGACGGCAGCAATCAGATAAATAAAGGCATAGATAAGGTATTCCGTCATGTTTTTTCCTTGAACAGCAGCGGTGTCAGCAATTCAGTGTACGAGTCGAAAGCTATGCTTGCCCGATGATTCAGCGGCGTCACAGACAAGCACGTCTTTTGAGTGTAGAGCAGATAATTTAAGCCTTTTTTTCTCAAGGGGCTACGGGTTCCGGGGGCTTTTTCGCAACTGATTTCATCTGCCCGGTGTTGAGCGCAGAAAATCAATTTCAGGCAAAACTGGCGGCTTGGTTTGGGAAGTCGGGTTCGGGGCGTTGGGCTCGGAGTGTAGCGTTCGGGGTTTGAGCTTCGGTGAGGATTACCTGCAAGCGGGGAGGAGGCGCAAAATCATTTCTCTGGAAATAATTTTCTGGGCAATGGCTGCTGTTCACCGAAGAAACAGAAATGAATTCAGGGATATTCATTGCTTCATCAATGCGGTCTATGAACCCATCTATAACAGTGATTTGACGCGATAATCCGGGTCTCTAAAATGATAAATAAATCGATAATATCTGATCTTGTTTTCAATCAATATTTCATCAGTTTTTGATGAAAGGAGTAACTGAGATGAAACTATCAGTGGTTCATACCGAACATTCTGAAGAGATAAAAAATACCCCCCATTCAACAGAACATGGCTGGAAACGCTGGTTCTGGATGGCTTACCTGTGGGCGGGCAGTGTGCTGGCGCTGGCCTTAATTGCCAGTTTGATCCGGATATTCATGATGGCTGCCGGCATGAAAATGCATTGATGACTCTGTGCTGAATTCAGCCCTGATTTGCAACCCGCCGGAATCAGGATATCGATAGTGTTTTCGATGGAAAGGATATTATCCATATCTTGATTTCTTCCATTCCGCCTGTTCACTCTTTTCAGCATTACAGAAAAGGGAAAAGGAGGGGGCCGTGACTGCGCCTCATTTATTTCAGACACTGGATCAAATCGTGCCGGTGGCACAGTTTGAAGATACATGGCAGCGCCAATTTTATTATCTGCGCTTGTCCGTGACGGATGTGTGTAATTTTCGGTGCACTTATTGTTTGCCGGAGGGTTACCGGCCCGGTCACGTCAAGAATAAAAGCTTTCTGACACTGGATGAAATCCGCCGGGTGACCCGGGCGTTTGCCATGGCCGGGACAGATAAAGTTCGTCTGACCGGCGGCGAACCGTCGTTGCGCCGCGATTTTATCGACATTATCGCCGCGGTCCGTGAAAACGAATCTGTCCGGCAACTGGCGATGACCACCAATGGTTACCGGATGGCCCGGGATGTTGCGGCCTGGCGAAAAGCGGGTCTGACATCGGTCAACGTCAGCCTCGATAGTCTCGACGCACGCCAGTTTTATGCGATCACCGGACAGGACAAATTTCATCAGGTCATGGCCGGAATTGATGCAGCCTTTGAGGCCGGGTTTGAAAAGGTCAAAGTGAATACTGTGCTGATGCGGGATATCAATCACCATCAGCTGAAGACATTTTTAGAGTGGATTCGTCCCCGTCCGATTCAGTTACGTTTTATTGAGCTGATGGAAACCGGGAATGGCGGCGATCTGTTTCGCAGGCACCATATTTCCGGGGACGTCATTCGCCGCCAGCTCACCGAGATGGGATGGCAGTTGCAGCCGCGTGGCCGCAGCGATGGCCCGGCACAGGTTTTCTCACATCCGGATTATGCCGGAGAGATCGGCCTGATCATGCCTTATGACACTAATTTTTGCGCCAACTGCAACCGTCTTCGGGTTTCGGCCGTTGGTCAGCTGCACTTGTGTCTGTTTGGCGATCACGGCGTCCCGCTTCGCGATTTACTGGCGTCTGATGATCAGTTGCCTGAGTTACAGGCACGTATCGCCGATAGTCTCGGACAGAAAAAACAAACGCACTTTTTACATCAGGGGAATACAGGGATCACGCAGAACTTATCGTTTATCGGTGGCTGACAGGAGGCAACCATGGGCAAAACTGATTCTTCATTCATGCCGGTCAGTGTGGCTGTACTGACGGTGTCCGATCACCGGGATGCCCGCAATGACACGTCCGGCGATTATTTCCGGCAGGCCAGTCATGAAGCCGGACATCAGGTGGCTGAATCGCACATCGTCCCGGATAACAAATATGCGATTCGTGAGATCGTGTCGCGTTGGATCGCAGGCAATTCGGTGCAGGTGGTGCTGGTGAATGGCGGCACAGGATTCAACGCAAAAAATTCGACGCCGGAAGCGCTGCAACCATTGTTTGACCGGGACATTGCGGGGTTCGGGGAAGCGTTTCGTCGCCTGTCCTGGGACGACATCGGTACCAGTACGTTACAGTCCCGCGCGCTGGCTGGCATGGCGAACGGGACACTGATTTTTGCCGTGCCGGGCTCAACCGGTGCCTGTCGTCTGGCATGGGAAGAGCTGATTGCCCCGCAATTGGATGCCCGGACGCGTCCCTGCCAGTTTGTCCCGCATCTGAAGCCGGTGGAATGATGAAACCACGGATACCCTTCAGGCCATTGTGTGATTTGGAGAGATGATGATTCACGTTTTATTTTTTGCGCAGGTCCGGGAACTGACCGGATGTGATGCGCTGCAGTTGGATGCTCACTACGACAGCGTCGAACAACTGAGGGCTGCGCTTGCTGAACGGGGCGACCGCTGGGCGCTGGCGCTGGAGAAAGGCAAGCTGCTGGCGGCAGTAAACCAGACGATGGTACCGTTCGATCATCCGCTGAAATCCGGGGATGAAGTGGCTTTATTTCCGCCGGTGACCGGAGGCTGAGATGTTAAACCGAATTCGGGTCTGTCCGGAAGCTTTTGATATCCGGACAGAACATGACTGGCTGGCCGCTGATGATCAGGATGGTGCCGTTGTCACTTTCCTTGGCAAAGTCCGACATCTGAATCTGGGCGATTCAGTCAGTGCGCTGACGCTGGAACATTACCCCGGCATGACGGAAAAAGCATTGCAGCAGATTGCCGGGCAAGCCCGGCAGCGTTGGGCACTGAACCGTATCACTATCGCCCATCGCATTGGAAAGCTCGGCGCAGGCGAAAACATCGTCCTGGTTGGTGTAAGCAGTGCGCATCGCGGGAACGCCTTTGCCGCTGCAGAATTCATCATGGATTATCTGAAAACCCGGGCTCCTTTCTGGAAACGGGAATCGACAGCGGCTGGCGATCGCTGGGTTGATGCCCGCGACAGTGATCATCAGGCCGCCGCACGCTGGACATCGGCCAGCGAATCGCACTGAAAAAGAAACTGACTCAGTTACCTTCCGCT
Source organism: Photobacterium sp. 53610 (assembly GCF_036409375.1). NCBI lineage: Bacteria > Pseudomonadati > Pseudomonadota > Gammaproteobacteria > Vibrionales > Vibrionaceae > Photobacterium > Photobacterium sp. 53610. The sequence continues at coordinate 1,382,143 of NZ_JAXOFS010000001.1, read as the reverse complement.
CTCTCACTTTTTGGAAAATACGCATATCATTTTCCCGGCGCCTTGTCTGAACTGACAGGCGCCGATTTTTTTCGTTCTCCCTTTTTTCATTCGCCCTTTTTTTATTCACCCTTTTTTATTCACCCTTTTTTATTTACCTATGCCGGACTCACCCATCTGGCCCAGCCGTGTCTGCTTGATTTCTGCGTTAGAGTGTATGTCCGGCCGGGCGCACAGCCTTGACGTCAGGCAGCACCGTACCTATACCCAATAAACATCTTCATCGTGAGGTTCGTCTTCTGGCGAGCCGGTTTCTTATTCACCCGTCGTTTTTTGAAGTATTTGCTGGCGGGTTAAGGAGAAGACATGGTCAAACAACGGAAAGTCCCGGGTGTGAAAAACTATAAAGCACCGGCTGGCGGATGGGGGGCACTGAAAGCCACGGCGATAGCAGTGAGACAGCAGATGGATACCGTGAAAGCGCCCATCACGCTGCTGCGCACGAATCAGCCGGATGGCTTTGACTGTCCGGGATGCGCATGGCCGGATAAGGAACACAAATCCACCTTTCAGTTTTGTGAAAACGGCGCCAAAGCCGTGACCTGGGAAGCCACCAACAAACGGGTCACCCCAGAGTATTTCGCCAGTCATACGGTGTCGACCTTACTGACCTACAGCGATTTTGAACTGGAAGATCTGGGACGGCTGACCCATCCGCTTGCTTATGATCCCTCGACGGATACGTATCAGCCGGTGGCATGGGAAACCGCTTTTGAACGCATCGGTGAGATTTTGCGCCAACTGTCGCCACAGCAAGTTGAGTTTTACACCTCTGGCCGGGCCTCGAATGAGGCAGCTTATCTCTATCAGCTGTTTGCCCGGGAATACGGGACCAATAATTTCCCGGACTGTTCCAATATGTGCCATGAACCGACGAGTGTCGGTCTGCCGCGCTCTATCGGTATCGGGAAGGGCACGGTGTCACTGGCTGATTTCGATGATTGTGAGCTGATTATTGCCATCGGACATAATCCCGGGACCAATCACCCGAGAATGATGGGAACCCTGCATGAGGCTTCGCGCCGGGGGGTACCGATCATTGTTTTCAACCCGCTCAGAGAACGGGCGCTGGAGCGTTTTGCCGACCCCCAGAATATGGTGGAAATGGCAACGTACCGTTCAACGCGGATTGCATCGTCTTACTTTCAGGTGCGGGCCGGAGGCGATGCGGCTGCGCTGAAAGGTATCATGAAAGCCTTGCTGGAGATGGAAGCCGATTCTGGGGATGTGCTGGATAAAGACTTTATTCAGCAGCACACCAATGGGTTTGATGCGCTGGCTGAGGATCTGAAGACGACAGCATGGACAGAAATAGAAACGATCAGCGGACTTGCCCGTGACGATTTAGAAATGGTTGCAGCGACTTACGCCAAATCCAATGCGACCATTGTCAGTTACGGCATGGGAGTGACACAACATAATACGGGGACTGCCAATGTCCGGCTGATTTGTGATCTGCTGATGCTTCGGGGCAATTTTGGCAAACCGGGCGCTGGGATTTGCCCGCTGCGCGGACACTCCAATGTGCAGGGGAACCGGACGGTGGGGATTACGGAAAAGCCTTCTGCTGAATTCTTACAACGCCTTGAACACACCTTTGGATTTAAGCCGCCAACGGCACAGGGTCATGACGCAGTACAGGCCATGCAGGCTATCGTGGCGCAATCTTCGAAAGCTTTGATTTGTCTGGGAGGAAACCTGATCGTTGCCTTACCGGATCCGGCGCAATGTTTTCCCGCCATGGGCAACATGGAACTCTGTGTGTATATCGGGACCAAACTGAACCGGACCCACTTGCTGGTGGGGAAAGAAACTTTTCTGTTTCCCTGTCTGGGCCGGACTGAGCTGGATGAACAGGAAAGCGGCCCGCAGTCTGTCACGGTGGAAGATTCGATGTCGATGGTTCATGCATCTGCGGGCAAGCTGAAGCCAGCCTCGGAACAGCTTCGCTCTGAAATCGCGATTGTTGCGGGGATGGCTCAGGCAACGTTGCCGGACAGCAAAGTCCCGTGGCAGTCGCTGACTGCGGACTATAACCAGATCCGTGATCTCATTGAACAAACCGTGCCGGGGTTTGAGAACTTCAATGAACGAATCCGTCAACCGGGCGGTTTCAGGCTGCCATTGCCGCCGACCGAGCGCATCTGGAACACAGCGTCAGGCAAAGCAGAGTTTTATGTTTTTGCGGGATTGCTGGAAGACAAACAGGTCAAAACAAGCGATGTCCTGCGGCTCATCACCATCCGAAGTCATGATCAGTACAACACCACAATTTACTCGCTGGATGACCGGTACCGTGGGGTATTCGGCCGCTGCGATGTGCTCTTCATGCACCCGGACGATCTGGCCAGTCGCGGGCTGTCACATGGTGATACTGTCGATCTTGCAACCATCACACAGGGTGAACCGATGGTTTATCAGGGGCTGACTGCCATCGAATATCAAATTGCTGCCGGATCGGTAGCTGCGTATTACCCGGAAGCCAACAGACTGGTGCCATTGGACTATATCGACGAAGAGTGCGGCACGCCGTCGTACAAGTCTGTGCCGGTCAGAGTGCGGAAAGCTGAGTCCTCATCATCGAGCACGTGCCAGCGGAGCGGGGGCAAAGCTGGCACGTGAATCCCTGTCATGGTCAGTATGCGATGGTCAGTAATACCGGCGGAACATGACATTGAACTGAGTTTCGTGCAGTTCCGCCAGATCGGCATACTGGGCACCCAGATCGATAGCGGTGTCTTCAAGACCCAGATAAGTCAGGGTCGCCGAGGCCTTATGCTTAAAATTGCTGTCTGCGTACTGGTTCCAGACGGTATTGGCTGAAAGCGAGATTTTCACATCTTGCCTGAAATAGCTGAACAGGCCGGTATCGATGGCAAAGGCACCCCAGACTTTGTCTGAACTGGCCGAAAGCTCCGTATCAACCGTGGCATAGACCTGAACGGCGTTATTGACCGTATGGCTCAGGCCGAGACCGCCGGACACAAACAATCGCTTGTTATCCCGTTCGGCAAAGTCGGTTCCTCTGTCCCACTGTACGGAGAATTTGCCGGACCAGCCGCCGAACAAGGGGTCATAAGGGATATAACTGTTGATGGCGTATAAGGTGAAATTATCCAGACGGAGCGCGTTCCGGCTGGCGCTGACGGAGATTTTCATCAGTTCCAGCGAGGATTCACTGAAAGCATTCCGGTTGTCATCTTTGAGCGTGTGTGATGCCGGTAACCAGGTAGCTGTTAGTTCCGGATCATTCTGTTGATCCCAGCGGGTTCCGATTTGCCACTGAGCATCTTTTTGACGCTTGAGTGGGTTTTTAAAGTCACTCAGGTCAACGGCCAGGGATTCGAACTGGTCATCATAGCGGGCCAGCGCTCGGGCATTGTCGGTATAAGATGCCTCAGAAATTTCTTCGGTTTCCAGCAAATACTGATTCAGCGCGCTGGAGAATTCCCAGGTCAGAAATTGCTGCTCGACCGGGCTGTCTTCGTCGATGGCGCTTTTTTCCAGCGCACCGTCGCTTAATTGTTTCACGAGCGATTGCTTTACCGCATCCGTCTGAGAGGCACCATAGGCGCGCAGACGCCAGTTCAGGGAAGGGGTTATGCTGGCTTGTTCGATCATCTGGCTCTGGTTCGCGAGCTGAATTAAATCCAGCGGGCTCAGCCAGTCCCGGCGATGTGCCATCAAATCCGGATTGCTGATAGCAATCAGATTCAGCGTGATCGACGCACAATTCTGGTTGTGGAAGTAGTAATCAATTTTGGTGTCTTTCAGTTCCCACAAGTGCAGCTTAATGAGTTGTTTGTCTTTTTCAGACAGATTGAGCTGGTACTCGTAGACATTCCTGCCTTCAATGCCTTTATAGTGCTCCAGACTTTCCCGGTAAGGGGAGACCATGAAATAACCTTCTTTTCCGACGACAAGGGAATCGAACATGATCTTGGGCAGATTAAATCCGGCAACTTCCGTAAAGAAAGAGACGGCATGGCCCGGGTCCTGCGTATTCTCGCTGAGCTTGATAAAAGCGTGACCCATAAAGCTGCTCGGACTCAGCAGGTTTTCTGAAGCATAGACCAGGCTGATTGAATTTGCGGAAACGGCATCAAGATAGGTTTGTAATTCACCACATGGAGAAAAATCCGGCTGTGGGATATACGAGTAACTCTCGGCCAGCAACTGCGCCCGTGCCGGAAAACGGCAAATATAATCTTGTGCGTGTTCCGGCTGTGTCAGCTGAGCGATATTTGCATCGATCTCGGCCTCAATATCCGTCGGGTTGGATGAGAAATAAAACCCGGGATCCTGAATATTCAGTTGCTCGTCACTGACATGCAGGAGCGTGGCAAAAGTTGAGGAGGTGTTCTGAACCTCATGTGACTTTGACACATGTGACGGTGTTTTTGCCATCACAGGCAAACTCAGAGGAATACAAAAAAAAGAAGCCCAAAGGCTTCTTATCATTGAAGACTGAAACAACTGCATTGAACAGATTATTGGCAGTTGATTTGCAGCGTATCCTGGTAACGCCACATTTTTTCAGAAGCGAAGTCTGTGGTTGAACCGAATGCACCGCCAGACAGAATGTTTACGAAGAATGTTGGCTCAACTTCTTTGTTCAGTGCCACTTGCTGCTTACAACCTTCAGAAGTCACGAGCAGTGTTTTGTCTTTGTTTTCTTTCTTCACAGTGATGATGCCTGGTGCAGTTTGCTCAATGCCATCAACTTCAACAGTGAATTTCTTATCAGAAGAAGAAACAACGTTAATGCGCTGGTTTTCATCAGTCAGAATGGTAGAACAACCTACAGCAGAAATCGCTGCACCAGCAACAATCAGAGTTTTAATTACGTTCATGATACATCCAAATAGTATATAGCTAAGATAAGCGCGGTGATTATACTATTAAATTTATAATTGACAATATCCTGACAAATCCGATCTCATCCACGTTAAATGAATGTACCTGATTTTTTAATTGTATTAACTTTGTTTATCTGAAAAATACAATGTTCGAATGTAATGTTCATTCTATATTGATTCAAACTTTTGCATGCATCTCATGGCTGAATACATCAAGCTGATCCGATAGGTTCATTATCGTTTCAGCGTATTTTCCCTAGTCAATGTTATCATCGCTTTAGGGATTCCTTATTCTCAGAGAGAATCGTGAAGCATCGTGCAAGGAACATATACAGCGGCAATGCATCGCTGCATGAGGCCTGACCAGGAGAAGGGGCTGGATATGTCTGTTTTGATACCGGACCAGACAATCCGGAGGTGGCCTGACGGCCAGAATGGTCTCAGTAACCTTCGCAAGTTGCTGAGAAAAATCAGGGTTTTCATCATGAGCAGGGTCAGGAAGAGGCCCGGTGGCTTGGAAATCAAGTGTTTGAAATCCCGGTTCAGCCACGTATGAACTGGATTTCATCTATAGTTAACTTGGCACTGTATCTGGCGAGAAGATCAGGTCAGGACGGCTTGGGTTGAGTACGGTTTCATGTTCAATGGCGGCAGGTCGCACTCTATAGTGATAATGTATTGTTGGTTGGCGAAAAAAATGGCATTTTCGTCAGTGACTGTTTCAGGGAATAAAAAAGAAAATGAAAAAATTAGCGTTATTGATCATTCTAGGGTTTTCAGCAACCAGCGCTCATGCTGAAGTGAAAGAAACGATTACTGACATGACAAGAGGGATTGTCAAGTTCACGAAAGAAATCTCAAGTGGTTTGACTGAAGGTTTCAAAGAAGGCAGAAGTTCCACGGAAAGTGCGGATGGTTCGGTTGTCGCGACCAATGAGAAAGAAACCCTTGAATATATTGAAATCGATCTTGTGAGTGTAATGACGGAAAAAGATTCGAATTTGACTGTTGTGGAACTGAGCTTCAAAAATAAACACAACAAACCCGTCAAAATCACCGGACTCAGCGCAGAAGGTGCGCTGCTGACGATTGATAAAGATGGTTTCTCTCACGCGCTGGCAAGCTGGCAGCAGATTGAGTTCACGGTGCCAAACGAAGCTGCGAAAAAATATTCGTTCACCTTCTCCGGCGATCCTTCACAAGTCAAGCAAGTGAGAGTCTGGCATAAAACCTACAACGTGGGTTCAAAGCGGAAAGATATCGGCGCGTAATCTCAAAAGCTCCTTTCATTTAAGCAAGCGACGCACATTGGTGCGCGCTTGCCTGATGCCGTTGGTTTATGAACAAGCAAACTTTGAGCGTCATCCTTGGTCAGCATCAGGGCCGTATTGAGTTTCAGTGCGAGCGTACTCTTGTCTGGGTTGATACATCAGTACTGGCAACAGAAAGAAGTCTTGAGATAGCGAATCAAGACTTGAATGACGTTTGGGAATCAATGTCGCTTGTTTTGTCTTTCGCAGAGAAAAAGATGCGTGAGCTGGATGCTAAGCTTTGGGCGAAACTGGATGATCTATCAATGAGCTCAGAAGCATTAGAAGTTTGGGGTGTTTGGTATTACCCGCACACCCGCGTAGCGCATTATGATGTCAATTACAGTCTCACGGCAGTTGATTTCGATTTACCTGAGGAGCGTGTGATTGTTATTCGTAAAACAGACGGCACACTCAATTTCGCTGAAAATACGATATCACTAACTTAAAAGCGCAGTGCCTTTACAACTTATGCTTTCTTCCCGCTATACAACCTTGGTGCACTCCGGTGCGGTAAATGGATGAGATTCAGGTTGTTGTGCCGCGCCCAGCGGACGGTCATCGCTGTGGGGGCGGAGAGGCTGACGAGTGTGCCGATTTTGGCACGGACGGCCTTCTGGATAAGCTCCAGGCTGCATCGGCTGGTGATCACGGCGAAGCCGGATTCCGGGTTGATGCGGGCAGCCGCCATCGCACCAATCAGTTTGTCCAGCGCGTTATGACGGCCGATGTCTTCCCGGCAGAGCTGGATATTTCCGGCTGCGTCGACATATAGCGCGGCGTGCAGCGCGCCACTGCTGCGGGCGACTTCCTGCACTTCACTGATCCGCGACCGCAGATTGTGCAGCAGGCTGGCTTTGGGGGGCGGCACCGGTGTGAGCGGTGTTAAAGGCGGCAGTGCCTGTTCAATCGCTTCCACACCACATATCCCGCAACCACTGGTACCTGCCAGCTGACGACGGTGATTTTTCAGCGACCAGAAAGCCCGGTTGGAAATCTCAACTTCCGCATGATGCGAATCGCACCCGGCAGTCAGGGTAATGTCGTAAATTTCTCCGACTGAGCTGACAATGTCGTTGCTCAGGCTGAATCCTTTGACGAAATCTTCAATGTTTCCCGGGGTGACCATCATTACGGCCTGACTGATGCCGTTATAGCTGATCGACAACGCCGTTTCGCTGGCTAAGACGGCATGGTCTGTAATGGTTGCCTGATCATCATCGAGCAGCTCAATATAAGTAAATGTGTCAGGTGAAGGCGGGGCCGCATTCACATCTGAAATGTCATACGCTTTTTTTTCAGGGTCATTCATGATGCTGCCTGTTACCGGAAAATCATGGGCTGGAATCGGATACAGACAGGCTACGCAACTGCCTGTCTGTTGTCCAATGGCTTGTTTTGATGGCCTGATAAGGCGGGTCTATGGCGTTTTACTAGCTTGAAAAATCCCTTTCGCTTCAGCAAAACATTTGTCGGCCAGTGCGGACCGGGGCTCGCTGCGGCGCATGACCAGTCCGAGCGGCGAATGAATGACGGCATCGGTGATGGGCACGATGTTCAGGTGTTCATTCATCGCCTCAATCCCGCTTCTCAGAGGCATGATGGCACAGCAAATTCCCGCGTTCACCGCCTGAATCAGCTGAAAGGTCGAATCACTTTCCAGAATGGTGTGCGGGTCGATGTCGTGACTGCGGAAGCTGAGATCAATGGACTGGCGGTAGTGCATCCCTTTGGTCAGCAGCCCCAGCGGTTGCCGGCCAACGGCTTCCCAGCTGAGATCAGCATCGTCGAACTGAAAGTGACGGACGTCATGCAGCAGGCCCATGCTGGTAGCGGTAAGCCGGATGATATCGAAAAACTGGGTATCGACCTGATCGAGATAGCAAAAACCCAGATCGAGCTGGTTGCGGTTGAGATGATCGATGATCTGTTCTGAGGTTAATGAACTGAGCTGGAAATGCAGCTCGGGATAACGTTTGGACAAGGGCTTCAGCAGTTGCATGGGATTGAGGCTTGCCAGCGGGACCATCCCAAGACGCAGACTGCCGACCAGCTGGCCGCGGCAACTGGCCGCTTCGGCCTGTAAACCGTCATGGGCGGCTAACAGGGTTCGAGCCCAGGCCAGGATGCGTTCGCCTTCTTCGGTGAACCCTTCGAATCGCTGTCCGCGGGTGATCAGAACCAGATCCAGCTCGTCCTCCAGATTGCGGATCCGCATCGAGAGGGTGGGCTGAGTAATGTGGCAGAGGGCTGCCGCCTGACCGAAATGCCGGGTTTGATCCAGCGCGATCAGGTACTTCAGTTGTTTGATATCCATGTTTTACCCTGAGGGTGTGTTTTTATTTGGGAAAATGCATTGACCCCGGCATCTCTGAAGATGCAGCAGCATTGGCTGAAGCTTCAGAACGTTCGGGGATATGTACTAATCATGGTGCAAATTGAGTAATTGTTGCGGAGTATTGACGTTCTGAAGCCGTGGATCGTTCTCATCACAATCGATGGCAATCACATCATGTTGTTTCAGAATCGTCATCAGGCTGCGTTCACCTGACTGCCAGGCCGCTTTCAGCTCAGGCAGTAAAGCCTTTGGGATCAAGCTGAACATGGGCTGCCACTGCCGGCCCTGACGGACCATCGCCGGACGAGGCGTTTGTGCAGATGCTGCGGCCAGCATCTGATCAATCAGGGTTTGGTTCAGCAGGGGCGCATCGCAGGGAAACAACAGCAGCCAGTCATATCTGGCTTCCGTCAGCCCCTTCAGGATGCCGGCCAGCGGGCCGGGAAACCCGGCGACGTCGTCAGAAAGTGTCCGGTCGCAGTAAGCCGCGTAGGTTTGCGCGTTCCGGTTGCAGGAAATCAGCAGGTCATCTGTCAGTGGCCTGACAACGTCATGCAGACTGGCAATCAGCGGTCGGCCACGAAACGGAACCAGCCCTTTGTCTTGTCCTCCCATACGTGAGCCTTGCCCGCCAGCGAGCAGGAGTACAGAAAAGGAAACTGGATTCTGGTTCATTTTGTTTACAGCCATTTCAACTATCCTGCTCAAAAATATAACGTTTATGCTTCATAGTCCAATAAACGCAATTGATGAATTGATAGATAAGATTTATCACAGCAGTGGTCGTGTGCTGATTGATCTGGATCGTCTGTCGCTGCATATGCGGGCTGTAGGTCCATCTGCAGCGGCTCAGTTCAGCACATACTCCACGGGCTCTAAGGGCGCTGGCAAATCAGGGTGCCCCAGCGCATCCAGCAGGTCACGTTCAATAGTGCGGACAAGGGCATCGGTCGGCAGATCATTTTCATCCCGGCCAAAGGGGTCTTCCAGTTCGTCACCGATGGCATCCAGTCCGAAGAAGGTATAACTGACGATTGTCGTGAATACCGGAGCCAACCAGCCCAGAGGCTCGGCCATCGCGAAGGGCAGCAGGAGACAGAAGATATAAATAGTCCGGTGCAGCAACAGGGTATAGGGAAACGGCAGGGGTGTGCCCTTGATCCGCTCGCAGGTTGCCTGTGCTTCCGACAGTCCGTGCAGGCATTTCTCCAGCGTGATGTAACGCCAGTCACTGATGGCATTGCATGCTGCCAGTTCAGAACATTGACGGCTGATGTTTCTCAAAATGCCGTCACTGATGTTCTGGCCGTAGGTCCCGGGGATGTTTGACACCCAAGGGCCTGCGGCATGCAATTCATTTTCACCGCGCAGGCGGGCATTCAGGGCATGGGCAAATCCGCACAGTTCTCTGAGCATGGCTTCGCGTCTGGCCGGATCGGGGATGGCAATGCTGGCTCTGGCAAAAGAACGCATTTCAATCATCACTTTGCCCCAGGCCTGACGCCCTTCCCACCAGCGGCCATAACAGGCGTTATTCCGGAAACTCATAAAGATGGACAGGGAAATCCCGAGCAACGTAAAGGGCGTTGCATTCACGCGGGAAAATAGCGCCGGATAAAGCACCTCGATGAAGACAATCATGGATGCTAGCGCCGTGACCATCAGGCTGCGGAGCGCAATGCGTTTGGCAATGGATCCTTTTAATGAAAAAAGGATATCCGATAATTTCGGTTTGGGATGGACGATCATGGGATACCTGAACTCTTTTGGGAAAGCCTGTTTTGAATCAGTTTCTGTTTGCACAGAAATTATGTTTTATATTATTTATGGTTGATGGTTCGGCAGCGTTTTGTGATGAGTTATATTTCAGCTGGCTGTTGATTAAAGCGTATTCAGCCCGTTTTTAATGGTCAAATAGATTGTTTTGATTGGATGATAAATACGATTGATGAAGATGATTTATCGCAGGGGATATTCATTTGTTGCGGGGAATAAAAAATCAGGTGGATTTGTTTTCTGCTTGCGTGATGTTTGCTTTTATATATTTTAATGGGCTGAGATAAAAGCACTTTCTGATATTTTACCGCCCTGATAGATACAATTTATTACCTCTTCAATAATATCAATTAGACGCTACTCTTAAACCGCCATAATCTTTGATTCAGATCATTTTAAATGCAGACCTTATTCCTGGTCCCGCATGAAATTCATCTGCAAAAAATGAAACGGATGTCAGTTTGAATCAGAGAACGCTGAATTTCTGATCATGCGCCGTGACTTTCATGAACGCATTCGCAACCGCTGACACCTAATCTGAGGCGTACTTTTATGAACCACAAAGAAAATATCAGAGATTACAACGGCCCGGCTGCAGGCTGGGGAGCGTTGAAAAGTGTCACCAAAAGCTGGCTGGGCAGTGAGAATGCGTTTCGAAATCTCAGGGCAATGCTGAAAACAAACCAGAATGGCGGCTTTGACTGTCCGGGATGCGCCTGGGGAGAATCGCCGGAAGACGGGTTAGTGAAGTTCTGTGAAAACGGCGCCAAAGCGGTGAACTGGGAAGCAAGCGGGCGTCTGGTTGATCCGAATTTCTTTGCGCAATACAGCGTCTCTGAGCTGCTGAAACAAAGCGACTACTGGCTGGAATATCAGGGTCGGCTGTCTCACCCGATGCGTTACAACGCGGAAAGCGATCATTATGAGCCCATCAGCTGGCAAGATGCTTTCGCACTGATTGCCAGACACCTGAACAACCTTGAATCCCCGGATCAGGCGGAGTTCTACACCTCAGGCCGTGCCAGCAACGAAGCCGCTTATCTGTATCAGCTGTTTGTCCGTGCCTTCGGCACCAATAACTTTCCGGATTGCTCGAACATGTGCCATGAGGCCAGCGGGATTGGGATGTCCGAGACCATCGGGGTCGGCAAAGGCACGGTGGTGTTTAAAGATCTGGAGCTGGCTGATGCCATCTTCGTGATCGGCCAGAACCCGGGCACTAATCACCCGCGGATGCTGGAGCCATTACGGGAAGCGGTGAAACGCGGCGCGCAGGTGGTTTGTTTTAACCCGCTGAAAGAACGAGGTCTGGAACGTTTTCAGCACCCGCAGCACCCGTTTGAAATGCTGAGCAATGGCTCGGAACCCACCAACACCGCTTATTTCCGCCCTGCACTCGGCGGCGACATGGCTGCGATGCGCGGCATGGCGAAGTTTTTACTGAACTGGGAGCGTGAGGCGCAGGAAAAAGGTGAACCGGCCGTGTTCGACCATGACTTCATTGAACGTCACACCACAGGACTGGATCAGTATCTGGCCGAAGTCGATGCCACCAGCTGGGATCACATTGTTGAGCAATCAGGTCTGACATTGGCGGAGATTGAAATGGCAGCGCGCATGTACCGCCGTGCCGAAAGGGTCGTGATGTGCTGGGCGATGGGTCTGACGCAACACCGCCATTCGGTGCCGACTATTCAGGAGGTCGTCAATCTGCAACTGCTGCGCGGTAATGTCGGGAAACCGGGGGCAGGACTGTCACCGGTGCGCGGGCACAGTAATGTGCAGGGTGACCGTACGATGGGGATTGATGAACAGCCGCCGGAATCCCTGCTGAATGCACTGGAAGACCGGTTCAGATTCCGGGTTCCCCGGATGCACGGTCATAACGCGGTTCTGGCCATTCAGGCGATGGAAGAAAAGCGTGCCAAAGTCTTTGTTGGTCTGGGCGGTAATTTTGCACAGGCAACTCCGGATACGCCGCGCACCCATGCAGCGCTGCGCAACTGTGACCTGACCGTGCAAATCTCAACCAAGCTCAACCGGGGTCATCTGGTGACCGGGCGGGAAGCGCTGATCCTGCCGTGTCTGGGCCGGACTGAAGTGGATCTGCAGGCGGAAGGCCCGCAGGGGGTTACTGTGGAAGACACGTTCAGCATGGTTCATATCTCCTATGGTCAGCTGAAACCCCGTTCACCTCAGCTGCGTTCTGAGCCGGCCATTATTGCAGGGATGGCGAAAGCGACGCTGGGCGATCATCCGGTGAACTGGGACTGGGTCGTGGCGGATTACAGCCGGATTCGGGACCTGATTGCCGATACGATTCCGGGTTTTGAGAACTTCAACGATAAGCTGAAACATCCGGGCGGTTTTCATCTGGGGAACGCGGCCGCACAGCGGCAATGGCATACCCCGAGCGGAAAGGCGCAGTTCACACCTTGTGAACTGCCCGGACAGCTGGTGAATGAAACGGTGCTGGCGCGTGGCGAAAAGCCGGATCTGATCCTGCAAACCATGCGCTCGCATGACCAGTACAACACCACCCTCTATGGTCTGGATGACCGTTACCGTGGCGTCTTCGGCATCCGGGAGGTGGTGTTTGCCAATGAAGCGGATATCCGTCGCCTCGGGTTCGAACCGGGCGAAAAAGTGGATCTGGTCTCTTTGTGGGAAGACGGAAAAGAGCGTCGGGTCTCCGGATTTATGCTGGTCGCCTACGACATTCCGTCCGGTCAGGCAGCCGCTTATTACCCGGAAACCAACCCGCTGGTGCCGCTGGAAAGCTACGGTGACCGGACCTACACCCCGACATCGAAATTTGTGGCGATCCGACTGGAAAAAGCACAGGCAGACAACCGGATTCCGTCGTCTGCGGTATGAATCAATCGTGATTCGCTGAACGTTTCAAACGGCAGCCGGCAACGGCTGCCCTGATCAGATAAGTTGTTATCGAAAAGGATAGTTGTATGTTTCATCTGGAAGCATTAGATCTCGCGCGGATTCAGTTCGCGTTTACGGTCTCTTTTCATATTATCTTTCCTGCCATCACCATCGGCTTAGCCAGCTACCTGGCTGTGCTGGAATGGCGCTGGCTGAAAACCGGAAATCAGGTTTACAAAAATCTGTATTACTTCTGGTCGAAAATCTTTGCCGTCAATTTTGGCATGGGCGTGGTATCCGGGCTCGTGATGTCTTACGAGTTTGGCACCAACTGGGCGCGTTTTTCCGATTTCGCGGGCAGCGTGACCGGACCGTTATTAACCTATGAAGTACTGACGGCTTTCTTCCTTGAGGCTGGTTTCCTGGGCGTGATGCTGTTTGGCTGGGAACGTGTCAGCCGCAGGATGCACTTTTTCGCAACTGTGATGGTGGCGATCGGGACGCTGATCTCGACCTTCTGGATTCTGTCTTCGAACAGCTGGATGCAGACGCCGCAGGGTATTGAAATTGTGGACGGCCGCATTGTGCCGCTCGACTGGTTCAAAATCGTGTTTAACCCGTCTTTCCCGTACCGTCTGGTGCACATGGCGCTGGCTGCTTTACTGTCGACTGCCTTTTTCGTGGCGGCATCCGCAGCATGGCACTTACTGCGCGGACGCAATACCGCTGAAATCCGGAAAATGCTGTCGATGGCGATGTGGATGATTCTGCTGGTTGCGCCGATTCAGGCTTTTGTCGGCGATGCCCACGGGCTGAATACGCTCGAACATCAGCCCGCTAAAATCGCTGCCATTGAAGGTCACTGGGACAACAAACCGGGTGAGGCCACCCCGCTGATCCTATTCGGGATTCCGGATATGGATGCGGAGAAGACCCGCTACAGCCTGGAAATTCCTTATTTAGGCAGCCTGATTCTGACCCACAGTCTGGACAAGCAGATTCCGGCACTGAAAAGCTTTCCGAAAGAAGACCGTCCGAATTCAACCCTTGTGTTCTGGAGCTTTCGCATCATGGCGGGTCTGGGCATGCTGATGCTGCTTTCCAGCCTGGTGGCCCTGGTGCTGCGTCGCAAAGGAACACTGTATCAGAATAAAACCTTCCTGCGTTTCATGCTGATGATGGGCCCGTCGGGGCTGATTGCGCTGCTGGCTGGGTGGTTCACAACCGAAGTCGGCCGTCAGCCCTGGGTCGTTTACGGCATGATGCGGACGCATGACGCGGTCTCGAATCATGACGTGGTCCAGATGACCATCTCGCTGGCTGTGTTTGTGGTGGTGTACTTTTCAGTGTTCACCGTCGGGATTGGCTACATGATGCGGCTCGTCAACAAAGGCCCGAAAGGCTTATACGGACTTCAGCCACAAGAAGGGCTGCCATCGCTGAAACCTCAGTCGGTCACGGAATAAGGAAGTGGAATCATGAATATACAAGGTATCGATCTGTCGATTATCTGGAGCGTTCTCATTGCCTTCGGCATCATGATGTACGTGATTCTGGATGGTTTCGATTTAGGACTGGGCATCCTGTTTCCGTTTATTTCCGATTCGGAAGAGCGGGATGTCATGATGAATACCGTCGCACCGGTTTGGGACGGGAATGAAACCTGGATTGTTTTTGGTGCGGCGGCAATGTTCGGGGCATTTCCGCTCGCGTATTCACTCATTTTTGAGGCGCTCTATCTGCCGCTGATTTTTGTGCTGGCCGGGCTGATCCTCCGCGGCGTTGCCTTTGAATTTCGCTTTAAAGCGGAACCAGAGAAGCGTCATATCTGGGATAAAGCTTTTATTGCCGGGTCTGTGCTGGCGACCTTTTTCCAGGGCGTGGCACTGGGCACGTATGTCTCAGGGATTCCGGTGGTGGACCGCCAGTTCGCGGGTGGCGCATTTGACTGGTTCGCACCGTTCCCGCTCTTCTGTGGTGTGGGGCTGGTCCTGACCTACGCGTTGCTGGGCAGCACCTGGCTGCTGATTAAAACGGAAGGGATGCTGGAAGCGCGGATGCGTCATTACAGTCGTCCGCTGGCTTATCTGCTGGCATGGGTGATCGTACTCACTTGCGGATGGACGGCATTCATTCATAAAGATATCGCACACCGCTGGTTCCATGGTTCACACTGGCTGCTGACCGGCGCCATAGCCGTGCTGGCCGTGATCGCCTTGTATGCACTGCAAAAGAGCCTGCGAGAACGTCACTCTCATAAGCCGTTTATCTCGACACTGGGATTGGTCTTTCTGGGGTATGCGGGTCTGGTGCTGAGTGTTTGGCCGAATATTGTGCCGCCGTCGATTGATCTCTGGGAAGCGGCATCGCCAACGACCAGTCAGTTGTTTGCATTAATAGGCACCTTACTGATTTTACCGGTGATCCTGATGTACACCTTGTGGGGATATCATGTCTTTCGGGGTAAGGTGAAACCGGGGGATGCATATCACTGATTCCAGCTCATCACAGTCGGAATAACGAGAAACGGGCACCGCAGATTGCGTGCCCGTTTTGCATTCGGAAAGCTATCAATCTATGCAATTTATGGGTAAATGCCCGCAGCTAATTAATCAGATAAATATTGCTGTTTGTATTTCGACACTTTGGCAAAAAATGGCAGGGTGCATCCGATGAAAAGAATGACCACTGCAAACTCAATCATTTCATATTCAACCAACATAAACGCAGAAAATAAAAATAATAAAACAAGAAATATAATAATAGAGATATGCACGTATGGATGTTTTTTTGAGAATTTAGCATATTTCACGATCATCATATCCCTCTTTAATATTCATTAAACTGATGATTGGATAGAGCCAAGAGACGCAAATATAAATATGATGCTTTGATAAAGCATTTCTTTTATTTTCTGTTGACTGAAGTATACGACAGAATTCACAGTTTTACTGAGTTTAGATGAGTTTACAAAAAGAGAAATGTTAAATATTCGTTGAATAACAGTTGTTTAGGTTGATTTCCGAACTGGTGTGATCGTGAGAGACCACCCAGTTTGTGCTGGGACAATTCTGTCTGTGAGCACTGTTCACATGTTAAAAGGCACTTCTCAGAGAAGTGCCTTGTTGTGGTTGCGAATGAGACCGTTTATTTCAGAACATCGACTTCAGATCTTTTATTTCAGATCAAAGCGGTCGGCATTCATGACTTTGGTCCAGGCATGCACGAAGTCATGCACGAACTTCTCTTTGGCATCGGCACCCCCATACACCTCAGAAATGGCACGGAGTTGCGAATTGGCACCAAAGGCCAGATCGACGCGGGTGGCGGTCCATTTCACCTGACCGGTCTGACGGTCACGGCCTTCAAACTCGTCGGCTTCTGCGGTGGTTGGCGACCACTCGATATTCATATCAAGCAGATTCACGAAGAAGTCGTTGGTCAGTACGCCGGGTTTGCTGGTGAAGACCCCCTGTTTTGAGCCGCCGTAATTGGCGTCCAGCGCACGCATCCCCCCGATGAGGACGGTCATTTCCGGCGCTGTCAGAGTCAGTAACTGCGCCCGGTCAAGCAGCATTTCTTCTGCAGGGACGGTGAATTTGGTCTTCAGGTAATTCCGGAAACCATCGGCAACAGGCTCCAGCACATCGAACGAATCAGCATCGGTCTGATCGTCTGTTGCATCCGTCCGTCCCGGTGAGAACGGAACCGTGACGCTGAACCCTGCGGCTTTCGCTGATTTTTCGATGGCAGCCACGCCGCCGAGGACAATCAGGTCAGCCAGAGAGACCGCTTTTTTGCCCGACTGAGCCGAATTGAAGTCTTTCTGAATCCCTTCATAGGTGCTCAGGACTTTCTTCAGCTGAGTGGGCTGATTCACTTCCCAGCCATTTTGCGGTGCCAGACGAATCCGGGCACCGTTGGCGCCGCCCCGGCAGTCAGAGCCGCGGAAGGTGGATGCGGAAGACCAGGCGGTATACACCAGCTCCTGCACGCTCAGGCCGGAGTCCAGAATCGTCTGTTTCAGGCCGGCAATGTCGCTGTCTGAGATTAGTTCATGATCCACCGCAGGCACTGGATCCTGCCAGATCAGATCTTCTGCCGGGACTTCAGAACCAAGATAACGGGCTTTCGGCCCCATATCACGGTGCGTCAGTTTGAACCAGGCCCGGGCAAAAGCATCAGCAAATTCATCCGGATTGGCACGGAAATGTTCGGATATTTTGCGATATTCCGGGTCTTCGCGCATCGACATGTCTGCCGTGGTCATCATGATGTTCACGCGTTTGGACGCGTCTTCCGGATCCGGTGCCTGATTTTTGTCCGTGACATTTTTCACCTTCCACTGATTGGCACCCGCCGGACTCTTGGTCAGTTCCCACTCGTTGCCCAGCAGCATTTCAAAGTAAGTGTTATCCCATTGGGTTGGCGTTGGGGTCCAGGCGCCTTCCAGGCCACTGGTAATGGAATCCCGGCCTTTACCGCTGCCGTGTGCGTTCTTCCAGCCCAAACCCATCTGTTCCATGGGAGCGGCTTCCGGATCCGGCCCCACAAGAGCAGCATCACCGGCACCATGACATTTCCCGAAGGTGTGACCACCGGCGGTCAGCGCGACGGTTTCATAATCGTTCATCGCCATCCGGGCGAAGGTTTCACGCACGTCACGACCGGATGCGACCGGATCCGGATTGCCGTCCGGGCCTTCAGGGTTGACGTAAATCAGACCCATCTGAACGGCTGCCAGCGGGTTTTCCAGATCACGGTCACCACTGTAACGTTTGTTACCCAGCCATTCGTCTTCAGCACCCCAGTAGATATCCACTTCTGGTTCCCAGATATCTTCCCGGCCGCCGCCAAAGCCAAAGGTTTTGAAGCCCATGGATTCCAGTGCCACGTTCCCGGTGAGAATAAAGAGGTCGGCCCAGGAGAGTTTCTTGCCGTATTTCTGTTTGACAGGCCACAGCAGACGGCGGGCTTTATCCAGGTTGCCGTTGTCCGGCCAGCTGTTTAACGGGGCGAAACGCTGGTTACCGGTCGATGCGCCACCCCGGCCATCGCCGGTCCGGTAGGTGCCTGCGGCATGCCAGGCCATACGAATCATCAGCGGGCCGTAGTGACCGTAGTCTGCGGGCCACCAGTCCTGGGAGGTTTTCAGGACGTTCTCAATGTCTTGTTTGACCGTTTTGAGGTCGAGTGTTTTAAATTCTTCCGCGTAGTTGAAGCCTTCACCCATTGGGTTTGACTTTCTGTCGTTCTGATGAAGGATTTTGAGATTCAGTTGATTGGGCCACCAGTCTTCATTGCGTGTACCTGAGCCGCGAAGATTGGTGTTACTGCCGTGCATTACCGGGCAGCCACCTGATGCGGCACCTTTACCATTACTCATACAAGACTCCTTGCTTACCTTGGCATTAAGGTTGGTTTTGACAGTTACCTTTTGGTTTACACACTTGAATATAGTCCGAGTATCAATCGAATAAAGACGTTTTTATCAATAATAGTCATCGGTTTTTTCAATCGCAGATATCTGGATACAGCCAAAGTATTGGAGTTTGTTTGTGGTGAAGATGAGTGAATAAGTTTTATGGAACAAATGTCATAACTATCCTCTCTGTCAGCGCTTATGGAAATGAGGAAATTCGATTAATATGTGAAAAAATTCTGACATTCTACGGATATGTTTAAAAAATCTTTATCTTATATCGGTTTTTTTTATGATCACTTGCGTGATCTTGTACGCATTTATTTTTCTGTTTAACATCATTGCCATTCCTTTTTTATCTCTGTGATTTGGCAGTGTGCTGAATTTTTTTGCTTTTTATTTTTCTTTCATTAATTTACTTGCCTCAATTGGGTCGTTTCTGAGTTACTTGAAATCAATCCTCTTCAGGAAAGAGGAGAGGGGTTTAATTTATAAATCTATACACGGCTTGATTGTATTTTTGTTGTTTTCCGGATCTGGGGTAGGGGCGTTTTATTTGCTGTCTGGGAATTTTATGCGCAAGGATAGCTATATCATTGGGGTCGGTGTGCTTTCTGAATCCAGTAAAGAATTGTTATTTTCCGTCTTATTGTTTGGCGGGATTATTTTGGCGTTTTATCATTCGTTTGGTCTTATCTTCAAAATTTTAAGGTTGATAAAGTAATCTTATTTTTGCCTATCAGATGGAATCTTTTGGCTCATTATTGTTGACGTTATTGCTGGTCGCGCTGCTTTGATTGGGTTTAGTATCCAGGGTGAAGTTGTGAACCTTTGCTGGCTATCAAAAAAGACTTATTTGTTCACTCTGCGCAGTTAGCGGCGGTGCTCAAGGTTAGTTTGAGATACGGGAATCATTCTCACATGAATTGAAGGCAAAGTTGGCGTGAACGATGACCAAATATGACGTGGTTCTTATCGCTGAGATGATCGCTCAAGCGTTATCCATAGAATGAATGTCTATGCTGCATTTCATAAAAGAGTGCACAGACAATTGAAAACAGAACAAGAAGGAAACGAAATTGCAGCGATTCCCCAAAGGATAAGCATGTTGCGAGGTTGCCTCGTACGATTCATGCAGCTACACGAGGATGTGATCGCTTTTTATTCGATTGATGAATGGTGTCAAGCAAATGATCGCTGCTATTGGTTGAGTACCTCGACAAGCGAGGTGATATTTCATGAGCTCTGTATGACGAAATATACGATGTTTTTTATGCGGTACATTATTCATGGGAAATAGGTTTAAAATTTTAAACTTTTTGTCGCCTAGAAAACGAGAATTTTACAAGTCTCGGAATCAAGATGGAAACGATTGCAAAATTTTTTTTAGTCTCACTATTGATAGTTATCGCTGGATTTATATTCACAAACCCTTTTGTGTTAATGTGCCTTGGGGCGATTGTTAACCTATTTTTCTTTCTTGGTGCCGCCAATCTGTATTACGAACCCATTAAAGACTTATTTGATCAGACACCCAAGCAGCCGAGTCGACATAAAGATTCATTTTTTGTTCATGTTTTTTCTTTGATCCCGGGGCTTGCGCTCTTACTTGTTGGGTTTGCAATTTATTATCTGTTTTCTTACCTGTATTTGCACACCCCTCAGTACCATAGCGAGCGGGTCTGGTCCGGCACTGTTCAGGTTGTCAGAGCCACTTCCAAGGAAGTTGCTGATTCCAATAAGATGTTCTGGTTTGTTTTCTTTTATGTTATTGGTGGAATTCTTTCGCTTAAAATTGTCACAGGAGGGAAATCAGAAGATCAAAATTTCGCTCCCGGTAAAAACCATCATCATTATCAGCCGCCCACACAAGAAGAGATTGAAGCCAAAAGAGAAAAGAAACGCCGGAATCTTGAGAACCGGAGGAAGCGGAGTAAAAAGAAGAAAAAGTAAAATTTGTGCCCGTTATTACTGCAGCTTCGAGAGAAACTCAGTTTATGATTCGAATCAGAAATCTTGTCAAACAGAAAAAGCGCAGCATACAGAAGCGCAAATGAGGCGCTTCAGTGTGGATGACCGATGTGAAGCTGAATGATTCGAGACAGTTGGTGGATCGCTTGGGTATGCCGCTCATCCAGTTCAAATGACGTATTCAACCTGAGACAATGATTAAACTGGCTGCCGGGTGAAAACATGTTGCCGGGGGCAATGGTGATGTTTTCCGCCAGCGCCTGCGCGTAGATCGCCATGGCATCCGCCTGCTGCGGCAAGATCAGCCAGACAAAATAACTGCCTTCAGAGTGGATCATCTGGACGGAAGCGGGGAGTGAACGGGCAAGAAGCTGGCACATCCCTTTTTTTCTTTTGTCCAGCGTGCGTCTGAGTTGCTTCAGATGATGCTCATAATTACGCGTATTCAGATAATCAACCAGTGCGAGCTGGATCGGCACGCTGGTTGTCAGCGTGCTCATTAACTGAAGCTTTTGAATCTCCAAAGCCCTTTTGCCAGCAGCAACCCAGCCGATGCGGTAGCCCGCAACCAGTGATTTTGAGAATGACGAACACAGCATCACATTTCCGGTGGTATCGAAGGTTTTAGCCGGTATGGGTTGCTCTGTACCTGAATAGAGTTCGTTGTACACATCATCTTCTATCAGCGCGACCTGATATTTCTGCAGCAACGCAATCAGGCGCCGCTTTTTCGCTTCAGTCAGGGTAAACCCCAGCGGATTCTGCTGGCTGGTCATCAGCCAGCAGGCTTTGACCGGGTGAGACTGAAGCGCACGCTCCAGCGAATCCAGATCAATCCCGGTGTGCGGGTCAGTCCGGACAGACAATGCCTTGAGTCCGAATCGTTCTATTGACTGCAGCGCGCCATAAAATGTCGGCGATTCAACAACCACCCAGTCGCCGGGCCGGGTCACGGCCTGAAGGCTCAGGTTCAGGGCCTCGAGCGCGCCGGCTGTAATCACGATTTCATCCGGTGAAATATTGACGCCCTTTGCTGCATAGCGCTGGGCGATCATCGTCCGTAATGTGTCATTGCCCGGCGGCAGATTATCAAGGGCATTCGAAACGGGCAGGCTGCGGGCGGCATGCATCAGCGATTTATTGACCTGATGCCGGGGGTAGAGGCTGGGGTCCGGATAAGCAAAACCGAAGTTCACCATATAGGGTTTCCGGCTGGCCTGCAGGACATCAAAAATGAAGCTGTTGATATCGACGGATTCTGCGGTCTCGACGGCTGCTTTTTCTGATTCGGCAACGTTCTGGATGTTGTCGGCCACCGTGTAACCGGAGCGGGGATGGGCTATCAGCCATCCCTGGGATTCGAGCAACTGATAAGCATGCATTACGGTCATCAGGCTCATGCCTGAGTGTTCCGTCTGTTTCCGCAGTGATGGCATGCGTTCTCCGGCACGCCAGATACCAGATTCAATCTGCTGGCGGATCTGTGCCGCCAGTTGTTCGTATTTCGCCAATGTAGGGTCCGGAAAGAAGACAGAACAAGTCGGAAATATAACAATTTTTTAATAAATCTGTTATAGGTTTTGAGCGCTTTTCTGTATCTTTTTTTATTACAGGGTTCTTTCAATATATGCGTACTATATAACGACTCAATAGGAAGCTTATGTTTGGGCTTGATGCTTTCATGCTTGCGCGAATCCAGTTCGCTTTTACGGTTTCTTTTCACATCATTTTCCCCGCAATTACCATTGGTCTGGCGAGTTATTTAGCGGTCCTGGAAGGACTATGGCTGAAAACCCGTCAGGAAGACTACAAAACCCTGTACCACTTCTGGTCGAAAATCTTTGCCGTGAATTTTGGCATGGGCGTGGTGTCCGGACTGGTGATGGCATATCAGTTTGGTACTAACTGGAGTGGTTTCTCTGAGTTTGCCGGCAGTATTACCGGACCGCTGCTCACTTATGAGGTGCTGACGGCATTCTTTCTGGAGGCCGGTTTTCTTGGCGTGATGTTGTTTGGCTGGAAACGCGTCGGCGATCAGCTTCATTTTTTTGCGACCTGTATGGTTGCTCTGGGAACACTCATTTCGACCTTTTGGATTCTGGCCTCCAACAGCTGGATGCATACCCCGCAGGGGTACGAAATCATGGATGGTCAGGTCGTGCCGATCGACTGGTTTGCCGTCATTTTTAATCCGTCATTTCCGTATCGCTTGCTGCACATGACGGTCGCCGCATTTTTGAGTTCCGCGCTGTTTGTCGGCGCTTCTGCAGCCTGGCATCTGCTGAGAGGGAATCAAAGCAATGCCATCCGGAAGATGCTGTCGATGTCGATGTGGATGCTGCTGCTGGTCGCACCGATTCAGGCTTTCATCGGAGATTTACACGGACTCAATACCCTGAAGTATCAGCCGGCCAAAATCGCTGCGATTGAAGGGCACTGGGATAATTCGAACGGGGAGCCAACACCGTTGATCTTGTTTGGTCTGCCGAATATGGCTGAGGAGCGGACAGATTATGCGATTGAGATTCCGGCTCTGGCGAGTGTGATTCTGAAGCACAGCCTGACGGAGCCGATTCCGGCACTGAAAGACTTTCCTGCTGAAGAACGGCCTTATTCTCCGGTTGTATTCTGGTCATTCCGGATCATGGTTGGACTGGGGCTTTTGATGCTGCTGCAGGGCGTGATTGGTCTGTGGATGCGGCGGAAGAACAGGCTTTACCACAATCCCTGGTTCCTGAAATTTACCTTATGGATGGGGCCGTCGGGTCTGATCGCTATTCTGGCTGGCTGGATTACGACGGAAGTTGGCCGTCAGCCCTGGGTGGTGCATGGCCTGCTGAAAACCCAGTCTGCGGTGTCTGCCCATGGTGATCTCCATATGAGCCTCAGTCTGCTCACTTTCTTTGTGGTGTACAGCTTCGTGTTTGGTGTGGGCTATTACTACATGGTGCATCAGATCCGACTTGGACCTGACGGCAATCATGAGGCTGAAGAGCATGATCTGCCAACGGTTTCCGGCCGTATTTAATTGGTTCCGTTATTTGAATGAGTCATTAAGAAAAGGACGCTGTTATGGGTGTGGACTTATCTGTTTTATGGTTTGGCATCATCGTATTCGCCACGCTGATGTACATCACCATGGATGGTTTTGATCTGGGCATTGGCATTCTGATGCCGATGGTGAAAGACAGTCAGCAGAAAGATCTGATGGTGAATACGGTCGCTCCGGTGTGGGATGGCAATGAAACCTGGCTGGTGCTGGGCGGTGCCAGTTTGTTTGGCGCCTTTCCGCTCGCTTATGCCGTGATCATTGATGCACTGACGATTCCGCTGACGATCATGCTGATTGCGCTGATTTTCAGAGGAGTGGCTTTCGAGTTTCGCTTTAAAGCGCTGCCAGCCCATCTTGGATTTTGGGATAAGGCGTTTATGGTGGGTTCCATCGTGGCGACTTTCAGCCAGGGTGTGGTTGTGGGGGCTGTGATTGAGGGCTTTCCGGTCACTGGACGGCAGTTTGCCGGTGGTGCTTTTGACTGGATGACGCCGTTCGCGATGTTCTGCGGGCTGGGTTTGGTCGTCGCCTATGCGCTGCTGGGCAGCAGCTGGCTGATCATGAAAACAGAAGGAGAGATTCAGGCATTGATGTACCGGGTGACGCTCAAAATTTTGGGGGTGCTGTTGCTCATCATTGCCGTTGTCAGTGTCTGGACGGCACTGGCACAGGAAGCGATTTCAGCACGTTGGTTCAGCCTGCCGAATCTGATTTATTTTGCGCCGGTACCTTTGCTGACGGTGTTTCTGGCAAAAGCGGTTCTGCTCTCGGTACAAAAGCAAAAAGAGCGTCTGCCGTTTGTGATGTCTCTGGGGATCGTTTTTCTCGGGTTCAGCGGGCTCGGGATTAGTCTGTGGCCCAATATTATTCCGCCGGATATTTCCATCTGGGAAGCCGCTGCACCGCCACAGAGTCAGGGCTTTATGCTGGTGGGCGCTCTCTTTATTATCCCGTTCATTCTCGGGTACACCTTCTGGAGCTATTCGGTGTTCAGCGGCAAGGTGACTGCGGAAGAAAGTTATCATTAATGAACAATCACTAAATAGCAATCACTCAAAAGTGAGCACGAATAAACGAGCACGCAACAATGATTTTGCACTATGAGACAGGGAATTTATCCGGATAAGGAGAGACAGATGTTCAGAGAATCGTTTCGGCAGTGGTTGTGGCTGGCAGGCATCTGGGGTGCCAGTGTGGCGGGACTGGCTTGTATATCCTGGTTGTTTCGTTTGCTGATGAGCAGCGCAGGCTTAACGACTTAACGGTAAGACAGGGAAAACCAATAATCCGATGGCTCGCAGCCATCGGATTGATTTCACTGAAAAATCAGGCTTTTTTCAGTTTTTTCTTCAGCTTTTTCAGCTTGTCGGCGTGCTTCGCCACTTTCGCTTTACGGACTTTGATTTCTTTCTTCAGTTTTTTCGCTTTCTTAGACACATTTGCCATTTTTCTTTTCTCCTGTTCATACAACGATTGATTAGAAAATGGCTGACAGGAAAGGAACTGCTTTTCGCCTTACATATCAACCGGGTCATTCAGACCACATGCACGAGATGAGGAGGTCACTCTGTTTGTGCATTTTCTTTCACAAACTGGCGGATAAATCGACGCACTTCACGTGCTGCACTGGTATCCAGTGTTTCACACAGCGCAACAAATGCATCCCGCTCTTCACTGTTGATTCTGATGATGAGCTGGCTGTCTTTCTTGCCTGTTTTCGATTTTTTGGGTTGGACCATTCAGGTTCACTCGTCATCGTGCATATACAACGTATATACATTCGCTATCTGTCTGGCAAATCAGCCCGTCGAATTTTGCGATCTCAGACAAGTGTTGTCTGCATATGCTAAATGTGCTGTTTCCCTTTGTCGCCTAGCTTAAGTGAACACATGAAGGGCAGATGCCTGATTGATCTGATCGTTTGAGACGTTTTTTGAGGGTGGCGTGAATACATATTTTGTGATGAAGAAGGGGTTACAGTACAGTGCGCGGGAAAAAGTCAGTCCGGATGAGCTGAAGGGGCAGTATGAAGCCTGTCGTGAAGCAGGTATGTTTTTAGCCGCAGATTCCGTACTGGCGGCTTCGGAAGAAGATGCCATCAGACATGTGAAGACCCTGACCAATCAAACTCTGGTTGCGGCTTCAATCGGGTGTCTGAATGCATTCTCTATGCTGGTGGTGGATTCACCGGTGAATCTGGCGCTGATGCTGATTGTGTTCGGTTATCTGTTTGTTGCCTCCAAAAAGACCAAAGCGTTTGAAAGTGAAGATTTAAAAGCACTGCGTAAAATTGCACGCTAGGTACCCGTTTCTCTGAGGATGAAAGGGACTCAGAGAACGGTTTGAGAGCGACATTTTCGATTCACTCAGCCACTGAGGTTCACTATCGTGTTAGCGCTGATTGCAATGGGACTCATTGCTCTGTATTTATTTTTCAGTGAAGACGGCGTGCTTTATGCCGATGCCATCCTTGCCGCAATCGTGACCATGATTTACGCGGGCGTACATTATTATTTTGCAGAAGATGCGCTGCAGATCATTGGCCGGGCTGGTTTCATTTTTACCCTGATACCAATCGTGTCTCTGGGCGCCATCTTATTTCCGAACCTGAATGACAAGTATTCCGAATCCTCGAATATCATTCTGGGATGGATCGGTTTAATTACTTCATTTGTAATGCTGATTTTATTCATGTTGCTGATTTAATTCAGATGAGTAACGTGAACGCTCATCATTGATGGAACACTTTGCGGAGGTTTCTGGCTGGCTGCTTGACGGACGTCACTGACCCGTTTGTTTTTGCTGCATCATGCCACGTTAAATTTCTGTCAGTCCCGGATTTATTGCGCTGAGTGTGTGTCTATACCTTCATCTGGGTATATTCTGCTAGGGATTACAGCCCCTCGCACTGGAAGCAAAAAAGGATCATGGTATGTCGGTTTTGGATAACAATGAGCGTTATGGCAAGGTCAGTCGATTTTTTCATTGGGGCATGACTGCCCTGTTAGCGGCACAATTTCTGACGGCAATCGTCAGATTTCTGTTTGAGGATTCCTTACTCGATAAACTGATGTGGGGAGTGCACAAACCTTTAGGGGTTTTGCTGTTTCTGATGATTATCCTGCGTCTCGGCTGGGCGTTTTTAAATCTGTCACGGCGTCCGGCGTCTGTCAGCAAAGCTGCACTTGTGGGACACAAGGCGCTTTATCTGCTGATGCTGGTGATTCCGGTGCTGGCTTTGATTCGGCAATACGGCTCCGGAAAAGCATTTTCGCCCCTCGGGTTACCATTGATGGATGGCTTTGATACCGGAAAGATTGACTGGATGGTCGGCCTGGGGAATTTCCTGCATGGTGAATTGGGCTGGTTGCTGCTGGCTTTGGTCATCGGGCATATTGTGATGGCGGTCTGGCACCGGATTCGTAAGAGTCATGAGGATGTCATCGCACGGATGTGGCGATAATCACCTGAATCCAAATGCTTTGCTGTCTGCGGCCGATTGGTGCGCAGGCAGCAAGTAACTCAGCAGATAAGCCACTAAGCCCCTAAGTCGTTCAGAAGCTCAGAAGCTCAGCAACATAGTTTGCTCTGCTTCGTTTCCGCTTTTCAAACCACATCCTCCTCATCGCCTGATTGATCTATTTCATGAAAGCCGGGTTCCCTTCATCTCACTGACCCAAATCTCACTGTGAAACTGAGTGCATTGTTTGTAAGATAAGCCTTCCTCAACCCACCACAGAGAAAAGTATGTCTGACGCGATTTTGGAAAATACGGAACAACTGGGATCGATTAATCGGAAGGTCGTCGCCGAAGGTGAGAATCTGCCGGCTGTGAAACTGAAAGATGGCAGTACTGTGCAAACCGGCACGGTGGCAACCATGCTTCACAATATTGAGCTTTACAACGCAGGTCAGCGGGGGGCGGTAGAGCAGGAACTGGCACTGGCGATTCCGACCTTGGTCAAAGTCGGATTGTTTGATTTATTCGGACCGGATGAATGGATAGCCGGCAATAATCCGGGTCGTCGGTTTGTCGGCCAGAAAGCGAAGCAATATTTAACGGCTCAGCCAGCCAAGTAAGGGAATCGTCATGTTCAACACTCTGTTCGAATATAAGATGTGGGCAAATCGCGATATGTTTGAGGCAGTCAGTCGCATGCATGGCGGTTATCACCGCGGAGCCGTCGGCCGCATTCTCGCGGATTCAGATATTCAGCCGCCTGCAGGCACGCTGGCTGGGTTCTGGCATCAAACCCAGCCGGAAAGGCGGGAACCAAGACAGGAAACAAGACGAGAACAATAAAGAGGACAGAGTCGGGCTGAATGGAGGGGATTCAGCGCCAACCTTGTTGGCTGGAATTTTCTGTTGCTAAACTTAATTCAGGCAATGGAATGACACGGCTGGCAAAGCGATGCATGAATACCTTCAGCTCGACACGCACGATGATATTTATTTCCTCTCTGACCCCCATGGCCAGTTCGGGTTAATGCAGGACGTACTGGATAAAGTGGGATTTCGTTTTCCGGAAAACGGTAAAGTCAGGGATCGGCTGTTTATTCTGGGAGATCTGATTGACCGCGGGCCGGATTCATTACGTCTTCTTCAGACCGTTCAGCAGAACCCGGCGTTTTATGCGATTCAGGGTAATCATGAACAAATGGCGATGCAGGCCATCCATGAAGGCAGTGATAAAGCCTTGTGGCTGATGAATGGCGGTCGCTGGCATGAAGACTGTGATCAGGAAACGCTGTCGGAGATGCTCACCTTCGCTGCCAGTCTGCCTCTTTGTTACACCCTTCAGATTAACGGCCATCAGATAGGACTGGTACACGCCGGTGTTCCCGAGCCTTACGACTGGCAGGCGTTTACCCGGCAATGTGATGCGGGATGTCTGACCCACGAAGACCTGACCTATGCGCTGTGGGACAGAAAAGCATTTTCCCATGACCCGGATACCAACATTGCTCATATTGATGCCGTGCTGATGGGGCATAACATTGTGTCCGGTCTGAAACCCAAAGTCTGTGGCAACCGGGTTTATATTGACGGTGCGATGTCGATGGGTGATCGCGGCATGTTGCTGAGGTATCGCCGGGGCGGTGAAGTACTGGAGCTCTTTCAGGAATTTGCATTTTTGCGGGAAAAAGACTCCGAGCATCTGGTATGGATTTAAGTCTCGTTTCTGCATTTTTCACCCGTCACTCCAATACATACCCACCATACCTGACGGCATCATGATGGCTGCCTGTCCGTTACCGACCAAGATTTGTCCGGTCTGCCAAAGGCCATTTACCTGGCGTAAAAAGTGGCGGTATTGCTGGGAACATGTGAAGTATTGCTCTGAACGCTGCCGAAGACACAAGTCTGAAAGACACCAGGAAAACCAGTCTGACGGATAGTACTTCGGCCGGTTTCAGTCAGTCAGATCACAATTGTGATACATCTTTGTAAAGAATGCTGAAAAGTTCTGACCTGAATCAAATGTGATTCTCCTTCCAATTTTATGATGTGCATCGGTATTCATTTACTCACATCAACTTTGGCCTGCATGCAGGATGGCATGAGGGACAGGGACAAATAAGAGAATCATCATCACAATGACAACTTATTCAGAAGAACAAAAGACCTACAGTGATCACCTGAACCTGATTTCGACGACGGACCCGGAGAGTCATATAACGTACACCAATGACGATTTTTGCGCCGTGTCTGGCTTCACGCCGGAAGAACTGCTCGGTTATCCCCATAATATGGTCAGGCATGAAGATATGCCCAAAGCGGCGTTTGCTCAGATGTGGCAGTACCTGAAGTCGGGCAAAAGCTGGATGGGACTGGTGAAGAACCGCTGTAAGGATGGCCGCTATTACTGGGTCACGGCATTTGTCACCCCGATCCGAAATCAGGACGGTGAAGTGACGGAATATCAGTCGGTCCGCACTGCGCCTTCAAAAGATCAGGTGAAACGGGCGGTGTTGTTCTATCACTCGCTGAAACTGGGCAAGGTCCGGGCGGTGCCTCGGCTGAGTCAGCAGAAAATGATGACTGTGTTTTGGGGAATACAACTCCTGCTCACCGCAGGGGGAGTGGTGTTTGATGTGCCTGCGTGCTTTGTTGTGAGTATGTTGCTGGGTGCGGGCGGCTTGTGGCTTTCATATCGCCAGGGACGACGTCTGGCCGCAGTCACACAGTTTGCAAAAGCGGCGTATGATAATCCGCTGATGGAAAAGGTGTATACCGGTCATGAAGATGATTTTTCTCCCTTTGAGCTGGCATTGATCAAAAAAGGGGCGGAGCTTCGGGCGCTGGCTGCGAGAGCAGAAGGCACCTCAGCCGGTATTTTATCCGCCGCAGAGGAAGAACTGGCGACCGTTCAGCATGTGGGCAATACACTAGAGTTGCAAAGTCAGGAAACGGATGCCATCGCGACGGTGATCAGTGAACTGACTCAGTCGATAAACGACATCGCTGTTGCGGCTTCTGCAGCGCAGTCGCTGACGGATGCATCCAGAGAAGCCACCCAGGAAGGACTGGGCAGTATTCAGCAGACGATTGCGGCGGTGAATGCACTGGACCAGGAGCTGGAAGATGCGCAATCGGTGATTATCGCCGTGTCAGAAAGCAGCCAGAAAATCGACAGTATTCTGGAGGTGATCACATCCATTGCAGAGCAGACTAATCTGCTGGCGCTCAATGCAGCGATTGAAGCTGCCCGGGCCGGGGATGCCGGAAGAGGATTTGCCGTGGTGGCCGACGAAGTCAGGCATCTTGCAGAGAAAACCCAGTCCTCAGCCGGGGAAGTGCACACCATGATTGATCAGCTTCAGTTGCTGGTGAAACGCTCGGTCAGCGCAATAGAGCAAGGCAATCAGCTGTCCGGAGAATGCAAACAGCGGGCGGATGAAACCGGTGAAGTCCTGCGGTTGATCTTTGACTCGCTCGGTCAGGTAACCGGAACCAGTAAGGAAATTGCCTCTGCGGTTGAACAACAGGCTCTGGTGAGTCAGGACATCAACCGGAAGATCGTCAACATCTCTGAGCTGTCCAGAGAAACAGCAGCGATCTCAGAAACGTCTGTGCAGCGTACCCGGCGTCAGGTTGATGGCATTGATGCGTTGAATCGTCTGATTGCTCGTTTTATGCATTAATGCCAGGGTGCGTATATTCATTGGTTGATGTGCGTGAGGGGAAAGAATCGTGTTGAGCTGCATGAAAGAGGGTTCAGGGAGAATCTGTCATGAATGAAACGTATGCCATTGCCATTCACGGCGGTGCCGGGGCGCTGTCCAAAGGCAAACTGACACCGGAACAGGAAATCGAAATTCTGTCGGTGCTGTCAACGATTGTGGAAGCAGCCCGGCAGCATCTGGCTGCGGGCGAGTCTGCGCTGAATGTGGTTCAGCAGGCCGTCCGCAGTCTGGAAGACTGCCCCTGGTTCAATGCCGGACATGGGGCCGTGCTGAACAGCGACGGCGGTCATGAACTGGACGCAGCTATCATGTGCGGGCACACGCTGGCGGCTGGTGCGGTCAGCGGAATCCGTTTCAGCCCGAACCCGGTGGATGTCGCCCGTGCGGTCATGGAGAATTCTGAACATGTGTATCTGGGCGGGGAAGGGGCTGAAGCATTTGCGAGGGCACAAGGCCTGCCTCAGGTCGACAATCACTGTTTCACCACCCCGCTGCGTCGCCAGCAGCTTGACACCGCCAAAGCGGCTGAAGCCGTCATACTGGAGCCGACGGCCAGTGACTACAAATACGGCACCGTGGGCGCCGTTGCACTGGACCGGAAAGGGCATCTGGCCGCTGCGACTTCAACCGGCGGGATAACCAATAAGAAGTTTGGCCGTATCGGTGATTCTCCGGTGATTGGTGCCGGGACTTATGCCAACGACCTGACGTGTGCCGTTTCGGCAACCGGTCATGGTGAGCATTTTCTGCGTCATGTGGCCGCACACAATATCGCTGCCCGAATGCAGTTTGGCGGACAGACACTGTATGCTGCGGCCACTGCCGTTGTTTTTGAAGACTTGCCGTCAACCGGCGGAGAAGGCGGGGTGATTGCCGTCGATGCCAGGGGAAATCTGGTGTTATGTTTCAATACGGAAGGCATGTACCGCGGGTGGGGCAATTATGAACAGCCGGCTCAGTCGCGGATTTATGAGGACTGATGTGGACTCAGAGTCGGATGATGTCGCACAGTAAAGCGTGGTCCTGGATGACCTGCTCACTGTATTCCAGACAGGCATCGGTTAATGCTTTGTCGTGTTCTGGCAGCAGCTCAACCATGAAGTGTTCGAAGCGCACTGAACGCCGGTCACCGCGTGAATGTGCCAGGGCCAGGGCGATACCGCAAGCATTCGCGTATTGACAGAATGCCTCACCGGGATGTTTTTTCTGAAGGATTAATGACTCAGGTTTCACCGACAGGCGGGCATGGTGGCGTGAGCGAACCAGCCATTGTTTTTTCCTCCAGACAACTTCATCGAGCAGTAAATCCGGGCGTCGCTGCAGCTGACGCTGGCAGTTCGCGGCAAGATGAGCCGGGTTCAGGGTATTCACCGGGCTGACATCCGGAAAAGCAAACGTGGGGGACGCCGGGCATTGCTGTTTCACCTCAACAATGTGGCAGAGTGACAAATCATGTATATCGTGTAACTCAGCCGGGCCGACCAGAAAATAATATCGCTCGGCATGGTTTGCGCCGATTCCTGCGCCCAACCGCGCCACAATATCGAGGATCTCATCATCCAGATACGGACGGAAAGTGGTTTCCAGTGCCAGATAGTCCTTTTCATGGAGCCGTTTATATTTGAATGGGTTCTCGGTAAATCGTAATTTTCCGTCTTCAAATACCGTTGACTTCGCCAGTTGGCTTTTTGTATAAAAATCGTCTCCTCCTGCGGCACGCTTAGCTGCTTTTCGGCAGCAGGCATTGAGGACATGGTCATGATCAAACTTTTTCAGGACCTGATATCTCACGTTTTCATCTTTGAGAATGCGCTTGAGGGTATCACGGTAAGCAGACAGAAATGTTTTGCAGGCGGCTTTCAGATCATCTTCCTGAATGCTCTTCAAATCGTCAGTGATTTCAATTTCATCGGTCAGGTATTGGCCGGTCAGTAACCCCCGGCCCAAATTCCCCGCGAGTGACAGGCTGATCAGGAAGCGAGCCAGGTCCCAGATGCCATAGCCAACGCAGGCATCGTCAAAGTCGTTGGGGGAAAAGATCACCTGATCTCCATGAGACCCTTCTTCGGTCAGAAAGCCAAAGTTCGCCAGATGGCAGTCGCCCATGATGATGGTTTTGCCGGGGCTGGCGAGCAACATGTCGGGTAAAGTCAAGATGCCGGTTGCCAGATCGGCATAGAACAATTGTGCCGACCCTCTATAAAACTGGTACGGGTTCAGGGTCATTTTGATGTGTTTGTCGAGCGTTTTGACCGGAGATGGGGCGACACCGTCTGTCAGACTCAGTTGAGTGCTCAGAATCGATTGTCTGGATATCATGAGAACCGCCTGTTGCTGTAGCCGCAGTGGTTAGAGTATTGATGAAGCAGAGGCGGGAAAGTGACTCAGGAGCAAGGATGGGATACAAAAAAGCCGGGGAAGTCCCCGGCCAGATATGAATTATTCGGCAATCGCCTGCTGTTCCTGCCGGTCAAGAACGGCTGGTTTAGCTGTTGAGCCCTGACGGATCATCACGGTCATCGACAGGAGCACTGTAACGACGCCGTAGCTGATTTCTTCCCAGGGTACCAGCTGACCGGTAAAACGGTTCACGAGCAGAACCAGAACCGGGATCAGGTAGGTGTAGGCCGACACTTGCTCCGGTGCCAGTGCCACGCTGCCCTGCTGGAACAGGAAGAAGCTGATTGCGGTGGCGAATACGGCCAGATAGCCGATACCCAGCCAGACATCTCCCGGAATTTGCGTCCACTCGGTCTGAATCAGCTGGGGTGCAGTTGCCACCGTCAGCAGACCAGTGGCGCAAATCAGGGTCCAGCAGGTCAGATGCACAAACGATTCACCTTTGTAGCACTTCTTCACAATGATGGGGTTCAGCGCCATGCCCAGACAGCCCAGCAGATAAATCTTGTTGGAGGTGGTCATGGCAATAGAACCGGCAGCCGACAAGTCGCCGCGGAAAATGATCAGACCGGCGCCCAGCATCCCGCCCAGTAGAGAAAGTGTCACGGCCAGTGAAGTCCGGCGCTTAAAGATGACGGCCGCCAGTACAGCACTCATCAATGGGACGGTTGTATACAACGCACTTGCATCTAACGGGCTGGTGTCGCGCAGGGCGATAAACATGGCAACGAAGTAACTCAGCGCCGGAAGGCTGATGAGCGTATAACGACCCAAATCTTTCGCGGAAGGAATGCGGAACTGTCCCTTCACAGCAAGTAGTCCGACAAACAGTAAGCTGGCCAGCAGATAGCGCACCCAGGTGACGATCAGCGGATCCATGGTGGCTGTAATGTGGCTGCCGATCGGGAAAGACAGGCTAATCAGTACAGTGAAGAAAAATAACTTCAGGTGTGAAATCTGGTTTTGGGACAACATTCAGTTTCTCTATGACTAAGAATAATGCCAAACGGAGTGTATTTAACCAAAAGCTGACCTTTAAGACAAGAAAATTTGACCCGTAAGTTAAGTGAAAACTGGCAAGAAAAGCTGCCACTTTGTGATCTCAGGAAGGGTGCTTGTAGTAAATTTACAAAAATTTCGGGTTTATCTCTTTGAACAAGGGATACACAGGCCGGAAGCCGAAAATGTGCATTGTGTGTCTTATCCCTGACATGCATTCGTCACCCCAGTGTCATATGCCTGATGAAAAATTATTGTCTTTTGAATCAGTTAAGGAATGACGATGAAAAGTAACATAAATTGGCTGGCACTGGCTGTGACGGCTGGTCTGGCACTGATGTCTGCGATGCCTGACGCAGCTTCAGCAAAAGCGGACAACTCCTGGCGTTTTCAGCGCATCAGTGCGTTCCCGACTTATCTCAATCTTCCGGCGACTCTGTCCGGGCGGCATGAGACATCGGCAGAAATTATTGCAGCCACGGATGACCTGCGATTTGTGTTGTATACCGACAGTCCTTCAGAAGGTGTCGGGATTGTGGATCTGGGCGATCCGCGTCAGCCAAAGCCAGCAGGTTTCTTCGCACTGGATGGCGAACCGACGTCGCTGGATGTAACGCTGGATTCGGCATTGATTGCTGTGAATACCTCTGAGAGCTACGCACGACCGGGCGGCTATCTCGCGCATTGGCGGATTTCATCACAGCAGGAAGTGTCTCGTTGTGATTTGGGCGGGCAGCCGGACTCGGTCGCCATTTCGCCGGATAAGTCGTTTGTGGCCGTGGCGATTGAAAATGAGCGGGATGAAGATCTGAATGACGGCAAACTGCCGCAGTTCCCAGCGGGTGGTCTGGTGTTGATGCCACTCAAATCCGGTGTGCCTGTGTGCGATGAAAAGCGTTGGGTCAGCCTGACCGGGCTGGCGAAAATTGCTCCCGCTGATCCAGAACCGGAATTTGTTGCCATTAATGCTCAGAATCAGATTGTGGTGACATTGCAGGAAAATAATCATCTGGTCATTGTCGATGGCCGCAGCGGTCACGTGGTCAATCATTTCTCTGCGGGGGAAGTGAATCTGGATCATGTCGATATCAAAGAGGAAAAAGCCCTGCATTTTGATGGTTCGCTGCATCAGGTCCGTCGGGAACCGGATGCGGTGAAATGGCTGGATGATCATCGCTTTGTCACCGCCAATGAAGGAGATTACAAGGGCGGCTCCCGCGGGTTTACGATCTTCGATACAACCGGAAAAGTGCTTTATGAATCGGGAATGGATTTAGAACATCGTGCCGCGCTGGCCGGGCATTACCCGGAGAAACGTTCTGAAAATAAAGGTATTGAGCCGGAAGGGCTGGCGGTTGGCACCTTCGGAGGTCAGCAGTATATCTTTGTGTTGTCTGAACGTGGTTCGGTTGTCGGGGTATATCGGGACACCGGTGCAGCACCGGAGTTTGTTCAGTTACTGCCGTCCGGGATATCACCGGAGTCAGCGGTTGCACTGGCTGGCCGGGGATTGTTCGTGACGGCCAATGAAACGGATTTGGGTGAGGAAGGCGGAGCGCGTGCCCATGTCATGGTGTACGAGTGGCGTCAGGGCGTAGCGGCGTATCCGCAGATTCAGTCGGTCATGCACCGTGGTCAGCCAGTTGGCTGGGGGGCTCTGTCCGGGTTGGCTGCCGATGAACAGCATCCGGGACGTTTGTATGCCGTGAATGATAGTTTCTACAAAAAACAGCCTGCAATTTTCCGGATTGATGCCCGCCGGCGTCCGGCTCTGATTGAGGAGATGATTCCGGTAACCCGTGACGGGAAGACTGCAAAGGGGCTTGATCTGGAAGGGATCACACCGGATGGAAACGGCGGTTTCTGGCTGGCCTCTGAAGGCAACCGTCAGAAAGCGGTGCCACATGCTTTGTATCATGTGAATGCTCAGGGTGAAATTCTGGCGCAGGTCGATTTCCCCGCCCGGTTGCTGGAAAATGAAACCCGGTTCGGTGCTGAGGGGCTGACCAAAATTGGTGATGTGCTGTGGGTTGCGATACAGCGTCCCTGGAAAGATGATCCCAAAAATACCACCAAACTGCTGGCGTATCATTTGAAGGAGAAACGTTGGCAGGCCGTCCGTTATCCGCTGGAAGCCGTGGAGAACGGCTGGGTCGGGTTGTCTGAAATTGCTGCTTATGGTGATTCTCTGTATTTGATCGAGCGGGACAACCAGATTGGTGAACAGGCGGTGATTAAACAGATCACCCGAGTTCGGCTGAAGGATCTCAATCCTGGTGATCTCGGTACTGAATTACCGCTGGTTCGCAAAGAAGTGGTTCGTGATCTTTTACCTGACCTGAAATCAAGCGGCGGGTATGTGGTGGATAAAGTTGAAGGCCTGACTTTTGACATTACCGGACAGGCATTTGTGGTCACTGACAACGATGGGGTAGATGACAGTTCAGGAGAAACGCTGTTTTTCTCACTGGGAAATTTCAGTACCGCGCAATAAATCTGACTTCGGATATTCCCGCGGATGAACAGAACAACTGGCAGCAGGGGCTGCCAGTTTTGAGTCAGGCTCAAAAGATAACGAATAAACGCCACTGGTTGAATATCATTTATTCTGGATAACAAAGTGACCGCATTAATTCATTGCATATCAAAGTATAAGCATACTTGATGAAATTTTTCTTCAATGAGTTGTAATCAATGAATATAAAAAAACAGCACTTCTGTTTTGTGTCCAGTTGGCGGCGTTTCCTGCT
Organism: Photobacterium sp. 53610; assembly: GCF_036409375.1. Taxonomy (NCBI): domain Bacteria; kingdom Pseudomonadati; phylum Pseudomonadota; class Gammaproteobacteria; order Vibrionales; family Vibrionaceae; genus Photobacterium; species Photobacterium sp. 53610. Next base: position 1,345,162 of record NZ_JAXOFS010000001.1, on the reverse strand, counting down.
TTTGCTCAAGATTCAGTCACGGTTGATTTAAGTTTTCTGCCCAATCAAACATTCACTTTAGAAGAAAACCTCAATGTAGAAATGGATATGGATTATCAGGGCCGGAAAACACCGGAATTGATGATTTTTCTCAGTGCGATACCCAATGATCTGAAAATGAGATCTGAAAAAGTAGTGAAACTTTCTACTGCAGATGTTGCCGCAGACGGCTCTGTTCCAATTGAAATGAATATTCAGAAGTTTCGCAATTTCTCTTCTGAAAATGGGTCTGCCATGACACTGATGAATCAACAGCCGTCTCCATTCGAGGGAGTCAGCTTATTAGCAAAGCATGCTGAAAATGGCGAGATTCATTATGAAAAAACACTGAGTGATTCCAGCGTGAAATTTGATGATGATGACGTGATTGAATTGCTGCCTCAGGCAATGATGTACGCCGACCTGAATCAGAAGACATTTGAAGTTGGTGAAACACTTCCTGTCAAAATGCTAATTGATGAGCTGGCCGATCATCAAATCAGTGAGTCTGTGAATGTGCTTTTTACACTGAAGAAAGTTGAGGATCAGAAAGCTTATTTCGATCTGAAGGTAGAGCCGGAGACAGCGCTGGATTTTCGCAGCGGGACGAATGCTGAGCTTTCGGGTGGCGGAATGATGATTTATGACATCAAGCATCACTATATTCCGGAACAAAATACGCGGTATGTTCTGAATACTTCCACCCGTGTTGAAATTGGACGTTTGGTCTTGAAAGCGTCGACAGAAATCTCAACCCAAGTCACACTGAACTGATCCCGCGGCTGAATAAAAGCGGACCACAAGTGATGCACAGGCGATTGCGCCTGTGCACTCAGATCGGACCGATGAGTTATGCATTGACCCTGGCATTGCCGAAATGCTGTCTGATGAAGGCTTTGATTAAGTGGATAAAGTCTTTTTCAGCCAGTTTGGCACAACGCAGGGTTTGCTCATGAGAAAGCTGAACATCACTCAGGCCCTCAGCCATATTGGTAATGGCGCAAACCGCGAGGACCGGCAGGCCACAGTGTGCGGCTGATATCACTTCTGGCACCACAGACATACCCACCACATCACCACCGATGATTTGCATCATGCGGATTTCAGCCGCGGTTTCAAAGTTGGGTCCGGTATAGGACACAAACACGCCTTCATTGACAGGGATGCCTTCACTCACGGCAACGGCTTTGGCTTCTTCGCGCAAGTTTTTATCGTACGCATTGGCGAGACTGAAAAATCTCGGACCGTACTGATCATCATTCGGGCCAGTCATGGGTGATTCCGGCATTGTGTTGATGTGATCATTAAAAATGACCAGTGAGCCCACATCAATGCGCTCCGGACGGAGCGAACCTGCCGCATTGGTGACTAACAGGAATTCACAGCCCAGTCGTTTAAAGGTACGAACCGGGTTGGTCATGACTTTCATCGACTGATGTTCGTAATAGTGGCCACGTCCTTTCATGCAGACGACCTCGGTACCGAACATTTTCCCCAGCACCAGTTCGCCGGAGTGGCCTTCCACAGTACTGACGGGAAATCCGTCGAGAGACTCATAGGGGATCACGACACGCTCTTCCAGTTCATCTGCAAGAACGCCCAGACCTGAACCCAGAATAAAGGCAGCTTTGGGCTGAAAACCGGGTTTTCGGGCATAAATGGTTTCTAATGCATGGTTTACCGGATCGATCGACATATCAGGATTCCTTGAAGGTTTTTGATGGGACAGAATGACTGTAGCCGAATATTTGTTCCGTAAAAATCGCTAAAAATAGTTTGATTGTTCTGATATTCAGCACAGAATGGTGGTGAAACCAGAGCAGGGCACTGAGCATGAAAACAGGCATCAAACGGAGTCAGCACGTCACACTGAAAATGCTCGCTATTTCCGGGAAGTAGCACAGAGCGGGCATTTCACTCAGGCAGCCGAACGGCTCAATATCACCAAGTCACCATTGAGTGCTCAAATCAAGGCGCTGGAATCATTGCTGGGCGTTGCGTTGTTTGAACGGGACACCCGTAACGTCACGCTGACGGCGGAAGGCAAACAACTCTGGCAGGAATGTGTGCGGATTTTTGACACAATCGACGTGTCTCTGAACCGGGTACAGCAGGTTGGCAGAGCGCAGGCATCCACGCTGAATATCGGTTTGATGAGTTCTGTATTCTGGGCGGGATTTGGTGAGGCCATCCGGGCGTTTCAGCAACAATATCCGGAAATCAGGATCCAGTTGCTGGAAATGGCGCCGAAAAAACAGAAGCAAGCTTTAGCTAACCACAGTATTGATATTGGCCTGGTTCGCTACGCAGATACTTTGCATTGTGACTCTCTGGGTGTGAAGTCTGTGTTCCGGGAAGAGATGCTGGTGGTGGTTTCGAATCAGCACCCGCTCAAGTCCCGAAAGGCGATCTCTGTCCGCGAATTATCAGAGGAAGCCTTTGTGTTGCTTCATCAGGAAAACTCGGCTTCTTCTCAATATATGATGGATTTATGTAACGCGCAGGGGGTGTCGCTGTCAATTCATCAGCAGGTGGTGGAGCCGAATACGCTGATGGCAATTGTTTCAGCCAGTCCGTATATCTCGATCGTCCCTGCCAGTTACCGCAATCATCCATGGCCGCACGTTTGTTTTATCTCATTGAAAGAGAGCATTTCCGCAGATATTTGTGCTCTGTTGCCGGATGCCGGTCCGTCTCCTTCGGCGACGTTATTTCTGGATACAGTCTCGGCGTTTTTAACTGAAACACAGTAAAGACAAATGAAATGACTGTATTTACTTTTATAAATCAAACGGATGAACGCATCAGAATGTATTGGTGCATCACTTGCTGATATACTCCCGGGTTGTGCATTTTTGTTCATATATAAATGAGTGGTGACAATGAATATCAGAGCAGTCTGTTTCTTGCTGATGACGGGGTGGATGGCTTTTCCTGCGAATGCGCAGCAAGAGATTACCCTGGAGTTTTCTTACATGGAGAACACTGTATTTACGATACAGGATGAACTGAAATCACAGATGTATATGAACTATCAGGGAAATAATGGGCAGATGCCGCCGCAGCTGGTCGGAAAAATGCCGAGCATTGCGGATAGCAGAGTGGAGAAGCTTCAGAAATTCACGACCGGAAAAGTCGCCGAAGATGGTTCATATCCGGTGGAAATGGCGATCCTGAAAAACCGGCAGTTCGTTTCGATGAATCAGGCTGAGATGAAGGAAGTGCCGCAAAATGAAAACTCCATGGAAGGCGTGATCTTCTCTGGTCGCCGGACCAAAGATGGCAATTTCATCTATGAAGGTACACGAGGGAAGCCAATCAGTGCAGAGCAGAAGGAAATCATCAAAACTGTATTTTCTCAGCTCGGTTCATTGAATGAACTGAACGGGAAGAAAATGAAAGTGGGTGATACGGTTTCAATGGACGTTCCCACCGCTTTACCCTTCGGTCAGGGGCGCAATGCGACCATGAATACTAAAACGTTGTTTACTTTAAACAGAATCGAAGAAGATCTGGCCTTTTTTGATGTCCGTTACCAGATAGAGGTCAGCACCGATGAGGGCAAAGGACTATCGGCGAGTGGCGGTGGCGATGGGTCCATCATTTATCACACCAAATTACATTACATGTCGAAAATGGATACCCGGATGGTGATGGAGATGTTTATTCCGATGGGTGAAGGAAGGATGGCAATCAAGTCGACAACGAAAACCATACGGTCACCACACTGAACTAACCCTCAGCTTCCGATGATCACGGTCGTGGCTCATCAAAACTGATACTGGTGAACGCTGGTGCATGTGCCAGTGTTCACAAATCCTCAATTCAAACGACGACCGATCATACTCAATCTGGTGAATATTGATCCAGATCTAGGCCCGCCCGAAGTCTTTCCTCAACAATGGCTTTTCAATAACGTATAAGGAGCCGGATAGATGAAAGCTGCTGTTGTGAATGAATACAAAGGGAAACTGGTCATTAAGGACATCCCTGTCCCCGCTGTGAAACCCCGCGATGTGCTGGTGAAAATTCATGCTTGTGGTGTGTGCCATACCGATCTGCATGCCTGTCACGGTGACTGGCCGGTGAAACCGAAAATGCCGCTGGTTCCGGGACATGAAGGGGTGGGCGAAATTGTTCAGGTGGGCAGTGAGATCCATCATCTCAAGATTGGCGATCGTGTCGGTGTGCCCTGGTTGTATTCGGCTTGCGGCCATTGTGAATACTGTTTGTCCGGACGGGAAACCCTGTGTCTGGATCAGCATAATGCCGGTTACTCCGTGGATGGCGGTTACGCAGAATACTGTCTGGCGCACGGTGAGTATGTGGTGAAGATCCCCGAAGGTCTGTCTTATGTCGATGCGGCACCCTTGTTCTGCGCTGGTGTCACTACCTATAAAGCACTGAAAGTGGCCGAGGTAAAACCGGGTCAGTGGGTGGCTGTGATTGGTGTAGGCGGATTGGGGCATCTGGCCGTGCAATATGCCAAAGCCATGGGAATGAACGTGATTGCAGTAGATACCGGTGCGGAGAAAATGGCGCTGGCAAAAGAGCTGGGTGCAGAGCATTGCATCGATTTCATGAAAGAAAAACCATCGGAAGCGATTCATCGTCTGGTGGGCGGCGTGCATGGTGTGGTCTGTACCGCGGTTTCCAAACCTGCGTTCGAAGAGGCGTACCGTTCTGTCCGTCGTGGCGGCAGCTGCGTACTGGTTGGCTTGCCGCCGGATGAAATGCCGATTCCGATTTTTGATACCGTGCTGAACGGCATTAAAGTGATTGGTTCGATTGTCGGTACCCGGCAAGATTTGCAGGAATGCCTGCAATTTGCCGCTGAAGGCAAAGTGAGAGCCATTACCGAAGTCAAAGCGCTGGAAGATATCAACGATATTTTCGATGACATGATGAAAGGTGAAATCACAGGCCGGATTGTGATGAATCTGGAATCCTGAATCCGTCGTTTCTGATTGCGTATATCCCCCTCAGGTGAAAGCCGAGGGGGATTTTTTTGCCCGCAGCTAAAAATGTCCTGCCAATATCGTGTCAATAATACCGATTACATCAAATTAAATTGGTGAAATTATGAATTTCACCGTCTGAAAATCCGTTATATGTTCCATTTCTTACATGGATTGACCACACTCCGTTGCATAGTTGCACTTATGAGCTTTGTGCAGCTGATAACTCATTCCGAATTGATGTACGTCTGACGTGCTCCTGAATGATCAGGAGCAGACGGTGATTTGTTCAGAAAAAATAACCGTTCAATGTCAAAGTGTTAGGTGAAGAAATGAAAAGGAAAATTCAAGTCGCAATGCTGGCCGTGATGGCTGGCACGTTAACGGCCTGCTGGGATGATGACAACGATGATCCGTCCGGCACCGCCAAAACAGCACTGCTCCGAACAGAGGTGCTGGCTGTGAATAACGAACATTGCGCATCAGGCGGATTACGTATTATCGCGGGGTATGATGACAATCAAAATGCTCAGCTGGATGAAGCAGAATATGTGTCTTCCAAATATATTTGCAATAACGGTCAGCAGCGTTCGGATGGTGAAGGCAGCGCTATTTTTGATCAGGCGCTGGTGGGGGTTGCCTTTATTGCCAAAGACGATGTGAACTGTCCGGCAGGCGGGCAGAAAATATTCATGGGTGTCGACACAAATGCCAACAGTGTGCTGGACAGCGATGAAGTGACTGACACCCAGATCCTCTGCAGTGATGGTTCGCTCAATGCACCAGAATCTGTCATCAACGCTCTGACAGCCTCCCCTTCGACGATTCTGGCTAACGGCAGTTCAGTCCTGGAAGCCACGATCACCAATCCGTCAGAGATCGATGCGATTGTCTGGAAAGATGAAGCGGGCAAAATATTGCAGCCAAGAAGCCAGAACGAGCAGAATATTCTCGACCTGCAGGCCGGGAGTGAGCTGGGGCAATATACCTATCGCGTGTCCATCGAGAAAAAGGACACTTCCGGCAAACTGGTGCTGCAGACAAAATCGGTGACGATTACGGTCAGTCAGGCACCTTCCGCAACACAGACGGTGTCACTGGATACCCGTCAGGTATTCCTGCCGGATGACTTTACGATGTCTTCTGTGACCGGGGATATCACGGGGACTGTGATTTACGGCAATCCGCAACCGGCCCCGGCGAATGCATTGCTGAGGCTGGCTGCAATTCCGACGCCGGAGAATACTGAGCTGGTAGGCTTTGTGGCTGAACGTGGCGCGCTGAATCAGGGAACAACGGCCGAGCAGATTCTGCAATCAATGGTGAATGCGGTCAGTAATAATCTGCCGTCAGCCGGGGATCACATCGATCAGTATTCTCAGACCATTCTGGATGGCGGGGATGTCTCGGCGAGCTACAACATCACGCTGACCAGCAGTATGCTGCCCACGAACCTGCTGCAAATTATGCTTCAGCAAATGGCAGTGAATCAGATTGGCGGTTCGACTGACGCGTTAACTCCCGCTTCCACCGAAGTGGCTGCCACCGATTTTCAGTTTGATATTGTCGTGAGTTACTCGCAGGCTGCGGACAGTCTGATCATCACGGCGACACTGGTCGGTAAAAATAATGCTGGCCGTTACGCCGATGTCATCAGTGCCACGACCTCCGAAAATATCAGTGCCGCGCTGGGCAGTACGCTGGAGTTACAGGCGGACTGGTTCCGGGCTGTGGAGCAGACAACCTCAAAAGCTGATTTTCTGTTCGTGATTGATAACTCAGGCAGTATGTCGGATGAACAGAATAAGCTGAGCAGCATGACGCAGAGTTTTATCAATACGATTGGCGCTTCAGGGATTGATTTCAAAGTGGGTACCATTACTACAGACTCAGATGTGCTCAGAGGAACCGGATTTACCAGCGATGTGAACCAGATTGAGACGGATTTCATTCCGGGTATTTATGGCAGCGGAAATGAGCGGGGTATCTACTTCTCTGAGAAGGCATTGGATCCAGTTCAGGGGACAGTCACGCTGGCGGGTTATCCGCGCGTCGGGGCGTCGTTGTCGGTGGTTATTGTCAGTGATGAACCCAGTCACTACGGGAGTTCACCACAACCGTTTGATCCCAGCCAGAACCTGTTTGTGGATAACGGCTACCGTGTGTATGCCATCGTAAAACCCGGTGATGCAAGTCTCAGTCAGTATGATGATTTAGCGGTTTCCACTTTGGGGAAAGTGCTGAATATCGATCAGATCTCTGAATATGACAGCTTTATGAGCACAGTCGCCAACAACGCCGGGGCAACCAGTGCGGGCTACAAATTGTCACTGGCTGCGACCCATCAGATTCTGTCGTCATCTCTGGCGGTGAAAGTAGACGGTGTTGATGTCCCGAGAAGTACATCTGACGGTTGGCAGTATTATCCGTTATCAGAATCGGTTGTGTTTACCGGGACTGCGATTCCGCCAGTCGGGGCTCAAATTTATATCGCTTATCAGTACATAAAAACAACACCCTGACTGTCTTATTTTCAGCTGGTTTCACCTGCTGAAGCCAGCTGAAATGTGATGGTTTTGCATCAGACCGCATGAAGTGACCGGAAAGGTCACTTTTTTCCAGTTGCCTACTTGTCTTCATGCCGTTTCGTGCTATTTTCTCGCGACCAACGACTAATTGGAGTTATGACAATGCCAAAGGCGAGTGAGATTAAAAAGTCTGCAGCCATTGAACACGAAGGTAAGGTGTACTTTGTTAAGGAAATTAGCAAGTTAACCCCAAGCGGCCGCGCCGGAAGCAGCCTGTACCGTATGCGTATGTATGATGTTGCGACGAACGCGAAAGCGGATGTGAGCTTCAAGGCCGATGACATCATCACGCTGGCAGATTTCAGCCGCCATCCGGCGTCTTTCTCTTACATTGACGGCGAAGAGTACATCTTCATGGACAATGAAGATTACACGCCGTATCACTTCAATAAAGAGATGATTGAAGAAGAATGTCTGTTTATCACGGAAGATATTCAGGGTCTGCACGTGCTGGTTGTGAATGGTGCACCTGTTGCACTGGAGCTGCCTTCTACTGTTGATCTGGATATCGTGGAAACTGATCCGTCTATCAAAGGTGCTTCTGCAAGTGCGCGTACCAAGCCTGCCGTGCTGAGCACAGGTCTGACAGTTCAGGTGCCTGAGTACATTGCCAATGGCGATCGTATCCGTGTGAACACACTGGAACACAAATACATGAACCGTGTAGAGAAGTAATGTTTTTTGCATGAACAGCTTTCTGCATGTTTGATTCGACGGCTGCTCACTGAGCGGCCGTTTTTTTATCCGGGGGTTCATCAGGAAGGCAATGTTAAGCGACCTAACTTTGCTTACACTGTGAATACCTGCTCAACAGTAAGGTCGGCTCATGAAAAGGATGCTACCAGGCCTGATCACACTCTTTTTGCTTCAGGGATGTGCAGGATATGTGGGAGGTGATCTCGAAGACGTTGTTGTGGATCGCTATGTGGACTACTGCGGTGATACACCGTCCGTTTACCAGATGAAAGTATCTACCGATGCCGGTAATGATTACGGCGATGATAATATTGCCGGGACGATTTCTATGTATACCCTGGGTTTACTCCCGACGTACTGGCTTTCTCATGTCGAGAGCAAAGTAACGATCGAGCATCAGGGAAAAACGCTCTACAGCCGGGAAGATTCTAGCCGGATTCATAAATTCTACGGCATTTTGTGGATGCTCTTCCTGCCTGAAAGTATCAATTCCCTTCGCGCTGATGAAGGTGCCGGTATACGGGTCATCGAAGGGATCCGGGAAAGAGCTGTGGCCAAAACCCTTCAGGAACTCCCCGACACAGTGGACGCCGGTCAGCTTTGCGTGACGTACCTCAATGATTAGATTCAAAAGTCTCATTTCAGCGGCAAGGAAGATCCGGATAAGCTGACGGTATTGTCATTGCGAAACGGCATTGCTTGTGACTTCGGGTGAATGTTTGGCAAACTCGTTATAATTGAATCAGGTAGGATGATTTCAGCGAGCGCTAAGGATTTGCATGAAACTGAATTGTGATATGGGTGAAAGCTTCGGTTGCTGGCAAATGGGGAATGACGCAGCGGTCATGCCCTGGATTGATATGGCCAACATTGCCTGCGGCTTTCATGCCTCAGACCCTGACATTATGTCGGAAACGGTCGCCTGTGCCGTCGCGCATCAGGTGATGATCGGTGCGCATCCGGGTTATGACGATAAACCCGGTTTTGGACGGCGCAGCATTCCTCACAGCCCTGTCGAAATTCGCCATCTGGTGGCGTATCAGACCGGTGCGCTGGAGGCAATCTGTCAGCTGCACGGCGGACATGTGGCTTATGTGAAGCCACATGGTGCGCTTTACCATGACATGATGGGGAATCCGGCAGTGCTGGAAGCGATTCTGACAGCCACGGCTGCAATGAACCGCCAGCGAGCAACTCCCCTGAGCCTGATGGTGCTGGCACAGCGTGATAACCGTGCGATTGAGGCGATCGCACAGCAATATCAGGTCAGTTTGCTGTTCGAAGCCTTTGCTGATCGTGCCTACGATGAACAGGGGAAACTGGTCGCCAGAAGCCAGCCCGGTGCGGTACATCATGATAACAACAGAATCAGGCAGCAGGCACTGGAGCTGGCGTCCGGACACGTCACAACGCTGAATGGCCGGATATTATCATTACGGGCGGATACCTTATGTGTGCATGGTGACAATCCTGAATCGATTGCCACGATCGCCGATATCAGAAAGGCGATGACGGTATGATTCGATTCGATTCTGTTTCTGAAACCTGCCTGATGGTTATGCTGGCCGATGAGATTGATCTCGACCTGACACCTTTAATCGCCCGGCTTGCCAGTCAGATAGATGCTGACTTTACGAATCAGCTGATTGACATCGTGCCTGCTTATACTTCCATTCTGATTCATTTTCATCCGGATAAAGTCACGGAGCGCCTGCTCAGAGAGCGGGTTCAGCTGTGTTATGAGCGCTGGCAGGGGAAGTCCCGGCACACGGGCGGCAAACTCATCGAATTACCCGTTTATTATCATCCTGAAGTCGGCCCGGACCTGGTTTCACTGGCGGAGGTCAAAGGCTTGAGTATCGACGAGGTGATTGCGCTGCACAGCGGGCAGATTTATACCGTCTGTGCCATTGGTTTTGCGCCGGGTTTTGCATTTTTAGCCAGCGTGGATGAAGCCATTGCGATGCCGCGTCACGCAGAGCCCCGGCTCAGTGTCGCGCCCGGCAGTGTCGGGATCGCGAATCAGCAAACAGCCGTGTATCCGTCGCAGTCTCCCGGCGGCTGGCAAATTATCGGGAATTGTCCGAAATCCCTGTTTAACCCGGAACAGGAGCCAATGACACCATTTCAGGTCGGGGATCAGGTGCGTTTTCAACCCGTTGACCGAACTGCTTTTCAGTCTCTCGGAGGGGAAATATGGCCACACTGGAAGTAATGCGTCCCGGGGCACACACTCTGGTACAGGATACCGGCAGGCTGGGTGTTGCCCGGCAGGGCTTAAGCCAGGGCGGCGCAGCAGATCTGCATGCTTATTGCTGGGCCAATTATCTATTGGGGAACCCGATGGACTGTGCTCAGCTGGAAATTACGGTAGGGCAGGCCAGTTTCAAGGCGCATGCGGATATTGAATGTGCCCTGACCGGTGCAGAAATGCAGGCCAGCCTGGATGGTGAATCGGTCGGCACTTGGGCGACTTTCGTCATGCGTAAGGGGCAAACCCTCCAGCTGGGCTATGCCCGTAGCGGTTTGCGTGCCTATCTGGCGATTCAGGGCGGCATTGATGTTCCCCGTGTTCTCGGCAGCCGCGCCACTGTGGTTCGCAATGAGATCGGGGGTGTTGAAGGCAGAGCGTTGAGACAGGGAGATCACCTGCCTATTCGTCCAAGTCAGATTCGCCATCGTCCCCGATATGTGCCGCCCCGTTTTATTCCTGACTATGACAGCCCGGCTGAACTGCATTTAATGGTTTCGTCGCAGTGGGATTTATTCCCGCCTGATGCCCGCAATCAATTCTTTGATAATCACTACCATGTGCTGCCGGAAAGTGATCGCATGGGCTGCCGGCTGGAAGGCAGCGCGATTCTGGGAGGGCCTGCGGGAATTGTGTCTGAAGGCATCGCACTGGGCGCAGTACAGATTCCGCCGAACGGGCAGCCGATTGTTCTGCTGAATGACCGGCAGACTTTAGGCGGGTACCCCAAACTGGGATGCGTGGCCCGTATTGATTTGCCCAGACTGGCACAGGCCCGGCCGGGAAAAGACATCCGATTTATTCGCGGCGATTTGGTATCATTGCGCAAAGCATGGCAACGTTTCTCACATTTTTTCGGGTTGCCATATTAGGGGTTGTGTACCTTTCCTGGAGGATTCGATGTACATCTTTGGCTACGGTAGTTTAATTAATCGCGCATCCCGCCAGCGAACTGGCCAGACGGGTCAGGCTGTTCCCGCTGTTGTGGATGGTTTAGAACGCCATTGGGGCAAAGTTGACAGGACCTACAGCATTTCGCCGCTGGTGGCGATGCCCGGGGAAGGACGCTGTAACGGCGTGCTGGTGAAAGTCGAAGAAGATGCTCTGATGCATTTTGACCACAGGGAAAGGGGATACACTCGTATGGAGGTTGATCCGGCCCATATCACACAGCACGAGATTCTGAAATTTGATGCGCCGGTCTGGGTCTATGTGAAAACAAACCCGGCTCCGCCGTGTCAGCTCAACCCGATCATGCAAACATATGTCGATACGGTTCTGGCAGGGTGTTTGTCTATTTCTGATGCTTTTGCCCGAACCTTCATTGATACTACTTCCGGCTGGCATCACCCGTTGGAAAACGATCGCAAAGCACCGAAGTACGGCAATCTGGCCGGAGTTGAAGCGGCGCACCTTCCGGTGATTGACCGTCTGATCCACCCGGTGCGGACACATGGCTAAACCCAATAAAAAGGGGCCGGAGAAAACAGTCGAAATCTTTTGCAGCCAGTGCAGGACTTTACTGTTGAAGTACCGCAAAGGCGGAAAGGGGGCCCTGGTTAAGTGTTTCAAGGAACGCATCGTCAAAGATTATACGCGCGTCCCTTGTCATTGCCCGGGCTGTGAGCAGCCTTTTGCCAGAGACACCCTGATTCGGGGGACTCCGGCATTGAAAGTCATTGGCGGAAAAGCGTTTCAGAAATAAACATCAGGGCTCCATGGCACCTGATTGCGCAGTCATCTCACTGAGATTGCTGGTGAAATAGGTTTGAGGACAGTGCTCGCGCTTGTTTCTCAGGACGGCTTTCAGATCCAGGATTTTGCGTTTATATGTTCCCCGGACCAGCTGGTAATCCAGTTCAGGTGAGAACCAGAGATTAACGACTCGGTCGGGCTTTTTGATTTGTTCGACCCGAATCGCCTTCACTTTACCGTAGTTCGTATTCAGTGTTTCCTCTCCGGCGACTCGGAAGTAGTAATGGCTGACGTCGTCCGACTCCTGCATTTTGAAGTCAAAGGTTTTCTTTCCCTGAATCAGGTTCAGCCGCATCTGGCTGGCAACCGCTTCCACATCCAGCAACGGCAGATCACTGCTGTTGAAACTCATTTTCTCACCATCATTGACGATGTCTGAACGAGTCCCGTCCTGATTAAACTGACCGCGTGTGGTGCCATCCAGCAGACCCGTAATGGTGCGATTGAAAGACTGCGTAATGAAGGAATTTTTTAAGTCGGACCAGACTAATCGCGTTTGCTGTTCAAAATTTGTTTTCATCACCAAAGCCGACAATTTACTGCGGGAGCGGATTTCGACCTGCTGATTGTTTTCCCAGCTGAGCTTACGCTCAAAAAAGCCGATTTTATGGCTGCCGTAATAAAGATCGTAGGTGAGCGTTTTGACACACTGGTGCCATTCCACGGGTGGAGATGCCATGGCAGCAGATGACGCCATGCTGAACGTCAGGAAAGCAGACAAAATCAAACGACTCACAAAACCTCCCCAGAGTCTGGTTGCAACCATACAACAGGTCACCTAATTAACTTAGCAGATCGAACGATTGTTGTTATCCATTGCTGAGACAATCTGCACGCCGGTTGAGTTCCGGCTGAGTACAATGTCAGTCAGGAAAAAGCCCAGATACCTGCTCTCTATTGTCTGACAATACATGGCGACAGCATATCCATTGTATGAAGTTTTTATGTCAGTACGAGGTCATGAAATTCAGTCACTTAAATGAAGTCCCACGCGATAGGCTGCCACCTTCAGAGCAGCAGAAAACGCTAATTGACTGAAAAGTGGTTTGTTCTGTTTTTCGGCCTTAGCAAATCAATGTGACAATGAGATGTCGAAAATTTGACGCTTTTGAGGTCCGAACCTATGTTTTATGAGCCCTTGCGGCATGTACCTGAAGCAAAGTGAACGAAAAGAGCGTGGGAGGACAGGATGAAGAAGGCAAACGGTGCCTATCGGCTGCAAATTATTAAGGAGGTTGCGACCAGAAAACGGCTTGAAGGCAGCGATGATCCTATGGCAAATCATATTTATCAGTTATTGGAATCCAGAGCACATGTGACTGACAATGGTGACAACCACTTATTCAGTGGGAATCATTTTGATGAACAGGCGGGTGGCTGGGTCAGCAATTTCTGGAATGCGAAGTAAGACCAAAACTCCAAAGCAGATCAGTTTTACAAAGCATCCGGTGATGGTGCTAGGAAAAATTAAATCCTATGCCGCCACGGTGTGATGTGAATACACTGATCCCAGACTGAATCCGGTCGGTCGCATCAAATAAGTGAGAATGACGTGTCGGGGTCAGTCCTGCCGGGGCTGCCCCTTGTCGTGCAGTGAAACGCAGCCTTTTTCATTGGATTTTCCCTGACAAAATTCGCCCCTTTCTGGTAACACATCGTTATCTGCGGTACATTTCCCGGTCTCATTGTTTTCCGAATTTGATCATGCACTATATCGATATCAACGCTTATTCCCGCAAGTGGATTTTTACGCACGCATCTATGCCTGTCTCGGCTGAGGATCTGGCTCAAATCAAACCGTTGACTCAGGCGCGTTCAGCGACGTTGTGGCGAGAGCATATCAGTGCGCAAAGCCCGGATGCCGATCATTTCGGAAGCGGAGACTGGCCAAATCAGGATAAAAACTGGATTGAAAAGACAGACTGGCAAACGGCATGGGACGGCGATGATCCAGCCCTGCCGGAAGCGCTGGCCGAGTTCCTGAACTGGGAAGACAATACGCCTGTATATTTCTGTTATGAGAAATATAATCTGATTGAAACGACCTGGGCTGTATTTCAGCGACACTGGAAGAACTTTCTGTTCTTTGATGATGGCCCGTTGCTGATCGCCAAAAAGAAAACACAGGCCGTCTGGTTTCAGTCCGACGGAACCTGCCGGTTTGGCCACCGCGAGTAAATCATCAGAGCGCCGGGTCAGGTCGGCTGATGCACGGCCTGACTTTCCATCAATGCGCAGATGGTGTCATTTCCCTGGTGCAGGTTCTCTTCATTGGAATGGACTGAACCGCCGGAGCAAAGCAGCGGCTGATCGAGCGGCTGGCCCAGCACCAGAAACAGCCTCGCCCCTTTCCGGCTGGTCTTGATGTGGATGGGCAGGGCAGAAGGATTCAGGATACCCATCTGTTGCGGATACAGCTGATTGGCACCGATATAGACAGAACCTGAGCGCAGATACACAAATCCGGATACCTGCTGTTCATCGGGTTCCCAGTACCAGCCGCCATACGGGGCAATCATAATATCCAGGTAGGTGACGGGAATGCTGGATGTCAGCGGACTGGTGGCGTCTTTATATTGTCCGATTAAGACTTTCGTCGTTGCGTCCATCTCTTCAACCTGCGGCAGACTGTCTGTACTGGTGTACTGACTGGCGGCTTCCGCCATTTCCTGATCCCCTGCCGGGAGTGCTGTCCAGAGCGCAAAGGATTCGGCACGTCCGCCCAGCGGCTGCATGGTGTCTTTGTGGATCACGCCCCGCCCAGTGGTCATCACCTGGATATCACCGGTTCGCATGGTTACGGAGCATCCACAGGAGTCTGTATGGTGTAGGGTTCCAGTGACAGGGTAACTGAAGGCTTCTATACCGGAATGCCCGTGGAAATCGAGCCCGGTTTCTTCTTTGATGCCGTTGGCATCAAAATGATCCCAGAGGACAAATGGATTCAGTTCAGTCAGATTATCGTGATAAATGTAGGCTGTCATGGGGCCGGATTTCCGACCGTAGCGGATTTTATTGATCGTTCTTGTCGCTTTCATGATCGCACCACTGAAATCTGTACTGCTGGTGAATAGAGCTTAGTTCATACAAGCTTTAAACGACTATTCGAACACCATTGTTTTCTAAAATTGACGGCAATTTTACCTTCCTTGAGTCAGTTCACATTTGCCAGAGAACATGGTTAATCCTGGCGTCCAGATCCAGCTGCTGAAAAAGGCGCAACCAGCGTTTCTGATTTGGCTGGAGTGTGTCTCCCGGACCTTTCACTTCCACCCATTTGATGTGCCCGTTTTTGAACATCACGAGGTCCGGCTGGCCACTGCGATTGTGCCGCGGGTCGAACAGCAGACGGGACAAAATTGCGTGAAGCTGCGCTCCGTTTAAACAATCCACCGTCTGAGTGATCAGGTCCGGGGACAGCAGCGACCAGTTAACCCAGTCATTACTGATGCCGGTTTTCTGTTCAAAGACGTTCAGCCAGTCGTGCCAGCGGTCTGAGCGGATAGCTTCCAGCCGGGTTGCAAGTTGTGACTGCCGGCGCTCACTGAATTCACTGTGGTACATATCCCGGGGGGCGCGCTGAAAAGGATTCAGGAAAGCACCCGGTACCGGCGCGAAGATAATATCCCAGAAAGCCAGGCCAAACAGACCGCAGAGCAGGGCATTCTCTGTGTAATACACTTGCCATCCCTGTTGCCGGTAATCCTCTGCAACAGCCAGTTCAACGCGCTGGCTGGTGGCGGGCAGGGTCAGCGTTTCCTGAGAGAAGTTATCTTTGCTGATATTTTCGTATGGCAGAGCCAATGTCCGGCGCAGTTTGATGCTCAGTCGTTGTCCGACTTCCAGCTCTTCTTCATTGTGAGGCAAGCGTTCCATGGTTTCACTGATAGCCAGAGCGGTGTGGTGACGATTCAGTTTATCCAGAATGCGCACCTGTCGTTCACGGCTGGGCGGCAGAGTGCTTTGCCGGTAAAGGTACAACGCCAGATCATCACGGCCCTGACGCTCCAGATCACGGCCAATCCGGTTGAGCAGTCGTTGCCGGCGCCTTTCCAGCGGCTGCCAGTACAGGGGGCCGGGCAGTTTCCGGGTCAATTGAACCAGTGTGTCAGTGTCTTTGTTCTCTTTCCTGTCGCAGATCTCGTCATACTGCCGGGCGATCGTTTCCAGCGACAGCCATTGCAGAATGTGATGGCGTTGCTGAAACAGCCGGGTCGTTGTGTCTGTTTTGTATTGCTCAAACTGGTGCAGCCCCAGATCAGCCAGGACAAACTGGCTCATATCCTGATGCTGATTTCCGAAAAACAGCAGCAGAAATGTGGTCAGGTGTGCCTGATGTTCAACATGAACGATGGTTTCCTGCAAAGCGGATAATGTCAGATCGGCAGAAAGCAGTGCTTCGATCAGTTCGGGCTTACGAGTTTGTTTCAGCGTCTTATTTTTGTCCCATAATTCATGGCAGGTAGCGGCATGAAAGCGGTTGAGCAGCTCGGGTTTGGTAAATAATGACAGTAATGCGGCCATTGGCCAGTCAGACCGGTTTACGGTGATGAAACCACATGCTTCCAGTGACTCAACAGCATGATGCATCGGGCTGATTTCCGGATACCGGAGTTTGCTGATACGGAAGAAGAGACCTTTCCGGGACAACAGCCGGATGTAGAGCAGCTTCGCGTTGACGGGCAAAGCAAAGTAAGTACTGACCCAGTTCCGTTCCGACTGGCTGAGTAAGTCCTGATATTGCCGGTGCACGGTATTCAGGAGAATCTCAAAATTATCGCGGTAATAGTCGGTTGCAAGAACCGTCGGGGAGCTTTGGGCCATTGTGGTTTCACCGGTCATCTGGGACTGGGTATTGTCGAAATTTCATACGCGGTTGTAAAACGCCAGTACGGGATGCATTCACATGAAATTACCATAGCTTCACACACTAAGGCTTTTTTCATGGTGGCAAATATCACACATTGTTAAAATCTTTTACGGTAATTGTTATATAGCAAAGGTTTCCTGTGATCAGACAGCGTGATCCTTATCAGTATGTCCTTGTCCTCTTTGTGCTGACTTTATTTGTGTTCGGAGGATTACTGATGCCTCGTGTTGCGGGTGCGACAGAGGCAGAGGCAATAACTGAGAATATCAGCCTTCAGCCGTCCTCACTGCCCGAACAGCCGACGGATCTGGTTGGCGCCGCCTGTGTTATCCGGCACGGTAAAAAGATGATTATGGTCTCTGAGGTGATCTCGCAGAAACTGTCGATCCCCGGCGGTTATATTGATAACCGCGATCCTGCCAGCGTGACAGCCCAGCGGGAGGCCAAAGAAGAAACCGGATTAGATGTCGATGTGGTCCAATTGCTGCAGTATCGCGACAGAGCGGCGATTTTCGCCTGTGTCACGAAACAGCCGATCCTGGTGGCTGAACGGCCTGATAATTTTCAGCGTCATGATGTGGCATCCTGGCATGCACAGCACTTCGGCTCCGAAATCAAGAAAGTTTACCTGATGTCGCCGCTGGTGCTGGCGGACGGGGAATACCGTTATTCCGGAGATCTGGAATATCTCTATCAGTGGATGCAGGCAACACCGGAAAGTGACGTCGTTTTTTTCACTGACCTCAGCGCACATGCGAACCGGTTACATCAGGCCGAACTGCCTGTGATTCAGGCATTTCAGGCGTGGGGAAAGGCGTTACCTGAGGCTGCCCGAACTATCTTGGAAAGCCTGATGTGGCTGATGAATCTGCCGGGAGAGTATTGGTTTGTCTTCTTGCTGATTGTGGCTGTCGCTTCACTTCAGGGGCCGGTTGCCATGCTGCAGCTGGTTGCGGCTGCGGTGATGGCGATCCTGCTTTCGACCTGGCTGAAAGATGTATTGCATTCGCCGAGACCTTTTTACCTGATCCCGGATCTGCAAAACGGAGAAGCTTATGGCTATGGCTTTCCGAGTGGTCACACCCTGCTGGCGACTGTCATTTGGGGAATGCTCTGGCTGAGGTTTTGTGCAACCAGGTCCTGGCATCGAGCTAAAGCCGGCCTGCTTTTTTTGGTTGTTCTGGTGCTGGGACAGGCGATGGCGCGGGTCTGGTATGGCGTTCATTTTATCAGTGATACTCTGGCAGCCATTTTGATCGGCATTTTGCTGCTCGTTGCCTGTGCCCGTCTGATCACGCCGGAGACGATTCGGGGTAAGTCCATCTGGCTGGGGATTACGGTCTTGACCGGGATTGCCGCAGGCATGACGCAACTGCCGCAGCATACCTATCTGTTTGCCGTTTCTCTTGGAGTTTTTCTCAGTCTCGACGCGCTGCCGAAACGGACGCTGAATCTCTCGGTTACCCGTCATTTCCTTGTGGCTACTTGTCTGTTGCTGGGTGCCGGAGGGATTGCCTATGGTTCAATGAAGCTGGCGAATGCCAGCTCGGTGAGCCCGATTATTTTAAGCCTGCGTGCTGTGGGCGCTTTCCTGCTCGCGCTCTGGCTGGTTGCCGGATCATCAGTCCTGCTGAGATTGCTGGCAGAACCTGAACCGAAGCAGTAAATGGCGTCGTGTCGTGGGTCTTGGAGCTGAGAGGTCCGCCGTCCTAATGCTTTGTTTCATGACCTGAGTGCGGTAAAGTGAAGGCAAACGATTATATCAATAAGGCCTGTCAGGCTAACAGATTATGGAGCCAGTGGAATTAGGCGAGCCCTAGACTGGACAAGGAGAGCAATGTTACCCGCACTGACGTACGAGAACAGCATCAACGCCGTTGTGCTGTCATATCTTGATGCGCTGGAAACCGCAGGTTTTTCCGGCGATATTGAACGCGCTTATGCCAGCCGCCTGGCGGTGGCCACCGATAACAGTATTTATCAGCAACTGCCTCAGGCGGTTGTGTTTCCGAAAAGCGTTGAGGATCTGATCCTCGTTGGTCAGGTTGGCCAGCGGACAGATTTCCGGCAGGTGAGCTTTTCTCCCCGCGGCGGCGGTACCGGAACCAACGGGCAGTCTCTGACCCCGGGGATTGTGGTTGATTTGTCCCGGCATATGAACCAGATTCTGGAGATTAATCCGGAAGAAGGCTGGGTTCGAGTACAGACCGGGGTCGTGAAAGATCAGCTCAATGATGCGCTTCGCCCGCATGGTTTCTTCTTCTCGCCGGATTTGTCGACCAGTAATCGTGCGACCATTGGTGGCATGGTGAATACGGATGCTTCGGGTCAGGGATCGCTCCAGTACGGTAAAACGTCAGACCATGTGCTGGCACTGAAAGCGGTGCTGGTGGATGGTTCGGTTCTGGATACGGAACCACTGACAGAAGAGGGCGTTGCTGCGCTGTCAGAAAGGGGAGATCAGGTCGCGGAAGCCGTTGCTGTCGCCGCGCGTGTGTGTCGGGAAAAACGGCAGGAAATTCTTGATAAATTCCCGCCTCTGAACCGTTTTCTGACCGGATATGATCTGAAGCATGTATACGATGATGCACTGACCCGTTTTGACCCGGCCCGCCTGCTTTGCGGTGCGGAAGGTTCTCTCGCCTTTATTGCTGAAGCCAAACTCAATATCACCCCGATTCCGAAAGCCCGGAAGCTGGTAAACATCAAGTACGACAGCTTTGATGCAGCCTTACGCAATGCGCCTGTCATGGTTGAAGCAAAAGCCCTGTCCGTTGAAACGGTGGATTCGAAGGTCCTGAATCTGGCCCGGCAGGATATCGTCTGGCATACCGTCAGTGATTTAATCACGGATGTGCCCGGCAAGGACATGCAGGGCATCAATATTGTTGAGTTCGCCGGAAATGAGCCAGAACTGATTGCAGAGCAGGTTCAGCAGTTGAGCGAGCGGCTGGACAATCTGATTGGCCAGCAGGGGATTATCGGATATCAGGTATGCGACGATCTCGACAGCATCAATAAGATTTACAACATGCGGAAAAAAGCGGTGGGGTTACTGGGAGCTGCGAAAGGCTGGCAGAAACCGATTCCGTTTGCAGAAGATACCTGTGTCCCGCCGGAAAATCTGGCTGATTTTATTGTTGAGTTCCGCCAGTTGCTGGATGAAAAGCAATTGCACTATGGGATGTTCGGTCATGTGGATGCCGGGGTGTTACACGTGCGTCCGGCCCTGGATATGTGCGACCCGCAACAAGAAAAACTGATGAAAGAGATTTCCGATCAGGTCGTTGCGCTGGTTGCAAAATATGGCGGCCTGATGTGGGGCGAGCACGGAAAAGGCTATCGCTCTGAATATGGCCCCGAGTTTTTTGGCGAAGCGCTCTTTACCGAACTGCGTCGGATTAAAGCGGCTTTTGACCCGGAAAATCGATTGAACCCGGGCAAAATCTGTACCCCGCTGGCAAGTGATGCTGAGCTGGTTAAAGTTGATGGGCTGAAACGTGGCTATTTTGACCGTCAGATCCCGATTCAGGTGCGTGACAGCTTCAATTTGGCGATGGAATGTAACGGTAACGGTCTGTGTTTTAACTACGACACCAGCTCACCGATGTGTCCGTCGATGAAAGTGAGTGCCGATCGCCGCCACTCTCCGAAAGGCCGCGCCGGACTGGTCCGTGAGTGGCTGCGGCTGCTGGCAGCGCAGGGAGTGGATCCGGTACGGATTGAGCAGGACCTGATGGAAAAATCACCGACGGTGAAACAAATCATCGACCGGTTCCGGAATACTTTCGGCCGTCAGCGTCACCAGTATGATTATTCCCATGAGGTGATGGAGGCCATGAATGGCTGTCTGGCCTGTAAAGCCTGCGCCAGTCAGTGCCCGATCAAGGTGGATGTTCCCAGCTTCCGTTCCCGTTTCCTCAACATTTACTACAGCCGATACCAGCGTCCGGCCAAGGATTATCTGGTGGCGTATGTAGAAAATTATCTGCCGCTGATGGCAAAAGCACCGACACTGGTGAATGCAGTGATGCGTCCGGGCTGGTCGAAGTCCCTGACGGAAAAAGTGCTGGGCTACGTGGATATGCCGGCGCTGTCGGTACCGACGCTGATGCAGGGGCTGTCCGGTCATCATGCCACCCGGTTTGATCTGCAGTGGCTGCAGGCACTGTCGGCGGAAGAGCGTCAGCAGTATGTGCTGGTGGTGCAGGATCCGTTTACCAGTTATTACGATGCCGAGGTTGTCCGTGATTTTGTCCTGCTGATTGAGAAGCTGGGTAAAAAGCCGATGCTGGTGCCTTTCAAGCCGAACGGCAAGGCACAGCATGTGAAAGGCTTCCTGCGTCAGTTTGCGAAAACAGCGCGGAATACCGCAGATTTTCTGAATCAGCTGGACGCCTTGGGGATGCCAATGGTTGGGGTCGACCCGGCGCTGGTGCTTTGTTACCGCGATGAGTACAACGAAATGCTGGGCGATCACCGCGGTGATTTCAAAGTGATGACGGCTCACGAATGGCTGACGCCGTTGTTGAGTGAGCTGGAGGCGTTTGAAGCGCGTGACGATCAGCCTTGGTATCTCTTTGCGCACTGTACTGAGAAAACCAAGCTGCCGAATGCCGAGAAAGAATGGGGGGTAATCTTCCGTCACTTCGGGGCTCAGATGAATGCGGTGTCGGTGGGTTGTTGTGGCATGGCCGGTACCTTCGGTCATGAGAAAGACAAACTGGAGACTTCGAAAGGAGTGTTCGGGTTGAGCTGGCAACCGAATCTGGCTCAGTTGGACGGTGAACGCTGCATGGCGACCGGTTATTCGTGCCGCAGTCAGGTCAAACGATTTGAGCAGATTAAAATGAAGCACCCGGTTCAGGTGCTGCTCAAGCTGGTCAGTGCAGCTTAAGCAATTGTGAAACCGGTGAACAGACGGCGGACAGCTTGGGCTTCCGCCGTTTTCTTTTAAGCGACTTTGTCTTCCTGTTTTTCTTCCATCATGATCAGCGGTTTATTGCGTCTGACTCTGAATTTATCGGAACTGTCCAGCAGTTCGGCATGCTCTGTCCAGCGAATCAGTTCGATGACCCCATCATAGTGCTCGGCCAGAAAGGTACAGTTTTCAATCCAGTCTCCGTCGTTGAGGTACAGGATGTCATTTTCATCTTTCATTTCAGGATGATGGATATGACCGCAGACAATGGCATCGACCCCTTTATGCCGGGCCATCGTCACCGCGGCATGCCGGAAACGGGCAATTGCTATATTGGCTTTTTCGACTCGGGCCTTGATGTAGCTGGCCAGTGACCAGTAAGGCTGTTTGGTGATCCGGCGGTAGGCATTGATCCAGCGGTTCAGGAAAAGTAGCAGATCGTAGCCGACGTCGCCCAGTAATGAAGTGAGTTTGTTGTGGCAAACCATGCTGTCGAATTCATCGCCATGCAGGGCCAGAATCTGTTTTCCGTTGGCGCTGGTGTGCAGGTAGCGGTGGGCCAGCTCTACGTTTCCCAGATTAAATTGAATAAATTTCCGGATGGCTTCGTCATGATTGCCGGGGATGTAGATAATCCGGCAACCCTGCTCAGCCTGTTCCAGCAGCAGCCGGACAACCCGGGTGTGGCTTTCCGGCCAGTGATAGCGGGATTTGAGTGACCAAAGGTCTACGATGTCGCCAACCAGAATCAAGGTGTCGGCCCGGTGTTGTGTCAGAAAGTCCAGCAGATAGTCGACCTTACAATCCCGGTTTCCTAAATGAATGTCTGACAGCCAAAGTGTACGATAGGTGTGTTTTCCCATAGTCGGCAGACCTGTTTATCAGAATCCGGTTCAGCGTAATTTTTTACTGTGACGAAGCGGTGTCGTTCCGGTGACGGGTTCATTGCAATCAATTCGTTGTAATTAGCGACGGAGCGGTCATATCTGCGATATAGCTTGCGACACGGGCTTACCGGTTCCTATATAATCGACCGGATTCATATGGCAACTACTCTTTTTTTCGAAAGATATTTTAAATGGATTTTAAACCTAAATATCTGATTAATCTGGTTCTTCCCTTGTTTGTGCTGCTGATTGCCACACTGGTTTATATTGGTTATTCCGATTACAAAACCATCCGTGACAGTGCATATTCCCAGGCAAGGGCCAACATCAGCGTGGCTCAGGAATATCTGAACCAGCACTACACAGCGGCTAATAACCAGCTCTACTTACTGTCGGAAATTCTGCAGGATGAAGAAGATATTCCCACGTTTCTGACAGCGGCTCAGTATGTGGTTGATCATCAGAATAAGTTTCAGGAAGTCGGGCTGCTGATTGATTCGACGTATTACGGGACGAACCAGCTGAAGCTGGAAGAGATTGCTGACAAAGTCCGGCGACGTCCCTGGTATGACAAGGCACAGCAGTCTGGTGTGACGTTTTTATCCCCTTTTTACCGCAGTAACAGCACAAAGAAGTGGTGTGTTGCTCTGACCCGGACGCTTGAAATACCGGGGAAGGAGGATGTCAGAATCGTCATTGAACTGGATGCCAGTGCAATGTCGCAAGACTTATCCGGCCTGAAAACCATGAAAGACGGGTATGTTTTTGCCGTTGAATCGGAAAGCGGTCATGTTGTGATTCATCCTGACCCGTCACGGCTGGGGACGGCATCAGTCAGCCTGACGCCAACCATACTGGATGAGATTCTGAAGGGTGAACAAGCCGGAGAAATCCCTTCCTATGCCTATCAGGACCAGTACAAATTCAGTGTGTATGAGACGAATCAGCGTTTTGGCTGGGTATTGCTTTCCGGGACCCGAAATCAGGAAATTACCGCAAATGCGCTCAAACTGGGGGTTGTCGGGGGAACATTACTGGCGCTGCTGTTTTTTATTCTGCTGGTGGGTTATCTGCACAGCCGGATTCATCAGCTGGGTGGCCGGTTGCTGGATGCTCTGGAGTTTGAGGATCTGCACCGTCAGCTGTCGAAGCTGCTCAGCGATACGATTGGCTGCAGCCGAGTATATCTTTTCGTGATGAACGAAAAAGAAGGGATCCTGGAAGAGCCGCATCACCAATTGCGGGCAGAGGTGCCAACAGATTTGTTTTGCCGTTTGTCCGGATGCCAGCAGCTTGGCCGGGATTGCCAGCCGGAACAGGACGGTATTGTCAGTCAGATTGCTTCCAGCGCGCCTTGTATCCGGCTGCCTTTGGTCAATACCGCTCGTTCAGGCCACTTTCCCTCCAATCAGCTTGTTGGCATTTTGTATATCTGCAAACCCGGATTGGCATACCGGTTTTTTGTCAAAATGATTGTGAATTACACGCTGAATGCGCTGAATCAGCTGCTTCTGACCCAGCATATACGCAGTGAAGATCAAATGACCGGGCTGAAGAATAAAAACTATCTCAGAAAGCAGATGGAACAGCGGCTGGCGGAGACTCAAGATCATTATTATCTGGCGATGATTGATATTGATGACTTCAAATCGATCAATGATACCTACGGGCATCTGTTCGGCGATAAGGTGATTCTGATGATTGCGGCTTTGATGAAGCGAAGTTTCCGGGCCAATTCGGTCTTGTGCCGTTACGGCGGGGAAGAGTTTGCCGTACTGATGTCTGCCTCGGATTGTGAAGTGGCGCGGGAACGGCTGGAAGCCTTTCGTACCAGTGTAGAAGGCCAGAAAATCCGCGTGGCAGACAAGTCCTGCTCCATTACGGTCAGTATCGGTTTTGCTTTGCTTGAAGAAGGCATGGAGTCCACGATCTCTCAGGCAGACAAAGCACTGTACCGTGTGAAATCACAGGGGAAAAACCAAGTGTTTTATGCTGAACACCAGTCAACGGAGTCTTCATCAGGAATGTGCGGCAAGACCCATTCGGTAAATCGTGCTAAGTTGAAGCACAAACAGCCATTTTCTGAGATACGTCAATCGAAGACACTGACCAGGATTGACGACTGAGCAGGGGAAAAACATGCTTAAATTTGTTGTGATTGTGTTGCTCATCGTGGTTGCCGTATTTCTGGCGCGTTACCTGGATGAACAGAAACAGAAAACCTTATTTATTGGTATGTTGATCTGCGCCGTGATTGCTACCGCTGTGTTTATGGCTGTGGAACTGGCCAGATAAGTTCCGCTTCTTCTATCTCCGCAATATCCCTTCTTCCTTTTTCGTGCCACTGACTGTCAGTGGCCTCTGAGCTGCTCCGCTGATCGTGATTGTTCAGGGTGAATCTGCCGTCTGCCGGGAGATTCATTGTTGTGCGTCATTTCATAGATGATCCGGATGTCGGTAAGATGACAAAAATATAATTAGTTCTATAATTATTTGTTTTGTAATTATTTTTCCTGTTTAATTCTTTTTAAATCAGACTCTTGTGCTTTTTTTATGTCATCGATTCAAACTTATGGGGTTGATATTCCAAGTTTGGACCCTATAATTGTTTCTGAATTCATTAGAGCACTAAACAATGTGGCGATCAATGATTACATCAGCACCATGGGCATTAGCCCAAGAAACATCGAGCAAGACTCAGGAAGAGTTTGTTTTTCGAAAACCGGAACGTTCAGATGGTTATCGAGTGCATTCACTGATCGAATCTTGTCCCCCGCTAGACACGAACTCTTCATACTGCAATTTCCTGCAGACCACTCATTTCAAAGACACATGTATTGTTGCTGAACTTGATGAGGAGTTAGCAGGTTTTATCTCGGCATACCGGGTTCCGGAGAAAGATCAGACCCTCTTTATCTGGCAGGTTGCCGTGAGTGAGATAGCACGTGGTCAAGGGCTCGCTTTTAAGATGATTCAACAACTGCTGGCGCGTGAAGAACTGAGCGATATCCGGAATATCGAAACGACGATCACCCGCCTCAATAAAGCCTCTTGGGCGTTGTTTAAGAAAGTGGATCAGGCGAACGGGAACCTGGGCGAAGTGTCGCTGTTCCTTGATGAAGAGAAACATTTCGACGGTAAACATGACTCGGAATATCTCTATCGCATTCCACTGAAACAATAACTCACGATAAAACAGGATAAGTCATGAATATCTTTAATGCGCAGGAATCAAATGTTCAATGTTATGCCAACAATTTCCCGGTGGTGTTTTCTTCCGCGAAGGGCTGCTGGCTGAACACCCGTGAGGGTGATCGCTACCTGGACTTCCTGGCAGGCGCCGGTGCGCTGAACTACGGCCATAATAACCCGGTGCTGAAAAAAGCACTGATGGATTACATCGATCAGGATGGCCTTACGCACGGTTTGGATATGCATTCAGAAGCCAAAGCGGCTTTCTTGGAAAACCTGAAAAATTTCATCCTGACCCCGCGTGGTCTGGATTACAAAGTACAGTTCACAGGCCCGACCGGCACAAATGCCGTTGAGGCAGCACTGAAACTGGCTCGTAAAGTCAAAGGTCGTCAGAACATTGTCGCCTTCACCAACGGCTTCCACGGTGTGTCTTACGGTGCACTGGCCGCAACTGGTAACCAGCACCACCGGGGTGGTGCGGGTATGGCTCTGAGTGGCGTTACGCGTCTGCCTTATGAAGGTTACGCAGATCTGGATGGTCTGGCGCTGTTCGAAACCATGCTGACCGACAACTCCAGCGGCCTGGATAAACCTGCTGCTGTCATTCTGGAAACCGTTCAGGGTGAGGGCGGTCTGAACGTTGCGTCAAACGCGTGGCTGCAACGGTTGAGCGGCATCTGTCAGCGTCACGATATTCTGCTGATTGTCGATGACATTCAGGCGGGTTGTGGCCGGACCGGTACCTTCTTCAGCTTTGAACCTGCGGGCATCAAACCCGACATGGTAACGCTGTCAAAATCCATCGGTGGTTACGGTTCTCCGATGGCTGTGGTTCTGCTGAAGCCAGAACTGGATAAATGGTTGCCGGGTGAGCACAACGGTACTTTCCGCGGAAACAATCATGCATTCATTACCGCAGCGGCTGCGATTGAAGTCTACTGGCAGAATGACGATTTTGAGCAGCACATCCATGCCCGTGCAGAGCAGCTGAATGTGACCCTGCAAAAATTACTGAAACAGTATCCGGCAGTCTTTGAGAAGATCAAAGGCCGTGGTCTGATGCAGGGCATTGCCTGTCATCAAGGTGAGTTTGCCGGTGCCATCGGGAAGCTGTGTTTCGAAAACGGCATGATTATCGAAACGGCCGGTCCGGACGATGAAGTGCTGAAGTTCTTCTGTCCGCTGACCATCAGCGAGGCCGAACTGGAGAAAGGGCTGCATATTTTTGAACAAGCTGTGGCCGAATTTGCGAAGTCTGAACTGAAGAAAGCGTCTTAAGGAGAATAAGAATGATTGTACGCACCCTGGATGAGTGCCGTGACAGCGAACGTCGCGTTGTCGCAGAAAACGGGAACTGGGAAAGTGTTCGCATGTTGCTGCGTGATGACAACATGGGTTTCTCGTTCCATATCACGACGATTTATGCGAACACCGACACCCATATTCACTACAAGAACCACCTGGAATCTGTTTATTGTGTCTCCGGTGAAGGCGAAATTCAGACAACCGCCGACGGCAAAACCTATGAAATCAAACCCGGCACCCTGTACGTTCTCGACAAGCACGATGAACATCAGCTGCGTGCGAACAAAGGGGTGGATATGGTGATGGCCTGTGTATTCAATCCGCCGCTGACGGGGATGGAAGTACACGATGCAGACGGCGTCTATCCCGCTGCTGAGTAACTGAAACCGGGGCAGCCTGATTTCCGCAAGTACATGACCCTCCTTGCGTCATCAACCCGAGGGTCAAACGAAAGGTGGTGTAAGCCGCCTTTCAATCCCATCAAGTCAGAGGTGTGCTTCTCTGCTGATGAAAAGAAAAAGGAGTTCCCATGACTCATACCGTTGAAAAAATCGGCGGTACTTCCATGTCTGCGTTTGATGCGGTGATGGATAATATCCTGCTCTATCCGGACAACCCTTATCAGCGTATTTTTGTGGTTTCAGCTTACGGCGGTATCACAGACGCTTTGCTGGAATGCAAGCGTACCGGTGAGCCCGGTATCTTCCGCTATATTGCCGAACGTAATGATATCTGGCGTGAAAAACTGAAAGCGCTGGAGCAGCGGATGCTGCTGATTAATGACACTATGTTCCCTGATCTGTTTTGCCGGAACCGGGCTGACAACTTCGTGCAAGAGCGGATTGCGAACGCGATCTCCTGTATTGAGAATATTCTGGAAACCTGTCAGTACGGTCAGTTTTCACTGGCAAGTTATCTGCCGCAGATCCGTGAGTTTCTGTCTTCGATTGGTGAAGCGCATTCTGCATTCAATACAACGCTGATGCTGAACAACCTCGGGATTAATTCGCGCTTTGTCGATTTGTCCGGCTGGGGGGCAGAGAACAATGTTCAGGGCGATCTGGATGCCGTCATTCTGGATGCCATTAAAGATATTGATCTGAGCCAAGAACTGCCGATTGTCACCGGTTATGTTCACTGTGAAGAAGGCCTGATGAAAACCTACGATCGGGGGTACAGTGAGATGACCTTCAGTCGTCTGGCGGTATTGAGCCAGGCTAGCAGGGCGGTGATTCACAAAGAGTATCATTTAAGCAGTGCTGACCCGCGTATCGTCGGTCCGGAGCATGTGCGCCCGATTGGCAAGAGTAACTATGATGTGGCGGATCAACTGGCGAATCTGGGGATGGAAGCGATTCACCCGAATGCTGCATCCGGTCTGCGTCGCGCCGGAATTGAGCTTGCGGTAAAAAATACGTTCGAGCCTGAACATCCGGGAACGGTCATTTCTCAGGACTATCATCCGGAGACAGACAGGGCTGAAATCATTGCCGGTCGAGACAAGGTGTTTGCGCTGCATTTGTTTGATCAGGCGATGGTCGGGCAGGTCGAGGATGTCAGCTATGAACTGATGGAAATCATCCGTGAAGAGAATGTTCAGCTGATCAGTAAAGAGATGAACGCGAACTCTGTGACTTACTATCTGGATGGCAGTACCTCGAGTCAGAACAAGGTGTTGTCAAAAGCCGAGAAGCGCTATCCGAAAGCCAAAATCACCGGAAAAATGGTCGCGCTGATTTCCGTGATTGGCTCTGCGATTGATACCAATAAAACCATGAGTCAGGGGGTGCTGGCACTGCTGGACCAGGCGATCAGTCCAAAAGCGGCACATGCGTCCCTGCGGAACGTGGATGTCCAGTTCGTGGTGAAAGACAGCGATTATCAGGGCGCGATTTGTGCCTTGCATCAGAGCTTCATGAGTGAAGATGTCTCAAGGGTTTCGGCTGAAAAAGTGGTTGCTTAACCCGAACTCGGCTGAAGTTTCCCTTCTTCAGATAAGTGAAAGGCAAGCGCGATGCGCTTGCCTTTTTTGATCATGGTTGCAGGTCAGCAGTTCCGAGTAGCCGTCAGGCGCGTGCTCCGCGTTTGGCTGCCGGCTTGCCCCGCGATTGTGGCTTTGCGTTCGGTGCCGGACGCTGGCCGTTGCCCTGCGGCTTGCCTTGACTGCTCGGGTTGCGTCCTTTTCCGTGAGCATTCGTCCCCTGAGCTTTTGTGCCCTGGGCTTTTGGCTTGCCTGAGCCTTGACGGTTCGCGGTGCCGTCTTTCCGGATATCCGGCTGATTCGGGTGCTTGGTCGCAAAGCGTTTGGCACCATGACGGCTGGAACCTCGGCGTTTCGCCGGGGTGAGCGCGGCTTCACTGCCTTCTGCCGGGATCAGGCAGTCCGGGCGGTCACCGATCAGATGTTTCTTACCCATGCTGACCAGGGCTTCACGCAGCAGCGGCCAGTTGGCCGGATCGTGATAACGCAGCAGTGCCTTGTGCAGACGGCGCTGACGATCGCCTTTTGCGACAAAGAGATCGTCGCGCTGCTTGTATTTCACACGTTTGAGCGGGTTGGTCTCCGAATGGTACATCGCCGTGGCGTTACACATCGGAGACGGATAGAAGTTCTGGACCTGATCGCACTGGTAATCATGTTTCTTGAGCCACAGCGCCAGATTCAGCATGTCTTCATCCGTGGAACCCGGATGCGCTGAAATAAAGTACGGGATCAGATACTGCTTCTTGCCCGCTTCGGCACTGTATTTTTCAAACAGTTCTTTGAAGCGATCGTAAGTACCCATTCCCGGTTTCATCATCAGATCCAGGGTACCTTTCTCGGTATGTTCCGGGGCAATTTTCAGATAACCGCCAACGTGGTGCGTCACCAGCTCTTTGATGTATTCCGGAGACTCGATTGCCAGATCGTAGCGGACCCCGGAAGCGATCATTACTTTATTGATGCCTTCAACCTCACGCGCTTTGCGGTACAGGTCGATGGTGTGCTTGTGGTCGGTATCCAGCTTCTCGCAGATTTTCGGGAAGATGCACGATGGACGGCGACAGTTTTTCTCCGCACGCGGATCAGAACAGCCCAGACGATACATGTTTGCCGTCGGGCCACCCAGATCGGAAATCGTGCCGGTAAAGCCCGGGACTTTATCGCGGATGTCTTCCAGTTCCTGAAGAATCGATTCTTGCGAGCGGTTCTGAATAATCCGGCCTTCGTGTTCTGTGATTGAACAGAATGAACAACCGCCGAAACAGCCCCGCATGATGTTCACACTGGTTTTGATCATGTCGTACGCCGGGATCTTGGCTTTCCCGTATGCAGGGTGAGGCACCCGCGCGTAAGGCAGGCCAAAGACAAAATCCATCTCTTCTGTGGTCAGCGGAATTGGCGGCTTATTCACCCACAGCTCACGGTCGCCGTGCAGCTGAATCAGCGCACGGGCAGAGTAAGGGTTCGCTTCCAGGTGCATCACACGGCTGGCGTGGGCGTACAGAATTCGGTCGTTGCGCAGCTTTTCGTAAGACGGCAAACGCACAGCGCTGGTGAAGGCATCGTGACGCGACGGCTGAATCTGAACTGTCTGAGCTTTGACGGGTTCTTCTTCTGCTTTACTTTTGTTGGTCTCGCAGACTTCTTCGGTCGCGTACGGATTTGGCATCACCATCGCTTTGCCCGGTTTGTCGATCCGGGTGGAGTCGATGATTTTGTAATGCGCCGGGGCTTCTTTCAGGATGACCGCAGTGCCTGCGATGTCAGTCATGGTGGCGACGTCTTCACCTGCAGCAATGCGGTGTGACACTTCGACCAATGCACGCTCGGCGTTTCCGAACAGCAGAATGTCTGCTTTGGCATCGAACAGCACTGAACGACGCACTTTATCCGACCAGTAGTCGTAATGGGCTAAACGACGCAGGCTGGCTTCAATGCCACCCAAGACAATCGGGGTGTCTTTATAGGCTTCACGGCAGCGCTGAGAATACACCAGCACCGCGCGGTCCGGACGTTTTCCGCCTTCATTATTCGGGGTGTAGGCATCGTCATGGCGCAGTTTACGATCCGCCGTATAACGGTTGATCATCGAGTCCATATTGCCTGCAGTGATCCCGAAGTACAGATTCGGCTTGCCCAGCGCCATGAAGGCATCTTTATTGTCCCATTTCGGCTGGGCAATAATGCCCACCCGGAACCCCTGTGCTTCCAGCACACGGCCGATCACTGCCATTCCAAAACTTGGGTGATCGACATAGGCATCACCGGTCACAATAATAATGTCGCAGCTATCCCAGCCCAGCGCGTCCATCTCCTCACGGGTGGTCGGCAGGAATGGCGCTGTGCCGTAGCATTCAGCCCAGTACTTTGAATAGCGGTTAATTGGCGTGACGTCAGTGTGCATATATTGGCCTCAGGTTCAGGAGGCGGGGATTATAACGACTCCCCACCGCACTTGCCAGCCTTGCAAATGAGGCAGCAGAATAGTTTGTCGGGTTGAAAAACGGCACACCAAAGCATAGCAAAATGAAAGTCGATTGCATGACTGACGGGCAGATTCCCGGAAATTGCCGATCGAATTGATTTCAGTCTGGGGTTTGCCTGATTTGTGTTGACCAGGAAAAAGCTTTTCAGAGACTAAAGGCCGCGTGTGCGGCCTTTAGATTCGTTGCAGTGGCATGAAACTCACTGCGGTTTCAGGGGGAACTGAAAGGATCTATCCGAAAGATTTGCCCAAACCTTCCAATAATGCAACTTTTTCACGCATTTGCGCCGAAGCTTCTTCCATCCGCGCCATCATGGTCAGATTGTTGGAAGAGGAAATAGAGATCTGGTGAACGTTGTTACTGATTTCCTGGGCTACAGTACCTTGTTCTTCAGCGGCTGTGGCGATTTGCGTTGAGATTTCGGCAATTTCGTCCACCATGCTCACGACCTCCATAATGCTGGCGGCGGTGTCATTGGTGTGCGCGACGCACTGTTGTGTTTTATCAATGCTCTCGGTTGAGGTCGACTGCCATTGGTTCAGCGTGGCATTGATGTTCACAATGCTGGCCTGAATATTTTCGGTCGCGCCGTGAGTCCGTTGCGACAAGGCGCGCACTTCATCTGCCACAACCGCAAAGCCACGACCCTGCTCCCCGGCGCGGGCAGCCTCTATTGCAGCATTCAGCGCCAGCAGGTTGGTCTGCTCAGCAATGCCCTGGATTTCCATCATCATGGTCTCAATCTGTTCTGAGACCTTGACCAGGGATTGTGCGGTTTCGGCGGCTTTCTCCGAATCCCGTGCCAGATCGTTAATATTGTCCTGAGTTAATTGAAGAACTTTGGTGGTCTCAGCACATTTTTGCTGAGCGATCAGAACTTTGTCAGTCGTGAGCTGCGTATTCTGGGCGATCTCTGTGGCAACGGATGACATCTGGTTGATCGATGTGGCTATATGCTGGGTATCTTTATCCTGATTGGAAATGGAGTCCCGGGTATGAATGGTCACGTCGGTCAGTTCATCGGTGACATTCCTGATGGTGGTGGCGGCATCGTCAACGCGCCCCAATACAGTTTTCAGCCGGGCATCATTGAGTTTCAGGTGAAAATCAGCCACAGATGTCGGACCGTTACCGCTGTAGACGATGCGGGTCAGGGCATCATAGTCTTCGGATAGCTGCTTAAAAAATCGGGGTACTGCGAAAAATTCACCCCGGCAAAGGATCGCAATGAAGATAAATGGGATGACAGCGGAAAAGTAATCATAGTCAGGAATGAAAGTGTGGGTCAGACCGACAGTCAGGGCGGTAAAAAAGGCAGTGATACCGAGTTTTGCCCAACTGGATAGCCGGATCCCATAAGGATTTTTCTTGAGATTGAGTTGCTGGTAAATCTCTGTCGCGGTGTGGATCATTTCAGGGGTTGGTTTACGGCGCACAGACTGATAACCGCAAACCTGGTTATTTTCATAAAGCGGGGTGACATAGGCATCAACCCAGTAGTAGCTGCCGTCTTTACAGCGGTTTTTCACAATGCCGCGCCAGGGTTTTTCCGCTTTGAGGTGACTCCATAAATCGCCGAAAGCTGCTCTGGGCATATCCGGGTGCCGGATAATATTGTGGTGCTGGCCAACCAACTCGTCACTGCTGAAGCCGCTGATCGCGACAAATTCTTCGTTGGCGTAGGTAATTACACCTTGCAGATCCGTTGTTGTGACTAACTGAGCATTAGGGTCAAGCACGACCTCACGATCAGTAATCTGGCGATTTTTACGCATGAATCATCCCTCTTCGAAACGCATGTAGCATGTGTATTGGGTAAGACGTCTTTGGTCAGACGTTCTGGGGCAGTGAGCTGCTTTTTTTTGTGACACGTCTGACTCAACTCTAGATGACAGGTGTTGAGTGACATACTGCAATTGACGGGGATTTGAATCGCTTCAAAAAATAGACATTTAGCGTGTCAAAAAGTAAGCAAAGCTAAATTGAGCGATTATTATCGATAGTTACAGGCAGTATTCCATTCTGAAGCGCAACACTTTTCCAAAGCGTCAGCGTGTCCAAGCTGTAAAGCTAATGCGTCAATTTTGACTGATTGTTTAGGAAGGAAGTATAAAACCTTGAAGGTTGTGGGTGATTGTTCATTTCTTGTACCATCTGCAAGAGCAGGGATAGTAAAAAGCCCTGCGACAGCAGGGCTTTGAAGAACAGCTGAGCGCTGGAAGGAAAACGGCTCAGAAGTTGGCAGAACGTGGTGTACGCGGGAATGGGATCACGTCACGAACGTTCGCCATACCCGTCACGTAAGACACCAGACGCTCGAAGCCCAGACCGAAGCCCGCGTGTGGGACTGTGCCGTAACGGCGCAGATCGCGGTACCAGTTCATGTCTTCCGGATCGATGTTCATTGCACGCATGCGCTCATCCAGAACATCCAGACGTTCTTCACGCTGTGCACCACCGATGATTTCACCAATACCCGGTGCCAGAACATCCATCGCTGCCACAGTGCGGCCGTCTTCGTTCAGGCGCATGTAGAAGGCTTTGATGTCTTTTGGATAGTTTTTCACAATCACCGGTGCATTGAAGTGTTCTTCCGCCAGATAGCGCTCGTGCTCAGAAGACAGGTCGATACCCCACTCAACGTCAAATTCGAACTCACGGCCGGACGCTTTCAGGATATCGATGGCATCGGTGTAATCTACCTGTGCAAAGTCAGAATCAACAAATTGCTCCAGACGGGTGATGGCTTCTTTGTTGATGCGCTGTGCGAAGAATTCCAGATCGTCGCGACGCTCTGCCAGTACGGCTTTGAAGACATACTTCAGCATGTCTTCCGCCAGTTTGGCGACGTCATTCAGATCTGCAAATGCAACTTCCGGTTCAACCATCCAGAACTCGGCCAGGTGGCGGCTGGTATTGGAGTTTTCAGCACGGAACGTCGGACCGAAGGTGTAAACCTTGCTCAGCGCACAGGCATAAGCTTCGGCGTTCAGCTGGCCGGAGACGGTCAGGAAGGTTTCTTTACCGAAGAAATCTTCGTTGAAATCAACTTTGCCTTGCTCGGTGCGAGGCAGGTTTTCCAGATCCAGCGTCGATACGCGGAACATCTCGCCGGCACCTTCTGCGTCAGCAGCAGTGATCAGGGGCGCTGAAGTCCAGAAGAAACCCTGCTCGTGGTAGAAACGGTGAATCGCCTGAGACAGGCAGTTACGCACACGGGCAACCGCACCAATCACGTTGGTACGCGGACGCAGGTGTGCCACTTCACGTAAGTATTCGATGGAATGGCGTGTTTTTGCCATTGGGTAAGTATCCGGGTCATCAACCCAGCCCACCACTTTCACAGCCGTTGCTGCCAGTTCGAAATCCTGGCCCTGTGCCGGAGATTCAACCACCTTACCGGTGACTTCTACTGAACAACCCGTCGTCAGTTTCAGAACTTCTTCCTGGTAATTATTCAGTTCATTCGGGACCACGGCCTGAATCGGGTCGAAACAAGAGCCGTCATAGATGGCAAGGAAAGAGATTCCGGCTTTGGAATCCCGACGTGAACGAATCCAACCGCGAACAGTGATTTCACTGTCAACCGCGATTTTACCGCTCAGTACGTCTGAAACAGGCGCGTAAGTCATGATGTAATTATTCTCCGTTGAGGCACGACTGAGTGCTGTGCTTTATTTACAGTCCAAAACAGCAATATTACCTGTCTCGTCTCAGGCATCAAGCCTTGATGCATGTGATGATGGGAAATAATCACATTGTGCCGGTTTTTGTGTTGATTTAGTAATCACTGAGTGCCCCAAAATAAGTCCGGCAGCCATTGCATGACTGCCGGAGCCGGGGGTTATGGTGTCGCCGGCGGTGGTGTGAGATTACACGTTTGTCCGTCGCGGAGCACAGTGCCCGGGAAGGGGCTGCCGGGTTGCGGCGGGTCTGTCGGTTCCTGCACTGTGACGGCAGGGGCATCCCCGGCGGGGATGAGGGTGACGACATCGCTCCACATTTCCCCCTGTTCGGCGCTCAGGGCCGGGCTGGCACTTTCCCAGCGCGTGAAGTGATTGAACCCTTTGATGGTCAGAGTTCGACCGTCGGTGTCAGAGACTTTCAGCCATTCCCGGAAATCACCGGTCGGGAATTTTTTCGCGCCGTTGCTGAATGTGGCATCAATATCAGCCTGTGCCATGGCATTTTCGTAATACAGGGTGCCATCGGCTTCCAGTTTCCACCGAACCGGAATGCTGAAACCACAGCCGTCACTGTCTCTGTAGCTGCCCGTATTGAATCCGGCCTGACTGTCCGCCTGGTTGTTCAGAATCAGATGACGGGACGTGTCGCTGTTGAAGACCAGTGCTTTTCCGGCCAGCATATTTTGCGTGAAGCGGGGTGTCCGGCTTTCCCAACTGACGACACAGCTGGCCGACTGGCTCTCGTACTCTGTTTTGGTTTTTGCGGATGACGGCA
Organism: Photobacterium sp. 53610; assembly: GCF_036409375.1. NCBI lineage: Bacteria > Pseudomonadati > Pseudomonadota > Gammaproteobacteria > Vibrionales > Vibrionaceae > Photobacterium > Photobacterium sp. 53610. The sequence continues at coordinate 1,308,787 of NZ_JAXOFS010000001.1, read as the reverse complement.
TTTGGGTACTGGTGTTCCAGCCGGAGTCACTGGCCGTACAGGCCGCCAGGGTGTTTGGCACATACTGCTTGGTCATCAGATGGCTGATTTCTGTTTCATTTGCGCCGCCCATGTCTTTCTGGCTGAAGGTTTTCACGGCCAGGATCGGACGAGTCTCATTCTTTTTATGTGTCATTGCCCAGAGCTGGTAGTCGCTGAAGCTGTCCGTGCTGTCTTCAGTCAGGCGCAGGAAGCCATTTTCATTGAGCTGCCACTGCCGGTTGGCCGTGCCGGGCTGAAGTACTGTATTGAGGTAATATTCCCAGGTGTTGTCACTTTTAAGGATGATTGCTTCCAGTTCACCCAGGCTGTCTGCTTCGGTTGAGATTTGCACCAGATGCTGATTGACCATGGCGTTGACACCATCTGTGGTGAAGCGGTCATCCCCGCCACATTCCGTGACCGCATTGAGGAACTGGTCTTCGGTTGCCGGTGCAGTATCGCCGAATGTACAGTCGCCGAAAGGCGGTAAGTTCGCGCGTGAGGTAACTGCGTAGATCTGCTCTTTGGCGGCATGGTTGAAACCGGCAAAATGGAAATCATCATCTTTCAGAATGGCCTCTCCCTGATGGACTGCACCATTGTCGACTACCAGGAATAAGTATGGTGTGTCGAAGGGATAGCGGTTTGCCAACTGCTGAATGACATCTGGGACGGCAAACTGGAACATTTGTTTTTCCAGAACGGTGACAGGCGACCATATCCCGGTTTCAACCACCATCCAGCCATCGCCGCCGACATTGACCCAGTAATTGACGCGATGGGTATTGTTAAAGACAAATTCGAGCACCACATTGTCGGTCAGATGGTAGCCATTCACCTGCTCAAAACTGCCGGCATCTTCAACGGCAACCATGTCTTCCAGCGTGGTGTAAGGCACAGTCGGGTTCCCTTTGGGCGCTACGGTACATTGGTCTCCGCTGACATTGGTTTTGCAGAGCAGCATCCGGGTGGTGTCCGGACTCCAGGTGAAGTAATACCCCATCGCACCGTCTGAAAAGGCTGCGGTACCCGGCACATAGCGGGTCATGAAGTGATTTTCTTTTGTGGTCAGAAAATCATGCATGTTTTGCCCGGACAGGGGATAAGAATTGACCCGGATCGTCACGTTGCGGTCATCGCTTTCTTCAAGACCGGCATCGGTGACAATTGCGGTGTTGCTGGAAGAAATCAGTACTTTGAAATATTCGTAAAGGTCTTTCCAGCCGGAGCCAGTCAGAATCTGACCCTGGATGGCGTCTTCTTTTTGATCGAACTGGACCAGCGGTTGTTCACTGAAATACGTAAAGGCTTCCGTCAGGCTGACATCGTTGTCACCATTTTTTTGCCACTGCCAGTCGACCTGACGTGTTTCATTGGTTGCTGTATCCGGGCTGTTGAAGTCCATCATATCGGCTTCAAGTTTGCTGCCATCGAGGGAACTCTGGCTGTGCAGACGCCAGAAACCGGCATTGAAAATTGTCTGGATGGTGTCTTTCTGTGCGGTCATTTCTGTGTACTTACGGGTCATGACCCCTTCCAGAATGTCATTGACCACAGTCAGCGACATCAGCGTGCTCAGGTTGACACCGTTCAGACCGAGTTTGGGGATCAGCGTGACACTCAGCTCATCGGCCAGCTCATTGATAAAATCCCCCGCATTCCGGACGTCGAGGTTTCCCGGATTGCTGACCGTTTGGCTGAATATTCCCCAGTTACCATCTTTCACCACCCGTTTCACCAGTGCCTGATAGGCGAGGGTCGTTTTCAGAGACAGCGCGATTTCAGTATCGGTTAGCGGGGTCAGGAACAAATCTGTTGGCAGGCGATCACCGATGGCAAACTGAGGCGGGCCATCCAGATCAAGCACCAGAACGCCCTGCAGCAGGAGCGGGCTCTGGACAGTGATGGTGTAATTGCTGTCATCCTGCTGGAAATCCGTAATCTCAGTCTGTCCCATGACTTTGCCCTGGCTGTTCAGGATCAGCACTGCGAAGTTGTCCTGTAACAATGTGGGCGTCGCCGCATAGGCCTTGCTGATCAGATCCCAGTGGTTCCCTTGCTGAGCGGTATTCAGGCCGGCGGGAAGATCAACCGTGACGGTGAAACTGGTTTTGACGGGTGGTAATTCGGCAGGCTTGATGCCAGCCTCGCCGCTGCCACCACCACACGCAGAAAGCAGGCCAGCCAATAGCAGGCTCAGGCCAATCATCAGATAGGCGCGCATAATCCTTCCCCTGAACGATAAATGCTGTATTTTTTGACCAAACATGGTGTGCGTTTGGTTTCGTGTTTGGGGTGAGTATAGGTAAGGCGGAAGTAGGTAATTGTTAAACCAGACAGGCTGTCTCAGCCCTTGAGACAGCGTCTGAGAATTGAGACAGCGATTCGGGGGAACCGGGTGATGCCTGAAAAATCAGGCAATCGACAGATATTTGTGTGTCTGAATTGACAGGCGCCAGTTCCGTGCAATACAGGTCTGAATGCACAACTCAGTGGCTCGGGGTTTCTGGCTGATCGGTTGCAGCGCAATCGTAACATCTTCTTTCAGACTGACGCCTGCCAGCAGCGCATCAAGCTGGTCTATGTCTTTTTGGGTACCGACCGGGTGTTTGATTTCATTGGCACGTTCGAGTGCTGACACAAGGACCGGCAGTTTCCCTTTCATATTGATCTTCGGTGAAACGGTGACCCAGGTTGCCTCAGTGGCGAGAACATCATAGGTGCCGCTGGTTTCAATCTGACAGCGGAATCCATGGTCTTCCAGGGCTTCAGTTAACGGGCGCAGGTCGTACAGACAAGGTTCTCCGCCGGTGATCACCACATGCCGGGCGGTGTAGCCCTGATCTTTGAGGACCTGCACAATGCCGCCGGCATCCAGTGCGGTCCAGGTCGGCGCGTCTTCTTTTTTAGCGATCATGGTCTGCACGTTCACTTCGTCCTGAGGCTCGGCACTCCAGGTCTGCTTGGTATCACACCAGGCACAGCCAACCGGGCAGACCTGTAAACGGACAAAAATGGCCGGCACACCAGTGAAAACACCTTCTCCCTGAATGGTTTCAAAGATTTCATTGATTTTGTACACGACGACCTCAAAACATCTGACTAATTAACGTGAAAACGGGCAGTTTCAGGTACCCTGAACGCTGAAGGGCGCGTATTATGTCAAAACCTGAACGGATTGTCTCCATTCCCATTGTATTTGAAGCAGCACAGTGACAACGGCAGAGATGGGCTGAAAAGGTATACGTTTGTCGTGACTGGGCTCACGCCCTTGGCATAAGTCGCTTCACAATTAGTTCGCACTGTAAAAAAATTCCATACTCTTCATACCTATATATTGTCAGAGGAAGTCCGCGCATGTATGTCGCTCAGCCCGGTCACATCGATCACATCAAAAGAAATAATGCCGGCAGCGTCTACAAACTCATCGATCAGTACGGCCCGATTTCCCGGATTGAACTGTCGAAGAAAAGTCAGTTGGCGCCCGCCAGTATCACCAAAATTACCCGTGAGCTGTTTGATGGCCACCTGATCAAAGAAGCTGAAATTCTGGAATCCGGCAGCCGGGGGCGCCCGGCAATCGGTCTGGTCCCGGATAATGATGGCTGGCAGTTTCTGGGCATCCGGCTGGGTCGCGGTTATCTGACGATTGCTCTGCACGAGCAGGGCGGCGATATTCTGTTCGAAGAGAGACAGGACATCGCGGAGCTGAAACAGGATGATGTCCTGAATAAGCTGCTGTCTGAGATTGATTCATTCTTTGCCCGGCATGCCAAGTTACTGGATCGGATCACCGCCATTGCTGTTTCTCTGCCGGGGCTGGTGAATTCGGAAAAAGGACTGGTGTTGCAGATGCCTCATTACGAGGTAAAAGACCTGCCGCTGGGACCTGCCATTCATGAGGCCACGGGACTGCCGGTCTTCATCGGTAACGACACCCGTTCCTGGGCATTGGCGGAGCAGTTATTTGGCAATGCGAATGATGTGGCAAACTCGATTCTGATTTCAGTACATCACGGCGTCGGGGCAGGCATTATCCTTGATAATCAGGTGCTTCAGGGCCGGATCGGTAATATTGGTGAGCTTGGTCATATCCAGATTAAACCGGATGGATTGCCTTGCCATTGCGGGAATAAAGGATGTCTGGAAACCGTCGCCAGTTTGCAGGCGGTGAGAGATCAGGTTAAAACCGGGTTAACGCTGGGTGAAGCTTCTGTGCTCTATGGGCAGGCGCTGACCATCGAAAATATCTGTGAGGCGGCAGTGCAGGGGGATCCGCTGGCGTTCCGGGTCATCACCGAACTGGGTTTCAACCTTGGCCGGGCAATTGCCATTATGGTGAACTTGTTTAATCCGGAGAAGATCCTGATTGGCGGAGAGTTCAATCAGGCGAAAAGTGTTCTGTATCCGGCGATTATGGAATGTGTGAAGAGTCAGTCCCTGCCGGTTTATAACCAGGATCTGCGGATTGAAGAAACCAGTTTTTACACCCAGGCCACCATGCCGGCTGCGGCTCTGGTGAAGCAGGCAATGTATGACGGACATCTGTTACTGAAACTGATCGAGGAAGGATAAACTTTTCCTGACACGAATCATGCAGCGCAGCCACTGCTTATTTCGATAGCGATGGCTGCGTTTTTTATTGGGTTCAGCCAGACTTAGAGAAGGAACATGGCTTGGAGGTCAAAGACATGAAACGGATTCGGGTTTTTTATGACGGTTCCTGCCCAAGCTGTGTGCGGGACAGGGCATGGTATGAATCCTGGCTCAGCCGTCATCCGGAACTGGTGGAGTGGTATGACATCACCGGCCAGGATGAAGCACTGAAAGCGCTGGGCATATCTCCGGAAAAAGCGTTACGGGAATTGCATGTACAGGATCAGCAGGGGATTGTTCACCGGGAAATGGATGCCTACATGCTGTTACTGAATCAGGTATGGTGGCTCCGGCCGGTTGCATTTCTGATGGGACTGCCGGGGATCCGTCATCTGTTATCGGCTATCTATCGCCGTATGGTCGATCAGCGACTGGCCCGTGAGGGCCGTGGCTGAAATCGTCAGAGATCTTCGTGTCTGAGTTCTTCGTCGATGACATTATGCAGGAATGACAAAGCCGCACGGTGATCATTCCGGCTCATAAACCATTGCTTTTGGTTGGTTTCCAGGGGCAGAATTTCCAGCCAGCGCTGGCAGACCCAGGCCATGTTGGCGAAATCCGGATCCGGGTAGTTCTCCGCATAGTCCGGATATTCCTCAAACAGGGCTTCCAGGCTGTTGGCGATGTGGCGATCAATAAACCGTGCGCTGCTGGGGGCCCAGTTTTTGATCAAGCTGACTTCGCCAAATCTCAGGCCGTCTTTTTCCTGCCAGTGATTGTTAATCACGAATTTCTCTACCCCTTTTATGGTGATGCCGAGCAACCCGTCAGGTAATTGTTCGAAATCGGTGATTTCGACCCGCGTTCCGAAATGGCAAAGTGAATCACCATCTTTCATGCACAGGCCGAAACCATTTCCTGAGGACATCGCAAGCGTCACTAACCGGGTATAGCGAGGTTCGAAAATCCGCAGCTTACTGACACCTCCCGGTAATACATAAAGCCGGAGCGGGAAAAGGGGTAACTGCATAATACTTAGCCTTTATGACGTCAACTTTGATAGGGCTGTCTGTCTTTCTGGACGGGATGTCTTCAGAATTACGGGTTTCAGCCCTGATTTGGCTCTTTTTATGAGTATATCTGTTCAAAGGTGATGCCTTGTCTGTTTTTCGATATTACTGCAGCGATTGCAAAATAGCGAAAACCAGTTTCTCAAGCTGCTGATTATCAATTACAAAAGGCGGCATGATGTAGATAAGTCTGCCAAACGGGCGAATCCAGACACCATTGTCTACAAAACTTTTCTGAATCCGGACCATATCCACCGGCTCATATAATTCAACGACACCGATGGCACCCAGCCAGCGGACGGCTTTGACTTTCTCAGACTGGCCGACCCGGGGCAGTAATTGCGACAGCTGTTGTTCAATCCCGCTGACCTGATGCTGCCAGTCACCCGTTTCCAGCAATGACAGGCTGGCGTTGGCAACGGCGCAGGCCAGCGGATTGCCCATGAAGGTCGGGCCATGCATAAAGCAACCGGCTTCACCGCTGCACACCGTATCTGCAACCTGCTTGGTGGTTAGTGTTGCCGCCAGTGTCATGTAACCGCCGGTCAGAGCCTTCCCGACACACATAATGTCCGGGCTGATCCCGGCATGTTCGCAAGCAAAGAGCTTTCCGGTACGGCCAAAGCCAGTCGCGATTTCGTCGACAATCAGTAAGACACCGAAGTCATCACACAACTCGCGGACACGGCGCAGATAAGTCGGGTGATAAATACGCATCCCTCCGGCGCCCTGAACGACAGGTTCCAGAATGATTGCGGCAATATCCTGATGATGTGCTTCGAGTTTAGCGGCTAAGTCGGAGATATCGTTTTCGTTCCATGCCTCATGGAAACCCGTTTCGGGTGATTCGGCAAAAATGTGCTCCGGCAGGAAACCTTTATAAAGGCTGTGCATTGAATTATCCGGATCGGTCACCGACATCGCCGCGAAGGTATCTCCGTGATAGCCGTGTTTCAGGGTGAGGAATTTTGCCCGGCGCTCACCTTTGGCATGCCAGTACTGCAGGGCCATTTTCAGGGCGACTTCCACAGAAACAGAACCGGAATCGGCCAGAAAGACCTGCTGCAACGGCGCCGGTGACAGTTCGACCAGTTTCCGGCACAGCTCAACCGCAGGCTGATGCGTGATGCCGCCGAACATGACATGCGACATCTTGTCGAGCTGATCTTTGGCGGCCTGATTCAGGACCGGGTGATTGTAACCGTGAATTGCTGCCCACCAGGAAGACATACCGTCAATGAGTTGGCGGCCGTCTTCCAGATACAAATGGACGCCTTCCGCGTGGCTGACCGGATAGCAGGGCAAAGGGGTCAGGGTGGAGGTGTAGGGATGCCAGACATGCTGGCGATCGTACTCAAGATCCGTCTCCGAAGCTGAAAACTGGTTGGAGGTGTTTTGTTTTGTGTTGATATTTTGCACAGATGTAAACCTTGTGTTTTCTTTATGGTTGACAGTGTACTTGCTCAAAGTAGACTTGCAAACATTGAAACCCGTTGAATCCGTGCGGTTATCACTGCAATTCTCCGGGCCATAAGAACAACGAAAGAGGTTTACACGTGGAAGTGAGACACGATTGGAGCATTGCGGAAGTTCAGGCGCTGTTTGAAAAGCCATTCATGGATCTGGTGTTTGAAGCACAGCAGGTTCACCGTCAGTACCATGAACCCAACAAAGTGCAGGTCAGTACCCTGCTGTCGATTAAAACCGGTGCCTGCCCTGAAGACTGCAAGTACTGTCCGCAAAGCGCGCACTATCGTACTGATGTCGATCGTGAACGCCTGATGGAAGTTGAGCAGGTACTGGATGCTGCGCAGAAAGCGAAAAGCTCCGGCGCCACGCGTTTTTGTATGGGAGCGGCCTGGAAAAACCCGAAAGAGCGCGATATGCCTTATCTGCTGGATATGGTGCGTAGCGTGAAGGCCATGGGGCTGGAAACCTGCATGACGCTGGGCATGATCACCGGCGACCAGGCCAACACACTGGCTGAAGCCGGGCTCGACTACTACAACCACAACCTGGATACTTCGGCGGAGTATTACGGCAACATCATCACCACCCGTACTTATCAAGACCGTCTCGACACGTTGTCTCATGTCCGTGATGCGGGCATGAAGATTTGTTCCGGCGGTATTATCGGGATGGGCGAAAGTGCCCGTGACCGCGCTGGTCTGCTGGCTGAACTGGCCAATCTGCCGGTTCACCCGGAAAGTGTGCCAATCAACATGCTGGTGAAAGTGAAAGGCACACCGCTGGAGAATGTGGACGATGTGGATCCGCTCGATTTTGTCCGCATTATTGCTGTCGCGCGGATCATGATGCCAAAGTCTGCCGTGCGTCTTTCGGCTGGCCGTGAAGGTATGAGTGAAGAAACTCAGGCCCTTTGCTTTATGGCGGGAGCCAACTCTGTTTTCTACGGTTGTAAGCTGCTGACCACGCCGAACCCGGAAGAAGACAAAGACATGCAGCTGTTCAGAAAACTGGGGATTAACCGCCAGGAAAAAGCAGCGAAGCCGGATGAAGTACAGGCACAGGAACTGTTAGGTCAGGTCGCTCAGCGCGTTGCTTCGCGTCCGGCTGCCGGTGATCTCTTCTACGATGCCTCTTAAGTCTCGTATCACTCAGGCCCTGAACCTGCGACAGGCGCAGGGCTTGTATCGCCAGCGGAAGATCCTGACAAGACAGGCGTCTTCAGTCCGGTGGACGGACTGCACACAACCCAGCGTGAACTTTTCCAGTAATGATTACCTCGGTCTGGCACAAGACCCGGCATTGATCGCAGCCTGGCAACAGGGACTGTCCAAGTATGGTGCCGGCAGTGGCGCTTCACCGCTGGTGACCGGACATCATACACCGCATCAGGCGCTGGAAACCCGGCTGGCTGAATGGCTGGGTTTTGAAAGGGCCCTGCTGTTCAGCACAGGTTTCAGTGCCAATCAGGCTGTACTGTTTGCATTGCTCGAGAAAGGGGATTTCCTGATTCAGGATAAGCTGAATCATGCTTCTTTGATGGAAGCCGGCATGCTGTCTCCGGCGAACATGCGCCGATTTGCCCACAATGATGTGATTGCACTGCATAAAATGCTGACTGCAAACACGAATGAAGCATCTGCCCGGCTGGTGGTGACTGAAGGTGTGTTCAGTATGGATGGTGATCAGGCACCGCTGGCCGATATTTCAGCGCTTTGTCAAGCCAGCCAGAGCTGGTTCATGGTCGATGATGCGCACGGGTGCGGCATTCTCGGTGATGAAGGACGCGGCAGCTGTCAGCAAGCCGGTATTCAGCCGGACATCTTGATTGTGACCTTTGGGAAAGCCTTCGGGATGCAGGGGGCAGCCGTGCTTTGCAGCCAGGAGGTTGCCGAATACCTGATTCAGTTTGCCCGTCACTATATTTACTCGACAGCGATGCCACCTGCGCAGGCGCATGCACTGTGTACGGCTTGCGATCTGGTACAGGCTGGCGACTGGCGCCGGGAAAAATTGCTGGCTTTGGGCGCCATTCTGGAAGAAACCCTGCTGCCGGAAGTCGGGCTGGTCTCGACTGCAACGCCAATCAAACCGGTCCTGATGGGCAGTAGTGAGCGGGCGCTCACTTTATCCGCTTCACTGGCAGAAAAAGGTTTTTGGGTGTCGGCGATACGCCCGCCAACAGTGCCGGTCAATCAGGCCCGGCTGAGAATTACACTGACAGCCAGGCATGATGAAGATCAGGTCAGAGAATTCGCGACACAATTGAATGCGTCTTTTGAAGAGGTACAGGATGCAGCAAATCCGTCAGAACAGCCGGGTTGAACCTTTGAATCCGGTGAACCCGTCTGCGGAAAAACAGGCGATTGCAGCCAGTTTCGGTAAGGCGGCCAGACAATATGATCAGTCTGCGGCATTTCAGCGACTGGTCGGTCATCGGTTGCTGGAACAACTGCCGGTCTTTGCTCACGCCAGTCACTGGCTGGATGTCGGATGCGGAACCGGTTATTTCACCCGGCAGTTACAGGCATTGCAGTACCAGACGACGGCGGTTGATCTGTCTTCTCAAATGCTGGAACAGGCTCAGGCACGTTGCCAGGGGCTGGGGGAGTTCCGGCATGCCGATGCGGAAGCATTACCCTTTGCGGACAATACGTTTGACGCAGCTTTCTCCAGCCTGGCGTTACAGTGGTGCCGTGATCTCACTGTGCCTTTGCAAGAACTGAAGCGCGTGGTGAAACCCGGTGGCGTGATTGGTTTTACAACCCTGGCGGAAGGTTCTCTGTCAGAGCTGCAGCATTCCTGGCAGGCAGTTGATCAGGGGCTGCATGTCAATCAGTACGAAAGTGAATCTGTGCTGATTCAGGCGGTTGAACGGGCCGGATTTACGGATTTTCAGCTGGCTGTGGCGCCTGTGGTGATGCATTACGACAGCGCAATGGCACTGATGAAAGATTTGAAAGGCATCGGAGCGACGCATCTATCACAGCATCGCCGTCAAGGCTTGTTCGGACGCACGACGCTGAATTTAATAGAGCAGGCCTATGCCAAATTTCGTGACCATACAGGTCAATTACCAGCCACATATCAGGTTTGTTTTGGAGTCTTGAACAATGACTAGTGCTTTCTTTGTGACAGGAACAGATACCGACGCCGGAAAAACGGTGGTGACGCGAACATTGATCGCTGCCGGGGTGAAGTCTGGTTACCGGACGGCTGGTTTTAAGCCTGTTGCATCAGGCAGTACATTAACCGTGTACGGCATGAGAAACAGTGATGCGCTGTACTTACAGGCTGCTTCCAAACCGGAGTTAGCGTATGAAGAGGTGAATCCATTTACCTTTGAACCGCCGATTGCACCACACATTGCAGCGAAACAGGCTGGTGTGGCGATTTCTCCGGACAATTTATCTGACGGTTTGCACCGTCTGAAAGAGAAATCGGATCTGGTGTTTGTCGAAGGCGCGGGCGGCTGGCGGGTTCCGTTGTCTGAGACCACAAAATTCTCGGATTGGGTGAAGCAGGAAAATCTGCCGGTGATTCTGGTGGTCGGCGTCAAGCTGGGATGTCTGAATCATGCGATGCTGACAGCGGAAGCCATTGAACGAGATGGATTGACGCTGGTGGGCTGGATCGCGAATCTGGTTGATCCGGAGACCAGCTGTTATGACGAGAATCTGAAGTATCTGGAAGCAATGCTGCCTGCACCCAAGCTGGGTGAGATCCCGCATCTGCCCGATATTGCAAAAAGAGATTTAACCGAATATCTGAATCTGGACCTATTGGGTTTCCCTGCATCCGCAACCTTGTGAAATAAAGCCGCCCGTCAGGCGGCTTTATTATTCAGGCACAATGATATGCCCTGTATTTGTCAGCCTTGTTTTTTGCGGACCAGTTTCGGCAGGCAGTACCAGGCCGAGGCGGCAAGAATCAGGCTGTAACCCAGAAGTTCAACTCCTTCTTCAGCCAGATTTTTCACTTCCCGGACGTAGTTATCCTGCATGGCGGTTTGCCAGAGTTCGCTCATTCCGAACAAACGTGAGAAAACCATCAGGGTGGCCATACCGCCAATCATCAGTCCAAAACTGGCATGCTTGCTGTATTTAGACAGAGGTGTTTGCGTACTTTGCGGATGCTGATAGGCGTAGGCAATGCCTGCGACTGCAACCAAGACCGCCGGTACCTTCCAGAAACCATGCCGAATCAGGTCAAAGACGCCATCCAGTTCCCGAATCAGCAGAACCATGAAAAATGCAGCAACCAGGAGTGCAAATCCACGGATGTCACTTTTTTTGACGGCAACTGCTGCAAAGAGACCGCTGCTGAGTGCGAGATATAGTTCCTGAGCGTATTCAACAAGGGAGTCTTCACCGAGGTTGCCGCTAAATTGCAAAATCTCAATCTGAATGATGAAAGCCGCCACCGCCGTGATCACGGCAACCGCCATAAAGAGCGCGATTGTGATCAGGAGCGGACGTGTGTTGGTCTGCGATTGTGCACTATCCAGAGTGTGCGAATAGAGCTTTTTCATAGTTTACCTGTACAGTGTTCAAAATAATTTTTGGGATAAGTATCACACAATCACTCTGAATGGAAACTGTATTTACATCATTATGGCGTAAAAATGACAAAGCCTCCGGAAAGGAGGCTTTGGATCTAGCACTTAATACAGGAATTAGTTTGCGTTCAGTCCCGAGAGCGGGGCAATGGCTTCGGCAGGTTGCGAAGCAGCAGGATCGATACCGAGTTCAGCGCAGGCTTCTTCTGCAGTCATGCCAAGGTGACAGCGCAGGATATCAATTGCAACTTGGTAATTTTCATGGTCAGCCATCTTGCCTCCTTTCAGATACTGAGCGAAATCATATACCTCATGACAATAGTGAATGGCACCCTTTTAAACAATACGACCAAAGTCTAAGACGTTCGCGGGTCAGGATGAAAAACCAGGGTCCGCAGCGACTTACGAAAAGTAACAATTTCCCGCTTTCGCTTGTTTTCAGATTAAACGACCATACTATAAATAACGTTATACCCAAGTCTCTGAGGTCACTTGGGTATATCACTGATACGTGAATGTCTTAAAGCGTATAAGTAACTGACATTTTGACCTTTGTTGGAGATAAAAAGGTATGAAACGAATTGCCTTGTTCCTGGCGACGAACCTGGCCGTCATGTTTGTGTTCAGTATTGTGCTCAATATTGTGTACGCAGTCACAGACTTGCAACCGGGCAGCCTGAATGGCTTGCTGGTGATGGCTGTGTTGTTTGGTTTTGGTGGTTCCCTGATTTCCCTTTTCATGTCGAAATCGATGGCTCTGCGTTCGGTTGGCGGCATGGTGATTGAACATCCGCGCAATGAATCGGAATACTGGCTGGTAGAAACCGTTGCACGGCAGGCCAAACAGGCTGGCATCGGCATGCCGACCGTGGCGATTTATGATTCACCCGACATCAATGCTTTCGCTACGGGTGCTAAACGTGATGATTCGCTGGTCGCAGTATCAACAGGTTTACTGCACAGCATGTCGCCTGATGAAGCAGAAGCGGTGCTGGCACATGAAGTCAGCCATATTGCCAATGGCGACATGGTAACCATGACGTTGCTTCAGGGGGTGGTGAACACCTTCGTTATTTTCATTTCTCGGATTATTGCGGGTGCCGTCAGCGGCATGAACAATAACAACGAAGAGGGTGAAGGCGGCAGCTTCATGACTTATTTCATTGTCTCCACCATCATGGAAGTGCTGTTTGGTTTCCTCGCGAGCATCATTACCATGTGGTATAGCCGCCATCGTGAATTCAAGGCGGATGCAGGTTCAGCCCGTATGGTTGGCAAAGAGAAAATGATTGCCGCGCTGGAGCGACTGAAAGTCAGTCAGGAGTCACATCTGGAAGGCTCAATGATGGCCTTTGGGATTAACGGCCGCAAATCACTGTCCGAACTGTTTATGACCCACCCGCCGCTGGAAAAGCGCATTGACGCGCTGCGTCGTGGTGAACATCTGTAACGGATGGAATGAAGCCCCGGTTAACCGGGGCTTTTTTTATTTGGGCAGAATACGATAAAGATTGCCGCTGTCAGTCGCAAAATACAGATAGCCTTCTTTGCTCTGAACCAGAGAGCGGATCCTTTCTCCTATCTCTTCAAACAATCTTTCCTCTTTCACTGGTTTGCCTTTTGAATCCAGAACGATCCGGTTCAGATGCTGTAACACCAGTGCGCCTGCAAACAGATTTCCCTTCCAGCCGGGAAACGCCTCGCCCTGATAGAGCAACAGACTGCCGGGGGCGATGGACGGAATATACACTTTGACCGGCGATTCAATCCCGGGCTTTTCTCTGGCTTCACCGACTGCCAGCGGGCCCCAGTATTCTTTTCCATGGGAGGTAATCGGCCAGCCGTAATTACGGCCCGGCAGGATCAGGTTGATTTCGTCACCGCCGCGCGGACCATGTTCAATTTCCCACAAACGCTGATTGGCTGTGTCGTATGCCAGCCCTTGCGGATTGCGATGGCCGTAACTCCAGATTTCAGCAGACGCATCCTTTCTGCCTGTAAACGGGTTATCTTCCGGCACACTGCCGTCCAGATTCAGCCGGATGACAGTGGCTGCGTGGTTGGTCAGGTCCTGCCCGTTGGGGCGGTGACCCCGGTCGCCGACAGAGAAGAAAACGTGGCCCCGGCCGTCAAAAGCGATCCGGCTGCCAAAGTGCCGGTTGGTGTCACTGAGTGAGCGGGTGACTTTCAAATCCTGCCACTGAGTGAGCCTTTGCCCGGACAGTCTGGCACGGGCCAGCGTCGTGACACCACCTCCCTGAACGGGCTTGGTGTAGGTGAAATAGAGCCACTCTTTTGCTGCCGGATCCGGCGACAGCTGTACATCCAGCAGGCCACCCTGACCGCGGGCGTACACTTCCGGAAGACCACTGACAGCTTTTCTCTGGCCGGAACGGACATCCAGCAGCACGGCTTTGCCTTCCCTGAGTGTGACCAGCAGCGTGTTGTCATCAATGAAAGTCATTCCCCAGGGGATCGGCAGGCCATCGGCGATTTGTTCGATCTGATATGCCATGCCTTCACTGCTTCCCTTGGCTTTCAGCCCGAAAGCCAGAGCCGGCAGGCTGAACAGGGTCCAGAGGAGGATTGTGGTGACTGCGAAGGTGAAGGGATACGATTTCATTGCATCATCCTTTTCTGTGTTGCATCCATTTTGCTGCCCGGTTTTAAGTGAGCTGCGATGATCTCAGCCAGCTGCCCGATACCTGTATGCCAGCGTTTGTTGTCTTCAAAAGCGGCATAACTCAGCCTGAGGCAATGGCAATAGTTTTCCAGCGTACTGAACATCGTGCCGGGCAAAATGCTGATACCGGCCAGATGCGCCTGCTGATAAAGCATATCGCTGTCTGCCTGCTCAGGGAGTGTCAGCCAGCACAGAAATCCGCCATCGGCCAGATTGAGATGATAGCGACCGGTCAGCCATGGATAGCGATCGAGTGCAGTACAAAGTAACTGGCTGAACCGGCGTTGATTTTGATGATAAAAGCGCCGGATTTTACCCAGATGGGTCCGGTACTTACCGGTTTTCAGAAATTCAGCCACTGCCGACTGCATCAGGTTCAGGCTTCCCATATTGTCTGCCAGCAGGCGTTTTTCGATCTGTGGCTGGTACCGTCCGGCGAGCAGCCAGCCGATGCGCAGGCGGGAATCCAGCGTCTTCGATAAAGAATTACAGTAAATCACCCGATGGCTGTCATCCATGCTGTACAAAGTCGGTGGCCGACCGGTGTAGGCCAGATCGCCAAACACATCATCTTCAATAATCGGAATCCCTTGGGTCATGGCGAGTAATTGTTGCCGGGCAGCGAGCGGCATGACAGAGCCGGTCGGGTTATTAAAACTCGGGTTGAGCAGTATGGCTGCAATCGGCCATTGTTGTAATGCCTGTGACAGCCGGTGCAAATCCATACCGGATTGCAGGCTGGAGGGGATTTCCACCACTTTCAGACCCAGTGATTCCAGCAACAGTAAGTTACCGAAATAACAGGGCGATTCGATGACGACTGTATCCCCCGGGGATGTCAGGGCCTGCAGCGCCATACTGATCCCTTGCTGTGCACCGTGAGTGATTAATATTTCACTGGCGGAGGCTGTGATGCCATGCCATTGATTCACGGTCACCAGTTGTTTTCTCAGCTGCTCGTCTCCCGGGGGTAACAGATAATGGCTGGGAACGTGAGTCTGATAGCGGCTGTGACGACCAATTTCAGCATACAGCGAGGTGATGGCCGGAAAGTGGGTGTTCGGATGCGCACTCCCGGTTGGAAGCAACGCGGGGGACAGGGAGTCTTGTAACACCGTCCGGCTCAGGGATAACAAATCGACAAAACCCGGCGTTTGAATCGGCTGAGTTTCCAGACGCGGACATTCGGTCACGATATACCCCGAACGCGGATGCGCTTCGATTTTCAGGCTCGCTTCAAGTTCCTGATAGGCCCGGATGACCGTATTTTTACTGACGCCTAACTGTCCGCTTAATTGCCGGATGGAAGGGAGCTTATCTCCGGCCTGATAAACGCCCTGCTCAAGACGTAATTCAAGCTCTGCAATGACCTGCTGATATTTGGTGTCTGATCGCTGATGACTGGCTTCCACGCGCTTATCTGTACCCTGATAAATTTATAAAACTGTCACTACTAACTGTGTCTGTACCCAAATAGAGTAGTGAAATATGATGGATTCCGCCAGACAGAGGTGCGCGTGGCCCGATTGATTCCTTTTATTTTTGTATTGCTGTGGAGTACCGGCTTTATCGGTGCCCGTTTTGGTTTGCCCTATGCGGAACCTGCAACCTTCCTGTTCGTCCGGATGCTGGCAAATATCGCCATTTTCGCTGTGCTGGCCTTGTTTCTGAAGTCTTCACTGCCGACAGGCAAAGCCCGGTTCCATTGCTTCATGACAGGGATGCTGATTCACGGACTGTACCTGGGCGGGACTTACTACGGGATTTACCTCGGGATGCCTGCGGGTTTGTGTGCGTTGCTGGTCGGGTTACAACCGGTGTTAACGGCAATCATACTGATGCTTCTGGGGCAGGAACGTCTGGTGCTGTCGCAATGGCTGGGGTTGTGTCTGGGAATTCTGGGTATTTCCTTGGTTTTACAGGGCAATATGAGCTGGCAGCAGGACTCGCATCAACTGGCGGCTTATGCCTGTGCCGGATTGGCCTTGCTGGGGATCACGCTGGGCACACTGTACCAGAAGCGCTATTGCAGTCAGGTCGATTTAGTCGGCGGTTCGCTTTATCAGTACATGATGGCGGCTATGGTGTTTGCACCAGTAATGCTCACTGCCGAAACCATGCAGATAGAATGGAACCTCACGTTTTCTCTGACACTGGCCTGGCTGGTGTTGGGTGTTTCGGTCACCGCTGTCTGGCTGCTGCTTTATATGGTGAAGCACGGGGAAGCTTCAAAAGTCGCGTCGACGTTTTATCTGGTGCCGCCGGTCACTGCGCTGGAAGCCTGGCTGGTGTTCAATGAAACCTTTGATGCATTCAGCGCGCTGGGTTTTTTGCTGGCAGCCATGGCGGTTTATTTGGTGATGCGAAAACCCAAAAGCAAATTCACACCGGAAAAAGCCCTGGCATCTGCCCGGTGAGGGGCTGGGAGAGGTGCAAGAAGAAGCTCGTTTCTGATGAAAACCACAGCAAATTGGTATGGGTTGTATCAGATTGGCGATCATCTGCGCAGTCAGTTCAGTGGGGTATTTACAACATCGAATCGGCTGGGTATTATGCGCACCACTTACGGAGAGATGGCTGAGTGGTTGAAAGCACCGGTCTTGAAAACCGGCATACGTTAATAGCGTATCTAGGGTTCAAATCCCTATCTCTCCGCCACATTTAAAAAAACCGCTGAACTCTCAGCGGTTTTTTTTCATCTGAACCTTGGCACGATAGAGATAGAGTGAAGAAGCCTAGTGAGGGTTCAGCCGAGCAAAGCGAGACCACGTTGCCTTTAGGCAACGCCCGCAGGGGCGCGGATCGACGAGCACTGATTTCTTACATCAGTCAGGTCAATGTGTAACAACTTAAGCCACCGTTTTGGGTGGCTTATCGTTAAGAATTAATCGTTTAATTCTTTATTTTTTCTCTCATTCTGAGCTGAATTAACTTCTCAAAGTTTGCTCCAAAAACCAGTCCTAAAGCAAAGGTCATAAGAGATACTTCTAATCTGGAGTTAAGAAATAGTATGACCAATAAATAAACTAAAGCTGTGATCGTAATGAGGAAAAGGCACTGTTTTTTTGAAGTCCTTTGCCAGTCGTTTAATATTTTATCATCATGCCACTTTAATAATCTTCTGAAAATCATTTGATTTCCTTGTTTGATCAACCCAAGTACAGCCTCGTCGGTTAAGAAAGGCGATAGATTGTAAACTAGATTTCATCGTTTGCGGATCAGTGTTATCAATAGAGTATAATTTAGGTGTTTGATTGTTTCTCCAGTAGCTATCATTCGGTTGAGCGGCAGTAATTGGTATTGCTTCATCAACCTGATGAAATGGATAATTTAATTTGACTTTTAATCTAGACAATAAACTTATCCGTTGTATGGTGTAATATTTAGAAATGTTGTGAACAATACCAAAAGTATTTACTGCTGAAATCAAACCTAAGAGGATATCATTTCTTACTTGTTTTGGCGTTTCAACTGCAATAGCAAGACTGCAAAGTTCAGCAACAAGTACATCTTTTTCTATCTCATTTTGGAAATGAAAATAATTTTCGCATGGTAATTTTTGGTTTCTAAGGTGAATGCATAAATTTCCCACAACCTCGCTGTTTAACATCGCTATAACTGATGCTGAATGATCATCTGATAGCGATTTTGTCCCCCAGGCCCTTTGATAGACACGTTTTGCTAATCTATGACCAATTTGGTATTCTTCTTGATCATAATTTGAGGTGATAAATTTTAATTTCATGATTGAAACGATTTTTCGGTAAGTCTGTAATACATTGTGTGAATAAAGTTCATATTGTCGATAATTTCATTAAAATCTTTTTCTGTGTGTACAATACGATCAAATAGTTCAATATTGTCAATGGCATGGCCTTGATCTACAAGATAGTGGTAGTAAATGAATTTATGATCTTTGGGTGTGGTGTTTAAGCACTTATTCAATACATTTAATAAACCATATGATTCAGTCGCAATGAGGAGCTCCAAATAAAATGAGTACCCCAAAAATCCAATAGCGGGTAAGCGAGTTAGGCGATCATGTTGTGACCAGACGATTGCTTTTGTTTCAGGAAAAACATCATAAAGTGGGTCGATATCATTTTTTACACCAAGAGATATAATATCCTGTAGTGCCCATAATTCATGTCCCTCCTCTTCATCAATACCATGCTCGATTAATTTTGTGAATTTATTCCCATGGCTGTTTGTGTCTTGGAGCTTTTCTTCGTTGAGTAAAGCTGTGAACATGTGTTCAAAACGGGTTGTGTAACTTGTGTGATACCATCCTTGAATAAAGTAATTTGATAAGGATTCCGTGTTAACTTTTCCAGATAACGAGAGCTGATTTACTAGACTTACATATTCTTGATGCAAAGATGTTGCATGTTCAATGATTCTTTTAGTGAAACCTGAAGAGTTATGCATTTTTTGTTTAAGTTTTAGTGTTTCTTCCTCAATTTGTTTTTCGGAAAGATTATCTAATATTGATGTTAGCTTATTTAATTTTCCTACCGTTTCCTCTTCGTGATGAAGGACAGATAAAATGTCAAATTTTGATTGGATTTCGTCATAAGATTGAATAGACATGATTAGTGCTCCTTGTGAATTTAAGAACATCTTATGTTTGCCGGCACGCCAAAGAACTTTCCTGTCATATTTTCTGGAATTCTGTCGGAACCCAATTGAAAATGTAATGCACTTTTTTGCTTCAAAGAGAACTTCGCCGCAGAAAATTGAGTCTTTCATCATTTAAAGAGGGGATTTTCAAAATGAAGAAAATGTCCACTTGCCCTATCTTATGACTGGTGATGATTCAATAACTGAATCAATACAAACCCTCTATGCATGTGTAGTTCCCACTGCATCGAACGTTTTCAGTCCTTATGTCCTTTCTCAACGATAACCTCTTTTATCAAGGTTCCTCGGCACAAAATGCAAATGACTTTGTTGCTATTACACGAATAGGGTGACAAAGGACGTAAAAATTAATTTTCCTCGAAAAATAATTAACTTTTCTTTGCAGAACCGTCCATTAGAGAGCGTCGATAATGTAATCAAAAGGGATTAGCTATGGCTGTTGTCATCGGTGGTGCAGGTTTAGGTCATTATGATGTTCTTGGGCAAGCGGGGATTAAGCTGTCCAGCACCAAAGGGTTGAGTATCAATGCATCCACAGGGAATCTGGTTGTTCAAAGTAACGATCAGACACTGGTCAGTCGGGGACTGGATTTATCACTTGCCCGCACCTACAACAGCCAGGGCGCGAAAAACGATTTTGATGCCGATAACTGGCGTTTTTCTTTTGAGCGTCAGATCCGGATGGTTGGTTCAGAGCTGCACCGGATTACCGGTGACGGCCATGTCGCGATTTTCAAAAAACAGGAAGATGGTTCATATCTTTCTGCGGCGGGTGGCGGTGCTCATGACACCATTGTCAAAGTCGGCAGCAACTGGGTGTACACGGAAGGCACCAGCGGGATTCAGGAAACTTATCAAAGTGCCGACGGCAAACTGATTCATTCTGAAGATAAACATGGTAACCGGGTGAGTTACCGTTACAGCGGCAACCGGCTGAGTGCGGTTTCAAATGCCAGCGGCGAAGAACTGCGTTTTGTCTACAACAGTAAAGGCCAGTTAACCCGCCTGGACAGCTATACCCAGGTTGAAGGCAAGCTGACACACTCCCATAGCAAAGTTCACTACAGCTACGATTCAAAAGGCCGTTTAAGTCAGGTCAAAGTTGACTTGTCCCCTGAAGATAAGTCGATTACGGACGGGAAAGTTTTCACCACGACTTATACCTATCAGGATGCGAACAGTTATCTCCTGAAGTCAATTCAAAAGAGCGATGGCAGTCAGGTCAGTTTCAGTTATCAGACCGTCGGCGGAAAAAGCCGCCTGAGTAAAATTGATGACAACGGTGTTGTGACCTTACTGAATTATCAGACCAACCGTGCCAACGGGCATCAGCTGCAAATCACCGATAACAATGGTGAAGTCTGGTTTTACCAGCATGATGACAAAGGCCGTCTGGTGTCTGTGTTGTCTCCGGCGGTTGATTATCAGGGAGATGTGAATAATCTGCCGCGTGAAAACGGGCAGGTACAGGGACAGGTCACCTATCAGTATGACGATCAGGATAACCTGATTCTGGTCCGGGACAGTGCCGGGAAAACAATTCAGAACAAGTACGATGCACAGGGCAATTTAACGGAATCGACCCGCAACGGTGTGCTGTACCTGAAACATGAGTACCAAAATAATCTGCTGGTCGCCAGCCATCAGTATGCCGGTGGTAAGGTGGCGTCGAGTGCTTACTTTGTGTATGACAAGCAAAACCTGCGTTTTGAAGTCTCTTCAGCCGGTACCGTGACTGAATACCAGTACAATGGCTTCGGTCAGCGGACCTCAATGCGGCGCTATCTGGGCACTGCTTTGCAGGCGACTAAACTGCCTGAGCTGGCGGCTTTGACGACTTGGGCAAGCAAGCAAAATAAACAATCGACGGAGCTGACAGAATACACCTATCAGCGGGGTGAATTGCACACGCAAACCACTTATCACCGGCTGGATACCGCGGGCCGTGGCGATACGATTCATGATCTGCAAATCACGTCATCCGGCTATGACTTTGCCGGATTCAGAACAACGAACCGCGGCGTGACCATTGATGGCAAACATGTGGGCGGCAACGGACGGGGTCTGACGGTCACGGTTGTCGATGCCAGTAACAAGCTGATCTCGACCAAAACTTTCGATACCTATGGCAAGGATGATGCCTCGGCACAGCTTGTGGCACATCTGAAAACGCTGAAAGCGACCACTGCCGGTCTTCAGATCATTGTCACTTCTTCTGATGAATGGACAAACCGTCTGAATCAGGACGCAAAAAATGCGCTGAGTGGTCTGGGGATCAATGCGCAGACCCTGAAGCATGCAGAAACCCGCAGTGCTTTCCTGGCGATTGCTGAAGCGAAAGACGGCAAGTGGGTGACGACCCATCAAGATTACCGCCCGCGTTTCCCTGAATCCACTGTGAATTATACCTTGTCCAATGCCGAGCATGTGCGGACGACCTATGATGCCTTCGGCAATCTGATTGGCACCCAAACGCTGACCGGTGATATCAAATCGGGCCGGCTGGATGTGAAGTCAACCACCACTCAGGTTTTTGACGGATTAAATCGCATTACCAGCACCACCGATGCCGCCGGGAACACTGTGGTGACTCAGTATCTGGATGCGAACCGGCAGGTGCTGGTGACCACCGAGAATGGGGTCACGACAAGAAGAACTTTCAGCCAGCGTGGCGAATTGATCTCAGAAACCGTGAGTGCTGCCGGAGAGACGAGCCGTGAGCGTCATTACATCTACAACAAAAGCGGCCAGCTTGTGGCGACACAGGAAGCCAACGGCAGTCTCAGCGCTGTGTTTTATGATGATGCGGGACGTCAGTGGATCACGGTGTCTGCTTCAGGGCAAATCACGGAATATCAGAGGGACAGTGAAGGCCGGATTATCCGTGAAATTCAGTACGACAGCAGTGTGAACACACAAAGCTGGTTGTCGGGCGGCCAGCTGACCGTGAGTGGGAAAGAAGTTCTTGGCCTGATTGATGCCATGCGGGCGCACCGGGTGATCCGCAGCGAGTTTGATGCACTGGGGCGCCTTTCCCGCACAATTGATGCTGAGCAGCAGGTGACAGAATACATCTACGATGATCTGGACCGGCAAATTCAGGTGCGTCATTACACCGAAGGCTATGCAAGCGCAGCCCGGGTGCTGAGCAGCCAGTATGACAATGCAGGACGACTGACGGAGCAGAAAGACGCCGACGGTTTCGTGAAGCGCTTCAGTTACGATGCCTCCGGCAAGCTGATTGAAACCCGGCTTTACAAACCCCGCGGCGAGAGGGTTTATCAGAACGGTCATGAAGTCGATTTAGATAAATGGCAGGTGTACGCCAATTCTCCTGCGGGTGCGACCATGACCCCGAGATACGACGCTGCCTACGGCGGCGAAGTGATCGATCTCCGTGGTTCAGGGATGTCAAATGGCTATCGCTTGGCAAACAACAATGCGAACGAAAGCTGGAAAAATACCGATATGCGTCTGTTGAGCTGGGATATGAATTATTCCCAGGACATGACGGTTTACATCAGCCTGCAAACGGAGAAAGGACATCGTTACATCCAGTACCATACGGGGACGGGTAGCAGCAGTATCAAGAACGGCTACGCGCACCATTACATCGGCAGCATTAACAACGGGCAGTGGAATACCGTCACCCGTGATCTGGAAGCCGATCTGGCTGCGGTTGAACCGGGCAATAAAATTCTGCATGTAAACGCGTTTTTAATCCGCGGCACAGGCAGTATTGGTAAGGTTGCGCTTTCAGAAAAGGCGGCAGAAACGAGCGGGTCGGACAGTTATGACAGTTCGAATGTTTTCTATGACAGTCGCGGCCGTCAGCAGTACCTTCTGGATGAACAGGGCTTCCTGACCGAAACGCGCTATCTGGATGGCGGCAAGGAAAAGGTCACCTACCGCTACACGAATGCAGTGACCAACCGACAGGGCGGAATCGAGAGTATTCTGCAGCAGGCCGGCAGTGCGCAGCAAATTTCCCGGGACAAGTTTGATGCAGCCGGCAGACTTATTGCCAGCGTCAATCAGCATGGCATTGAGACACGCTATCAGTACGATGACGTGACGGGTCTGCTTCGCCAGCAAATCAGCGGCGCGAATACCAAAGAAAGCCGCTCTGTCTATATGGACTATAACAAGTTCGGTGAGCTGACCGGGCGTGTTGCTGTCGCGGGCAGTCAGGACTGGAAAACAGCTAATGTTTCCGCGTTGATTACGGCCCGGGGCAGTCAGTCGGTTTATAACACCATGGGCTGGAAAGTCAGCGACTATCATCCATCCACCGGTAAAACGAGCTATGCATATGACAAGTCCGGGCGGCTGATTCAGCAAACCGATGCGCTGGGCAATACAAAGAGCACGGTTTACACCGCATTCGGGCAAGTGAAACAACAGCTGGTGGCTGGCATTGTCAAATCTGAATTTGCCTATGATAAAGCGGGCCGGGTGCTGCGAACTGTGGATGGCGAAAAAGCCGTCACCAGTTACCTGTATAACAAGCAGGGCAAGCTGGGTTATCTGGTGAAGCAACACGTCAGTGATGCTTATTCCTCGTTTTTGTCCGGCTCGGGCAATCATATTTCCCGTGAAATCACGCAATACCGGTACGATGCGCGCGGGAATGTGGTCGAGCAGCGCGTCGCCAAAGATTATCGTGCAGGCAGCCGGATTTCCGGCGGGGATGAATTGTCGGATGTTCGTCAGCCGACAGTGCGTTATCAGGCGCAGTGGTCCCGGAAATATGATCACATGGGCCGTGTGGTGAGCGAACTGGATGGTGCAGGTCGCGAGAAAATTGTGGATTACCTCCA
This sequence comes from Photobacterium sp. 53610, assembly GCF_036409375.1. NCBI lineage: Bacteria > Pseudomonadati > Pseudomonadota > Gammaproteobacteria > Vibrionales > Vibrionaceae > Photobacterium > Photobacterium sp. 53610. The sequence goes on along the minus strand of NZ_JAXOFS010000001.1, from coordinate 1,284,931 downwards.
CGGTGGCCGCGTGAAAACGGTCAAGCTTTCCGGTGCATTGCAGGAGCGCATTGAACTGGATGCGCTGGGCCGGACGTTGTCACTGGCCAATGGCAAGGGCGAGACGACGCGCTATGAGTATGACGATACCAGAAATCAGGTGACGGTAGTCTCGCCGGGCGGCATTCGTACCGTGACTGAAAAGAATGCCCATGGTGAAACAACATCGATCACCGATGCTCTGGGTCATCGCCGTCTGTTCCATTACGACCATCAGGGTCAACTGCTCCGTTCAGAGTTTATTGCCGCCGGCAGTACCACGCCTGAAATCCTCTCCCGCAAAGAATACGATGCCACCACTGGGTTGCTGAAATTCGACATCAATGCCGAAGGCACACGCACCGAGTACCGCTATAACGCGATTGGCCAGCAGTGGAAAGTGATCCGAGACGCGGACGGTGAAAAACTGTCAACGGAATACGGTTACGACAAGCAGGGTCAGCGGGTCTGGGAAAATACCGAAGATCAGCGGATCTATATCCGCTATGACAACAACGGCAGAAAAGTCCGGGTCGAGCAGGGGGGTGTGGCAACCCTCTTTACCTATGACGCCAATGGTCAGGTGCTGAAAACGGTTGAAGGGGCAGTCTCAGCCAGTGACCGGGTGCTTGAAGAGCGGGTCACCGAGTTCAGCTACGATGCAAACGGCAATCTGACCGGGAAACGAATCAAATCAGGGGCCGACTGGTCGGGTTCGGCAAGCAGCCAGACGACGTTGTATCGTTACGACGGCTCCGGGAAAGTGCTGGAAAAAGCGACCGGTATCGGTGCGACGACCCGGTATGTCTATGATGCGCTGGGTCGGGTCAGATATGAAATCAACGCGCTGAACTATGTCACCCAGTTTGACTACGACGCTGCGAACCGGGTGGTGAAAACAACGCGGTTCAGCAAAGCGGTTGCACCTCAGTCGTCCTTGACGGAAGCGAGCCTGAAAGCAGCCATAGCTGCCGATCCGGCAAAAGACAGAAGCACCGAAACCCGATATGACAATGAAGGCCGGGTTGCCTTCGAGATCGATGAAAAAGGGTATGCGACGGGCTATTTGTATAATGCGAACGGCCAGGTAATTACGACCACTCAGTACCAGAAAACGGTGAAAGAGGCGAACTGGAACACGGCTGCTTCAGGCAACCGGATCAGTCAGTCGGTTTACGACGCCCATGGTCGTCTTCAGTATGCGATCGATGCGCAGGGGCGTATCAGTGAACGCGGTTACGATAAAGAAGGCCGTATTACCCATACCATCCGCTACAACACGGATTTCCAGCTGGCAGACCTTTCAGCCACGTCCGTAAATGCGCTGAAAACGCATTTGTCTCAGGAAGTTGAGGCGGGCCGGGTCAGCGCTGAGCTCAGTGTATATGACCAGATGGGACGCCTCCGGTTCGCGATGGATGGCGATGGCTTCCTGGTGGAATACCAGTACAACCGCCAGTCTCAGAAGAGCCGGAAGAAAGAATATGTCGACAACTCGGCTGTCCGGAACGCATTGAATGACATTCGTAAAGGCAGTGCGACGGCCTCCGAATATGCCGTATTCCTGCAACTTACAGAGAGCCTGCAAAGCCTGGACAACGCTTCTGCGGAACTGAAAGCGAAGTTATCGGAGCTGAATCATCAGCAGGGACGGATCAGCGGCCTGATTCAGGAACTGAATACGCTTGAAGGCCAGATTGCGGCCACGAATAACGCCAACCATGACCTGGGGATCAGCATCGAGGATGCGAATCACCGGTTATCCGGCTTGCAGAACGAAGTGAAAACTGAGCTGGTACGTCATGCGAAACTGCAGGAAAAGATCGATGCGTTAGAAAGTGAAATTGCAACACATGAAGCCCGTTTAAAAGGCCAGAATGCAGCGGAAGTTGAAGCCGCGAAGAAAGCGGTCACGAATGCAGACAAGGCATTCACTGAGGCCAGCAGCCACAAAGCGCAAACTGCAGCAGCCGTACAGGCACTTGTGAAAGCCAGTGTGCTCACCACGCTTCATCCGGAATGGAAAGCCGATTACACAACCACGGGCGGTAAAATTCATGCGTCGGTTCAGAGTGATGCTGCTGGAAATTCCGCGCTGTCTCTGATTTCAGGTCACCGAAATACCCTGGACAGTGAAAAGACCTCGCTGCAGAAGCAGTATCAGGCGGCGTTAAACAGCCAGGATGCAGCAAAAGCCACACAGGCGAAAGATAAGCTGAATCAGGTCATTTCTGCGATCGAATTTCTGGATAAGCTATCGGCAGATATTCAGGCAGATCTGACCGCCCGTTCAGGGGTACGGCATTCAGAACTTGCAGTGAAGGCAGCGAAGCAAACCCTGTCCGAAGCGATCAAGAAACAAAACGAGACCAATGCTGCGATAAATAGCAATCCGAAGGTACCGGCCGACAACACCGGGACGGCACCTTCTCTGCCGCAAACGCCGACCGATGATGTTGTGCTCCCGCCAGCGGGCAATAGTACCACTGAAACACTCGATAAAATTGATGCGCTGAAGTCGAAGCTCCAGATCTTAACGGCGGAGATTGATGCACAGAAATCAAAAGTTGAGCTGGCGGCAGTGTCTCTGGCACAACGTGAGAAAGAATATGCTGTTGCCCGGGAGGCCTATAACAAAGCTCAGGCTGAACGTCAGGCGGCGATTAGCGCAGCGAAAAAAGCAGTCGGAGATGCTCAGAAAGTCCGGGATACCGCATGGGCAGAATATCAGGCTGCCATCAAGCACCGGGATGCGAGCCTCGCCAGCCAGAATCAGAAACAACTCGCCTTTAACACGGCGAAAGCGAACTATGACAAAGCGCTTGCTGCTAAAAACTCAGCGCAATCTGCCGCGAACAGTGCCAATAGTGCGCTAAATTCTGCGAACACAAATCTTTCTGGAAAACAGTCTGCATTGAATAAAGCGCAGTCTGATTTTAACTATCACCATGGTGAATGGTCGAAAGCAGATACGCATTATCAAAATACGGTGAAAAACCGTGATGCAGCCTCGCGTGAGCGGGAAGCTGCCCGGAAAGATTATGAACGCGCGGCTGCGGATTACACCGCCTACAGTAAGCGCAGCTGGTATACCGAAGAAAACCCGAGCGGTAAAACCAGCGCCGGACTGAACAGTCGCCGGGCGACACGCGATGCAAAATTGCGAACCTATCAGAGCAAAATCAACTCACATAATTCCTGGGTTGATCAAGCCAACAAAGCCTACAGTGCCCGTCAAGCGAAGTGGGATACCCGGGCCGGGTATCTGAACACGCTGAATGCAGCGAAGAATAACTTCAGTACTGCGACCACACAGAAAAATACTGCACAGGCCAATGCAGACAAAGCGAATGCGGCACTGGCCAATGCGTCAAAAGCACTTGATGCAGCAAAAACGCCGTTTGATAACGCCACAACGACCCTGAATACGGCTAAAAGTACGATTTCTGCAGCCAATACACGATACAGCAAGGCAACTCAGACGTGGAAAGCTGCTGAGGCCACGTTAACCGCGAAAAAGAAAACGCTTGAGGAAAAGATAGCAACGCCGCAAGAGCAGGTCGACCTTGCACAGGCTGCCTATGATTCAGCGATCGCAGAAAAAGCTTCTGCGACTCAGGCGCTGAAAACTGCCACAGCGTTACGTGAACAGCTTGCCGCACAGCGGACGAAGCTTGTCAGTGAGCAGGCGAAGGCGCAAGCCGGGTTTGATTCGATTCTGAGCAATTATCAGAAGGGGCTCGGCGAACAGACGGCTGCGGAGAAAAAGCTCAATGAGGCTGAGGCGAATAAACGAAACAGAGTCTCTGAGTTAACCGCAGCTCAGAACAATCTGGCGAGTATTAACCAGGATCTGAAAGCGGCCGAAGGCCGGTATAACAAAGCCGTTCCGGAAGTCAATGCCGCGAAATCACGACTGGACAGTGCACGTCAGCATTTAAGCAATACTGATGCGGCCTACAAAAAAGCGGTTGCCGGACGTCATACCAATGAAGAGGGTCACTCATGGGGAACTTCGCTTTCGGAAATTAACAGCAAACGAGCGGCACGGGACAGTGCAGCCTCTGCGGTCAAAGCCAGAGAGAATGAGTATAACGCCTGGGTCTCTCAGCGAAATGCGGCGTCGAATGACATCAGTCAGCTGAAAGTGGCAAAAGCGACAGCAGCCACTGCGATTGATACCGCGACCAGGAATTACAATGCTGTACTCGTGACAGTGAGCACTGCGCGCGATGCGCTGAACAAAGTCTCGAGCCAGTTTGAAGGAATTTCGGCGCAATATCATGCTGCGAAATCGAAACTCGATAGTGCGACTCAGTCTTACCAGCAGGCCGAAGCACAGTTTGCTCAGGCTGGCGTGCAAATTGAGGAAGCGCAGACGCGGCTGGCTGGGGCTGAAAATGCGATTGCCTCTGCTAAGCAAACGCTTGAGTTGCTGTCATCCAATGCCGCCGGCGATGCGACGGTCGTTCAGTATGAAAAAGAAACGCGTTTAGCGCTGCAGGCTGCGCAGAAAGAACATACAGATGCAGTCAGCAAGCTGAATCAATTACAGACGGAAAGGGACAAAGCACTTGAGGAACAATCAGCGTTGCTCAAAACCCTCTCTGATGGCGGGAAGAACAGTGATTCGCTGATTCATGCAACGGTCGACAGCCTGGACAGTGCGAATGCAGTGAAAGCGCAGGCTGAACGGGACATGCTGGTGAACCAGCAGAAAGTGACTGATCTCAAAGGTCAGCTTGCGGCGCTGGGGGATCGGATCGAGCAGCAACGCAACGCATTAGAAAAGCAAAAACGTAACTATGATGAAAAACTGGCTGCCCATCAGCAAAGCCGCGATAAGGCCGAGCAGATTGCCAGTGATCTGAATGCAAAAAACAACCAGCGGTTCACTACAGAGCTGGAGATTATTTCCTGGGAAGAAGCGAAACGGACCGGGGCTGAAACGATCCGCGCTTCAGAGCTGAACCTGAATAGCAAAACGCAGGCTCAGTCCGGTGCATCACACGCCTATCACAGTGCGAACAGCGTCCTGAGCAGCAATCAGGCCGTGCTCAAACAGCGTCAGGCGGATCGGGATGCAACCCGGAAAGCACTGGCGAATGCGGAAGCTGAACTGAAAAAAGCGCAGACCCATAAATCGAATACAGCGACGGCAGTGAAAACGTTCCGTTCCTGGGGCGATGCGGTTTGGGTGGTAGAAGAAAACTTCCGCGATATGGATGCGATTTATCAACATCGCTTAAACAACAAATACAGAAAGCTCTCCGAAGAACAGGGCGGCGGCAGCGTCGGTTATACGCAGGCTCAGATTGACGCTGCGTTCAGAGACCGCAAGGCCGCAGCTGACCTGATGAACGGCTTTAAGCAGCAGTTTACGTCAAATTCAGGGGCGATTTACAAAGGGCCGGACAGTAAAGCGCTCTCTGATACCGCGGTGAAGCAGCAGAGCTATTACCAGAGTCAGGTGAAGTCTCTGGCAGATAAGTTCTATGCCCAGTACAAGCACTCTCTGACGGCAAAAAACACCAATGAAGAAGGGGTTTCTTCCAACGCCTATACACAGGCGCAAATCAATGCATTTAAAGCCGAATCTGATCGCGCTGCACGCGGGCTGAAGTATGTCTCTGATGTTCGTACCAAACTGAATGATGATATTGCTGCCCGGACCCGAGTTGAAAAAGCGCAGAGTGAAGTCAACCGGCTGAAAGGAAATCTGACGACCACAGAAAGTGCGCTGGCCGCAGCAACCACCAAAGTTGATCAGGCACAAGCCGATGTGAATGCCGCATCCAGCGCGTTGAATTCAGCAAATCAAGCGTTGACGGCAGCGAAGCAGAAAGTGGCCGATGCCCATCAGACAATGGATCAGGCAGAAATCCATCTCGCAAAAGCCCGGGAAAAAATGGATGGGGTTGAGAACGCCATCGTCACGATTCGCCAGCTGCTGGATGTTGCCAAATCTGATGAAGCGAAAGCGCTGGCTGCTGTCGTTGCTGCCCGTAAAGAACTGAACGTTGCACAAGGTGATCTGAACACAGCCAAAGGTGAGCTGAATACCACCGTCAGTTATCTGAACAAGGTGTATACCGACCTGGATGCTGCAACGACGCTGCATCGTAAAGTGAGTGCTTACCTGGAGCGCGCGACAACCTATAAAGACCGGGCCGGAGCGACACTTTCCGAAGCCCAGCAACTGGTTTATCTGTCGAAACAGGCTGTGGCCCGGGAGATCAATGCGGGAACGGTCAGCCATGATACGGACTACCGGTATGACGCGCGCGGGCAGCTGATTTCTGAACTGTCTGCAACTGTCAGTTATGCCGATGTGACGGCTGACGGCAAAGTGATTCAGCATATCGGGCGGCTTGAAACCCAGTATCAGTATGACAGTCTGGGCAATGTGATTGCCAGCACCACGGCTGCCGGAACCAGCATGGCCAATAGCAAGCGTTTTGTATTCAACGTCATGGGGAATCAGACGCAGGCGAAAGGTCTGGCGGGCAATGCGGTGATTTACAACGAACAGAACCTGGCATCAGTCAACATCAATGCTGAAAACGGTCGCCGGGATAAAGTCTACGACCAGTTAGGTCAGTTGCGTTTTGATGTCGATGAGCTGGGCTTTGTGACGGAATACCGCTACGACAGTTACGGCCAGAAAACAGCCCAGATCCGATACAGTAACGCATTCAGTGCGAAACGTCCTGAGGGCTCGGCCATTGCATTGTCTGAGCTGGAGAAGTTTGTTGCCGGTGGCGGCACCAGCCGTGCCATCAGCTGGAACTACGATCAGCGCGGACAGGAAATTTCGGCGACACAAAGCAGCAGCGTGAACAGCGATACTATTCGGGATGACGTGGTTTATAACGCATTCGGCGAAAAAGTTTCCACCACGCGCAGTGCGAAAAACGTATCAGTCACAACCGGACAGCACCTGTACTCGTTAACGGGTCAGCTGCTGGCGACCCGGAATGCTGAAGGGTATGTCACTGCTTATGGCTATAACGGCCTGGGGCAGCTGGTTGAACAACGTGAATTCACCAACCGCTATACCGGTGAGTGGAGCCTGAAGGCGCTTGAAGCTTGGCAGAAACAGCAGGGAAATGCACAACGGTTTGAGAGCTACGGCTATGATCACCGCGGGAACCGGACGCAGACCACGCGGCATCATGTGGTTTACCACGCCCATAACGGTAATACGGTTACTGAGAAAACCGGCAATCTGATCACAACGACGTACCACGATTATGCCGGCCGGATGTATATGACGGTGCAGGAGGCAAATTCGGTTGAGGCTGCCAATCATGCGACTGCGGCTAACCGTGTGCTGCATGAGTTTGATGCATTGGGCCGTCTGGTCACGACCTGGGGCAAGAAACGGGACTACGTGGTTTCAAGTGTGGCGCTTGCCGTAGCCGGCGGCAGTCAGCCTGAACGTCTGTCAGCGCATCAGCGGACCGATTATCTCTACGACGCCCAGGGAAATCAGGTCAGCACGATGACCGAGGGTCGCTCGACGTTCCAGTATTTCAATCAGCAAGGCCAGCTCACCGGCCGGAAAGATGCGGAGGGGAACTACACCCAGATCCAGACCGATGCGATGAACCGTGTCGTTCAGGAAACGGTGAAGGTCTCCTCGACGGGAGGGCTCAGTTACAGTTTCGATAAAGTGACCCGTTTCAGTTATGACAAAACCGGACGTCAGACGGCGACAACCGTGAACGCCTCATCCGGCAATATTACTGAAACGGCACGGTATAACGCCTTTGGTGAAGTGACTGAAAAACGCCTCAATAACGAGGTGCAGGAAAGTTATCAATATGATGGCTTCGGTCAGGTCACCGCGGCAGAGCGCAAAGGTATCAAGACCAATTATCAATATAACTGGCTGGGGAAAGTCATTCGTGAAACGACTGGCGGCAGCCGGGTGGTAGTTCGCGATTACGACAAAATGGGCAACCTGACCAGTGAGAAAGGCGTGAGCTTTGACGGCAAGTCTCCGGTCACAACGCAGGTGCTGGATCGCTTCGGAAACGTGCTGACCCGCAACGTGAATGGCAGTGTTTATCAGTTCAAATACAACCAGAACAATCAGGTAATTGAACAGACGGGACCTGAAACGGATGTTCTGGATACCAAGGGAACGCTCACGAAGCGCAAGCCTGTTTCTAAGATTTACTACGACCTGAACGGGAACCGGATTGCCGTTCAGGATGCGAACGGAAAATGGCAGAAGAGCACCTATGATCTGGCTGGGCAGAAGCTCTCAGACATCAATGGTGCCGGCGGGGTGACGCACTATTATCACGATGCCCGTGGTGACATGGTTGGCCGGATCAACACGCTGGGCCAGGGTGAAATGTTTACCTACAACAATAATGGCCAGTTGCTGACCCGTGCCAAGCTCCGGCTGGATGATAAGTTTGCTGAAGTATATGCCAGATATTCCTATGACCAGCTCGGGCAGCGGTACAGCGAAGAATGGGTGGGCGAAACCGGGTATACCCAGTGGACACGTTTCGATCAGGCCGGTCGTGTGCTGGAAACCAAAGGCGGCGGCCAGCATCAGAAATTTACCTATGATGCATTCGGTAACAAGACCAGCGAAGCCTGGCTGGCAGGCGGTAGTGAAAAAGCCAGAAAGAGTGCGACGTTCTCGAAAACCGGACGCTTGCTCACCGAGACTTTGCTCGACGGCAGTGTGATCAGTTACAGCTACGATGCTTTCGGTCAGGTGACACGCAAGACCGGCGGCGGTATGGATATCCGCTTTGAGTATTTCACCAACGGTTTGCTGAAAAAGCAGGTTTCCGGCACGAAGAGTGAAACCTATGTCTACGACGTAAATGGTAAAGAAACACAGCGAACCCTGACGGACGGCGATCAGCAGCTCGTGACGGTCAGTCATTGGGACAGTCATGGCAGACTGGCGTCGATTGGGACAACGACAGCCAAAGGTTTTGGGAAGAGACTTGAAAACTCAAGTGTGACTTATCAGTACGATGCTGTGGGTAACCGCCGGAAAGTGGTCAGCAAGCGGGGCACTGTGTCCGAAACCCGCTGGTATCAATACGACGGTGATAACCGCATGGTGGCGTCGCATCAGAATGCTGCCGAGACCCAGAGTTTTGCAGGGAAAGCCGGAAGCCGTCAGATTCAATACAATGCCGCAGGCCAGAAAGAAAAAGAGATTGTCTGGACGTCGGTCACGCGTGATGGCAAGAAAGCTGTCGTCAAGCAGGAAACCCTGTTTGGTTATGATGTGAATGGCCATATACAGAATATTCAGTCTTATGAATACAACGGTACGGCACGTTATCAGACCCGGTTCCTGACACAGACCAATTCGCGAACCGGACATGCGCTGGAGCAAAATGAGCTGTCGACCCGTTATGAACATACGAATGGTTTGATTCGCGCTGGTTCGGGTAAAACGGACCAGACCAAAACCACCTATGTGTACAGCGATGGACAGCTCAAGCAGCAGGATGTGGTGACGAACGGTACCGCAACACAAAGCTTGGCTTTCACGTACCATTTCTCGGGCCAGCTCGCGAAGCAACAGACCAATATGATTCGGGAAGGATTTACTGAAACGCACGTCTATGACTATCGCGGAAAAGAGAGCTTCCAGAAGATTAAAATCACTGCGAGCCGGGATCAGAAAGGCTACAAAACCGGGGTCACCGATTTCCGCTACAACTCGGCGGGTCATCTGACTCAGATCAACAGTACCAAGGATGCAAGCGAAAGGAAGATGCTGACTGGTTTTAATGGCCAGATCGCATTACAGCTGGAAGGCGGTAAACTCAGTGCTGAACTGGCGGTGGCCGGGAATGCACTGGCACGACTGACCGACAGCAAACTGGATGCGGATTTACTGAACGACAGTGCGGCTGCCACCGGTGCTCAGCCCGGCGCATACATTGTCAGAGGCAATGATACCCTGCAGCGCATTTCGCAGGCCGTTTATGGCGACAGCCGATACTGGTACCTGATTGCGGATGCCAATGGTCTGTCACCAAGCGACAAGCTGGTGGAAGGGAAATCACTGGTGATTCCAAATCAGCATACGCAGACGTTTAACGGGGCAGAAAGCTTCAAGCCATACAACGAAAGTGAAGTGCTGGGGAACGTTAATCCGGATCCGATTGCACCGCCGCCACCGAAGAAAAGCTGTAACCCGATTGCGATGATCGTGATGGTGGTGATTGCAGTTGTGGTGACGATTTATACCGCGGGTGCAGCAGCCGGTGTAATTGGTTCGATGATGAGTGCGGCGGGTACTGGTGTAGCTGGTGCAGCCACAGTCGGTGCTGCAGGGTTAGGTGTTCTGGGCGGCGCGACCGTGGCCGGCTCTGTCACCGCTGGTTTGGCTGCAGCTGCAATTGGTGGGGCTGTTGGATCCGCCGCTTCTCAGCTGGTTGGTAAAGCCATGGGGGTTGTCGATGACTTCTCCTGGAGCCAGGTTGCGTTAGGCGGACTGGCTGCTGCTGCGACAGCGGGGGTTGGACAGTATCTTTCTGGTGGTACAAATGCAGCCAATGGTGCGGCGAATGCAGGGACTGCCAGCTCGACTACAAATGCTTCGCAAGCTGCATCGGTGCCGCTTTCAACGAGAATCTCACATGGCTTAGTCCAGAGTACGGCGTCCTACGCGACCAACTATGTTGGCAGTAAAGCGCTCGGCATGGATGCATCCTTCAGCTGGAAAAGCTTTGCGGCTTCAGCCGTCGGTTCTGTCGCCAGTGTGGGGAGTGCTCAGTTCACGTCAGATCTCGGTATTCTGGGAGATACCCTGAATGGCTTTGCAGGCGCGGCTGTTTCAAATGCTATCCGGGGTAAATCATTCAGAGATAACGCCGGGCGGATGATGACGGATGCCTTTGGCAATGCGCTGGCCAATGTGGCGAGGCAGGGGGGGCAGCGTCAGGAGAGACAACGTCAGGAGCAAATAGCATCACTCGTTGATCGTATGAATGGATACCAGAAATTGCAGAGTAAAAAAGCTCATGATCAGGAGCTTTATGCACTCGCAAGGGAAATGGATGCTCATGACAGGCTGAACGCGAAGAAAGAACTTGATATTCGGTTGAATGATGCAGCAAGAGTTATGAATGCAGTTCAAGATGTGAACTTGAAGAAAGCTGCCGATATTAAGAATTATGAGGCAATTTTGGATTCCCGGATGTCGGGTGAAAAAAGTAGTGGCCGTAATCAAACTGGTTTTAATTTTATGGAAGCATCCAAGAAATTAAGACAAGAAATTGAATTAGCAAAGCAGAGTGGTCATTACCCAGAAGATGGCACACGGTTAGACGCTGTATTTGAGAAGCATCAGGCTGATCAAATAGAGGTACCTTCCGTTTTGGGACATGTACTTGGAGGAGCAAGCCGATTCCAAGATGTTAGCCAGCAGGTTGGAAAAGTTATTCAGCATTCAGCTGATTTATACGACACCTATGATGCTTATGGTATAAAGTTGAACTCTTATTCGAAAAATATTTCGGATACTTCAATAGTTGGCTGGAAATTATGGAAGGAACTGCCTGAATCAGTATCTCAAGTCAGGACAGATTTAGCGTATTCATCTATTTATGATCCAGACGGTTACGAGATGCTGCGTTCGTATGGCGAAAATGTCTCAACATCAAGATCTCAACGATTAATCAGTGAGGAATCCAGATTTTTTAAAGTTAGTAAGAATTTAGGATTTATTGGTGATTTCATTGAATTTACGACCGATAGTTATAATAACTTTGCAAAAGATGGATTTAGCTCCAGAGCTGTGATTGCAACAGGACTTGATGGCATACAAATGCTTGGTAGCGGGATGGTATCTACGGCAGCAGGTGTCACAGTTGGGGCTGGCGCAGGAGCTATTACGACAATGACAGTTGCACCCGCGGCTCCAGCAGTGACGTTGGCCACTGGCACTGCAACAGGAATTTATGTTGACTATCAATTAGATGAGTTCTACAACACTCATCGTGATGACGTCATTGATACAATAGATTCTGGTTACCATGCAGTGGCTGATTTTTTCCGATTAAAATGACACGATTGAAAGATGAATTAGCTTAAATGAGAATGCGCCTGATTGATTTCGGGCGCATCATTCAAGAATCGAGAAGGTGACGTAAAGATGATAGACTGTGAGTATGGTTTACGAATGGTTTTTAAGGCGACTGGAAGGAATAAATGACAGCAATGAGTGTTATTTTGTTTTTTATATTCTTACTTGGTATGTTGGCACTCATTTCGCTATGTGCCCTGAGTGTTTATTTAGGTTTCATGATGAAAGAAACCGACCCGGGCAGATATAAAGCAATATATACTTGTCATATCCCAACATCTGTATTTTTGTTGTTTGATTATGTCAATACAGCTGATGCTTTAGTGAAGTATCCATTGAATAAGAGATGGGTGTTTCACTGTGTGAAATTATTGATTTTAACAATTCTCATCGCTTTTTTACTGATAATGTTAAGTGTGTTCATTATTCCGAAATAATCCTTGATTCAAGGACTGTTTTATCAGTGTCTTTTTCATTGAGGTGAAATTATTACTCGAACAAAATTGAGTATAGATTCATTTTTAATTTACAAAGCCAAATTATTGTGAACAACACCGAATCTATGTCTGCATCACTTATCGCGAGACAGATCATGCACCCATTCGAAAATAAAATCGAAATAGTCGATATCACGCCAAGTGAACCATTGTTGTGTAAAACGCCTTTTCATCAGGTACTCGTCGACCCGAAGGGCGATCTGTACATCTGTTGTGGGTCGCACATTCAAAACATGACGCCGGTTGCCGGGAACCTGCTTCAGCAGGATGCACTGGACATATGGAATAATGATATCTACAAGACTTTCAGAATGTCCTTTGTGGATGGCAGTTTGAGATACTGCAATGACAAAACCTGTTCTGCGGCAGCCAACAAAGACAATCCGGCACTTCGGAATTTGGTTCATTCTGTGGATGAAATCGAAAAAGATCCCGGCTTATTCAACAGTAATTTTTCCGACTATCTGAATGCTCCGGAAAGCTTTGACGGCGCCCTGGTCAGTCCGCCGACCCGACTTTATTTAGGTATGGATCCTTCCTGCAACTTGCAGTGTCCTTCATGTCGCAATGAGTTGTACATGGAAGAGAAGGGCAGTCAGCGTTTAGATACCATTTATGGCAATTTGCGAAGTATCACGCCTGGTATCGAATTTCTGGAATTCGATGGTGCCGGTGATGTGTTCGCCAGTCGCTGGTATCAAAAATTTCTCCATCAATTTCCGGTCGATGATTTTCCGAACCTACAAATGGTGACTTTGCGCTCGAATGGGCTCCTTTGGACAGACAAGAACTGGTATCGCATTCATCCCTATCTTCGCTCCATGGCCATTTATGCCTGCATTTCAGTGGATGCGGCCACTGCTGAAACCTATGCGACAGTACGGGGTGGCTGTTTTGAGAGGCTGATGAAGAACCTGAAATTTGTTCAGCGCCTGCATCAAATTGGGGAAATTAACGAAATCACACTGGTGATGGTCTACCGAAAGAGCAATTATCAGGAAATACCGGCTTTTATTGAGTTGGGAAAATCACTCGGGGCAAGCTATCTGGTGATTCATCCTTTGCAAGCCTGGTCAGAGTCAGCCTATGTCATTGAGGGGAGCTATGACCACGAGGCAATTCATCTCCGGTCACATCCGCTACACGGCGAGTTTCAGGATTTCATCCAGAAACATGGCATCGTCAGTGGTTACAGTGAGTCTGTGTTTATTGATTTTTCCTGGTAGCGCTCATCTCTCACGATTGACGGCTTCAGCCATCTCAGCTGTATCATTTCAATTTGTCCTGAAATTTCCCCTCTGTCTGTTTTGCAACAAGATGGTGAATTGCAATCACTGAAATTTTCTTCACGCCTGGAGATTTATTTATATTTCTGAATAAAAATAAATCAAATATACCTTTTAAATAATCATCGAGCTTTTTTTTGTCATTAATTTGCTGATAGAGAATCTTTTTGGCGTTTTTTGTATGAATTTATTTCAGCTTTAGTTTGAGTGAGCGAATTAAAAATCAACCCTGTGAAAAACCATCACATGAATTTAACTCATATTTAACTTTTGTCTGTCGTTAAATGTTTCACAGGAATATTGTATTTCTTTTGAAATTGCCTAGACAAATAACAATTTGTGATAGCAGTCTCTGTAAAATGAGAAAGTCTACTTTTTATTGCCATAAATGGAACCGAACATGAAAACTTTTGCAAATGCGTTGCAATGAATAATGTGAACGGTGCGTATAAATCTAATTATTAATATTGTGGTGTCAAAATGCTGTCGGTATGATGCAGGCAAAGGATGTAAAGAGGTTACCTGTTGCTTAGACGCTAAGCACGGTCATAGGTGTATGGAAAGAATAGAAGTACTGGATATCACAGACAACGAAGAAAATAATCTTCGTGTCTGGTTGAATTCGCAACTCAGACAATTATGGGATGCGAATGAAACTTCTGTTTCTGCGCTGATCCGCAAGTACTTTGAGAGTGAACACCATGCGAAGCTGTATACGTTTGAACCTGAAGAAAGTTTCAGGAAACAGGAGTTCTTGGTATTTTCTGAGCATGACACCATTATTAGTGCCTGGAAGAAAACAAGTGCCCGTCCTTTTATTGAATGGGCCAGAGGCAATGGCCTGGATAAATTTCCCTATGTCATGAATGGCAGGGTTTTTACCGATAACACTGCGGATGTCATTCACCATCGGCTACCCTCAGATTTTATTACTTTGCGTTTGCTTCGGAATTATCCGGCGTCATTAAAAGCAATTTTGCAATGGAATGATGTGCAAAGTCTGGACGCTTTCAGTGCGCTGGAAGAAATTCAACTGTATCTGAGAAATGAGCCTGTCCTTCGTGATTGGGACTGGGTTGAAGGGGTTCAGAATCAAAATGGTGAAAACCTTTACTGTATTTCACCATTTCGTGAGCTGATTCTGGTGAATGATGGCGCTTATTTTTGTTGTAGTGCCTGGCATGGGTATCCGAGTGTCGGAGATCCAAGAGACGCAGCACTCGACACCTTATGGAATAATGAAGACGCAGCTGAATTTCGAAAATCGATTCTGGACGGGTCGTATCGATATTGCCGTCATGATGTGTGCCCAAAGCTGGTCAATCCGGAATCACAGCTGAAAACCTTTACAGAGTTACCCTCTGTGGTTCAACACGGCATCTTGCAAGAGAGCGGTTACTTAGAAAGTGGATTTGAGTTTATCAACTATGGTTTTGACCCTTCCTGCAATCTGTCTTGCCCGTCGTGTCGGCATGATGTGATTCTTGCAGAAGGGAAAGCAGCAGAAGATATCAAATTCATTGAGCGTCAGATTGAGGCAAACAGTACCGATTTGCAGGAGCTGTATATCTCCGGCGCCGGTGACGCCTTTGGATCACCGTTCTCGCGGGATTTTCTCGCGCGGATGAAAGAGGAGAATTTTCCGAGTCTGCATTCAATCTTGCTGCATTGTAATGGCCAGCTGTTTAACTCGTTTATCTGGCATAAATTGCCAGATTTTGTCCGTGACAGAATCAACTATGTTGAGATTTCGATTGATGCGAGTTGTCAGGAAACTTATGAAATCAACCGGCGAGGGGGCAGTTACTCAAAACTTCTGGAGAACTTATCATTTATTCGTGAGTTAAAGGAGCGGGGTGAACTTGGTTATATTAAATTCAGCTTTGTCGTGCAGCAGAACAACTATGATGAAATGCCTGCTTTTGTTGAATTTGCCAAGAGATACCATGCAGATTGCGCATTTTTTTCACGATTGATGAACTGGGGAACGTTCTCTACAGATGAATATTTATCCCGTGATGTGGCAAATCGGTCTCATGATCATTTTCCTGATTTATTACGGGTTATCAGTGATACGATATTTAACGATGAGATCGTAGATTTAACAAATTTGAATCATTTATTGAAAGCATAAATGAATATTGGTGTTGATTTAACGTTGTGAATGCGCAAGATATTTTTCTTGGCTTGTATATTTATTGTTAAATCTATTTTCCATGAAATTGATTGTAATAATTACATCCTGTTTTGTGATAGAAGAATTCGAGGGACGTTCATCTTTTCTATAAGATCATCTTTGAAATAGTCTGAGGAAAAGACTGATTTATCTATTCGTGCGTGAGGATAATATGCTGCACTTTGAAATGTTCTCTACAGAAGAGCTTTTGGCTTTTGCTGCGCTTGATCTTGAAAATGACAACCTTTTTCAAGGCATGGAAAAGCTGAAGCATTTAAAAAATAATCAGGTTGAATCAGACGAGTTGGATTCAATGTTAGGCAGCGTTTATGCAAAGCTTCAGTTATTTCATCAAGCGGTTGAGCATTATTCTGCATTGCTGGAAAGAACACCTTCCCGCCTGCATGAAAGATTTCAGCTGGGAATGGTATACCGGGAAATGAATGAGCTGGGTAAAGCCGCAGAATGTTGGGACGGTGTGCTGGACGTTGAAGAAAACTATCCACCTGTTCTTTTTCATAAAGCATTGTTGCTCATCCTGACCGGCGAAGAGGTCCAGGCCAAATCACTGCTGCAACAATTAGTCGCGACAGCAGAAAGCGATAATTATTACGTGGAACGAGCGCTCGGTGTTTTAGAGGAAATTTCGGCTGCGTCGCAAGAGCCGACACCGGTGACCCAAAAACTTGACCAGGTTCATTGATAGTAAGTGATGACGATGTCCCTTCAGCGATTAAAAGAATTTCTTGAAATGGATCCATCCAATGCGTTGCTGGCCCTTGATTTGATTGGGGGCTTAGCGAAGCAGGGAGACTTCCGGGCAGCGATGCAAATTGTTGATCAGTCACTGGGACTGAATGATGATCATGCAGATTTGCTGAGTTGGAAGGGGCACTTATGTCTGGCTTTAAATCAGTATGATGACGCCGTTCAGGCCTATCATGACCTGTTCCGTCGCGGTTACGCTCAGCCGGGTCTGAAAATTAATTGTGCACTGGCCTATTTTCAGACCGGAAAGTATGAAGCGGCTTATGAGTTGCTGGCGCAGATTCCTGAACTTGATGTGGCAAATACGCTGCTGAAAGCACGTTGCCTGGCGCATTTAGAAAATAACTCGCAGGCGATTGCAGAAACGTATCGTTTACTCACAACGTGTACGCCGGAACAACACGCTGAAGTTCACGGACTGCTGTCCTTATTGTATCTGGATGATGCGCAGTATGAACTGGCTGAAAAGCATTGCCGCACATCGTTGCAGCTGGACAACAGCCAGTGTGATGCTTTGATCACCAGCGCTAGTTTATCTCTGTACCGGCTGGAGACGGAAACGGCGTTAATCATCCTGGAACCATTACTGGCACAGCATCCGGAAATGGGACGCCTGTTGGCGATGAAGGCGCTGTCATACATGTATGCCCACCAATTCGATGCTGCAATTCAATGGTATGAAAAGGCGTGCCAAAAAATGCCAGGACATGTTGGCAGTCGGGTGAACTTAGGCTGGTGTTATTTTTCGGTGAAGGATTATGACCGTGCCGAATCCTGCTTCAAAGAAGGTCTGAAAATAGACCGGAATTTTGCTGAATGTCATGGCGGTCTGGCAATCGTGAATGCTGTCCGGGAAAAATGGTCAGTTTCACAGGAACAACTGAAGCGGGCCCTGAAGTTAGATGCCAATTGCCCGTCTGCATTGTTTGCAAGGGCGCTATATTTACAGGTGAAAGGGAAAACCAAAGAGGCAGACTCGATTATGTCAGGACTGATGGCATTCAAATCGGACCTCAGCGTTGAAAATCTGTCGGAAGCGATGACAAAAATAATCCTGAGTCGTCAGCCATAAAATGGACAAAGATGCTGCCAGCTACTTATTAAGTGAATTAATGCATGTGGCTTTTATTATTTGTGGTCCAATTTTGCTGGTTGCATTGGTCGTTGGATTAATCATTAGTATCTTGCAAGTGGTAACACAAATACAGGAAATGACATTAACCTTTGTGCCGAAAATGATTGCAGTCGCACTTGTGATTATGCTGATGTCGAATTGGATGCTTGGGGTATTAACGGAGTTTGCAATCAACATATTTGATTATGCGGCGAGTTTGTGACACTGAATGCTGTTTTAAGTGACTGGCAATCTTATACGATTGTATTATTTCTGATTCTTTTAAGAATTACGCCTGCTTTAGTGTTCAGGAGTATTAACCCATTATCGATGTTACCGCCTTTTATAAAAATGGTGGTCACCGTTGTGATTGGTGTGATTATTTTTACTCATACCATCGATCAAAATTTAATAATACGCGCTGTGCATTTAGAGGGTACGGCATTGGCGGTAGCGTGCCTGAACGAGCTCTTTATTGGTCTGGTTTTCTGGTTCGCCTTGGTTGTCACCTACGGTGCAATATTTACGTTTCTGAAATTGCTCGATATGCAGGTAGGTTTTAATCCGATGGGGATTTTTAACCCGGCGATGCAGGAATCGGAACCAATTCTGACCCGGGCAATTATCATCTTTATCTCATTGATGTTTTTTGTCACCAACGCGCATTACACTGTGATTGAGTTACTTGCAGCATCCATCCGGTCTTTTCCGATCCTGTCAGGTCCCGGCGAACCGCAGCTGGACATGATGATCGCGTTATTTTCATCACAGATGGTTCTGGCATTTCTCCTGGCACTGCCCGTGATGATTGCTATTTTTTGGGTTGATCTGCTTTTAGGGCTTTGTAATAAAATGATGCCTCAAATCAACATTTACTTTGTTGGTTTACCCGCAAAAACTGCTGTCGCCTTCCTGATTCTCGGAATTTCTTCCAGACATGTCAGTGAAATTACAGACAGGCTGTTTGATGGTGTCTTTTCATACTGGCTTTCGCTTTATTGAGGGCAACGGGATGGCATCAGAAGAAAAAACAGAAGAAGCAACACAGTATAAATTGCAGCAAGCGAAGCAAAAAGGGCAGGTCTCCAAGAGCATGGATGTCAATGCTTTCGCTGGCTTGCTGATTACATTGGTCACAGTTCTGTTTATTGCCAAAGAAATTGGCGTGCAGCTGATGGCGGTGATGCAAAACGTTTTCCTGATGGCGCCAGACATATCGGTACAAAGTGACAGCTGGCTGATCGGGCAGATTTTTGAATCTTATATCTATGCCACGATGCCTGTTTTTCTGTTGGCGATTTTAATTGGCGTCATTGTTAATTTCATACAAACGGGTGGGATTTTCAGCTTTCATCCGATAAAACCGGATATCAAGAAAATCAATCCGATCCAAGGGTTTAAGAAGTTATTTTCTTTAAAGTCCTTGTTTGAGCTGGTGAAAAATCTGCTCAGGCTGTCATTGGTTTCGGTACTGGCGTATATGATTTTCTATGATGAGATATTTACATTACCGGATTCAATCAGCTATTCGTTGTCAGGCACACTGGATAAGGTCAATGCCCTGCTGATTCAAACCATTGTCTTTTTTATTCTGGCGATGGTTCCTTTTACCCTGTTCGATCTGATATTTCAGCGCTGGTCTTTTCGCAAAGAAATGCGGATGTCGAAAAAAGAGGTGAAAGATGAATATAAGAACCAGGAAGGTGACCCGGAAATCAGGTCGAAAAGGAAACAGATTCAGAAAGAATTGCGAGGAAAACTGGGCGCACTTTCAAACGTTCCTTCAGCGGATATGGTGATCACCAACCCGACTTTTGTTGCAGTTGCACTGAAATACGATCCGAAAACAATGACCGCGCCCAAAGTCGTCTCCAAAGGGAAAGGGCAGCTTGCATATCAGATCAGGAAAACAGCCTGTCATCATCAGGTTGTGATGAAAACTAATATTCCGCTTGCTCGTGCGCTGTATCAAAAAGTGAAGCTCAACGCTGAAATACCGCCAGAGTTATATGATCAGGTTGCCGAGATTTACCGCTGGTATTTCAATACTCAGCATCAATAAAGTGATAAACCAAGGAACTCATCTTGTTTAAGCAATATATGCTGAAGGACTGGCATAGTAATTTATTTATCATCGGTGTTGTGTTGATTCTGATGGTGATATTTTTGCCGGTTCCGCCTGGAGTGCTGGATTTCCTTCAGATTATCAACTTCAGCGTTGCACTCTTAATTCTGTTACTGACGTTTTGTACGGATAAGCCACTCAGCTTTTCAACGTTTCCATCCATTATTCTGATTGCAACGTTGTTCCGTCTCTCACTGAACATATCTGCAACGCGTTTAATTCTGAGTGAAGGTGAAGCGGGGCACGTGATTGGCGCCATCGGTGAATTCGTGGTTGCCGGAAACTATGTGATTGGCTTTATAGTTTTCATCATTCTTGTTGTGGTTCAGTACGTTGTTGTAACCAATGGTGCGCAGCGTGTGGCGGAAGTCGCGGCCAGATTTACCCTGGACAGTATGCCCGGTAAACAGATGGCGATTGATGCCGACATGAATATGGGTCTGATTGATGAACATGAAGCCCGGGAAAGGCGTTCGAATATCGAGCGGGAAGCAAACTTTTATGGGGCGATGGACGGCGCCACAAAGTTTGTCAAAGGTGATGCGATTGCCGGCATTATTATCATTCTGATCGATATTATCGGGGGAGTGTCTGTCGGGGTCGCGCAGCACGGGATGAAGTGGGGAGAAGCCCTGACGAAATATTCTCTCCTGACGGTCGGTGACGGGATTGTCACGCAAATCCCTTCTCTGATAATTGCGGTGGCCACCGGCATCATTATTACCCGGGCAGCCACAGACTATGAACTCAGCCGCGAGATTGGCCGACAGGTTTCATCACACCCCCGAACACTCATTCTGGTGACGCTGGCGCTGGTGCTGGCACTGTTTCTTGATGGCTTACCGACGTTGCCGATTTTGCTTGCGATCGGGTTGTTTGGCGGTTGTGTCTGGTGGGCAATCAAGTCCAATCACGTGATTGAGGTCCACGATGCGGAATCGGAAAGCAAAGATGATCTCGTGGATTACATCAAGATTCATCCCATTGAAGTGCGTCTCGGGAAGGAACTGAAAAAGAATATTGAATCCGGCAACTGGGCACTGGATAAGCGCCTGGAAGCCCTCAAGAAGCTGGTGGCGAAAGACTTCGGCTATATTCTGCCGGATATTCAGTTTAAGGCGGACAGTGAGCTGGATGCGGATCGCTATGAAATCCATATTCACGGCTCCCGCACCGGAAAAGGTCAGATTCAAAGCAATCGAATTATGGTGATCAGCGCCCCTGAGATCCTGGCGGAAATGACCGGGGAAGCCACCAAAGAGCCGGCTTATGGTTTACCCGCGCTCTGGATTGACGACACCATGCGGTCATTTGCGAAGAGCCGCTCCTGTACAGTCGTTGAGCCCGAGATGATTATTTTCACGCATATTTCAGAAGCGATTAAAAATAATCTGCAGGATGTGCTTTCCCGAAAAGACGTCGAACAAGTGTTAAACCGTTTAAAGCAGGACAATGCGTCTCTGGTCGAAGAAATTGTGCCTCAGCTCCTGAGCATTTCTGACCTGCACCGTCTGCTCAGACTCTTACTGAGCGAGAAGGTCAGCATCCGTCATATTGAACTGATTCTCGAAGCGGCGTCTGAGCATGCGAGTGCTGAAGATAAAAATATTGAAAAACTGGTTGAGAAAGTCCGGGAACGATTAGCACTTCGGCTCTGTGACCGTTATCTGGACCCCGAAGAGCATTTGAACGTAATCACCATGACGCCGCAACTGGAGTCCATGCTCAAGCGTGCAATCGGCGGCGACAGCCATGATGGTCAGATTGCTCCGGGCGAAGTTGAGTCTGTGCTTCAGCAACTGGTCCGTCAGTGTGAAAACGTGATGGAAAAAGGTCTGGAACCTGTGTTGCTGTGCTCCGGTACCCTGCGAGCGCCGCTTCGGAAAATCACCGAGCGAGTGGTGCCAAGGCTGGCGGTGATATCTGCGCAGGAAGTGAAGGGCATCAAGCTGATCCGGACCGTTGGTCAGCTCACGCATGGGGAAAGCCGTTAAATGGACAAAATTTCAGGTATCGTGATGCATTCCCTCAGCCGCGATATGAACACGGTCAATCAGATCAGTACCAATACCCAACATGTGACGACTACCGGGTTTAAAGCATTACTGGCCTCTGATGACGCGGGGAAGAACCAGACGAAAACAGCGGGGCAGATTATGAACCTGTCGCAGGGAGAGCTGAAACAGACGGGGCGTAATCTGGATTTTGCCATTCAGGGGACGGGATGGTTTGTCCTGAAGTCAGGCAAAACCGTGGCGTTGACCCGCAATGGCCAGTTTCAGCTCGACGGTGCGGGTTATGTCGTGGATAGCCGTGGGTTTCGGTTACAAAGTCAGAATGGTGATATTCAGTTCGACAGCACCAGTATTCATGTGAATTCTGAAGGGAAAATTTCGGATCCCAGCGGGAATACTGAAGAATTAATTCTGGTACAGGTCGGCGAAATAAATCCGGAACAATATCATCAGGGACATATTATTTACGAGAAAATGCCAAGGCTTGATATTGACAGTCAAAGTCAGGTTTTACAGGGATATCTGGAGCAATCCAACGTTGATTCCGCTTCAGAAGTAGTCGAGTTGATGACGGCAAAACGCCACATTCAAACCATGCAAAAAACATTAGCGGCATACGATCAGGTATTAAAGAAAACCATCAGCGAATTAGGAAAATAAGATGATTGAAGCGCTGTCCAATGCAGAAATGGCACTCAGAACTCAGCAAAAATATATCGACATGATTTCCAACAACGTTTCCAACATTAATACGCCAGGATATAAAGCGAGTACGCCGGTTTTCAATAGTCTGCTGTCCAGCACTACATCTGTTGAAGGTGCTGAGCGTAATCTTTCGGTTGGTGGCGGTGTTGAAATAAAAGATGCGATCTTTCGATTTGTTGATGGCGAGTATAAGTACACGGCGTCGCCGCTTGATCTGGCGATTCAGGGGAATGGCTTGCTTGAGGTCGAACTGGATAATGGTGAAACCGCCTACACGCGTGTTCTGTCCTTACGCAAGCTGGAAGATGGCGCACTGGCAACCGTACAAGGGCACCGTCTGGCAGCCAATATCATTGTTCCGCCTGATGTTGAAGAACTGAAAGTTTCCGGCGATGGCACGGTGTTCGGAAAGATCCAGGGGGAAAGTGACATGCTGGAACTGGGCCAGCTTGAACTCACTGTTTTCGATTCATTTGAAGCATTAAAACCGGGCTCCGGCGGTGTGTGGTATCAGACGGAAGCAGCCGGGAAAAGACAGTATTTAGTCCCGGGAGAAGATGGCGCGGGCACAATTTTGCAGGGATATACCGAAATGTCGAACGTCAATATGATCGATGAAATGGTGTCTTTGATGGCAGCCCAGAGAGCGTACCAGTTAAATTCAAGAGTTATTCAGGCCAGTGATCAAATCTTAGAAACGATTAATAACTTAACCCGT
Source organism: Photobacterium sp. 53610 (assembly GCF_036409375.1). Lineage (NCBI taxonomy): Bacteria > Pseudomonadati > Pseudomonadota > Gammaproteobacteria > Vibrionales > Vibrionaceae > Photobacterium > Photobacterium sp. 53610. The sequence goes on along the minus strand of NZ_JAXOFS010000001.1, from coordinate 1,261,427 downwards.
TAATTGTTCCGGTTATGATTCAACAAATATTTTCTGTGAGTCTGGTTTTCATTTTATTTTCTCCCGGTGCATTTGCCGGTTTGAAAGAACCGTTGAATTATCTTTCTGATTATTTATTTACGCAAGGCTACGATAATTTCGTCATCAATAAAGCGGGCGCGCATCCGGACATTGATGATGGATATCAGTTTCAGAAGATTGAATGTCGTTTTGAAATTCATCGCTGCCGGGTCGTTGTTGAACAACCATCGGCTGAGGGGCACGTGAAAACACAGTCACTGTGGTACATCGTCAGCAGTCAGCAGTTAGGCTGGGAAGCAAAACGCAATATCAGGCAGGGAGAGGCCATCAGCGATGATGATTTCATCTGGCGTATGACAGATGCATTTTCCTGTAAGAATCAATTAGCCAAAACAGATGATATGACCCGGAAACCCGTTGCGGTGAGAAAAATAAAATCGGGTCAGGCCTTATGTGAATATGACCTGGAAAAAGGAATGGATGTTCAGAAAGGTGATTTTATCACTCTGGTCAGCCGTTCAGATTCATTCGAGATCACGTTGAAAGTCAAGGCATTATCCAAGGGAAACAGAGGGGATACGGTGAAAGTCAGAATTCCCGGTTCGGGAACGATGCTGGATGCAGCGGTGGTCTCTTCAGGAAAAGTGGAGTTAGTCAGGTGACAAAAAATCGAGACATCCGGATGCTGGTAGTCGTGCTCAGTATGGTGAGTGCCTTCCCGGCCCGGGCCATTGAATTCGACATTGATCATTACAGGGCGAGCTGGGCGGATCAACGCGCTTATAAAGTCGGGGATATTGTCACTATTTTAATTGCGGAAAATGCGAAAGCGTCATCGTCTGCCGGCATTGATGCGGATAACAGGCATAAGATTGGGGTCAGTAATGACTTCAGAGGTGAGCAATTCAATTTAGATGCCGGGCTGCGGAGTGAAATGGCAAATGACGCCAGCACTTCACGGCGGGGGAGTATCAGCGCCACGATCACGGCCAGAATCATAGGAATTGATCCCTATGGCTTGCTCAAAGTTCAGGGTTCTCAGTATGTGACGGTTAACGGAGAAGAGCAACAAATCACACTCAGTGGTTTTATTCGTCCGGATGATCTCAGCCCACAGAATGCAATCATTTCTTCCCGGATTGAATCGGCCCAAATCGAATTGAGCGGTATTGGTGAAGTCAATGATAACCGGAAACCAAGCATATTCCGTTCTTTGTTCAGATGGCTGGGTTTTTAACGATGAACGTTTTGATGAAAGCCGCGCTTATCGCCGCAACCTGCTTTTTTACAGTGAATGCCTTTGCGGCAGAAACCTATGTTCGTCTGAAAGACATTGCCCGCATTGAAGGTGATCGGGACAACGCTCTGATTGGCTACGGCCTGGTTGTTGGTCTGGCCGGCAGCGGCGATTCAAGGCGGAGTAAGTCGACTATCCGCAGTATTTCAAACACGCTGCGCGAGTTTGGTCTGATCGTAGCAGATGATGACATCAACAGCAGAAACGTTGCTGCGGTGATGGTAACCAGTGAGGTCGGGAGTTTTTCAGAACGCGGGGACAGGATTGATGTTGCGGTGTCTGCGATCGGGGATGCGAGAAGTCTGATCGGCGGCACACTCTTACTCACCCCTTTAGAAGCCATTGACGGGAAAACCTATGCCGTTGCTCAGGGGCAGATTTCTGTCGGGGGCTATAAGTTTGAACAGTTCGGGAATACGGAGCAAAAGAACCATCCGACCGTGGGGATCGTCCCTAAAGGCGGGACGATAGAGCGAGAGAATACGGGTTATCTGGTGAACAAAAACGGCAAAGTGGGCATTGTGTTGCGTGAAGCCGACTTTGGCACTGCAATTAACATCGCTGATGCGATCTCAACGCTCGGATATCAGGCGGAAGCCGTCCATTCCGGCAAAGTAGAGGTGAGTTTACCTGCGACGAACCGTAACGCGGTTGTTCGTGCCATCGCCAGCATGGAGTCGCTGAATGTGCTGGCGTCCCAGAAAGCTCTGATTATCGTGAATGAACGAACCGGTACCATCGTTTCCGGTGGTGATGTGCAGGTGAATTCACTGACGATAGCGCACGGCAATCTGGAGCTGAGTATTCGTACGCAATACAGTGTCAGCCAGCCGCAGGATGTCATTATCGGGCGCCATATTGAAGGAAATAACAGCAAGACGGTTGTCGTACCGGATACCAATATCAGTGTGAAGGATGATAACGCCAAAGTTGCTCACTTCAGCCAGACAACCACCATATTTACCCTGGTCAGTGAACTGAGAAGACTGGGTTTATCGACGCGGGACATCATTGTGATTTTGCAGGCAGCCGATAAAGCGGGTGCGATTAATGGCAAATTAATTCTTCAATAAATATCAGTTGATATTTTACGAATGTCATAAAGAAAACAGGCCCTAGGTTAAATTCCGATGGGCATGATAAAAGGATGTTTCAATGAACTTGGATATTCTGCTTGAGGAAATATCTTCCTCGCTGAGTCGATTATCAGTCGAATCCAGAGTGAATAATTATAACCTGGTTGCTGCACGTCTAGGTGAGCAACAATATAAAGTCACTTTTTCTGAAACTTTGAATTCGGAAACAACATCGCATCGTGTTTCTAATTTTCATGGTCAAAATACAGAAATTCAGGTTGAACCGCAGGAACAATCGATTGATGACATATTGCTGAAAGCCATTGAGTTATCCAGTCAGAATAACCGGCTGGTGACTCTGATGAATGCCCGGCTGGATCTGGAACGCATGATCATCAAAGGTGGCCGTTGATGGAAAAACTGAGTGCGATTGATTTGATGTCTCTATCGATGCAAATTGAAAAGCAGAAAATGGAGACGGCAACTTATAATCTTTCCATTATCAATCAATCTTTTGGCGACCGACTTTCTGTGCAGCGTGCCCAGAAAGTGGATGTCGCAAATTTACCTTCTATTGATGAAGTGATCTCAGGCGTACGCTCGAAAGAAGTTCAGGTGAACAGTCAGGATGACGGTAACGTCGTGGGTCGGGTTGTGTCTTATGAAGGCGGAAAGCCTGTCATTCAGTATCGGTCAGACATCAAAATTGAAGCGCAAATGATTCATCTGAACGACGCCACACGGGCCTATGAGGCGAGTCTCAGGCTGTTCAATATGAATAAAGAGATGTCATCGAAAATCCTTCAGATTGGGAGTAAGCGATAATGAAAGTTGAAGCAATTTCGGGGGATTTACTGAAATCGCTCCAGAGTGAAGCCTTATCCGGCACTCAGCAGAATATTCAGGTGAATCAGGCAAATTTTACCGACCAGCTTGCCAGTATTGATGAGCGTATTCTTGCTGTCTCAAAAGGTGAAAAAATTGAGTTGCATGAGTTGATGATTGATATCGAGCGCGCAAAGCTCAGATTGGAATATTCAGTTGCATTGAGAGATAAACTGATCGATGCATATAAAGAAGTCACCAGAATGCAAGTGTAGAAAATGGAATTTAATCAAAGAGGAAAAGTCCTACTGGCTGTAGGCGTGGCAGTGATTTCTCTGGCTGCAATATTTGTTTATTTTCTGGTTTTGAATAAAGACTATGAACTTGTTTTTGCCGAACAGCCTCCTGAACAGCTGGCCAAAGTTGCGACAAGTCTTGAGAATGCCGGAATGAAATTTCAGTATCCGGAATCGGGACAGGGCATTTTGATCGAGAAGAGTAAACTTGCCGAAGCAAGAGTACAACTCTCGAAAGACCAGGTGTTTCAGAGTGATATTACCGGGCTGGAAATTTTTGGTGAAGCGCAGCATGCCATGTCTGACTTTTACCAGAAAATTAATTATCAGCGCGCCATTCAGGGGGAACTGGAAAAGTCACTGCTGACGATTCAGGGCGTTTCTTCGGCTCGGGTCCACCTGGCGATTCCGCGAGAGCGAACTTTTTCACAAAATAAAACCCCGGTGAAAGCTGCAGTTACATTAACGCTTTCAGCGTCTGAACCAGTGAATCAAAGAGCGCTGGTTGCGACAGTGAAACAGCTGGTGTCGAATTCTGTGATTAATCTGGAACCGGAAAATGTCTCGGTACTGAACAGCAATGGTCTGATTCTGTCTGGCGGTGTGCCGTCACTGGATGAAAACGCTAGCTTTGGCATCAAGAAAGAGATTGAACAGGACATTGAAGCAAAAGTGATCCAGTTGCTCTCTGCTTATTTTGAGGCTTCGCAGATCGGCGTGTCTGCGTGGGCAACGGTGAACAATGACAAAATCAAAGAGTCGTCTGAGGGGCTTGAATCTGCTGAAGCACCGGTGGTGACCAAACGGGTCACTGAAACAACTCAGGGCAGCAAAAATAAGCCGAAGTCGACCGTGCTGAATGAGGAATTCAGTTATAAATCTGTGAAGCGGGATATTGATTATCAGCGCGGAAAACTTGAGCGTCTGACGGTCAGCGTGATGATTCCGGAGTCTGAATATTTCACGAAAGACGTGTTGCAGAACCTGCTTCGTACCGCGATTGGCATCAATGAAACTCGTGGCGATCAATTGTCGGTGGCATTGATCCCGGTTGAGGCGCTTCAGCCGGAAGCCGCAGTGCAGGAGATTCGTCCTGCGCTTGAGGCATCGTCTCCGCTGAATGCTGAAACGGATGCACATAGCCAAACTCAATCTCAATCCCAGCTGGGTGCTTTACCGGATACGGAACAACCCTGGCTCTGGGGTTCTGTCGGTGCTTTCGTACTGCTGCTGATTGCATTCCAGCATGGACTGTATCGGCGTAAGTTGTCGTTAAAGCGGGATGAAGAAGCGATGATTTTGAAAGATGTTTCACTATGGCTGGAGGGGCGTGAACTTGAGCAAAACACTCAACTATAGTCTGTTACTTTTAAAATCATCTCCCGGATTGCAGGCGAAAATTTTGTCCCGGCTGGATTCAGGACAGCAGCTTCTTTTGAAAGAAAAACTGCAAAGCGTGCCTTTGGTCGGACTGGAGAAGCTTCGCCAGATGAAAGACCAGCTGTGTGAAAAGATGGCGACGCAATCTTCAGTCATGCAGCTTCAGCCAGCTGCAGGGTTGATCAGTCAAGATGGCCTTCAGGATGATGCTGATGCGCGAATGATCGACTTGATGATCAGCTCGGAAGTATTTGAGATTCAGACCCGACAAGAAGCATCAGCCTATCTTGAGTGTCTCGATGACACTGCGATTCAGCTGCTGCAATCCTATCTTGATTCTGCAAATTCAAAAGAGTGTTGCGATGAGTGATTTGAATCTGTCATCCCTGCCTTTGAGTGATCGTTCAATGAAAGGCTTTATCGAAAAGAACTTTCAGTCTGAACTTGAGCAGGCCTTTCTTGCGGAAAAGCAACGCGGCTATCAGGAAGGGATTCATGAGGGGCAACGGCGTCTTGCAGACCGGGAACGTGAAATCACGGAAAAGGAAGCCGAACTCCGTCAGCAAATGGAGCAGTTTGCGCTGAGAGAGCAGGCGCTATCAAAAAAAGAGGCCATTCTGGGCCGGAACGCCAGTCACCTGACTGAAATGATGCGCAGTCTGGAAGCCGAGTTTCAGCGTCAGCGTGAGGACAACAGGGCGGATATCATTTATGTCCTCTCCAGCGTCTTTCAAAAGGTTTATCACACTGAGCAGATGCAGCACTTACTCATGGAATTAATCTCGGCTGAAATGGCTAAGCTGCCGAAACCTGTGGTGCATCTTGAAATTTCAACTGAGACCGATGCCTTGGTCCGGAAACAGGAGACGGACATTTCTGGAGGGTGTCAGTGGATTGTGGATCCCGCGCTGTCGGCTTTTGAGGCAAGAATTGTGACCGAAGCAATGTCAGTCAAAGTGTCTCCCAACCGAATCCGGCAAGTGTTCAAAAGTAATTTGATGGACCTGATTGATGAAATCGAATAAGTGGCTGCTGACTTTGCTGGATGGGACCACAGAAGCTTCGGTGGCAACCGAATATGGTCGTGTTGAATCCGTATCGGGCTGCTTTATCGAAGCGTCGCATCAGGGCTGTGTGGTGGGTGAGGAAGTCACCATCTACGCCCGGTCCCGTGTTGTCGAAGCGGAAGTCGTTTCGATTCAGGGAAATCGATGCCTGCTTGCCCCTTTAACCAGTCTGGAGGGAATTGGGGTCGGCAATGATGTTGAATACAAGAAGCAGCTGCCGTCGGTTGAGCTGATGAACAACCCGTTCGGTAAAGTCTTGAATGGCTTTGGTCAGGTAATCTCAGCGCAGGAACAGGAAACGGTCAGGGAGACGACGGCTTCAAATCAGCTGACGCTTTCCACCGAACCGGCACCCGTGAGCGCAAAGGAGGCGGTGACCGCGAAAATGGAAACCGGCGCAAGAATTATTGACGATATCTTTCCGCTCGGGATGGGGCAGAAAGTCGGGATCTTTGCCGGTTCCGGTGTGGGGAAATCAACCCTGCTCAACAAGCTTTATCAGGGAATGCAGGCTGACGTTAAGATTATTGCGATGGTTGGTGAGCGAAGCCGGGAAGTGGTTGATTTTTATCAGGACCAGATGTCTGCCGGTCACTGTGACGATACCATCTTAATTGCTTCGACATCGGAAGATTCTCCGAGTCTGAAAAGGCGCGCCGTGTATGTTTCGCTTGCGTACGCCAGACATTTTTGCGCGCAGGGAAAAAACGTCCTCTTTGTGCTGGATTCCATCACCAGACTTGCTCACGCACTTCGTGAAATAGGGATATCCAGAGGAGAGCTGCCCGTGGCGAGGGGCTATCCGCCCTCTGTTTTTGCTGAATTGCCTAAAATTGTCGAATTATGCGGAAACTTTAAAAATCAGGGCAGTATTACGAGCATTATGTCCGTACTCGTTGATGGTGATGATGAAAATGAGCCAGTGTCAGACTTCATGCGCGGGGTCCTTGACGGGCACTTTATCCTTGACCGCAAACTGTCAAACCATGGTTTATACCCATCAATCAATATCTTAAAAAGTCGTTCACGGGTGATGGAGAACCTGTTTTCACCGGATGAGCTGACGTTTGAAAAGAAAGTCAGATCGATCTACAGCGATTATTCAGAGGTGGATGATGTGGTCCGGACCGGGCTTTATCAGGCCGGAACAAATGATGAAATCGATAAAGTCATCGCGATGAAACGGCAATTAGATCGGGAACTCTATTGCTGGAAACATCGGATTGATGAGGAGGTAAAGCACGATGTCCTCAGATATGAATAGTGTGATTAAATTAAAAAGCATCGAGCAAAAAATAGAGGTCATGAAAGGCTGGAAAAAGATTTCAAAAATTGAAAAACGGCAAGACACACTGAAAAGAATGATGCATGAAATTGATTCGGAATATAACGATCTGAATCATCACTTTGATGCTTGTACAAATGCTGAATTAAACAATCTTGCCATTCATCATGCCTCTTATCTCTCAGCCATGCGAAAAAACCTGCAAGATGAATTTTCTCACCTGTCAGAAAAGCATCAGCATGTGACGAAAGAAGTGACGCTGGCAAACGCGCGTGTAGAAATATTTGAAGAGCTGGATAAGGAAACGCGCACGCAACAGGTAGCCAGGAAAAACAGAGCACAGCTTGAATCTGAACTCATGGAAGCGACGGACAGGAAGAAGCATGACGCAGATTCACAGTGAGAAATGCTTCAGCCAGCAGCCTTTCCGGCAATCACCAACACTCAGTCAGCAGAAGCCAGGGCATCAGTCCCGATCTTTTGGTGAGTGTTTGAACCGTCAGGCTGAGCCAGGCACGCAAAAGGAAGAAGCTCAGAACAACTCGCAGCGGGCAGCAGATGTATCGTTGAAACAACAGGTCGGGGGTCTGCCCTTTCATGAAAGTGAGTCGGCTGCAGCGCATGTGGCGCTGAACCACCTTCGTGAAACCGCATTGCAGGGAAAAGGGCAGAGCACGCGGGTTGAAAATCTTTATCAGACCGAGCAGACAGAAAGCGAGATTGAAGAAGCTCTGGCGTCTGAAGATTTCAATGCGCATTCAATTGGCCGGGATATCGATGTTCTGAGTACTTTATTTCATCGTGGCGACGAAGAAATGAATACCGGGAACTTCATTCATCAACTCGTTGCAACCGGACAATTTGACACAATTCAGGTCAGTGAAAAAAACAGCGATTCTCTGTTTCCATCGATGAATGGTGAAACAGACCTGAATCGTTCAGACCATCGGGTGTCTGGGCTCAGCACCGGGTTTCAGTCTCACGCGACTGGCGGCTATTTTGAGCGGTTATCCGGAGAAACGACTGCTTCCGCTGAAAGGGTTTTCTGGCGCGGAAAAATCCAGCATTCGGCGAGACCCGCTGTTCAGAATGAATCGGTGATGGATGCGTATCAGGCCCGGAAACCCGCTTTCTCAGAAGACTTTACCAAAACCCTGTTAAAAACATTTATTGAGCCGGACAAAATCAGAGTCTGTTTTCGGGATTACGCGGGGCAGACCCATAAAGAAGCGTTGATGAAGCTCATCCAGGCATTGCATGTGCAGTCGGATGGGCCAGTCTTCCTCACCTATAACGGCGTAACTGAGGTGCATTATGGCGATACCACCCGTGGGTAGCGTAACGCAATCCCAATCTGCGACACAGCTGAATGCTGCGCTTGGACAAGACGATTTTATTAAATTGTTCATGTCTCAGTTGAAGGCACAGGATCCGTTGGAGCCGGTCAATAATCAGGACTTTCTGGCACAGATGGCCCAGTTTTCATTGCTTGAATCCAGCCGGATGGCCAATGAAGAATTAAGCCAAATCCGGCAACTGGTTGAATCGACGCAAGGCGTCGGTCTGATGGGAAAGTTTGCTGAAACACAATCAGCCAACGGCAGTATTTTAGGTGAAGTTGTTTCCGTCGGATTTACACAAAATGGCACTGTCGTCAGCCTGAAAATTAAAGATGAAAATGGTCAGGATTATTATGTCAATGACCTGCCTGTTACGAAATTAAGCCGGATTTATTCTGGCGAATAACCTCAAAGGATAGAGAATGTTTCAGTCTTTTTATAATGGCTTGTCCGGAATGCAGACAAGCTCAAAGGCGCTGGATATTGTCAGTGATAACGTCGCGAATATGCAGACGCCGGGTTTTAAAGCCAAAGATGTATTTATGACGAGCGTGCATGGTGGCGGTAAAGGATTAGGTTCTCAGGTTGCGGAATCCGGTCACCGATACACCAATGGCGAAGTCGCACAAACCGGAAATAATACGGATGTGTTTCTTGATGGCCGGGCATTATTTGCGCTCAAAGATGGCGGTAACTATTACTACACCCGGGCGGGAATGTTCACGCTCAATGACCAGGGTGTTCTGGTTGACCGGCTCTCCGGATTTGAAGTTGTCGGCATTGATGATGCCGGACGCCTGAGTCCGATTCAGGTCGGTTCAAATGATGTGATTCCTGCGGTTCCCAGTACGTCGGTCTCGATTAAAGGCGAGATTTCGACCAAAGATACCAGCGTCGAGTTAGAAAAGATCCACTACGTCGCCAGTGATGGCAGCCATCAGCAGCTCAGCGTGTCTCTTGAATATGATGAAGCTTCAGAGAGCTGGGCGGTCAGTGTGAAAGATTCAGACGGTAATGAAGTGGGGACAGGCAGCCTGGAGTTCGACCTTGGCGGGACACTGAAGGTCGGAAAAAATGAAGTGTCTGCGACGCTCGAGGATGGGCAGGCGCTCAAGATTAAATTTGGGGAAGCGGGATCATTAGCCGGCGTGACGCTCCGAAATGAAAATGAAGAGTCCAGTCTCAGCCTTGATGCGGTGGATGGTTCTGGCGAGTCACCTTTTTCAGACATCAGTCTGACCAATGAAGGCCGGGTGGTTCTGCAATACGGCAACGGCGAACAAAGAGAGATTGGCACCATTGGTGTCGCGAAAGTGGAAAACTATAGCCATTTTCGTGTGAAAGAGGGCCATCTTCTGGAAACGCAGGAAAAACCGGAAATCTTGCAGATTGGCCGCGGACTGGATGCCAATCTGATTGCCGGGGCCATCGAATTATCGAACGTAGATTTGGCGCAGGAGTTTGGCGATATGATGGTGATTCAGCGATCCTACCAGGCCAGCTCTCGCGTTATGAGTGTGTCGAATCAACTGATTGAACAACTTTATAACAGTACGGGAAGTTAATGAACAGTCCGCAAATTCAGCTCAATCATGATGTCATTTCAGATTATCTGCTTGCTTCGTTTCAACGGGCATTTCAAGCGTTAGGCAGTCATGCCTGTTTATCCGTAGAAAGAAGAAATCCCGCTCAAGTGAAGACGGCGGATATGTACACGTCGGGATTTCATGATCTTCCGGGTGTGGAGCTGTTCTATAACGCTGATTTTGCGTCTTTGCTGATGCGCAGAAGATTTGGCGACAAGGTGAATCCCTCAGCTCATGAAGACCCGTTTGCACGACATGTGATTCAACACTGGCTCCTCGACTGGTTTAAAAAAGAGGAACTGCTGTGGGATGCTTCAGAGCAAGATGATCAATCGGCCTGTTTTCGGTTTTGTGCTGGCGAAGCTGAAATCCTGTTGAGTTTATCTCAGTCTGTTCAGAAGCGGATTCTGACACAGAAGCTGTCACTGGATTTAAAGAAACGGCCGGATCAGCGCCAGGTTTTGTCGGCTCTTGCTGATTCTCCTGTGAAATTATCCATTGAATTACCGCAAATTACGGCAACGGTTGAAAAGGTTCGCCTGTTAAAGCAGGGAGATGTTCTAAAAACGAATCGAAAAATTAATGATGGTCTGATTCTGAAGTTGGATCATCAGGTCATATCAAATCATGTTTTTGTTTCTTTCGAAAATGGTGAAGCAAGCTTAATTGTTGGGAGTGTTGCAGATGAGCGTTGAACTGAAGAAAAATATTGAATCATTTTCTGAGAAAGTGTCTTTAGATACCTTTTCCAATATAGAGGTCAGCCTTGATGTTTTAATCGGTGAAATTAAAACTGATATCGGCTCTCTGATGAATCTTTCTGCCGGAGATATTCTGAAATCGGATGTGAAAATCTCAAACAAGATCGATCTGAACCTGAACGGAAATAAAATCGCTGAAGGGATTCTGGTGGAAGAAGACGGCTACTTTGCATTACAAATTGTGAGTGTCAGCGGATGATTTTCAAAGAGGTGGACTCAGTGCTCACCCCCGGATATTTCCTGCTGATTATTTTCCTGATTCTGACTCTGATTCTTGTGACCTGGTATAAAAGGAAGAATACTCATAATGAGGGGAAATTAAATAGTAAAATCAGGGTGTTGGAAAAGGCTTTTTTAGATAATAAGACTAAAATATTTGTGATTGAGTATGAAGGAAGTAAACATTTTATTGTTTCAAACTCAACATCTGTTTCAGTATCTCAAAAAATAGAAAGTTAATTTTTATGTTCAACGGGAACATCATTTAGATGGATATCGATCTTACGCATCCAATTGTTCAGTCATTTTTCTTATTAACTGCTTCGGCTTTTATACCTGTGCTCTTGGTATCCGCAACCTGTTTTACCAGATATGTCATCGTTATTTCTCTGTTACGAACAGCTTTGGGACTACAACAAACACCACCCAATATTGTTGTGATTTCAATTGCGCTGTTCATGAGCATTTTTACCATGGCGCCAGTGTATCAGGATGTAAAATCCGTCTCTTACGATAAGTATCTGTCTGGTGATATCACTCAGCAGGAAGCGATTGAAAAAGGGATTGACACATTTTCTGAGTTTTTGATTTCAAAGACTTCAGAGAAGGATTACTACTTTGTAAAAAGTCTGAACAGTCAGCAGGCAGAGAATGAGACATTACTGGAACTGACCACTCTGATTCCAGCTTTTATGCTGAGTGAGCTGAAGGCCGCGTTTCAATTTGCATTTGTGATTTTCTTACCTTTTCTCCTGATCGACCTCATCGTTGCAAGTGTCCTGATGGCCTTGGGTATGATCATGTTGCCGCCCATTTCCATATCACTTCCGATTAAGTTGCTCATTTTCGTTCTGATTGATGGTTGGACTTTACTGGTTGGAAGCCTGATCAGAGGCTTTTGATTTTTCATGAATGAAGTCATTGAGCTCAATACGGCACCCGAATCTGATGATGAGAAGACGAAAGATAAGCTTGTCAGCTGGGAAAATGTCACGTCTTTACTGCCCTGGTGTGACATTATCGCGAAGCAATTTGTGATGAAACATAAATATAATCACGAGATTGATTTTGATGATTACAGGAATATCGCCGTCATCGCACTTTATGATGCCTTGAGCCATTTTGATGCCAGAAAAGGTTCGTTGAAATCCTACTGTTTTACGTATATGTATCATGAAATCAACCGGTGTCTGATGAAGTCAAACAGTTATCTCTTTAAGAAAGTTAGTATTCATGCTGAAGATGTTTCCGGCACAGATATGATTGAGGAATCTCCTGGTTTTTATACTTTGTCTGCCAGGTTGAATGGTAACAGAGATGAGGGGGAACATGATGAGGCGGCAGCATTAATTTATATTGACAGATACTTCTCAGAACTCAGCCATGATAAGCAGATAGTTATCTTAGAACATTATTTTAACGCAGTTTCACTGAAAGAATTAGCGGCCCGGATGAGACGCACGCCTTCAAGAATCTCTCAAATTCATCAGAGTGCACTGAAAGAACTCAGCAAAAAGTTAAATTCATAGGATCAACGATGGATAATCAATTAAATTATCAAGAAATATTAGGGTTAGCCGTGCATGCAGTACACAATCAAGATTTCGTGACTGCACTTGAGCTTTGTAAACGAGTTGATAAAGACAATATGCCCGATCAGGCCCTGAATTTAATTCATGCCGCCATTCTGAATCAAATTGGCATGTTTTCAGCGTCTGTCGATATTTATCAAACTGTGATCTTCAATGAACCAGAAAATCAGCTGGCAAAATTTCAATTAGGAATTGCTTACTTTTGGCGAGGAGACTTCTCTGAGGCTGAAAGTCTCTGGGGCGACTTGCCTTATTTTGTGAATTTTACGGCTGCCTTGCTGGAAGCGAAGCGGAAAAACTATACCGAAGCGGTTCGATTCCTTCAGGCCTTTATGGCAGAAAATACAACGTATCCAGATTTAAACACGGATGCTTTTAATTTAGCGGAACAATTCCAGAAAATGATTTCAGATGCGCAAGCTGAGCAGTCGGCTTCTGCGGAAAGGACTTCCCGACGAGCCGATCAGACATCCGCACAGAATGAAGCCGCGTCACCTCTCAGCCATCAGGAACATTCAAAAGACGTTCCTGCCACTTCACTGAAAGATGTCAATGCACTCTTATCGATTTATAAAGATGACTAAACCAGGCGTGAGAGGGTAATTGGATGGAAACAGTATCGGTTCAGCTCAGAAAAAAATCATGTATTCATTTATGGTCAGCACCATCGGTTGATGCTGAAGCATTTCATTATCATGTCAGCGGAGAGGGTGAGTTTCTGGAAGGGAGAGCGGATCGCTACGGCATGCTGGGGTCTGGTCGCTGTGCGATTGTGAATGGCGGGCTGGTGAAAGGCGTCGGACCGACCCCTTTGGTCAATCAGGAACGGCATTTCTATTCGACTGGTGGATTGATCATTACAGATGCCGTGATCGAAGTGATTTACCTTGAAGCCATTTCGCGATTGATTCCAGATGCCATTAAACCCTTATCCGTTTCATTTACCGATCAGATGGAAGAAATCAATCTCGAGTCCGCACTGGAAGCCGGGTACGATTTAGATGAGGTGCCGCTGGAAAGGAAAATTGATCACGGTTGTCTGCTTGCCAGAGAAATCCCTGTTCGGGTTGCCCATCTTTATCCGATGAATTTAACGCGTGAAGAGATACTGAGCTTTTTGGTCGCGCATAATCCTGAGATTGCAGATGCCAAACCGTGCTTCATCATTCAGAAATTTATCCGGAAGGTTTCAGATAATCTGGCGATTTTATTTATGAATCGTTTTTCTGTCGGGACAACGGCCATCAGTAATTTCAGTATTCATGGTGTGCCTTTTGACGTCGCTTCAAGTTCATTTTTACGTGATTTCCGAAACTGCTGGATTGCAAGCGGGAAAATTCCGGTCTGGGAAGAAAACCGGTTCATCCTGAATGAGCTGGTTGCGTATATTGTCGATTTTCTGGGCATTTTTGATATTAATCATATTGATGAAGCGGTCGAGATGATTGATGAAACTTACGATAAGCTCGACTGGATCTGGGAATCTTCTTTGAAACGTGCTTCGTTACTGATATTTGGTTTAACGCTGGAAGAGATTGACCAGTTCGATGAGGCGTCTGCAATGCCGCTTCAGAACGCGATTCTTGCTTATCTTCAGAAAGATACGCTGGAATACGATTTATATGATGGTGATATAGCGGACTGGCGCGCGCCCAAATGGGTGGGGCTGAATTTTGAGGACGAGTTTCCTCGGTTACTGAAGGAGGGTATCCCTACTTCATTTGAGCCGCTGAATCAGGCGTTCAAAGCCTTTGATTTCGGTTTCACGGATGAACACATTCGGCGGTGTCAAAAAATCTGTGCTTCCCGTTTGCCGCTGACCAATGTGCCCACACTGGAGTTGAAACTTCGTAACCTCCGAAACGTCAGTGGTGATATCAATCTGGACGGTTACCGTGAAGTGCTGGATGAAGCACTGGCCTATCTGGATGTCATGATTTGATTTGTCAGCATCCCGCCTGATGACAATCAACAATAGATGCTGGCTGGCTTACCGAGTGAAATATGCGCGACTTTATCGAAATTCTTATCATCACCTCATCAGCGATCACCTGCCTGATGGCAATCATCCTGCTGTTGACTTATCTCATCCGGAAACCGGAGGAACTGCCATCTGAATGCTTGCCTGCTGTGACTGTGTTTGTTCCTTTTTTTAATGAGGAGCAGTCTGTGCTGATTAAAACATTAGACAAGCTGGAACAGCAGGATTACCCGAGTCGAATTCAGGTGTTGCTGATTGATGATGGTTCAACGAATGATGCCTCTGCGGCGGTGCTGTCCTGGTTAAAAACAACCCGGAAGCATCGCTACGCGTATTTGCGGCGGGAGAAAAACGGAGGGCGCAAGGGATATGCGCTGGATTATGCCCTTGAATCGGGGTTAGCCGAAGGGGAGATCTATGTGGTGGTCGACAGTGACACTTACATTGAGCCTGACGGTATTCTGGAGTTAGCCCGAAAGATCTGGAGTGATGAACGCTATGCTGCTGTTTGCGGCTACATTGCACCGGAAAATCACCAAAGTTCGCTGCTCGCGAAATTACAGCATTATGAACATATTGGTTATTACGGCGCGATTCGCTGTGCACAGGATAAGCTTGGCATGGTGCCGGTACTGGCGGGAGCCTTTGTCGCGCACCGTGCTGAAGTCGTCAAAAAAATCGGTGGCTGGAGTGAATGGCTTGTTGAAGACATTGCCTGGTGCTGGCGGGCCATCGCACATCAATACCGAACCGGTTATGCGCCACGGGCCGTGGCGAAAACGCAGTGTCCAGTGACGCACTCAGGATTATTTAATCAGCGCAGACGCTGGGCCCGGGGTCGAGTGGAAGCATTTTCAGCAGCCTGGCATGTATCCCCGTGGTCTGGTGTTGCCTCGACCCCCTGGTTTTTAATCACCACACTTCAGTATATTTTTCCGCCGGGTTTACTGTTAATTCCTGTACTGATTTATCTGAATATTCTGTTACCACTGGTCCTGGGCTGCTTTACTTTGCTCATTTATTTGCTGCTTTATCAATGTTATGCACGGCATTACCGAAATCAGGTCACTCAGACCCATCGGGGATTGCTGTCTATCGCTTTTGCAACCATGTTGCTGGAGCTGATTGTGTGGTTTCCCAATGTTCTGGGTTATCTGGATGAACTGATGGGGAAAAAGAAAATGTGGTTAACCCGGTCGTAAACAGAAATTGAATTCACACTGAATGACGGCGTATGTTCTTTGGCGTGAGGTAAAATACTCTGTCATGTTTAATGAACGTATCATTCAGGATTTACGGGTCACAAAGAATGAATTTCAAAATGATTTTTATCAAAGATGAGGATGTCCGTTCCTGAATACGACAAAGATGATTAATTGAAGTATTTTTTGATTTGGCTGCATCGATGATGCGGCCTTTTTTATTTCTGAATCACATGATCTTTCTGGGTAACCGACGTCGCGAATAGCTCGCTGCCTGTCTTTGAGTTCGGAACGACAGATTGGTTTTCGGTTGAGCATGATGAAATTTCAGGGACACGGAGGACAGAACCTTAAACTGAATCCTTCTTTTTCTAACCAGCCTCACTTTAATTAGACCTGACCTGAAACCTTCATTGGCGCTGAATACGAATCAAGCTATTCTACTGTTCTCATTGAATATTGTCAGGGAACGGGAATGCCTTCACCCCAGTATACTTTTGATGCCAATTTGCCACATTGTCAGTGGTGGTTAGCAATTACTTCGCCACAAATCAGTTATAACCGGGAAATGTACGATTACGATATTCCCGGAATGAAGAAGACTCAGGATGGTCTTGAAGAATGGGCTCAAAGTTTTTCGAACTCCTGGAATATTGAAAGTCGTCGCGAATGGCATCAAATGATTCATCAACTGGCCATGGCTGATGTTCATGGCAGTATCTGGAGTCATGAATTCAGCCGACGCGCATGTATGACGAATGCACAATGGCTGCGCCGGATTGACGGGGTGGAGAGCGAGGTTGCGAAGGCAGAAATGCGTTATGTGGATGTTGTCTATCGTCATGTAGGCGAAGCGGGCTTCAGGGCGTGGGATTATTGCCGGGGATCTTTTCTGACCCGGGCCGGTTATGCCGTCGGGCAGGTGACTCAGGAAGAGTTTGCTTTTCTGCTGAATTATTTGTGTCGTCAGATCCAACATCATTTTTCCAGCTGGGAACAGTACCTTCAAAGTTTTATTTTCGGGCGAAATTACTGGGAATATATGAATGATAATGATGATGATCTGGTCAATATTCCTTACCTGCTGAATAACGGTTTCAATATTGGGGTCAGTAATTTCTTTGAGACGATTGAATCGGACCCGGATATTCCCATTCCGGCATTAGCATGGCATACGGCCTTACCGGAAATTCGGGTGCCTGAATCATTGGCGGCATTATTGAACGAAGAAAAAGAGGACTGAGCGTGAGTGTGTGGGACATCCTCGAGATAGAAGAAACGAACGATGCGCAGGCAATTAAAAAAGCCTATCGAGTAAAGCTGCGACAGCACCATCCTGAAGAGGATCCGGAAGGATTTCAGCGGGTCCGTGAAGCGTATGAGAAAGCGCTGGTGTCTTTAAATCAGGCCAGAGAAAACGTTCAGGAAACGGTCCCGGAGACAGTATTGGAACTGTCGATTGAAGATGCCGCTGACAGTCAGGCGGTACAGGAAGTCGGTGTGTCTGAGAGACAACCGGATCCGCATCACCCGTTTGAGGAAGCGCTCAACAGGCTTCTGGCAGATCCGGAACGTCGTTTTCAGCCTGAACAGTGGCTGAGCTGGATTGAACAGATTCAGATGTTGTCGATTTCTCAGCAACAGCATATCTCAGATGCAGCTGTCGACATTGTTCTGGCAAACCGCTGGTTGCCCGGCGAAGTCATTGAGTGGTTGTGGCAAGGACTAAGCTGGCAGTTGCTGCTTACCGGCACGCAGCAGCAAAGCGAAGTCGGAGAATTTCTGAACAGCTGGCGAAAACAGGAAATGTCCGTTGACCTGTCACATCTGAGTGTTTTGTCCGGCGCTGAACAGCGTGCAGCGCTGAGTTTTCTGCGTCCTTTCCATATTGCATTGGGGTACGGGGATACGGAAGCTCTGCGGCAAGTGGTGCATCAGCCGATGCCGGCTTTGGTGCTGCCCTCAGTTCAGTATCAGGTCAGTTTACTGCAAGCTTTCCTGGCCACAAATACTTACCCTGAAACAATCACAGGCCAGATGATTGAGCGCTTGATTGCATCACCTGCTGAGAGTCTGGCAATCGAGCAATGGGAAGTCATTGGGGAAATTAGTGTCCGGCTGGGCCATACAGAAGCAGTTGATCAGGTGACTGACCGCTTACTGACCCTGAATGCCTTTGCAGAAGTGGCAGAAATACAGTATCAGCGCACATTGGGTAATCAGAACATGCTGGCCTTATGTTATGCCTTCCTGCGGCAACAGTGGCAGCCGCTACCGCCGGTTTACTGGCGTGCGGAACGCAGGTTATTTCCGGCGCCTGAGTCAGATGTTGATCGCCGGCTTTTTGACTGGTTGTTCGGGCAACTGACTGAATATGATCATCCGGCGTTTAATCACCGGCTTGATTTTGCCGGGCTGGACGGCTTGCCTGCACTGATGGTGAAAGCCTTCTGGGCGGGCCGATCAGGCAGTTGGGCCTGGATCGAAAGTCTCAGGAAGCAGCTCTCCACAGCGGAAACTGACGCAGATTCAACGCGGTTGGTAACGCTGACACTGCACTGGATTGAACAAAAACTGGCCTTGCAAACGGGCTGCCTGTCGCTGCGGCAGAAACTTTCGTCTTACGAAACAGATGCATTCTTTGATGTGGAGCCTCTGACGGGTGATGAAGTCAACTCCCAGACAAAGGCAGAATGGCTGGAATGTGTCATCCGTCATCCTGTTATTCCGGACAGTTGGTTTTACCGGTTAATGGATGAGGAAATTCTGGTCCGGGAAGAGCTCTGGGAAGTGTCGTCTTATCCCATGTATGCGGACTCACTCAGCTTTTTCAGATGTGCAAATCCGGACTTCCGTTTGTCCAGTTGCTGGCAGGATAGACCTTTTGAAGGCATGTTTGACTGGACACTGTTCTGTTTCACACACATGTCACCTGTGGGTCTGGCCAGACAGGCAATTATTGATGCATTACCATCATTGCCTGAGTCACAACGGGACGGACCCTTTGCCAAATTACTTCCGTTTGCCGCACAACCGCAGACCTATCTGCCTGATGCGCTCCGGGCACTGGATGAACATCCGGAACAGTTTGTGTTCCGCTCCATTCTTGATGCTCAAATCACTTTGCTGACGCGGACCTGTGATCAGCCACAATTAACTGAACTGGCCAAAGCCGGAGAGGTCGCAGCATGTTGCGCCCTGTCTCGTCTACTGGAGCGTGAGCATTTCGATGAGGCGATTGTTTACTGGAATCTTACCGCTGCGGCGCTGGACCGACACCCGCATTTTGAGGATGCGGTTGCCTGGCAGCAGCAGTCGTTGCTGCGGCTGAGAGCTGAGAAAGGGCTGGAACAAGAAAGCTATCTGGTTACTGAACCAGGCTTTATGCATGCTCTGTTGACGAAAGATAAAGCGTGGTTTATCCCTCCTGCAGAGATGGCGGATTACTCTCCGGTTGATGAGGCAAAGAATTTTCATTATCCGATGTATCATTTGCTGACTCAGCTTCATCTGGGACTAGGCGAAAAAGGGTACGATCTTTCATCGTTGAAGATGTTCTCGCATCGGCGTGAGTTACAAACGGATCTGCAACGCGAGACTACGGATGTCGCCATTGCGCATTTAGAAGCGATGTATCAGCGTCGGCTTGAACAGGATATTCAGGTGAAAGGTAAAAAAGCTGTGGCATTCAGCAAAATAAACTTGCTGTGTTTGCTGGTCGTCTTTTGTACCGCCTGGCTGTTCTCATTTCCTTCCACATTTGGTGAGCTAGGGAAGCAAGACATTTTTCACCTCAGCCATTCAGGCCGCTCC
The DNA here is from genome assembly GCF_036409375.1 of Photobacterium sp. 53610. Lineage (NCBI taxonomy): Bacteria > Pseudomonadati > Pseudomonadota > Gammaproteobacteria > Vibrionales > Vibrionaceae > Photobacterium > Photobacterium sp. 53610. The sequence goes on along the minus strand of NZ_JAXOFS010000001.1, from coordinate 1,241,686 downwards.
TTTGCGAAACTCTTTTTTACCCCGCTTTTTGTTTATCTGTTATGGCAGATATCATCTGCAATGATTGAAAAACGGAATAAATATAAGTTTGTCCTTTATTCCGGAGCCGTGCTGTGGGTTGCTCAGAGCTCTCAATCTTTGTTTTGCGCGATTGTGACGATAGTGACGCTTTTTTCAACCACCTATGGATTAACCGATCTGCTGGCAAATGGGGGGTGGGAGAAAAGAGTTGTGAAATCCCGGATAGTAAACTTACGTAAGGTGCTTGGGTTAAAAGAGAAAAAGAGATAAACCACAGGAAAGAGGCCAAATGGCCTCTTTTTTATTTGGCGGCGGCAAATTGTAAAATAAATGTTGCATAGAACATGCGTTTGAAAAGATTGCATAGATTTTCATCAAAAACTGTCTTGATAAATAATTATCCAGATAATTCAATTGATTAGACTGAGCTAATCAAGTAAATTCTGTCAGAATTTTGACGGGTGTTTCTAATGTTCCACTGCTGGGTAAGGTGTTTTTTATCAGTGGTGAGTTCAATTTTTCAACCTGATAAATGGTGCATGTGGTGAAAATAAAAGATGTGCATAATTAATGTACATTATTGATCAAATAGTGGGGAAATAATGAAAACAACAGTGAAATATTTGAAAGGGATTGTCATTTTTTGTTTTGCTCTTTTTCTGTCTGCGTGTGCGGTTACGCCTCAGCCAGCTGTCCAATTGGATAAAAATCTGCTTTCAAAAGATATGAAAATTGGTGTTGTTTATATTCAGCCAGCGGACAAGCCGACAACACATATTTTTGGAGCAAGTTGTTTGCTTTGCTACGGTGTTGCTTCGGCATTAACAAGTGATCTCGATACGCATCTGGAAAGCACATTAACGAATGAAGAACTGGATAAAATCAAAGATCTGGTCCTGTCTGAGTATGCATCAAATTCCAATCAGGTAAAACTGGTTGACTTGGGTATGAATATTGAGGATCTGAAAGATTCAGATAAGGGGCTGGGTTATGCACAGAAAGACTTTACGAATCTTAAACAAACGATGAACCTGGATGTACTGGTTGTATTGCAGATTTCTCAGCATGGCGCATATCGTAGCTTTAGCAATTATTTCCCGAATACTGACCCTCAAGGCTATGTACGCGGTTTATTATATGCCGTTGATCTGAACACAAATGCTTATGTTCAGTATTTAGAGATTAATGAAAAAGTACAGCCGAAGGGTAATTGGGATGAACCGATGAGTTTTCCAAGTGTAACAATGTCCTATTATCAGGCTGTTGAAAATGTGAAACATAATATTCAACAAGCGATTTAAGCAAGCAAGGTTAACAAATGAGATTATATCAATTCCTCTTGACGTTAACCGCGGTTTCACTGGTGGGGTGCGGCAGTACCCCTTACCGGGATGACTATGCGAGATATACCAATCAGCTGTCGAATAGTACCATTTCAGAGTCTGAATTTCAGTTCAGTTTTGAGGATGCCACATTCGTTGATATGCGGGGCGTATACCTGCCTGATGATTCAGTGGATTCGACGCCGATGATGTACCAGGGAGGTGCTGGAGTTGTCGGGTTGCTGGCACAAGTCGGTACTCATTCCGCTATCATTCAGTCCCAAAGAACTGAAAAACTGGCTCAGGAACAGGAAAAAGCCAACCAGAAAATCTTACCGCTCATTGATGTAACCAAAGATATTCCTTTAGCAGAACTGGTTGGGGAGTATGGGACGTCTTTATTTCAAGTCGCACCGGAAATGACTCAGACGTTCAGAGTCAAGCCTATATTTTTCAGTAATACTGACATGAATAAGCTGTCTTTGAAGTCGATTGTATGGTTGCCAAATGAAGATAATACTGATGTCACGTACAAGAATCTGATTCAGGTCTATGGACCTCATTTAGATGAATCGCAACGAAATGCTATTTTAAATGGCGATCGTAAACAGTTAGCACAATTATTATCTTCTATGCTAAAGGGGACAATATACATCATTAAAAATGAGCTCAGTGGAAAGTATACTTCAGCGAAATCGAAGCAGCAGACCTTCCTGATAGAAAATGATGCTGGGGTAGAAGCCATTCGGGGCGCAGTTATTGAGGAGAAATGCGGATATCAAATCATCAAGGATATTCGCTCGTGGTACATCGCGTATCCTAAGCCAGAAACGACACTTCAAAACTTTACAACGCAATGCTGAAAAAAAGGGGAATATGCCATCATATTCCCCTTTTTTGTTGGCACGTTTTCAGTGTGTTAGTGAAATCCCCACATCTTCAATTGTTGCTCGATGTTTTTTCTCACATCGTTGATGGTTGACTCATGCTGGCTTTCCAGAGCCTGTGTGAAGTGCAGAATAAGCTGTTCGACCATTTGTCTTTCATGGGCCAGTTTTTCTTCATACAGCCTGTTGAGCCTTTCTGTCAGGGCAATATTCGGCAGTTTATCCCGCGGATGTGATTTGAGTTTGGCAAGCCGCTCATGGCTGGCGCGTTTGTCGGCATCGCTCATGCCGACAGGTGTCCGATCAATCACTTTCTGGATCGTGGTGTCGGTGGACAAAATGGTGACGTCGACTTCCAGCAAGCCATTGATGTCGTAACTGAAGCGCACATCAATAGATTCGGCTCCGGCCCGGTTGGCCGGTACTTCAATCTCAAAATCACTGATGAAGATGTTTTCACGCGCCCAGAAACGTTCGCCCTGATACAGGGCAATGCGAACTTTGGTTTGCTGATCGTAGGCTGTACTGAAGCGTTCTACCCGGGATGTCGGGATGACTGTATTCCGTTCAATGATAGGGCTGAACACATCCGTCTGGCCATCCCGGTTGGCAGCAATCCCCAGACTGAAAGGGCAGACATCGGTCAGGACGATTTCTTCAACTGCCGCGTCACGCAAACGACAGGCTGCCTGGGTAGCCGCACCCATGGCGACAACCAGATCGGGATCGAGCGTATTCTGCCCGAAGCGCCCAATCAGACGTGTCGCCAGTTGTTGTACCTGACGAAGCCGGGTTGCTCCGCCAACGAAAATCAGCTCATCAATGTCTTCTGTACTGATACGGGCATCACTCATTGCGCGACGCAATGGCTGAGATAATCTCAACAGGGTGCTTTTCCAAATCTCTTCCAGTTGAAAGGGTGTGAGGGAAAAGTCCCGGTTAAATGGCTCCGCAAGACGAATGATGAAGTCCGGATCGTTTTGCTTTTTCGCTGCTTCACACGCACTGACGATTTTAGCCATGTCGTACAGACTGAGATCTCGCGCGTTTGCTTTTAGCTGATCGATCACATATTCAGCGAGCTGACGGGTAAAATCTTCTCCGCCGAGTTGGTTATCACCAGCGGAGGCACGCACATCGACAAAACCATCCTGATGTTCCACAACCGTCACATCAAAGGTCCCGCCACCAAGATCGAACACCAGAAAACGACGCTCATGGGTTTCGTGCAGGCTGTATGCAAGACAGGCGGCTGTGGGTTCATTGATGAGTCTGACGGCGATCAATCCGGCCAGCTCAGCGGCTTGATGTACCTGCTTCCGTTGCTGGTCACTGAAGTAAGCCGGAACAGAAATCACCACTTCTCTGACACTTTCACCGAGGAAGGTTTCAGCATCATCTTTCAGGGATCGCAGAATTAATGAACACAGTTCAGTCGGAGTGTAACGTGCTTTGCCGAGCTGATAGGTTTTCTCTGTGCCCAGGAAGCGTTTAAAGGCTGAGGCAGTTTCCTGCGGACGTGTGATCAGGCGGGAGCGTGCCGCATCACCAATGAGGACTTGCCCTTTTTCATCAATACTGACTACAGATGGGGTTAGATAACTTCCCAGTGCATTGGGAATGAGCTCAGGCTTTCCGTGACGCCAGACAGCAATGGCACTGTTTGTTGTGCCTAAATCAATGCCGATGGCCAGTTCATTGTTCTTAATCACACTTTCATCCACTGCTTGCCACATGAAACATGCAGAATAGCAAGAGTTCAGTTTATCGCCAATGCATTGATTTCAAAGATGTGATGCTTTGAGAAAACCGGATTTGCTTCTGAATTTCTCATCGCAGCAATGTCCTTTGCGCCACCATGAAGACGGCGGTTGCGTCAGAATACTTGTACAAGAAATGTGTGATTGAACGCACAAATAATTTACTTAGCCTGCTAACTATATTATATTGCTTAGCATGCTAAGTAATTAAGGCGGTGAATGATGGTTCAGGATGTCAATATTCTTCGGGATTTGCCCGTGGCAGAGCAGTTAGGCCGGGTATCCCGGTTATGGAAAACAGTGGCGGATCGTGAGCTGGCCCCTCTGGGACTGACGTATCCTCGCTGGACAGCGTTATGGAAGCTGCAGCGGCTCGGAGACAACGTGAGCCAGAAGACGCTGGCAGAGGCACTGGAAATTGAGCTGGCTTCACTGATGCGCACCCTGAAACATCTTGAAGATCAATCACTGGTGACCCGCCGTTGCTGCGAGACGGATAAACGGGCCCGCATTGTCAGTCTGACCGATGAAGGGCGTCTTTTGATCAGTCAGATGGAAACCCGGATTTTGCAGGTTCGGAGCAGGTTGCTCAACCATATCAATGATCAGGAGTCTCAGATGCTGAGCCTGATTCTGGAGCAGATTGCCCATAACGCGCTCGATTTTCTTAGTCAGGATACTGACCAATCATCACCGGAGAAGTAAAAGCCTATGACCCCTGATCAGAAATTTGCGCGCTGGATAAAATATGCCTGTTTTGCGTTTGTATTTGTCTTCGGCTATTTCCTGATGGCCGATCTGGCCATGCCGCTGACCCCTCAGGCGATGGCAACACGTGTTGTCACGAAAGTTGCTCCGCGTGTCAGCGGTCAGATTACCGATATTTACGTCACCAATAATCAGGCTGTACACAAAGGGGACATCCTCTTTGATATTGATCCGGCACCATACAAACTGGCTGTTGAGCAGGCACGGCTGAAACTGGAAAAGGTAACTCAGAATAATGCTCAGCTGGATGCCTCGATTCAGGCTGCCCAGGCGAATGTGAAAGCCAACGAAGCTGTGCTGCAGCAGAAAGAGCGCGAAGCAAACCGCCTCAATACTCTTTTTCTCCGCAACGGTACGTCACGTCAGTTACGCGATGATGCGCAAAGTGCATCGTTAGCAGCAAAAGCGAATTTGGTTGCATCCGAAGCGCGTTTGCAAGAGCTGAAAGTCAGCCGTGGCGATACGGGGGCAGGTAACCTGAACATACGCGTCGCGAAGAACCAGCTTGAACAGGCTGAACTGAACTTGTCTTACACCCGGGTTGTGGCGAGACACGATGGTGTGATCACCAACCTGCAACTGGAAAAAGGTGCTTATGCGGTATCCGGAAATCCGCTGGTCGCGCTGGTTTCTGATGACGTGGATATCATCGCGGATTTCCGTGAGAAAAGTCTCCGCCATTTCTCGCACAACAGTCAGGCATTGATTGCGTTTGACAGCCAGCCCGGCCAGGTTTTTGATGCCCGTATCAGCAGCCTGGATGCAGGGGTCAGTTCGGGGCAGTTTGATGCCAATGGCCGTCTTGCCGCGCCAACACAGTCCAACCGGTGGGTACGGGATGCACAACGCATGCGCCTTCACCTCAGTGTAGACGGTGATTTCCCGGCGAAATTACCTGCAGGTGCAAGAGCGACAGTCCAGCTGGTGCCTGAAAACGGCATATTTGCCTGGTTTGCCCGGGCGCAGATTAAGTTTCTGAGTACGCTGCATTACATTTACTAACCGGAGGCGCCATGAAGTTATGGGATCACCCCATGTCGGAAAATGATTTCCGGCAATGTCTGAGAATCGCAACTGGCGCCACGGTTGGCTTCACCATCAGTAAGTTATTTGGCTGGAATTACGGCGTGTTTTTTACCGTCGTACCCATGCTGCTCCTGGGGATGGTGCCGGTGATGAGTGCGCATGCTGCCCGTCAGTTGTTTGCAGCAGCAATCGTCTGCGGGCTGGAAGTGGGTATTCTGGGCGGCCTTTTTGGCGGCCATCCCGGCATGATGACCCTGATCGCCTTTGTGCTTTTTCTTTATAAATTTGCGTGTATGTCGAAAGGTCCGCTGTTTCTTTTCGGAGCAAACAGTGTTCTGAGCCTCAGTATCATGCTGCATTTCGCCAGTTATCCGGGCGTAGATTTGAATGAACTGATCTTCGGCAACCTGCTGGCCAGCGTCCTGTCGGTCATTATTGCTTATCTGGTGACCTTTCTGATTCCGGATGCTGAACCTCGTCAGCCGCCGCCACGTCCGGCAGAACCCAAAGGGTCTCACCGGATGCGGCATGAAGCCCTGATGGGGGCCAGTATCGCAACATTATCGTTTCTGGTGTTTCAGGTTTTCGATCTCAATGATTCCATGTCTGCCCAGGCAACGACTTTGTTATTACTTTTTCCGATGCACTGGAACGGGGCTCTGGGGTATGCAAGAAAGCGGGCGATGGGCACCTTGCTCGGGGTCAGCTTTGGGGTCGCCGGTCAGCTGTTTCTTTATGACTGGGCAGATATGCTGGTGCTGATTATTCCGCTGCTATGGATTGGGGCGATGATTTTCAGCTATATGCACGTCAAAGAGTCCAGCGGCTCAGGTGCAGGCTTCGGCGGACTGACAACGCTGGGTATTTTGTTTGGTCAGTATCTGACGCCCGGGAATGATTTAATATTCAGCGCCCTTTATCGTGTCAGCAGTATCTTTTTCGCGATCGTCGCAACCTTACTGGTGACCTATCTGGTCCATCGCATCCTGAACAGTTTTGAAGCCACGCGATTCGAACCGGTTTAATTTTTGCTCCCCATGGAGGCGATGAGTCAGTCGCCTCCACGCTAACTATCTGTTTTTATAATCTCTTTTCAGATTTTCTGGCGATATTTATCCTGATAGTGATATGATTACTGGCTCATATAAAATATCGCTCAGGTGAAACCATGTACGCGCTCAACGAGTCAGTCTGGATTGCTGATGGTAAGGCTGTTCCTTTTTTCACGTTGCCTTATACGACACGAATGACTGTGGTTGTGCTGCCGGACGGCAAGCTCTGGATACACAGTCCGATTGAGCTGACGCCACAATTGATTCAGCGAGTCAGTGAATTGGGTGAGGTGGCATATCTGATTGCCCCGAATCACCTGCATCACTTGTTCATTGAACAATGGCAGCAGGCTTTTCCCGGTGCACTGACTTACGGCACTGATGAGGTGATAAAGAAACGTCAGGATCTGGTGTTTCATGCTTCGCTGAAAACAGAGCAGATGTATCCCTGGCAGCCTGAGATTCAGCACTTGTTGTTTACCGGTTCGAAAGCGATGCAGGAATGTGTGTTTTTTCACCAGGCCAGCCGCACCTTGATTCTGACGGACTTGATCGAAAACTTCCCCTCAGATGCATTCAAGCCCTGGCAACGACTGATTGCAAAAGGAGCCGGTGTGATGGCACCTCATGGCAAAACACCCCTGGATTGGCGTTTGAGTTTCGCGTTCAGTAAAGCTGAAGCCAGGCAACATCTTGAGCAGATGCTGCGTTGGGAACCTGAAGTGATTGTGTTGTCACATGGTGAAATGATTACCAGTGAAGCGACTGATTTTTTACGGCGCTCTTTTTCATGGCTGAAGCCTGTGCAGTAGTGATTGAAAACAAAAGGAAAATGGAATGGGTAAATTTTTTGAAGCGCTGACTGATAAGCACATCGATTTTATTGAGCAGCAGAAGATTTACTTTGTTGGCACGGCGGCTGAGACCGGGAGTGTCAATATTTCACCGAAGGGGTGTGACAGCCTTCGTGTGCTTGGCCCCAATCAAATTGCCTGGTTGAATTTAACCGGGAGCGGAAATGAATCTGCGGCGCATATCTTAAAGATCAGACGAATGACGATTATGTTTTGTGCCTTCGAAGGTGCGCCGCTGATTTTGCGGACCTATGGTGAGGCCAGAATGTTGCACCCGGGAGACGCAGAGTGGCCAGAATATATTGCCCTGTTTCCGGAGTATGTTGGTGCCCGGCAGATCTTTATTCAGGATATCGAGCGTGTCCAGACATCGTGTGGCATGTCTGTCCCTTATTATGATTTTGTCAGTGATCGTCACCAGCTGGACGATTGGGCTGATAAGCATGGTCCGGATGGTATCAAAAGGTACTGGCGTAAAAAAAACCAGTCGAGCATTGATGGTTTCCCCACTGAGATTGTGCAGCGGGCAGCACTCGTTGAGGATGAAGATTAGTTACATAGTTACAACATTATATGACCGTATTCGCATATACTTATTTTGCGAGATTGCTTAAGGGTATGCTTTTCTTTTTTCTTTGATTTCAGATAACAAATCTGGCGATTTTCTGAGTCACAATAGTCACTTTGTTGCTTATTACGGCAAGGTGACAGCGTGAAATTAGGGAACATCTCAATAAAAATAAAGCTACAGCTGCTTGTGGCGATTGCAGCAGGCATTATCGTCTCTGTCTGTATCTACAACCTGACATTACAACGCTCAGCGTCGTTTCAGGAGCGGCAGGATAAATTGCGGGCTCAGGTCGAAACGGCGCAGAGTATTGTTCAGTATTTTGCGGGACAAGAGAGTGTGCTGGGGAAAGAACAGGCACAGACGATGGCGAAGCAAGCCATTGAGCAGCTGCGTTATGATGGTGACAACTACTTCTGGATCACCAATCCTCGTCAGAGAGTGATCCTGCATCCTTTGAAACCTGAGCTGAACGGCGCTGATGCGTCGACCATTCGTGACGGTTCAGGAAAATTCCACTGGCAGGAAATGGCTCAGATTGCGGCCTCGTACGGACAGGGCTTCCTGGATTATACCTGGCGGTCTCCGGACGGTCGCCTGCACGATAAAATCTCTTATGTCATGTATTTCTCTGAGTGGGAGTGGATTCTGGGCTCCGGCATTCTGGTTTCAGATATTCAGGATGCGTTCTATCTCAGTCTGGCGAAAGAGGCTGGTTTTGCTGTCATTGCGATTCTCATGCTGGGTTTAGTGGGATATGTGCTGGCTCGTGATATTGTGGCCCCGCTGAATGCGCTGGTGGATAAAGTGCACGATATTGCGGATGGCAATCTGAAAGTCAGGCTCAGGAAAAACCGTAAAGATGAGCTGGGTGTGATGGGCAATGAAGTCGACCGCATGCTGGATAAATTGCAGTCGGCGATCAAAGTGGCCAGTGAATCGGCGGCCCATTCCCGTGATATGGCCAGCAGGATTGCCGGGGCCAGCGAGGAAACGGCATCCAGTGTTGAATCCCAGCATCTTCAGCTGGAGCAGTTGTCTGCGGCAATGAATGAAATGTCTGCGACAATCAATGATGTCGCACAAAACGCAGAAAGTACTTCGGAAGCGACAAAAGGCGTGTCGTCGCAGGCACATGACAGCAGCATTCAGATGAAAGCGACCAGTGACAACATTCAGTCGGTGGCTGAAAACATTACGGAAGCGGACAGCCTGGTGAATCAATTGCTGAATGGCGTGAAAGAAATTCATGCGGTTGTGAACGTGATTCAGGACGTGTCTGAACAGACCAATCTGCTCGCACTGAACGCGGCCATTGAAGCGGCAAGAGCGGGTGAAATGGGTCGAGGCTTTGCGGTGGTAGCAGATGAAGTCCGAAATCTTGCCAGCCGTACCCAGCAGTCTACCTCAGAAGTGAAAGCCAGTATTGACCGCCTGACGCAGATTGCTGAGCAGTCCAGCCAGACCATGCAGTCCAGTCATCATCAGGCGGCTTCCTGTGTGGATGTTGCGCTGGAAACCCGGGCGACTTTTGACACCATGGTTGCCGATCTGAACGAAACGACAGACCGGGTTGTACTGATTGCGGCGGCAGCAGAACAGCAGGGCATTGTCGCAAATGAGATGAATGAAAACGTCAGCAGTATTCATCTGTCTGCCAATGCCATGAAAGAAGCGTCTATGAATCTGGCGCAGGAAAGTCAGGCCATGGCAGAAGCCTCAGAAGTTCTGAACCAGCATCTGGCTTACTTTAAAGTTTGATGTGACTCTCCGGCAGACAGGGGGTTTTCCCCTGTCTGTTTATTCTTCAGCCAGGCAGTGCTGCTGCTTGGACTGTCGCTGTAATCTCTCGATGAAAATTTCCGGTGCCAGGGGTTTGTCGTACAGATATCCCTGAAAATACTGAATGTGACGTTTTTTCAGATACGTTTCCTGAATCCGGTTTTCAACGCCTTCGGCCACAACTTCAATGTTCAGCCGTTCTGCCAGATCAAGCACGTTGTCCACGATATGGCTTGGCACGTCGACCGAGCCAATCTGGCGTATAAAGCTTTTATCAATCTTGATGATATCGATATCGAACTGATTGATATAGCTGAGTGAAGAGTGGCCGGTACCAAAGTCATCCAGCGCTATTTGTGCGCCCAGTGCATGCAATTTTTCGAACAGCAGGGCGGCCTGCTGGATGTCCTGAACCCATTGGCGCTCGGTCAGTTCGATAATGAGTCTGACTTTGCCATTCGGGAAAGCGGATAGAAAGTGCCGGCAGTCCTCATAAAACGCCAGGCCTTTGCATTGTCCCGGGCTGATATTAATGGCCAGATGAAACCCGTCCGGCAGAAGCTGTTGATTCTGAGCAAGGTGATTCTGGATTTTGCTGAGTGCCTGTGACGTCATTTCATGAATCAACCCGGTCGTTTCAGCCAGCGGAATAAACTGGTCTGGCATGATGAAACCCTGATTCGGGTGATACCAGCGCAGCAGGACTTCCGCACCACAGATTTCGCCCTGCGGGTTAACAATCGGTTGCAGCAGTGGCTTGAAATCATCACTGGAGACCGCCCGATGTAATTCTTCCCGAAGAGAAAGTGGGCGGTTCAGGTGCTGATAAAAGAAGCTTCCGGCGGAGGCTGCGACAATCAGACTAAGTATTAACGGCAGCGAAAATGTATCTGCCAAATGGCTCAGATACATGTTTTCAGTGAGGACGGAACTAATACTGAGTCGCCCGTTGTCGGAGTTCAGCGTTATCTGTGTGCCGCTGGTCTCAGGGGAAAAAACGGTGCTGTAGGTGACGTTCTGATGATTATTCAGCGTGATCGTCAGAGGAATATGGTTGCCGATGGTGTTGAGCAGCTTTTTAATATTTTGAATATCAATACTGGCTATCGCAAAACGTTCGTCTTGCTGATGGCTGATGAAGAGAATTTTTTCATTGGGACTGAAATAATTGTGTGTTTTGAGGAATACTCTGTCTTCAACTTGAAAATAAGTTTTTTCGCTTTTTTGCAATTCCCGGTCGAACAGAGATGAACAGTAAATGTAATTATCCCGGATCAGATTCACTGAGCGAATGTTCGGTGCGAGCGTGGCAATGCGTTTTAACTGGTCTGTTGTCTGGCTGTTGCAAGGTGCTTTGAGTAAAAGCGAAGCCTGATAGGTTGTGTTCACGGCTTCATCAATGATGTTCTGAAGCAGAGACATGATAATGGCTTCTTTTTCCGCAACGATGCTTTGCAGACTGTTTCTTGCATGCAAATAAATGCCGCTAAAACTGACAGCCAAAATGAAGCATGCGAGCAATGAAGCGATCAGCGAGTACTTTACAGATGTTTTCGGCGGACTTTCATCATTTTCTTTACATGTTGTGTTCATAGGATTCAGACAAATAGAGGCTGTTGTTTTGATTTGTTTTATTATTGATTGTTATCTTTATAATTCTTGATGTAAATGTTTTGCCAAGTTAAATTTAGGTAAAAATATTCTCATTGATATTCCGGTAATTAATTGATCTCTGTCAACATCCGGTGTGCTCTATTTTTTCTCCATCCCCCCGTCTACGCCGTTGAAAAATCATTCAGGGCTGATTTATTCCGCATCCGTTTTCTCAATAATGACGTTGAATAAGAGTCACCTCACAGGGAGAGAAAAGTGAAAAGCAGAAATTTAATTCTGGGTGCACTGGCAGTGGCGTTACCCGGATTGCTGCTCGGCTGTGGCGGTTCCGGACCGGTTGAAGGGGCGGGCGCTTTGCCGGGCATTCCTTATGCCTGTCAATCCGGGACGGCATCAGAAGCCAGTCAATTGCGGATTTATCAGGTTATGGTCGAGAGTTTTGTCGATGGTGACAGTGCCGTTGGTCACGGGACCGGGTACGGTACCAGTCATCATCAGGGGGATCTGAAAGGTATTCTTGATTCTCTGGATTATATTCAGTCGCTGGGCATGAATGCCATTTGGCTGACGCCTGTGTTTGATTCCAAGCCACTCGAAGGACAGGACCATTGGGCCGACCGGCTGGATGCAACCGGCTATTATGCGACAAATTACTTCGCCATTGATCCGCGTTTTGGTTCGATGGCTCAGGCAAAGGAACTGGTCGATCAGGCGCATGCCCGGGGAATGTATGTGTTCTTTGACGGTGTTTTTGGTCATCACAAAGACAATGTCATGCCTTCTCCGACAGGAAAGAAACCCGTGGGCGGCAGTAACCCGGTGCGTTATCCGGAAAGTCTGCCGTTTTATCAGGAGGTGGCTGAGTACTGGATCAAAACCTTGAAAATTGACGGCTGGCGATTGGATCAGGCTTATCAGGTCCCGCCTGAAGCCTGGCAGCAAATCAGACAAACCGTTGATGAGACTTCGCGGTCGGTGACTTATCGCAATGCGGAAGGAGAAGCCGTCCATCCGCTGGGTTATCTTGTCGCGGAAATCTGGAATAACGAGAACTACATCAATCAGACCGGTTATGGCCCTGAAGGCATGCCTGCGTTGTGTTCTGCATTCGATTTTCCGGTGCGATACCGGCTGGTGGAAACCTTTGCTGTGAATGAAAACAGTCAGGGTGGCAAAGGGGGCAACTGGCTGGCGCAGGGCATGGCATTGCACAGTCTGTATCCCAGCCATGCACAGCCAAATCTGATGCTTGGCAATCACGATCTGGTACGGTTTGGTGATTTGTTACAGCGCGGCAAAATTGCAGAGCCGGAAGATGAGGCCTACTGGCAGCGTCACAAAGCCGTGATGTCTTTCCTCGCTGCGTACAGCGGCCCGATTACGCTGTATTACGGGGATGAAATCGGAGATGAAGTGCCGGATTTCGCCGACAAAGCACCGGACAGTACCTGTGCGGTGATGGGCTTGTGTGATGACCATGTTGCCCGCTCCAGCGCGAAAATAGAGGGACTGACGGCTGTGCTGAATGCCCGACAGTCTGACCTGAAAGCCTTTGTGGCCCGTCTGATGGCACTCCGGGCATCACATCCGGCGCTGTATGATGGTGACAGGATCAGTGTGCTGGCGAATGAGCAGGTCTATGTTGACCGGAAAGAAAAGGGAACCGATACCCTGATTTATATGGTCAGCACGACCGAAGAGACAGCGCACTGGACACTGACAACGGGTGAATTGGGGTCGGCAGGCGAATTAACGGATCTGATGACGGGCGAGCGTTTTACACCGTCAGCGGGAAAATATGAGATCCCGCTGAACGGTTTTGAGGCACGTTTCCTGGCCGTAGAATTACCGGTTTCTCCTGTTCTGGCAAAAGTGGAAGCAGGAACAGCGCTGAAAGGAAGCGGCCGCATGGCCCGGTGTGATCTGCCGGATGCAGCAGAAACCGGGCCGGTGAATGAAACGTTGTTCGTTGTCGGGGATTTCACGGATTCGGGCTGGAAACATGTGGTCCGGCGTCAGCTGAGCTACAAAGGGCTGAATCTGTATCAGGTGATCACCAGCGAACAGGCGGGCAGTTTCCGGATGCAGTACGCCAGCAAAGACTGGTCGCCGCAATATACCGCAGAGGGACTGGAACTGACGCCGGGGCAGGCAGCAGTCCTGACAACAGGCAGTTACGGGAAAGATACCTCTGCGCTGTTGCCTGCAGCCGGCCGGTATGTCTGGAGCCTTCAGTTTGATGCTCAGGGCCAGCCCGAGCAAGTCATGGTCTCTCAGTGTGACTGATTCAAAGTGACTAACTTAAAGTGACTAGTCCTGCAGCCCTGCAGTGAGTGCTGCGGGGCTGATTCCTATTTTTTCTGGCTTATCTTTCAGCCACAAATGATACACGCCGACTTCCACACCATTACCTGCGCTGAAGCAATTTCATCCCGAGTGACTGATTTTACACTTGTTTTTATGCCTTCTGTTTAATATTGTGGCCGTTTGGTTCCGAAAATGAAAATTATCAGCAGTCAGGGAAAGTATGAATATCAGACCGGTTTCCACGTCAGATGCCGAGGCATTGGTTGCGCTGTTTTATACACTGGATGAAGAAACAGCCTTTATGTTATTCGAGCCGGGTGAGCGTCAGCTGACTGTCGCGCAGCAGTCGGATCACATCAAGGCGTTTACCGGAAGCCGCCAGCAGGTGATGTTTGTGGCAGAAGCTGAGGACAATCAGATAGCTGGGTTTGTGGTGGGGATTGGTGGTCATGCAAACCGGAACCGGCATGCGATGTACTGTGTGATTGGTGTGCGTCAGACATACCAAGGGAAGGGGCTCGGGCGAAAATTACTCTGTGCACTGGAAACCTGGGCTGAAAGCCATGCATTTCATCGTCTCGAACTGACGGTGATGGCACATAACACAGTGGCACGGCAACTGTATGTGTCAGCAGGGTTTCAGGAAGAAGGCGTGAAGCGGGATTCGATGCGGGTTGAAGGTGCGTTCTTCGATGAAATCTATATGGCCAAACTCCTGAATGCGTAAAGGTAATTTTGTCAGGACGAAACAATAACAATCAGGGAATTCAATGGAGTCAAGAATGATTGAGTTACAAACACCCCGGCTGATCATCCGGCCATGGAAAGATGAAGATCTGGTTCCTTTTGCTGCGATGTCGGCAGATCCGGCTGTGATGCGTTATTTCCCGTCGACTTTGTCGGAGGAAGAAAGTCAGCAGGCCGCTCATCGTGCGCGAGCACTGATTGAAGAAAAAGGCTGGGGGTTCTGGGCTGTCGAGCTGAAAGAAACCGGGACCTTTATTGGGTTTGTCGGACTGCATTATCAGGACTCGGAGATTCCCAATGCGCCTTTTGTTGAGATTGGCTGGCGGCTTGCGTCTGAATACTGGGGCCAGGGCCTGGCCCCTGAAGCGGCGGAACGGGCTCTGCAGTTTGCCTTTGATGATTTAAATGCCCCGGATGTCTACGCGTTTACGGCGCTTTCGAATCTGCCTTCTCAGCGTGTCATGAAAAAACTGGGGATGACGGATTGCCTGCAGAACTTTCTGCACCCGAAGTTGCCTGCCGATCATCAATTGGCGGAGCATTGTCTTTACCGGATTTCGCGCTCTGAATGGCTGGTCAGAAGCCAGTGAGCCCAGTCATGAAGTCAGGCGTGTCTGAAATATCTGTGGCACCGGTCATCGAAAATTGGACTATGGTTCATCAGCTGAATCAATCAAAAGGATATTGCCATGACGCTTGATGATATTTCGACCACTAGTACAGCAAAGGAACTTGGACTGAGTTGTGTGATTCCGGCCACACCGGAGAAAGTGTTCCGGGCCTGGACAGATCCGGAACTGGTGAAAGTCTGGTACGTCCCGGCGCCTTGGTCGGTGGCATCTGCAACGCTGGATGTCAGGCCCGGAGGACTCAGCCTGATTGTCATGCGCAGTCCGGACGGGCAGGAATTTCCGGCACAAGGCGTTTATCTGGAGGTGGTGCCGGGGAAACGTTTAGTCTTTACCGATGCCTTTGTGTCAGGTTGGGAAGTTTCTGAAAAGCCTTTTATGACGGTAACGCTGACCTTTGAACCCTGTGAGGGCGGAACCCGTTATACCGCGAGGGTTCAGCACTGGAGTGAACAAAGCCGGGCAGAACACGAAGAAATGGGGTTCCATGAAGGCTGGTCGCAATGTGCGCTGCAACTGGCTGAGCTGGTCAAAACCCTGTAAGGCCAGTCATCAGGAAGCAATCAACCGGATGCCATCTCTCTCACCGAAGAAAGCCCTCCGAGGAGGGCTTTTCGTTTAGGCGGTCTGAACTGTTGGTTCGCTCAGCAGCGTGGTCCGGAAATGATCCGGATCAGCCAGAAGAAAGCGTCCGACGGCTGCCAGATCGAGCCACTGGTTTGCCAGTGCTTGTTCAATATACTCCGGCGTTTCGATGCCGCCGACACCAATCACAGGGACGGTTAACTGCTGTTTCAGGTACGCGGCATCATCAACGAGATACCCTTCGCCCCGTTTGTCTTTCGGGCGTTTCCAGCCTCCGATGCCTGAAGAAACATTGATCAAGGCGACACCGGCTTCAACCAGCCATTCGCACACCTGAGCCATATCCTCCCGGGACAGACCATCCGGGTAGCCGTCCTGTCCCGGGACGCGGACCATTAAGGTCAGATCCGGGCTGAACAGCCGGATACTGGCAACGATCTCGAGCAGCATCCGGGCACGGTTACGCAGTGAGCCGCCATATTCATCATGCCGCTGGTTCGTTAGCGGTGATAACCATTGATTCAGACCATAACCATGGGCGCAGTGCAGCTCGACCAGATCAAAACCGGCGGTTTCTGCGCGTATGGCTGCTTCAATGAATGCGCGCTGCCAGTGGTCAATGTCTGCTTTCTCCATGGCGCGCGGTGCCGTGAGCTCTCTGTCGTAAGCCGGAACGGTGATGCCGGAAGGACCCATCATATCCGGGGTGACGTCCGGTGTGGTTTTACCGCCGCAATGTGTGAGTTGTAAACCGGCGACAGCACCGGTTTCTTTCAGCAGGGAAGCGAGCTGTGTCAGGCCGTGAAGACAATTGTCATCGTGCGCACCCAACTGATGCGGTTCACTTCGGCCATCTTCAGTAACAAAGCTGTATTCGACCATCAGCAGTCCGGCGCCAGAGCGGGACAAACGTGCATAGTGGGCCAGCGTCTGTTCGGTGACTTTGCCATCCGTATTCGCTGTCTGGGAAGCCATCGGCGGTAAAACCAGTCTGTTTTTGAGGGTCAGGTTCCGGGAAACGGATAACGGCTGAAAACGTTTGAATGCCATGGCAACTCCTGTCGCGGCCAAAGTGTTGAAGAAACAGCGTCCAGTGTATGGAATGCTCATGTAGAATAAAGAAACATGATTTCAACAAGTGTTTCCGTCTGGGAAACGGTAGCAAGCATGAAAATCGACGATCTGAAAATATTTGTGGCGGTCGCCAGCCAGACCAGCCTCCGGGAAGCGGCGCATGTCCTGTCGATGCAGCCGGGCACAGTGTCTAAAGTTATCCGGCGGATTGAAGGCTATTACAAACAGGAGCTGTTCCACCGGACAGGCAGCCAGTGGGGGTTAACGTCGGCAGGCAGACAGCTCCACCAGCGTGCGGTGGAACTGCTGGCTGTCAACGACACCATAGAAACCGAAATGGGACAACCTCAGCGGCTGCACCTGAGGTGCAGTGGCTCAGAAGTGTTGCAATCCCGTTTTCTGGGCATGATCACGCAGCCTTTGCTCTCCCGGTTTGGAGACGTGACGGTCGAAGCGTTCATGGATGAAGGTTGTGAGCGTTTACGCCGTCATCAGGTGGATGTGGCGCTGGTGAGTACGTCGGATGAACAGCCGATGGTAGCGGGGATCCAGGCGATTCATCTGGCTGACAGCCAGTTTGTGATTGCTGCGGGGACAGCACATCCGCTGGCCGAAAAAGCAGGTCAGGCAATCCCTATCACTGAAGTGATTGCGTATCCCTTTGTGATTCCGACGCGCAAAATTTATGGGGAAACCGGCAGTCAGCTGAGTACGGATGGCTGGCACGAAGAAGCCTTTGCCCGGCGGACCGGCGCCAGAGTGGATTCCGTTTCGGCCTTGCTGGCATTAATGAAGACTCAGGCATTTCTGGCTTACATGCCAGATTACGTTGCCGAGCAGAACGGGTTTCAGACGATCAGGACGACAGGATGTCCGTATCAGTGTCTTCAGCGGATCTGGCTCTGTTTTCATGAGCCGGTCAGGGCGGGCTGGATTAATACGCTGGCAGGCACCTTGTCACAGCCGTAAGACGATGTATCGTTCTGTCGTCACATCTGGTTGAATTTCAGTGCATCTTTGCGGATAGACTACGCTTTAAAAGGTTGTTGTCCTCTCAGAATCTGAGAGCAAAGCAGCCAGAGGGGCCGTTGTGCTGACGCCGCGGAGCGCTCAGTGCATCCGCCCCGTTTTTGCTGAATCACCCGAAGAAGGAATTGGCGCATGGGGCTCGTTGCAATCCTTTATTCACTGATAGGGCTTGTGCTGCTGGGAGGCGGATTATGGTTAATCTCGCTGGGCGGCAGCTGGTATTTTGCCCTCGCCGGTGTTGTTCTGCTGCTTGTGGCGGCAAAGATCAGAACGAAACGGGCAAATGCCCAGATACTGTATGGCCTCTTTTTGCTGGGCTCGCTCATCTGGGCGTTATGGGAGTCCGGGTACGACTGGTGGCCCCTTGCCAGCCGGTTGGGTCTGCTCCTGATTCTGGGGATCCCGTTGCTGTTTTCTTTCAGGCTGATGGGGCGCTCCCGGATCAGCCGGCTGACCGGATACTGGTGGCTGGTTGCACTGGTCACCCTGGGCAGTCTTTTCAATGATGCGCATCAGCTGGAAGGAAAGCTGAATACGGCGCCGCTGGTACAAAACCCGGCACTCGGGACTTCCCCTGAAGCGGACTGGTTCAGTTATGGCCGCAGTAACTTTGGTCAGCGTTATTCACCGCTGGACCAGATCACCCCGAAAAATGTGAACCGGCTGGAGCTGGCCTGGCAGTATGAGACCGGAGATACCAAGGGGAAAGGCGATATCGGCGAGTTCACCTATGAAGCCACACCATTGAAGATTGGCAATGCCTTGTATTTCTGTACGCCCCATAACTGGCTGGTGGCACTGGATGCAGATACCGGCGAAAGACGCTGGGTGTATAACGCTAAAGTCGGTACCGAGAGCCAGAGACAGCATCAGACTTGCCGGGGTGTTTCCTATTTGCCGCCGGCACAGGGAGAGCCGGCTATCATCACGGCGTCAGGCTCGAAAAAGGCAGAGACGCTGGCCAGTATGGATTGTGATGCGCAGCTGTTTCTGCCGACATCCGATGCCAAATTAATTGCGCTGGATCCGGCAACCGGCGCTCGCTGCAAAGGTTTTGCGGAAGATGGTGTGCTTGACCTCCTTCACAATATGCCGTTTCCGAAATCTGGCTATTACTACGCGACGTCTCCGCCGGTGGTTGCGAAAGGGGTTGTGGTGGTCGCAGGTGCAGTAAATGATAACTATGACATCAATTCACCGTCAGGGGTGATCCGGGCCTATGACGTTAAATCCGGAGCGCTGAAGTGGAACTGGGACGCGGCAAATCCGGCCGACACCAAACCGATCGCCAAAGACAAGCTGTATGCCACCAGTTCTCCGAACAGCTGGTCGATTGCCAGTGCTGATGAAAGCCTGGGGCTGATTTACCTTCCGATGGGGAACCGTACCCCGGATCAATTGGGGATGTACCGGACTCCGGATGAAGAAAAATACGCGACTTCTGTGGTTGCGCTGAACCTGGAGACAGGTAAGCCGGTGTGGGTTCAGCAGTTCGTCCATCATGATTTGTGGGACATGGATACACCGGCACAACCCAGCCTGGTGGATATTCAGACCAGTCAGGGATTGCTCCCGGGGCTGGTTGTCCCAACAAAGCAAGGGGATGTTTATGTGCTGAACCGGGCGACGGGCGAGCCAATCTATCCAATCACTGAAGTCCCGGCGCCCCAGGGAACCATTGCGGGTGACTTTGCCTCGCCGACACAGCCTGCATCAGCGCTGACGTTCAATCCGCCGCCGCTGGAAGAAAAAGAGATGTGGGGTGCGACTGTACTCGATCAGCTGTATTGCCGGATTCAGTTCCGAAGCTTGCGCTATGAAGGCCGTTATACACCGCCGTCGGAACAGGGCACCATAGTTTTTCCCGGTAATTTTGGCGTATTCAACTGGGGGGGAATTGCCGTGGATCCGGAACGGCAGGTGATGTTCGGTATGCCATTGTATCTGGCATTTACTTCGACGCTCATTCCGAAAAGTACCGGGAACCTGGGAGAAGTGAATGTCGGGGAACATGGGGTGAATGCGAATGAAGGTGCGGAATATGCGGTTGAACTGAAGCCGTTCCTGTCGCCGTTGGGTGTCCCCTGCCAGCAACCGCCCTGGGGCTATGTCGCCGGTGCGGATTTAACTCAGGGGAAAGTGATTTATCAGCATAAGAACGGAACGATTCAGGATCTGACCCCTTTGCCGTTGCCTGTGAAAATGGGGGTACCGGGTATCGGCGGCCCGGTGATTACTAAAGGCGGGGTTGTCTTTATGGCGGCCGCGGTCGATAACTACCTGCGGGCATACGACCTCAGTGACGGAGAGGAACTCTGGAAAGCACGTCTTCCTGCCGGCGGACAGGCGACACCAATGACTTATCTGAACAGTCAGGGGGAACAAATGGTGCTGATTGTCGCTGGTGGCCATGGTTCGATTGGCACCAAGCTTGGCGATTTTGTTCTGGCATTTCAGCTGAAGGACTGAACACTGATGTCGACAGAAGTGGGAATGACATTGGCTGAACTGTCGGGCGCCTTAGCTGCGTTCAGCGGCAGTCTGTTTTGTGGCGCGGCTTGCTATATCAGCCTTGTGGAACATCTGGCCCGAATGGAATGCGGTACGGCACTGGCCGCGACCGAATTTCCGTCCAGTTACCGGCGTGCGGCGAAGATGCAGGTCAGTCTTGCATTGTGTTCAACGCTGGCGGCCGTCACGGCCGCAGCAGCAGGGGCTTCATTGTTGTGGCTGTTGGGTGGTGCATTCATTTTTGCGGTCATTCCATTTACCTTTCTGATGATGATGCCCATCAACAGGCAACTCCGTTCTTCAGCGCTGAACAAAGACGCCGCGTCAACCTACGTCTTGCTGGACCATTGGGGAAAACTGCATGGCATGCGGGCAGCTATGAGTGTGCTGGCTTGTGTAGTGTATTTTGGGCTGCTGATATTACAGGCGTAAACCTGCCATGATGATTCAGGCTCCGGAAACCTCCGGAGCCATTTGCTTGTGGTTCTTAACCTGTGGTGACAATTTCCCAGTTCCCATTTTGAAGTCTGCAAGCCGTCCCCATGGCCTGCATGGTTTCATTCTGCTTCGTTTTGACCTGGGCGGGAGTGTTGTAGATGGTACGGGCTTGTCCGGTGGCGGCAGGTCCGGCCCCGTGACTTACCGTGACTTCCTGTACAAACTCCCGGCAATAACGACCGCTGGTGCTGGTGCCTTCCCGGGTCACCGTCACGGCGCCGGAAGCGTTGCCATCCTGCCACTGAACTGAGTTGCCAACAGATACGGTCGTGGCCTGAATCTGTGCCTGTTCGAGCCGTCTCTGCTGCGTTTCACTGAGCTGATCCAGCAGCGCAAAATGAATGGCAGTGAAGGCGAGCCATTTCGTGGCTTCCTGGTCGGTTCTGTACTGACCGTAGCCCGGGTACCAGTTGCCGTACGGGCGGGTGACCCGAATGTTGCTGACCACCCGGTAGCGATTGGCAGGAATCACAATCTGTTTCTGATTCTTACGGGCAAGGTACGCATCCACATTCATTGTGCGACGGCTGTCCATGATTCCTGAGCGCAGTTCTTCCCGGTCAATGCGGCCGGTCTTTTTCTCAACGGGGACCTGCGGATTGTAAATGGGCTGTTGTGTACTCAGAAGTGCCAGTTTGCTGCTGGACACAGGGAGAACGCTGTTCGCCTGGCTGTCTGCTGCAATGGTGAGCAGCAAAACAGGCCATAGGACGGCAGGCCTTAGTACGGATAGCGAGCCCGGGCGCCTGCAAAATAAGAGTTGAGACATGGTCGGGTACTCCATATCAAAAAGCGTTGAATCGATTTGTCCTTTTCAATCAATGTGCTCCATGCTGTCCTCAGTATAGGCAGCAGGCTGATTCGGCAGGGTCAATCCTGCGTTCTGGTCTGACATTCGAGACAAAGTTCAGTCCGTGAGTCAAAGGTAAAGCCGTCAAAAACGTGAAGCGCTCAGACGGGACGCCTGTTTTTTATATCCGGCCTCAGGAGCGTGATCGCTTTAGATATTCCGGGAAATCATAGGTTATTTCTTTTTGTGCAAGGGGTTACATAGGCTATCTTTTAAAATTGACAAGCGGGAGTTGCACTGAAATTAAGTCAATTCCTTTTCAGGGCCGATGAGCCATTTGCGCTGGAATACAGACAAGGGAATGTATGCATACTGATTATTCTGAAAGTGAAAATGTCATTCGTCGCTTGCATGAAATCACTCAGGCATACGACAAAGGCTTCGATTATCAGATTGAAATGTTACTCAGGCTGGGTCTGGAGCGTTTTAACCTGGATATCGGCATCCTGGCAAGAATTGAAGGAGATACGTATTACATCGAAAGCTGTGTCTGCCCTGATCATATGCCGCTCAAGCGGGGAGACACCTTTGAATTCGGAATGACTTACTGTGCGGTCACCTGCGAAGCGGAAGGGGTGGTTGCCATCGAGCATGTGGGTCAGAGCGACATTCTGGGCAGCCACCCGGCATATCGTCAGTTTGGTCTTGAATCCTACATCGCGATTCCAATTCATATGGGAAAAATGACCTGGGGAACACTGAATTTTTCCAGTCCCGGACCTTACCCGCGGCAGTTTCAGGACAAAGACATTGATGCGCTGCAGCTAATGGCAAGCTGGATAGAAGTCGAGCTGGTTCGCCTGAAGCAAGAAAAGCAGCTGCGGGAGCTCAATCTCAAGCTGAAAGAAATGGCTTCAGTGGATCCTCAGACGCAGCTTATGAACCGCGCTGTATTTATGGATCTGGTTTCCCGCTCAATGAGTCAGTTACGACGGTATCAGACCGAAACAGAATCGGCCATGTTACTGATTGATATCGATAATTTTCGTTCCCTGAATGACAGTTATGGTCACCAGCTGGGGGATCAGGTACTGACCGCATTTGCCGAAGTGTTGAGCCGTGGGCTAAGGAGTTATGATGCTGTGGCCCGGTATGGCGGCGATGAATTTATCATCTGGCTTGGCGAAACGGACCGGGAGGGGATCCGGGTGGTGTGCGATCGGCTGATGTCAGGGATGGCGCAGTTAAAGCTGATCGACGAAAAAATCTCAATCAGTATCGGGGTTTGTCATCTGAAAACCCGTCCATTT
The DNA here is from genome assembly GCF_036409375.1 of Photobacterium sp. 53610. Classification (NCBI taxonomy): domain Bacteria; kingdom Pseudomonadati; phylum Pseudomonadota; class Gammaproteobacteria; order Vibrionales; family Vibrionaceae; genus Photobacterium; species Photobacterium sp. 53610. The sequence goes on along the minus strand of NZ_JAXOFS010000001.1, from coordinate 1,218,552 downwards.
GGTATGGGCGATATGGCAGAGTTTATTGAGCCGGAGCAAATTATCGATGTGATGATTTCGCAGGCGGATCAGGCGCTGTGTCGTGCCAAGGCAAACGGAAGAGCCAGGTATGAGTTTTATTCGGATGAACCGGTTTATCAGGACACACTCAGCTGACATGAGTTTCAGAAAGAAATTCAAAATAGGTTGAGAAAGGGACTCAGAATGAGTTTGAGTCAGGGAACAGGACGCAGAAGTGAAGATGGATTTGAATCAGACATTGCGGCTGTGGCTAAACACCTACCACCAGGCGTTGACACAGTTGACGGAATCGGGCTTTGTACCCTCTGCTGAGGCTGTCAGAGAAGGGCTGGCGACACTGACATCAACGTTTGTCACGCAAGCACCAGATGTTGCTGAGGTGCTGAATACAAGTGTTGATGGGGAGGCCGGGGATATTCCGGTCAGAATTTATCATCCGGCCCCTCAATCAGCGTTGCCGGTGATTCTTTTTCTGCATGGCGGCGGCCATATGGCCGGCAGTGTCGCCGTGTATGACCGGATATGCCGGAAACTGGCAGCCGTGACGCAGCATCTTGTGATTGCCGTGGATTACCGGCTGGCTCCCGAACATCCTTACCCAGCCGGACTGACTGATGCCCGGAAAGCGCTCACTCAGGTGTGGCGATTGCTGGATAAACATCATCAGCAATATTTCCCGATGTTGTCATTGGTCGGGGATTCCGCCGGAGGCGCTATGGCCGCGACGCTCAGTGCCGACTTTCAAAACAGCGATATTGTTGTCACGAATCAGGTGCTGATTTATCCCAGTCTGGATTACACCATGAGCCTGCCGTCTGTGGCTGAAAATGGTCAGGGACTGTTTTTGCAGCAGGAGAAAATGCACTGGTACTTTGACCATTATTTCCAGCATCAGGAAAACAGACAGACGGCTTCTCCGTTATGGATGCCGGTAACCCCGGGCATGCCCCGGACGCTGGTCATTACGGCGCAGTATTGCCCGTTGCGTGATGAAGGCATTGCTTATGTGCAAAAACTGTCATCCGCTGGTGTTGAGGCGCAACACTTTCATTTAGATGACATGATTCACGCTTATCTTAATCTGGAAAATATGGTGCCTGAACAATGTGCTGCAACCTATCGTCAGATTGCAGCTTTCCTCAATAGCCGGGACGATCAGTAATTCAGGCGAATGAAGGACAGACTATGCTCGAAATTGTAATCCGCTATTGCCATTTTCTTGGCATTTTTGTGTTGTTTGCCGTGCTGGTGGCTGAGCACCTGCTGATCAAACGCCGGATGACAGCCGAAGAGATGCATCGGCTCGCCAGATTGGATGCGCTTTATGGCGTGTCTGCCGTGGTGGTGCTGCTGGCTGGTCTGGGACTGTGGTTTCTGGTAGGTAAGCCTGCATCGTTCTACAGTGCCAATCCGGTCTTTCATGCCAAGCTGACGTTGTTTGTGATTGTGGCTGGGCTGTCTGTTTTCCCGACCGTCTTTTTTCTGAAACACCGCCGGACCACCCGCGAAAGTGTGCCTGTGCCTCCCATCATTTTGATCGCGATTCGGCTGGAGATACTTCTGCTGCTGATTATCCCGTTCCTTGCTGTGCTGATGGCGCGCGGGGTGGGGCTGGGATAACGGGGTGACCCGTTGTCCTCGTACGCTGCGACATTGCCGCTATCGTCTAAGCTGAAAAGCAATCACAGGCGATTATCGGGGGCAATGATGGAATCGATCAAAAACAAACAGCTCATCACTGTGCTTTGTGAACCGGGTGAAGGCACTTTAGCGGTTCATAATCCGGCGACAGGACAGTTACTGGGCCATATTCCCACGCAAAGTGAAGCTGAGATCCAACAGGCGATTGCAAAGAGTCACCTCGCACAACAGCAATGGCGACAGAAAACGGCGAAAGAACGGGCCGTTCTGCTGCATCGCTGGTTCACGCTGATCATGGATAACCAGGATGATCTGGCGACACTGATGACTCTGGAACAGGGGAAACCCCGCAAAGAAGCCGCAGGGGAGGTGGCTTATGGTGCGTCTTTCATCGAATGGTTCGCGGAAGAAGCCAAACGAACTTATGGAGAAACCGTTCCGTCTCCTTTTGCTGACCGGCGCATTCTCACGATTCGTCAGCCCGTCGGCGTGGCCTGTGTGATCACACCCTGGAATTTCCCCATCGCCATGCTGACCCGAAAAGCGGGTCCGGCATTGGCAGCCGGATGCACAGTGGTTGCCAAACCTGCCAGTCAGACCCCTCTGTGTGCCTACGCAGTGGCGGAGCTGGCTTATGAAGCGGGGATCCCTCGTGACGTCTTACAACTGGTGACGCATTCATCAGCACGGACGGTAGGGGATTTATTCTGTGCCAGCCCGTTGGTGCGCAAAATTTCATTCACGGGTTCGACTCAGGTGGGACGCCAACTGATGGCGCAATGCGCTGATTCGGTCAAACGTCTTTCACTCGAACTTGGCGGCAACGCGCCTTTCATAGTTTTTGATGATGCAGATATCGATAAAGCGGTTCAGGGGGCTGTTGCATCAAAATACCGCAATGCCGGACAAACCTGTGTCTGTGCCAATCGGCTCTTTGCACAGCGCGGTATTTATGAGGAATTCGTCACCAAGCTGGCAAAAGCGGTGCAAAAGCTGAACGTCGGAAACGGGCTGGACGACGACGTTGCAATTGGCCCCGTGATTGACGACAGCGCCAAAGCCAAAATCAACCGTCTGATGCACGATGCAATCAGTCATGGCGCGAGATTGGTGACCGGCGGTGAGGACAGAGAAGGATTGTTTGTTTCCCCTGCGGTACTGGCCGATGTCCGTCCGGAGATGGCGATTGCGCAGGAAGAGGTATTTGGACCGATAGCCCCCGTGATTGCTTTTGATGATGAAGCAGCCTTGCTCACTCAGGCCAATGACACGATTTTCGGGCTGGCGGCGTATTTTTACAGCCGTGACATCGGCCGGATCTGGCGTGTGGCCGAGGCATTGGAATATGGCATGGTGGGGATCAACGAAGGGATAATTTCCACCGAAGTGGCCCCTTTCGGCGGTGTGAAACAGTCAGGTTTTGGCCGCGAAGGGGGTCGTCAGGGGATTGAGGAGTATATGGATATAAAGTATCTCTGCATGGGCGGTTTGGATTCCTGAGCGCCCGATATACTTCTGATTTAGAGGGCTGCTGAAAATCACATCAATCTCAGTACGTTGCAAATTGACATCTAAGCTTAATAAAAGCAGGGGATGAGTTTGGGGCGGTTCAAAGCCTTTGTTGCCCTCAGGATGGGCCCGGTGAGTGAGGTTGATGATGGAAGCACGAGCAGTAAAGACTGTGGCAGATGCCATGGCGATTGTCGAAGAGCGCGGTTTGAGTCACGTGAAAGTCGGACTGTTTGATATCGATGGCATCATGCGTGGCAAGTACATGTCCAAAGCCAAATTTTTCTCGTCCCTTGAAAAAGGGTTTTCATTCTGCGACGTGGTATTGGGCTGGGATGTTAAAGATCAGCTTTACGACAACACCCGTTTTACCGGATGGCATACAGGATACCCGGATGCCCCGGTCCGCATTTTGCCTCATACCTGCCGCGATGTGGTGGATGAAGCCGGCATGCTGTTATTTATTGCTGAGTTTGCCGACAAGGCAGAAGCCGTCTGCCCGCGAGGGGTGTTACGCAAAGTGCTGACCAAAGCCGATGCGCTTGGTTATGATGTGCAGGCTGCCCTGGAGTATGAGTTTTTTCTGTTTCGTGAAACGCCCCATTCGGCCCGGGGAAAAGGCTTCCGCAATCTTCAAACCGTCACACCGGACTGGTTCGGGTACTCGATGATCCGCAATTCAGTTTACAGCGAGCTGTACCACGACATTCTGGGCATGGGACAGACCATGGATTTCCCCATCGAAGGTATTCATTCCGAAACCGGCCCCGGTGTGATTGAGGCCGCCATCGCTGTGGACCAGGCAGAAGCCGCGGCGGATAAAGCGGCACTGTTCAAAACCTATATGAAGGTACTGGCTCAGCGGCGGGATCTGCTGGCGACCTTTATGGCCAAATGGTCGATGGACTATCCCGGTCAGAGCGGGCACATGCATATTTCTCTTCATCATAAAGGCGGGAATTCAGCGTTTTACGACACCAAAGCCAGGCATGGGATGAGCAAAATCCAGCGCCAGTTTCTGGCCGGTCAGCAGCGGTTGATGCCGGAATTTCTCTGCATGATTGCGCCAACCATCAACAGCTATACCCGAATGGTGCCCGGCTTCTGGGCGCCGACCCATGCCACCTGGGGAATTGAGAACAGGACCACGGCTTTACGGGTGATTCCGGGATCGGAAAAGACACAACGGATCGAGTATCGTTTGGGCGCAGCAGATGCCAATCCCTATCTGGCCCTGGCAGCCGCGATTGGTTCCGGTCTGTGCGGCATTATCAATGAATGGGAACCGCTCGAAGCGGTCACGGGGAATGCTTACGACCAAGTTCAGCCTGCTGAACTGGCATTACCCGCGACGCTTTGGGAAGCGGCGCAGCGATTCAAAGCTTCAGATGCCGCACGTACGCTGTTTGGGGATGCCTTTGTGGAGCACTTTGCTGCCAGCCGTGAGTGGGAAGAACGTGAGTTCAGAAAGCAGGTCACCGACTGGGAACTGAGCCGGTACTTTGAAATTATCTGAGCATGGACTGAACATAGACCGGGCATGAACAGACAGAGGCTCTCTGCCAGAGAGCCTCAGGAAATTATGCCGTAACGGACTGTGATTTGACTTCAGGGCGAAGGAAGCGGGAACACAACAGGGCAATCAGAAAGACGGCCAGTCCGGCACTGATGGTGACTGCAAATCCGGCATGAATGCCGTATGCATCGATCATCCAGCCAACCACGGCAGCGCCGGCAGCAATGCCAATTCCCAGTCCGGTAATCATCCAGGTAAATCCTTCTGTCAGCTGATTTTCAGGGACAATTCTCTCCACGAGCCCCATGGTGATGATCATGGTAGGCGCAAAGAAAACACCAGCAATAAAGACAGACATCGCTAGGGTGGTGGTGCCGGTCACCAGCATCAGCGGAAGGGTCGTCAGTGCAGTGGCCAGAGCGGCAAGCAGCAGTTGCTTCCTTAATTCGATCTGGAGTTTCAGGGTGCCAAAGAGCAGACCGGAAAGGCACGAACCAGCAGCATAGGCTGACAGGACGTAGCTGGCGGCGACAGGTTCACCCTGTTGTTCGGCAAATGCCACACTGATGACGTCAACCGTACCGACAATGGTTCCCAGGGCCAGCAGTGTCAGCATCAGCATTTTCATGGGGAGCGGTTTCAGCGCGGAATCACGGCGGTCATCTGTCATGACCTGAACGGGCGGTTCTGTCTGGGTTTGTCGTACGAAGAGTGTCACTCCGATCCCCAACAATACTGCGGCAGTGAACGGTCCGGCTTCGGGAGCCACGGAAACGCACAGTCCGACGGCGAGAGGCGGGCCGATGATAAAACAGACTTCATCCATGACAGATTCAAATGAGTACGCCGTATGAAGTCTTTCGTCCCCTTTGTAAATTGCCGTCCAGCGTGCACGAATCATGGCAGGCATGCTGGGCATAAATCCCGCCAGTGCCGAAAACAGGAAATAGCTCCAGATTGGTCCCTCATACCGAATGCAGACAAGCAGCAGGATCATGGCGATCACACTCAGTCCTGCCGCATAGGGCAGTATTTTACGTTGTCCGTATCGGTCTACGGCCCGGGAGATCTGAGGCGCGACAATGGCCATTGTGAGAGTAAATGTGGCAGCAACCGCACCCGCCAGCCAGTAAGAACCGGAAAGTTGAGACAGCATCGTGATGATGCCAATCCCGGCCATAGAGGTCGGCATCCGGGCGATCAGCCCGGGCAATGTAAACGCCAGTGTGCCGGGCGTACTGAATAATGATTGATAGGGGTTCGCCATGAAGATCTCCATCGAAAGAAATTACGATTGCTGAAACGAATATGCCATCTCGCATACAGGGCGTATGTGAATCTAATTGACATACATGATGTATGTCAATTATAAAATGCAATCAGTTTGATATTTGAGGTAAGCCATGGCACGGCAATCGAGAAACGAAATGATGGAACAAACCCGGCTCAGCCTGATTGAGGTGGCCCGGAAGCAGTTTGGCAGTGCGGGATTTGCCGATACGGTGATGGATGAACTGACAGGGGAAGCCGGGCTGACACGGGGAGCGCTCTATCATCATTTTGGCAGCAAGAAAGGGCTGTTTCTGGCTGTCTATCAGCAGGTTGATCGGGATATGGATGAGCGGCTGAGAGCCGTTGCATTGAGTGCGCCGGATGACTGGTCGGCACTGACAGGTCGCTGTCAGGCTTATCTGAAAATGGCCACTGAACCGGACATTCAGCGGATCATCCTGCGTGATGCGACGTCTGTGCTCGACAGCGAAGTCATTCAGGCTGTCCAGCTGAACTGTGTGACTGCACTGGCGACTTTACTGAAAAAGCTGATGGAAGCACAAATGGTGTCGGAAACCTCACCGGTAATGCTTGCCCGGATGCTCAATGGCGCACTGACGGATGCAGCTTTATCGATCGCAAGAAGCAAAGATACGGCCAGTGCTCTGGCAGAGGCATCAGAGACACTGGATGTGCTGCTCACCGGCTTACGGGTTCACCCCTGATGCTGCAGGCTGGTAGTGGGTCATGATGTTTCCGTTGAGATGATGCTTTCGTTGAAAAACAATGCAAGGTAAATATTCAGTTTGAGGACAACCTCTCATTGTGACGCTGTCACTAATCGGTGTGGGAAATTCTGTCTTTTTCTGCATCTGAAATATGGATGAAATCAGGTAAATACCAAAGGCAGACTTTGATTCGCGGGTCAGTTCGACTAGTATGAGGCGGTGCATCGGTCGGAGGGACGAAACAAGGTTATGTCACGTATTCGAGAAAAAAATCAGGAAGTTATTATCAAGTTTGCCGGACGCCTGTTCGCTGAGCAGGGCTTTGCGGCAACCAAGGTTGCGGATATCGCCAAACTGGCTGAAGTACCGAAGCCCAATGTGTATTACTACTTCAAGACCAAAGAAAACTTATATCGCGCGGTCCTGGAAAGTGTGACCCAACCTTTACTGGAAGCCTCGAAGCCGATCGAGGACCTGGATGATCCGGCGCAGGCGCTGACATCTTACATTCATACCAAACTCCGGATTTCCCGTGACCATCCGTTTGCATCGAAAGTGTTTGCCAACGAAGTGATGTCGGGCGCGCCGTTTTTGCCTGAGGATATCCGTGATGAGCTGCTGGCACAGTCCAGAATGATTATTGCCAAACTGGAACGCTGGATTGAAAAGGGTGTGATGGCCCGGGTTTCTCCACAGCACCTGATGTTCACCATCTGGGCTTCCACGCAGACCTATGCGGATTTCAGCTGGCAGATTTGTAATGTGCTTGAGAAGGAAGCGCTGGACGATCAGGATTTTGCAGACGCTGCAGCGTTTCTGACTCAGTTGGTGATTCAGGGCTGTCAGATCAAATCCGCCTGAGGAAGGCTGAGCCGGTTGAATAAAAAAGCGCTTCCGCCCAACGAGGTAAGAGCGAAAGCGCTTGGGTTTCAATCCTGAACAGAATGTTGTGTTTCAGTTGCTCATTAATTCATTAATGATGTTGCTGGAATCGAGCCACCAGTCGTTTGGCTGCTGCCTGATGCCGGTTCAGCAGTGCAGGTAAATCGAGGCCAATAACCATGCCGTCATGGACTCGCCATTGACCTGCAACCATGACTCTGTCGGCCTGATGCGCACCACATAAGATCAGTGCGGCCAGCGGGTCATGGGCACCCGAGAAACGAATCTCGTCCAGACGGAACATCGCAATATCCGCCTGCTTGCCGACAGCCAGAGTTCCGAAATCCTCCCGTCCCATCGCACGAGCCGAGCCCGAGGTTGCCCAGCGCAACGCATCAAAATGGGTGACATCGGCTGAACCGTAGCGCAGCCGCTGAATGTAAAGTCCCATCCGGATTTCGTTCACCAGATTCGAGCCATCGTTTGATGCTGAACCGTCGACACCCAGACCGACTTTCACACCGGCTGCTTCCAGTTCTTTGTTCCGGCAAATCCCGGAGGCCAGCATCATGTTCGACGACGGGCAATGGCAGATCCCGACTTTGGCCTGACCCAGACGACGGATTTCTTCTTCATTGAAATGAATACCGTGCGCCAGCCAGGTACGGTGATTCAGCCAGCCGGTCTCTTCGAGATAATCGACCGGGCGAAGGCCAAAACGCTCCAGACAGAAGTTTTCTTCATCAATGGTTTCACACAAATGGGTGTGCACCATGACATTTTCCCGTTCAGCCAGCCTAGCCGTCTCTTTCATCAGATCTGTGGTGACCGAGAAAGGCGAACACGGGGCCAGCGCAATCTGCGTCATGGCACCGTCACCACGCTGGTGGTACTGACGAATCAGACGCAGACTGTCGTCCAGAATGGTCTCTTCGGTCTGAATGGTATGACGCGGCGGCAGGCCGCCTTCGTCTTCCCCCAGACTCATGGAGCCGCGGGTAAAAATCGAACGGATGCCGAGTGTGCGTGCCGTTTCGACCTGAATATCAATGGCGTGTTCGAGCCCGCGCGGGATCAGATAGTGATGATCGGATGCAGTGGTGCAGCCGGACATCATGAGCTCAACCAGTGCCAGCTCTGTGGCAACTTGCATCATTTCTTCATCTAATCCAGCCCAGACCGGATACAGGGTTTTGAGCCAGTGGAACAGCTCTTTGTTCAGTGCATCCGGATAGGCCCGGGTCAGGGTCTGGTAGAAATGATGGTGCGCATTGACCAGACCCGGTGTGATCACATGCTCGCTGGCATCAATGACCTGATCCGGAGTCTGGCTGGGTTGTGCACCGAGGGGAACCAGCTCAATAACCTGACTGCCCCGAATGACCACGCCACCGCGGGCATCCGTTTCAGTCTCTGAGCCTGTGTAAATGGCTAAAGGGTTTTTCAGCCAAATGGTTTCCATTTTGATTTCCTTAGCCTTCTCTGCCGTTTCCGAGGAGAAGGTCTGATGGGGTGGACCTGGTGTCAGCCAGGTCCGGGGTTGATGAAAGTATTGGGATTTACTCTCTGTTCAGGATTGTTTGACGGTTTCTATGGCCTGCTTCTTTTCAGCGGACTCTGCATGCTGAATATGTGAATCGGCCAGGGCGTCCTCTTCTGCCTCTTCCTCGATTTTATCGCTCAGTGCAGATTCAGGCAGGATTTGGTTCAGCAGTACGGTAATGATGGTGCCTGTGGTGATACCGGAGTGGAACAGGCTCTGCAAATCATGCGGAAGATGCTGGATCAGACGAGGCTCAATGGTGACAGCAAGGCCAGATGCCAGACCGACACAAATCACCAGGGCATTGCGTTTGGTATCTGCAGCTTTGATCAGCATACGGATACCGGCATAGGCAATCATGCCGAACATGATGAAGCCAACACCGCCCAGGACAGGTTTAGGAATGGTCACCGCCACAGCAGCCAGTTTCGGGAACAGACCGCCGAGAATCAGTAAAGCGCCTGTCGCTGCGACAACATAACGACTGGCAACCCCTGTGATGCCGACAATACCGACGTTCTGGCTGAAAGATGCCAGTGGCATGGCCGTCAGGAATGACGCCAGTGTACTGCCCAGACCATCGCCCAGCAGGCCGCGTTTCAGGTCGTTACCCGACAGTTTGACTTTACAGTTGTTCGCCAGTGCCATGAAGTCGCCGGTCGCTTCTGCAATCACCACGATATAAACCAGACTCATACTGACAATCGCAGACAGGCTGAAGCTCATGCCGTATTCCATGATAGCCGGGCGGCCAATCCACTCTGCGCGCGCAATCTGGTTCAGATCAACCATGCCCATTGACAGTGCAACCAGATAACCGCCTGCCAGACCGATGACAATGGCAGAAGCAGCGACGGCGCCACGGCAATAAATGGAGACAACAATAACGATGGCTAATGAAATGAAGGCCAGAAACAGTTTTGGCATGGTGGCGAACTGTTCGCTGGAGGTTGGGGCATCACCGACCCAGTTCATGGCAACCGGCAGAATGGTCAGGCCAATCAGGGTCACGACGACGCCACTGACCACATTCGGGAACAGCTTGCGAATTTTATCCATGAAGAAGCTGGCGGCGACGACGACGAATGAGCCAACCAGTGCGGCACCCATGATCGCGCCCACGCCGCCGTTATTCCCGATGTTGATGGCGACGCCCAGGAAACCGAAGCTGGAGCCCATCACGACAGGGAGACGGATGCCGACCGGGCCGACCCCGAGACATTGCACAATGGTCACAACGCCGGATGCCAGCAAGGCTGCGTTGATCAGGGTAACGATTTCATCAATGGGCAGGCCGATGGAACTGCCGACAATCAGGGGAACAGCAACAATCCCGCCGATGGAGGCAAGCATGTGCTGAATCGCGAGGAGCAGGGTAATGCTGTGTGGTGGTCTCTGGTTGAGCGTATAGAGAAGTTTCATCGTTATTTCTCCACAATTCATCCGATGAATTGGCTGCGTAGGGTTAATGTCGTGTTTACGTCTTTTGGTTTTTAAAGGGTGCAGGGACCTGCTCCTGTAGCGTTACAGAAGTGGTGTGCACCAAAATCATTGTTTATTTATGTTTTTAGAATCAGAGATACACCAGCTTGGCCACAAAGATTGCAGTCAGGATGTACATGCTGATGGAGACATCTTTGGTTCTGCCGGTTGCAACTTTCAGCACAGTGAAAGTGATAAAGCCCAGCGCGATACCATTTGCGATAGAAAATGTCAGCGGCATCATCAGTGCGGTGATTGCTGCGGGTGCTGCATCGGTGAAGTCATTCCATTTCACATGCTGCATACTTCCCATCATGACAAAGGCCACGTAAATCAGCGCACCGGCGGTGGCATAAGAAGGGATCATACCCGCCAGAGGTGAGAAGAAAATTGCGGCAACAAACAGCAGTCCGATCACTATAGCGGACAGGCCCGTGCGGCCGCCAGCAGCAACACCTGCGGCACTCTCGACGTAACTGGTGACCGGCGGACAACCGACACAGGCACCGGCCACACTGGCGATACTGTCAGCTTTCAGCGCCTTGCTCAGACCTTCGATTCTGCCGGTTTCCTTGTTTCTCAGATGAGCGCGTTCAGCCACACCCATCAGGGTTCCCGCAGTATCAAACATGTTGACGAACAGGAAGGCCAGGATCACGCTGATCATTGAAATGTTCAGGGCACCGGTGATGTCCATTGCAAACAGGGTTGGTGCAAGACTTGGCGGCATAGCAATCACACCGTTGTACTGAACCAGTCCCAGCATGAAACCAACCAGAGTGACACTGAACATCCCGATGAGCACGGCACCAAAGATATTGCGTTCACTCAGAACCGCGATAATCAGAAAGCAGATCGCAGCCAGTAATGCCTGTGGCTGGGTAAAGTCTCCCAGGCTGACCAGTGTGGCCGGATTGTCGACGATGATCCCTGCGGTTTTCAGACCAATCAGGCCCAGAAACAGACCGACACCGGCCGTCATGGCGAAACGAAGGCTTTCGGGAATACTGTCGATGATCCATTCGCGGACTTTATAGAAACTCATCGCGACGAAGAGTACACCGGAAATAAACACGGCCCCCAGGGCGACCTGCCAGCTGTAGCCCATTTCTCCCACCACGGTGAAAGAGAAAAAAGCGTTCAGACCCATACCCGGTGCCAGACCAACAGGCCAGTTGGCGAACAGGCCCATCAGCAGTGTACCGATGGCAGCACCAATACAGGTGGCGACGAAGACAGCTTCAGCATCCATGCCTGAGGCCGACATGATTTGTGGGTTAACGAAAATGATGTAAGCCATGGTGGCAAAGGTTGTAATCCCACCGACGATCTCATTTCTCACGCTGGTGCCGTGAGCGCTGAGTTTAAACAGACGCTCTAACAATGAAGCTGAACCGGCTTCAGAACGGCTGAGCGTTTCTGTTTTCGAATTGTTCATGACGACGCTTCCTTTTTGTGCCTGGACGTCTGTGTGCTGGCTATTATTGGTGTATCCAACTTCGCAGACGAATCAGGGCTTTCCCTCTATCTCCAGGCCATCACTTGCTGAAATCCTTCCGGCCTGCTCGCTGCCGGAGACTGCATGGTTTCTGAAGTGATTAATACTTAGCCTGCACTTTTGTATACAATCTTCAAACTCTCTTGCGTCACTCCCGAACCTGCATCTGACCTCAGGCCCGAGAGTAATTGGTTGCTACTTTTGCACGGTTTTGGATCAGCTGCCCCGATATGTGGAGAAGCTGTAAGGGGATACCAGTAACGGGACGTGATAGTGGCTGCTGGTATCGGCAATTCCGAAACGGATGACAACATCATCCAGGAAAGGGACCGAAGCCAGTTCAATACCTTGCTGTCTGAAGTAGTGTGCCGTCTCGAAAATCAGCTGATATTTGCCGGCGGTGAAGTCTTCGCCTTCCAGCAAAGGCTGATCGGTTCGACCATCCGAGTCGGTATGCGTGGTTTTTACCAAAACAAAATCTGTGCCTTCCTGACGGAACAGAGACACTTTGATTTCTGCTCCGGGTAAGCCTGAGGCTGTATCAAGCACGTGAGTAGTCAGTTTTCCCATGGATAACCTCGCGCGTTGCGCTCCTTTAGTTGTACGAATATGGATGCTTTGTTGCATAGCATATTCTATGCCTTTCTGTGTGATCCGATATCAGTTCGCCACATTGTATTTAACTATGTACACAACTTTATCGATTAGTAAAGGGTCGTGTAACTGAAATGTTAACCCGGATGATAGGCGCGCTAAGCCCTTGTTGGCTATGGGAACTCGATAAGATATTGATATTTAAGAAACCAATGATTGGATCACAACTGCTTAACTTTTTTTGATTGTTCACAAAAAATGTTAGGTACATTTTATTTACAAAAAATCTGGATATTGTATACAATCGCTGTTATAAATTGATTATCAGATGGTCATAGCGTTGACCAATTAGGATCAAAAGGAGTCATGTGTGAGTAATGAGTATCCACGCAATCTGATCGGCTATGGTGCAGTACCGCCGCACCCTCGTTGGCCAAATGACGCTCGCGTCGCTGTCTCTTTTGTTCTCAACTATGAAGAAGGTGGAGAACGTTGCATTCTTCATGGCGATAGTGAGTCGGAAGCATTTTTATCTGAAATCCCAGCGGCGCAGCCTTTTCCGGGTCAACGTCATATCAGCATGGAATCCATTTATGAATACGGCAGCCGTGCTGGTGTCTGGCGTATCCTGCGTCTGTTTAAGCAATACGATATCCCGCTGACCATTTTTGGTGTCGCGATGGCACTGGAGCGTCACCCGGATGTGGCGAAAGCTTTTGTTGAGGCAGGCCATGAAATCTGCAGTCACGGATACCGTTGGATTGACTATCAGAACGTGGATGAGTCTGAAGAACGTGATCATATGATGAAAGCCATCGAGATCATCCAAAACCTGACAGGCGAGCGTCCGTATGGCTGGTACACAGGCCGTACCGGTCCGAATACGCGTCGTCTGGTCGCGGAAGAAGGCGGATTCCTGTATGACTCGGACGCCTACGATGATGATCTGCCTTACTGGCATGAAGAAGGCCCGAAACCTCAGCTGGTTATTCCTTACACGCTGGATGTCAATGACATGCGCTTTGCGACCGTGCAGGGCTTCAATGCTGGTGATCAGTTCTTCAACTATTTAAAAGATACCTTTGACACCCTGTATGAAGAGGGCGCGGCTGCACCCAAGATGATGTCTGTGGGTCTGCATTGCCGGTTGATTGGCCGTCCGGGACGGATCGCAGCGTTGCGCCGTTTTCTGGAATATGTGAACCAGCATGACAAAGTCTGGCTGTGCCGCCGCGTTGATATTGCCAAGCACTGGCACGAGCATCACCCGCACCCAAGTATGAAGGAGTTTTAATGATGGCACGTTTTACGTCTTGCCAACCGAGCCAAATGACCAGGGATGAGTTTGTCGCTCAATTTGCTGATGTTTATGAGCACAGCCCATGGGTGGCGGAAAAAGTTTATGACAATGGCATCAGCGAGGCAGATGATGAAATCGCCACGCTCCATGCCCGGATGGCTGATACTTTGTTATCGGCCAGTCATGCAGAACAACTGGCACTGATCAACGCGCACCCGGATTTAGCCGGACGTGCTGCGGTGAATGGCGAGCTGACGGCGGCATCAACCGCGGAACAGGCAGGCGCAGGGATAGATCAGTGTTCACCTGAAGAATTCGAAAAATTCAATCGTTACAACGACAGCTACAAAGCACGATTTCAATTTCCCTTCATCATGGCAGTGAAAGGGGCCAATCGTTATCAAATCCTTGAATCCTTTGAGGAGCGATTAGGTCATGATATTGAGGCTGAGTTCAATAAGGCGCTCGAAGAGATCAATAAGATCGCTTTGTTCCGTCTGCAGACCATGTAACCAGGACAGGAATAAAAAGGATGAGTACACCAGTAAGAACACTGACGATTGAGCCGCTAACGCGCGAAGCATTTGCCCCTTTCGGAGATGTCATTGATAAAGAAGTCAGCGACTACTTTATGATCAACAATGGTTCGACCCGACGGTACCATGCCATGGCGAATGTGGATGTCGCGACTGAAGGCGGTTCAGCAATCATCAGTATCTTTGAAGCCCAGCCTCTGAGCTATCCGCTGCGGATCGCCATGATGGAGCGGCACCCGCTGGGTTCTCAGGCTTTCATTCCTTTACTGGGTCATCCGTACCTGATCGTGGTGGCCCCGAAAGGGGATACACCAGACCCCGCTCAGCTTAAGGCGTTTTACAGTAATGGACGTCAGGGCGTGAATTATGGAAAAGGGGTCTGGCACCACCCGGTGCTGGCGCTGCACGAAAACGACCAGTTTCTGGTGGTTGACCGTGCCGGACCCGGCAATAACTGCGATGAAGTGCACTTCTCTGACGATGTCCGAATCGAATTATCACTGAGCAGTTTGGAGCAGGAAGCATCAACCGTCGTACTTTGATAAGCCAGAGGCAATCAAAGAACGCATAACATAACAGGAGTTCGTTATGGATCCACATATGACGGAATGGCTGAATCTGGTAATTCGCTGGGTTCACATGATTGTAGGTATCGCATGGATTGGTGCCTCATTCTACTTTATCTGGCTGGAAAACAACCTGAACCGGGTGAACCCGAAAACCGGCTTATCCGGTGATCTCTGGGCCATTCATGGCGGCGGGATTTACCATCTGGAAAAATACAAGCTGGCGCCACCCAGCATGCCGGAAAATCTGCACTGGTTTAAGTGGGAAGCTTATTTCACCTGGATCACCGGTATTTTGCTGCTGTGTGTCGTGTATTACCTCAATGCCGATATCTATCTGGTCGCACCGGGTTCCGGTCTGGGCTCAACGGCTTCCGTTGCGCTGGGCGTGGGGGCACTGGCTGCAGGCTGGATCATCTATAACCTGCTGTGTGATTCACCGTTGGGTAAAACACCGGTCCTGCTGGCAATCATACTGTTCTTTGGACTGGTCGGGGCTGCGTATGGTCTGAGCCAGGTTTTCAGTGGCCGGGGTGCTTATATTCACGTTGGCGCCATCATCGGGACCATCATGGTCGGGAACGTATTCTTCGTCATCATGCCGGCTCAGCGCGGTCTGGTGAAAGCTATTGAAGAAAACCGCGAACCTGATCCGGTGCTGCCTGCGAAAGGTTTGCTGCGCTCGCGTCACAACAACTACCTGACGCTGCCTGTACTGTTCATCATGATCAGTAACCATTTCCCGAGCACCTATGGCTCTGAATATAACTGGTTGATTCTGGCAGGTCTGGCGGTATTCAGTATTCTGGTTCGCCATTACTTCAACACCCGTCATGGTGGTCAGAAGTTTGCCTGGACATTGCCGCTGGCGGCACTGGGTATGGTTGCGCTGGCATTTGTGACATCTCCATACGCCAGCAGAATGGGTGAGACATCTGCTCCTGCGGCGCACGTTGAGTCTACAGCGGTGCAGGGTGAAGCGGGTCAAACCGCAGCAGCACAACCACAAAACAGTGGTGTGTCTTTTGCCCAGGTGAACAATGTGATTCAGGAGCGCTGTGCAGTCTGCCATTCTGCGCACCCGACTCATGCAGCGTTTAAAACCGCGCCTGCAGGTGTGATTCTGGATACACCGGAAGAAATTAAAGTCAATGCACCACGTATTGTTGCTCAGGCGGTTCAGACGAAAGTCATGCCGCTGGGTAACCTGACTCAGATGACTGATGACGAACGTAAGCTCATCGGTGCCTGGGTCAAACAGGGCGCGCAACTCTAGCGCCCTGTGGGGTGAAAATCCCTGCGTTATAGTCCGTTAGGCCTGAAATATCCGGTGCTTCAGTCGACCAATCTGCAGTGCCGGGTAAGTAAGGTAATAATCTCCTTTACATATCAATCCATAATATGTGACCAGCCCCATACGTCTTGTATCGGGGCTTTTTTTTGTTTCTGATAAATGTCTGAGAAAGATGGTTATTTTTAATTGACTGACGGATAAGCAAGAGGCATTGATTTCCGGGAAATTTTGATAAAAGGATCACTATTCGAACCTCTTTTCTATGTGTATTGGGATGAGTGCACCTATGTTTCGAACGAAGCATTAAAAAAGGAGTTGGTCATGGATTTTATCGAAAGATTGCAGACGCTAGCGAAAAAGGTTGAGCAGTTTGCCGGGACACTTGCAACAGAAGAGGCGACGAAAACAGCGCTGGTCATGCCTTTTTTACATTCAGTTTTAGGCTACGATGTGTTTAATCCGCAAGAAGTGATTCCCGAATTTACGGCAGATACGGCAACGAAAAAAGGCGAGAAAGTTGATTATGCACTGATGAAAGATGGTGAGGTGCAGATATTGATTGAGTGTAAAAAGTTCGGTGATGAATTATCGACGAAACATGCGGGGCAGCTTTTTCGTTATTTTTCAGTGACAAATGCCAGAATTGCCATTTTAACCAATGGTGTGAAATATCAGTTTTTTACTGATTTGGATGCACCCAACAAGATGGATGAAAAGCCTTTCCTGACTTTAGATCTTGAAAATCTGGATGAGCATTTAGTGCCAGAGGTTAAGAAGCTCACGAAAACTTCTTTTGATGTTGATTCTGTGGTGGATGCCGCAGGGGAACTGAAATATACAAGCCAGATTAAGAAAGTTTTGGGTGATCAGTTTAACCATCCGGAGGAAGATTTCGTTAAATTCTTCACTTCTAAAGTTTATGACGGGGTTCAGACACCGAAAGTAAAAGCCCAGTTTATGGAATTAACGCAAAAAGCGTTGAAGCAGTTTTTAAATGACAGCATTAATGCGCGTTTACAATCTGCGATGGGTTCTGAATCAAAATTGTCTCAGATTGAATCAGTTTCTTTATTAAATGATGATGAAGCTGAAAAAGAAGGAGATTCAAAAATTATCACGACAGAAGAAGAAATTGAAGGATTCAATGTCGTGAAAGCGATTCTTCGCCAAAAACTGGATGTCTCCCGTATACACTCGCGTGATACACAAAGTTATTTTGGCGTGCTTCTTGATGACAATAATCGTAAGCCACTCTGTCGGTTACACTTTAATGCAAAGCAGAAGTATTTGGGTGTGATTGGCGAGGATAAGAAAGAGACTCGCTATCCGATAGATTGTGTCGATGATCTCTTCAATCATACGGAACTTCTGCTTTCAGTGGCCGAACGTTACATGCAACCCGAACCATCCGCCTCATAGCGCAGTGTCCATTAACACATGCCCCATCTGTTTTGAAAATGGGGCAGTTTAATCCTGTGGCCTCATCAGCAATATCAGCAGTTCATTGTTTTCTGTCAGCATATCCGCAATCGTGCATTCGTCGAGCTGTGCCAGAAAGGCCTCTTTTGCTTTGGCCAGATAGTTTTTCAGACGGCAGGCTGGGGTAATGTGACAAAACTCCGGCGCACAGTTCACCACCTGCAGCGGTTCCAGATCCCGTACCACTTGCCCAATCACAATCTGATCCGCCGGTTTCGCCAGACAGATCCCGCCATTTTTGCCGCGGACGGTTTTCACATAACCGAGCTGGCCCAGTTTATTGATGATTTTCACCATATGATTTTTCGACACGGCGAAAGTTTCACTGACATGGTGGATGCTAGTGAGTTCCCCGTCTGGCAAGGCGCCAAGCAGGATCAAGGCACGGAGGCCGTAGTCAGTAAAGTTAGTCAGTTGCACGGATTTTCCTCTTGTGGAGCAGTGTTCAGTGTAATTCCTTTATTGACTGAAAGATATATTTCAGATACAACTTTAAAACATGCATTACAGATACATGTTTTAAAGGAAGTCATTATGCTCAGTCAGAACACCATTGATATTGTGAAATCCACCGCACCACTACTGGCCGAAACGGGTCCGAAACTCACTGCTCATTTTTATGAGCGGATGTTCCGTCATCATCCTCAGCTGAAAGATATTTTTAACCTGACCCATCAGGACAGCGGCCGCCAACGCGAAGCTCTGTTCAACGCGGTTTATGGTTATGCCGCGAATATCGACAATCTGGAAGTACTGCTGCCTGTGGTTGAAAAAATTGCGCAGAAACATGCCAGCTTCAATATTACAGCCGAACAATACGCGATTGTTGGTGAACACTTACTGGGCACGATTGACGAAATGTTCTCGCCGGGTCAGGCTGTACTGGATGCCTGGGCGGAGGCTTACGGTGTACTGGCAAAAGTCTTTATTGACCGTGAAGAAGCGATTTACCAGGAGAGTGAAGGTAAAACCGGCGGCTGGCGTGGTACCCGGGAATTCGAACTGGTGGCAAAAACATCAGAGAGTGATGTGATTACCAGCTTCGTCTTCATGCCGACCGATGACCAGCCGGTCGCGGCATATCAACCCGGTCAGTATATTGGCATCTACTTAAAGCCTGAGAGCTTTGAGTATCAGGAAATCCGTCAGTACAGCCTCTCATCAGCCCCGAATGCGCAAACCTATCGAATTTCCGTCAAGCGGGAAGCGCAGGGCACCGTGTCTAACTATTTGCACCAGCACATAAAAGTGGGCGATAAAGTCCGGCTGGCGGCACCGTCGGGTGATTTTTACTTCCGTTCTGACGCTTCTCAGCCGGTCGCACTGATTTCGGCGGGTGTCGGCCTGACGCCAATGCTGGCGATGCTGGAGAGTATTCAGGAGAGTCATCAGGCGCCTGTGCACTGGTTACATGCAGCGGAAAACCATCACCAGCACGCGTTGGGTGCGCACGTTCAGAGCATCGCAGACAAGTCGGAACAGGTTACCAGCCACGTGTGGTATCGCGAACCACAGGGGAAAGATGCAGATTTTGAAGGACTGATGGATCTCAGCCAGTTAACAGACACAATTGACTGGCAGAATACGGTGTTCTACTTCTGCGGTCCGGTGCCGTTTATGCAGCATATTGCGAAGCAGCTTCAGGAAAAGGGCGTGTCTGAGTCGCAGATTCATTATGAGTGCTTCGGACCGCATAAGGTGCTGTAAGGTTAAGTCCGACTGATAAAAAACGCCCGTCCTCGGCGGTATAACAAACGTGAATACCGAGGGCGGGCAAGGATAGACGCATTGTGGAGACGCGAGTTTTAACTCGCTTTTTTCTTGGTTACCATTTCTGGTTCGGTTGTCCCTTCTGACTCATAGGCTTTCTCGCCATAGACGAAGGTTTTGCTGACAGTCCGGTCATCGCCCAGACTCATCAGGACAAAGAGTTGCTCTTCCAGGGTTTTGGCCTGTTGCATCCGGAAAGACATTAACGGGGTTGCGTGCAAATCCAGCACCACGAAATCGGCTTCTTTCCCCGGTTGCAGGTTGCCGATTTTTTCGTCCAGATACAGCGCTTTCGCACCGCCCAGTGTTGCCAGATACAGTGATTTGAACGGATGCAGTTTCTGCTGCTGTAATTGCAGCACTTTGTAGCCCTCGCTCATCGTCTGAAGCAGAGAGAAACTGGTGCCGGCACCGACATCGGTTCCCATCCCGACACGCACGCCATGCTGTTCCATTTTCGGCAGGTTAAATAAACCGGAGCCCAGGAACAGGTTTGATGTCGGACAGAACGAAATGGCTGAACCGGTTTCGGCCAGACGCTGACATTCACAGTCGGTCAGGTGAATCCCGTGCGCAAAAACGGCACGTTCTTTCAGCAGTTTGTAATGGTCGTAAACATCCAGGTAGGTGTCACGATCCGGGAACAGCTCCAGTACCCATTCAATCTCTTTCTTGTTCTCGGACAGATGCGTGTGCATGTACACATCCGGATATTCTTCCAGCAGTTTGCCTACGGTCGCCAGCTGTTCATCGGTACTGGTTGGCGCAAAACGGGGGGTGACCGCATACAGAAGACGATCTTTCTTGTGCCATTTTTCGATCAGGGCTTTGGAATCCTGATAACCTGACTCCGGGGTGTCGGTCAGGTAATCCGGCGCGTTTCTGTCCATCAGCACTTTACCGGCGATCATCCGCAGTTTGCGTTTTTCAGCTTCTTCAAAAAACACATCCACAGATTCTTTATGCACGGTGCCGAACACCAGCGCCGTTGTGGTCCCGTTGCTTGCCAGTTCATCAAAGAAGATATTGGCAACCTGACGGGCATAAACCGGATTCTTGAACTTGAGTTCTTCCGGGAACGTGTAGTTTTCCAGCCAGTCCAGCAACTGCTCTCCATAAGAGGCAATCATGCCGGTTTGCGGGTAGTGAATGTGTGTATCAATGAAACCGGCGGTGATCAGTTTGTGTTCGTACTGCGTCACTTGCAGGGTGGACGGTTGGCGTGCCAGCACTTCTTCGGCCGGGCCGATATCCAGAATATGGCCGTTTTCCACGACCAGAACACCGTCTTCAAAAAATTCAAAACTGTTTTCAAGCCCGACGTCATGGGGATCGGCAATGCTGTGTAAAATCGCTGAGCGATAAGCTGTGCGTTGTGTTGTCATTTAAATTTCCTTCATTTACCGCTTTCAGGCGACTTGATGATCGACACTGTCGTCAGACGCTGTGGCAGCAGCGTCGTGCTCACTGGCTTCTCGCTTGTCGGCGATTGGCATGCCCTGATAGTGGGCGATCAGCTCCCCGGCAACCGACACCGCAATTTCAGCAGGGTGCTTGCCTTTGACGGCATCAATCCCAATGGGGCAGACCATACGACGAATGGTTTCATCGTCGTAACCGCGCTGAGACAGGCGATAATCAAACTTCTTCCTTTTGGTCAGTGACCCTATCATGCCAAAGTAAGCGATATCATTTCTGTTGAGGATTTCCCTCGCCAGCTCAAAATCGAGCTGATGGTTGTGGGTCATCACCAGGTAATAGCTGTTGTTCGGCATATCGCGGATCTCACCGACCGGATCATCCGAGACCAGTTTGGTCACGCCAAGTGGCAGCTCAGCAGGGAACTCACTCTCTCGCTGATCAATCCAGGTCACGCGGAAAGGCAATGTACTGACAATATGGATTAAGGCTTTGGCGACATGGCCTGCACCAAAAAGCACCAGATGATGCTGTTGCTGACCAATCGGCTCTAAGCTGAGTGTCGCCATGCCGCCGCAGCACTGGCCCAGCCGCGCACCCAGATTGAAATGCTCGACCCGGGGATGTCTGTCTCCGGTGAGAAGCATTTCCCGTGCCAGCTTGATGGCTTTGTGCTCCAGATGACCACCACCAATGGTGGCGATGATTTCATTCCGGGTGACCAGCATTTTTGTGCCGGCATCACGGGGTACGGAACCCCGGTCGGCCAGCACTGTGACCATCACACAAGGCTCGCCACGCTGATCCAGTTCAGCCAGAGCATGAATCCAGTTGTCTTTAAACATCGCGCTTTCCTCATCTGGCGGGCCGACCCGACCCGCCATTTACTACTTCCCTGCGGATTACTGGGCTTGTTCAGGGGCCGTCGTTTCTTCTTCCTGTTTCCTGCGGCTCAGGAAAGGCTGAGACTGCGATGGCTGCACTTCATTAATGGCCCAGAGAACGCGCTCTGGTGTTGCCGGGGTGTCCAGCTTCACTAAGGCACCAGGCTCAGCAACTGAGCGGATGGCATCTTTGATGGCACTCCAGACAGACATGCCCAGCATGAATGGCGGTTCACCCACAGCTTTCGAATTGAAAACGGTATCTTCCGGATTGCTGCGGTTTTCCAGCAGTTGAGTGCGGAAATCAATTGGCATATCCGCAATCGCCGGGATTTTGTAGCTCGCCGGACCGTTGGTCATCAACCGTCCCTGATCGTTCCAGATCAGTTCCTCTGTGGTCAGCCAGCCCACACCCTGAATGAAGCCGCCTTCAACCTGACCGATATCAATGGCCGGGTTCAGCGAAGCACCCACATCGTGCAGGATGTCCGCACGCAGGATTTTGTACTCACCGGTCAGCGTATCCAGCACCACTTCGGCACAGGCAGCGCCATATGCGTAGTAATAGAATGGACGGCCGCGGGCTTTCTCGTGATCGTAGTAAATCTTCGGCGTACGGTAGAAACCGGTGCTCGACAGAGAAACCTGATTGAAGTAAGCCTGCTGGATCAGATCCTCGAAGCTCAGCAATGCTTCTCGGATCTGGACCAGACCGTTTTTAAAAACCACGTCTTCCGGTGTGACTTTAAAGTGACTGCATGCGAAGTCGATCAAACGCTGTTTGATGGTCAGTGCCGCATTCTGAGCCGCTTTACCGTTCAGGTCTGCACCAGACGATGCAGCGGTTGGTGACGTATTCGGTACCTTATCGGTGTTGGTCGCCGTAATCTGAATCCGGTCGATATCCACCTGAAAGACTTCCGCAACCACCTGAGCCACTTTGGTATTCAGGCCCTGACCCATTTCAGTACCACCGTGGTTCAGGTGAATACTGCCGTCGGTGTAGATGTGGATCAGTGCACCGGCCTGGTTCAGGAAGGTCGCAGTAAACGAAATCCCGAATTTCACCGGTGTCAGCGCCAGACCTTTTTTCAGAATCGGACTGGTTTTGTTGAACTCGGCGATGGCTTTCCGGCGTGCCTGATAGTCACTGCTGGCTTCCAGTTGATCCGTAATTTCGTGGATGAAGTTATCTTCCACAGTCTGATAGTAGTGGGTGACATTCCGGTCTTCATGGCCGTAGTAGTTTTTTTTGCGGACATCCAGCGGATCTTTGCCCAGATACTGGGCGATTTCATCCATGATGTGTTCAATGGTCATCATGCCCTGAGGACCACCGAAGCCACGGTACGCGGTGTTCGATGCAATATTGGTTTTGCAGCGGTGACCGGTGACGGTGGCATCGCCCAGATAGTAGGCGTTGTCGGAGTGGAACATGGCACGGTCGACAATCGAATTTGACAGGTCAGGGGAGTAGCCGCAGTTCCCTGACACGCTGATATCAATGCCGTGAATACGACCGTTGTCGTCAAAACCGACTTTGTACTGGTTGTAGAACGGGTGGCGTTTCCCCGTCATGGTCATGTCTTCCATGCGTGGCAGACGCATTTTGGTTGGACGACCGGTCAGATGTGCGATCACCGCGGCCAGACACGCAGGACTTGCCGCCTGTGTTTCTTTCCCGCCGAAGCCGCCCCCCATGCGACGCATGTCAATCACGACTTTATGCATCGGCACGCCCAGCACTTCCGCGACCAGTTTTTGAACTTCGGTCGGGTTCTGGGTCGAGGTATAGACGATCATACCGCCATCTTCCGTGGGCATGACGGAGCTGACCTGAGTTTCCAGGTAGAAGTGCTCCTGACCCCCGATGTGCAGGTCGCCTTCCAGGATGTGTTTGGCTGACGCCAGCGCACTTTCGGAATCACCCCGTTTGTGCTGGTGGCTGTCTGAGACAAAGTGTTTTTTCGCCAGCGCTTCTTCGACATCCAGTACAGCTTCCAGCGGTTCGTATTCGATGATGGCAGCTTGTGCCGCTTTACGGGCGGTTTCCATGTCATCTGCAGCCACCGCAATCACGGGCTGGCCATAGAACTCTACGACACCGTCAGCCAGCAGCGGATCGCCCGGCAGAACGGCACCGATGTCCAGTTGCCCCGGAACATCTTTACTGGTGATGGCAATGGCGACGCCTTCAAAGGCATAACACGGACTGACATCCAGTTTTGTGATTTTCGCGTGGGCGTAAGTACTGGTGCGCGCGTAGACGTGCAGCTGATTCGGAAATTCCAGCCGGTCATCAATGTAAACGGCTTCACCGGTGACCTGTTTGGTGGCGCTGTCATGTTTCACGCTTCTCCCAACGCCTGTCGTGAGATCCTGCGCGAATTTCGCCACCATTTCATCGTGACTCAATGGGTTATGGTGATGATTAGACATAAGCAGTTACCCTTGTTTCAATTTGGCCGTTGGACTGTTGTTCGAGGTAGAAACGGTGCAGCATATTGGCTGCCGTTAATGCACGATATTCCTTACTGGCCCGGAAATCTGACAGTGGTTCGAAGTCATGATGCAGCGCAGCCATCGCGGCTTTAACCGTGTCGAGATTCCATGGCTGGCCGATTAATGCTGTTTCACCGTTCGATGCACGTTTTGGCACCGCGGCCATCCCGCCGAAGGCGATACGTGCGTCCGCAACTTTACCGTCGTCACTCAGAGAGAGCGTGAAGGCACCACAGACTGCTGAAATATCATCATCCAGACGTTTCGACAGTTTGTAAGCACGGAACTCGCTGCCAATCACTGGCTTAGGAACGATAATCTTCTCAATAAACTCGGACGGCTGCTGAGCTGTGACTTTATAGCTGATGAAGTAATCTTCCAGGGGCAGTGTGCGGCGCTCATTGCCGCGGCGAAGGACGATTTGCGCATTCAGTGCGATCAACAGCGGCGGGCTGTCACCAATCGGTGACGCGTTAGCAATATTGCCGCCCAGCGTGCCTTGGTTCCGGACCTGCAACGAAGCAAAACGATGCAGCAGTTCCCCAAAATCCGGATAGTACTTTTTCAGTGTGGCATAGCAGTCGGAAATCGGCAGATTGGCACCGATTTCAATGCTGCTTTCAGTTTCAGCCAGCACTTTCATGTCACTGACCTGGCCCACATTGATCAGTTTGCTGATCGGGCGATGGAACTGAGTGACTTCCAGTGCCAGATCCGTGCCTCCGGCGACCATACGCGCGTCCGGATGCGTCAGCAGCAGGTTTGCCAGCTCATCGCTCGATGTTGGTGAAAAGCCATACTGGCCTTCATGTTTCAGTGTGGCATTTGACAGGCTGATTTTTGACAGTTTCTCGATGGTTTGTTTTTCCAGCTCGGCGAACTGGTCCATCAGCTGTGCTTCCTGGCTGAGTGACAACGCAGCATCCACAATCGGACGATAGCCGGTACAGCGGCACAGGTTGCCAGCCAGTGCTTCCATCACATCTTCTTTGTCGGCCGCCGGTTTGTTTTTGCTCAGTGCAAACATCGACATAATAAAGCCCGGCGTACAGTAACCACACTGAGATCCGTGATATTCCACCATCGCCTGCTGCACAGGGTGGAGCTGCTTATCTGCGGATTGCAGATCTTCGACGGTAATTAACTGTTTACCGTGCAGAGATGAGACAAAAGTCAGGCAGGAATTGACGGAACGGTATTGCAGCTTACCGTCAACAAGTTCGCCAAGCACCACGGTGCAGGCGCCGCAATCTCCAGAGCCGCAACCTTCCTTGGTGCCTGTTTTCTGAACATGGGTACGCAGGTAATTCAGTACCGTCATGTTCGGGGAGAGATGCTCTTCTTCCCGAACGTCCTGGTTTAACAAAAACGTAATCAAGTGACCTCCTCACAGGCTCATGATCTGACCTATAAGTCAATTCTGGATATACTTGACTCCTTAGTCAACTTTTGATGTTAACACCTTGTGACGTTTTGTTTTTCTTGAAATCAGGTCTTAATCTATATAAATCAATTGATTGTGTGTTTTTTAAACGATTGTTTTGATTCTTGTGTGCAAAATTTGTTTCTAAATATTGTCTTTCTGGTTACATCATGATGTTTTGATATTGTTGTTATCAATAAAACAGTCAGAATCTCTATAAATATTAGCCTCAGTTGGTGGAAAATGTTGCTGTGAATGTTTGAGATGTAGTTGGTGTTCAAGTTTTAATTGATTGATTTATAAAGGTTTGTTTCGGTTCGTGACAGGATCTTAAATAAAGTAGATACTCTGTGATCTGAAAAGCTTTTTTGCGGGTGCAGGCCATTGCTGCCAAAGTGGCTGAGCTAAACTGAAGTTTAGAAGTACAGGTCTGAAATAATGCCCTTTAGACATCAGTTGTAAGCGATTTATGCTTGGTGTGTCATATGGTGGGTCAGTCGCTCTCGTGGGTTTCTTTGGCTTTTGCTAAGACCACAGTGTCAGAATGGATAATTTATCAAGCAATGATAAACATGATGAATGAATATGGGAGTGGCATTTTTTTATTTTGTAGATTATAACAGCTTGGTAATAATGAATAATATTCTGCACTGCTTCATATGTAACTGTCCCGGTAAATTTTTGACTTAACAGGTTAAAAGCGGAAGTTTCCTGATGTAATTGTGGCCGATGGCATTGAGTGAAACTTGTACTCAAACACATAAACACTTTGTCGGGAGATTCCAAGTTCAGGCAAAATTGGGTACTATCAGCAAAAGTTATCCCGCCAATTCCGGCAGGGTGCAGAGCCAAATCATAATTGGAGATACAGCTTGATTAATGTATTCCTTGTAGATGATCACGAACTGGTTCGCACAGGGATCCGACGTCTTCTGGAAGATGTCCGTGGTATTAAAGTGGTAGGGGAAGCCATCAGTGGTGAAGACGCCGTAAAATGGTGTCGAAATGAACATGCCGACATTATCCTCATGGATATGAACATGCCTGGCATTGGTGGACTGGAAGCGACACGCAAAATTCTTCGATTCAATCCTGATGTGAAGATTATTGTTCTGACTGTCCATACAGAAAACCCGTTCCCGACTAAAGTGATGCAGGCCGGAGCTTGTGGTTATCTGACCAAAGGTGCAGGTGCCGATGAGATGGTGAATGCCATCCGTACGGTGAACAGCGGCCAGCGTTATATTTCGCCGGAAATTGCGCAGCAAATGGCTTTGAGTCAATTTGCTTCAAACTCGGAGAATCCGTTTAAGGCTCTGTCTGAGCGCGAGTTACAAATCATGATGATGATCACCAAGGGTCAGAAGGTGACTGAAATTTCAGAGCAATTAAATCTGAGCCCGAAAACAGTGAACAGTTACCGCTACCGCTTATTTAATAAGCTGGATATCAGTGGTGATGTTGAACTGACTCATCTCGCAATTCGTCATGGAATGCTAGACACAGAGACGTTGTAGTGTCCGACACTTTTGATGCAAAAAGCTTTCTGAAAACAGTAACAAACCAACCTGGCGTATATCGGATGTACGACCAGGCTGGGGAAGTGATATATGTGGGGAAAGCGAAAGACCTGAAAAAACGGTTGTCGAGTTACTTTCGTGTTCAGGTTTCCAGCGAAAAAACACGCGCGCTGGTCCGTAATATCTGCAAGATTGACGTCACGGTGACGCACACCGAAACCGAAGCACTGATCCTTGAGCACAATTACATCAAGCAGTATTTGCCCAAATACAATGTATTGCTGCGAGATGACAAATCTTACCCTTATATTTTCCTGAGCGGTCAACATCATCCCAGATTGTCTGTTCATCGCGGAGCGAAAAAGCGTAAAGGGGAATATTTCGGACCTTACCCGGATTCTGGCGCTGTCCGACAAAGCCTTCATCTTCTTCAGAAAGTTTTCCCGATTCGTCAGTGTGAAGACTCGGTTTATGCCAACCGCAGCCGACCTTGCCTGATGTACCAGATTGGTCGTTGTCTGGGGCCTTGTGTGAAAGGTCTGGTCAGCGATGAAGAATACGCAGAGCAGGTCAACTTTGTACGCTTGTTTCTGCAAGGGAAAGATCGCCAGGTGATTAATGCACTGGTCGAGAAAATGGAAGTGGCAAGTTCACAATTGGCGTTTGAGAAGGCTGCGCGGTACCGGGATCAAATTCAGGCATTGCGTCGTGTACAGGAACAGCAGTTTGTCAGCCAGGACAGCGAAGACGATCTTGATGTCATTGGTATTGCCCAGGATAAAGGCATCGCCTGTATTCATGCGCTGTTCATCCGGCAGGGTAAAGTACTGGGCAGCAGAAGCTATTTTCCCCGGATGCCGGCGGATACGGATATCACAGAGGTGATCACCAGTTTTATCAGTCAGTATTATTTCAATCAGGCAGAGGGAAGAGTGATTCCTTCTGTGATTTTACTGGGTGAATCTCTGGGCGATGAGCAGGCCAGTATGTCTGCTGCGCTTTCAGAAGTGGCTGGACGTAAGGTTGAACTGCGTTCACAGGCCCGGAGTTATCGTGCCCGTTACCTGAAACTGGCACAGACAAACGCGCTGACCGCGTTAACCAGTCAGCTCAATCATAAAATGACAGTGCATCAGCGTGTCACAGAACTGCGTGAAACCTTGGGACTGGATTCACTTTCCCGGATGGAATGTTTTGACATTAGCCATACCATGGGAGAAAAAACAGTGGCTTCCTGCGTGGTGTTCAATCAGGAAGGTCCGGTCAGACAAGAATACCGGCGATTCAATATTACCGGCATCACGGGCGGGGATGATTATGCGGCCATGGGGCAGGCACTGAATCGTCGTTATGGCAAGCAGCTGGATCCGGATAAAATCCCAGATATTATTTTTATCGACGGTGGTAAAGGGCAGCTGTCCCGGGCGCATGATGTTGTCAGTCCTTTGACCGGCGACTGGCCGAAACGTCCTTTGCTGGTCGGGGTTGCTAAGGGAACAACACGCAAACCGGGACTGGAAACGCTGTTACTGGTGACGGGAGAAGAGTTTTCTTTACCCAGTGATTCACCTGCACTGCATCTGATTCAGCACATCCGCGATGAAAGCCATGACCATGCTATCAGTGGTCACCGAGCGCAGCGGGGCAAAGTGCGTAAACGCAGTACACTTGAAGATATCGAGGGTATCGGACCGAAGCGCCGTCAGTCGTTGCTGAAATACATGGGGGGACTGCAGGAGCTGAAACGCGCAAGCAGGGAAGAAATAGAAAAAGTGCCGGGAATCAGCCGATCTCTGGCGGAAAAAATTTATGACGCATTGCAACACAGCTAGCTTTGCGGCACCCTTAGAGTCTGTTTACCAGAGAGAAGGCTGTCGATGGTAAACAGGCTTATTCCGATAACATAAGAACGAACAGTATGCGCTTAACAATTCCAAATATCCTGAGCTTTGTCAGGCTGGTGCTCATCCCATTTTTCGTGATTACCTTTTACCTGCCTTACGAATGGTCACCCTTTGCAACGGCTCTTATTTTTACAATCGCCGGGATTACCGACTGGTTTGACGGTTATCTGGCCCGTAAACTGAACCAGACTTCCCGTTTCGGCGCATTTATTGATCCGGTTGCAGACAAGGTGATGGTTGCAACTGCTTTGGTGCTGGTGACAGAAAATTATCATTCCGTCTGGGTGTCGATTCCGGCAATGACGATGATTGGCCGGGAGATCATCATTTCAGCACTGCGGGAATGGATGGCTGAACTGGGTAAACGCTCCAGCATCTCTGTGTCCTGGGTGGGCAAGGTGAAGACGGCCGCGCAGATGTTCGCTTTGGTTATGCTGTTATGGCACCCCAACTCATTCCTTGAAACAATCGGCTTTGTTGCCCTCTACATTGCAACGATTTTGACTTACTGGTCGATGTACTTGTACTTGAAAGCAGCAAAAGGTGATTTGCTCCATCCTGACAATATGTGACAGAACAATCACCTGGATTTGACACAAAAGCGGCCCCGGCCGCTTTTGTTTTGTTTGAAAATGTAAGATGAGAATGAATTTTTTTAATCAATCATAAATTCTGCTTGGCAATGAAAAGCCCAGTATGTTATTTTTCGCGCAATCTCAGGGGGAAACATATCTGAGACACATCCGTCACCATGAATTCAGGCTGATTGCATGTTGACGATCCGTAGGTACTGCCGGCGATTGGCGCTGTCAGTAGAAGGGCATTAATCATGCTGTCTTGCGCAGTTGAGCAAGCGCATCAATTAAGGAACCCAACTGTGAATATTTTAACGTCTCTGACCCGAATCAGCTTTGTCTTACCCAATTGCAGTATTATTACTGAACCTTGATCGTCCGATCACCTTGTCTCAGCTGCCCGCTATTAATGAACAGCAATCTTCATTGCTGTGCTGATTAGTTGCGCGCTGTGTTACGCGTTCCCGGTAAGTCTTTGACTTATCAATGTCTTTTATACTCAAAAGTACCACCTTAGGTGGACTTCACTATTTTGGATTAAATACCAATGAGTAATGTGTTTGATTTAGACGATGTCAAGCATGCGTCCAATGTTCCTGTTGTTCATGACATTTATGACCTGACCCCGGATGAGCTGCTGCTCAGTCAGGAGCATTATGAGTCTGAAGTGCGTTCGTACCCACGTCGCCTGCCACTTGCAATTAAAAAGGCAACAGGTCTATTGGTTGAAGACAGCCGAGGTCAGGTCTATCTGGACTGCCTGGCCGGTGCAGGTACGCTGGTTCTGGGTTATAACCACCCTGAGATTAACCAGGCAATTATTGATCAGTTGAATGCGGGGATTCCGTATCAGACGCTGGATATCACAACACCAGTGAAAGACAAGTTCATCAAAGAAGTGATGAACTTCCTGCCGGATGAGTTCGCAGCCAATGCGAGGATTCAGTTCTGTGGCCCTTCTGGTGCTGATGCCGTTGAAGCCGCGATTAAGCTGGCTAAACAAACCACAGGCCGTAACGTGATGATGGCTTTCCATGGTGCATACCACGGAATGACCAACGGCACGATGGCGATGATGGGTAACCTGAACACCAAAGCTCGCCGTCAGGGTCTGATGGCAGACGTTCACTTTGCACCATTCCCTTACAGCCTGCGCTGTCCGTTTGGTATGGGTGGCGATGAAGGTGCCAAACAAACTCTGCGCTATCTGGAGCGTATGCTGCATGACGACGAAAGCGGCGTGCAGAAACCAGCGGCCATTATTGTTGAGCCGGTCCAGGGCGAAGGTGGTGTGATTCCTGCGCCAGCATTCTGGCTGCGCGAACTGCGCCGAATCACTAAAGAACATGGCATTTTACTGATTTTCGATGAAATTCAGTGTGGTATCGGTAAAACCGGTTACAATTTTGCCTTTGAAGAGTCTGGTATTACACCGGATATCCTGTGCTTGTCTAAAGCAGTCGGTGGCGGTCTGCCAATGTCTCTGCTGATTTTCGATAAGTCTGTAGATACCTGGCGTCCGGGTGAGCATACCGGTACTTTCCGTGGTAACCAGCTGGCGATGGCGACAGGTGCCAAAGCTCTGGAAATTATTCAGCGTGACAACCTGGTTGAGCACGCACGCGTTGCCGGTCAGTACCTGCGTGAAGGTCTTGAGCGCATTGCGTCTTACGTTGATTGCATCGGCGAAGTTCGTGGTAAAGGTTTGATGCTGGGTCTTGAGATTGTCAAGGCAGGCAAGAAAAACAAATTCGGCGAGCCGGAAGCAGATCCGCAACTGACGCTGCAAATTCAGCGTGCTGCGCTGGAGCGCGGTCTGATCATTGAGAAAGGCGGCCGTCAGGGTTCTGTACTGCGTTTCCTGCCACCATTGATCATTACTTTTGAGCAAATTGACTTCGCACTGGATGCACTGAGCAAAGCGATCATCGCGACTGCAGGTCCTGCGAAAGTGGTTGAAGCCTCTGCAGCCAGCGACGCTGACAAGTGGCGTTCATTCTTTATCCACACCGGCGAAGGTGGTGCGGATCAGTTTGAAGCGGCTCTGAACCAGACAACGAAAGTGCTGAAGCAAGTCTTCGAAAGCACAACAGCACCATACTCAGGTATGGAGCCACAGGTTCTGAAAAGCCTGATTAACAATATTGAACTGACAGATCAGCAACTGCCTCTTGAAGCGGTGATTGATCAGGCGGGTGAGCTGATTGCCAAGAACTCAATCATGGTTCAGCACCCGAACTGCATTGCGCACCTGCACACGCCACCACTGGTTCCTGCGGTTGCAGCAGAAGCCTTTATCGCGGCGCTGAATCAGTCGATGGATTCATGGGATCAGTCGACGGCGGCAACTTTCGTTGAACAGAAAGTCGTCGACTGGCTGTGCGGCGTATACGGTTACAGCAAAGATGCGGATGGTGTTTTCACCAGCGGCGGGACACAAAGTAACTTGATGGGCCTGTTGCTGGCACGTGACTGGTTTGCAGATAATCAGTCGGGTCACAACATCCAGAAGCAAGGTCTGCCTGAGTATGCCGGTAAGATGCGTATTCTGTGCTCGAAGAAATCTCACTTCACCGTACAGAAGTCAGCGTCTCTGATGGGACTGGGTGAGCATGCGGTGGAAACCGTAGACACGCATCCGGACGGCACCATCAAACTGGCTTCACTGGTGACACGTATTGATGAACTGAAACGTGACGGCCTGATGCCATTCGCGGTTGTGGGTACTGCTGGTACCACAGACCACGGTGCGATTGATGATCTGGACGGTCTGGCAGATATCGCGGCGCAGCACAGCATGTGGCTGCATGTTGACGGTGCTTACGGCGGTGCGCTGATTCTGAGCCGTCACAAAACGCGCCTGCACGGCATTGAGCGTGCGGATTCGATCAGTGTGGACTTCCACAAACTGTTCTATCAGCCAATCAGCTGTGGCGCAGTGATCATCAAAGACAAGAGTAACTTCAAGTATCTGCTGCACCATGCGGATTACCTGAACCGCGAAGACGACGTAGTACCAAACCTGGTCGACAAGTCGATTGCAACCACGAAGCGTTTTGATGCTTTGAAAGTGCTGATGACCATGCAAGCTGTGGGTACACAGGCACTGGGTGCAATGTATGATCACCTGCTGGGACAGACGCAACAGGTTGCCGATCTGGTGAACCAGTCTGAGGAGTTCGAGCTGCTGGCTGATCCTGCGCTGTCGACGGTACTGTTCCGCTATGCTGGTGCGAAAGATGCGGATCTGGACCAGTTGAACAAAAAACTGCGTTTTGAGGCACTGGTGAAAGGTGTTGCAGTCTTGGGTGAAACGGTTGTTGATGGCAAAATCGCACTCAAATTAACGATTCTCAATCCATGCCTGACCATGGCGGACTTTGAGAATCTGCTGAATGACGTTAACCAGCTTGCTTGTTCACTGGTTGACTGATCTACGTGGCTTGCCTCAGTGGGGCTGGGGCAAGCCAATGATTTATCTGAAGAAGACGGAATTATTGAAATGGCAATTTTACAAATCGGTGCTGGGGGTGTTGGCTGGGTTATTGCCCATAAAGCTGCTCAAAACAATGATGTGTTAGGTGATATTACTATCGCTTCGCGTACTGTGAACAAGTGCGAACAGATCATTGAATCCATCAAGGGTCGCAACAACATGAAAGATTCAAGCAAGAAGCTTGAAGCGCGTGCTGTGGATGCGGACGATGTCGATGCCCTTGTGGCACTGATCAAAGAGGTTCAGCCCGATCTGGTGATTAACGCTGGTCCTCCTTGGGTGAACGTTGCAATCATGGAAGCCTGTTATCAGGCCAAAGTGTCATATCTTGATACCTCAGTTGCGGTAGACCTGTGCAGCGAAGGCCAGCAGGTGCCGGAAGCCTATGACCCTCAGTGGGCTTTCCGTGAGAAATTCAAAGACGCAGGTATCACAGGTATTCTGGGCGCCGGTTTTGATCCGGGTGTTGTCAGCGTTTTTGCTGCGTATGCAGTGAAGCATCTGTTCGATGAGATTGACTCTATCGATGTGATGGATGTCAACGCGGGTGACCACGGTAAGAAATTTGCGACCAACTTCGATCCTGAAACCAATATGCTGGAAATTCAGGGCGACTCCTTTTACTGGGAAGAAGGTGAGTGGAAACAAGTGCCATGCCACACCCGGATGATGGAATTCGATTTCCCGCTGGTGGGCAGCCACAAAGTTTACTCCATGGCACACGATGAAGTGCGTTCCATGAAAGAGTTCATCCCGGCGAAACGCATTGAATTCTGGATGGGCTTTGGTGACCGTTACCTGAACTACTTTAACTGTATGCGCGACATCGGCCTGCTGAGTCCGGATCCGGTGACGCTGGGTGACGGTACTGTCGTTGAGCCATTGAAAGTGCTGAAAGCACTGCTGCCGGATCCAACGACGCTGGCACCGGGCTACACAGGTAAAACCTGTATCGGTACCTGGGTTCAGGGCACCAAATCCGGCGAACCACGCAGCGTGTTCATCTATAACAACGCTGATCACGAAGTGGCTTACAAAGATGTTGAGCATCAGGCAATTGCTTACACCACGGGTGTACCTGCAATTACAGCTGCGCTGCAGTATTTCCGCGGAAAGTGGGCGGATGCGGGCGTCTTCAACATGGAGCAGCTGAATCCGGACCCATTCCTGGAAACGATGCCTGAAATCGGTCTGGACTGGCATGTTCAGGAACTTGATCCTCGTCAGCCACAAATCAACATCCTGAAATAATCACGGTTGTGAATTTCATTTGATGAGTATTAAGCCGGTGTCGGAAACGACATCGGCTTCTTTAAATAGAAGTGAAGATTATGCAGCATCCGGAATTGAAAACACCGTATTTCATGATTGATGAGACCAAACTGATCCGCAATCTTGAAATCGCAAAAAAACTGAAAGAACTGTCTGGCGCTAAGCTGGTGCTGGCTCTGAAATGTTTCTCCACCTGGGGCGTGTTTGACATCATCAAGCCGTACCTGGACGGCACGACCAGCAGCGGTCCGTTTGAAGTGAGGCTGGGTTACGACACCTTCGGTGGTGAAACGCATGCGTACAGCGTGGGTTACAGCGAAGATGACGTGAAAGAAGTGGCGGATATCTGCGACAAAATGATCTTTAACTCGCAGAATCAACTGGCTGCCTACCGCCATTTGGTGGAAGGTAAAGCTGAGCTGGGTCTGCGTCTGAACCCGGGTGTGAGCTATGCAGGTCAGGATCTGGCGGATCCGGCTCGTCAGTTCTCACGTCTTGGTGTTCAGTTTGATCACATTAACCCTGACGTATTCAGTAACCTTGATGGCGTGATGTTCCACATGAACTGTGAGAACAAAGATGTTGACGCCTTCATCCGTCTGCTGGATGCAATTTCTGAGCAGTTTGGTCCTTACCTGGATCAACTGAAATGGGTGAGTCTGGGCGGTGGCGTATTCTTCACCTGGCCGGGCTACGATGTCGAGAAACTGGCGGCTGCCCTGAAAGCGTTTTCTGAGAAACATGACGTTCAGCTGTATCTGGAGCCGGGCGAAGCCATCATCACACAAACCACCGATCTGGTCGTGACTGTGGTCGATATCGTTGAAAATGAGCTGAAAACTGCGATTGTCGACAGTGCGACTGAAGCACACCGTCTGGATACGCTGATTTATAATGAGCCGGCAACTATCCGCGGCGCCAGCGAGCAGGGTGATCACCGTTATGTGATTGGCAGCTGTTCATGCCTGGCCGGTGATCAGTTCTGTGTGACTCAGTTTGATCAGCCGCTGGAAATTGGCCAGCGTCTGCACATCATGGACAGCGCCGGGTACACCATGGTGAAACTGAACTGGTTCAATGGCCTGAAAATGCCGTCGATTTATTGCCAGCGTGCCAATGGCGAGGTTCAGAAGCTGAATGAATTCGGTTACGAAGACTTCAAACGTTCACTGTCTCAGTGGTCAGTCGCGTAATTTCCGACAGATATAAATTTTGGGCTGGTCGATGACCGGCCCTTATTTTATCTACTTCAAATCAAGTTTGGTGCACATTTTGACTGGTTGAATGAAAATTTAATCAACTGAAATAAAAATGACAATTTTTGTTTGACTCAAATCTGAAAATCAGTAAATTAGCACCCGTACCGCAGCACATGAAGCGGTCTCACAAAATGGCGCGTTGGCAGAGTGGCTATGCAGCGGATTGCAAATCCGTGGACCTCGGTTCGACTCCGGGACGCGCCTCCATATTTCACCAGAGTGATGCGTTCGCTTTGGTTCTGCGAGTCAGACAAAAAGCCAGCTTTTAAAGCTGGCTTTTTTTGATCCTGACTTACCGTGAAAGCTGATTCCAAAACGTCTCCCAGGCTTTCAGATTGCCAAAGTAAGACTGTACCGGAACACTGATCCATTGGCCGTCAATTTCAACCGTCATCGACGGATAGCCGCGCAAATGCTGTTTCATCATCAGGCTGGTGGTGCTGGCAATTTCTGGTTGTTCATCTGTCTGAGCAAATATCTCGTTCCAGGTGTCCGCAGGGATCCCCATGTCAGCAGCCAGAGAATTTAATGCTTCAACGCTGTGTACAGTTTTTCCCTGCTGGTAATGGGCCAGCTGAATACGTTTGAGCATCTCTGTGGCGGAGTATCCGCTCTGTGCAGCCGCAAGAATGGCACGAATAGGCAGCATGGAATCAAGCACGACGCTGTCAGCATCACGCATCTTCGCCTGATAGGCTGCGCCAAATTCAACCCCGCTCATCGAATGAATTTTCTGATCACTTTCCAGAAAATGCTGGCGGGTTTCCGGACTCAGCTCCCGGCTGTCGAAGAGGCCGCCGGGGTGCAGGTTCAGCTGGATGTCATCACGCTGTACCAGATGGTCAATCAGGGGGCTGGCGCCGAAGCACCAACCGCAGAGAGGATCGAAAAAGTAATGAACTTTGGTCATTGCGCTTACCATTTCATTTCTCCCATGTGAACCTGAGCACCGATACTCAGCGCCATTGGCAGACCGGCATCCGGATAACGTTTTTCCATTTTGCTGATCACCTGCTGACTGTTGTCACTGGCTTTCACAGTTTGCTGGAATGCCTTGAGGTAATTCAGGGAAAACTGGATGTTTTCAGCGGTCATCGGCGTACCGGCTTTCATATGACCCGGAATGACCGTCTGAGGCTTCAGAGCCTTCATGGATTCCAGCTGTTGTGTCCAGGCGGATTGCTCAGTCTGAGATTGAGCGTCTGCCATCCACAGGTGAACATTGCCATATACCGCAACATTTCCGAGTACTGTTTTACTGGACGGGATCCACAGATAAGGACGGTGTGCCAGTGCACCAGAGGTGTCACGAATTTCAACGGTTTCCCCATCAACAGTCAGCGTGGTTTTCTCATAAGCCTCAGGCAGCAGGGTTTTAACCGGTGCGTTCTCACCCATTTTTGGTGTCCAGAATGCCAGTTTGCCTGCCATTTTCTCTTTGATGACTTCACGGACTGCAGGTGTGGTGATCAGACGCGCTTCAGGAAACTGTGCTTTCAGAACCTGAGCACCAAAGTAGTAATCCGGGTCAGCCTGGCTGATGAAAATGGTTTTCAGCGTTTTACCGCTGTCGAGCACCATCGCAGCAATTCGCATGGCATCGGCACGGGTGAAACCCGTATCAACCAGCAGGGCATCATGCTCACCGTAAACCAGCGTGGCATTCACATGGAAGCTGTTGCCGTCGGCATTGTAAACCTGAGTCGATAGCGGTGCGGCTTCAGCCAGAGTTGCAGTTGAAAGGGCTACGAGAGATGCTGCCATTAAAAAAGTCTTTTTCATTGTTTGCTCCAGATAATGTCATTGGGAATGGCAAGCATCATAGCGATCTCATTCGATTGGATATAGAATCAATCTTCAACAACATTGTTTCTTAAATCGGACAAATGAATGGACAGACTGACCGCAGCAAAAGTGTTTATTGATGTCGCGACCACAGAAAGTTTTACTGCAACGGCAGAACGGCTGGAGATTTCCCGTTCGATGGTGACCCGTTATATCGCCACGATGGAGGCATGGATGAAAGCCCGGTTGTTGCAGCGCACGACACGTAAAGTGGCGCTGACCACAGCCGGACAGCTTTGCCTGAAAGAAATGAAGCACTGGGTTGAGCAGGCCGAGCAGATCGCCGTGACGCTTCAGCCCACTGACAGTCTTTCGGGGCATATCCGGCTGACAACCAGTATGTCCTTTGGCCATGCGCAAATGGCAACAGCGCTACAGGCATTTCTGGTGAAACATCCTGAGGTTTCTGTCGAAGTCGATGTCCGGGATCAGACAACAGACTTAATTGCAGAACGCTTTGATCTGGCAATCCGGATTGCGATGGCACCGGATCCTTCTTTAATTGGTAAACCCATTGCACGGTGTGACTCCGTGCTGGTCGCTTCGCCGGAATATCTGGCCAGTGCTTCGGCAATCCTTTCGCCCGGTGATCTGTCACAGCAGCAATGTCTTGGTAATCGTAGTTTCGAGCAGCATGTCTGGCATTTAACAAAAGACGGGATGACTGAGTCTGTTGAGGTCCAGTGCCGGTTTGTGTCAAACGAAGCGACGGTGCTGAAATCAGCCGCGCTTGCAGGTGCTGGAGTAAGTATGCAGCCAGCCTACCTGGTCGTCGATGAGCTCGCAGAGGGGCGTCTGAGCGCGGTGCTGAGTGATTGGGCGCCTAAGTCCATGTCGATTTATGCTTTGTATCCATCACGAGAATATTTGCTCCCTGCAGTCAGGGGGCTGATTGACCATCTGGCGCAGTTTTTTGAAGGGATCAAGTGGTGAACAGAGGCTCTTTCCTGAAAGTGATGTAAATAAAATTGAACAAAATCAGAGACACAGACGCTGAATCCTGATGATTGATGAGAAAGTATAAGTCATATGTTCCGTGAAATTTTGTGTCAATAGCTTCATACGTTAGCTTATGAGGAAAAACCAATTTTTATCACTGTTTTGATTGCTAAAGCACATATTCGCTTTGTTGATATGTTTATTGGATATCGCCATGTGGTATATTATGCGCTCACTTTTTCATCGGGTCAGTGAGCTGGGTACGGCGTGAAAACAGGTATTGTCGACATCAATTTATTAGCTGTAAATCAGGATCTATTATTAGAAATTTTTGATGCGGGCAGTGAAGGCCTGTGGGAAATGACCCCGGGAAACGTTGTGAAATTCTATAACACGCGTTTCTACGAAAAATTTGACGTGACTTTAGATGGCTCCCCGCTTCATGAGTGGCTGGCGATTATTCACCCTGATGATGTTGAACAATTCAAAAAGAATGTGAATCAGCAGGTGACGGAGAAAATCAGTCATGTGTCTTCTCAATATCGTATCCGGAATCGGCAGAATGAGTATCGATGGATTGAAGCCATCGGCGTACTCAAGACGAACGAACACGGTGAGCTGCAATATCTGGTTGGTTCACACAAAGATATCACTGAGAAAAAACTGCACGATGAAAAACTCTATCAACTGGCTTACCATGATTCGCTGACCGGCTTAGGGAATCGGCGTCAATTGGTTGAGCAGTTGAAAACGATGCAGACGAAGGAAGTCTCGTGCGCCATTGTTACTTTCGGACTGACGAAGTTTTGTCAGTTTGTCGAAGTTTTTGGCTTTCAGGCCGCCAATCGTTTAATACAGTTGTGTGCCGAGACAATTGCTGAAGTCTTTACAGAGACGAATCTGATCTATCGGACGTATTCTGATGAATTTGTAGTCATGCTGAAGGGCAACCTTGAGAAAGATTTCCTGTGCAAGACAATTAATAAAGTCATCACCTTGTTTGATCAGCGCTTCCGCACTGTACATCATATGGCAATTCAAAAATTAAATGCCGGTGTTTATCAATTGCCGGATGACCCCTTTGTTGCTGAAGATGAAGAATCGGTTTTATACAAATCCATGTTGATTATGCGATATGGCCAGGAGCGTGACTCACGGATTGCATTTTATGCGGATGATGAACAGCGGGCCATTGAGCGACACCTTTTTCTGGAAACCGGTATCGAGAAATCAATTCAGGACAACGAGTTCTATTTGATGTTCCAGCCCATTGTTTGCGCATCGACTGGGAAAATCATGAGTGTCGAGTCCTTACTACGCTGGAATAGTGCTTCACACGGCGAAATTAATCCGGGTGAATTTATCGGGATTGCTGAAGCAAATCAGGAAATCATTCCGCTTGGCTATCATGTACTGCATTTGGCCTGTTCTTATATTGCTCAGTATCGTAAAGAGCATCAGCATGACATCAAGGTGTCGGTGAATATTTCTGTGATTCAATTAATGCAGGCCGACTTTGTTCAGCAGTTTTTGTCGATTGTGGAACAGTATCAGTTGTCCCCGGGAGATCTGAGTGTTGAAGTGACTGAATCGGCAGTTTTG
Source organism: Photobacterium sp. 53610 (assembly GCF_036409375.1). Taxonomy (NCBI): domain Bacteria; kingdom Pseudomonadati; phylum Pseudomonadota; class Gammaproteobacteria; order Vibrionales; family Vibrionaceae; genus Photobacterium; species Photobacterium sp. 53610. The sequence continues at coordinate 1,178,281 of NZ_JAXOFS010000001.1, read as the reverse complement.
GAAACCAACATGTTTGCTGTCGAGCAGCTGCTGACTCTCAATAAACTGGGCTTTTCAATTTCATTAGATGATTTTGGCTCAGGTTATTCTTCTTTAAATACCTTCTTTTCTATTCCTTTTACTCAACTCAAGCTGGACCGGTGCATTGTGAATAAAATGGCGGAAGATTCGTCTGTCTATTCCTATGTCAAATTCCTGGTCGCTATGTGTCGTGAGAAGGGGATCACAGTCGTTGCTGAAGGCATCGAAGAGCATGCCCAGGCAGAATTAGTCAGAGAAGCTGGTGTTGATTTCATGCAAGGCTATCATTTCTATCGTCCCATGGTCGGGGAGAAGCTGCTTGATTTGAGAAGAAACTGATACTGTTTTTTCCGTCCACTACTTATTTTGCTTTACTCCTCTCAATGACTTCATACGACATCTGTTTAGCTTCACCTCTGCAAGCTGAACAGATGTTGTGTCTATGTTGAAATTTAGGTGCTTGAGCTGCTGGTCTGCTTCACCTTTCAGAAATACTAAAATCATGAGCTGTGTAAATCCGATTTTTTCCTAACCGGAAGACATGATGATCATGTTTAACAATGATACCAACTACTTTTTATTCTATATGTCATGTCGAAATATATTGAGCTATTTGCCATCTGTGAGTGGCGAATAACCATATTAGACAATGAATATTAGAATATTCTGGTTAAAACCTTTCTATTCCATTATCCTCTTCATTTCTGGAACTAATATCTTGTTCGCCAAAAAATTGGCGGTATTTTTTGCCCAAATCACATATTCATATGAAAAAAATAATCAGTGTTACATTCTCTGTCGTCCTAATGCTGGTCGTTGGCAACTATTTTCTCTGGCAGATGGAGAAGACAACAGATGCTGCAACTAAGCAGCAGACTGAAGTCAGTTTCTCTGAGCAAGGATTGGTCAGCGAAGATTATACGGTTGATAAGCTCAATTCTCAGGTCAGTGTAAAGCAGTTAAGAAAGCTTGTTCTCCAGGATGAACAAATCATGCTGCAAGAAGAGCAGACCTCAACTCCGCAAGAAAAAGATGATTATGATCTCAATCAACTGAATGAAGAAATTTCCTCATTACAACAATATTTGAATAAGGAAGAATAATGCGTCAGTTCATGTTGGCTTTTCTCACGCTATTTACCTCTGTTTCATACGCCACGACGGTCGGAACTTTACCCGGTGAGCTTTTGGTGGATTCAGGTGCGGCGATGTATCAAATTCCGTTGCAATTGCCCGAAGGGCGCGGTGGAAACACGCCCCAGCTGACGATTTCTTATAGCAGCCAAGGAGCAGGATACAGTTCGTTAGGCCCTGGCTTTTCCTTATCTGGATTAAGTGTGATTACGCGATGCGGTTCAACCTTTGGCACGGATGGTTTTGCGCGTTCCCCGAATTATACATATGAGGATAATTTCTGTCTGGACGGCTCACGCCTGATATCCGTGTCTGGTCAGCGGGGACGGAGTGGATCGCGTTATCAAACGGAAATTGATCAGTACAGTCAGATCACGCTTGTTGGAGATACATTAGGTAGCAGCAGTAAATTTGTCGTCAAAACTAAGTCTGGTGATGTATTAACCTATACAAATGACGCTGAAAAATCTGCCTGGTTACTGACTGAATCCACCGATACGAATAACAAAAATATCATTCAGTACAGATATACTGCGAACAATCTGATTCACAAAATTACTTATGATGTCTTCAGTATTGATTTTGCTTATCAGAATCTCACAAGTTCTGTCCAAAATGGTGTGCTTGCGAAAGTTAATGGCAAAGTTAAGAGTCAATATGAAAAACTGAATAAAGTCACTGTCTCAGTTAATGGGAAGCTGAAAAACTATTATCAATTGACATACACTGGCGATGATTTTAAAACAAACACACCCGCACGTCTCACAGCAGTTCAATACTGTAATCGTAATAGTGAGTGTTTGCCGAAAACGAGTTTTCACTGGAAAAACAATACTGCATTCCGCTTAAATGAATCAATAGCAATCACAATGCAGAGATGGTCATCTAATGGATTATCAGAAGGTGCCTGGGTCGATGTGGATGCAGATAAAAAGCTCGATTACTGTCAGAAGTTTTACCGAAGTACAACTGATGACCCATTTGGTTTTCATGCCAAGCAGCTTATATGTAATCTGGGTAACGGCAAAACATTGGCTCATCCGTTTAAGTATAAAGATGCGAGTGAAAGCTGGTGGTTGGATGTTAATAATGATGGTAAAACAGAATACTGCCAACTTGAAAAAAATAATTTGCATTGTCTAAATCTGTCTGCAAATGGTCTTGATCATTTTTCAATGTACATAGGAAATTGGGGAACGGATCGGGAAAGACGTTGGTGGCTTGATCTGAATGGTGACAGTAGAGTTGATTTTTGTCGTAGTGATGGCAGTTTACTTCGTTGCAGTATCAATAAAGATGGACGATCCTTCTACGAGAAAAATTTCAATATTTCAAACTGGGGTGACATCAAAAGAACCTGGTGGAGTGATGTTGATGGGAATGGCTTTCAGGATTATTGTCGTTCTGTAAGTGATGCTGGTCATGGCGGTACACTAAGATGTGATCTCTTTAATGGTGATAGAATTTTCGCCACAAAAGATTTTCATATCGATGACTGGGGCTATGATGATCGTCGTTGGTGGACGGATGTTAATGGTGATGGTGCCAGTGATTATTGCCGTGCCGTAGGCGATAAATCAGGCGCAAATAGCAGAATGCGTTGCTCGCTGGGCTCAGTTGGTAAAGTGAGTGAGCTAAAGACTGGTTTTGAAGTATCGGGTGTTGACTGGGGTTATAGCGATAAGCGTTGGTGGGTAGACTTCAATAAAGATGGTAAGCCTGACTACTGTCGAGCTGTCGGTGACAAGCATAATACTTACATGCGCTGCTCAACGATGGGTGGTAAAAATATCTGGGTAGATTATACATTCAGCGTTGATGATTGGGGCTATAAAGATCATCACTGGCTTCGGGATACGAATAGTAATGGTAACGTTGAATATTGTCGCCATGTGGGTGATAAAAATAATGGCTATATTCGGTGTAGCGAAAATACAACGATTAAACCATCACCGAACTTATTTTCAGGTGTAAATAATGGTTTGGGTCATCACTCATCTGTTTCTTTTACAACCTTATTTGATAGCCGTGTCTATCATAAAGACGCGTTATATCCTGGTGATAATCGTAAACTTAATAATAAGTTTCCAAAACTGAATGCTTACGGTCCAATGCATGTTGTGCAACAGCTTAAATCCGAAAATGGAGCTGGCACAAATATATTTAACACTTATGATTTCACCTATGGCTCTGCAAGTTATGATTTGCTCGGTCATGGTTTCTCCGGATTTAAGTGGATACAACAGAAAGAGAAGAATAATGACCAACTCACTCGTGTTCGTGAAACCTATTACAATACTGAATTTCCATTCAATGGTACGGTCAAAGAAAGCCGTGAATATTATGGGAATAAATCTGTATTATTGAATCAAAGTCAAACTGAGTTTGAGAGTTCGGTTGCTCTGACTGCATCACATTACGATCAGCAGATTGCCGAGACAGTTAGCCTCAGCCCGTTATTTGGCAAAGTTGAAATTTTGTCGGCTGCTGAAACGAATCGATATGAGTTGCATCAGGTGAACGGAAAGAGTTACTTGAAAGCACCGGATAAATTTATTCCAATTCATGGCGAAGCTTTCATTCCGATCGTTATTCCGTCAAATGAGTACTATGAATTTAATAAAACCGGCGCCTATTCATATGATCAAAATGGTAATCCAAAACATTTAGCAACTGTTCGAAGTTTGTCCTCGGCAGAAATTAATTCAATTAAGCCTCATATTAAAGGGCGTTCAAATTCAATCTATGAGATTTCTAAGGCGGGCACTGTATCAAATGGTAATCAGTACCAAATCTTAACGAGAACAGCGAACAGAGTGACGACGGCTCGTGTTTACCAAGTTGAACAGAAAAAAACGACGGAACAGAGTTATGATCTGAGCGGCCAGCTCGTTTCTACTGTGGTCACTGAGAATAATGACATCGATAAATTTGGTAATGTGGGTACTGTGACAGTGTCGACCACAGCAAAGAACCCGGTGACGCTGGCACAGGAAACGTTCACGAAACAAACGCATAGTGTTTATCAAAACGATACCACGAAATGGCTCTTAGGCCGTTTGATGTCATCTGAAGTGACGCATACAGCGCCACAAGGCGTTGAAGTCCGAAAGGCGTCGTTTGAGTATGATGCGGCAACCGGGTTGTTGGTGAAAGAAGTTTCTGCGGCCGGAAGCCCGTTTGCACTGACGAAGCTATATCACCGAAATGATGAAGGTGTGGTGGAATCAACGCAAGTGAACGGGTATGCCGGCAGGGAGGGGATTTCTCAGCGCACATCTCAGGTGAAGACGGTTTACGCCGGTGATATTGTGACGGTTGTGAATACCAATACGCTGGGCCAGTCGTCGATTCAAACGATTGATCGCTACAACGATCTTGTCACCGTGAAAGACAGCAATGGATTAGTTGCATCGACACAGTACGATAGTTTTGGTCGTGAAGTGAAGACGGAGGCCTTGAAAGGCACGGCTTCTCAGCGCAATTCAACCATTGATTACCTTCCGGCGAGCCATGCTCAGTGCAGCTCGCTCAAACCAAACAATCAGACTGTTTACTGTGTGGTGACTAAAACTGATGGTGGTGGTGAAGCGAAGCAATTTTTTGATCAGTTTCAACGTGAATGGCGGTCGGCAACGCTGGCTGTGGGAGGAAAACGCTGGATCCTGAAAGATACCTTTTACAACACCAAAAATCAGATTGTGAAAGTCAGCCGCCCTTATTATCAGGGCGATACACCACAATATTCGAATACGACCTATGATGCGTTGGGCCGTCTTCACTCTGTCTCGGAGCCGGGTCCTGCCGGGAAAGGGGATGTGTACGCCTCTTATGCTTATGCGCCGATGACGGTGACTGAAACGGATGCACTTGGCCGGAAGAAAACAACCTTTACCAATGCGATAGGATGGGTGATCCGGGTCGATCAACCGCTCTCTGCCAGCGTCATCAATGAATACACACCGACAGGTAAGCTAGCCAAAGCGACGGGTGCTGGTGGTGCTGTCATTACCAATACCTATGATGACCTCGGGAATAAAACATCCACTCAGGATCCTGATTTAGGCTTCTGGCGCTATGAATACGATGCGTTCGGAAATCTGCTGAAACAAACGGATGCCAAAGGGCAAAGCGTTGCGATGCAATATGACGCGCTGAACCGGATGGTGAAGCGGATCGACGAAAAGCGGATTGTTGAAAATCAGCAACCGAAAAGTGTGTTGACTGAAAGTAAATGGTATTACGACAGTCATGGCGGGGAAACCTGGCAGGGGGCGCTGATTCGTTCAGAGTCACCGGGTTACTTAAAGAAACTGAGTTATACGAGCCTTGGTCAACTGCACAGAGAGGAAATCTTGACTGCTGATCATACGTTCACACGTGAGTTTGCGTATGACAAGTTTGGCCGGGTTGTGAAGGATGTCCGCCCGAATAACTTCACACTTGAACATGAATATGACGCCATCACTGGTGTGATGACTGGTGTTTCTGGTGCGCCAAGTCAGTTCAAGCTGGACTTTAGTCCCACAGAATACAAACAGGTGATTCAACCGCTGCTGGCGGAGGCACTGGCGAAAGCATCTGATTATGTTCATAAGTCGAAAGAGCTGCAACATCAGGCGGTGACTTACAGCCAACGCCGTGAGGAATATGAGTGGCTGCTGGATCAGGTGAAGAATATCAGTGGCGGGACTTCGGATATCTCTAGTCAGGTCAGTCATAAAACGCTGTCGGTATACCGGGATGCACTAGGTGATCTGTATCTGGAAGTGCCGGATACTTTTCTTCTGATTCACAATGACGTCAGCATTCCGGTGATCACACCACCGGCTTATCATTTGAAACTGGTTGGTGAACAATTAAGCAAAGTCAGCCTGTCTGAGTGGGCGACTAAAGTCTCAGGTCTGACAGCGACCGGAGAAACCGCATTCTTTGGTGATTATAACAATGATGGTGTTTACGATCTGACCCGTTTGGGGATCAGCAAATCCATGCCTCAAATTTACGACAGTCTGGTCAGCAAATACTTCCAGCGTCTGAATCAGCTGGCTGCAGAAATCCAGCGTTTAGAGTATGTGGAAGAACATACCCGCATGCAGGCAACAACGTATGCGTCTGCAGCGGCGCAACTGGTGACACTGACCAAACAAACCATGCTGGTGGCATCACGTTATGAGGACCTGGGTGAGCAGAACCAGATTCAATATGCTCAGCTCGCAGAGCTGACCGAGAAGCAAATCAATCAGAACCGGATTTACTACTGGAAACTGAACAGTCTGGATGCTGAAGGTCGGATTACCGCTGAAACCTATGGTAACGGCTTATTCAACCAGTACGACTATAACGAAGGGAATGGGCAGCTACAGAATATTTCTACCCACCAGGGGAAAACAGCAAAACGTCTGTTGCACTATCGTTACGATGCTTTGGACAACGTGACACTGCGTGAAGACGTGATCACCGGGATTTCCGAGTCATACACCTACGATGCGATGGATCGGCTGAAGACCAATAAAATCATTGATATACTGGGCGTAAACCGTGACAACCCGTTGTTTAACAAAACTTACCGTGTTGACTATGACGTCAATGGCAATATCACGTATAAATCGGGTGTGGGTCAGTATGCGTATCAGGATAAACAGCATGTTCATGCGGTGACTCAAGCTGGCGAGCGAACTTATATCTATGATCTGAATGGCAATATGCTGGAAGGTGATGGTCGTGTCTTTGAATGGAGCAGTTTTAATAAGCCAACCAAAATTACCCGCGGCAATCGCTGGGCAGCCTTCAGTTATGGTCCGGACAGGGCGCGTTTCCTGAAAACCAATCATCAAGGAGACAAAACCTGGTATCTGGGTAAAGCCTACGAGCGGATTGACTACAGTAACGGTGATGTTGAACACAAGCAGTTCATTAGTGCTGGCGGCAAACTGGTCGCGCTCAATATCGACAAGAAAATCACCAAAAACGGTACAGAAGCATCTGTCGACAGGCAGTTGCGTTACTTCCATAGCGACGCACTCGGCAGTGCTGATCTGATTACCGACATCTGGGGCAATGTGGTTGATCGCCGAAACTTTGATGCCTGGGGGAAAGAGCGCGATGTTGTCTGGGAAAGCGACCAGACATTTGTTCAGCAGGCATTGCTGACCAACCGGGGTTATACCGGTCATGAGCAAGTTGATGAAGTCAACCTGATCCACATGAACGGCCGAATGTATGACGCGACGCTGGGCCGTTTTGTCAGTGCTGATTCTTTCATTCAGGCACCGAACAATAGTCAGTCGTTCAATCGCTATAGTTATGTGCTGAACAACCCGATGAAGTATACCGACCCAAGTGGTCATTTCTTTAAGAAATTGTTTAAAGAAATTGGCCGATTTATGGACAAGTATGCAGTTGCGATTGTACAAATTGCTTTGATTGCTTTAGCAACAGCGGCAAATCCAATGGCTGGTGTTGCTATGGCAACAATGTTTGGTTATGCACGAGGCGGTTTCAGGGGAGCTATGACAGCCTTTTTAACGAGTTTAATGTTTATAGGTATTGGTAATACATTTACAAACATTAGTTCTGCAATTGGGTATACAGCCAAAACGCTTGTACACGGAATTGCAGGAGGGGTTTCATCTGTGATGAGCGGCGGTAAGTTTGGTGATGGTTTCTGGTCAGCAGCTGTTACACAGGCGTTTGCGCCAGACATCAGTTCGATGATACCTGGAGAAAGTGGATTGGCTATGTTTGGAAGAGTTTCAATTGCAGCAGTCATAGGTGGGACAGGTTCAAGATTAAGTGGAGGAAAGTTTGAGAATGGTGCTGTGACGGGGGCGTTTTCGAGGTTGTTTAATGATGAACTTCATCATAAATGGAGACGCGCGTGGACAAGAGATCCTTCGATAAGCACTTTCACGGCTCAGCAAATGACTTGTGATATCTCTGTGTCATTTTGTAGAAAAACTATTGCTTTTTTTGGGGAGCAGTATGGGCTTATATCGATGAATGATCTTCCCGATTACTATACGTCCCCATTAAAATCGAGATATTTATCAATGAATGTGTCGGCTCTTGCTATAGAAAATCAGTACAAGTATGCTGCAAACAATTTAACAGGTAATACGGATCATAATGACATCTTTTTCTCTGTTACAGGTAGTATGGATCGGTTAAGTTTTTCATCAGGTATTGGTGGTCTTGCTGGAGGAGTTAATACTATTAGCACATTGAATAATGTCAGTAATTTTCTGGGTGATTTATCAATAAATTCTCTGAAAACACATTTAGTATTGAATTATAAACAGCAGTATATAAATTCCGCTGAAAGAAGATGGTGGTATCGTGGTGAATAGGAATGTTAAAATACTGTTGGCTTTTATTTTACTCCTAACTTCTTGCGGCATTATTGCCGCAAGTAATTGTCCCGTTAATATAGGAGTGCAAATGAATGAATATGTTAAATATGATAAATTGACTGAGATGAGTCTGTTAGATGTTAGGGACAGATATAAGTTAAAAAGTTTTACTTTTGAAGGGGAGAAATTGCAGCTTCCAATAAATGAACAAGCAAAGTTAAAGTTAGAATCTTCTTTAAGTGCTGGGAATGAATTTTATCTGGTTGAGGATTTTGGCAGTTTATGGATTGTTGATTTTCAGAAGATGTTTTATTTTTGTAACTTCGATGAATTTAATTGGGCGTCGTTTTTAGATTTGGTTGTTACAAAATCTAGTAACGATGATGTATTAAAACAAATTGCAAGTCATATTAGGTTGGCGCTGAGTGGGAATTATGAGCTTATTATCCCGAAAGATAGTGATTTTATCATCTATGACAGTGGGGGAAAAATAGCAATTGTTTATATAACAATTGATAGTAAGATGATTGTTTTTAATAATTTCCAATAGTAAAGTTGGAGTCTTTAAATGCATGAAAGACTCCTTTTAAATGAATTGTAAGGACAGACACAATTCATAGTGGATTTTATTTGACCGTTAGAACTTTGATGCTTGGGGTAAAGAGCGTGATTTTGTCTGGGAAACCGACAAGTCGTTCGTTCAGCAGGCATTGCTGACCAACCGGGGTTATACCTGTCATGAGCAGGTTGATGAAGTGGATCTGATCCACATGAACGGCCGGATGTATGATGCGACGCTGGGCTGTTTTGTCAGCGCAGACACCTTTATTCTGGCACCGAACAATAGCCAGTCGTTCAATCGCTATAGTTATGTGCTGAACAACCCGATGAAGTATACCGACCCAAGTGGTCATTTCTTTAAGAAATTGTTTAAAGAAATTGGCCGATTTATGGACAAGTATGCAGTTGCGATTGTACAAATTGCTTTGATTGCTTTAGCAACAGCGGCAAATCCAATGGCTGGTGTTGCTATGGCAACAATGTTTGGTTATGCACGAGGCGGTTTCAGGGGAGCTATGACAGCCTTTTTAACGAGTTTAATGTTTATAGGTATTGGTAATACATTTACAAACATTAGTTCTGCAATTGGGTATACAGCCAAAACGCTTGTACACGGAATTGCAGGAGGGGTTTCATCTGTGATGAGCGGCGGTAAGTTTGGTGATGGTTTCTGGTCAGCAGCTGTTACACAGGCGTTTGCGCCAGACATCAGTTCGATGATACCTGGAGAAAGTGGATTGGCTATGTTTGGAAGAGTTTCAATTGCAGCAGTCATAGGTGGGACAGGTTCAAGATTAAGTGGAGGAAAGTTTGAGAATGGTGCTGTGACGGGGGCGTTTTCAAGGTTGTTTAATGATGAGATTCATCGTGGACAAAAAGATGCTACGAATTCTGCGCAAAGCCAAGGCAATAATCCATTGAGTGTTGTTGGTGATGTGATAGGAAAAATATGGGCGCTTCCTAATACCATTATTGGCGCAATTTATGGAGGAGTAGACCATATTGTTGGAGAAGTTGGTTACGTCTTTGGATTGTACGATGTTAGTCCAAGTATCACTTTCGGCAACAATGCTATTCAGTTCATAGATAATCCTTTCACCCTTTCCAAAACGGCAATTACATTGGGAAATACCATTTCATATGGCAGAGGTACTGGGCCGTCACAGTATGGTTCGTATGGGGATGACAGTGTTCAAATTGGATTACACGAGAAAGCTCATACATATCAATATCAGGCGCTAGGGCCGCTATTTTTACCGACATATTTTATTGGAGGAGGAATATCTGGTCCGTCAGGAAATCCCTTTGAGAATGCAGCCCAAAATTATGGAAGGGGTAATGGAGGTTGGTGGCCATGGTAAAAAGAATGATGTCCTTACTATTGATCTGTGCTGTGCTACTTGGTTGCGATAGCTTCCCTGGGCCAACGCTCAGAAATGAGTTTCCTACTGAAATAAAAGTCTCGATCATATATGGCGATGGGACAAAATATTCAGAGACATGGCCATCATGTCGAACAGTTTCTGTAGGGGCTTCGGAGCTTGGAAGATTTGGCGCAAGATCAAAAGAGGTTGGTATCGACCGGATAGTTGTTGAGGTTGAAAACAAAGTTGAGATTAACCTGAATAAGGAAGCGATAGATAAGCTCTTGGAAAGATCGACTAAGGAAAAGGGGTATCTGGTCTGGGTTTTAGATGGTTCTGGTATCCATTTTTCTACGCATAGGGAATGTTCTTTGAACCAAGGCGGACAATGATCCGCCGAGTTGTGAGGACAGACATTTGAAATATCGCTGGAAGTGTACCTTCTATAATCAACTGGATAGGAATTCAGCTGTTTAGTCTGCCCACTTCTCCTTTAGCGAGACAACTCAAAATTAGAGGTTTCCAGTTGCCTCCGGTATTCAGCCGGAGGCATATTTCCTAAGCTCTTGTGTGTGCGTTCTTCGTTGTAATCTCGCATCCATATCCCGAACATGCTCAAGTGATTCGAACAAATAGGTATTTAAGAATTCGCGGCGAATTGATGATGTATTGTTTTAATTATGTTTATTGTTATTCATTCATTTTGTGATTCTTTGCTAGCGCGCCTCATATGAATCGATCATCCCTTGCAAACAGGACTTTGGATGCCAGCTGAGTGTGTGTATGATATCCTGATAAAGAGTCAAAAAATAAAATTTACCACTAATTATTTGTTGGTTTGGTAAATAGTGTGATCGTCTTTTCTCAAATTTTTAAAGATATATCCGATGTGACAGGGCAGAGGTGAGGTTTTTCATTTTTATTGAGGGGATTGAGATCGTGAATTGTGGTGCAAATACAAGCAAAAGAAGTAATGTTCATGGATATGTTGTTGATTTTTCCGTCCATGATGCTGATTTGGGGACAACTGGCACTGACACTTTTGGTGATCGGTGTTGTGATGTTGTTTGTCAGTTATTATCCTTGGTTTCATAAGTTTTTTCGTTTAGATGGTGCGAAACGCTATCTGCATCTGATCTTATGGGGAAGCTTGTTTCTGGCTGCAATATCCCATATGTTTCCCGATTTTAAAGTTTATTTCATCACGATTTGGGCTGCCATGTATGTCTTGATGAGTGCCAGATATTCTGAGAGATGGAAGAAGGGCCATCATTGATGGCCCTGGTTTTGGATGGCTCTAATTTTTATCGTTATGATGACATTACTCTACGACTTCTACTTCGTCAGGAACCAGGTTGGCGGCTTTAACTCCGGCGATGGCGCAGAACTCATCGAGTTCTGATAAATCGCCGCTGATACCGACAGCACCGAGCAGGCACTTGTCGCTTCCGCGAATGAGGACTCCGCCGGGGACGGGCAGCAGGTTGCCTTCCGCAAGGACATTTACAGCCGACATGAATGCCGGACGTTGCTGGGCATCAATCGCCAGCTTGCGCGAAGAACAACCGAGCGCCAGGGCGCCCCAGGCTTTGGCTATCGCAATTTCAGGACGTAACATGCTGGAGCCGTCCTGGCGTTGCAGGGAAATCAGTTTACCGCCACTGTCGAGTACCGCGACGGTCAGGGGTGCAGCACCTTTGGTCAGGGCAGTGCTGAACGCGCCCTTGGTAATTACCAGTGCATCTTCCAATGTTAAGCTCATAGTGATCCCTCCGATCAAGAATTAACTGACAAAACAATTCTTTTTGATTCAAACGGCAGTCCGCAGGAACTGCCGGGTATTCTGTTCTCTGTGCCACCAATCCATGCTCGGTGAGCGGTTTGACTCCGAAACTTTCTGGTTCCGGTGTCATCTGCTTACCGCCCCGGGATGTTTCCCTGAGCAGATCCTTAACCCACCAGCAGCGGATAGCTCGGCAGGGTCAGGAAAGGGGCAAATTCGTCTGATGTCGACAGCACATCAAACAGTTGTGCCGCATCATCAAAACGTCGGTTCTGACTATTGTTGTCCAGCTCAAACTTCAGGCTGTCGACTTCCTGCTGCAGCCATTGGCGGAATAATTCCGAGGTGAACAGCTGACCGTCATCCAGCGTGACGCCATGGTGAATCCACTGCCAGATATTGGCGCGAGAGATTTCCGCTGTGGCTGCATCTTCCATCAGGCCGTGAATCGGCACACATCCCAGACCCCGAATCCAGGCTTCGATATACAGCAGCGCAATCCGGATGTTTTTCCGCACTCCGGCTTCATTGCGGTGACCTTCACAAGGGGCCAGCAGATCGTCGGCGGTGATGTCATTGGCAGCAGGCGGCAGATAATCCAGCTGATTTGGTTTTCCGCCAAGGCGCTGGTTGAAAACCGTCATGGCGGTATCGACCAGACCGGGGTGGGCGACCCAGGTACCGTCGTGGCCGTTTGAGGATTCACGTTCTTTATCCTCAATCACTTTCTCGAGAACCTGTTTCATTTCTTCCGGATCTTTGCTCGGAATAAAGGCAGACATGCCGCCCATGGCCAGTGCACCGCGCTGGTGACAGGTGGCGATCAGCAGCTGGCTGTAAGCTGTCAGGAATGGCTGGGCCATGGTCACATCGTGACGGTCCGGCAGGATACGGTCTTTGTGCTGCTTCAGCGTTTTGATGTAACTGAAGATGTAATCCCAGCGGCCACAGTTCATCGCAACAATGTAGTCGCGCATGGCATAAAGAATTTCGTCCATTTCGAAAACGGCCGGCAGGGTTTCAATCAGTACCGTCGCTTTAATCGTACCGGTTTCTGCACCGAAATAGTTTTCGGTGAAACGGAATACATCGGCCCACCAGGCACCTTCTTCCATGGATTCCAGTTTTGGCAGGTAATAGTAAACGCCCAGCCCTTTTGCTGCGCGGGACTGGTAGTTATGAAAGAAGTACAGGCCGAAGTCCATCAGGCAGCCCGGAATGGCTTTTCCCTGAAACTGAATATGCTGTTCCGGCAGATGCAGTCCGCGAGGGCGGGCAATCAGCAGAGACGGATGGTCATTCAGGACATATTCTTTCTGACGGCTGTCGTCGAAATAACGCATTTCGCCGAGGTTCGCATCACGCAGGTTGATCTGGCCTTGCACCATGTTGTCCCAGCTTGGGGCAGTGGCATCCTCGAAACAACACATAAAGACTTTTGCACCGGAATTCAGCGCATTGATCACCATTTTACGATCTACCGGGCCGGTAATTTCTACCCGACGGTCCTGAAGAGGCTCAGGAATGCCGGCAATTTTCCAGCTCTTATCATTTCGGATATCTGCCGTGTCTGCACGAAATCCCGGCAGCTTGCCCTGGTCGAACTCTTGCTGCCGGACTTCACGGCGCGCCAGCAGCGAATCCAGACGGCCAGAGAACTGGCTGACCAGTGCTGTCAGGTAAGCCATGGCATCATCGCTCAGAATCGCCTGATATTCGGGTGACAGTGAATCAACGGCGAGCTGTAGGGATTCGGCTTGTGCCTCATGATGTTGTTGGGTATCCAATTGCGTCTCCTTAGAACAAACGGTCTATCGTTTTGTATACATCTTATAATTTTCCTATTATCTATACCCCATGAGCCCTCACGAGGTAAAGTGGTTTTTATCACTATGTAAAACTGATGTTGTTTTTCTGTGTCATTATTTTTGCTGATAACCTGATGTTTTAAAAAGAATAACTGACCTTGTTGTCTGTTAACTTTGTTTTAAATCGTGAAAGTCCCCTTGCGAAGATCATTTTTGTATGTCTAGAATACAATCATACACAACATTGTATACAATTATGCAGGAGGCACTATGGCGAAGATGAAGGCAATTGAAGCCGCCGTTGAAGTATTGAAAAAAGAAGGGGTTATTCAGGCATTTGGTGTACCGGGTGCAGCAATTAACCCAATGTATGCTGCACTGAAAAAGCTGGGTGGCATTGATCATGTTCTGGCTCGCCATGTAGAAGGTGCTTCTCATATGGCGGAAGGTTACACCCGAACCAATACAGGAAATATTGGTGTTTGTATCGGTACTTCCGGTCCTGCAGGAACCGATATGATCACAGGATTGTATTCGGCTTCGGCAGATTCCATTCCAATCTTATGTATCACAGGTCAGGCACCACGTGCCCGTCTGCACAAGGAAGACTTCCAGGCCGTTGATATCGAAAGTATTGCGAAGCCAGTGACCAAATGGGCGACGACAGTTCTGGAGCCTGCTCAGGTGCCACGTGCCTTCCAGCATGCTTTCCACCTGATGCGCTCAGGTCGTCCGGGGCCGGTTCTGATCGATCTGCCGCTGGATGTTCAGCTGGCTGAGATTGAATTCGATATCGACAGCTATGAACCGCTGGAACCTTACAAGCCAACGGCAAGCCGTGCCCAGGTTGAAAAAGCACTGTCGATGCTGAATGAAGCCGAGAAGCCACTGATTGTTTCCGGTGGCGGCGTGATTAACGCGGGTGCAGCCGATCTGTTACAACAGTTCGCTGAAATTACAGGTGTTCCTGTCATTCCGACCCTGATGGGCTGGGGTTCCATTCCGGATAACCATGAGCTGATGGCAGGTATGGTTGGTCTGCAGACTGCGCATCGCTACGGTAATGCGAGCATGCTGGCTTCTGATTTTGTCTTCGGGATTGGTAACCGCTGGGCGAACCGTCATACCGGTTCGGTGGATGTTTATACGCAGGGTCGCAAGTTCGTTCACATCGATATCGAACCGACTCAGATTGGTCGTGTTTTTTGTCCGGATCTGGGGATTGTTTCTGATGCCAAAGCAGCACTGGAACTCCTGGTTGACGTTGCCCGAGATATGAAGGCGCAGGGCAAGCTGGTTGACCGCAGTGCCTGGGTTGCTGAGTGCCAGGAACGCAAAGCAACGATGCTGCGTAAAACGCATTACACCGAAACACCGGTGAAGCCAATGCGTGTTTATGAAGAAATGAACAAAGTATTCGGCGAAGACACTTGCTATGTGAGCACCATCGGTTTGTCTCAGATTGCGGCAGCACAGTTCCTGCACGTTTACAAGCCGAATCACTGGATCAACTGTGGTCAGGCTGGCCCGCTGGGCTGGACCATTCCGGCTGCACTGGGTGTACGCGTGGCGGATCCGAACCGTCCGGTGGTTGCCCTGTCTGGTGACTACGACTTCCAGTTCATGATTGAAGAACTGGCGGCCGGTGCGCAGTTCAACCTGCCTTACATTCATGTTCTGGTGAACAACTCTTATCTGGGACTCATTCGTCAGGCACAGCGTCAGTTCGACATCGATTACTGTGTGCAGCTGGCGTTTGAAAACCAGAATGCCCCTGAACTGAATGGTTATGGTGTCGACCATGTTGCTGTGGTTGAAGGTCTGGGCTGTAAAGCGATTCGTGTCACGGATCCGGAGAACATTGCAGACGCCCTGCGTGAAGCTCAGGTGCTGATGAACAAGCACCAGGTTCCGGTTGTGGTTGAAGTGATTCTGGAACGTGTAACTAACATCGCCATGGGTGTCGAAATTGACGGCATCAATGAATTTGAAGCGCTGGCTGAAAGTCAGGACGATGCGCCAACAGCCATCACCTTCAATCAATAATTAACCACGAACAGCAAAAGGAATGTGACATGCCGAAATTAGCAGCAAACCTGTCCATGCTTTTTACGGAAGTACCTTTCATGGACCGTTTTGAAGTCGCCGCACAGGCGGGCTTCCGTGGGGTGGAATATTTGTTTCCGTACGCCTTCGAAGCCGATGCGATCAAAGCCAAACTGGATGCGTTTGGTCTGACTCAGGTGCTGTTCAATCTGCCTGCGGGTGATTGGAACGCCGGCGACCGTGGTATCGCGGTCGATCCCAAGCGCGTAGAAGAATTCCGTGCCGGTGTGCCGGAAGCCATTCGCTATGCGAAAGCGCTGAACTGTACTCAGGTGAACTGTCTGGCGGGGATTGTCCCTGCTGGTGTCACCCCGGGTCAGGCTGAAGCGACTTTTGTCGATAACCTGCGCTTTGCCGCAGCGGAATTGAAAAAAGCGGGCATCAATCTGGTGATTGAAGCAATCAACACCCGTGATATTCCGGGCTTTTTCCTGAACACCACCCGTCAGGGGCTGGACATCATTGAGAAAGTCGGCAGTGATAACCTGGATTTGCAATACGACATTTACCACATGCAAATCATGGAAGGGGATCTGGCAACAACGCTGAGCCGTGAGCTGGGACAAATCCGCCACGTCCAGCTGGCCGATAATCCGGGCCGCCATGAACCGGGCACAGGTGAAATTAACTATACCTTCATGTTTAAGCACCTGGACGAAATTGGCTACGAAGGCTGGGTTGGCTGCGAGTACAAACCGCAGACTACCACGGAAGAAGGCCTGGGCTGGCTGAAAGCATTCAATCAAATCTAAGGAGAGGATCATGACGACTATCGCATTCATCGGCACAGGTATCATGGGTAAACCGATGGCCGAAAACCTGCAAAAAGCAGGGCATCAACTGGTGTTTTCTGATCATTACAACGAAGCACCGGCAGATCTGGTCGCGAATGGCGCTCAGGTGGTGCATTCACCTAAAGCAGCGACAGAATTAGCGGATTACATCATCCTGATGGTGCCGAATACGCCGCAGGTCGAAGAAGTGCTGTTCGCAGAAAACGGTGTTGCTGCAGCCCTGGACGCCAGCAAAACTGTGATTGATATGAGTTCAATCTCGCCAATTGAAACAAAAACCTTCGCTGCCAAAATCAAAGAAACCGGTGCGGAATATCTGGATGCACCTGTCTCGGGTGGTGAAGTGGGCGCAATCAACGCAACGCTGACCATCATGGTAGGCGGAAGTGAAGAAGCCTTTGCTCAGGCAAAACCGCTGTTCGATGTGATGGGTCAGAACATCAATCTGGTGGGGGATAACGGTGCAGGTCAGGTCTGTAAAGTGGCGAACCAGATCATTGTTGCGCTGAACATTGAAGCGGTTGCTGAAGCACTGGTCTTTGCCTCGAAAGCGGGTGCTGATCCGGCCCGTGTCCGTGAAGCGCTGTTGGGTGGTTTTGCAAACTCAAAAGTGCTGGAAGTTCACGGTGAACGTATGGTGAAAGGAACTTTTGAACCAGGTTTCCGTATTCAGCTGCATCAGAAAGACCTGAATCTGGCACTGACTGGTGCTGAAGCACTGGGTGTGTCACTGCCGAATACCCGTTCTGCACAGAACCTGTTTGACGCCTGTGTCCAGCTGGGCGGTGAAGGCTGGGATCACTCGGCAATGATCCGTGCCATTGAAGAACTGGCGAATCACAGTATCCGTCAGTAATTTGCTGAATGACGGCACTTGGGTGACCGTCCCGGGGCGCAGCGACGGCTGTGGCTGCGTTCCGAACTTTTTGTCACATAACAGTTTTTGAGTCTCCTTTGGTTATGTGGTCCCGAAACCGCGGGTTGGATAAAAAGGAGTCGGCTGCTTGTCAGAGGTGGCTCGGCCGGCTCCGACCAGTTCCGAAAAAATGTGGGTGACAGTGACGGTTTCGGGTTTTTTCCCCTGGTGATCATACCGGGAGCAACTATGACGTGGAGCAAAACATGCACATGGAAACGCATGCATTTCTGACTGCACTGTTTAATCGTGCAGTAAAACAGGCCCTCCCCGGTGAGACCTTAAAGCAATTTCTGCCAGAAGATAAAACAGGCAAGGCCGTGGTGATTGGTGCCGGGAAGGCAGCAGCCTCAATGGCCAGAGCACTGGAAAGTGTCTGGGAAGGTGAGCTGGAAGGTTTGGTCGTGACCCGTTACGGACATACAACTGAATGTCAGCAAATTGAAGTCATCGAAGCGGCGCATCCGGTGCCGGACGATGCCGGGCGTGAAGTTGCAGAGCGGATCTTAAGTCTCGTTGAAGGACTGGATGAGAACGATCTGGTGATTTGTCTGCTGTCTGGTGGTGGCTCAGCCTTATTAAGCTTGCCTGCTCCCGGCATCACGTTCTCGCAGAAGCAGCAGATTAATAAAGCGCTGCTGAAATCAGGGGCTGCCATTGATGAGATGAATTGTGTTCGTAAACACCTGTCGGCTATTAAAGGCGGACGTCTGGCAAAAGCGGTCGCACCCGCCAGGTTGATCACGCTGGCTATCTCAGATGTGCCGGGTGACGAAGCGACTGTGATTGCATCAGGTCCGACGGTAGCTGACCCAACCACAAGTAAAGATGCGCTCGAAATTCTGAGCCGTTATCAGGTCAGTGTGCCCGATAGTGTGACCGACTGGCTGCACAGCCCGGAATCTGAAACGGTTAAACCGGGAGACGTCTGCCTGGCCCGTGCTTCTTTTGCGCTGATTGCCAGCCCGCAGCTGTCGCTGGAAGCGGCAGCCGATGAGGCGGGTCATTGGGGAATACCGGCACATATTTTGAGTGACTGCATCGAAGGTGAATCCCGTGACGTGGCGAAAGTACACGCGGCACTGGCAAAGCAAATTGCCGAGCGTGAACAGCCGTTCAGCGCGCCCTGTGTGCTGCTATCGGGTGGGGAAACCACGGTGACTGTTCGCGGGGAAGGCCGGGGAGGGCGAAACAGTGAGTTCCTGCTCAGCCTGTATCATGAGTTGCAGGGGCATCCGCAAATTTATGCGCTGGCGGCTGATACCGACGGAATTGATGGTGTGGAAGACAATGCCGGTGCGGTGTTAAATCCTCAAAGTTACCATCAGGGACAAGCATTAGAGCTCAATAGTCAGGATTATCTGGATAACAATGATGGATACACTTTCTTTAAACAATTGGATTCATTGTTAGCAACAGGTCCCACGTTAACGAATGTGAATGATTTTCGCGCCATCCTGATTCTTCCGAAGGAAGAATAAAGTAAGAAATTGACTCCTTGAGTTCAGTTGTAAGTTGTAAGAGGCAACGGTAGGCACAGTTTTCTTTGTCCTTGGAGACTGTGTGCCCTTTGGGAATAGTGTCAGCGGCACTATTCCTTTTTTTATGTCTGAAATTGGCTATCTACCCTCTATACTCATCTGCACTTCAGATCGCAATATCAGTCAGTACGAATTTTTGATACTGGCATGAAAGAAACCTAACGATTGCTAAAATCATACTGGGATATGTATACAATGCTAGATGTTTTTCTGTATGGTTTTACAGCGGACAAAATGTCCCAAGAAAGTTTGATTGCAGGAAAAGAGTGCCCAGAATAGGCACAAGCAGGTAGGTGGGAGCGTGCAGCAGCGACTTTATACAATACCGAACTGAACGAGAAGGCTGCATGCCCCACTGAAGAAAGTATAAGGCATGCGGTTATTGTATACAATGTTGTTTTGAAAATTAACCTGTATTGTTATCAATTTAGCGTCGTTTCAATACGACATCAGAAAACACGGCGTGTAAGTCACTGCTGATCGCTTCATCATCCAGAGCCAGTTTCGCGTTAATATGACCCAGGTGGTTACGCATCAGTGCGACAGCCTTTTCTTTTTCACCAGCCTCAATGGCATCCAGCAGCTGATTATGTTCATCAAATGAACACTGACCACGGTTTCCGACTTCATAAAGCGCGATGATTAATGATGTCTGTGAAACGATGCTGCGCTGGAAAGAAAGCAGAGGCGGGTTGTTCGCCATCGTGGCAAGCTGGATATGGAATTCACCGGACAAACGAATACCACGGCCGACATCACCCTGATCAAAAGCAGCATGCTCTTCTTCGACCAGTTTACGCAGGGTTGCGACTTGTTCACTGGTGGCGTGTTCAACTGCAAGTTCAGTGATGGCCAGTTCCAGCACTTCACGTGCTTTCAGAACTTGTCTGGCTTCTTCTACATTCGGTGCTGCGACCACCGCACCACGGTTCGGGCGAATTTTGACAATTTGCTCGACTGAAAGGCGCAGCAATGCACGGCGAATAATGGTCCGGCTGACACCAAAGATCTCACCCAGAGCTTCTTCATTGAGTTTTGTGTTTGGTGGCAGACGTTGTTCCAGAATGGCGTCAAAAATGTGGCCATAAACAATATCGTCCTGAGTTTGTGCCGTATTCTCAGGAAGGGACTTCTTTAGCGTCGACTTCTTTTTCACTGGCGTGGTCACTACTTCTCTCCTAAAGCTTCTCCAGCTGCTTCGTTATTGTATGCAATTGGAGGTAAAAAGCGAAATAACTTTTCAGAGTAAAATAAATATGAAAAGTAAGTATGAGTGCCAGCGGAATGTCAATCAGGGAGTGCCATAAACCAGAGGTATAGCACTCCACGGTTCACTGCTGTGGTGGGCTATCGGGCCGTCAGATTGTCAGTTGCGAAAATGTCGGCAAAATGAGGATAAACCTTTGAGGCGGTTTCCTGAATAAATTCAACGGGCATATCATCAAAACAACCGTGATATTTTACATACTCCATGTGTTTGCTGCCATCATTTGTCGCGGATTGCAAAATGGCATCATGATGGCCGTCAAATGCCAGCGGCTCAACATTGAACTTGTTACATAATTCTTTGTTAAACACGGGTGTTGCTTTCACCCATTTTTCATTCAGCAAGACTTCCGCATAGCCATGCAAGGCAAAATAATCGGTACCGAGCCATTCGACGAGTGCTGGCGTTGATAGGTGGTTGATCACATCAGCCAGTCCCAGGCGGGCCGGGATACCGTGCAAGCGGCAAAGCGCGACCATCAGTGCAGCTTTGGGGATACAATAGGCCTGGTTGTTTTGCAAACAGTAGCTGGCTTTCAAACTGGGTAAGCCATCCTTGAGTGTGTAGGGATTGTAAACAATCTCATCCCGGACCAGATTATAAATGCTGATCGCTTTTTCGACGGGTGTCGAACCTGTGACCTGACGACTGAACGCCTGAATGTCCGGGTGGAAGAAATCAAAGTATTCCGTTGCTGCTAAATGTGCTGCCGTGCTCATTGATCTTGATGTCCTTTCTGTTATTAGACTTTTAGATTAGAGCCTTAACTCTATTGTGGCGAATCCACGCATGGTTTTTTATCTCAATGCTTGAACTGATTCACACTCACCACTGCTTGATCTTCGTGGTACCAGATCTGATGATTAAGGTAATCGCGAGGTAAATACCATGGCATTGAAACAGCGGATGAACCGCACCCTCCAATTATGGCTCAATGATTTGTCGGACCGTGTCTCGACAAATGCAGTGCAATGGCAAGCCGGGCTCGGTGATTTCCTTGAATCCGGGTTGCCGCCTGCCCCAAGCGATTTGGTGATCGCGACCCTGAATGGTCTGATGGGGGATGGGCTGGCAGAGCGGCGAAGCCGTCTGGCTCAAACGATGGCATTCAGCAGTCAGATGATGCGCCTGAACCTGGATCCTGTGGCGCTTGCCGGGCAGTTGAAGGCACCTC
Organism: Photobacterium sp. 53610; assembly: GCF_036409375.1. NCBI lineage: Bacteria > Pseudomonadati > Pseudomonadota > Gammaproteobacteria > Vibrionales > Vibrionaceae > Photobacterium > Photobacterium sp. 53610. The sequence goes on along the minus strand of NZ_JAXOFS010000001.1, from coordinate 1,156,461 downwards.
AGCCGCGACTGGTGATTTGTGTTCATGGCTGGTGTATGAACGACAGCCAGTGGCAGCGGAAGTCACATGACCACGGAAGAGCGCTGGCTAAGTTTGGTTACACACCTGTTTATCTTCGCTATAACACCGGCAGGCATGTTTCAACAAACGGGGAAGAGTTTGCGCTGATGCTGGAGCAGCTGGTCGATATCTGGCCCTGTGAAGTGAAAGAGATTGTGTTGATTGCTCACAGCATGGGCGGGCTTGTCAGTCGCAGTGCCTGTTTTTATGCAAACCGGCATCAGGTGAAATGGATTCAGAAACTGGCCACTTTGATCACATTGGGCACACCGCACAACGGAGCTCCGCTGGCGCAGATGGCCCATTGGGTTGAAGAGCGTACTGCCGCGGTCCCTTATCTTCAGCCGTTTGCAACACTGGCCAGAATGCGAAGTGCCGGGAGTAAAGATCTTTGCCATGGGGCGATTCATCATGCGGCCTGGGAACGTCGTGTTCCGGATACAGGTCAGCTTCGTCCGCCGTTGCCAGATGGTGTCGCCTGCTTTGCGATCGCCGGCTGTCTTCGCAAGAATGTGCAGGATGCACGAAGCCGCCGGTTAGGTGACGGGCTGGTGCCGGTTGCCAGCGCACTGGGTGAAGCAACCGAACACCATTTGTCTTTAGAGTTTCCAGTGCAAAATCAATGGGTGTGTGGTGGTATGAATCATATGGGCTTGCTGACCGATCCCGGTGTTGCCCGTCGAGTGCAAGGCTGGGTGCTTGCCAATAGTCATTAATGTGCATATCGATGAAATCATTTTGTAGTCATGATTGAATCTGTTTATCCATGAAAAAAAATTGCCGTCATCAGTCATGGAATGATTTGAGTGCCGCAGAGCGAGTGTCTATAAAGCCCTCATCTTAGGTATACAGACGGACATGCCATGGATTTTGAAGCCATGATTGACACACTGCACACGCAAGGTTGGTGTGTATGGGATGACTTTCTTTCGGCCACTGAAGTGGATGCGTTGTATCAGTGCCTGCCGTCTGAGTGGTCTCAGGCGGGGATCGGACGTCAGGATGATCATGCACTGCTACATACTGTGCGCAGTGACAAGATCCATTGGTTGTCGGAAGATATGGGTCAGCCGGTCCGGGATTATCTGGAAAAGATGGAAATGATTCGCCAGGCTGCGAACCGATATCTTTATCTGGGGCTGTTCGAATATGAAGCACATTTTGCTAAATATGAGCCGGGCGATTTTTATCTGAAGCACCGGGACAGTTTTCGTGGCCGGGCGAACCGTAAACTGACCACTGTTTTCTACCTCAATCCGGAGGACTGGCAAGAGTCCGATGGGGGGGAACTGGTGATGTATCAGGATGACGACAGTTATTTAACACGACTGACACCCAAAGGGGGGCGGCTGGTGGTGTTCTTATCAGAAGATTTCCCGCACGAAGTATTACCCGCGAATCGTCAGCGATTCAGTATTGCTGGCTGGTTCAGGCTCAATGGCGTCAGTCACGGTACGCTGGATATTGCGCTGTAAACATCAATCAAGCCTGAGTGCAGGGATAGCAGCATAGAGATCGGCGTCAGGCTCCTGTAGTATGTTTTCTTGATTCTGATTCAACGAAGGATATATCCATGCAAGACGACGACATCATGACAGGCGAAATGCTGGTGGAAGCTGTCGAAAACCAGTTGGCCGACGGTAACCCGATCAAGGTGAAAGAGACTTTGATGCGTCTGGTGATGACCGGGACTCCAAGAGAAGAAGCGATTGAGATGATTGCTTGCGCCCTGTCTGTCGAAGTATTCGATGTTGCCAAAAACGATGGCGAGTTCAATCTCAAGCGATACTCAGAGCATCTGGATGCTTTACCTGAGATGCCCTGGGAAGACGACGTTTAAATTTCTGTAAAGCCTCGTCATCGTACGCCACCTTCGGGTGGCGTTGTTGTTTTTTATCCCGCTATTCTGCCTTCCTTAGTCAAATATTCCAGTTTCAGCTGGCGCATACCCCAAAATATTGGAATTTTATTCCGCCTTTTTCTGAACGGCAGCACGACTGCATTTATTTAGGATGTGAATATTATCAGTAAAGTTAAAAATTCTGATTTTGTGTGGTTATTTGGACTTTAAGGCCAGTTTTTCGTCTTGAATCCAGTGATAGGGCCTGCAATGGGTGTTATTTTTGACCTTTTATTGTGTGATGTAAGTCATAAACAGGATGAAATGCTGTATTGATAGATTTGATTGGTTTCATTTGTTGGTTTTTGGTTAAAAAACGGTGACACATTTCAATTGGATTCCATTATTGTCTTCACAACCTCTGACAAGCAGCAAGGAAACGAACATGATTATTGGTGTACCTAAGGAAATTAAAGTTCATGAATACCGCGTGGGTATGGTGCCGGCTTCCGTGAGTGAAGCGGTTGCACACGGTCACACGGTCTACGTTGAAACTCAGGCGGGTGTCGGTATCGGTTTCAGCGATCAGGACTACATTGATGCTGGTGCGAAGATTCTGCCAACAGCTGCTGATGTTTTTGCTGAAGCAGAAATGATTGTGAAGGTAAAAGAGCCTCAGGCTGTTGAGCGTGCAATGCTGCGTGAAGGTCAGATTCTGTTTACTTACCTGCACCTGGCACCAGACCCAGAGCAGACACACGATCTGGTGAACAGCAAAGCGGTCTGTATCGCTTACGAAACTGTGACTGATGAAGCTGGCCGTCTGCCACTGCTGGCACCGATGTCTGAAGTTGCTGGTCGTATGTCAATCCAGGCTGGTGCTTTTGCTCTGGAAAAATCTCGTGGCGGTTGCGGCATGCTGCTGGCCGGTGTCCCGGGTGTTGAGCCTGCGAAAGTTGTTGTGATCGGCGGTGGTGTTGTTGGTGCAAACGCAGCACAAATGGCTGTTGGTCTGCGTGCAAATGTTGTTGTGCTGGATCGCAGCATCGATGTTCTGCGTAAACTGGATGCTCAGTTTGAAGGCAAAGTACAGTGTGTTTATTCGACGAAAGACGCGATTGAGAAACACGTACTGGAAGCGGATCTGGTCATCGGTGGTGTTCTGGTTGCAGGTGCTGCTGCTCCGAAACTGGTTACCGCTGAAATGGTGAAAAAGATGAAGCCAGGTTCTGCAATCGTTGACGTTGCGATTGACCAGGGTGGCTGTGTTGAGACTTCTCATGCGACAACTCACAGTGATCCAACCTTTATCGTTGACGATGTGGTTCACTACTGTGTTGCGAACATGCCAGGTGCCGTTGCGCGTACTTCAACTTTCGCACTGAACAACGTGACTCTGCCATATATCCTGAAACTGGCAAACAAAGGTTATAAAGCAGCACTGAAAGAAGACAAACATCTGCTGAACGGCCTGAATGTTTACCGTGGTCAAATCACTTGCCACGAAGTGTCTACTGCTCTGGATCTGCCATATGTAGATGCCGCAGAAGTACTGGCATAAGCTTGCTTTTGAGCGAATGAAACGAATCCCTGCTTCGGCAGGGATTTTTTTTGCTTTGTGTTGGTGATGAACGCAGCTGAAATTGACCGGGCAGCGAATCTCACAGAATCTCTTCATTTCAACCTCATGCCTCTGCGTTGCTTTATTTGCCTTAATAAGCTCACTATATTCATCATTGCTGGCTTTGCAGAGACGCCTTCATGTGAATCACTTTGGTTATGTCTGTCTTCGTGATGATGTGAATGGTGGATTGAGATTCTGTCGGAATAAATCTGACATCTGATACCGGATAGAAAGTACAGGCAAAGATGGGATAGTGTCGACCTGTCGAAATAATCAGACACATAAATCCGGCTTTCTATTCAGAATGAATGGCGCTGAAGTGAAAATTGGGATCAATCTATCAGGAATGATCATGAAAGCAGGAATTGATATTTCTCTGACAATGAAAATGGCCTTTATGAGAATATAAAGGCCAAGATAAAAGTTGGTCAGATTGTTTAAATCATGCGCGAGCGTAGATAACGCTGCCACCTTTAATTGTATCGATGATTTCTTTGGATAGATTTTTCGGCAGAGCAGGGCAACCCCAACTGCGTCCTAAATAACCATGACGACGAATGAAGTCTTCAGTTGCATAGGGGGCGCCGTGAACCACAATATAACGGCGGCGAGCATTATCGTTCTTGCCTTTCGTCAGACCATCCAGGCGCAGTGAGTAGCCGTTCCCGCCAAAATAAGTGGTATCTGTGAGAAAGGTGCCCAGTGACGTCTGACGTGAATTCACAATGTTTGAGAAGTGTTTGGCAACAACACCACCACTGTTCACACCGTGGGTGACATACGTGTGGAACAGGAGTCGGTTGTTTTTTAAATCAATGACAAAAAAACGTTTTTCTGTAGAAGGTTTGCTGTAGTCAATAATGGTCAGCAGCTGTTTTTTACGTCCTTTTGTATTGTAATATTCGTTATATCCATTTTGAAAGACATCGTAATCCAGCTTTCCTTTCAAACCTGCTTCTTCGTACACATGCTGAATTAAAATGTCAGGATTTTTGTTCTGCTGTATTTGTTGTTTTGCGGGTCCCTGAATTGTGCTGGCTGATGCATATTGCGGGAGATAACAAAAAATTAAAATGAATAGGTAGATGGCTTGTTTCATTTCCTTGATTACACTCTTCTAATTCGTTTATGCCAAAGACAAAGCGACTCTACCATAGGATTTGAATTTTTTTAGCCCTCTTATCACTAGTTTTACGTCAAAACTTTTCAAGCTGTTTTGCGGTTAAATTCTCAAAATTGATACATTTATTAATACAAAACAGTAAATTAAAATATGAACAGTGTTTAATGAAAAATTAAATCCATCCCTGGTAGTAATATTTCATTTTTAACAAATTACTACCTCTTCCAGGAATAATGTCCTGTTTTGGAAAGAGAAAAGAAGTCGTGACTAGGAAAAAGCAGAAAAATTATGTGCATGCACTGTTTGTTTGAATTTTGAGCTTAATATCGCATTTTTTTGTTGGCCCAGAATGATTCGGGTTAAAAAATAAACAAATCTTCAGGCGTAAAAAAACGGGCATGTGTGCCCGCTTTATTGAGCAGAATCTTTCTTCGGTTACTGGACACTACAAACAGTGTCCCAGCTGCCGTCACTGCCCGGTACTGAGTTGGTCCACCATTTTGCCTGATAGACAACACCGTTGTAGATAATCTTGTCTCCGCTTGCAGCATGGCTTGGGTTTCCTTCCCAGTCCGTTTGTGGCCAGTTCGGGTAAGTGTTGATGCCTGTGGTGACACAGTCACCAGGATTTCCGTCACCACCTCCGGTATCACCACCGCCATTGTTCAGATCAGCCAATGGCAGCTCCGGATGTTCAAAGGCCAGCGCATAATCTGTGTTATTCACACGGACGGTGTAATTCGCAGGACCTGAGATTGGCAGGAAGTAGTTGAGCGTCAGATCAAAGCTCTCGTTGTTACCGAGCTGCTTCCAGCTTGGCAGGCTGAAAGAGACACGGTGGAAGCTGCCATCCAGGCCACCCACATTGTCACCACGGCTATGGCCGGAAGCGATGACTGTGAGATTTGCACCGGATTGATCCGACATATTGTCCGGGGTGGAAGTCGGAATATTGAACTGGAATTCCGTGCCACCCGGCAATGCCACACCGGTCTTGTTCGTCACAGTCATGGTTGGGTTCAGCGGATAGTTCTGATCACCGACTTTGAAACCGGAAACGCCAACTTCAACATTCACAGCGGATGTTGGAATCGCGCCTTCAGCGACGGTATTACCGTAAGGTGTCGCACTGGCAAACTTGTCGTAAATGGCTTTGGTCATGGTGTGACCCATGTGGTATTCACCATTGCCTGTCTTACAAGCGTTTTCGCTTTCATCAACTGTGGTGCGGTTACCGTTGGCATCCAGGTTGTAGCAGTTGTAGTCACCTGCCAGTTCCCAGAACATGATCCCACCAATGCCCTGATCGACAACATAGTTTGCTTTGGTGTTAATTGACTCTTTATCTTCGGTTGACAGGAAAACTTTCTTTTCGGCGTTCCACAACCAAGGTGCGACAGACACGCTGTCGTAATGACGGCTATAGGTACCACGCAGAACATCATCCGGATCGTTGACCGGATCAAGGCCATATGCCGCCGTATAGCTACCATAAATGCCGTTCGCAAGGTTCATGGCATGCCACATTGGGTTGGAGCCTGCACCCATTTCTTTGCCGTTGGCGTCTTTGTCATGCCACATGTTGTCAATGCCGGTTGCACCAAAGCCACACTTGCTGGTGCCGGCGCCGGTTCCTGCAGGGCAGTCACTCTGGTTTGGCAGTTCAGCCCGGCCCCACAGGCCATTGGTTCCGCCTGTGACCCCTTGCCAGCCACGGGTATAGTAAGGTACACCAATGTTAATCCGGCCAGCAGGCATAGAGCCACGGAAGTAATGGTAAGCCCAGTCGGTATTCAGATAACCGGTCTTCTTGTACTGTGCCGTACCATAGACATTCCCCGCCTGGAGTTCAGCATCCAGACCACTGTCGTACAGTGAAGCATTGTGACCGACAAATTCGTTCCACGCACCGTGCAGGTCGTAGCTCATGATGTTGACATAGTCAAGGTATTTGGTAACCGCCATGGTCTCCATGCCGCGCAGCAGATAGCCGGATGAAGGCGCTGCGATCGTCAGCATGTAGTGATGGCCATCCTGAGCACTGGCCTGGTCAAGTTTCTCACGCAGTACTTTCATCAGCTCATGATAGGACTTCATCAGGTGAGGGCGCATTGCATCAGAATAAGCGAAGTCATCCGGGTTACCGGCACCTTGCATGCTGGTAGGATATTCATAGTCAATATCCAGACCATCAAACTTGTACTGACGCATCATCGCAACAGCTGAGTCAGCGAAGGTCTGGATACCCTGATGATTGATGCTGCCGTCAGCGTTTGTGGTCATGGTATAGAAACCACCGTCTGCAACCCGGTTCCCGTTATCATCAAAGTGACCGCCAGTTTCAGCCCATCCGCCGATGGAAATCAGCGTTTTGACACCATGTTTAACTTTGGCTGTTGCCAAGGCACCGAAGTGGCCTTTAAAACCCAGCGCCGGGTCAATTTCGACCCCTGGCCATTCTTTACCGACTGCCGGGTTATTGGGATCGTTGACATTGCCGACATTCACTTTGCCGTCAGAACCAATACTGACAAAGGCATAGTTAATGTGCGTCAGGTTTTCCCATGGGATATCGCTGACGAGGTAGCTGTTTTGCGGATCACCGCTGCTGCGCCAGCTGGTGAAGTAACCAATAACGCGTCGCGCATGGTCGGCGCCCATCTTTTCGCGGCCATCCTGATCATACACAGTACAGTAGGGGACTGTGACGCCCGGCGTCTGGTATAAACCATCCGGACGACAATTTGTTGCAGCCTGCGTCTGGAAACTCAGCATACAGGCTGCACTGAGAGCAGCCAGCGCAAAGCCATGCTTCGCATGCTTGCGCTTTTGTTTCATCGTTAACATCTATGGTTCCTTAACAAAAAATTAAAAAATAAAATAAGTGACAGACTTATGTTTAGTCGTGAAATAACTATAGGTTTTTTCTTGTTATTCCGAGTTTAATTGTTCGGATATTGGTCAATGATCACACAAATTTGGCCAGATTCTGTAACATATTCACCATTACTTTGCGTTGGTAAACAAATTGTCTGGTTGGTTTTTAGGTAGAAATAAGCTGTTTGATCAGGGAATTAGGAATGCTTCATGTATACAAAATGTTATGGTGTCAGTTATAACTGCTGACTTCTTCGGGCTGATTAGGAATGAATATGGATATCACATTGTTCCACGCGTCACTGTTACTCTTCACAGGGTTTCTTGCCGGTATCATCAATACCCTGGCTGGTGGCGGGTCGAACCTGACGCTGCCTGCATTGATGGTGATGGGGATGCCTGCTGAAGTGGCAAATGCGACCAACCGGTTAGGTGTCGTTTTACAGGCAATCACGGCCGTTTTCGGATTCCGCCGGCATGGAAAACTGGAGTTCAGCGATGCAGGGCCAATCATACTTCCCACGGTCATTGGCGGGTTGATTGGAGCCGGTGCTGCTGCATATGCTCCTTCTGAGTGGATCAAGCCTTTGCTGTTGGGCACGATGCTGCTGATGGCGCTGATCATTTTGGTGAAGCCGAGTGTGGTTGCACCTGAGCCCGGGACCATTGCCAGGAAAGTGGCAGAAACGCCAAGCTCCTGGTGGGGATTGGGGATTGCGGGTTTTTACGGCGGGTTTGTCCAGGCGGGAGTCGGTTTTGTGCTTCTAGCTGCGCTTGCCGGGACGCTGCGCTACGATCTGATCAGAGCGAACGCACTGAAGATGCTGTGTACATTGATGTTCACGATTGTCGCTCTGGCTTTGTTTATTTATGAAGGACTGGTTTTGTGGCTTCCCGGGCTTGTACTTGCGGCAGGAACAATTCTCGGAACTCACCTTGCTGTGAAGTTTGCGATTCATGCCAGTGCGAAAACATTGAAGTGGTTTTTATTTTTAATGACGCTCAGCGGCTGTATTGCAGCAATGCTAAATTAAAATTTCTGGTTAATTTATTTAATTTTATTTGTTAATAAAATTAACAATAATATATTGAAATTTACTCTTCTCATTGCAAATGCATTGAACTGAATATTATTCAACGCATTACACATTTACTCTGTTTTTCTGATTTAAAAACCGTGATTAGCCATACTTTAAATATGGTTAATTGCGATTTTTTTGTCTGAATGGTCACTCTTTAAGCAAGATTTCAAATGCTAGATCTAATGTTTCATTTTTAGTGAGTGTTAACTCAGAAGTGAAAGTGGCAAAATATTTCAAATGTAACAATCTGTGAGGAGGTGTGTCCGACGCTGGGTGTGGCGTACGAATAAGCCTGATCGTTTGGTTAACCAGTGAGCGTTTATAAAGCGTACCACTGATTAGTCAGGGGGTTACCTTATTAGACTCCGGACGCAGCAACTGCGTATTGATTCAGATCAAAATAATAACTCATGTAGTCGTTCGATCTGTGCTTGTGACTTTTTGAATGACGACTTTTGCCCAAAAAGCTGAGAGAGAACATGAAAACCTCAAGATATAAGAATATCTTGTCGGGTGGCTTTGTATTTTTTATGAGCCTATTCCTGTCAGGATGTCAATTTGCGCTGCTTGATCCAAAAGGTCGGATCGGTGTTGCAGAAAAAGATTTGATAATCACATCTTTGTTACTGATGCTGATTGTCGTTATTCCGGTTATTTTGATGACGTTCTACTTTGCGTTTAAGTATCGTGAATCAAACACCGGCGAAACATATACGCCAGAGTGGTCTCACTCAACCAAGATTGAGCTGGTTGTGTGGACTGTGCCAATTATTATTATCGCCATTTTAGGCACGATTACCTGGCGTTCTACTCACGCACTTGATCCAAGACAACCGATTGAAAGTACAGTGGAGCCGATGAAAATCGAAGTCGTTTCTCTGGACTGGAAATGGCTGTTTATCTATCCGGATCAAAACATTGCGACCATCAACGAAGTGGCATTCCCGAAAGGTGTCCCAGTTGAGTTCCATGTCACCTCAAACAGCGTCATGAACTCGTTCTTCATTCCACAGCTTGGCAGTCAGATTTATGCCATGACCGGTATGCTGAACAAATTGCATCTGATTGCTGATGAAGCTGGTGTTTTCGATGGTATTTCAGCGGGCTATAGCGGTCACGGCTTCTCTGGCATGAAGTTTAAAGCGCTGGCATTGGAAGATCAGGCAACCTTCGACGAGTGGGTGCAAAAAGTTCAGGCATCTGACAATCAGATGAAGACCCTGAGTGACTTCCAGACCATCGCGAAGCCAAGTGAGAACGTGCCAGTGAGTTATTACTCACATGTGCCTTCTGACATGTTGCTTACCATCCTGAATCAGTTTGAAGGTTCGCTGACGTGTACGATCACGCCGGAATTTTCTTCTGAGCAAACATTCTAGGACATATTATGTTTGGACGATTAACACTGGACGCCATTCCTTTCCATGAGCCAATCCTCATGGTGACGCTGGCGATCGTATTGCTGGGCGGTGCCGCCCTGGTAGGCGGCATTACCTATCTGGGTAAATGGCGCTACCTCTGGACAGAGTGGTTCACTACTGTCGATCACAAAAAAATTGGTGTGATGTACATCATCGTCGCGTTTGTGATGATGCTGCGTGGTTTTGCGGATGCCATCATGATGCGGAGCCAGCAAGTGCTGTCTGCCGCGGGTGAGACCGGCTACCTGCCGCCACATCACTATGATCAGGTCTTCTCTGCACACGGCGTGATCATGATTTTCTTCATGGCGATGCCGTTTATCATCGGCCTGATGAACATCGTGATTCCACTACAGATTGGTGCACGTGACGTTGCTTTCCCATTCCTGAACTCCCTGAGCTTCTGGCTGTTCGTTGTGGGTGTGGTACTGATCAACATGTCTCTGTTTGTGGGTGAGTTTGCTCAAACGGGCTGGCTGGCGTATCCGCCGCTGTCGGGTAAAGAGTACAGTCCTGGGGTCGGGGTCGATTACTGGATCTGGGCATTGCAGATATCCGGGATCGGTACGACTCTGTCAGGTGTGAACTTCTTCACCACCATCATGCGTCTGCGTACACCGTCGATGCCAATGATGAAGATGCCTGTATTCACCTGGGCATCCCTGTGTGCAAACATTCTGATCATTATTTCGTTCCCAATCCTGACCGTGACCATTGCGCTGCTGACGCTGGATCGTTATCTGGGCACGCACTTCTTCACTGTAGATATGGGTGGCGACATGATGATGTACGTCAACCTGATCTGGGCGTGGGGTCACCCGGAAGTATACATTCTGGTGCTGCCGGTATTCGGTGTGTTCTCTGAAGTGGTTGCGACCTTCTCGCGGAAGAAGCTGTTCGGTTATACCTCTCTGGTGTGGGCAACTGGTGTCATTACCTTCCTGGCCTTCATCGTATGGCTGCACCACTTCTTCACGATGGGTGCAAGTGCGAACGTGAATGCCTTCTTCGGGATTGCCACCATGGTGATTTCGATCCCGACAGGAGTGAAGATCTTTAACTGGCTGTTCACTATGTACCGCGGCCGGATTAAGTTCACGACGCCTATGCTGTGGACCATCGGTTTCATGTTCACCTTTACCATTGGTGGGATGACCGGCGTTCTGCTGGCAGTGCCTGCAGCGAACTTTGTACTGCACAACAGTCTGTTCCTGATTGCGCACTTCCACAACGTGATTATCGGCGGTGTGGTCTTCGGCTGCTTTGCAGGCTTTGCTTACTGGTTCCCGAAAGCGACTGGCTACAAGCTGGACGAGAAATGGGGTGTTCGTGCCTTCTGGTTCTGGATCATCGGTTTCTTCGTTGCATTCATGCCGCTGTACGTCCTGGGCTTCATGGGCATGACCCGTCGTCTGAGCCAGCATATTGAACCACAGTATTTCCCGATGCTGGCCGTTGCTGCCTGCGGTGCGGTGCTGATTCTGTGCGGTATTCTGTGTCAGATTATGCAGCTGTACGTCACTTTCCGTGACCGTGAAGCTCTGCGTGATGTCACCGGTGACCCGTGGGATGCCCGTACGCTGGAGTGGGCGACCTCGTCTCCGCCACCGTTCTACAACTTTGCCAAACTGCCTGAAGGTAACGAACTGGATGCATTCTGGTATCAGAAAGAACGTGGTGAAACGAATCAGCCTGTGAAATATGAACCTATTCATATGCCGAAAAACACAGGGACAGGTGTCATCATCTCTGCATACGCACTGCTGTTTGGTTTTGGTCTGATCTGGTACATCTGGTGGCTGGTTGCAGTCGGTCTGGTGGGTATGATCGGCGCATGGATCAAGCACAGCTTCAACGACGATGTGGACTACTACGTCACAGTTGAAGAAGTGAAAGCGATTGAGGAAGCCCATAAAGCACGTGTTGCTGGTGCGACCACGACACCAACATCGAAAGACGACGAAGACGAGATGGAGGTCGACTATGCACACTAATGCGGTTGATCATCACGAGCACGACGAACACCATCACGACATCGGTGAAACCAAGCAGCTAGGCTTCTGGATTTACCTGATGAGCGACTGCATTCTGTTCGCAACGCTCTTTGCTACCTATGCCGTGTTGTGTGGCAATACGGCTGGTGGTCCGAGTGGCAAGCATATTTTTGAGCTGCCGTTTGTATTTACTGAAACCATGATGCTGCTGTTCAGCAGTATCACTTTCGGCTTCGGTATGATCGCGATGAAACGCAAAGACATTGCGGGTCTGAAGCGCTGGATGTACGTGACCTTCCTGCTGGGCTTTGGTTTCCTGGCCATGGAAGTGTATGAGTTCCATCACCTGATTGAAGAAGGCTTCGGCCCGGATCGCAGCGCGTTCCTGTCTGCATTCTTCACACTGGTCGGAACCCACGGTCTGCACGTGACTGCCGGTATGATCTGGATGGTTGTGTGTCTGATTCAACTGAATACCAAAGGCCTGAATGACATGATGGAAACCCGTTTCCATTGTCTGAGTATGTTCTGGCACTTCCTGGATATCGTTTGGATCTGCGTATTCACCATCGTGTACCTGCTGGGAGTATTGTAATGGCGAAGCAAGAGCATCAAACCGGTTACGGTGATTACATTAAAGGGTTTATTGCGTCACTGATTCTGACCATTATTCCTTTTTACTTCGCAGCAACCAAAAGCCTGCCAACCACAACAACCGTTGCGATTCTGCTGGTGTGTGCTGTGGTTCAGCTGGTGGTGCATCTGGTGTACTTCCTGCACATGGATCGCTCTGAACAGGGACTGTGGAACTCCATGTCCTTTATCTTCACAGCGATTATCGTGCTGATTCTGATTGCCGGTTCCATCTGGATCATGGTCAATCTGCACGTGAACATGCTGCTGTAAGCCGGATGACGATATGATCAAAGGATATATTTCCATTACCAAACCTGGGATCATCATCGGTAACCTCATCTCTGTGTTGGCCGGATATTTTCTGGCTGCGAAAACGGAGGGGCTCGACGGGCCCCTCCTGATTTACACATTGCTGGGCGTTGCGTTTGTGATTGCTTCCGGTTGCGTGATCAACAATATTTTTGACCGGGATATCGATCAGAAGATGTCTCGCACCCAGAGCCGTTTACTGGCGAAAGGGGAAATCAATGCAGATGCTGCGTTTATATACGCCATCGTGCTGCTTCTGTCTGGTACTGCAGTGCTGTATCAGCAGGCGAATCCGTTGTCTGCCGTAGTGGTTCTACTGGGATTCGTGTTTTACGTGTTCTTTTACACCATGTGGTATAAGCGGAACTCAGTGTACGGTACGTTAGTGGGCAGTGTGTCCGGTGCGGTACCGCCATTAGTGGGTTATCTGGCTGTCACAAATTACATCAGCCTGGAAGCTATTTTGCTGTTTTCGATGTTTTGCCTGTGGCAAATGCCGCACTCGTACGCGATTGCGATGTTCCGCATGCAGGACTATAAAAATGCCGGCATTCCGGTTCTGCCGGTTGTGGAAGGCATTCATAAAGCCCGTCGTCATATGATGGCTTATGTCGTGGCTTTTACAGTTGTTGCTCTGGCCATGTTCGGACTGGGTTACAGCGGTTATGAATATTTACTGGTGACGTCGGGTGTCTGCCTGTGGTGGTGCGTCGTCACATTCCGTTCTCTGAATGAGAACAACTTTGTACAGTGGTCAAAATCAGTATTCAAGACATCACTGTTTGTAGTGACCGGCATCAGCTGTGTGCTGGGACTGGAGTTAATTCCGTTCGTTTGACAGCAAACGAATCACTGCATGTACCGATTCAACACTCTCTTGGCTAACAACTTTAATTAGCTACTTTTATTACGGTTTTGGTTTTTCCTGACTCGATACTATCTCCATCGAGTCAGTGAAAAACCATTTTTTTTTGCCTGTAATTTACATTTCTATCAACTGTTATTTCACGTAACAGGCGAAGCCTTTCAGATAGAAACCTTCCGGATAGGCTGAATCCAGCGGGTGATCCGCAGCCTGACTGAATCGTTCAATGAATTGTACTTCACGTTTTGCATCCAGCGCCGCATCCGCAATGATTTTCTGGAACAGATTGCTGTCCATCAGACCAGAGCACGAGTAGGTCAGCAGTGTGCCGCCCGGTTTCAGAATTTGCATCGCCAGCATGTTGATGTCTTTATAGCCCCGGCAGGCGCCAACCAGTTGTGCTTTCGACTCCGCAAACTTTGGCGGATCCATGATCACCACGTCAAATTGCTCGCCTCGCTCCCGGTATTCGCGCAGCAGTTTGAATACGTCTGCATTCACGAACTCGGCGTTTTCGACCGGCAGGTCGTTGATTTCTGCGTTTTGGCGGGCTGTATCCAGCGCTGGTTGTGAGACATCCACGTTGATGACCTGATCAGCACCACCTTTCAGGGCGTACAGGCCAAATCCGCCGGTGTAGCAGAAACAGTTCAGGACACGTTTGCCTTTCACGTACTTGATCGCTGCCTGACGGCTGTCACGCTGATCCAGGTAGAAACCTGTCTTGTGGCCGCCAACGATATCAACATTGATTTTGATGCCGTTTTCTTCAATGGTTACAACTGCAGGTGGCTCTTCGCCGTGCAGGACACCGGTACGCTGTTTCAGACCTTCCTTTTTCCGTACGGACACATCAGAGCGCTCATAAATACTGCATTCCGGATAGCAGGTTTTCAGCGCTTCAACCAGATTGTCTTTTTGTGCTTCAGCACCGGCACTCAGGAGCTGGCAGACCAGAAAATCCTGATAGCGATCGATGGTGATACCCGGCAGACCGTCAGACTCTGCTGCAATCAGGCGATAGCCGGTTAAGCCGTCACGCTCTGCAAGAATGTCACGCAGGCCCTGAGCTGCCTGAAGGCGTTTCATGAAAAATTGGGTATCAATGGTATCGTTTTGATCAAAAGTCCAGACACGGACACGGATCTGAGACTGGGGAGAATAGGCGCCACGGGCAAGCCATTCGCCCTTGTGATCATAGACGTCAACGGTTTCGCCTAAACCCGGAGTGCCTTCAACACGCTGAATACCACGAGAAAAAACCCAGGGATGGCGACGGCGCAGTGATTTTTCACGCCCTTTCACCAGATAGATAGAAGCTGTCATGTTCGGACCAGAAGCTGTAAAAGAATGGGGGCGTATTATCTTGTTCGCAGGAAGGAAAATCAACCGGAAGCCAGTCTGGCAGGCAGGAATTCCGCCCTCTTTCTGAAGCAGGAGAGGGCGGTACTGTATCTGGTCAGGCTTTCACGCCGTTCATCAGAATTTCAAGTTGCTGGGCTTGCTGGTTCAGACGTTCAATATCACTGGCTGTCTGTGCAATGACATTTCTCACCTGGCGGGATTGTTCACGGACTTGTTCAACACTGCTGGCGATGCCATCGGCAACCGTGCCTTGCTGTTCAGCCGCCGCTGCGATTTCTGTACTGCGGTCTGAAATATGCTGATTCCGGTCGGCAATCTGCGTGATCTGCTGATCAACAGAATCCATCTGCGTTTCGCTTTCGCCCGCATTCGAGACTGTACTCTGCATGACGGTCATCAGCGTCCGGCTGTTTTTCTGTAATGATTCGATCATCTGCTGAATTTCTACCGTTGCTGTCTGGGTACGGCCAGCCAGTGTACGGACTTCATCTGCAACAACGGCAAAGCCGCGCCCTTGTTCCCCGGCGCGGGCTGCTTCAATCGCAGCGTTCAGGGCCAGCAGGTTGGTTTGCTCGGAAATTGCATTGATGGTTGTGACAACAGCATCAATTTTCGCAGCATTACTGTCCAGCTCATTCACCGCTTCTGCAGCCTGGTGAATTTCACGGGTGAGCTGATTTATCGCCTGTTTGGTATCACTGACCTGAGCACGACCTTGTTCAGTCACCTCCTGCGCTTCCTGGGTCTGTTCTGAGGTGTGGTGCGCGTGTGCGGCCACTTCGCGAATTGAAGAAGCCATCTCTTCTGTCGCGCTGGCCAGAGAGTCTAAATGTTCCTGTTGTTCCACAGAAAGATGCTCGGTTTGAATACTGCGCTGGCGGAGTTCACTGCTGATTTGCTGCATCAGCGCAGTTGCCTCCTGAGTCGCCAGCACCAGCTTCTGCTCGCGGTCGGCCACTTTATCAATTGTGAGTGCAATGGTACTGAACTCGTCCCGGACTTTGAAAAAGTTCAGGCGTTGCGTGAGGTCACCTTCTGCCAGTGTATTCAGCGCTTTGTGCGTGGTGAACATTGCACCGCCAATAAAGGTCATGATGTAGTAGACCACAGCAAGTGTCAGCAGGATCACTGCAATGCCCATCGTCATCTGAAAGCCGGACAGGTAATCAAACAGGCTGGATTGATCCGTGGATATCAGGCTGTAGCTCATTCCCGGGACTGAGACGGCTTGCTCGCCACGGCCTAAGGTAATATGGGTGCCATTCAACAAAGTTGGTGCATCAATTTGAGAGACTTTCATTTCAGCGAGCAGGTTTGCTGTCGAATGAAGTTTCTGTGAAATCAATGCTTCATGCTGCTTTTCTCCGGCATCAGCTAAAATTGCACTGACAGTGATGATTCCAAACAAAGGGAGCAGGAAGAGGAGATAGAACTTTTCCTGGAGTTTGAGGTGGATGAGGTATTTATCTATCCATCTAAATGCAACTTCTTTCATGTTTTCTTCCTGAATAAATGAAGTGTTGTGGCGTCAGTGAATATTAATATTTTTATCTAATAAAACAGACTAATCTTGAGGTGATTTATGTCACAGATTTGTGTCATGGTCAGAGTGACCGGCCAAGTTCAGGGAGTGGGATTTCGTTTTCATACGGCGCATGAGGGTTTGAAAAAGGGAGTGAGCGGTTACGCAAAAAATTTACCTGACGGCAGTGTGGAAGTGCTGGCGTGCGGTAAAGCAGAGCATGTCGAAGGACTGGTCGAATGGCTGAAAATCGGTCCGAGAGCATCCCGAGTCGACAGTCTGAGCAGCGATGAGGTGGAATGGCGGGCGGTTGACGGTTTTGAAATTATTTAGCCGAAGCCCGTGGGACTCCGGCTGATATGCCAGTCCTGCTCACAGGCACTTGGCTGGTTTGGGCAATCCGGCTAACTTTGTGGCTTGCTTGGCAGGGCCTTTCGGGAAGAGTTTGAACAGATATTTTGAATTCCCTTTTTCTTCACCATATTGTTTGGCCATGGCTTTGACCAGCATTCGAATGGCTGGTGATGTATTGAATTCAAGATAGAATTCACGCACAAAATGAACAACTTCCAAATGAGCATCCGTTAATGCGACGCCTTCTTCCTGCGCCAGGACAGGCACTAATGCCGGTGTCCAGTCGCTGACATTTTTCAAATAACCCTGAGCATCGGTATCGATGACTTTACCGTCAAATTCAAGCATGGTACTTCCCGAGATTGTTTACCCGGCAAGGATAGTGATTCGACCCGGCGGGTGCAAGCATTCCGTGTGAGCCATAAAAGAAAAACGCCCCGAAAGGCGCTTGTTCAATTCATCACTGACCGACCAGATTAGTCGTCATTCATCACGCCCAGAATTTGCAGCAGGCTGACGAACAGGTTGTAAATTGATACATACAGCGTCACAGTCGCTGAGATGTAGTTGGTCTCACCACCACGAACGATTGACTGAGTTGTCAGCAGAATCGCCGCAGAAGAGAACAGAACAAACATTGCACTGATTGCCAGCGACAGCATTGGCAGTTTCAGGAAGATGTTTGCAATCATTGCCACGACAATCGCAATGAAACCAGCCAGCAGCATGCCGCCCAGGAAAGACAGGTCACGCTTCGTCGTCAGCGCATATGCAGAACAGGCCATGAAGGTGACTGCCGTACCGCCGAGCGCCAGAACAATCATGTCACCCAGACCGGCACTGACATACATGTTCAGAATCGGGCCCAGGGTATAACCCATGAAGCCGGTCAGCGCGAAGGTAAATACCAGACCCAGACCATTGTTACGGTTTTTCTCAGTCAGGAACAGCAGGCCATAAAAGCCAACCAGTGTAATGATAAAGCCAGGGTGCGGCAGGTTCATCACCATGGCAGCACCAGCAACGACAGCTGACCACAGTAAAGTCAGTGACAGCAGGAAGTACGTGTTACGCAAAACCTTGTTGGTTGACAGTACGCCTTCGTAGCCATTGCTACGGACAATACGATCGTTCATATAATCTTCCCCTCAGGGTTAGTGTTGAAATCTACTCTGCCTTATATGGCGACAATTTCATGGAATTTCAATAGTAACCGATTGAAATTTTAAAGCGAAATTGAAAAAAACATTTTCAGACAATTGGGTTAATCATACTGGAGGTCTTGTGAATCCCTAAGTTAAAGATGTAACAGTGTGTTACAAGGTTGACCGTCGTCAGGGCTGACCTGTTTTCATTCAGGTGTCAACGGATTGGCGGGGCGTAATGCAGGCCGCCCTGTGTCCAGAGGTTATTCTGTGCCCGCTGTATATGGAGCGGTGAATGCACGCCAACGGTACGCTCGAAGCTCTCGCCATAGTTGCCGACCTGTTTGATAATCTGATATGCCCAGTCAGAATTGAGACCCAGACTTTTTCCCTGCGTGCCATTTAAGCCTAAGAAACGGCGGACTGCCGGGACATCACTGTTTTTCATTTCATCAATATTCTGAGAATTAATCCCCATTTCCTCAGCGTTGAGCATGGCGTTCAGCGTCCACTTCACGATATTGAACCACTGATCATCGCCCTGACGGACAACCGGGCCAAGGGGCTCTTTAGAGATGATGTCAGGCAGGATCTCGGCATTTTCAGATTTTTTAAGATTCAGTCTTAAGCCGTACAGCCCGGACTGATCCGCAGTCAGTACGTCACAGCGGCCTGTTTCAAATCCATCAATTGTTTCTTTGGCCGTATCGAACGGCACCAGCGTATATGTCAGATGATTAAGCTTGAAGTAATCTTCAAGATTCAGCTCAGTCGTCGTCCCGGATTGGACACAGATGGTGGCGCCGGATAAATCTTTTGCGGTATTGGCGTTTAATGACTTCCTCACCATGAACCCCTGACCGTCAAAATAAAGAATACCGGCGAAATTCAGGGCGAGTGCAGTGTCGCGCTGGAGTGTCCAGGTTGTATTGCGGGAGAGAATATCAATGTCACCGTTCTGCAGCGCTTTAAAACGCTCGCGTGCGTTGAGCGGAATGAACTTCACTTTGTTTTTATCGCCTAATGTGGCTGCTGCGAGGGCCTGACAAAATTCAACATCTAATCCATGCCATTCGCCTTTTTGATTTGGCATGGAAAACCCCGGTAAACCGGTGCTCACGCCACATTCAAGATATCCCTTTTCCTGAATGTTTTTCAGCGTGGGAGAAAAGCTGATTTGTTTGCTGAGCCTTTCTCTGAGTGTATTCACTTCCTTTTCAAGTTCGTCTGCCCGTTCTGCATCCAGACTCAGATTTGATCCTGCGGGTTGCGCATCCAATTGTTGTTCGAGCATGTCGATTTTATTTTGGAGTGCTTTGATTAACGCTTTATCCTGAGCGCTCTCCCGGTCACATCCCGTGAAAAGCAGCAGGCACAAGGTCCCCACCAGACAAGTCTGAATCATCTTTGCCATAACGTGTCCTTCTGATAATGCTGTCTGAATCGGCACGCCTGACATTGCAAACAGCGCATTAACAAATATATCAATCTTCAGTATAGGAACCGTTCACAGATGTGCGAATTGACACAATAAAGCTCAGAATGCTTTGAATTCTGCCATTTGCAGAAAATTAAGTGATGATAGTTTACAAAGGGATCAGCGGTTGAACCGGCGCCATATTAATGACTTCACGCTTTGCGAACAGATCGGTGAGGATACGGGTTTCCAGATCGGTCGGAGGACGTCGGGCATCGAGCAATAAAAATGAAGTATTGTCTGCGGCCGGGCGGGTGAGCGCATCCAGATCCACTACTGACAGCAGAGCGTGGAACTTGTGGACATAATCCCGGGTTTCCTGCGGCAGTGTGAGTTGTGTGAACTGGTGACTGCCGGCTCGCTTGATGGCGCGGCCGACGCGGCCTTCACCGGCATTATAAGCTGCCAGAGTGAGAGCCAGATTCTGATCAAATTTCTGATACAGAAAAGCCAGATAAGAGGTGGCAGCCTGTGTGCTTTTTGTGACGTCAAATCGTTCATCGTTGCCGGATTCGACCTGCAGGCCAAATCGCTTTGCTGTCGCTGGAATAAGTTGCCACAGGCCTGCAGCATTGGCGTGGGATATTGCATCGACCCGGAAGGTCGATTCAATCATCGGGAGTAGCGCAAGACTCTTTGGCAGCGCTTTCTGCCTGAGTACCTTTTCGATATCAATCAGGGTGTCACGGTGACGCAGGAGGTGGCTTTCAATGATTCTGCGATGGGGCAGTAAACGGTCGACCTGAGCCTGAAGGGCATCAGCGCTGAGAGAAAAAGGGGTATCCGCCGGGCTGGCGAGAGCTTTGCCCGGAATGATAATCAGGGTGAACCATAAACATAAACCGGCCAGAAATCTTTGGCCGGTTTTCGATGTCTTGTACATCTTAATTTTGCATGAGTGCTGTCCCGTAATCCGGTTCACCTTTGAGCTGTCTGAGGACTTCGCCGTACGAAGCCGACAGATTGCCATTCACCTGATTGGTTTTCTGACAGGACTGGATTTGGGTTTCCAGTTGTTGCCAGCTCTGGCGGACCTTCATATTCAGCGGAGATGGCAGCCGTTTCAGCAAAATTGCCATACCGCGTTTGTCGCCTGGCAGGCCGAGCGACAGCAGCATGTCTGAGCGCTGTTTTGCGCTCTGCTGCAACTGGGACAGTAATGGCTCCTGCCGGCTGACCAGTTCAGTCAGGGCTGCGCCATTAAATTGCAGATAACTGGCTTGCTGTCGGATCATCAGTTGTCCGAGCTGCTGATAAGCATGCAAATCTCGGCGGATGCCCTGAATCAGCGATTTCACTACCTGCTGTTTACTCATATCGACCTCATTTGTGTCCGGTATGGAACTCAAGAATCGCGCTGGATAAAGTTTCGATGTCCAGTTTCAGATCGCCTTTCGCCAGTGCTGCTTTCACTGCACTAACTTTTTCCATAGCGATCTCTGGCAGTTCAGCCAGTTCTTTCTGTGCCTGGGCAATCACCTGATTACTGGTGCTGATGACCGGCTCAAGACCTTTCGCTTTACCTGCGGTTTCTACTTGTGCCGGGCCGGATGGGCGCTGTGTTGAAGACGCCACTTGAGAATTAAATACTTTGTCAATTTTCATGAACTGATCCTGCTCGCTTTACTACCGCTAAATTTAGAAAAAGTGTTAAAAATGTTTCTTAATAGGGAAGGGCGACCACTTCCGCCGGAAATTAAAAAATAGTTTCAACTTTTCCGCGTTCGACAACGATGGCCTGAATGACCTTGCCAGAACTGATATTGCGGACAGAAATCTGTTCACCTTTAACGCCATTTTGCAGCGCTTCACCGGCCATGCTCGCGGCCATGCCATTTTTACTTGCAATAATCATGACACTTTCGCCTTCTTCAACCATCCACAAGGGCTGTAACTGAAGCGGACTGATGATCTGACCGCTGCGGAATCTGCGTAATGTCCGTTGTCCGAGTACCTCTTCAGGACGGGTCGCAAAGGCCTCTGCACGGCTGAGCGTAAGGGTTTGCGTTTTGAGCATGTCTGCTGTCAGTTTGGTATCCCGGCGAATATGCGTGGTCGCCACAATCACCGGCAGGCGCAGGTTGACCTGCACCGTGATGTTCAGTTTCCACGGCTGATCACCAGACTGACATTCCACCTGACGCCGTAAATAACCGACAGGCAGGTTCTGCTGATCCGCGGCACTGATATAGAGTGGGATCGGACAGGCCGGAAGATGTGTCACGGCTGATGGCACATTGATATCAATATCGGCTTTATAGTCCGACCAGCGCTGACGGTTTGCATAACCGGCGATTTCCTGCTCGATTTTTGTCTTCACCCATCGGACCAGCTCAGTTTTATCCTGATTGTCTTTGCCGCTGGCCAGCGCTCCCGGGGCCAGCATCAGACTGGCGATGAACACCATCATTTTCCGGGTCAGGATACTGTTTCCCGATTTCCGCTTGCTTGCTGAAAAGCGGAAGTTCCGCTTCCCTTCCTTTTTGTAACTAACTGAAAAATAAGGCATAAAAATTTGGCATGTTTCTTGTTTATAGGTACTGCGTGAATTCTGCGTAAGTGTGACCGAATTTAAGGAACAACAATGGCGATCAGTTTTGAAAATGCGCTGGGTGTTCATCCTGATGCGCTTAACTTCAGGGTACAGCGCAGCAAAGTATTGGCAAGCAACTTAGCAAATGTCGATACCCCTGGGTATCTCGCCAGAGACCTGGCGTTTGAAACCGTGATGCAAAACACAAGCTCACGTGTGGATACACCACCACCGGAAATGGCTGTGAGCGCGAAATACCGGGTGCCATACCAGAACAGTAAAACCGGTAACACCGTTGAGCTGGGCGTCGAGCAAGCCAAGTTTGCCCAGAACAACATGGATTTTCAAACCAGCCTGACTTTCATGAATATGAAGTTCAGCGGGCTGGCTAAAGCAATTGAGGGTCGTTAATCACTATGGCTTTTACGGACATCTACTCAATCGCTGGTTCTGCAATGACGGCACAAACCGTCCGTCTGAACACGGTGGCCAGTAACCTGGCGAACGCCGATGCAGTCGCCAGCAATCCGAATGATGCTTACAAGGCACTGAAACCTGTTTTTGCCACGGTTTACAGCCAGACACAGTTGTCTGCGGACAAAGATGTGTATCCGAATGCGGAAGTCCGCATTGTGGATGTTGTGAAAAGTGAAGGCAAAGTCGACAAACGTTTCGAGCCGAATAACCCGCTGGCAAACGATGAAGGTTACGTCTTCTATCCGGGCATTGATGTCGTTGCAGAAATGGCAGACATGATGTCGGCGACGCGCAGCTACGAGACCAATGTCGAAGTGCTGGCGAATGTGAAAAGTATGCAGCAGGGTCTGCTGCGACTGGGGGAAGGTAGCCGATGAGTCTCGCACAATACACCGCGCTGAACGGTGATTCACCAACCACAACAACGGGTTCAAACGGCGGCATTCAGTCCAACCCGGCCAGCGCGAACAGTGCCGATGCACTGCAAAATGAATTTCTGACGCTGATGGTTGCGCAGATCCAGAACCAGGATCCGCTGAACCCGCTGGACGGCACGGAATACGTTGGTCAGCTGGCACAGTTCTCACAGGTACAGAGTACCGAGAACATGTCCAAGATGATGCAAAACAGCATGGTCCTGATGGACAACATGCAAGTGCTGGCAACGGCCGGTCTGGTCGGTCAGACCGTGTATGTCGCAACCAACGAGATGACTTTGTCTGAAGACAGTGTCCAGAGCGGAAAAATCGAACTGGAGCATGCGTCGAACCAGGTCAACCTGGTGCTGGAAGATGCTTATGGTCGTAAGACGAAAGTCCCGCTGGGTGCGCATGGTGCCGGTGATGTGGATTTTACCATTGATGCAGAAAAGCTTGGGTTACCGAAAGGCGACTACACCGTTTCTGTTGAAGTGCAAAAAGGTCAGGCTCAGCCAAACATGCTGCTGGCCGGCAAAGTTGAACAGGTCCGCGTGCCAAGTAATGGGGGCTCCGCCCTGGTGAACGTTGCTGGTGTCGGCAGTATTCCTTTCTACCAGATTAGCCAGTTCGGCAGCTGATTTTCATACAGGATAACGAGGATAACATGAGTTTTGATATCGCGCTGAGTGGCCTGGGTGCCACCAACACACAACTGAATACCATCAGTAACAACATTGCGAACGTTTCAACCACGGGCTTTAAGCAGTCCCGTACCGAATTCGCATCTGTGTATAACGGCCTTCAGGCCGGTGGTGTGGAAGTTGCTGCTATCTCCCAGAACTTTGATAAAAACGGTTCTGTGTCCGGTACCGGCCGCTCTCTGGATCTGGCCATCGGTGGTAACGGTTTCTTTGTGACCACAGATACTTCAGGTCAGGTGGTTTACACCCGCTCTGGTGTGTTCAATACCGACAAAGACAACTACATCACCAGCAACACCGGCATGAAGCTGCAGGGTTACACCGTTGATGCCAACAACAACCTGCAATCCGGTGCGACTGGCGATCTGCAAATCAAGACGGCTTCACTGGCTGCACAGGCAACGGACCGCATCGACTTTGTTGCGAACTTTGACTCTCGCGTCAATGTTCCTGCAGTTGCGCCATTCAACATGGCTGACCACGACACCTACAACTCGTCTTACACCACGAAGGTCTATGACTCGCTGGGTAACCCGCACACCATGACGCAGTACTTCGTCAAGACCGGTGCAAACGCCTGGGATATTCACGTTTCTGTTGATGGTGCCGCACCAGGCGCAGCACAGGCCGTGACATTCAATACTGACGGTACGATGGCGACTCCGGCAGCGCCTTATAACGTTGCATTCAACCCGGCGGGTGCTGACCCGATGAGTGTTGATATCGACCTGCAGGGTACCACGCAGTTCGGTGCCGATTTCGGAACCAGCACCAACAACCCGAATGGTTACTCTTCCGGTGAACTGACGGGTGTTCGTGTTGAAGACAACGGCATGGTTTATGCGACTTACACCAATGGTCAGTCTCTGCTGCAAGGTCAGGTGATGCTTGCTGATTTCGCAAACCCACAGGCACTGGTGAAAGTGAGCAACACCGGATGGCAGCAAAGCTTCGCTTCTGGTGCGCCAATCACGGGCCAGCCTGGCAGCGGTATTCTGGGCAGCCTGACACCTGGCGCGCTGGAAGGTTCGAACGTGGATCTGACCAGTGAGCTGGTGAATCTGATGACAGCTCAGCGTAACTATCAGGCGAATGCCAAGACGATCTCGACCACTGAGCAGCTGACTCAGGCGCTGTTCAACGCGATTTAAGGGTTAGGTCATGGATAGTTTGTTATACACAGCAACCAGTGGCGCCAGCCGGGTTCTGAGCGCACAGCAAGTGCGCTCGAACAACTTGTCGAATGCTGACACCACAGGTTTCCGTGCTGACATGGAAAGAGCAAGAAGCTATGCCGTGAAAGGGCATGGTTTTGACGGCAGCACCATGGTAGTCACCAACTCGGCTTCCACGCGTTTTGATGCGGGCGACATGGTGAAAACCGGCCGTAAACTGGATATCGCAATCAATGGCGATGGTTTCATGACGGTGCAGCTTCCGGACGGAACAGAAGCGTATACCCGCGCCGGTAACATGAAACTGGATCAGGAAGGCAACCTGACCATCAATGGCTTCCCGGTGATGGCTGAGGGTAACCCGATTGTCGTGCCTGAGTACCAGAGCATTGAAGTCAGCGAAACGGGTATGGTTTCCGTGATCCCGCCAGGTGGCGGTGCGGAACTGGCCGTCGGTCAGATCAAGCTGGTGAAACCGGAAATCAATACCGTTCAGAAAATCAATAACGGCCTCCTTCAGGCGCGTGACGGAAACAACTTCGCAGCAGATGCCACAGTGCGACTGGCACCGGAACATCTGGAAGGCAGTAACGTTTCCGCGATTGATGAGCTGGTCAGTGTGATGTCACTGACACGTAATTTTGAAATGCAGGTGCGGATGATGAAAACCGCAGAAAAACTCGCTCAGGCTGGTAACCGCCTGCTGCGCAACGGCTAAGAATAAGGAGAACTCGCATGCACTCTGCATTATGGGTCAGTAAAACAGGTATGGCGGCACAAGACACCAAGATGACCGCCATTTCGAACAACCTGGCAAACGTAAATACAGTTGGCTTCAAACGCGACCGCGTGGTGTTTGAAGATTTGTTCTACACCATTCAGCGTCAGCCTGGTGCGCCGGTTGATCAGGTCAATGAACTGCCGACTGGTGTTCAGCTGGGTAGTGGTGTCCGCGTTGTCGGTACTCAGAAAGTCTTCACACAGGGGAACACCTCAAATACCAGCCAGGAGCTGGATATGGCCATTCTGGGCGGCGGTTTCTTCCAGATTGAAAACTCTGACGGTGAGGTGATGTACAGCCGGAACGGTCAGTTCCACGTGAACTCTGAAGGTCTGATTGTGAACACTCAGGGTCTGCCTCTGGTTCCGCAAATCGAAATCCCGGACACGGCCACCCGAATCAGCATTGCTGTGGATGGTACGGTTTCAGCGCAGGTTGCCGGTGATGCGACCCCACAGGAACTGGGTCAGATCACGCTGGCGCAGTTTGTGAACCCGGCCGGTCTGGAAGCACTGGGCGGAAACCTGTATCGCCAGACAGAAGCCAGCGGCCAGCCAGATGAACTGGTTCCGGGTCTGGATGGCGCAGGCACCATTAAGCAGGGTGCTCTGGAAGGTTCAAACGTACAGGTTGTGGAAGAAATGGTCGATATGATCACAACGCAACGTGCTTATGAAATGAACGCCAAGGTCGTATCTGCGGCTGATGACATGCTGAAGTTCGTCGCACAGTCCATCTAATGCTTACACCGAAAGGAAATCCTATGAAGTGGCTGACTCCATTTCTCATGGTGTTACTGACAGGGTGCACATTGCGCCCTGAATTCACAACACCGAAACCAGATGATGAAGCTTTCGCGCCACCGGTACTGGATTACTCTCTGCCGCAAGCGACTGACGGCAGCCTGTACCGGAACAACTACATGATGACGTTGTTTCAGGACCGTCGTGCTTACCGGGTTGGGGACATTCTGACGATCATGCTGGATGAAGAGACGCAGTCGAGCAAGAAAGCAGACACCAAATATTCAAAAGATTCGGAAGTGGGCATCACGGCACCTGTGATCGGCAACTTTACCGCGACAAACCTTGGTGCAAGCATTGATGCAAGCCGGGCTTTCGACGGTTCCGCACAAAGCTCACAGGGCAATAAGCTCACGGGTGCGATTACCGTGACGGTGAATGAAGTGCTGCCGAACGGTGTGCTACGGATTCGCGGTGAAAAATGGCTGCGTCTGAATCAGGGTGACGAGTTCATCCGTCTGACCGGGATTGTCCGCGTGGATGATATTAACCGGAATAACCAGGTGTCTTCACTGCGGATTGGTGATGCGCGCATTACTTATTCCGGAAGTGGCGCACTGGCGGACAGCAACGCGTCAGGCTGGCTCACTCAATTCTTCAACAGTCCATGGATGCCGTTCTGATGAAATCTTTCAAAATCATTTTACTGTTCGTGGCCGTGGCTCTGTGGGGCGCACATTCAGTGTCTGCCAAAGCGTCGCCGGCCATGCCGATCATGGATCTGGTCGATGTGCAGGGCATTCGCGGCAACCAGCTGGTCGGTTACGGTCTGGTGGTTGGTCTCGATGGTACGGGTGACCGGAACCAGGTGAAATTCACCAGCCAGTCTGTGACGAACATGCTGCGTCAGTTTGGCGTTCAGATCAGTGAAGGGACAGACCCGAAACTGAAAAACGTTGCCTCCGTCAGTGTGACGGCGTTTGTCGATCCGATGGCAGGTAAAGGTCAGGAACTGAATATTGTTGTGTCGTCGCTGGGTGATGCGAAAAGTCTGCGTGGCGGTACGCTGCTGCTGACGCCACTGCGTGGTGTTGACGGTGAAGTCTACGCGGTGGCGCAGGGTAACGTGATTGTCGGTGGTGCGAGTGCTGAGGGCCTGAGCGGTTCGAAAGTCACCATCAATACCCCGACGACTGGCCGTATCCCGAATGGTGCGACGCTGGAACGTGAAATCCCGACCGACTTCAACAAGAAGCCGAATATCACCCTGAACCTTCGTACGCCAAGTTTTACTACGGCCAAGAACATTGCCCGTGCCGTCAACGGCACATTTGGTCCGGGTGTCGCAACGGCCATCAACAAAGCCAAGGTTGAAGTGCAGGCACCAATGGATACACAGCAGCGCGTTACTTTTATGTCGATGCTGGAAGAGCTGGTGGTTGAAGAAGGCCGCCGTCCGGCGCGTGTGGTCTTCAACTCCCGCACCGGTACTGTGGTGGTGGGTAAAAATGTCACCGTCAGTGCAGCTGCTGTGAGCCACGGCAGTCTGACGGTTACCATCCGGGAAATGCAGGCGGTCAGTCAGCCGAATGCGTTCGCCGACGGTGAAACTAAAGTGGTGAATAACTCACTGGTAGATATTAATCAGGACGAAGCGCCGATGTATATCTGGCCGGAAGGCACTGAGCTGAGCACGATTGTCGATGCGGTGAACAGCCTGGGCGCAACACCGGATGATCTGATGTCCATTCTGCAGGCACTGCATGAAGCCGGCGCGCTGAATGCTGAGCTGGTGGTCATTTAACCTGACGGGGAAGGAGACACAATGAAAATTGATGGTCAGGCAAATGCCATGCTTTATCACGATAACAGTGCAGTGAACAGCCTGAAGTATCAGGCTGACAAAAAGCAGGCTTTGCATGAAGTTGCCGGACAGTTTGAAGCGATGTTCCTGCAGATGGTTCTTCGCCAGATGCGGAGCAGCAGCGATGTACTGGCTGCGGAAGACAGCCCTTTTTCCAGTAAGGAGCAGGGCGTATTCCGTGACTTTTATGACGGTCAGATGGCGATGGAAATGGCGAAACGTCAGAGTGCCGGAATTGCAGACATGCTGGTCAAACAGCTTGGACCCAAAGAGGCAATGGATACAAAACTGAACCGGGATCAAATTGCAGCCAATAACGCTTCTTTGATGCCAACGGGCAAGTTTAACGCCAACCAAAGCCAGGTCGCCATAAATCAAGAGCAGTTGAAGGCTGGCAAATCCCCTTCTGCGATCAGCAGCATGGCATTTCAGCAGCCGCTAATTTCTAAGATTGATGCGAAGAAAATGGAGCGCGGATCTTAATGAGTATTATCAATATTGCGTTATCCGGTTTGAATGCAAACCGTGCTGGACTTGACGTTACCGCGCAGAACGTTGCCAATGTAAACACACCGGGATACAGCCGTCAGCAGGCTATGTATGCTGCGGTCGGCCCGGGTTCGCCAATGGCGAACTCGGCTGGCCGTGGGGTGGAAGTCACTGGTATTCGCCGCGTGTCTGACGAATTTGTTGTGAAACAAACCTGGGCAACTCAGAGTCAGGCATCATATAACTCTCGCTATCTCAGCAATATGTCACAGCTGGAAAGCATTATGGGTGCCGACAGCTTCAATATCTCAATGGGTTTAGACAACCTGTATGCAGCGCTGAATGATGCTTCGGTCAAGCCAGAGTCTGCACCTTTGCGTCAGCAGATTATCAGTGAAGCGGATGCGCTGACACGCCGTTTTAACACGCTGTCTGAGTCCTATTATTCACAGCATAAAGACCTGAGCGATCAGCGTACTGCCGCCGTTGAACTGAGCAACAGTCTGCTGGTGAATATCGCAGATGTGAACAAACGTATCGTCGAGATGAGTGCGACCAGTGGTAACCCGTCGCACTTGCTGGATGAGCGCGATGCGCTGATTGGTCAGTTGTCTGAAATGATGTCGATTAAAACCAATATGCAGCCGGATGGCAGCATGCAGGTGACGCTGGCATCCGGTCAGCCGCTGGTGATTGGTGATCAGGCTTCGCAACTGAAAGCCGTTCCGGACGCAACAGACCCGTATCTGGCGGATATGGAAATTGACTTTATCGGTCAGCGTTTCCCGATTAACGGTGATATTGGCGGTGAACTGGGTGCGATCAGCGACTATCAGGTGGATACACTGCTGCCATTCCGCGAATCACTGGATGACATGGCGGTTGCGATTGCAGATGCATTCAACAATACGCTGGCCACGGGTCAGGACCTGAACGGTAACGCGGGTCAGCCACTGTTTGCCTACGATCCGACCAGCCCGTCTTCGAGCCTGAAAATTACAACGCTGCAGCCAGATGAGTTGGCACTGTCTTCCGATGGTACACCGGGTAACAGTGATGTACTGACCTCGCTGATCGGCCTGAGTAACCAGACTTTTGCGGTGACAGGTTACGGCAATATTTCTATCAGCGATGCCTTTACTTCAATGGTTGGCGATACCGCGATTAAGGCCCGTCAGGTGTCTTCAGACGCCAAGGCAGCGGATAGCCTGAATTCACAGGCTATTGCCGTGAAAGAAAACCTGAGCTCAGTGAACAGTGATGAAGAAGCTGCGAACCTGATGGTCTTCGCCAATGCTTATCAGGCGAATATGAAGGTAATCAGTACTGCGAACAATCTGTTCGATACCGTGCTCGCAATGTTTTAAGGAATGACTCATGCGTATCAGTGATACTCAATTCAGCCAGATGATGCTCGCCAGCCTGAACAAAAATAACGTTGGTCTGGGCGAAGTGATGCAGCAAATGTCGACCGGCGACCGTCTGACCAAACTGTCGGATGACCCGATCGATTCCATCAAAATGCTGAACCTGAACCGCGAAGGCAGTGCCCTGATTCAGTATCAGGACAACATCGCCAACGTGAAGACCACGCTGTCAAGCCAGGAAGCGTATTTAAGCACCTCCAGTGAAAGTTTGAGGAGTTTACGTGATCTTGTGCTATGGGGTGCAAACGGCACCATGACAACCGCAGATCGCCAAGGCATTATCTCTGAGATGGAAAGCCTGAAAGATGGCATGATTGCCACCTTTAATGCACAGGATGAAGAAGGGATTTACCTGTTCTCAGGTACCCTGACCAGTACTCAGGCGCTGACCGATACCGGTGCGGGTTATACGCTGAACGGCAACACTGACAAACGTCTGGTGACTGTTGCGAAAGGCGTGACTATGGAATCAAACGTGACCGCTCAGGAGCTGCTGAATTTAGGCGGTGGTGCGACGGTTTTCCAGAAGATTGATGATCTGATCGCTGAGTTCCAGGCACCGACTGCAAACTTCCGCACGGAAGTGGATGCGACTCTGGCTGCGATCGATGACACCTACGGCAATGTGCTGGGCGCAATGACCGACATGGGTGGTCGTCATAACAACCTGGATCTGATGTCCGATGGCCATGCGGATAACAAGTTGTTCGTCGACAAGGTTGAAGGTGATCTGAAAAATCTGGATTACGCGGAAGCCTCTGTGCGACTGAGCAATTATTTGTCTGCGCTGCAGGCGACTCAGGCCAGCTTTACCAAAATTAACGATCTGTCATTATTCGATCGCTTATAAGGAAGAGAGAACACTATGGTGAACTCTACTGCAGAGATCCGGCAACAGTCGGTATCTCTGCTGAAAAATGACAAAGCAACGATTGCACCACCGGCTCCGGCCGGTGGAACTGTTTCCGCGATACAGGAATATCAGCCTGCTGCGCGTCCGGCTGTGGTCCAGAATGGGTATGCGACAGCCAGCGAACTTTTCTCTCAGGGACAGCAGCAGCTAACACGCGGGCAAATTGCGTATCAGGGCCTGGTGAGTGTCGGCCGTGATCTGCAAGGAATGAAAAAAATCCTGACGCAGATGCTGGGCAGCTCAACGGCTGTCACGCAGGGACGTATCGATCAGCTCCAGCGCCATCAGAACAATGTCAATCAGACGCTGAATGGCAGCCGCTTTGACGGTGATCGTGTTCTGAATACGCAGCTTGAATTTCAGTCGAAGGGTGAACCGACGCAAAGCTTTACGGTGAACGGACTGAACCTGGTTCGTCAGCGCCAGCAAAGCGAGCAGCTGCAACTGAGCATTCCGGACCGAGGCACCGCCTTGCTGACCATGGATGCGACGAAGACTGATCGTCAGTTGTCACAGATGATCGACAAAGCAGTGATCCCTCTGGGTTTACGTGCAGCCGCGACCGATAAAGGCGAGGTGATTTTTTCTGCACGTCATTCCGATTTTCAGGCGATTGGCAATCATGTAACCATCAGCGGCCAGGGGCATCGTTACCCGGCCGGGCAACCCAACCGGATTAAACTGCAACCTGAACCGCAGGGCATTGAAAATATGGCGCTGAAGCTGGCTGACGGGGAACAAATCCGTCACACCATGCGTCAGGTCAATCAGGGGTTGCAACAGGTACAAAAAGGGTTGGATCAGCTCAGAAACTTCCAGGCGGATGTCGACAGCAAAGTCGGCAAAGCGATGGCGGTTCAAAGTACAGATCATATTGACGAGAAGCTTCAAACGATCCGGAGCAACCGTTCGTTTGCCGCAACCTATCAGGTGGTAACCGCTCAGGCGAATGTCCATCGTCATACGGTCGTCGCGCT
The DNA here is from genome assembly GCF_036409375.1 of Photobacterium sp. 53610. Classification (NCBI taxonomy): domain Bacteria; kingdom Pseudomonadati; phylum Pseudomonadota; class Gammaproteobacteria; order Vibrionales; family Vibrionaceae; genus Photobacterium; species Photobacterium sp. 53610. The sequence continues at coordinate 1,124,268 of NZ_JAXOFS010000001.1, read as the reverse complement.
GCTGAAGTAGCGGTGTTGCTGAAACACCCGGAAGCGGAAATAAAACTTCCGGTTCAAAACGGTCTGCAATGCAGGCCGTTTTTTTATCTCTACCTCCCACTTGAATCAGCCTGTTCTTGTGAGGTCTGAATGGCGTCTTTTCTGCCTGCCCAGATTCTAATTCAGAAAAGGTTAATAAAGCTGAAGACGTGTCGCCTATAACACAGTGTGTACGGTGTTTGATTGCACAGAACTAAACAGAACTGAATGTTACTTTGGCGTACTTCAGATGTTTACACTTCACTCAGCATTGCCGTGAAATTTAAATGCGCAGCCTTGGCTGTTAGGACAGACAAACCGAAATTAATCATCAGATATACAAACTCATCTTGCAGCGAAATTCGGATGTAAAGTCAATTGTCATTGTATTTGCTCTGTGCTTAGCATCGCTATTGCTATATTTTTATCCTGAAAGAGATTCAGCAGGTTGAGTTGATTTCGGTAGAATCCGACTGGAAATACATTCTGAAAAAATACTGTGAAATAAAACGACTGCGATGATGAACATTTTTGCAGCAGTTTTGTTTGACCGCATCATGAAGGAAATAAAATGAAGTGTACAAGTTGTAAACAAGGAACTTTGAATCCCAGTTTTATTGAAGGCCAGTTCAGAGCCCATACCTGTTCGGGCTGTGAGGGGAACTGGATTTTAATTGAAGATTTCGTCGCCTGGAAAGACAGAAATCCGGACTATCAGTTTTCAGATGAAATCAGCTTCGAGCAAGAAGCAGCTGACACGAAGAAAGCCTTGTTGTGTCCGGTGACTGGCACAATTATGCATAAATTCCGAATTTCTGCGCAGAATGATCACCGGGTGGATTACAGTGCAGCGGTGGGTGGTTTGTGGCTCGACCGTGGCGAATGGGAACTGCTGAAAACTGAGGGGCTGGCAGGTACATTGAACGCTGTAGTCACCAAGCAATGGCAGCACCAGATTCGTGAACAAAGTACTAAACAGAACTTCAGCGATATCTACCGGGATAAATTCGGAGAAGAAAACTACACCCAAGTGAAAGCTTTCCGTGAATGGCTGCAACAGCAACCACAAAAAGCGGATTTACGAGCTTATCTTCTGGCGGAAGATCCGTATTCAGCAGAAAAGTAAACACAAATTCATTGTTGAGTTCAGCGGGTTGTTATTCCCGCTGATTTTTCCGAATTCAATTTCACTGATGACGTTGTCATGAATCATCGTTTGGGTAAGAAATATGAAAAAGATGATCTACATGGCTTTTATTCTGGCCATGGGAAGTGCAAATGCCTCGCTGGAAAAAATCGATGTTTTTCAGGGCCAGTGGCAGGAAGGCTGGGAAGGGATTGATAAAAAAGTCGAAGGTGATTTATCGATTTTTGGTGAACAAGGCATATTTCGTTCAACATCGCCTTATTACGGCTATGCAACAGAACAGAGTTTCAGTTTTGGTTCTGCCGGTCGTCCAAAACCAATTGAAGGCAGCGTGTTTCTGGGGGTAAACGGTGATGGTAACCAGTCTACATTCACATTTAATCAACCCGTTACCCGGTTTGGGGGATATTGGGCGTTCACATCTTGTTGTGCTTCAGCGCCTTATATTACCTTTGAGGCATATACAGCAAGTGGCGAACTGATTGATACGCTGACTTATCATCATGATGAAAAAAAGTTTGGCGCAATGATGCAATGGGTCGGATTTGAAAGCAGCAAGGCCATGGGGTCTGTTGTATTAAAAAGCGACTTTTTCGTTGCAGATGCGTTGCAAATTGCACCTTAACTATATTTATATTTGAGCAGGAAAAGTCGTATGTCAGATGAAGTCAAAAAAGTCACCCGTGAAAAGTTTAAACTCAGCCTGCTGATTCCATTTTTAATGAGTTTTATTCTAGGCAGAGTTTCTTATAACCATATTTTAGAAGCCAATGCGAATGACTTCTCAGATGAACGTATGCTCATCTATGTCCTGGCTGCTTGTAGTGGTGTGATGTCATTGATTATGGCGATCGCTGTGATTCGTGGTGTGCTGATCCTGCAAGGTGTCATTCAAGGCAAAGTAGAGTTCGTCGAGGAATAACAGAAATTTTCCTGTACTGATGGATGGACTGATTTCAAGTCAGAAACTGAGAAAGGGCGACGTGATGCAACAATCAAGCATCGTGGTGTCCTTTCTTTTTTCTGTTAGGTTACGATAACTTTTAATATCAATTCGATGGGGGATTTAAAGCATTGCTTACAAGGTTGAATCAGCTCTGGCATTGTCACATTGGTCATTTCAACGGTTCAATTCTCTTTCTTATGATTGTCACTTTGTATTCCAGCACAGATTCATAAATTAAATAAATACGTTTAGTAATACCGTGCTGCTATCCGCCTATATTGTCTGCTAATTGAACATATTTTCTGACACGAGATTTGATTGTCAGGGGCGGTAGCGTGCTTGTGTGACTGTGCCCGGCTTGCATATGGCATTGAACATATTCAACCGAAGGGGGAATGCTATTAGACAACATGTTGGAACAAAGTAGTCTTGCCCGAATATATGAGTCAGTTTGAATAATGGTAAGCTATCTGTTTGCAGTTTAGTTTGAAGAATATGACTTACAGAAGCAAATTATTCATGCTTGCTCAAGGTGATATCGATTATAGAGGTGGAAATATCAATTAATTATTGGGTTTAAAAATTCATTTTTTATGAAAAAACTTATCTTAACTCGATATTTTATCTGCCTGATTGGAAATGATGAAGTCCGGGATAAGGGAAGAGTAAGATGTTTTTTAATGCGACGTTCTCAATTTTTTATTTGAATAAAATATTTGTGGTATATTATGAGTGACAAAAAAATAATGTTTGGACCAATTATTCATTTATTCTCAATAGGTTTGGCATGTGTTGGGGCTGCTTTGAATGCGCAAGCGATGTTGATTTATCTAATCGTCGTAAAGTTGATATATGCTATTGTTGTTTCTATTACAATTGATGGTTGGAAAAAAGATGAGACTACATTAGTAGAAACTTCTGAAACTCGTTGGAATATTAATATCCATGGTATTCCCATTACCGAGTCAAGAAGCTCTTTATTCAATTTACATTGTAAGAGTGAGCAAGAACTCAGAAGGAAATATTTATTGATGATTTTACCAAAGGCTATGATTATATTTGGTTTGACAGTATTATCAGGTATAAATGTTTATGAAAATCATGAATCAATAATGCATTTTCCGATTTATTTTATTTTTGTCTTGGTGGCTATATTCATGCTTATAAAGTTATACCAAGTTTCGAAAGTACTAATGGGTCTTTTTTCTGGGGAATGGTATTTACATAGTAAAGATTTTGGAAGTGATACATATTACTCTGCATATTCCATGACACCAGGCGCGTTGGAACCATATTTATCAAAGGTATTTGATTGAGTTTGTTAAAAATCCATACATGGTAATGACTGAAATGTTTATGTTTTTCATGATAAAATACGGTGAATAAAATAGTTCATGAAGTCAAAACTATTATTCTGTTGTATTTCATGGTCATTACTTGAGAGGCATAGCCAGCATGCGTTGAAAAGCGTTCTCAACAACAGGACTTTGCAGCATGCGGATAACATGAACACTTACACAATAGTTCTGAATTGTCTGATGTTTTTTATGAGTTATGTCCACAGGTGTTGGAGACATATCCAATAAGAGCTGGCAGTTTTGGTATGTAAATTGGCGTATGAGAGTGAGTTCCATGATCTACCTTATGCTCGCTATTGCATTTACGGCTAGGATCAAAAGCTTAATCGAGCTTTGTTGTCAGCTAGAACAGTTGAGCCAATGGTGCTACTTGTCTAGAATGCACCTTTTGATAACTATTATCAGGTCATTATGATGAGCGACAACAACTCGAAACCAGCTTTACCAGATCATCTGGCAGGTAACCCGCGCAGCCCGCATTATGTGGCAGAGTGCTTTGAACACGCGATTGGCATTCGTTTAAATGGTAAAGAACGTACCGATGTTGAAGAATACTGCATCAGTGAAGGCTGGGTGAAAATCGCATCACCGAAAGCGAAGGACCGTTGGGGCCAACCGATGTTGATCAAGCTGAAAGGTGAAGTCGAAGCATTCTACAAGTAATGTTGCACCTTTAACTGCTCAATAAAGTACATAGAGTTTTATCAGGCTCTATGTACTATTCTTTAAATCATTTTCTTGCAATCAGGTTTTCCATTCTACAAATAAATATTACGTTTTAAAAATTTTCACAACATTCTTTCTATGGTTAATTCCTTTCTCGGAGAATATGTGCGGTGATGAATTAATTTACATTAAATATTATTTAAAGGTTATATGAATATACAAAAAAGTATCCATTATCGAAAGTCGAACATTACAGGATCCAATTGGGTTCTGGTATCAATTAAATTTGATCAGACATTAGCAAAAGGTGTCGCTGTTATAAAAATAATTACTGCAGATAACGTTGATTCGAAGTTGAATTTTGATCTCAATCAATATATAGGAGAAGTTATTTCTGGGGTGAGAATTGCCAATGAAAAATATGGTGGCGATCTTGAAGTACAAGAGATTGAAGTTATTCCGAGTGATTCTCCAAGCAAAGGACAGGTATTAACTATCGCTTATGATATTGCCAATATGTATTGATGAATGAAAATAAATCAGCCAGTATGGTATCTATCGACACAGCATAGATATTGTCCTTTATGCGAGGGCCAATCTGGGTTAGTCTTCATTTGTTGCACGCAATGTAGAACAGTTTATCTACAATGTGATGAATACCATAATTTTTATGCTATGCGCCTATTCACTGTATGTAAGTCAGAATTTACTTGTCCTAATTGTGGTGAGAAACTTGAAGATGCTAATCCAGCGACATCTCAGCAAATATTAGCATCTAGTTTTACTAAAAATGACTATTGTTAAATGAATTAAATCATTTCAGAAGGGATGATTCTGTTAAGTGTTTCAATTTGCTATGATTTAAAACAAAATCCCCAAAGGTTTATACACATATTATTTGAGTTGAGTGATTCATGAATAAAGAAATTACAAAGATATCAAAGTACTTGAGTTTCATTCTACGACATAAGCCAGAATCAATTGCTTTAGTTCTTGACCGTAATGGTTGGGCTTCGATTGACGATTTAATCAGACTTTCTCAAGATATACGGTTGTCCAAAGAAATATTAGAATTTGTTGTTGCAACAAATGACAAGCGTCGATTCGTGATTGATGAGACGGGTACTAAAATCCGGGCAAATCAGGGACACACGATTCAAGTTGACTTGGATCTCACCGCCACAGAGCCTCCTGGCCAACTTTTTCATGGAACAGCTGAGCAAAATGTGAGCTCAATATTTAACCACGGACTAGTGAAAGGCGAAAGACATCATGTACATCTAACTGAGTCTATTGAAATCTCTGAGACTGTTGGAAAACGATACGGCAAACCAGTTATATTCAAAATTGATTCTGAACGAATGCATACAGATGGATTTTTATTCTATAAAACATATAACAATGTATGGCTGACAGATATTGTTCCAGCAGAATACTTAGAACAGATTTAAATTATAGTCAGAAATGGTTTTTCATGTGAATTGATTATTTCTGTGATGCTTTATGTGTACATCCATCTTGCTAAGTCTGTGTGTTTTTGTATGGTTCTACCTGATTCTGTATGCCAATTATCGTCAAGGGTTCTGATGTGATAATTTAAATCTCCCGGTTTGATTTTTCGAGATGTAGCTTATACTAAGACGTTAGATAAAATCAGGGAGAAGATTTCATGTCTGAAGCATTATTCGGTGGATGTCAGTGCGGCAAAATCAGATTTGTTGCACACAGCCTATTAAACAACCCGCATGTTTGTCATTGCCGGATGTGTCAAAAAGCAGTGGGGAATCTTTTCGCCGCTTTAATTGGTGCTCCATTATCAGATTTTGCCTGGACTCGGGGGCAGCCTTCTGTGTTCAGAAGTTCTGAATTTGTCGAGCGGGGGTTCTGTTCAAACTGTGGGACGCCACTATTTTTTAAACATGACAAGAATAAACATATTTCACTCTCAATTGCTTCTTTCGATGAACCGAAGAAAATCCCGTTGAAATTTCAGTTAGGTATGGAGAATCGACTTCCACAGGTTGACCAGCTTCGTGAGCTCAAAGATTACGGGACAACTGAAGACAATGATCCCGATGGATTTCTTGCCATAAAAGTGTCAAACCGTCAGCATCCTGACCATGAGACAACCGACTGGCCAGAAAAGTGAAGGATAAGAAAAACTTAAGGCTCCTGAATGACCATATTCAGGTGTCCGTCTTCATCGGAGTCTGAAATGTACAAGATTGTTTGTATCCATGACCACACTGGCGGCCTGGTGGAAGGCATCAACTATATCCACGCGATTTGGGGCGGGCCAGATAATTATGCTTTCTATGCTGATGCAATTTCGAACTCAGAGAAAGATATGAAGCGCATTCCGCAGTTCTTTTTACTGCTCTGCGGGCAAGAGATCGTGGGATGCTTTGGTCTGATCATGAATGACTTTATCAGCCGGCATGATTTATATCCCTGGCTCTCGAGTGTTTATGTTTCCCCTGAGCATCGGGGACAACGCTTATCCGGGAGAATTTTTGAACATGCCAAAGCAATTGTAAAAACAATGGGATATGAAAAGTTATATCTCACAACCGGACATGATGGTTTGTATGAAAAATTTGGCTGGCAACGAATCGAAGACGGCTATGATCTTCATGGAGAGGCGAGCCGGATTTATCAGATGGTGCTTTGAGATGCCTGTACACCATTGAAATCGAGGCGCTTGCATCATCGTTCGTTGTATCGCAAGGAAGATAAATGGATGACGAATGACAGTAATGATCGGGTACAAAAAGAAATTGATGATCTGTACCGTAATCAAGCCCGTAAAGTGTATGCAACCTTAATTCGATTGCTGGGCGATTTCGAACTTGCGGAAGAGGCACTTCATGATGCTTTCAGTGCCGCGCTGACGCAGTGGCGACAGGAAGGAATTCCGGACAATCCCAGTGCCTGGCTGGTTTCTGCAGGCCGCTTCAAAGCGATTGATCATTTGCGCCGTCAGAAACGCCAGGGTGAGATTCTTTCAGAACTGCTCGAATCCCCGATCGATTCACCCGTGATATCCAAAAGCAGCGAAGACTCGCGCGAACCGGATGCCGATGTGATTGAAGACGATCAGCTGCGTCTGATTTTTACCTGCTGTCACCCGGCGATTGATCCTAAAGTGCAGGTTGCGCTGACACTCCGGGAAGTCTGTGGCTTAACCACGGAAGAAATTGCCAGCGCCTTTCTGACAACACCATCCACAATGGCGCAACGCATTGTGCGAGGGAAAGCCAAAATCCGTGATGCCCGGATCCCCTTTCAAATCCCGTCTCAAAGTGAACTGCCGGACAGAATTGAGTCTGCACTGTCTGTGATTTATCTGGTTTATAACGAAGGGTACTCCGCCTCTGCGGGGGAGCATGTGATACGGTGCGAGCTGACGGCAGAAGCGATTCGCTTGGCGCGTTTAATACTGTCTTTGTTACCGGATGCTGAAGTCTCTGGTTTACTGGCACTGATGCTGCTCACCGAATCCCGTCGGCCAGCCAGAACGGATTCGGATGGCGACATCGTTCTGCTTGAAGCGCAGGATCGAACCTTATGGGATGCATCTCTGATTCAGGAGGGGATAGCATTGGTCCAGAGCGCTCTGGGGACCCGAGATTTTGGTTACTACACGATTCAGGCTGCAATCGCTGCCGTCCATGCTCAAGCGCCGGATGCTGACAGCACGGACTGGCAGCAAATCGTGTCACTTTATTCTTTGCTGCTTCAGGTCGCACCATCTCCCGTGATTGAACTGAACCAGGCCGTTGCTGTGGCGATGTGTGAGGGGCCTCAGGCTGGTCTGGTTTTAGTTGAGCGTCTGCTGACGCAAAAAGTCCTGCAACAATATCATCTGACTTATGCGACCTACGGAGAATTGTTGAGTCGGGCCGGTCGAAATCAAGAGGCGATTGCGGCATTTGAACACGCTTTGAGCCTGACCCAGCAAGTTCCTGAGCAACGTATTCTCAAGCGTAAACTGGCGGAACTTTCCTCATCGAAATAAAAAGTGAAATTTTTTTTCACGCGCTGTCGATTTCACGAATCTCCACTCGACTATTGTGTAGAGAGCAGAAAGGAGTGCTCTGAAATTCATCTGAATCCACACATATTGGAGAAGCACAATGAAAGTCATGGTCATCGTGAAAGCAAGTGAAAGTTCGGAAGCCGGTAAAATGCCAAGTCAGGCGTTATTGCAGGCAATGGGTGATTTTAATGAAACCCTGGTCAAAGCAGGCATTATGGAGGCCGGCGAAGGATTGAAGCCCAGCAGTGAAGGTGTTCGGGTGCGTTTCGATGGACGAGACCGTTCCGTAACGAAGGGGCCTTTTGCGGAAACGAATGAACTCGTGGCCGGTTATTGGGTGTGGAATGTGCGCTCAATGGAAGACGCGATCGCGTGGGTGAAAAAATGCCCGAATCCGATGGAAGAAGCCTCTGACATTGAAATCCGTCCTTATTTTGAAATGGATGATTTTGCCGGGATCGATTCTGATGGCTCGGTTCGGGAGCAGGAAGACAAATTACGGCAAACACTTTCGATGCAAAAAGCTCAGTCGAACTGCTATCTGTTTTTTTCCGGACGTTGTGACGAAGCACTTGAATATTATCAGAAGCATCTGGGTGCCAGTGTTGGTTTGATGTTCCGGTTCAATGAAAGTCCTGACCCGATACCTGAGGGTATGTTACCTCCGGGCTTCGAAGAGAAGGTCATGCACTGTGAGTTTAGGATCGGGGATATGAAAATTTTCGCTTCAGATGGTTGTGGTGATGAAGGGCCTTTTACCGGGTTTAACCTGACGTTGACGATTGATTCTGAAGACGAAGCGCGCCGGGTATTTGATGCGCTGGCTGATGGTGGATCTGTGCGGATGCCCCTTGAGAAAACTTTTTGGTCACCTTTGTATGGCCAGGTGACGGATAAGTTTGGTATTGGCTGGATGGTGATGCTGCCAGGCAGCGACACCAACCCGCAGTAAACTTTCTTAACTCAAACAAGGAGTGTGGCTGTCATGAAATATGTGGCTTTGGTGTATTACGACGAGTCTCAAATGAAATCACTGACGCAAGCCGAATGGGATTCGCTGAATCGGGAGTGCATGGATTGCGGTGAATCACTGCGTTCCCGGGACTATATGATTGGCGGCGAGGCGCTGCTTTCCACTCAGACAGCAACGACGTTGCGTGTCCGGAATGGCAAGATTGACATCACGGACGGGCCGTTTGCTGAAACCAAAGAGCAGTTGGCCGGCTTTTATTTGCTGGATGTCCGGGATCTGAATGAAGCGATTCAGGTGGCGAGTAAAATTCCGCCGGCACGCTATGGCAGCGTTGAAATCCGGCCGGTACGCGAGCTTCAGGCAGAAAATAATGTGGGTTATCAAGACGCAGATGTTCGGTGAGCATCATTTGCAGAGGAGAATCACCATGAGTTATGTAGATGGCTTCGTTTGTGCTGTGCCGACAGATAAACGAGACGAATATCAGCAGCATGCTGAAGCGGCCGCGCAGTTATTCAAAAAGTACGGTGCTGAACGTGTGGTGGAAACCTGGGGAAATGATGTACCGGACGGAGAAGTGACTTCATTTCCGTTGGCGGTTCAGTGTAAGCAGAATGAAACTGTGGTGTTTTCATGGATTCAGTGGCCGTCAAAAGCGGCACGGGATGAAGGTATGACGAAGTTCATGAAAGACCCATTCTGTGACCCGAAAGAAAATCCCATGCCTTTTGACGGGAAGCGCCTGATTTATGGTGGTTTTGAAACCATCGTCGATTGTTAGTTTCAGCTGAACTTTAAATGGGAAAGCAAGCAGATATCCACGAATGAGTTCAGACCTTTTCTGAACTCATTCATCGTCAGACTAGGCAAGTTGACGTTCTCTGGTAGAATTCTGGTCCTGCAGCCAACTCTGAACACGGGGAAGGCATCTGAAACTAGCCTGGAAATGACTCAATGAGCCAACAGCAACCCAATAACCCTTTACATGGATTAACACTTGAGAAGGTGCTAACCCGTTTGGTCGAACATTACGGTTGGGATGGGTTATATGACAAAATCAACATCAACTGTTTTTATAACGATCCTTCCATCAAGTCATCGCTGAAGTTCCTGCGCAAAACCCAATGGGCAAGAGACAAGGTCGAGACCTTGTACATCAATACATTTCATTAAGGAAATGAAATAGCATCATGCTATCGGCGATGAGTATTACGATTTGTCACGGTTGCTGATGTTCTTCTGATGGGAACTGGAATATTGCTCCGGACGTAGTTTCGGAGCAAATCTTGTTTTGACGATGAATGATGCCTTTTGTTGTCCCATATTTTTGAGTTCCTGTTTTAGAAAGTGTTATTCAGGCATATTTTTCTGAAGTTGTTGAAGGTATGGTGACTAAGCCATGCGATATCAACATCGCGTCTGAAGTGAAAAGGAGTTTCAACGATGTATACCGGAGAATGCCATTGCGGCAATGTACAATTAAAAATTAGTCATTTAACGAAAACAGCGACACGCTGTAATTGCTCTGTTTGTCGTCGATATGCTGCATTATGGGGTTATTTTACAGAGTCAGAAGTTGAAATCACTGTTGGCAAATCTGGTCTTGAAAGTTATGAACACGGGGACCGCTACATTTCGTTCCACCGCTGTCAAAACTGTGGCTGCATGACGCATTACACATCAACACCGAAAGCTCAAAGTGATCGGGTCGCAGTGAATTATCATATGTTTCCAATGGCAGTGACATCGTCTGTGCATGTACGTCATTTTGATGGCGCAGATAGCTGGAAATTCCTGGATGAATAACTGAGAAGGGCTGATGAACCAACGGATGAATGCTTTTCTTGATGGTTGCGTACAGAAAACACAGTCATACCGTGGGTTCTTTTCTTCTGAATCATGTGAAAATAATTTGAAATGACAGTGCTTCCCCCGAGGTATTGATTCATCTCTGGGGGATGCATAAACATTGTAACAAAGTGTAATTATTGCTTGTGAATTTATATTTTTATTATTTTAACTACAGGTAATGTTGTCATTATGTATTGTTCTTAAATCCGGGTTCGCTGTTATTAATGATGCTGTCATTTTTCATGATGTTGTGAAATTATTAACTGAAAGTTAGATAATTACATATTGTTTTATTGTGAAAATTGGTTTGATTGAAATGAAATGTTTTAAATTGAGTGGATTCAAAATTGGTTTGTGGACGGTGAGTTCTTCTGTTCTATATTTAAACCTGCGAAAACAGTTGGCTTGAAAATGATTTCGCATCATTCATGGAATTGAATGGTTTTATTATTTTAAATAACAGGATAAAAGAATGAACAGGAAACTGATCGTACTTGCATTAGCAGGAATCTGTATTTCCGGTGCAAATGCAAATGCAAATGAACTTACTCACTTTGTTGAGATGGATGAAAAAGCAACCTTTATTGAGGGTGAGAATGTCGTCCAGGTACCCGCTGCAGAAGCATACTTCCAGCCGCGTGAATATTCGATCGCAGAGAAAGCTGCTGCCATGAGTGCAGTTGCGGTTTCAGCAGATGGTACCCAATACAAAGCAGAGATATCGGAAGAAACTCTGGCACTTTTAGAAAGCGCAGTCAAAACGATGCAAGCACAAGGATTAGATGCCAGCATCTTTACGACAGAGCCGCATGAGCCGACGAAGCCTGTTCTGCCCGATGATACTTTCTCAACACTGAAAGTAATTGGGGCGGACAATCGGGTTCGGGTGACAAACACGACATCGGCACCCCACTCCTATAATGGCCGGATTGATGTTGGCTGTACGGGAACTTTAATCACCAAAAAACATGTTTTAACCGCAGGCCATTGTGTCTCGAATGGTTCAGGAACCTGGTATAAATCGCTGAATTTCACTGCAGGTCAAAATGGCTCCTATAAGCCTTGGGGAACTGCAACCTGGAAAAATGCGGTCACAACGACGGCATGGCACAATAATGGCGATACAAACTATGATTACGCCATCATTGTACTGAACAGTGAGCCTAACGGCGGTAATTCGGGCTGGGGAACCTATTCTGGTGGTACGCACAGCGTAACCGGTTATCCGGGTGATAAGCCTTTTGGCACGATGTGGACAGATTCCGGTTCAACCGATGCTATTTCTTCCCGTCGTGTTTGCTATACGCTTGATACGGCTGGTGGTCAGAGCGGTAGTGGCATTAAAGATAGCAACAATTATGTCAGGGGTGTGCATACGACAGGTTCTTCAACAAGAAACTGTGGTACTCAAATTACAAGCACCGTCTATAACACGCTCAAAGATTGGATCGCGAAGAATCCTTAATCAACCCATAAATCATAAAACGAGGGAGGCTCAACGATGTTGGGCCTCTTTCATGAGGAAACATGATGAGATACGTTGCGATAATATTTCTGATGCTGCTGCAGGCATGTACGGCGACAGACTCGTGGAAGCGAGTCATGATTTTGGGAAGTGCAGAGGCGAATGATCCTGTGTTGGCACAGGTGGAGGTGTTTGAGAAAAATGGCCTGGTGAAGGATGTGACTGTTCTGGAATCGTTCCCGGTGCAGATATGGCTGACGGCATCACAGGAGACGATAGATAGTTTGCAGCAAATTCCCCGTAAGTAAAGAGTCGCCTGTTGACGGACTGGATGAATCAGCCATATTGTTATCCGGTTATTTGCTGAAAAAATTACGATTCTGAGATGCTCAGCCGCATTAAGTGAAATGATATTTTTGCGGGGCTTCAGTGGCCCCATGGCTGGAAATACGTTTGATATAAATGGTCATGAAAAAAATAATTGCGTTACTGTGCTGTTTTTCTTTTGGTGCTTCTGCTGCAGAAAGTGTGTGTTTTGGAACAACGTCGAACGGTCATTTGGAAAATGGCAAGCAGTTACCGGCGGAAGGGCCAAACTTTGTTGGATATAGTGATATTGCCAGGTTGCTGGGGCGGACTTATGTTCATTCAGAAGTTTACAGTATCATTCTGGATGCGTATTCAGGTCTGGAGAAAAAGGCTCCCGGCAAGGTCTTTAAATATGCTGAGACAGGTTTCAAATCTGGCGGGAAATTTTATCCGCACAAAACTCACCGAAATGGTCTGTCTGTTGACTTTATGACGCCGGTTGTCAATCAGAAAGGGCAGTCGGTACATTTGCCAACTCATCCGTTGAATAAATTCGGATATCATATTGAATTCGACCTTCAGGGGCATTATCAAACACTGACCATCGATTATGAGGCGATGGGTGCCCATCTTATTGAGTTACATCAGGAAGCCATCAAAAGAGGATATGATCTTTGGCGGGTGATTTTCGATCCTGATCTGCAACCATACTTGTTTCAGACTAAGTATGGTGATTACTTGAAAAAGCATATTCAGTTTTCAAAACGACGTTCATGGGTCAGGCATGATGATCATTATCATGTTGATTTTGAAATACCATGCGATGAAATACCTGCCAACAAAAATAAGGCATAACCTTTGCGGAAAGCTGCTCATCACTATTCATGAAGCGTTCAACGAAACCTTTCGTATTTCCCTTTCTATGCGTTTTTTCCGGAAAACGCCAATGTTTTTGCTGAGTATCAACAGCCCTGATGGGATCGATGGCGTCTCAATCAACTGAGCCATCAGAATCGCTCAGGCAGTGATGCCTTTTGTTCAAACGTTTTGCTTGTGCGGGCGTGTAATAATTGGCGATCACTGTGACGATCTCAAACCCACCTTTAGTGTATATTTTTATCAATAAGACAATACCTTAAGAATATTTGCACGAAGTGTGATTACGTGTCGGTTTTATGTTCATTGTTGCATAATTTTGCGCATTTAGTTTGATATTGATTCCTTTATTTGCTAAGTCATTTGATTTAACATTTTTTTAACCTTGTGTTTAGTCAACAATGTGTGCGTTAAATCGCTTCTTAATTGTTGGCTAAAAACAAGGAGTCACAAATGCAAGTATGCATGACAACAACAAAGACACTGCTCGCGACAGTGATTAGTGCAACGATGCTTACCGGTTGCTACTGGAAAGATCCAACGAGCGCTGCAGCATATGTGAGCAGCGAGATTGAACGTGACGCTGTCGTTGAACATCTGGAAGAACTTGAAGCTCGTGCTTCGAAAACGACAGACGGCAATTCAGTGACACGTGCAGCGGGAACCGATGGCTACCAGTACTCGGTGGATTACATTATCGATGTCATGAAAGAGCATGGCTATCGTGTTTCTACTCAGGAATTTGATTTCCGTGCATGGGAAGAATTAAACGGCACGAAGCTAAATGTTAATGGTGTTGATTTGATCAGCACTCGTGAAGCCGGGGAAGGTGTAGAACCGGATTATGCGGTGATGTCTTACTCCGGTAATTCGAATGGCGAGCTGACTGGACCTATTGTTTTTGTGACGCCAGATTTCAACTTTGGTTCACCTGATTACGATGACACGGATGGCTGTGAAGCGACAGATTTTGCCGGTAAAGATGTGGTCGGAAAAGTGGCGGTGATTCAGCGCGGTGGCTGTTCTTTCAGCGATAAGGTTGTCAACGCCCAGAATGCTGGTGCGAAAGCAGTGATTGTCTTCAACCAGGGGAACAGCGAAGGCCGTAAGGCTGTCGTCAACGGCACTCTGGGTAGTGATACAGCTGCCGTAATTCCTGCATATGGTGCGCGGTATGACCTGGGTAAGCAGTGGTTTGATTTAAGTGTTACGCAAGCGGTACCTGTTGCACTGTCCGTCAATGTGAAGGATGAAATGGTTGTCACGCAAAACGTCATTGCTGAAACCAAGCGCGGAAATCCGAATCAGGTTGTGATGCTGGGAGCGCATTTGGACTCTGTTCCTGAAGGCCCGGGGATTAACGACAATGGTTCAGGTACTGCGGGTCTGCTGGAATATGCGGTGACGCTGGCTGAAACGAAAGCACCTGTGAAGAACAAGGTTCGTTTTGCCTGGTGGGCTGCAGAAGAAGCGGGTCTGGTTGGTTCTGAATACTACACAAACGAACTGTTCGCACCGATTTACGATCAGGCACAGAAAGAAATTCTGGAAGAGCTCGGACTGGAAGATCCGAGTCAGCTGACAGAAGAACAGATTGAGATGGTTGAAGCGCGTTACAGCAAACTGAATAAAGTGAAACTGTATCTGAACTTCGACATGATCGGTTCGCCAAACTATATCTATGGTGTGATGGATGGTGACTTGTCTGATACGAAAGACAGCCCGGATAATGCCTATACCGGTGATTTCAAACCGCCTTATGGTACATCGGATATCGAGTCTATTTTCAATCAGTTCTTCGGCGCCAAGTCTGAATCAACCATTCCGCAAGCACTTTCCAAACGCTCTGACTATGCAGGTTTTGCGGATTGGGGGGTTGCATTCGGTGGTCTGTTCACTGGTGCTGAGAAAGTGAAGACTGCAGAGGAAGTTGAGAAATTTGGTGGTGAGATCGACGTTGCTTATGACAAGTGCTATCACCAGGCTTGTGATGATCTGAATAACATTAGTCAGGAAGCTCTGTATACCAATACTCAGGCGCTGGCTTATGTCACGACTTATTACGCATTCAGTAAGCCGCTGTTCCCGCCAAAAGAAGAGCCGGCTGCGAAATCAATGACGCGTATGCAAGGTGTCTCTGAGCCAGTACAGAAACTGCGTATTGGTGAGAAGCTGAAAGCGGCGGAAAGTCATTCTGACCACGGCCACTTCCACGGAGACTTTGATCAGGACCGTCAATAATCATTTGATGTTTGTTCATGACGTCACAAAAGCCACGCAGATCGATGCGTGGCTTTTTTCTTTTTTCAGTGGGGTGATTCAATTATGATTTATCTTAAAAGCAGGGATGAGTTCTGGATCATATCGGAAGTAAAACGTGAATATCACAATTGATGAATTAGAAGCCGGTGATGTTATTGCTGTGACTGAATTATGGCGTATGTCGATGCAGCGTGCGACAGGTATTCCGCCACTTCATTCTTTTGAGTCTCAGGCATATTTCCTGAAAGAAATTCTGGCAAAGACTTATGTTCTTTATGTTGCACGTAATGAAAAATCACGAATTCCCGTCGCGTTTATGGCTGCAAATGATCAGGAAATCAGTCAATTATATGTACATCCGGATAGCCAGTCTCTTGGTATCGGGCGTCAACTGCTCAATCTCGCGAAGAAAAATGCCAAGGGTTCCTTAAAATTGCGGACATTCGAGGTGAACGTCAATGCCCGAAACTTTTATGAAAGACATGGTTTCGTTGCAATAGGCGGTGATAGTGAAAATGAAGAGGGCATGCCGGATATTTTGTATGAATGGAAAGTGAGATAGTGAGATTCAGGCCATCTCATGACCGCTATTCCTGTCGTCATATCTGGTGAAATTGTGTCGAAAGTTTGAAAAGGACAGATTGTGTTTTCAACGCTCTTTCAGAAAGAAAAGCCCGCGGTTTACCTGGGTACACTCGCGGTCGCACCGAATGGGAACATCAATAAATTCGAGCGATGGTTGAACGTTACGGATTATCAGATGGAAGACGAGATGCAAGTGAAGCTGGAGGAGATCTTTTGTCTTCAGCGCGCTACATCCGATACACAATTTCAAAAAAACGATCTGATTCTGGATGTTGTCATTGTGAAATTACAGAATGGGAATTTCATCGATATCTGGTCCGGGGAAGGACTTTTTTTCTCTGTGTTTTACAGACCCAAGATCAAACTGGTTTCCCGGTTATGTTATGCCCGGTCGAAACAAACGAAAGAAACATTCGAGGTTTCTCAAACCGTGCCATGGTCTGCTTTTGTTAAAAAGTTTTTCACCTTCCGCGGATTTTTTGGGATTCGGCCGTTATTCAGCGACCGGGAAATGGAAGTCTTGCTCATGCAAGGCTGTTTAGCGTTGCTGGATAAGATGCGGAAAAGGATTTAAAGCGCTCACTGTGAATGCTCATGTACCGTACATCAAAAACAGCCGAAAACCTTGTATTCGCCGTGCATCTCAAAAGGAATGACATTTGAAACAACCGATTGTGGGCTATCATCAGGATGAAGAGGGAGACTGGGTTGCGGAACTTGGCTGTGGCCATTTTCAGCATGTCAGACATCGTCCGCCGTTTATATGTCGGCCCTGGGTCACAACGGCAGCGCGCCGGAAGGAGAAGCTGGGATTCCTTTTGAATTGTAAGAAATGCGATCTGGGCGAACCGGCTGATATCAAACCCGTCTGACTTCAGACGAAGGACTATCGTTTATTTTCAGAAAAGGAAGCACTGATGAACAAACATCATAAGGGGCAGACTCACCCGAAAGTGGACGGCTATATCCAAAATACCAGCCAGTGGCAGGATGAAATTCTTCTGGTGAGAAAGATCGCCCTGGATTGCGAGTTGACGGAAACCCTGAAGTGGGGGAAGCCCTGTTATACCTGTCAGGGGAATAATATTGTTATCTTGCAGGGATTTAAGGCATCTTTTTGTGTGCTCTTTTTGAAAGGGGCATTACTGGATGATTCTGCTGAAATTCTGGAAGCGCCGGGTGAGAACACACAGTTAGCCCGGAGGGCGCGGTTTACTGGTCTGGATGAGGTCAAACGGCATACGGATACACTCAGCCGCTATATCAGTCAGGCCATTGATATTGAAAAATCAGGGGTTCAGTTTGACTTTAAGACGACTGAGGCTTTTGAGGTGCCCGAGGAGTTTCAGACAAAACTCGAGGAAATGCCCGAGCTGAAGCAAGCGTTTGAAGCTCTGACGCCGGGTCGGCAGAGAGCTTATCTTTTACATTTTTCCGGCGCCAAACAATCCCGGACCCGTTCCTCCAGAGTTGAACAATGTATTCCTCAGATTTTGGATGGGAAGGGCCTGAATGACAGGTAATCAGTCTTTTGGTGAATCTAGCTTGATGAATAAACAAGAAATAAAGGTCACGCTCAGAGATATTACAATCCGGGAGCGTCCAACACTCGAAAACCTTTTTCAGTATTATCTTTATGAACTGTCAGCTTTTTTGAAGTGGAACCCGAATGACGACGGTGTATATCCGTTTAATGCGCTGAGCCTGCACAAGTATTGGGAAAGGAAAGACCATTTTCCCTACTTTATTTTTCACGGGGATGAACTAGCAGGTTTTGCGCTGGTGCGTTTATACCCCGGTACTCAGTCTGTGTACGATGTTGAACAGTTTTTTGTTCTCCGAAAGTTCAAAGGGCAAGGTGTCGGCAGGCAAGCATTGCAATGTATTGTCAATCGCCATCCCGGACAATGGCAAATTCGCGTGTTACTTGAAAACACACCCGCACTGACATTCTGGAAGTCTGCAGTGCAGAGTATTGTCGGAGAGCGTTATACACTTTCAACAGAGACAGATGTGGACTTGCTTATGTATTTCATATTATTTCATGTCTAAGCGTAACTTTCTGGTATTTATCGAAAGATGTCATTTTGAACAAAGGGAATATAAAGGTTAAGCATGGAATTAGTTTTGCTCTCGTCTGATTTAGAAGCGGCATTTGCCGACTTCTATCACGACTTTGTGAATCACGATCCTGAAAATGCCGGTTTTTATCAGCAAGGGACAGAAAACTTCTCGGCTTATGTTCAGCAATTACGAGATGAGGAAAAAGGCATCAACCTGCCAGAAGGTTATGTCCCGTGCAGCCATTTCTGGCTGATTGAGAACACAGTGATTCTGGGAGCAATCCGGGTGCGTCATCACATCGAGAATGATTTTCTGGCTCTGGAGGGCGGACATATTGGTTTCGATGTTGCACCGTCTTATCGTGGTCGGGGTTATGGAAAAAAGATGTTGAAACTGGTGTTGCCCAAAGCCAGCGAATTGGGTATCCGGAACGCACTGATCACTGCGGATGAAGATAATATTGCATCCCGGAAGGTGATCGAAAATAACGGGGGAATATTTGAAAATGTGGTGAAGGGAAAAGTGTTTCCCGAACCGATCGCCCGTTATTGGGTCACCTGTGACTGCTGAGTCGTTGCCTGCCATGAAAGCTTTCAGACGATACCCGGCTGGTTGTTCATTGGGTCTGAGAACAACAGCCGGGTATTATTCTTCAGAGATGTGATCAACGTACCTTATTTTCCCTTGTCTGCCGGTTCCTTTCCCTGAAATCAGGGCTAGTTTTATTTGGAAATAGCTGCATCCGAACACTTCAACTGTTAAAGCGGTAAGGAGAAATCGTATGTCTTTTACAGTGATTAAAGGTGAATTTGTTCCGCAAGCTGGCAGACCGGACGGGGATTCAATCCGTTTTCGGCCGGATGATCCGACTCACTTGTTCCAACTCAAACGTCGGGGCAGACCACCCAGAATCAGTACCAGCACCGGGACGATTCAGTTGCGGTTTGAGGGAATTGATACGATGGAATCAAAGGCGGCCACACCTTTTTCATCGAATGCGACAGTCAGCAATCTTGAATTATGTGGTGTGCCTGAAGGTGTCGGGACTGCACGAGGGTATATTTTAACCAATCAGATTGGCCCGAACGGACGCCCCATTGCGTTTGTGTATCTGGGTGACCCAGTTGAACCCGACGGTTCTCAGGTGTATTTAAACGTTGATCGCATGAAAGAGAGTGTGAATTATCAACAGATTACCCGAGGCCATGCATATCCTTTATTTTACGATACGCTGTTTGACGATTTGCGGATCGCGTTAGCACAGGCGGTCGTTGAAACCCGAGCGACTCGCCAGAATATCTGGGCTGATGATATGACCAATAAAGGGGCGGTTTACTCTGGTGAATCGTCGCTTTCAACGATGAAACCCATTTTCCCTAAACTCTGGCGACGGCTTGATAAATACAGCCGCGATCCGGATATTGCACACCCCAATCATTTGGCAGAATTTCGTGAGTATCTGGAGTCTCTGAGAGAAGAGCGCGTTTTTGTGGTGTCTGAAGGTAAAATGACCGGTTTAGATAACGTGGTTGAAATCGAAGGGGACACCGTGAAATTAAAATATTTACCTGAAGATTTGATTGTGATGTCAGTTTGATGTGTAAAAGGTGCAACCTACAACAATGACATGACGAGCGTAAAGCTCGTCATGTTGTTTGGTTATCGGTTGAATTTGGCCAACAGGTTCCTTAAGACAAGTTGTTCTTCTGCTGTTGTGCCCTGAAGTGGTTTTCTTGGCACGCCGGCATTCAAGCCTTGAATGACCAGTCCGGCTTTCACCACTTTCGGAATACCTGCAGTGACCATCAATCTTAAAAGCGGCAACTGCCGGTAGAAAATGTCCTGTGCGGCTGCGAGCTCACCTGAAGAAACCAGCCGGAACAGAGTTTTGGGTCGTCTGCCCAGCAGATTAGGCGCAGCGGTACACCACCCACTGGCTCCGGCACAGAGGGCTTCAAGCGCTAAAGGATTACTCCCGTTGTAAAAGGGTAACTCTCCAGAAGACAGTTCATAAAGCCGGTGCATTCTCTGAATGTCGCCTGAACTTTCTTTCACCATGGAAACATTCGGAATCGTTCGGAACATCCTGATCAGTAGTTCAGGGGACATATCAATGCCACTGGTGGCCGGATTGTTATAGACCATGATTGGGAGAGATGTCGCTGCGGCGATCGCCTGATAATAGTCAAAGATCTCTGTATCCGAGAGCTTCCAGTAAGAGACGGGAATGACCATGATGGCATCTGCCCCCACGGATTCAGCAAACCGTGCTTTCAGGATGGCCTGGCTGGTGGTCAGCTCGCCAATACCAATTATCACCGGAACCCGTTGGTTCACCGTTTTCACTGTGTATTCAGCAACCTGCTTCCATTCTTCCAGGCTGAGATAGGCGCTTTCGCCCGTGCTGCCCAGTGGCGCAATCGCATCGCAGTCCTGATCGATCAGGTTTTCCAGTGTTTGACCAAGCACATCAAATTGAATTTTTTCCCCGTCATGACTGAAGGGCGTAATTGGGTAAGCAATAATACCGGAAAGTTGCATCGTATTTTCCTCAAAGACAGTCAGGGTGATTTTTCAGTGCTTGTCGGACGTAGTAAGCAAAATTGGCTTTGTTTCGCTTATCCGTGGAGACCCAGTCGTGGGCTTCACGCGCCAGGGACTGTGGCAAGGGCTGAATTTGCCCGGCAGACATCGCGAGCAGCTGCAGCTGTGCAGCGCGCTCAATCAGAATGGCCAGGTTGCAGGCTTCTTCAATGGTTTTACCGACAACCAGTTGTCCGTGGTGTGCCAGTAATACGGCGCGGTTTTTGCCCAGTGATTTGGAAATGATGACGCCTTCTTCATTGCCGACAGGCACGCCCGGCCAGTCGCTAAGAAAAGCACAGTCTTCATACAAACCACAGGTATCCATCTGAGCAATGGTCAGGGGCATCCGCAGCATCGATAGAGCCGCGACGTGTGTCGGATGTGTATGGATAATGCAGTTGACGTCCGGATGCTCTTTGTAAATCCAGGTATGAAATCGATTTGCCGGGTTGGCCATGCCTTCACCATCCAGCGGGATCAGGTCCTGATCAACCTCAAGCAGGTTCTCAGCTGTTATTTCATCAAATCCCAGTCCAAACCGCTGCGTAAGAAAAGTCTCGGAGGGTTCCCGGCGGCAGGTGATCTGTCCGGCCAGACCGGCGTCATGACCTTTATCAAACAGAATGCGGCATGTGAGTGCGAGCTTTTGCCGTTCAGTGAGGGCGGCATCTTCAATCAGGTCGGTCATACGTTCCTGTGCGGTTCGCATGAGTTCCTGCTTGGGAAGCGTAGCAGTTTTCATTATCGGCTCCTTTTGTTGCATCACGTCATTTGTCCCGGGATACTAACGGTCATCTGGACCAGAAATAACATCCAGATTTAAAATATGTAATGGTCCAGATGGAGGGGGGAATACATGCAAAGACCCTGGCAGATGAAATACTGGCTGGAAGAGAGCCAAGGACAGTCGTTCCACCGAAGGCTGACAAATCAGCTGGTGCGGGACATTCAGGCAGGCAGATTACAACCCGATACCATGATGCCGGGATCACGGGCTCTGGCTGCGGAGCTGGGGGTAAACCGGAAAACCGTTCAGCTTGTTTATGAAGAGCTGGAATCGCAAGGTTGGCTGGTGACAAAACCAAGGCGCGGCACATTTGTCGCCTGTGTATTACCAGAGCAGGATTTATCGGCAGAAAATCTGGCATTGGTGAACGGCGTAACGCAACCCCGGTTGCCATCAGCGCTGATGCGCTCGATGTCTGAGGTAGCCATGACAGCTGAATATGGAGTACCGGTTGCGAACGACGGGATACCGGATGACCGGCTAATCCCTTATGAAGTGTTATCGCGGGCTTACCGGCGAGCAATTATTCATGCGAGTCGGCTGGCAAAGCTGGGGTACGGTGATCCTCGCGGAACCACTGAGCTGCGCAGTGCCGTGCGGAACATGCTGACGATGGACAGATACATGAAGGTTTCAATGGCCCAGGTCTGCATTGTCCGTGGCAGCCAGATGGGCATTTATCTCTCCTCAAGGCTCTTGAATCCTGAAAATGGTGTCATGGTTTTTGAGGAGAGGTGCTACCCGCCGGCAATGGCTGCTTTTGAATCGAATGGATTTCAGATCGTCCGTTGCAAACTGGATAAACATGGTCTGGATACAGCAGCGCTGAAGCGGATACTTGAGCACCATCAAGTCGCAGGTGTTTTTACCACGCCCCATCATCAGTATCCGACAACAGTGACGATGTCGATGGAGCGACGGCTGATGCTGTTAAAATTGTCTAAAATTCATCACTTCGCTGTGATTGAAGATGACTATGACCATGAGTTTCATTTTGAATCCAGACCGATTCCTCCGCTTGCCAGCTTACCCGGTTCAGAGAATGTGATTCACATTGGTTCGATGTCAAAAGTGTTCGCCCCCGGCCTTCGGTTGGGCTATCTGGTCGCGGATGAAAGGTGGATTGACAGAGCCGCTCAGGAAGTGATGCTGATAGACCGGCAGGGAAATACACTGACAGAATTGGCGGTCTCCGATCTGATGGAAGCGGGCGAGGTGAAAAAGCATATCCGGAAAGTCCGGAAATGTTATGAAAGCAGGCGGAACTTTGCAGCCCGGATGTTTCAGCAGGTGTTTGGCGATCAAGTCCGTTTTGATTTACCGGCGGGCGGAATGGCTTTATGGATAGATATTTCAAAACTGACTGCTGATCAATCGTTCAATATATCAGAGCTGAAACAATATCATTTCGAACGATGTGATGCGGGTGAAAAAAGAGAACTGAGTTATATTCGTTTTGGCTTTGGTGCATTAAATGAAGATGAAATCCGGGAATCTGTCAATCAATTGGCTTCAGTGCTAAGGTGAGGTTGATTTTTAAAGGTGACGGCTCCGAGTGATCTCAAGTTTTGAATCAAAATTTTCAGGGAAAGAATCATGATTTTTCGCAATCTGAAAGGTGCGGTTATACCGGGCCTGTTTCTGATGATATTGACTGGATGTGCGCATACGGCTGGGGCTGATGCTTTATTATCAAACTATCAGGGTCATTATATGTGGGTTGATGAACCGGGGAATTTAGCAAACCCGCTGGCAGTGAAAGCGGCAAAGCAGGTCTGCGGTTATGAAGCCTATGCGAATAAAAAGTACAGCTATCAAAAGTATCAGATGTTTCTTTGTATGGAAAAGTTGGGCGTCTATCAGATGCTAGTCCCCGAACTGCCTGACTATGAATCACTCGCAGGAGATATGTGAATGGAAACCAGTCGAGCGATTGTGACAGAGAGGCTCCTCTGAACAACGGCTTCTGCGGATGATATTGCGAACGATGTACCGGAGTGGCTTCACCAATGGCCGATACAGATATATTGATTATTACAATGGTCAGGACAGTGACACTATTTGCAGGAAAAAGTGAATGAACGCTGGAAGACGGTTTACGGGAATCAAGAGCATGAATATCTGACAATGTGGTGGGCGAAGGAATTTACCTGGCTGAGTAATCAGCAGTTTATTTTCAAAAAGCCTGCAGAATCCGACCCGAAGATGAGTGCTTATTATCTGGCTGCTTTTTAATGGGTTGTTGGCGTCTGACGTTTCTCCGGTGATTCGTGTGTACGATTGAATGGAGCCGGATGAACAAGGGCAGACAATGAAATGTGTTTCAACATTAGTTCATGCCGTATAACACAAGGAAAAGGAATGATTCGAATTGAGCAATATACCGACGACCGTCAAGAGGAAACCGGTGCACTCACAGTAAAACCGGACCAGGCTGAATTTAACATTGGCAGAATGCCAGAAATCCTGGCGAATTTACGATCTCATGAGCACGCTTGTTTAATTACAGTGAATCGTCAGGTCGCTGGATTTTTTATTCTGGATACAGACTATGCCGAGACGTATCGTTTTTGTCCCGAAGGCGCATTGGGTGTGAGATCGTTACTGATCGATCAAACATTTCAGGGGCAAGGCATTGCCAGTCAGGGGATAAGCGCATTGCCAGCGTATGTCAGCATTCATTATCCGGACGTGCAGGCACTGTATTTAACCGTGAATTGCCGCAATATGCCTGCTTATCCGTGTTATTTGAAGGCAGGATTTCGTGATACAGGTGAGTTGTATCATGGCGGGCCTGCTGGTCCGCAACATATTTTCTGTCTGCATCTTTCTGGCGAGAATGAGATGGCCTGCTAGCCTTAGTGGGTTCGTACCTATTTTGTTCATTCAAAAGGGAAATCTCACATGACCCGAAAGATTTTTATCAATTTGCCCGTCAGAAATCTGGATGCTTCAACACGTTTCTATCAGGCGCTGGGTTTTTCTGTGAATTCGCAATTCACGGACAGCACGGCGGTTTGTATGGTGTGGAGCGAAGCAATACATGTCATGCTGCTGACACATGACAAGTGGCGCACATTTACCGACAGGCCAATTCCGCCGGCGAATGCCAGTGAAGTGATGCTGGCGTTATCCTGTGAGAATCGCCAGCAAGTAGATGCCATGAATGAGGCTGCCTCAAGACTTGGCGGAACGGCAGATATTCATCCGTTGAGAGAGCTTGGTTTTATGTATAACCGTAATCTGGCTGATCCGGACGGGCATGTCTGGGAAGCGGTGTGGATGGACATGGCGGCCTTACCGTCAAAAGAGTGAAGAATTCATCTCAGCATAATGGAGTTTTGCGATGGAAAATGTATTGATTACCGGCGCATCGCGCGGCATTGGTCTTGAACTGACAAAACAGTTTCTTGCACGGGGAGATAAAGTGATCGCCACATACCGTGGTCAGCCTGGCAAGGGGCTGGATGATCTGGCGATATCATCCAATTTATATTTGCATCCTTTAGAAGTCACCGATGAAAAAGCAGTGAATGCGTTTGCAGCGTCGATTGCTGATCATGTCGATATCTTAATCAACAATGCCGGTGTGATCGGACCGGAAGCACAAAGCCTGGAAACTTTGACGGAGAAAGGCTGGCTGGAGACGTTTGCCGTGAATACCATCGCACCGTTCATTGTCAGCCGGGCATTTCTGCCTAATCTGAGACGTTCGGATCGGCCCAGAATTGTGACTGTCTCCAGTATGATGGGCTCACTCAATGGCGAAGGAACGGGTATGTATGCATACCGAAGTTCCAAAGCTGCCGTGAACAAAGTGATGCAAGTACTGGCAATTGACTTGCGTGATGATGGCATCACGGTTTGTCCGATTCATCCGGGCTGGGTGAAAACCGATATGGGCGGCGAGGGAGCTGAAATCACTGTGCAGGAAAGTGTCTCGGGGATCGTGAAGCTGGTGGACAGACTGTCGCCAGAGATGAGCGGTCAATTTTATACCTGGGAAGGGAAAGTGCATGCCTGGTGAGAGGAATCACTAAGCAAGTAATGAAGAAGGATTTGGGCTTCAACACATGGATGTGGAATGAACAAACAAAAATTAATGATCCTTTTTGCCAGTCAGCAGAGTTTTCACTCGTTGATCGTCGGGATCATGCTCCCCGTTCTGGTACTGCTGTTTCAGTCCCGGGGGCTCAATCTTCAGGATGTCGGTCTCGTGATGGCGGTTTGGGTTGGCAGTACCGCCATGCTGGAAATTCCATTAGGTGGTGTTGCTGACCGGTATGGCCGAAAATCTACATATTTGTGGTCACTGGTCGTGAACCTGGCAGGCGTGGTTGCACTCTATTTTGCTTCCGGACTCGGCCTGATTTTACTTGCGGCCTGTTTACTCGGGAGCGCACGTGCAATTTATTCCGGAACGTTAGACGCATGGTTTTACGATTCCTTTCAGCGGGCTGATGGACATCTGACCTATCATCAGGCGCTCTCAGTGGTGAATATTTGTGTGACGGTCGGGCTTGCGGCGGGTGCTTTTCTTGGCGGATGGTTACCGGATGCGATTCAGTCTGAGCCTTTTGATTTTACCGGTCAGTTCAATATCAACTTGCTGGTTGTGGGTGGCGCGACGCTCTGTCTGTTCCTGTTTACGGTCTTGTTGATTCAGGAAGATGTCTGCAGAAGCTCTATGACAGGGTCAGATGCAAAGAAGCAACCTGGCTATAGGGGACAAATGAAAAAAGCGCTGCGCGCTTCGATGACCCAAGATGTACTGAAGCCACTGATGCAGACAATGCTGATTTTTGGTGTGGTCCTCAGCAGTCTTGAGAACTTCTGGCAGCCTTTTTTAGCCTCAATTATTCAAGGCAGCGACTATGGCACGTCTTTCTTCGGCGTTGTGTCGGCACTTTATTTTCTGATGGCGGCAGCAGCCTCTTTATTTTCCGTGAAGTTCTTGAGGGCTTTTGCCGGGTCGCACCGAATGTTATTGCTTGCCACCAGAATCATTGCCGGTGGGGTGCTGCTCGTACTGGCGATGACGAAAACACTTGAAGCGTTTGCTGTCAGCTATCTGGTCTTTTTCTTCTTTTTCACCATGGGGATTAACTCAGAGCGTGTTCTGCTCAATGAAAACACTGAGGATGAAAACCGCTCCACCATGATTTCAATCAGCTCTTTTACCATGATGCTGGGCGGGATGGCGTCTTCCTTGCTGTTTGGGTATATCTCTGAAGTGTATGGTATCAGTATGAACTGGATGATTTGTGGTGGCCTGTTAATCCTGAGTTCTCTGTTGTATTTGCGTATTCCGTCAGAAGGTCCTGCCGTGGAAGCCTGATTGATGTCTGCTTGCCAGAGTACGCTGTTGACAGGCATCATGAGTCAAAATTTTTTGAAGGATGGGTGTTCATGGTTATCTGGCCAGCTGTACTGAAATATGACGGTGACCCGGAGCTGGTTTATCTGGCTGACCAAGCGGTATGGGAATCGGATGCCGATTTGCACTGCTTTGGATTCCAGGCGGGTGATGTGCTGATTGACTCAGACGGTCAGGTTTTTTGTCTGGAAAGTCAGGCCAGAGAAAGCATCTGGCATTTATCTGCAGAACGTCAAATGCCCCTGGCGGAAATGATTACGATGATTCAGTCTCATCAGTCCTGCCAGGGCGCATGCTGTGCCGCGAAGGTTTCCTTTCCCACTTTTTCTGAGGCCATTGCAGCCTTGGCTGACAGTGCGCAGTAGAAAATCGATTGAATATTTCCGCAGCTTTTTCTCAGCTTATATTCTTTGCTGATTATTCCCAGCCAAAAACGGCATCGTATGTCTGACAATTTCCGACCAGAGACTCAGTGTTCTCGAGGTAAAGCTGCTGATCAGCGGAAACAGGGTAGGTGAGCCATTGGGAGCACTGGGCACTCTGGCCATTCCCGATTACCAGCTTGCTGCCCGGTTTCAGTTCGCAACGTGTCATTTTGTCTAATGGCGACCACTGATAGCAAATCTCATAGCCTGCGCGATAATGGGCGACTTTGCCGTCTGGCTGACTGGTCGCCCACCAGGCCCCATACTGACTGTTCGGGTTGGTGCTGTTCCAGGCGCGGTAAATTGTCAGTGCTTCTCCGTCTTTGACTTTGTACACCTGCCCCTGACAGAGTTTGCCCTGGTTTGGCTCACCCAGTGAATTTGTCAGAAGCTGCGGGTCGTCGTCAGCTATCAATTTGCTGGCCCATGCCACGGGAGGTTCGGTTGAACCAATACAGTTTTCAACAGCAAGGATTTCCTGGGTTGCATTGGCAACATTTGTCTGTCCGGATTCGTGCGTGGTCGTTGTACAGGCGGTGAGGCTCAGGCTGCCCAATAGTGCCGCAGCCAAGGAGAGTGTTGATTTCATACATGTTCCCTATGTTCGATGATGGATGCACCCATTATCGTATTCAATAGAGGGCTTTGCTTGCAGGCAGCAAAGCAAGCTGAAATTTTTAGAGACAGCTAACAGTTTGAACAGGCAGCGTTGAGCAGTAAGGGAAGATAAAGCGAAAAAAACCGGAACGAAATGTTCCGGTTTTTGGGGATTATTTTCTCGCGTTGGCTTGCTTTTTATTGTCGACTGCCGCTGTGGTAGGGGCGGGAGATGCCCCGGGTTTGCTGGCTGCAACTGACGCAGTGCCTGCAGCAGCGCTTTTATCAGTACTGCCTGCAGCTTCTGCTGGTTTCAGCTGAGTCGGCGGTGTCAGTGGGGCCGCATCTTTCTGGCTTCCCTTGGAATCAGCACTGGCTTTCGCCGCTTCTTCTTTATTCAGTGTCACGACTTTTTCTTCATCAGCCGGGTGGGTCTGACCCAGGAAGCAGCCGCCACGCTCGATGCAAATATCGTTGGTATAGATGACACCTTTGGCTTTGCCTTTCTCCAGAATCTCAATGCTGGCCGCGTGGCAAGCACCTTCATGCAGACCGTTAATCACGACTTTGTTGGCGAAGATTTCACCGGATACCCGGCCGGTTGCACTGATTGACAGTGTCTGTTCCGTACGAATACGCCCTTCAATATAGCCATCCACCTGGATATTACCGCTTAATTCGATATCCCCTTTGATGGAACAGCCTTGTGCAATGATAGTTGCAGTTGAGTGCTTACTTGTGTTTCCAGCACTTTTACTAAAGAGTCCCATTGGATGCTCCTCTCATGGTTAAACAGATAGTCAAAGTTATCGGGTCCCCAGTTGATGAAAAATTTGGGGTTCAGTGCCCGACCCAGAAAACGTACCTCGTAATGGAGGTGGGGGCCGGTAGAAGTACCGCTATTGCCTGATAGGGCAATCAAATCGCCTTTTCGGACGAAATCCCCGGTTTTGACCTTGAATGTCTTTAAGTGCGCATACAAGGTCATAAAGCCATAGCCATGATCAACTTTCATCAGATTGCCATAGCCTTTTTTGCTCGGTCGGACCAGCTCAACCACACCATCAGCCGGTGCATAAATGGGTGTGCCGGAATTCCCGCTCATATCAATCCCTAAATGACGGCGTTTGTTCCCGAAAATCGGGTGGTTACGGGAACCATAGCTGGATGAAATGCGACGATAATCCATCGGACTACCGTTCGGAATCACCTTCAGCATGGCAACTCGAACCGCGGAGTTCAGCGCCGCCGTATCCAGCCGGTCATTCAGTGGTTGTTCATCTTCAGTGTCAATGCCCAGGACGTTTTCCAGGTCATTAACGCGCCCTGTAATCTGCTCCAGCTCATAACGACGATCAGCCAGATTCTGCTCCAGCGACTGTCTGTCGCTTTCCAGGGTTGAAATTTCATCTTTCAGTTCCGTCGCATGACGACTTAACTGCGTTTTTTCCTGTTCTGTCTGATTGACGGTTGTCCATAAATACTGAATGGAAAAAGCCATCACGATGACAGTGACAATAAACAGCAGAAAAGTGGCAACCAGGTTGCGTCGCAGATACTTTCCTAACTGAAAATGGTATGAACCATTAATTGTTGATATCGAGATTGTGAGTTGATCTTTCATTACGCTAAGCTCATTCGCTATCTCTAAGGCTTAGGCGACAAGCGGCTGGCAGAATTAACTTATATCAGGAAATGGTGATGTAAAATTGTGCTCTGTGGCATAAGTTTCCTGCTTCGCATCCTGCGGCGATGTCCCATTAAGCAACCAGAAAGAAGAAATACAAAAAAAGAATAAAAGCCAGCAGTATGGCAGCAAGCGTTGGGTAAATGATGTAGTAGTCACCACCACGCCGGGCTCGCTTGAAACACAGGTAAACCAGCAGCCCGTTATAGCCAAACAGTAACAGACTGATTGTTGTCCCTGCATTCAGAGTCATCTGATGCATCCTCAGCAGAAAATGGCTGAGCAGGAAGTAATCCAGGACGATCAGCCAGAGAAATAACTTTTGCAGTCCGTCTGGTCGGCGTACCCGGGGGTCAACAACAGAAGAAGATGCAGCTTTTTTCATTGGTTTCTTTCGCTAATGGTGAGCAGACGGCAAAGGGGGGGCCTTTGCC
The DNA here is from genome assembly GCF_036409375.1 of Photobacterium sp. 53610. NCBI lineage: Bacteria > Pseudomonadati > Pseudomonadota > Gammaproteobacteria > Vibrionales > Vibrionaceae > Photobacterium > Photobacterium sp. 53610. Next base: position 1,093,816 of record NZ_JAXOFS010000001.1, on the reverse strand, counting down.
GTCTGCAGGTTAAGACGCTTTGACGAAATCCTGTCGAATCACAGGCTGGTTAAATTCGGCTTCCTTGCGTGCTTGCTGAAGCACCGGGCCGTCTTCATGTTTCGCCGGGCCTCTGAACAGGGTTTCTACCATACGCGCAGCCGCAGCTGTCAGTACGAACAACTCAATGCGGCGGTTCTCGCTGGCACTTGGGGTTTCCGGATTCAGAGGCGCCTTATCAGCCATGCCTGCAACCTGCAGTACACGTTTTTCAGGTGCGCCACCTGCAATCAGGGTCTGGCGGGCCACATTGGCACGGGAAGCGGACAGTTCCCAGTTTGTTTTATCACTGATGGAACGGCTGTAGCGGATGGCATCGGTATGACCACTGATAATCAATGGATTCTCAATCTTTTTGAAAATCGGGGCCAGCGCTAACAGTAAATCCTCAAAGAATGGGGTGAGCTGACTGCTGCCGCGGTGGAACATGTTTTCGCGGAAGTCATCTTGCAGGACAATCCGAAGACCCTGCGGGGTGACATCCACATGCACATTTCCTTCTGCAGAAGCCTGTTTTGCCAGTTCTTCAACGACTTTTGCCAGCACTTTGAGCTGCTCCTGGCTGTCATAAGTGCCCTGAACCAGAGATTCTGTATACTGGCCATCGCCGTTACCATCATAGAAAGAGGTGACCGTCACAGCTGCGTTATGTGAACTTAAATCAGAGGCTTCACCACCTAAGTCAATCGGGGACAGGCTGGTGGAGCTGTCAAACGGGTTGCCGACTCCCTGATCGAACAGGCTTGAGCTGTTGAGGTGCGCAACAATAGCTTTCCGTTCTGATTGGTCCACAATCGCCAGAATCCACAACACCAGAAACAGAGCCATCAGGGCGATCATAAAGTCAGCAAAAGCAACTTTCCATGCACCGCCATGTCCGACATCATGGTCGTTCTGGCGTCTGCGTTTGATGATGATCTGATTGTATCGTTGCATCATGCCTCCTGTTCAGACAGCCATTTTTCCATGTCGTTGAAGCTTGGCTTGATGTCTAACTGAATGTTCTTACGGCCGGCATCAATCGCCAGCAGGGTTGGTTTCTTCGCCACATAAGCGACCAGTGTTGCGCGAACACATTCAAACGCAGACATATCACGCTTCACGCGTTGAGACATGGCATTACTCGCTGGGTCTAATACACAGTAACAGCCGAAAATGCCCAGGAAAGTACCGACCAGCGCAGCAGCAATTTTTACACCAATCAGACCGATACCTTTATCAAGGAATTGCATCGTGATGATGATCCCCATAACAGCGGCCAGAATACCAAAGCCAGGCAGCGCTTCGGCCGTCCGGTGAAGTGAGCGGGAAGGCAGCAGCAGATCGTCTTCAATCGCCATGATTTCCTGCTCCAGCATGGCATCCAGTTCATGTGGTGACATCTGACCCATCGCCATCAGGCGCAGGTTATCGGTAATGTAAGCCACTAAGTGGCTGTCTTCTTTGATCAGCGGATAACGTTCAAAGAGCTCACTGTTCTGCGGATCTTCAATATGGCTGTCGAGGGATTTGAAACCGCCGTTTCGGATAGTTTCCAGCAGCAGTTGCATCAGGCCCATCAGCTGCATGTAATACTCTTGCTCATTTTTACGCGGCTTGACGATATGGCGAAGCTGGATGCGCATTTCACGGATCACATGGGGCGGGTTGCCGACAATGATGGATCCCAGTGCTGCACCAACAATAATCAGAATTTCAGCAGGCTGCCAGATGGCAGAAATGTCGCCACCAGCCCATTTGAAACCGCCGAAAACACATAACAAAATGACGATTGCGCCGGTAAATTTTTGCATTTCAGTTTGCTCCTATCAGCAAAGATATTGATTCAGTTGTTTCAGGGCCTGCTTATGAAGCTGGCACACGCGTGGCGGTGTCAGGTTGAGCACCAGTGCAATCTCATGCAGGTTCATATCATGTTGATAGAACAGAGTAAGCAGCAGCTGTTCACGAGCTTTCAGCTTACCCAGTGCCACACCCAGGGTGCGGCGGATATGCTCATGACGGACAGATTCACCGCCGTCATTCGTCATTGAGAAATCGTTGCCACTTTCCAGAAGTTGATCCAGGCTTTGCATTTCGCTGGCCATGGAAGCATTCAGGCGTTGCAGATAGTCCGCCTGGTCGGTTCCCAGCGCTTCAATAATTTCAGCTTCCGTCGGCTGTCTGCCGAGCTTTTTCATTAAATCGCGGGTGACGTCATTCAGCTCATGCGCCTGTTGACGGGTCTGGCGTGAACGCCAGTCAAGACGGCGAAGCTCATCCAGAATCGAGCCGCGGATACGGCAGACTGCGAAAGACGGAAAATTCGGGTCTTCGACATTGCCGTAACGGCGACCGGCTTCCAGCAGTCCCATCAGACCGATTTGCTGCATATCTTCCAGACTGCAATGGGTGCTGACATGACTGCGGAGTTGATTGACAACACGTTTTACTAATACAAGGTGATCACGGATCAGCTTATCTTCGTTGATGACCGGGCTGTTTCGCCCGGTTTCCTGTTCGCTGTCGTAATGTTCAGTCGGGTTGATATCAAGCATAAGCGCCTCACTGAATGACGTATTTGGTCAGCAATACGTTGTCGATAGCGTGGGCATAACGGGTTTTGCCAAATGCATCCAACAGGGTGCTTTTGACTTCTTCCTGCAGCTCATCAATCGTGCGCTGGTTCTGAAGCTCTTCGTAAGTTTTGTTACTGAACAGTTTCAGCAGCGCATTTCGAACAACAGGCATGAAGTTATCAATGCCTTCAATCGCTTCCGGACGACGGGTTTCCAGTGCCAGTTCCATCATGATGAAATGTGTCTGGCGTTCGCCTTTCACAGAAAGCACCAGTTTTTCCAGCGGATGGAATACAGGGTCTAAATTATCCGGCTGGCTGAAGGGGAGGCTAATGCTGTTACCGCCTTGGCCCTGATGGCTCTTAACGTACCAGAGGGTACCGCCAACACTGGCTGCAGCGACCAGTACGCTGGTGATCAGCATGATGATAATGATCAGGACGAGATTACGCTGGGTCATGAAAATAGCTCCTATCAGGCTCTGGTTGACAGCCAATGGCCTGAATCTGTTGTTGTATTTTGGTGGTCATCTGTGTGTTGATTGGCAAAGATGACAGGTTGTGAGTCTTCTTCTGAATGTTCCTGTTGTTGTCCCTGACGGCCGTCGCCGACGTTTACATCAACATGAACAAAATTTTGATCCTGCAGTTCGGCACGCAGACGTTCAGAAACCTGAACCAGCGCATCCCGGACAGCAGCCTGATTCGCATGAATCTGAACACTGAGGCGATCCCCGTCCATGCGAACGATTAAATCCAGTTTGCCCAGATCAGGCGGGTCCAGACGGATGCGGGCTTCCTGGAGATTCTGGCTGGCCTGTAACTGCACTCTGTCCTGCAAGACCTGCATCATTTGTTCGCCCCATTTGCTTTGCTGCCCCTGAGGCAGCTTGACACTGGCCCACTCAACCTGAGAGGTTGAGGAAGCAGAGGCTGGTGCGGAAGCCGATTGAGCGTGTGCCGGACCTGTGTTCTCTGCCGACAGGCCATTGATAAGTGTCTGTAAAGAAGCGGTGCTGTTTGCCAGACGGTTTTCGCCGAGGCCGGATAGCGTGGTTTCCTGCTGCACACCAGACTGGGTTTGCTGCATCAGTACTGAAAGGCGGGCATTGTCTGCAGACGTTGCAGCCGTAGTCTGACGCTCGCCATTGGCAGCGACTGCACCGGATTGCATCAGCTGTGCGTCACGGACGGATGCGGCGTTAGCCTGCATGCCCGCTTTTCCGGCTGCGCCAATCGCCATCTGTTCTGCTGTTGAGGTGCCCGGAAGGGCAGCGCCTGTTCCCAGCTGTTTTTCAGCCTGAGCCAGCAGGTTTGCGATGATGTCCGCTGCGACTGCAGGCGTCAGAGTGTTGTCATCCTGTTCAGTCTGTGCACTTGATGCTGCGATATCATTTGGCTCATCCGCCGATCGGGCGCGCTCAGTTCCCGCATTGCCCCGCGGCGTTTTGCTCTGCAGCGAGTCGGTGAAACTGGAGGCTTTATCATCCTGAGACGGTTTCACAATACCGCTGCCGATGTCCCCGGTTTCACTGTTGCTGTTAGCCAGTTTGGAATTTGAGACGATAGTATTCATTAAAGCTCCATGTTCATGGCCATCTGATATGCCAAAAGTCCTTCTTTTCCTTCACTGACGGCATTCATTTCTTGCTGTAGTTTGTCTTTGTTTTCTCTGACGGCGCTGATTGCAGCAAGATGGCTGCTTTTCAGGTGACTTAAAGCCTGAATCTGCTCATCGCTGAATGTTTCTTTCTGTAAACTCAGCAGTACCTTTTGCAGCGTCTGGTCCAGCTGCTGCAAACGGTTCCAGTCTTGCTCTGCAACTGCCCGGTCAATATTCTGCTTCAGGTTCAGGAGTTGAGTGACTGTGATGTTAGGCATGCTGTCCGAATCCTTCCCAGCCTTCCCGAACGTTTGTCATGACTTTTTCAACTGAATCGAGATGTTCAGCTTTGTTCTGAGAGCTCGCTTTGAAGAGCTCGCCAATGCAAAACTCGTAAAGGTCATGCAGGTTGGCAGCAAGTTCGCCACCTGCTTCGATATCCAGTGCGCTGTCCAGGCCAATCAGGATGTTCATGCACTTACTGATCCCTTTACTTTTGGCTTCCAAACGCTTGGATTCGATGTGACCTTTGACCCGGATGAGTTCATCCAACAGACCATCGATCAGCATCAGTACTAGCTGATGTGGGTTTGCCGATGCGGCCTGGGCATCCAGATCAACGCTCTGATAAGAATCAAAGCCCGAGTTTTGCATTAGCATGAGTCGCTCCTTTAAATCGAGAATAATCCGCTCGTTTGGTTCATTTGTGTCATCAGCTGGTTCATCTGGGTGAATTGCGCAAGATAACGGTCATAAGACATCTGATATTTACGCTCCAGGCCCGACAGTTTGTCGTCGATCCGGCTGATGTTTTGCTGAAGGCTGTCTTTACGGCTCTTGAATACGCCGTCTGAGAAGGACAAGTAAGGTTTCACTGTCGCTTCAAGTGAATCGAACAGTTGATCTGTACCGTTGAACATCTCGCCCAGCGCTGCAGGGTTACTGGCTTGTGCCGCTTCGAACTTCTCGTTATCGACGGTCAGCTTGCCGTGGCGGTCGATGCTGACACCCACGGAGTACAGGCTCTGGCCGTTGTAGTTCTGACGGAAAAGAGAACTGATCTGGCTTTCCAGTGAGCGCAGGGTACCGTCACCAGCCAGAACGCCGCGTTTTTCATCTTCTGAACCGACTTTGGTGTATTTGTCGATTTCAGACATCAGGGCGTTATAGCTTTCAACCAGCTTGTTCAGCTGTTCTTTGGTTGATTCTTTATCAGCACCCACAGACATGCCAACCGGCTGGTCGCCGCTTTGCTGTGCTTTGGTGACAGTCAGGTCGACCCCGTCAATCACGCCTTCAAAAGTGTTTGAAGCGTTTGTCAGTTTCAGGCCCGTGTTCTGAGCACCCAGCCAGATGATCGCATCCTGAGGAGTGCTGATGTCGGTCGCGGTAGCGAATGCATTTTCAAAGTTTGCATCACCGGTACCCGTTGCGCTGACAGAGATAGTGTTGGCTGAGCCAGTTTCTTTACCGGACAGCATAAAGTGCGTTTCGCCATTTGCGCGGACCAGTGTGGCGTTCACACCCGGGTTGTTTTCATCATTATTGATGGCATTAACCAGTTCCTGAACGGTTGCTGTGCCGTCGCTGTCGGTATCAACAGTGGCCAGATCCAGGTTCAGGGTTTTGCCATCCATCGTGATCATCATGGTGCCCGTTGCCGGAACCGGTGATGATGACGTTGTGCCTGCACCCAGATCAACACTCATCTGATGCGCGGTCGCAACCTGCTCAACGAAGACCTGATATTCACCCGCCAGTGCATTACCGTTCACGCTTGCACTCAGGTTTCCTTCCTGAGAGAAGGTCGCGCTGTTTTTAACAACACTGTCATTCAGGCCATTCATGTCTTCCACAGCAGTACGGAACGCACGCAGGGCTGACTCGATTTTGCCGTAGGCAGTAATCTGGCTCTGATACTTATCAGACTGAGTCTGATAACGATTCTGGAATGGCTGTACCTCATAGGTGGCAAGCTGTTGCGCCATACTGATCGGATCAATGGAACTCATGGAAAAACTCCTTTATTTATTGCTACTAAAGCAAATAGTGTGCCATTAAGTTAATTTGTTGAGTTTAAAGGGATTTATCTGTTCAGGCTCCGATTGGCGGAAACGGTGTTTCCGATCAGGTTTCCGCTTGACCTTCCGGCTCTCCAGCTTCGTTTCCAGTGCGGAAAACCAGACCGTATCAGCTGGAATCGATATATATTCCCTTAGGATTTATTGCACAGCGGTTTGTATCGACTATGTAACATCCCAACGAATTAGGGCGGCATATTGGCAGAGGGCATTAAGGTAATTTGGGGAATGACGGGCTGAAGCGCATGTTTCAAAAGAAAAACCGGAAACCTTTCAGTTCCCGGTTTGTTGCAGAAAAGTAACTGGCCGGCATTGAGCAAGCCAGCCAGTTGCGGCGGATTATTGTGTTGAGGCTTTCAGAGTGACGCCACTGTACTGAGAATAGCCGTCCAGCAGAATGGAGTAGGTACCGGGTGTGGCACCAGAGAAAGTACAGACTTCATTGTTACCGTAACGGTAAGGTCTGCAGTCCCAGTTTTGCTTCGTGGCTTCAGAACCGAAAGAGACATACAGATCGACATCGCCGCTGCCGCCGCTGGTGCTGATTTGCAGTGTTTTCTGAGCCGGAAGTTCAAAACTGTAACGAACCTGGCTGCCCGTTGCACCTGACAAGCCTGTCACAGGGACACCATCTTTGAGTACATTTCCTGTTGGCGGTGGGGTGGTGCCGCCGGTTGCGTTCGCCGTTTCAATGGCATAGGCCAGTCCAAGTTTGGAGAATTTCACCGCATGTGCGCCAGTCGGATCGGAATTTTCCAGGGTGTCTTGTGTGCTGTGGATTCTGGGGTTGTAATCGTTGAACTTCGATTCAAATGGCATGGCAGCAGGGAAGCCAGCGTTATGCCAGGAAGCGTGGTCAGAACAGGCGTAACCACAGCGGTCGAACCCATACGAGATCGACGGAATGTATTCATCCACCAGACGGGCCAGGAAAGTGGTCAGATTGCTGTCGGTATAATCGGTCATAAAGACGATATCTTCTGGAGAACCATTGTAGTTGGTCATGTCCAGCTGCAGGGCTGAAACGACATTTTTTCCTTCTGATTTATACTTGTTGGCCAGATCCTGAGAACCACGCAGACCCACTTCTTCTGCGGCATAGGCCATGAAAGCAATACTGCGTTTGGGTTTGAAGTTATTTTCAGACAGGACCCGGATAATTTCGGTGACACTGGCAATCCCTGATGCATCGTCATCCGCGCCGGGTGCAACACTGTTTTCACCTGTGTTTGATCCGATGGTTGAATCCAGGTGGCCGCCGATCACTACCCACTCATCCGGTTTTTCGGAGCCTGTGATTGTCAGAACGACTGATTTTTGGTTATAGCCAGCGTGTGAAACTTGCTGGACATCTGCATTGGGCAGAGAATTCGTGAGTGAGCGCCATTCATTTGCCAGCCAGTCGGATGCCTGAGCACCAGAAGTGGTGGTGTAGAAACGGTTGATGAAACTGGATAGCGAGCTGATGGTGCCGGTAATCTCTGATGCGCTGACCTGAGGTAACCAGGCATTCACTTTATCCTGCTGTGTGATATCCGGAATCGGAAATGCTGCAAGTGTTTCAGGCATGATGCTGGCTGCCATCGCACTTTCTGCTGAAGAATGCACCATATACCCGCCGCAACGGTGATGATCTTCGTGCATCTGGTGTGTTAACTCGGCTAATTGTTTGTAATTGACTTGACCGACCCATGCTTTGCCGTTGCTCGCCAGTGAATCCGGCAGGATTGATTGTGCCTGTGACTGCATCACCGACTTCAGCGTTTGGGTGGCATCAGAACCAATCGAAATCCAGACCTTATCTTCTTCGGCTGCATAGGCTTGTGTGCATACCGCAGAAATGATCAGTGCCAGAGCCGTTGTTGTGTTTTTCATATGTTCTCCCTGTTATTTTTTTGTTAAATCAACAAAACTTAAGTCAGTTCCAGAGAAAAGCGAAATTCTTCTTTGTATTCAATGCGTAATGAAAAGTTGTCACAAAGTTATCAATAGGGTGGTAATTAATTTGCGGTGTCTGTTTTTTCGCCACTTAAAACTGCTGAATCCTGAATTTTCAGAGTTATCTATAGCTAAAATGATTAATTAAGGTGGAAAGAAATAGGGGAGGAAATGATCAACGAACTTCTGTTTTTGCGAGCTATAACGAAAAAAAAGCCCCGAAACCGGGGCTTTTTAAATTGGAGTGACTTAGGTCGATGTTTCTGAGTCTAATCCGGGGATTAGCGCAGCAGAGACATTGCCATGCCAGACAGCTGGTTCGTTTGAGACAGTACGTTCGTACCGGCTTGCATCAGCATCTGGTTCTTAGTCATGTTTGAAGTTTCTACAGCAAAGTCGGTATCAGTGATACGGCCTTTCGCAGCAGTGGTGTTCTCAACCATGTTACCCAGGTTAGTGATGGTGTGCTCCAGACGGTTCATGTTCGCACCCAGTGCTGCACGAGCGCCACCGATGGTGTCCAGAGATGCAGTAATCGCGTCCATTGCTGCACGAGCATTGGTTTGGTTCGTTGCTACTGTTGCACCAGTGTCACCGAAAGTCGTCAGAGATGCGATAGTACCACCTGCTTGCAGAGCAGTTACCGCTGCACCAATTTTAGTATCGATAGAAGTTGCGAAGTCCAGCTGCTCAGCAGAAGAACCACCGATTTGCAGAACGATACCGCCGCCTTTCACACCAGCTGCGTCGAATACAGTCTCACCAGCATACTTAGTGTTTGCCATTACGCTGCCCAGCTCGCTGGTCAGTTCAGTGAATTCTGCGTACAGAGCTTCCTGGTCGTTTACTGAGTTTGTACCGTTCGCAGCCTGAGTTGCCAGGTCGTTCATGCGGTACAGGATGTTTGCAGTTTCGTCCAGTGCACCTTCAACAGTTTGCATCATAGAGATGCCGTCTTGTGAGTTGCGCATTGCAACTGACATGCCACGAGTTTGTGCTTCCAGGCGGCTAGAGATTTGCAGACCAGCTGCATCGTCAGCAGCAGAGTTGATGCGGTAGCCAGTCGCCAGACGCTCCATGGCTTTGTTCAGCATGTTACCTGTGCCGTTCAGGGTGTTTTGCGTTACCAGAGATGCGTAGTTGGTGTGCATTGATAGAGCCATGAAAGTTCTCCTTAGTTATACATCTTCATGTTGGTTTTTTCTGACGCCACACAATTTCGTATGTTGTTCCGTATGGCTGTCATTCCTACTCGCTAATATGAGGCGGAAAAGGCTCTGAAAAGATTAATCATCGAAGTGAAAAAAAATGATATTTTCACATTGGTCGGATGTCTTCACTGGCGTTTTTTCTGAGATAAGTCATTTAGAAACAATCACTTGATTGATTTCTAAAGTTCTAAAGTATCAGGTGAAAAAAATAATAAAATGACCTGAATCAGGGAAAATTGTCTCTAGAGTGAATCTGAATTTTTTGGATTGATGAGTTATTGACCGACATTTTTATCCGATCAGACAGGCAGTTTCGTTCTGTAAAACCGCGGATTTATAAAAAATTATGTTTTGGCGAGATAAATAAAAAACGCCAGCTGGTGTGGCTGGCGTTTTTTTATTTAATTTGAATTGATTATTTTACAAGTTTTAGTTTCCGGGGGGCAGAAAAGGAAGTCGGAATATCACTGATATAACCAAAATAATATCCGGCACCTAATCGTCTGAACCGGATCAGGTCATGCTGAGTGGCAACGCGACCCGCCACAAAATCGATGTCGTTATGCCGGAGGAAGCGGATGACGGGTAACAGACCCTGCTTGAAACTGGTGTCTTCATTCATCTGGGCCACTTTAATGGCCGCCGGTGACGTTTTTTCCAGCAAAGGCAAATAGGGGGTCGGTAACCGCAGATCAACCCAGACGGCTGTGCTGGCATCATGCAGCCAGCTGAGTAACTCATTGAGCCGCGTTTGGTTTAAATCGGGCTGAAACAGCTGAATACAGGGAACGATATCGCGCATGGCTGAGCCATGGTAATCATACAGCGCGGCAAGAAACTGATGACCCGGCTCCCAGTTCAGCAGTGTTTCCGCCTGCAGTGGCACAACCAACGGGTTAATCAGGCTGGGGAGAATGGTTTCCTGCTGAAATTTGATATGTCTGATCGCCAGAAGCAGGCCAAACAGATCCAGGGCGTAGCGCATCTCATCAGACAAATCGAAACGGTAGACGCTTTGCTCATTGTTACTGCCGAAACGCAGGGTGAGGTGCTGAAAAGTCACTTCATTGGATTCGGTATGTCGGATGGGCTGGCAGGCATGGCGAATATCATTATGCTGCATCGCCTCTAACAGAATGAAATCATCCGGAGTCCGGGCTGCCTGAATCAGCAGCCCTCTTGTATGTTCGCCTAAGGCGGTGTCGGTAAACAGCTTAGCCAAGGTTTCCTACCACGTTGATTTGCTTATGCTCTGGAATCTCATTATATGACAAGACAGCCAGACCTTGCGCAAATGTACGCGCATAACGTGACAGAAGTGGACGAAGTTGCGGCATAACAAGCAAAACAGGCGGCATATTCTGTTGCTTCAGCTGTTGTTTCACCAGTGGCAGATTCTGCTGGAATTGCTGGAGAATATTTGGCTCCACCGGGAAACTGTCCAGAACGACCTGGCCATTTGCCTGTGCTTGCTGCAGGGATTGCAGCAGGATTTGTTCAAGATCATCAGCCAGTGTATAGACGTTCAGATCTTTCCGGTCACCATTAATCAGGTTCACCAGCGTCCGGCGCAGGCTGCAACGAACATCGGCAGCCAGCAGAATCGGGTCTTTGGTGTTTTCAACGCTGTCCAGCATGGTATTCGCAATGGTGCGGATGTCTTTCACCGGCACCTGATCCTGCAGTAAGTGGCGGAACACTTTTAATTGCTGTGCCGGAGTAATGGCATTGCCCAGAGCTTCAGCCAGTTTCGGTGCTTGTGACGCCAGACGCTGCATCATGTTTTCTACATCATCATGCGTAAACAGATCAGCGAGATTGTTCTTCATGATCTTGCTCAGGTGAGTTGCGATCACGGTTGCATCGTCAATCACCTGATATCCCATGTTCAGGGCTTTAGCCTTGTCGCTTGGTTCAATCCAGACGGCCGGCAGCTGGTAAGCCGGATCGGTACCCAGAATACCATCAATCTCACCGTAGGTTTCACCGACGGCAATCGCCATCAGACGATCCGGCTCGATTTCACCCTGCTCAATAATTTCACCGTGGACTGCAATGGTGTACTGATTCGGACGAAGGCTGAGATTATCCTGAATACTGACTTCAGGCAGCAGGTAACCCACCTGTTCTGACAGGGTTTTCCGGATCCCACGGATGCGCTGGGTCAGTGGTGCGCCCTGATCTTTATTGACCAGGTGGACCAGACGGAAGCCCAGCTGCAGTGACAGACTGTGAATGTGCGGGATGTCTTCCCAGCCAAGTGCCTGCTCACTTTCACGGCGCATCGCATGGCTTAACTGCTCGACCTGATCGAGTTGCTCATCATGCTGCGGCGATTTGGCCTGACGCCATCCGGCATAGCCGAGGACTGCGGCGAACGCGTAAAACGCCAGATGCGGCATGCCCGGTACACTGCCGACAATTGCCATAATGGCTGCAGCGATAAAGAGGGTTGCAGGTGTAGCCAACAGCTGGTTGCGCATGGCATCTGCCATGTCATCATCACTGTCATTGATACGGGTAACGATGATGGCTGCAGAGGTTGCCAGCAACAGAGATGGGATCTGAGCAACCAGACCGTCACCGATGGTCAGCAGGGCAAAAGTTTTAAACGCTTCGGCTGCGGTCATGTCGTATTCGAACACGCCGATGCTGACACCACCAATAATATTGATGAACAGAATCAGCAGGCCGGCAATCGCATCACCCCGGACGAATTTGGATGCACCGTCCATTGAGCCGTAGAAGTCGGCTTCGTTGGCGACTTCTTTCCGGCGCAGCTTGGCGCGTTCCTGATCGATCAGACCGGCGTTGAGATCGGCATCGATGGCCATCTGCTTACCGGGCAGGGCGTCCAGTGTAAAGCGAGCGGCCACTTCGGAAATTCGTTCGCCACCTTTGGTAATCACGACAAAGTTAATGATCATCAGGATGACGAACACAACCATACCGACGACATAGTTACCGCCGATCACGACTTCACCGAAGGCCTGAATGACCTTACCGGCAGCATCGCCGCCCTGATGACCTTCCAGCAGGACGACGCGGGTCGACGCAACGTTCAGTGTCAGGCGGAGCAGGGTGGCAACCAGGAGAATGGTCGGAAATACGGAGAAATCCAGCGGTCGTTTTGCCGTGGTGCTGACCAGCAGCACCATGATTGCCAGCACAATGTTGAACGTAAACATGGCGTCCAGCAGCATGGGCGGCAAAGGCAACATGACCATCGCCAGTATCATGAGCAGCGCAGCAGGAATGCTGATATAGCTGCGCTTAAAATGGTTCAGTTGAGGTAGCCGGTTTAGCATGGGTTTGATCTCTCTCCTGCCTTAATACTGTAAGTGGCGTGGGATAACAAAAGTCGGTAATGGCTGTGGCTGCCCGCCTTTGCCGGTACGGAAGGCTTTCAGCTGCATGACATAAGTCAGAATATGTGCCACGGCGATATACAACTGGCTCGGCACGGCCTGTTCCAGCTGCGTGGTATGGTAAATGGCCCGTGTTAACGGAGGCGAGTTCAGCACTTCGACATTGTTTTCACGGGCGATGCGCTGAATATGCTGGGCCATTTCATCAACCCCCTTCGCGACAACAAAGGGCGCGTCATACATTGCCGGATCGTATTTGATAGCAACGGCGTAGTGCGTCGGGTTGGTGATGACGACATCGGCCTGCGGCACCGTCTTCTCCACTTTTCGCCGGGCGAACTGCTGCTGAATCTGACGAATCCGTTGTTTTACCTCCGGGCGGCCTTCGCTGTTTTTAAATTCTTCTTTGATCTCCTGCTTGGTCATTTTCAGTTGCTTCATGTGCTCCCAGCGTTGATAGGGAACATCCAGCAGACCGAAGACAAGCAGGGCAACACCCATGATAAGAACGCCGTCGAACAGGATTTGCATAATGGCGACCACGCCCTGACGCAGCGGCTGGTTTTGCATGGCCAGCAGCTCAGCCAGATGAGCATCCAGATACAGATAAAGCAGCATCAGCAGCACAGTGACTTTCAGCGACGATTTCAGCAGCTCAACCAGCGAGCGGGTTGAAAACATACGCTTGATACCTGACAGCGGACTGATTTTTGAAAGCTTAGGCATCACGCCTGCCGGATAAAACAGCCAGCCGCCCAGGAGCAGGCTGCCGCCTATCGCGGCCAGTAGAATCACCATGAACAGCGGCAGCAGCAACTCGATCACAATGGCCAGACTCTGGCCCACGTGTTCAATTCCCTGCCAGGGCGACTGCAGATCATCACGGGTCAGCTGCATATTGAAACGGAAGACGCCGCTCATGGCGTCCCAGATGGTGCTGATCTGAATTGAAAAGAAATAGACCACAACCAGGAAAATCACCGCAGCAGTCAGATCTTTCGCACGGGGAATTTGCCCCTGCTCCCGTGCTTTGCGGATTTTCTGGGGCGTGGCCTTTTCTGTTTTGTCCTGAGTACTCTGATCACTCATATGCCGTTTCCTGCGACGTAGCTGGTCAGTGCCTGCAAAGTGGTATGAACAAATTGGGTGTATCGTGTCGGGACGCCGCTGATTGCAATCAGCATGCTGAACAGACCCAGTAACATCGTCATCGGGAAGCCCAGCGCGTAAACGTTCAGGCTCGGTGCGGCACGGTTCATCACACCAAAGCTGATGTTTGCCAGCAGCATCGAAATAATGGCCGGTAATGCCAGTGCCAGCGCGGAAGCAAACATCCAGCTGGCCATGGAAATGACCTGTTGAAGTGTGGCTTCACTAATCCCGGAGCCGACCGGCCAGACATGGAAACTCTGAACCAGAATATCAATCACCACTAAATGACCGTCCAGGGCCAGAAACAGCAGGGTGCTGAACATCAGGAACATCCGGCCCAGCAGCGCAACAGACATGCCGTTTACCGGATCATTCATGATGGCCATACTCAGGCCCATCTGCATGGAAACAATCTGGCCCAGCATGGTCATGGTGGTGAAGAGCAGATGCAGGATAAAGCCGAAAAAGACCCCCCAGATCGCTTGTTCAAACGCCAGTACCAGTGCTTTGAGTGACAGGGGATCGACTGCAGGCATCGCCGGCATGAGAGGCGCAATCAGGATACTGATGGACAGGGCAAACAGCAGACGCACCCAAAGCGGAATGGCGCCATCGCCGAAGAAAGGCATGGCAACAAATGCGGCCCCCAGACGGAAAAATGGCCACCAGACTTGCCCGAGCCAGGCTGTGATTTGCGCGAAAGTGACATCCATCAGCCAATCATTCCCGGAATGTTGTGAAACAACTGCGTAAACAGGTCAATCAGTTTTCTGAGCATCCAGTGACCGGCAAAAATGACCATCAGCAGAGTGACCAGCAAGCGGGGCAGAAAGCTGAGGGTCTGTTCATTGATTTGGGTCGCGGCCTGAAAGACCGCAATGACCAGACCAACCAGCAGGCCGGGCACGACCAGCACCATCACAATGGTAATGATCATCCAGACAGCATTTGAAAACAGGGTGACGACGAGTTCCGGTGTCATGGTTTTTCTCCTAGCCGAAACTTGCCGACAGTGTGCCGACTGTCATGGTCCAGCCATCGGCCAGAACAAATACGACCAGTTTAAAAGGCAGCGAAATAATCAGTGGTGAAAGCATCATCATCCCCATGGCCATCAGCACACTGGCCACAACCAGGTCGATGATGAGAAACGGAATGAACAGCATAAAACCAATCTGAAAGGCTGTTTTCAGCTCGCTGATTACAAAGGCCGGCAGCACCACGGCAAAGGACAGATCTTCTGCTTTCTGATCCAGAGGCTCGTTTGCAATATGCAGCATCTGCTCAAGAGACGTTTGCTGGGTTTGTCTGAGCATGAAATCCTTGACGGGTTTTTCTGCCACAGAGAAAGCTTCCATCAGCGTGATCTGACCTGCGTCATAGGGCTTGAAGGCATGTTCATACACATCAGTCCATACCGGACGCATAATGAGTAGCGTCAGCGCCAGCGCAATCCCCACCAGTACCCGGTTTGGCGGACTCTGCTGCAGGCCGAGGGCCTGACGCAGAATGGCCAGTACAATAATGATGCGAGTAAAGCTGGTTGCCATCAGCAGAAATGCAGGCAGTAAACTCAGTGCCGTCATCAGGAGCAGCACTTGAAGCTTGACACTGTATTCCTGATTAGAGGTGCCGTCTGAAACTGTCATCAGCGTCAGGCCACCCGTATCAGAAGCGAATGCCGGGTGTGAAGAAAGCGTCAATATCAGAAAACCGGCTAAGGATAGCCCGCCGGCGCGGGCTAAAACACGACAGAGACTGCGGAGCATTATCAGGATTCCACGGAGTTAAGCGGTGAGTCCACGATATCAATCAGACGCAGGCCGTATTTGTCATTGACCACAACGACTTCAGCGTGGCCCATCAGAGAACCGTTCACTTTGACGTCCAGTGGTTCACCATTGAGCTTGTCCAGTTCAATCACGCTGCCTTCACCGGCTTTCATCAGTTCGCCGAGAGAGACTTCGGTGCTGGAAACTTCCAGTGTGACCGTGACAGGAATTTTCTTGAAGAAATTAATATCTCTGGACGGTACTTCATCGTAAGGGATGAAAGGGGAGGCAGTACCGGATTCCTGACTGGCTTCAACGTCATCATCCAGCTGATCCAGATCCAGATCATCAAAGTTCAGATCGTCTTCGCTGAATGCGTTTACGTCAGTCATCTCATTCAAATCGGTCATTTTGGGGTCCTGTGTAGTTTATTTATCATTTAGAATCAGAACGAGTTGGCCATCTTTGTCGGCCACGCATCCGTTAAATAAATGCTCCTGGCCAATACGAACCGGAACATTAGTGAGCAGATCGATATTCAATACGTCATCAGGACGCAGTTTGAGTACATCGTCTAAAGGCATTTTTTTCTGGCAAAGGGTGGCGTGAAGAGTCACCGGCGTGCTTTCCAGTACTTTGCGGAAACCTTCGTCTAACTGGTCATTGGTATGAATGGCCATGTCATCCATCAGAGACTGCAACATGGTTTCATCCAGGTAGAGGGTAAAGTCAGCGGATTTTTTACGGTAACTGACTGTGAAGGTGGCCAGCAGCCCAATGCCATGACGCATCGCATCATCTGTCATTGTCCATTGCCCGCTCTCTGCAATCAGTGCACACAGACGTTCCAGCAGTCGCTGCTGTAAACGCAGGTCACTGGCAGTCAGTTTGTTTGAAGCATCGCTGATATGACTGCGGTCGATATCGGCGTTATAGAACTTGTCCGACAGCGCCAGAAGCATACTGATATCCAACTGAGCCTGAACCATGCCGCCAGTCTGATGGCGGATGACAGAAGCGTGCTCATCAAGATCGGCTGGTTGTCTGCTGGCCAGCTGAATATCCGATAGTCTGAAGCTCAGGTTTTTGTCTTTCACCCAGCGTTGTAGATCCTGAGTGATTGACGAATCTGCCTGCGAGAAAGTTTTTTGTAATTCTTCCCGAATGACATGAATAGGGCGCCCTAAATGTTCAACATTCAGTTTGGGGAAATGTTGAGCACTGTTTAACTCAATTTTTTTCATATGGCATATCCGTCAGAACTCATATGCAACAAATTAAGGTTGCGATTGTTATTTACTTCGAATTGGCTTTAACCACTATTAGTTCCGCTAAGTCTAGCCTGAGCTAATTCTTGTGTTTTAGTTATTGATTTTAAATTTGTGATGTTAGTCCACATGTTGATTATAACTTCATATACAGGGTTTTCTTATATATGAATTGATGAGACTTTTATGCCCGCTTTAAAAAGACGCACTATTTTATTCATTTGATATTGCTCTCAAGTTGCTGTTTTTGAAGCTATATCAAGTTAAATCAAACAGTGGGAGCAATGTCATGTCTGTGTCAATTTAGTGTCATTGGTGCGTCAAATATAAATTGAATCGAGATCACCTTAATCGAATTAAAGTGATTTTGAGCAAGGAAAAGATATATAGAAATAAAAAAGCAATTTGGTTGTTTAATAATTTTGGCTAAGTTGGTTCCTCGGACATAATTGAATTTTGGTATCACCAAAAATCTGAGAAGGGTAAAATGTTAATTTCATTCAACAAGAAATACACATTCTTATTAATTGCTCTTGCGGCGGGTTCTGTTGAAGCAAAAGTTGTTTCTACGCCAATGGATCTTGTCGAATGGAAATACCGGGGCGGTACGTTTCACTGCTCATTAAATCAGCAGGTGCAAAACTTCGGTGAAGTCAGTTTCGTGGCAGACGCGGGCGAAAATCTGATTCTTAAAGTGAAACCGATGCGTCCTCTCGCTCAGTTCGACCGCGCAGGTTTATACCTTCAGGATGGCCCTTGGGTTGAAACACCTAAGCAGACTTCCCTGAGCCCGGGTAAGCAGGTGGATCCGACGGAAGTGAGATTTACCGGTACCGGTGCCGTTGACACATTGCTGGATGGCATGACCGCGGGGCAGTGGGCAAGAATCGCTTTAACTTACCAGAACACCAATTCGCCGGTCGATCTGATGCTGTCCAGCGTCAATATGTCAGATGCATTAGCTGAATTCAGTGCCTGCCGTTCCCGCTTACCTGCAATGTCGTACCGTCAGGCAAGAGATATGGTGTTCCAGTACGAGATGGGACAACGCACCGTATCCCCGGAACAAAAGGAAACCCTGACTAAGCTGGCCGAATACATTCGCCTGGATAAATCTGTCAGTAAAGTGCTGATTGACGGGCACAGCGACATTGTGGGTTCCAACCTTGGCAATATTCAGGTTTCGAAAGTACGTGCGGATGATATCGCGAGTTTTCTTCGTGAAGCCGGTGTCAAAAATAATCTGATTCAGATCAGGGCACATGGCGCGCGTTATCCGATTGCGAACAACAAGACAGCACAGGGCCAGGCGTTGAACCGCAGGGTAACGGTGAGGGTTTTGCGTGCTGATAACAATGATAAAAGCAGGGTTCAGTAATGTTAACGAAAACGATTCAGCTCATTGAACCGGACAGGCAGCAGGCTCAGCAAGTCATACAGGTGCTGGAGCAGGCTGGTTATCAGGTAGATTATCTGACTTCCGGCAAAGCCGGATTGCAATCTCACCGTGCTGCTATCACTCTGGTCAGCTCCGCTTTACCAGATATGGCATTGACCGAGTGGGTTCGCTTCAGCCAGACCGTTGCTGATCCTCAGCAGCGCCGGATTGCCATCGCAATTGTTGATCAGCATGAAGGCTTGCTGGCTGCTGAAGCCATGAAAGCCGGTGCGACAGATTATCTTCTGAAACCTTTTGAACCTGCACAATTGCTGAGTCTGATCGCCCGCGTTGAAGCTTTACAGAAACCCATGTCAGATATTGTGGCGGAGTCCTGGCGCAGTAAACAGATTCTGCAACTGGCTCACCGCGCAGCCTGCACCCATGCCAGTGTTCTGATTACCGGAGAATCCGGTACAGGGAAAGAAGTGCTGGCTCGTTACGTTCATCAGCAGTCACCGCGCAGCAAAATGCCTTTTGTTGCGGTGAACTGCGCAGCCATTCCTGAATCCATGCTTGAAGCGGTGTTGTTCGGTCATGTGAAAGGCGCATTTACCGGTGCGACCGGCAGTCAGAGCGGTAAGTTTGAAGAAGCAAACGGCGGCACCATTCTGCTGGATGAAATTGCAGAAATGTCTCCTGCGCTTCAGGCCAAACTCCTGCGGGTACTGCAGGAACGTGAGGTTGAACGGGTCGGCAGCCATAAGACAATCAAGCTGGATATCCGGGTGATTGCAGCAACCAATAAAGACCTGCGTCTGGCCGTTCAGGATGGCACTTTCCGTGAAGACCTTTACTACCGTCTGGATGTATTGCCGCTCCACTGGCCGCCGCTGCGTGAACGTCCTGAAGATATTCTTCCTTTAGCAAATTTCTTTATCAGTAAATATCAGCAGGGCAGTGCCTGTCAGATGTCATCAGATGCGCAGCAAATGATGTTGCAGTACCACTGGCCCGGCAATATTCGTGAACTGGAAAACATTATTCAGCGTGCACTGGTAATGCGGCACGGTGATTTTATCACAGCTCAGGATCTGATGCTGCCTGTCGACACCAGCAAGGTTCAGGCTATTAAACCTGAATACATGCCGGTTGCGCCAGTCGCGATGGGGACTGAGCAAGGGCATATTGGTGCAAAAAAACAGGCTGAATTTCAGTATGTGCTCGATGTACTGAAACAGCATGAAGGCAACAGAACCATGACAGCAAAAGCACTGGGTGTAACGACCCGGGCACTGCGATACAAATTAGCGGCAATGCGTGAGCAAGGCATTGATATTTCACAAATTGGCTCAGCAGCATAACGATTAGGAGACACACATGCTTGCGACGAATATGACGCAGACAACAACAGCCCAGCAACTCATGCTGGAAAAAATGCAGCTCATGCAAGCTCAGGCCGGGCAGGATGTGACTGTGAAAGCCAACCCTTTAGACCAGCAAGTCAAGCCGCTTTCTTTTTCTTCAGCGATGACTGAAGTGCTTGACCTGGTGAATGGTCATCAGGCGGTTGCCAGCGCAAAAATGACTGCGGTTGAAACCGGCAAAAGTGATGATCTGGTTGGTGCGATGATTGCCAGTCAGAAGGCCAGTCTGTCTTTCTCTGCACTGATGCAGGTGAGAAACAAGGTGGTCGGTGCGTTTGAAGATGTAATGAAGATGCCGGTGTAAGTTATGACCATGATTACTCAAGCAACGGCAGCTGAACTGACCGCATCTGACCGTTCTGAAAACTCTTTGCTGAACCGGGTGAAACAAGCCTGGTACAGCAGTCAGCGAAATCTGGTGCTGTCTGCGGCTCTGGCCGCAGTTGTTGCAGCCATTATTGTGGTTGCTTTGTGGACCTCAACACAAAGCTATCGTCCGCTCTACAGTCAGCAAGAGCGTTTTGATACAAGCGAAATTATTTCAGTGCTTGAAGCTGAAGGCATTCCATACCGTTTACAGGAAACAAACGGTCAGGTGCTGGTTGAAGACGGAAAAGTTGCTGAAGTGCGGATGCTGCTGGCAGCGAAAGGTGTCAAAGCCAAACTGCCAACCGGATTGGAGTCACTGCAGACAGATTCTTCTCTGGGAACCAGCCAGTTTATGGAAACGGCACGTTACCGTCACGGACTGGAAGGTGAGCTGGCTCGTACCATCATTTCTATGAATGCCGTGAACAACGCCCGCGTTCATCTGGCGATTCCGCGTCAGACTCTGTTTGTTCGTCAGAACGGTGAAAAGCCAACGGCTTCCGTCATGGTTGAACTGAAAACCGGTGAGGATCTCAAGCCGGAGCAGGTGGAAGCCATCGTGAATCTGGTGTCTGGCAGTGTGACGGGGATGGCCGCCGATCAGGTTTCAGTGGTTGATCAGTTCGGTCGTCTGCTGAGTGCAGACATTGGTTCTGAGACCAATGGCCGCATGAACACCAAGTATCTGGAATATCAGAAAAACCTGGAGAAACAAATTATCCAGCGTGCTTCTGACATGCTGACCCCATTGCTGGGTCCGAGCAACTTCCGGATTCAGGTCGCTGCGGATCTGGATTTCAACCGTATTGAAGAAACCCGTGAAATGGTTGATAACAATCCGGTTGTACGCTCTGAACACAGTATCGAAAATAACTCGGTCGATAAAATTGCGCTGGGTGTACCAGGCTCTCTGAGCAATCAGCCGCCAACGGTTGAAGACGATAAAAAAACAGACTCGCCGAAAAATACCAGTGAGCGCTCTGAAGTGAATCGTCAGTATGCCCTTGGCAGCAGCGTGCGTCATACCCAGTTCCAGCAGGGACAAATCAAAAAACTGAATGTTTCTGTGCTGCTGAACGATAAAGTGGCTCCAGATCAAAAGGCCTGGAATGATGCCCAGAAGGCTGAAATCAGCCAGATGATTTCTGAAGCCGTGGGTCTGAATAATGTCCGTGGTGACAGCCTGAGCCTGATGAGCTTTAACTTTAAGCCGCTGAGTATCGACCCGGTTGCGCCAATGCCTTGGTGGCAGGATACCGCGCTGCAACAACCGCTGCGTTACATCATCGGCGGTCTGCTGGGACTGGCAATGATCTTCTTTGTCCTGCGTCCGTTAATCCGTCATCTGACGGGTGTGGATAAAGCACGCCGTGAAATGGAAATTGCCAGCCTGCCGGATGACATCCTGAGTAAAGAACTGGATGAGAAGGCACAGGAAAATGAGCTGAACCGTCGTCTGTCTGACCGAGGGTTGAGCCACACCACCAATGGTCTGGACGCTGATGCTGAAATGATGTTGCCGCCTTCTGGTTCGCCTCTGCACATCCAGCTGAAGCACCTGACACTGATTGCCAGCGAAGAGCCACAGCGTGTTGCTGAAGTCCTCAAACAATGGGTGAATGGAAATGAGCAAAACCGAGACAACTAATCCGGCAGACATGCAAACCCTGAGCAGTGTGGATAAAACAGCACTGGTTCTGCTGGGTATGGGAGAGGACGCAGCCGCGCAGGTGCTGCGTTACTTCTCCCGCGAAGAAGTACAACGCGTCACCCGTTCAATGGCCAAACTGACCGGGATTAAAAGTGAAAATGCCAAAGTTGTAATTCAGCGCTTTTTTGATGATTTTCGTGCCCACAGTGGTATCCGGGGTGCTTCGAAAGATTATCTGTCGAATACCCTGTCGAAAGCGTTGGGGAATGATCTGGCAAAAGGTGTACTGAACAGTATTTATGGCGATGAACTGCGGAACAATATGCAGCGTCTGCAGTGGGTCGACACTGACGTCATTGCGAAGTTCATCAGTCAGGAACACCCGCAGATGCAGGCCATTTTCCTGGCTTATCTGCCGCCGGAAACATCGTCTGAAGTACTGGCGAAACTGCCGTCGGAGCAGCATGATGAGCTGATTTACCGGGTGGCACGCCTGAATGAGATTGATCATGAAATCGCGCAGGATCTGCATCAGCTGATCGACCGTTGTATCCAGCAGGTGTCTGGCGGACATGGTGCGTCGGTGATGGGTGCCAAGCAGGCTGCCGACATTATCAACCGCTTTGAAGGTGATCGTGCTCAGTTGATGGAAATGCTGAAGCTGCACGACGAGAAAGTGGTCAGCGAGATCGAAGAGAACATGTTCGACTTCGTGATTCTTGCCCGTCAGCGCGAAGCAACCATGGACCGTCTGGTTCAGGAAATTTCTATCGATATGTGGGCAACCGCACTCAAAGGTGCAGATCTCAAACTGCAGATGGCGATCAAACAGTCGATGCCACAACGGATGGCAAACTCGCTGGACGACGAAATGGCCATGCGTGGTGCCATGCCGCTCTCCCGTGTTGAGAAGGCTCGTCAGGAGATCATGCAGATCGTCCGTGAACTGGCTGATGCCGGTGAAATCGAACTGAGTCTGTACCAGGAACAAACAGTGGAGTAAGCGATGCGTTCAGTTAAAGTGATGCGCCTGAATCCGGGTGAATACCGCTCTCATCGTTTTCCTCCGATGGTCAAGCCAATGATTCAGGGCACCGATGATGAATCTCAGGACCTGAATCATCTGGCTGAAGAGCCTCAGTTTAATGCCCAGGAGCATCAGGCTGCGTTGCAGAAACGTCTGGAAGATGGTTTCCAGCAGGGGTTGCAGCAGGGTCATGAAGAAGGTCTTCGTCAGGGCGTGGAGCAGGGCCGCCAGCAGGGTTTCAATCTGGGGCAGCAGGATGGCTTTCAGCAAGGTTATGCCAAAGGTGAAAGCCAGGGCCGTGAAAAGTATGAATCTGTGATGGCCCCGCTGCATGCGCTGCAGGCGCATATTCAGCAATGGCAGGACGAGCGTGAGCACGCACAGCGTGAGCAGATTTGCTCCCTGGTTCAGAAAGTCGCTCAGCAGGTCATTCGTGCCGAGCTGACACTAATGCCGCAGCAGATCCTGGCGCTGGTCGATGAGACGCTCGATAGCATGCCCGGAAACACGGACAAGGTGATTGTGCACCTGAACCCGCAGGATCTGGAGCGGATCAACAACCTGAATCCGAAGCTGCATCCGAGCTGGAAACTGGTAGCGGATAAAGAAATGCCGATCGGCGGTGTGCAGCTGGTGACTGACCAGGCTGAAGCAGACGCCAGCAGCGATGCACGGCTGGAAGCCTGTATGGAAACCCTCCGTGAACATCTTCTGGAATCCACAAATGGTTCGCAATTAGTGACCGATGTGAAGTCAGAAGAGGTATCTGCCACAGAGCGTGTGGAGGAAGTCAGTGAGTGACAGCGCATTTCATGAACGTATGAATGATGCGATTGCGTCGATGTCATCCATACCGATTGCCCGGGTGACCGGGCGGTTGGTGAAAGTCAACGGTCTGATGCTTCAGGCCGTTGGCTGCAAATTCAGACTGGAACAACGCTGCCTGGTCGAAACCGATGACGGAGAAGCAATCGAAGCTCAGGTCGTTGGTTTTGACCGGGATGTCGCATATCTGATGCCGGTACGCCAGCTGGGCGGTTTATATGCCGGCGCCAAAGTCATTCCGCTTGATGGCGACAGTACAGTTGCATTGGGCGAGCATTGGCTCGGCAGGGTCGTGAATGGCCTTGGCGAGCCTTTTGACGATCTGGGCCCGCTGAAAGGGGGCGAGAAAGTTTCTCTCAATCCTCAGCCGATAAACCCGATGAAGCGCCGGATGGTCGATACCCCCTTAGATGTGGGTATTCGCGCCATGAACGGCCTGCTGACGCTGGGTAAAGGTCAGCGCATCGGTCTGATGGCCGGCAGTGGTGTGGGTAAGAGTGTGCTGATGGGCATGATCACCAAAAACACCAAAGCTGACATTGTCGTGGTCGGACTGATTGGTGAACGGGGTCGTGAGGTTCGCGAGTTTATTGAGCGGAACCTGGGTGAAGAAGGGATGAGGCGTGCGGTGGTGATTGCTGCACCTGCGGATGAATCTCCTCTGATGCGCCTGCGCGCGACCAAGCTTTGCCATCGTGTTGCCGAATATTTCCGGGATAAAGGGAAAGACGTCCTGTTGTTGATGGATTCACTGACCCGTTATGCCATGGCGCAGCGTGAAATTGCTTTGTCTCTGGGCGAACCACCGGCTTCCCGGGGTTATCCGCCTTCAGTGTTTGGTCAGTTACCGCAATTACTGGAACGTGCCGGTAACGGTGAACACCCGGACGGCAGTCTGACGGCTATTTATACCGTTCTGGCGGACGGGGATGATCAGCAGGATCCTGTGGTCGACTCTGCCCGGGCTATTCTGGATGGCCATGTGGTGTTGTCGCGTTCACTGGCAGAGCAGGGGCACTATCCGGCGATTGATATTAATGCATCGATCAGTCGCTGTATGAGCAGTTGTACCGAAACTTCGCATGTTACGGTGGCAAACCGTTTTCGACAGCTGAATGCGAATTATCTTCAGGTGAAAGAATTGCTGCCGCTGGGTGGTTATCAGCCAGGACAGGATCCAGAGCTGGATCTGTCGGTGCGGATGTTCCCGTTACTGAAAGACTTTTTGGTTCAACAGGTGGATGAAGTGACGGATTACCAGCAGTCGCTGGTTCGTCTGGCCGAATTATTTACCCAGACACAGCAAGGCTGACAAGGAGCGGGCAATGAAAGGAAAACTGAAAGCTGTCAGCCAGCTTCAGCAAATTGCTGAGCAGCAGCGAGACCGTCAGGGCCAGGATTTAGCCCGTCAGCAAGAGCAGGTTGGTTTCTTTGCTCAACAGCTGGAAGCACTGGCTGACTTAAAATCCGGCAGTCTTCCGGAAGGAGTCGGCGGGGTCAACCCGATTGCATTGCAAAACACCACACAGGTGAATGCGATGCTCAATCGCCTGATCGCTCATCAGCAGCACGAAATGGCGCTGATGCATGCAGAAAGTCAGCGGACCAAAAAAGCGCTGGAGCAAAGCCAGATCAAAGTAAAAGGTCTGGAAACCGTCATGGAACGCTGGAAAGCCAAACAACGGTATGAGCAGGCCAGAAAAGAGCAAAAGTTTATTGAAGATTTGATCAACGCCAGATACAAACGTCCATCCATCTAAAAAGCGCCCTCGGGCGCTTTTGTTTTTTTGAAGTGAAAAAACCTCAGGCCGCTTCTTTATAGAATGCTAACCCCGACGCCATCGCGACCAACACGGAAGCACAGGTTTTGTTGAGCGATTTCAGGCGGCTGACCGATAAATACTTTGCCGCCTGGAAACCTGCAGTTGCGTAAACCAGCATCACAGCGACATCAATCACGATGGTAGCAATTGCGAAAAGAACGTATTGCATCAAAACCGGCGCGGTTAAATCCAGAAACTGAGGCAGAAAAGCGCCGAAGAACAGGAGCCCCTTAGGATTAGACAGGGCCGCGAACAGGCTGCGCCGGAACGCTGCTGCAGGGCTGTGTACTTGTGCGCTTTTGAGTTTGTCTGCCGTCAACGCACTGGCTGAAGGTGTACTGCGCCACAACTGGTATGCCAGCCACAGCAGGTAAGCAACGCCACAATATTTGACGGTCAGAAAGAGGGTTTCAGAAGCCGCCATTAATGCCCCCAGTCCCAGTCCGGCAGCACTGATCAGAATCGCGTCAGACAGAGCAGCCCCTAAAATGCCATAAAGTACAATTTTCTTGTTTTTACTCACACCGTTCGACAGAGACAACAGCATGGTCGGTCCCGGAATGACGGTCACGGTAAATGAAGCGATGCAATATAGAAGTAATGTACTGACCATGGTGGAAGAATACTCCAAGTGAATTTGAATCATTTATGCAATGTCAGGCATCAAATTGAGTCAAAGTTTAACAAATCAAACGCATAGCGCATGGTTGCATAAAATTCTTGACACGGCAACGATGATATCCCTACTATGAACGCAAATCAAACTAGTGAACTAGTTCGCTAGTTTTAATTCGATGAGTCTCACAACATTGATTTTGTTTTCACATCTGCTGGCAGACGTCAGCGTATTCCGCAGAACGTGAAACACGAGTTGTGTTCGTCATCACATTACTCTGTATTGAATGGAATTTGAGAGGAAAAAAGATGAAGACCTATGACGAGGTTGTATATCAAGCGGCAAATCAAGATTGGGAAAAATGGTCAAAGCCGGGCGCTGATGGCCGGGTGAAAATTTTCAATTCAAACGGAAAGCGCTTAAGAATGCTTGAATTGCCAGCTGGGTTTGATGAGCACCATCTTTGTGAGATTGGTCATCAGGGATATGTTCTGACCGGAAGTTTCACTATTTTTGTTGAGGGTACCGAAAATAAATGTCACCCAGGTGATTTTTTCTCAATCCCGGATGGTGTGCCTCACCGTTCGAAAGGGGATGAGAATGAAGTGACGACAGTTTTCGTTGTTGATGATATTCAATAGGAGCGACAGATGAAAAACCCTGCTTTTGCCAATTTAATCCCAGATCAAAATGGAATGTTTGGCGTCTACGGCGGTGAAGCCGAAAATTCAGAATTAAAGTCAGCGATGAATGAGGTCAGAGAAGCATTCTATCACATCATTCAAGATGACTTATTCAATGAAGAAATGACACGGTTACGTAAAACCTATATCGGACGACCAAGTCCCATTTACTTTGCAAAGAACCTTTCTGAGAGAATTGGCGGAGCAAAGATATACCTGAAACGTGAAGATTTAAATCACACGGGTGCCCATAAAATTAACCACTGTATTGGTGAAGTTCTGCTTGCAAAGAAAATGGGCAAGAAAAAAATATTAGCTGAAACGGGTGCAGGACAGCATGGTGTTGCTCTTGCGACTGTTTGTGCTTTGATGGGCATGGCATGTGAAATCCATATGGGGCAGGTCGATATTGAAAAAGAACGCCCTAATGTGAATAAAATGAAATTGCTGGGATGCAAAATTGTTCCTGTAACTTCGGGTAAGGCGACTTTAAAAGAAGCAGTCGATAGTGCATTTTCGGCATATCTGGATGATATGCAGAATAACTTTTTTGCTATTGGCTCCGTTGTCGGTCCAGCGCCTTACCCGGAGATGGTGCAATATTTTCAATCTGTCATTGGAAGAGAGGCATCTGCCCAGTTTCTGGAGATGACAAATGAACAACCGACAATCGTTGCGGCTTGTGTCGGTGGCGGCTCAAATGCATTAGGCTTATTCAGCGGTTTTCTGTCAGATGAAAACGTGAAGTTAGTGGGAGTTGAAGCTGCGGGTAAAGGATTAGATTCAGGAGAACATGCCGCGACCCTAACAGCAGGTAAATTCGGAACAATGCACGGATTTAAATGTTTGTACCTGCAAGAAGAGGATGGTACTCCGATGGATGCCCATTCCATCGCTTCAGGATTAGATTATCCCGGTGTCGGTCCACAACATTGTTATTTAAGAGATGCTCAGCGGGTTGAGTATCATTCAATTACAGATGATGAATGTATTGAAGCCTTTTTAACTTTGTCCAAATATGAAGGAATCATCCCCGCATTAGAAAGTTCTCATGCGATTGCATGGGCAACAAAAGAAGCTAAAAATTTATCGTCTAAAGAATCCATCCTGGTGAATCTTTCAGGAAGAGGTGATAAAGATATCGATTTTGTGCTTCATAAAATTGGGTTGTGAAATGAGTTTCGATCTGCGGGCTGTGCTGAATCAATTGGAAGACTCAGGTGTCAGCATCAAGACGGTTGGTGATTTCATGTCACCAACTTATGAGATACCTGGCCATTATATGAATAACGCAGCAACCGTACCTGGTTCAGGAAAAACAGGTCATGAGCAAGCTTACATATACACCAATAACGGCACTCAATTTCCGGTGTTAATGGGGTTATTTGGGAATAGTGAAATCAATCGAAAGATTCTGTCCGAAAGTTGTTTCAGAGATGACAGTTTACACCGTAAGGATTTAAGTCCGGTATGGGTTGATAAGCCTGTCTGTCAGGAAAGTCATTCTCAATTAGATTTGCTCTCATTACCTGCTCTTAAAGTAACACCACAGGATGCAGGCGCATTTTTTACATCAGGTGTCGTTTGTGCAAGGCACCATAAAACCGGTGCCTATACCAGTTCTATTCATCGATTGAAAGTTGTAGATAAAAGTCATGTGACTTTAGCCCTACGACCTGGGAGTGGGCTTTTCAGCTGTTATCAGGAAGCTTTGAGACAAAATAAAACTCTGCCAATCTCGATTTGTATTGGTATACCCCCTGTATACTATTTGCTTACTTCATTATCGACAGCCAGATTCTCATCAGGTATCTGCAAACTGAAAGAGATGAGTAAAGTACTTGGCCAGGCCATTCGAATTGCGAAAAACGTTACAAATGCAGCTTATTGTTACGCAGACAGTGAGATTGTCATTGAAGGGGAAATGACAACGACAACTTGTAATGAAAGCAATAGAAAAGCAGAGGCATACTCAATGCCGGAGTTTCTTGGCTACATGGGGGAGGCAAAAGAAAACCTTCCGCTCGTTAAAATCACAGGCATCTTCCACAGAGAAAATCCGATCTATCAAACATTTTTAGGTCCGGGAAAAGAACAGTCAGAGCTGCTTGCGATTCCGACTGAGATCTCTTTGAAAGAAGTTGTCAGGAAAGAATTCGATCAATTTTTTGATTTAATGGATGTGTATTGTCCCAGTTATGGTGGCGGGCAGCTGTCAGTCATCTTAAGTATCCGGAGAAAGTCACATTTCATTCCATTTTCAGAATTAAGAGATTTTATTTACGAGCACCATCCGCTTTGTAAGCATGTATATGTTGTTGATGACGACATCGATCACTTGTCAAGTGAGGATTTTTTATGGGCAATGACAACCAGGTTTCAGGTGTCGCAAGATACTTACTTGAGAAAAGTGCCGGGCTTTATCATGGACCCGTCTCAATACACCGGTTATATGAATTCAAAAGATCCAGAAAGTGATTTGACATTATATGACTTAACCAAGCCATTGAAAATATCAAACAACTTTGTTCGGTATCAGCAAATATTATAAAGGTGAATCATGGAAATTAATCAGTTAGAAATTCTTCGTGAAGAAATCAATCAGATAGATGTTCAGCTTGTAGAACTACTGGTAAAAAGAGCGAATGTTGCATTACAGATAGCAGATCAAAAGCGGAATAGTGTTGATGTCGTAGAAGCAAAAGGACGAGTAGAGATCGTTTTAAGTAAAGTGAGAGAATTAGCGTTGAATTTTCACGGGGATGATAAGTTTATTGAATCTGTCTATAAGGTAATCATTCATGAGCTAACACAAATGCAGCTGATCAAAAAGGGACTTATCAATCATGACATCAATGGTTAATTACTCAAAAGATATCGTTGACCTTTTACCTGAACTGCATGTTTGCTGTCTTCGAATTGAGAATCTTCATGATCGTGTTGATGTGACAGATTCTGTGAATAAAAATATTGTCTTTGCAAAGCAAACAATCGATAAGTTGCAGACAGAAAGCGCAATTGACTCTATCAGTCACTGGCGTCGAGCTTACAGAAAAGCAGGGATAGAGCCGACAAAATTTCGAATGGCAGCTGAATCATTACTGAGACGGCTCAGAAAGCAAGGTAATTTACCTGAAACATTACACCCGTTAGTTTTAATTTGTAATGCATTGTCAGTTAAGCATTGTTTACCTATTGCTGTGCTGGATACAGATGAAATCAACGGAAATTTATGGGTTTCCTATACAAAGGGAGGTGAGCGTTATTTAGATTTTAATGGGAATGAAATTTTAATGCCCTCGAATGAAGTTTCATTTATCGATGAGAAAAATAATGCGCATGCCAGAAAGTGGTCTCATAAGCAAAGTGGTTTATCTGTCGTTAGGAACAGCACCAAAAATGCAATTATTATTATAGAGGCTTTATCTCCACTCCAAAATAATGAGAGTTTGCCAGTTATTGAAGAGTTGAAAAGTTTGATTGACAAGTATTGGCCTGGTTCAATCGCTGAGTGTAGTATCAGAGATTCAAATATGCTTATCTCGAATTATTAAAATTTATCTTAACCAATTCTTTATTGGCTGATGTCTATTTAGGTATTCAAAAAGTTTTACTTGTTGGCCCACATAATTTCTCAAATTGTTGAGTTTTTTCATGTTGAGGTCAAAATGAAAGCTGTAATCATATCAGGTTCAGAAAGAAGAAATGGTGTTACCGCTTATGTTTCTGAACTTATTCAGGATAAGTTGTATGAGAAAAATGTCCATGTAAGTGTTATATATCTGTGCGATCAGAAAATATCTGCTTGTGATGGCTGTGGTGGTGACAATGGTTGCAACTATAGACAGTCTCCCTGTGAAAAATATGATGACATGCCACATATTATTAAAATGATGTGCGAGTCAGATATTATTATTTATACATGTCCAGTTCATGCTTTCGGGATTAGTCACTTAATGCAGATCTTTCTTGAAAGAGCTGGTGTCGGATATCTGAGGTTTGATCGGCCTCTTGTGAATAAAATTGGTGGCTGCGTCATTGTTGGGAGGAAATATAGTTTAGGCAGTGCACATGATCAAATCATAAATAACATGCTATTAAATCGAATGATTATTCCTGGTGCTGGATTTCCAGTGCTTATCCATGGCTGTGAAAAAACGAAGGGAATTACAGACATTGAGGAGAGCGTTGCTTTGGAGCAAATGGTTGACAGATTAGTTGAAATCCGAAGTTCTGTGAATGTGAATGCATTAAATTTTAATCATCCAAATGAAAGAAAGCTAAAAGAAATCATGGAGAAAGATAGTGAAAGGGTTAATTGAAGTTATCAGCCATACTGAAAAAGTCATCTCAGACAATGACTCGATCTGTATTTATAACCAGTTGCGAAAGAAATATCATGAAGATGAGTTGTTTCTGCTCGAGTCAATGACTGGTCCAGAAAAAGATTGCAAAAATACAATCATTGCGTTTGAACCTATTTTTAACTTGAAACTCAATGATAATGTCCTGTCTTTATCTGGGAATGAAGATATTCTTGGTTTGATGAGAGTGAGTGATAAATTATCATCTTTTGAGTTCCTGGATGAGTACTCCATTCAGGTTCAGACGTTTAACGATCTGATTTCACTCTTAAGAAGTATTGAGTCATTATTTCATGTCGTTGATGAAGGGGTGAGTACAAGTACAAACTTCGGATTCTGGGGTTACTTTGGATACGATACTATTTTTCTCATAGAGGATATCGAGAGAAAAATATCCAGAGATAAAAATTTATCTACGATTAATCTGACTATATTTTCAGGCGTCATCAATATTGATATCAATAGTCACACCATACATTTAACCCGAAATCAGAGCAATTATTTTCAAAGTTTTGATCTTTCATTAGTGAAAAATCTCATTAAGACGCCATTTCATTATGAGTTTAACCACAATTTTTCCAGTCATAGTATTTCATCTCCCACTGTCGATAAAGAGATGTATACGACCTGGTTTGATAAAGCCAAAAGTCATATCGATATTGGTGATATATATCAAATCCAATTGGGGCATGAAATAAATATAACGTCAGAAATAATTCCATTTGATGTTTACTTGCGATTGCGTCAATTTAACCCATCACCCTATATGTATTATTTTAAAACATCTGATGGATTTCATGTGATTGGAGCAAGTCCGGAAATGTTTGTGACTTTAACCAATGACCGTGAAATTGTGATGAGACCAATTGCGGGTACAATCAGAAACTCGTCTGATCCAGATGAGAAAAAGTCAAATATTCATAAGCTGCTCTCGGATGAAAAAGAAAATGCAGAGCATTTGATGCTGGTTGATCTCTGTCGAAATGATATCTCCAGAATTTGTGAACCTGTTTCACTATTTGTTGATGAATTGATGATTACAGAAGAATACTCACACGTGATTCATATTGTTTCTAATGTTATTGGGAAGATTTCAGAAAAATTTGATAAATACGATGCTTTAGCCGCTACGTTTCCTGCAGGCACGATGACGGGAACACCAAAAATAAAGGCAACGGAAATTATTGAGGACACGGAGAGGACCTCAAGAGGCATTTATGCAGGGTGTGTGGGGTATTTAGGGTTTAATGACACAATTTTGTCTGCACTTTGTATTCGGACGGCAGTTTACAAAAATGGTGTCTATACGATTCGTGCTTCCGGAGGGATCGTTGAAGATTCCCTGAGCCATGGCGAGTGGTCTGAAACAATCAGCAAACTCAGTTCGACTTATTTTGCAATCACCAACAAGGATTTAATCAGTGAAGATTTTGTTAATTGATGCGTATGACAGCTTTGTTTATATCGTCAAAAATTATATTGAAGTGATTGGCTTTCAAACTGATGTCGTTCGGTGTGATAAAGTCAATCTTGAATCGTTGAATAACTATCATGCTATTATTCTGGGGCCTGGGCCCGGACACCCATGTGAGAGTGGTTACCTGGATATCATCAGGCGGGTGGAAGGAAAAATTCCGATTTTTGGTATTTGCCTTGGAATGCAATCGATTGCGGAGTTTTATGGTGTTTCAGTGAAACCGGCTGGAAACCGTGTTCATGGAAAGGTGAGTTTGATTGAACATGATCAAATGGGCTGCTTCCAGCAATTGAAGTCACCCTTAAAAGTCACCCGATATCATTCACTGATTGCATCAAGAGACGATATTAAATCGGATTCGGAATTAGTCATTACCTCTGAATCTATTGATGACAACTACATCATGGGTATTCGACATAAAGCGTTTGCGATCGAAGGGGTTCAGTTTCATCCTGAAAGCATATCGACTGAACGGGGTGCAGACATATTAATCAACTTCTTTAAGCATGCAGGACTATACAATTAATATGTGTATGATTTGTGCCTTTTCATGTATTTGCTGAATGCATTTATCAGACTTGTTTCCTATTAAATTCTAATATGCAATTGGTATGTTTACGGGGCAGACAATACTGAATATTTTTATACATAGATTTAATATCAGTAAAAATACGGACGCTTTAATTTATTGCTACCTGAGTACCGTGAAGGTTGTTGTTAAGCCAATCACACAGTCTTCCCAAGCGGTACGCAATAGCGCATATCCTGTTCCCATTAGGAACATTTTCACCACTATTTGTTTACCCGGTATCTTTTTGCTATCGGGTTTTTTTTATGTACTGAACATGAAAAAGCACAGCGGAAAGCTGTGCTTTTATTCTTGACTGGCGTGCTGAAATCAGGCGTTTGCCAGCTTGTTCTGAAGTGCCTGAATATTGACGGGCTTGGTCATGAAGGCAAGCAAAACGGCGACTCCCAGCATTACGGAACACAGCGTATACGCCAATGTGTATGTGCCGGTCATATCAACTGCGACAGCAGCAACGACAGGGCCGATGAAGCCACTGATTCCCCAGGCTGTATACAGGACACCGTAGTTGGCACCATAATTTTTCAGGCCGTAGAAGTCAGCAGTAATCGACGGGAAAACGGCCAGCAGTGTGCCATAGCCGACACCTGCAACTGCGGCACCGACCATCAGACTGAATTCATTGTCGAAAGTTGCAAACATCACCATGTTGATGGCTTGCATGACGAAGGCTATCAGTAGAGTTTTCACGCCGCCGATCTTATCGGAGAGCATTCCTGCGACGACCCGGCCACCCGAGTTAAAGACAGCCAGAATCACCACAAGGAAAGCGGCGTCAGATAAATTAGCCTGTGTGGCTGCGATTGAAGTAATGTTCCCGATGATCATCAGACCGGCAGCTGAAGCGAACGCGTACATGATCCACAGCGAATAAAACTGCGGGGTCTGGATCATCACACGCCAGCTGACATCAACACTCGGTGTTTGCGCAGCTTTTGCGGTCGTTGCAGTGGGCGCGGCTGGCACATAGTCTTCCGGCGGGTTTGTGATAGTGCATGCCAGCGGAACAGCGACCACCAGAACTGCGATGCCAAGAATCAGAAAACTTTGATTGATCCCGAAGTCAGCAATCAGAGATGCAGTCAGAGGGGCAAGATAAACCGCCGCCAGACCGAAACCAGCTGCAATCAAACCATTCACCATTCCTTTTTTAGATGGGTGAAACCATTTCATCGCCGATGGGCTCAGACAGGCATATCCAAAGCCAATGCCGCTGCCTGTCAGTACGCCGAAAGTAAGGACCAAAAGCAGCGGGCTGGTTGCAAAGCTGGAAATGATCATCCCCAGCCCAACCATCGTCGTTCCTAACAGCAGGACTTTACGCGGACCGATTTTATCCTGAAGAATACCGGCCAGTAACAGAGACAGTGAAAAGGTAATGATAGCGACCGTGTAGGGCAGGGATGCATCAGCATTAGACCACCCCAGATCAACAACCAGCGCTTTCTTGAAGACGCTCCAGGCATACAGAATGCCCATACACAAGTTTATACAAAAGCCAGCCAGCAAGATTTGCTTAGCACGATCGAATGTTTTCATACGCCTCTCTAACACCGTAGCGGTCTTGATTTGTTTTTTAAACTTTTCTTAATCTGAATCAAAAAAAGATGCACTTCTTATGGAGGGCGCGGATTCTATCAATAAATTTTTAAGAAATATCGTGAGGAAAAACTTTGTTACAAATGGATGGTGAAGAGGGAGTCGAGAGCCTGCTGGCAGTGATTGGCTCCATCCTCAGAACTGTGGGAGGGGGAGCCAATCATCGTGGCTTTACCATCAGTTCATCAGGATACTGTGTATTTTGTCTTTGAGCTGCAATCGTTCCATTTTCAGTTGGGTGAAGTGTAGGTCTTCGGTTGGAATGTTGTTACATTCTAATCCCCGTATTTTGTGATCTAATTCATGGTACCTGTCTGTCATCGCCTTGAAGTTTTCGTCTTGTGACTTCAACTCTTTGATTTTGTCGTGCATTTCGGGGAACTCAATGAAGAGTGCGTGATTTTCACCTAACATATCTGTCACTCCATAGGTTTACGTGAATGAAAGCCCTGCTTTTTTCTCCTGTTGTTCTATCACGCTGTACGGATTTTATTGTATGGAGAGCGGTACTGCATTCTGCGCTTCCGGCAGTTTGAAGCGTGGCATCAGATGTCTTCCGGTGAAAAGTGCATTTCTGTATTGCGGGCAATGTATTCTGAGCCCGAATTGGCGTGTCCTGCAGCCAGGTAAAAATGCTTTCATTCCGGACAAATATGAACCACAAAGGTCAACTGACCCTTGTTTAAGCATAGTCGAATGTTGTGATTTTCAAGCAGGGGGACAGCGAAAATGCTACGAGCAGCATAAACCATGTGTGACGTTGTCACGGTGCGGGTGGTGCAAAGCACTCAGATGGACTGTTTTACGATGCCCGATACTTTTTGCTGCGTAATGATTTTTTGAGGCTCTGAATGTAAGCGATTCGATCAGGATTTGCAGGGGCAGCCGCAGTTTGTAACTGGACTTTTGCCTGGGCTTCTTCTTCTGTCATGTAGCGGCCATTCATTCTGATGTGCTGCGCTTTGGTTTCATGTTCAGCACGTAAAGCTGCGTCTTCCTGCGCTTTTGCCATGGCATCACGCGCAAGACTCTGGCTGGTTTTGTCTTCCTGGCGTTGTTGCAGCCAGTGGGGCTGTTGTTTTTGTTTTGCGGGTTGGCTTGCCTGCTGCTGACGCTGCTTGAGGACGTTATCCAGGTAATCACTAAAGTCCATCTTGGTTTCCTCACATAGATTGACGGGACGTTGTTACAGTGTCATCGCATTGACTGGCGTTTGATATCAATCTCTGAATGTAAAAATGCAGATTCGAAATCAGAGATAGACAGGGGCTTACAATACAGGAATCCCTGAAATTCCTCTACACCAATGCTGCTCAGAAAATCAGCCTGGGCCTGGTTTTCGACGCCCTCGGCCACCACCCGAATATTCAGATTATGGGCCAGTTCAACGATGGCATTGGTGATGGTGACCGATTCTTTGTTGACCGGCAGGTCACGGACAAATTCCTGATCGACTTTCAGAATCTGAATCGGGAAACGGCTCAGATAGGCCAGAGAAGAATAGCCGGTACCGAAGTCGTCAATGGCAATCCTGACCCCCAGTGCATTGAGCTGGCGTAACCGGTTCAGTGCCAGCTTCACATCAGACATGACAACGCTTTCCGTAATTTCAAGCTCGAGGAAGCTTGGGTCGCAATGGCTGCTTTGGATGGCTTGCTGAACCGTATTGACGATATCAGAGTTAAGCAGCTGCCGGGCCGAGATATTGATGGCAAAGTGAAGTTTGTGTCCCTGAAGCTGCCATTGGCGCAGCTGCTGGCAGGCTTTTCGAATCATCCGCTCACCGATATCAATGATGAGGCCGGTTGTCTCAAGAATTGGGACAAATTCTGAAGGCGACTGGAGGACACCGTCATCGTCATACCATCGTAACAGTGCTTCCACGCCACAGAGTTTTCGCGTACGGGCTTCAAAACGACCCTGATAGAAAAATTGATAGCGGTCTGACCCAAAACTCTGTCTGAGCTGAGCTTCCATTTCCAGGCGTTTAACGCTGTTGACCCCCATTTGCCGGTTGTAGACCCGGTATTGTTGCTGCTGACCATTGTCTTTCGCTTTGTATAAGGCGATATCGGCCTGGCGGAGCAGTGCTTCGCTGGTGGATTCTTCTTCTCCGCAGTAAGTAATCCCGATACTGGCACTGACCACAACTTCTTTGTTATCCAGAGCGATTGGATGACTCAGATGACGAAGAATGCGTTCAGCCAGATCTTCGAGGACGGGCAGCCGGTTGTCCGAAACCACTAAAATTGCGAACTCATCATTGCCGAGCCGGGCCAGAATGTCATTTTCACGCAGGATTTGCTGTAATCGCTTGCTGACCGCAATGAGCACCTGATCGCCGGTATCATGTCCGAGAGAATCATTGATTTGTTTGAATCTGTCTAAATTCAGCGTCATTAAACCCAGCTCAGGACGCGGGGATTGCTTCAGAAAAAGCTCGATCTGCTGTTGCAGCATCAGCCGATTTGGCAATTGGGTCAGCATATCAAAATGAGCGAGGCGCTTGAGTTTGCTTTCAAAAAGCACTCTCTCCGTGATGTCTTTGCCGGTCGTAATATAGTGGCTGATTTTTCCCCGGCTGTTTCGAATCGGAGAAATCCGTTTCTCCATATACATCAGACTGTTATCTTTTTTACGGTGCGAAATGATGCGATTGACGGTGTGACCGCGTCTCAGCTGGTGTTGCAGTTTTTCCAGTTCGGCAGGATTTTGCAGCGTCGCCAGAATCAGATGTGCGGCATCACTGCCAATCAGATCATTGGCATTCATGTCGTTAAATTCTTCAAAGCTGTGATTAACGTACTCGATAATACCCCGGTCATTGGTAATGATGATGGAGTCATCACTCTGTTCTAAAGCACGGGACAAACTTTTGAGTTTCTCTTCTCTTTCGACCCAGTTGGTGACATCCCGGATGTTGAGTAAAACTTCATTGCCATCATTGTAAGCGGTTTCCGTCGCAATGATTTCCAGATGCTGAGGCGGTTCAACTTTGTTGGTGATGAGTATGCTCATCGGCTGACTTTCCCCCTGGCTCATCGAGGTATGCACCTGTTCAAGCAATTCCGACAGTTCATCTCTGGCTTGGTCATAAACGACTAAATCAGCAATAAGACGTGTCTGGGCTTCTTCCGCCGTGGTATTGAGAATCTGACAAGCGGACTGATTCAGTCCGATAATGGTGTTGTCCTGCCTGAGAACGACCATACCGTCCGGGGCATGTTTCAGCACGTGACTATATTTTTTCACCATATCGTGCAATTCAGACTTTAATCGCTGCTCATGTCTGAGCAATTTATGCAGATGCCAGGCCAGAACCAGACACCCGATCAGTAAGCCAAATGTCACCAGTGAAAACAGCGTGAACTTTTCCAGCTTATCGAGGGTGTACAGGTTGTTAAAGATAAAGTGATTAATACTGAGGTGGCTGAGTAGCGAGTGTAAATAATTTGCGCTTTCCCAGCGTTCGGCAATGTGCTGAAACTCGGTTGTTGAGAGGCCTGGTGCATTTGCCGGGAGGGGAGCGTCGGTGTTGGTTTGCTGAGATGCTGGTGGTGTCGCTGTGGTGTTCTCTGTATCACCCCAAAAGGAAAGGTCAGAAGTCATCAGGAGGCTGACAATCAGGAATACGGGCAGCAATACAGTCAGCAATTTCCACGAACGGATCAGGTTTCTCTTCATAAATCATCCATGACTGAGCGACTCCCCAGATATTCAGTATAGTGACGAGTTTCTGGGCATGCATAGCCAACTGTTCATTCATATTAGGAATTTCTTGATATTACGGATGACAATAGACGATTTTTCGCAATAGGAAAAAAATACAGGCAATTCTCAGGAATTGCCTGTATTTCAGCGGCGCAATCTGAGTCTGATGAGTTCAGACCAGATGACAAAGTCAGTTTGCTGATGAAGCGGCGACGGCAGGCTCTGAATGTTTGCTTTTCACAACCAGTGCGAAACCAGCCAGGACAAAGAGACAGGTTCCGGCAATACCGTAAGCTACGATCTCTAATCCTTGGTCTGCAAAAGCGGCAACCAGCGAGCTGGCTGCAAAACAGCCCAGTGTTTGCAGGAAGTTGAGTAAACCGGCAGCCGTTGCGCTGCAATGTTTGAAATCTTCCAGCGCTTTGCTGATCACAATCGGGTAAATCGCACCGTTTGCAACGGCAATAAAACAGAACGGGATGAGGATCGGCCAGATATTATCCGGCTGCGTCTGGATAGTGACGACCAGAATGACCAGCGCACTGCAAATGAAAAGCTTGAGCAGCCATGGCAGAAGTTTTCTGCCCTCTGTCCGTTCCAATAATGCACGGCAGCCATAACCACCCACCAGAAATGCGATGGTTTGAGGGATATAGCTCAGGCCAATGTCTTCACTTGAATAACCCATCGCTGACATGACAAAAGGTGAGCCGGTCAGATAGGCAAAAAATGCGGCGGAACACGCGGCAAAGATCATCATATTACCGATGAATTTTTTTGACTTGAGCAACTGCCGGTAATTCACGGCCATTTCAGTCAGCATATTTTGGGAGTCGTCTTCCTGATTTTTTTGCTGAGCAGCACTTTCCGGCTGACAGGCTGTCATCACAGCCAGCACAGCCCCAAGGGCAATCAGGCTCAGGAAAATTGTCCGCCAGCCGAAATGGGACTGAATCGCTGCGCCAACCAATGGTGCCAGGGCTGGTGAGAGCGCGACCAGCGGCATAATGGTGGCGAAAACTTTCTCAGCGACTTTTCCCTGATAACGGTCAATTACAATGGCCTGCCACAAAACGGTTGCACTACAGGCACCTAAAGCCTGAAGAAAACGGAAGGTGAGCAGAACTTCTACACTCGGTGCCATGGCACAGCCAAGCGTTGCCAGACTGAACAACAGCATGGCGCCCAGCAGGACTTTTTTTCTGCCCAGCCGATCGGACAGGGGTCCGTAAATCAGCTGTCCGATCGCCATACCCAGCAGGAAGATACTCAAAGTCATGCCGATCAGGCCTGAAGATGTGTTCAAGTCATTTTGCATTGCGGTAAAAGCAGGCAGGTACATATCTGTTGCCAGAAAGCCCAGCATGCTGAGAAATGCAAACCACACAAGCGTCATTGTTGTTGGTTTTGTCGTCATTGTTGGATAACCAGTAAATAATTCAAGTTTCATATTGTAATCGTGGTGATTTATGCTGTGAAACGCTAAAATTTCAATGCTGGTTTCAAAAAATTTGATGTGAGTTATTTTTCATCAAAATTGGGGTTTTTATGTTCTCTTTTAATGATTTACAGGTGATTGACGTCGTCGCTCGTCGGGGAAGTTTTTCTTCAGCTGCCGAAGAATTACACAAGGTGCCCAGTGCAATCAGCTATACCGTTCGGTCGATCGAAGAAAAACTCGCGGTGGAGCTTTTTGAACGACAGCACCGTCAGGTGACGCTGACGCGGGCAGGGGAGTATTTTGTTGAAGAAGCGCGTCAGCTGCTGAAGCAAATGGATCAGATCAAGCTTCAGACCCAGCGCGTGGCCAATGGCTGGGCGAAAAATGTATCTGTCGCCCTGGATACAGTGGTCAGGCAAAGCCGTGTGAGTACCATGGTTCGGGATTTTTATCAGGCATTTCCGGATGTAGAGCTGCATCTGACTATGGAAGTTTATAACGGTGTTTGGGATGCGCTGGCTGATGGTCGGGCTGATCTGGTGATTGGTGCAACCGCAGCAATACCGGTCAGTGGGGATTTTGATTACCGGGATATGGGCAGTCTGAACTGGTTGTTTGTGATGTCGCCGGGTCATCCGCTTTCAAATCACGACCTTACTCTGGAAGAAACGTCGTTGGCCAGGTACCCCGCGATCTGCCTGGAAGATACTTCCCGGGCATTGCCAAAGCGAACCACCTGGCTGATGAACAATCAGCGGCGGATTATGGTGCCGGACTGGTCCAGCGCTTTTCAGTGCCTGGAAGCTGGCTTAGGCATCGGGGTGGTGCCAGAACATATGGCCACGCCAAAACTAAACAGCGGCAGATTAATCACCCGCGCGCTGGCAACGCCGACACCGGTCAGTCCCTGTTGCCTGGCCTGGAATAAAGCGAGTTTAAATCCGGCGCTGAGCTGGTTATTAGATTATTTGGGAGATAGTGAGCAACTTCACAGAGAATGGATGCGGTAATACTTAATGCTGACAGCGTATTGTTCGCTTACAAGGGGGAGAAACGAGCGGGCAGTCTCAAAGTCGTTTGAAATGCGTGCAGTGGTATGAAAATCAACATAAACACTGTGCGAAGTCATAATTCTTTCATTCAGAATCTTTAGGATGCCTGTCGTCAAATTCAATACAACGTAATCCAATGATGATGAATCAGAATAATCAGTTGTCTCAGACTCAA
The DNA here is from genome assembly GCF_036409375.1 of Photobacterium sp. 53610. Lineage (NCBI taxonomy): Bacteria > Pseudomonadati > Pseudomonadota > Gammaproteobacteria > Vibrionales > Vibrionaceae > Photobacterium > Photobacterium sp. 53610. Next base: position 1,052,620 of record NZ_JAXOFS010000001.1, on the reverse strand, counting down.
CAGACTAAGCAAGGCAATCATGGCATGTTGGCTAGTGCTATCGACTATATCTATAACGCGTTCCCTAATCTGAGCTATCGCCCCAGACCGGATGATGTCAAATTGCTGGCTGCGTTTTTACAAAGTCAGCATCCGGATACCCCTGCTTTTTTAGGGGAATTGATGAGCAGCAGTTACAACGCAATTGAAATTGAAATTAATAAGTTCCACAGCCGGCTGGATAAACAGAATCAACAGTTGCCGGTATTCAGTTAACTGAACCCTCAGCTGCTCAATTGAGCAGCTGTTTTTTTAAGGTCAATTTGACGTGTTGTGTCAGTAATCTGTTGTTTTCAGGGTTTGGTAACCGGCCCATATTCTGGTCGCAGTCGTGATCCAGCATAAGGATCCGAATATCCAGGCGATGAGGGCAAAGTGCTCCGGGAACAGACAGAAAAGTACAAAACAGGCAATCGTTTCAGTCCCTTCCGTCAGTCCTCCCAGATAAAACAGTGACTTGTGCTGATATACCGGGTTATCGATCTGCCGTTTCCCTGCCATGATGGCAAAAGCAAGAAAGCTGGAGCCTGTTCCGACAAAGGCAAATATCAGAAATGCACCGGCAACGGCGTTTTGATCCGGCTGAGCCAGCACAAATCCGAAAGGCACCAGCGAATAAAATAGAAAATCCAGCGTGATATCGAGAAATCCCCCGCAGTCTGTGATGCCTCTTCGGCGGGCGAGTGCACCATCCAGGCCGTCAAATATCCGGTTGAATACAATAAATAACAATGCCAGCAGATAGTGGTTATAGATCAGTGCGGGCAAAGTCAGCAGGCCAATGATGAAACCGGTGACGGTCATTTGGTTGGCACTGAAAGGGGATTTTTCCAGAAGCCGTCCAAGGCCATTGACAGGGGCCTTGAGCAACTGAATGGCATAACGGTCAAGCATCGCTGGTCTCCCCCGGTGGTTCAGGCCACAACAGGAGTTGTCCGCCAGGCGGGACATCGTCCTGATCATGGGTGACCATTAAGGCCGGAATATTCTGCTGTCGGATCTGGCTGAAAACAAAGTCCCGGAACTGTATCCGAAGGTCTTTGTCGAGCTTGCTGAACGGTTCATCCAGCAAAATTGCATCCGGTTCTGCCAGCAGGCTGCGCATGAGACTGATCCGAGCACGCTGTCCGCCGGAGATCTGACCGGGACTCTGGCAGGCCAGATCCGTCAGGCCTAATGCTGCCAGTGTTTCGTAAGCGCGTTTTTTGCGTTCACTTTTCTTCACTGACGATGGTAAACCAAAGGCCAGATTTTGCCAGACGTTCAGATGAGGAAAGAGCAGGTCGTCCTGAAACAGCAGGCCAATCCGCCTTTTGTCCGGTTCGAGAGTATCAATCGGGTGATCATTCAGACTGATCTGGCCCTGATAGTGACAGTCAGGTGCAGTGTGACCGGCAATCACACCCAGCAGCGTCGATTTACCGCAGCCGCTGGGGCCCATGATGGTGAGTATTTCCCCGCGTGCTGCCGAGAAGCTCAGCGATGTCAGTAATCTCTGGTCCCCGTTATTTATAGTGAGGTTTTTCACGGATAAGCACATGTGGCTCGGAATTCCTTGTTGTTTTTTCAGCGGTCATTTTCGTTTGATAATAGCGGCTTGCCAGCATTGCGATGATAAAGAGCAGGAAAGGTACCAGTCCCTGCAGCAGGCCATATATGGCGCTGACCCGTCTGTCCTGACCACTGGCCAGGGCAACGGCTTCTGTGGTCAGCGAACTCACCCGTCCAGCACCCAGGCTGAGGGTTGGCAGGTACTGTGCCAGACTCACGCTGCAGCCGACGGCGATTGCCAGACACATTGCGGGCATTAACATGGGGCGCTTCACTCGCCACCAGGCTTCCAGTGCAGACAGGCCCAGACTGCTGGCTGTCTGGGTATAGCGGCGGTCAAAACTGCGCCAGGGACCATCCAACGCCAGATAAAGATACGGAAACACAAATAGCACATGGCTCCAGACCACCCAGAGCAGATGATGCTGGCCCGGCATCAGATAGGTGGTGACCTGAATTCCGAAAAGTAATGAGACCTGTGGCAATACCATTGGCATTGCAATGAGCCAGCCGGGGAGGCCGATCCCCGTTTTTTCCCGGTACTCGAGACATCCAATCGTCAGAATCAGCGCGATCAGCGTACTGATGGCTGCGATCAGCAGGCTGGTGGCAATCAGCTCTGCCACGAAAGCTGTTTCCTGTTGCCAGAATTGCAGGCTGAAACGGCTGGGAAGTAAGTCCGGAAAGCGCCACCGCAGGGCAACAGACCAGGTGATTAACACCGGAATGACCATCATCGGCACCAGTATCAGCGGCCAGTGAAGATGGCGGCCCGGCAGGTGATGCTGACGATGTCCGGCGTACTGCCATTGCTGCCAGCCCCGGCAGATGAGCCATTCAAATACGCGAAACAGTGCCAGCAGTGCCAGACCCAGCAATAACAGCAGCAGAGCGCCAACCGCAGCTCTCGGCATCAGGTTGATGTCCGGATCATTGAACCACTGCCAGACCAGAACGGCGAATGTCGGCGGGCGGGTGGGGCCAAGAATCATGGCCATATCGACGACAGAGATACCGTATGCCAGCACTGCGAAAATAGGCAGCCGAATCCTGGGCAGCCACTGCGGCAGGATCACGCTGATCCAGGTTGCCGCGTGGTTATAGCCCAGTCCGCTGCCGACAGCCATTAAGCGACTGACATTGAGCTGCTGCAGGACGGAAAGACTCATTAACAGCAGAAAGGGTGTCTCTTTAATGGCTAAAGCCAGTGTCAGGCCCAGACCATAAGGATCCTGCAGCAGTGAAAACTGGCCCGGATCGCCACCCAGTGATGTGATGAGACGGGCGATCATTCCGGTTGAAGAGAAGGTGAAGGCGAACCCAATCGCGAACGCCACATGCGGGATAGCCAGAATGGGTGATAACCAGGACTCAACGGTATGCCATCGGCGGGAGCCCCAGCTTTTTTGCAGGATCAGGAACGTGAAAATTAAAGCCAACAACGTACTGAGGACGCCGGTAAACAACGTCAGCCAGACCGATGACTGAATACCCGGCCAGGAAAACGCCTGCCCAAAAGCCTGAAAACCGGGTTCATTCAGCCCTGCCATCGGCAGCCAGGACAGGGCAGGTAATAAAATTCCCACCAATCCCGGCACCAGGGGCAAACAGCAGATGATCAGCGAAGCAATAAACAACAAATACAACATATTGCGACGTCACTTATTCAAAAACACGATGATGTACAGTCAGGTTCTGGCCACAATTAGTGTCCATAGCGCTGCTGCCATGCAGCCTCCAGCGCGGTTTGCCAGCTTGGATGAGGCTCGGCAATGGCCTGATAAAGCTGGAAGCCCTGAGTTTCTTCTTCAGAACCCAAGGCTTCCGGGGTCAGAATGGCCGGGTCACCCCAAATTTGAATATTGGACTTGCGGGCCTGTGCTTCCGGGCTCATCAGAAAATTAATCACGACACGGGCGGCTTCTTTGGCACTCGCATTCCATGGAATCGCCAGAAAGTGAATGTTCGACAATGCGCCCTGTTCAAAAGCAAAAGCTTTGGCAGTGGCCGGTAAATCCCCCCGTTCGATAGCCGCTTTTGCTTCGTTCGGATTGAAAGTGATTGCGACCAGAAGCTGCCGGTCATCCAGCAGCTGCATCATTTCAGTAGCACTGCCCGGGAAACGTTTCCCCTGTTGCCAGGCAACCGGATGCAGCTGGTCCAGATATCGCCACAGCGGCGCCGTGATTTGATCAAATTTTGCCTTCTCTTTTTCCGGATCGATCGGTTCATAAAGGGCAGGGGCAGCATTGGTCAGCTCAATGAGTGCCGCTTTCAGGAAACTGGTGCCATGAAATGCTGGTGGCTGCGGGTAAGTGACTTTCCCCGGGAATGCTTTTGCGAGACTTAGTAGTTCTGCAAAGCTTGCGGGCGGATTGCTCAGGGTCTGACTGTCATGAATGAACACCAGCTGACCGACTCCCCAGGGCGCTTCCAGGCCATCAGTGCTTTCCGTAAAATCTTCATAAACAGGCAAGCGTTTATCGACCAGCTTCCAGTTCGGAAGCTGAGCCACAAACGGACCATCCAGAAGTTCGTTGGTTTTCATCGTGCGGAAGTTTTCGCCATTGATCCAAACCATATCGACACTACCGCCTGTATTTTTTCCGGCAGTTTTTTCCGCAAGTAAGCGTTGGGATGTCTCGGCAATGTCGGCGACTTTGACGTGATTCAGCGTAATGTCATAGCGGCTTTTAACCTCACGGGCAACCCAGCGCAGGTAACTGTTGATAGGCTGGCTCCCGCCCCAGGCATTGAAAAATACGGTTTGTCCGCGTGCACGCTGCTGAATGTCTTTCCAGCTCATGTCACTCATTGCAGGTTGATTCTGAGCTTCGCTTGCCATCAGCGGGGACGCTGCCAACGTCAGGCAAAGCGCCATCCATGTTAATTTCATGATGATTATTTCCTTATTTTTCCTGCAAGTTCGTCGGATGATCAGCAATGTCTGTTTTTTTCTTATCATGGGCAGAGCCACCTCGCTGCCAGCGATGATACTTCTCCAGCCATGCCAAGATGCGTTCTGGTTTGTTCGCCTGTTTCCATACCCCGGCTGTATATTTGTTCGCTTCGCTCATCGTCGGATAAGGGTGGACGGTCCCCAGAATTTTGTTCAGACCCAGGCCATACTTCATCGCCAGCGTAAACTCTGCAAGCAGCTCACCGGCCTGGTTCCCGACGATGGTCGCGCCGAGAATGGTATCTTTCCCTTTCGGGGTCAATACCTTAATAAAACCATAGTCTTCTCCGTCGGCAATTGCGCGATCTAAATCATCAATCCCGTAGCAGGTCACTTCGACTTCTGTGCCCTGATTGGCTGCTTCTTTCTCATTGAGCCCTACGCGCGCAACTTCGGGGGAGGTATAGGTGACGGCGGGCATCACGCGATAATCAGCCTTGAATTTTTTCAGCTTGCCAAAAAGGCCATTGACAGCCACATACCATGCCTGATGGCCAGCGGCATGGGTCAGCTGAAATGGACCGGCGACATCACCCACAGCATAAATATTGGGATATTGCGTCTGCAGATACTCATTGACTGCGACGGTTCCGCGTTCGTTAACGCCGATACCCAGTGTTTCCAGCCCAAATCCACTGACATTCGCGACCCGGCCTAAGGCGAGAATCACGGTGTCAAACGTGATTTCATGACGTTCATCCAGGGGGCCTTCCAGGATGACAAACTGTGTCGTTTCTCCCTGAGCCGTTTTTCTGGTCCCAAATTTGGTGGCTTTTTGTTTCAGTCTGATCTCGACGCCATCCTTGATCAGGCTTTGATGTACCAGAGCCGCGGCATCAGCATCTTCACGAATCAGCAATTGATCGGTCATTTCAACCAGTGTGACCTGACTGCCCAGTCGCTGAAAACTTTGTGCCAGTTCACACCCAATCGGGCCGCCCCCCAGGACCAGAAGCTGTTTGGGTTGTTCCCTGATTGACCAGAGGGTATCTGACGTCAGATAGTTAATGTGTTCAATACCTTCAATTGGCGGAACAACAGGGCGGGCTCCGGTGGCGATGACAATGTTTCGGGTGGTCATGCGTTCGCCGTTTACTTCCACTTCCCACGGCGACAAAATTTGTGCTTCTCCCTGAATGCAGTTCACGCCGAGCTTGCTGTAGCGTTCTTCAGAATCGTGCGGTTCGATGTGTCGGATAACTTGATGTACACGTTGCATCACCGCAGTGAAATCGATCTGAGGTGTGTTTGTCTGAATGCCAAACTCGGGCGCCCGGGTGATGGTGTGCATGGTGTGAGCCGCGCGGATCAGGGCTTTTGAGGGGACACAGCCTGTATTCAGGCAGTCGCCGCCCATCCGGTGTTTTTCAATGAGTGTAACTTTTGCTTTCACGGCTGCAGCGATATAGGCGCTGACCAGACCGCCGGCGCCAGCACCGATCACCACCATATTCTGGTCGAATTGCGTCGGACGCTGCCAGTGCTGATAGATGCGGCGTTGCTGAATGACACCCATGATACCTTTCGCAATGAATGGAAAAATCCCCAACAGCACCAGAGAGATCAGGACCGGCAGTGAAATCAGGCCGGACAGAGATTCAATTTCTCCTAACTGGGTACCCGCGTTGAGGTAAACCATGGTTCCGGGTAGCATCCCCAACTGGCTGACCCAATAGAAAGTATGGCCACGCATCGGAGTCAGGCCCATCAGCAGGTTGACCAGAAAGAACGGAAAGACGGGAATTAAACGCAGTGTAAATAGATAAAAGGGACCATCTTTTTCGACACCCCGGTTCACAGCAGACAGGCGTCGTCCAAACTTGTGTTGTACCCAGTCATGCAGCAGGAAGCGGCTCGCCAGAAATGCCAGTGTCGCACCCAGCGAGCTGGCAAATGAAACGACCAGCAAACTCCACCAGAAACCAAACAGCGCCGCACCCAGTAAAGTCATGACCGCAGCGCCCGGGAAGGAAAGGGCAGCCAGTACAACATAAACTGCGAAAAATAGCGTACTCGACAATAAGGGGTGCTCAATAATGCTGGCCTGCAGGGAATGCTGGTAGGCTTTTGCTTGTTCAAGCGTGAAATAGTTGCCCAGATCGAAAGCGAACCAGGCGATAAAGGCGGCGGCAATGAAAGCCAGTAACAAAGGTTTTTTGAATCGGTTCATCGGTGCTTATCTGCTTGGTGAGTGAGCTGATCGCGTTTGGTATCGTTTTGTTTCGGTGCCGGTTGCTGATTCAGAGGAATCGAGCAGAATGCCTGCGAAGGGACATCCAAAGCGGTATTAAACTTTGCAGACAGGTTTTGGAAACTGACTAACGCTGTCAGCTCGACCAGAGCATCTTCGTCATACCATTGTTTCAGATTATCAACCATCTGCTGAGTTACACGATTACCGGTGACTGTCATTGCTTCGGTATAGGCCAGTACTGCTTTTTCCTGAGTATCAAACAGCGGACTTTCCTGCCATTGAGTCAGGGCTTGTATTTTTTCGACTGATTGGCAGCGTTGCGCCAGTCTCATGCCATTGGCATCGACACAAAACGCGCAGTCGTTGAGCTGAGAAACACGGACGCAGACAAGGGATCGCATCACATCAGACAACGGTGATCGTTTTCTGTCTAAGTAACCAAAGAAACTGGCCACGAGGTAAAACAAGACGGGTCGGCGTCCCCAAAGTAAAGCCGGATTCAGCGGCTGTCCGAAATGGCGTTTTTGCAGCCAGAGCAGGGGACGGATTAAAATGGAGTAGCGTTTTTTTGCCGGTACACGCACTGGAAGTTCTCCGGAGAAAGCGGTTTATCATACCGACCGTTCAGATCCGGACAAATTTCAGAAATGGGGGTATTGATTTAGCTTTTGTGATCAGTTGATTGAAAGTTGTACAGTACGCGCAACAGGCTGATTGGTGAGTGAGCTGCGAGTATTGGTATCCAGCACCAGATATGTACTGGCGATGAGCGGCAACAGGGCAAGCAGGATGGTTTTGCCAATGTGATAGTTTCGATACCAGTATTTACGGGCTTTGATTTTCAGGATCAGGCCCCAGCTAATCAGCAGAATGTTGATTACAGAGGCAACCAGGCAAGAGGGAAGCAGGTTACTTTCCGTGCCGGTTGGTGTGTGCGCAAAGATGAGCAGAACGGCAGAAGGAAGCAAACTGATAAAGACCAGGTAGCGCATCAGTTTTGGCCATTTGTGGAATTTATCTTTGAAAATTGTGTCAGTCTGGCCCGGAAACGGCGTAGATGAGCGCATATGACCTCCTTTCTGATGCAAAACATACATTCTAAAGGCGGCGAAGCTGAAGAAAAGTTAACTGATGGAATTGTTATTAATGTTTGTGAGGTTTGTCTGTTTTTTACACAGCCCTGACAGGGTGCCAGGGCTAAAGCAGATTATTTAAAGCCAGTGCAAATCGCTGCACTGGCAAAATAATCTGAATACTTAGTGATGAGCGCCAGAATTGACTTCTAGTTTGGACAGGAGCTCATTTCGACGTTGTGGGGTAATCACAGACCAGTGTTTTCCACTGACTGCGCCTTCTAACGCCCAAAGCAAATCCAGACTCAATGACTCGTGATGAGATTCCTGCAGCGCCTGAAAAGCACCGATAGCACCAACTTCAAACAGCTGATCTACAGAGTTGATGCCTGCTTTCTTGAGCATACGCTCATTGGCAAGGCGAAGATTTGGCAGATCTTTAATGCGGTTAGGGCTAGCCTGCATTTTTTTCTCTTTGTCAGCCTGAGCTGCATTGAGAGAAACTTCAGCGTGCTCCAGAATGACTTCTGGGGTTTCCCACCAGTTTTCCGGAATGGCATAGTGTTTTGTGACGACAGGAAAACCGCGTTTTTGATAAACGTACGGTTTGAGGCCAGCTTGTTTAAAGGTTTCTTCATTTTTCGCGTTAGCGCGCAGATGCAGCTTGTCGCTAACAACCAGAGCAAACATCGTTTCACCTGCGAAAATGCCAAAACCGCCAAACATTGAGCGAGATTTAATCTGGCCAAATTTCTCAAATAAACGAATTGAATCTTTCAGTAGTGGTTTGTCCATGCTTCTTTTCTCGGTTAGGAATTTCAACAAAAGAAGTCACCAAACAACGGAGCGAGGATTCAATTGTGCATAAGATTATGAGTCTTTTGTCATAAGAATGACAAAAGTGTCCCATAAACTTCACTTCATCCATCGGCAACCCCGCTACCATGAGTAATAACTTTATCACTAAGTCATTGCTTTTAGGCCGGAAGCTTTGCGTCCCATCCTTTCAGATGGTTTGCCTTGTTCGTGACTGTTTAATCATATATCAATAAGACAAATTTGATATCGATCGCACAAAAAATTGTGATACTCTTCGCAATAAAAATCGTATAAATTTTACAGAAACTAACTGATTATCCCATCAATTCCTCTGTAGCGTAGTAATATTCCATATAAACATAGCCGATATGGGTGTTTATATCGGCTGTTTATCAATATATGTAGGTTAATATCGTTTTTTATGGATGTGTTATTTTTTTGACGGAACGGCGAACCACGAGCTCAGGATTGATCTCAAAAGTCTGAAATTCATGGTTTTTATCTTTCACACGTTCCATCAGGATTTCCACAGCAGTCTTGCCTAAACGGCGTTTTGGCTGGTGGATTGTTGTCAGAGGTGGTGAAAAGTACGGGGCCAGATCAATATTGTCATAACCAATAATTGAAATATCATTTGGTACATTGATCCCTGCTTGTTCAAATGTACTGATTAAGGCCATTGCCATAATGTCATTGAAGCAGAAAATAGCAGTTGGACGCTCTTTCATGGCAATAAAAGCATTGGCTGCATCTACGGCAGATTCACATTCGAAATCACCTTCAATGATCCAGTTTTCATTGACCGTCAGACCAGCTTCGCTCATGGCTTTATGGAAACCTTTCAGCCGCTCACGACAGGTAGATTTATCTTTCTGGCCGGAAAGACAACCAATTTTACTGTGTCCATTGTCAATAAAATGACGAGTGGCAAGATAACCGCCAAGTTCTGCATTATCCTGAATATTATCTGTTTTTGGGCGTGCAGGACCCCAGTCCATGATAACCATGGGCAGATCAGGCTGCCGCTCTAACTGTTCCAGCAGTTGATCATCCAGATCAGAACACATCACCAGCAGACCATCCACACGCTTTTCAGAAAGCATGCGCAGGTAATCCTTCTGTTTGGCCAGATTACCTTCGGTGTTGCATAAAATCAGCGTATAACCGGATTTATAGCAGTACTCTTCAACGCCATGCACCAACTCGGCAAAGAATGGGTTGGTCGATTTTGTCACCAGCATGCCGATGGTGCTGGTTGTATTACATTTCAGGCTGCGCGCGACGGCGCTTGGCGCGTAGTTCAATTCTTCAACTGCCGCCAACACTTTTTTCTGTGTTGCTTCCGCTACGAAGCGGGTTTTGTTGATCACGTGTGAGACTGTGGTAGTAGATACACCTGCCATACGTGCAACATCTTTAATGGTTGCCATAATTGTTCTTCTAGTCTTCAGGCCCTGATCAGGGTCTTTTCATATTTGCCAGACGCTAAAACGCCGCTTCTCTGCGAGGATAGCGGCGGGAAATGAGTGGCTCAGGCCGAGTGGTAACAATACCTTACACCGATATGAAGTCTGACTTTCTATTGCTATTTATTTCATCGGTTAATCGCTTGCGCTCACATTCTACAAGGACTCACGCACAGTGCAACGTTTCTCTTGAAATGTGGGGGGAATCTTGATGCAGCTCAAGAATACTGGCAACTTGAAAGTTGTTTCAGTCTTTACATTGTAAGTACTGTGCAAGGGCAACGGCTCAGCGATGCCCTTGCAGGAGGTTCAGGCTGAAAGGACGATCGGAAAGTGCCCGCGGGGGTGAGATTCGATGATCACCGGGGAACCATAAACGGAACTGATATTCTCAGTGGTCAGGGTATGCCAGGCATCACCGTCTGCTTGTATCTTCCCCTTATTCAGCAATACCAGTCTGTCTGCGTATTCAGCTGCAAGATTGAGGTCATGAATGACCAGGATGACGGCGGCTCCTTTACGGGCCATATCTTTTGCCAGTTTCAGGCAACTGTGCTGATGGGCAAGGTCTAAAGCTGAGGTCGGTTCATCCAGCATTAAAATGCACTGGTCTTCCGCATTGCTGAGCTGAGCCAGTACACGGGCAAAATGAACACGTTGTTTCTCGCCGCCGGAAAGAGTGGGGTACTGACGCTGGCTCAGGTGACTGATCCCAACAGCCGTCATGCATTCCCGGGTAATTCGGAGACAATCTGTGCGCTTCAGGCCAAGTGGCATACAGCCAAGTTCAACGACCTCCTGCGCAGTAAAACCAAAAGACAGGCTGCTGTGCTGAGGAAGTACACCCAAGTGTTTGGCCAGCAGGGATGGCTGCCAGTCGCTGTGCTTTTGACCAAAATAGTACACATCACCTTTGGCACCAATTTCACCGCAAAGCACTTTGAGTAAAGTACTTTTACCGGCACCATTCGGGCCGAGTAAAGCTGTTAACTCTCCGCTGCGGAAACTGATGTTCAGCTGATCCAGTAACGTTTTACCGCCAAGTTGCAGTGATAAACCCTCGGCTGAAAGCACCGGTGATTGCTGTTTTTCGTGCCGGGGGCGAAGGGGGCGAACGATATGATGAATCATTGTAAACGGCCTTTTTGTTTCAGTAGCAGAGCTATAAAGAACGGTGCTCCCAGTAAAGCGGTGATGATACCGACCGGCAGTTCGGCTGGTGCGGCAATAACACGGGCCAGCATGTCGGCAACCAGCAAGATAAGTGCCCCCAGTAAAGCCGAGAGTGGCAATAATGTTTTGTGATTCGGGCCAGCCAGCATACGGCCGAGATGCGGCACAATCAGACCGACGAAGCCAATCACGCCGGATAAGGATACAGCGACACCCACACCAGCCGCGCAAAATAAAATCAGCAATCGTTTTAAAGACTGGACCTGAATGCCGAGATGTTTTGCTTCTGCTTCGCCCAGTAATAAAGCGTTGAGTGCATTGGATCTGCGATCAAATTGCCAGAACAGGAACGCCAGGGCAGAAAATGCCAGCGTGATGCCCGGCCAGGTAGCTCCCGCCAGAGAACCCATGGACCAGAGTGACAGGTCGCGCAGCGCCTGATCGTCCGCAAAGAAATTCAGCAGTCCCAGTGCCGCACCTGAGAGTGCACTGATTGCAACACCTGCCAGCAGCATCACCGTCACGGAAGTGCCGGTCTTATCTGTGCCAAGGGCGTATACGATCCAGGTTGTCAGGGCGCCGCCAAGAAAAGCAAAAACCGGTACTGTCCCCAGCGTTAAAAGTAATGGAAAAGATGCAGCCATTGAGCTGAACAGAACAATCGCCGAAGCGGCACCAAGGCTTGCACCGCCAGCGACTCCGATAATGCCCGGATCGGCCAGCGGGTTGCGAAACAGTCCCTGCATGACCGTGCCACAGAGCGCCAGAACTGCACCAATCGCGATACACAGCAGTGTGCGTGGTAAACGGACTTGCTGAATGATGAGCGCAATGTGCGTTGCGACATGATCCTGTCCCGGAAGCAGTGACAGCCAGACATCGGCGTAACTGATCGACATGGGGCCGACAACGATGGAAGAGGCAATGGCAAATAACAGCATGGCAAAAACGGCGGGCAGTAAGGCAGTGGCTGGCAAACGCTGTCTGGTAAAGGTACGGCTGCGGTTCAAAGTTGTTGTCATAAGTTTACTGGCCATACAGTGTCTGATTCAGCCGCTCTGCTTCTTCGAGAGTTTTGAGGTTTAACCCGCCGATGAGTGCGGTACCATCCACTGTGATAATGGCTTTGTTTTGGCCGGCAGGTGTTGCAGCAAGCAGCGGCAGTGTTTTCAGCAAGCCATCTTTGCCGCCAATTGACTGACTGGTATGCGTGCTGAGCAGGATCACATCGGGTTGCATTTCAACCATTGCTTCTGATGACAGTGGCTTATAAGCATCAATTTGGATCGCGGCTGGATTTAAACCGCCTGCGAGCTGAATCAGGGTATTTGCCGTTGTGTTGCTGCCACCGACCATTGGCGCTCTTCCGCCGTGAATGGTCAGAAACAGGATACGTTTTCTGCTTTTCTGGTTTGCAAGTCGCTGCTCAATCACAGAAATTCGATGTTGAACCTCAGCGGCTAACACTTCTGCGTTTTGTGTTTTTCCGGTCAGCTGACCGACTTGTTGAATCCGTTGCATCAGATCAGCAATGGTTTCACCTGAGTTCAGAATATCGACCTGAATGCCGGCCTGACGTAACAGAGAAAGTGCTGACTCCGGGCCCATTTCTTCGGAGCCCAAAAGGTGATCAGGGGCAAGGGCAATGATACTTTCGGCAGAGAGCTGCCGATGATATCCCAACTTTGGTATGTCATCATGAACATAGGACTTGCTGGTTATATCAACAGCGACAAGTTGATCTTCTGCCCCCATCGCATAAACGAGCTCCGTAATGCCTGAACCCGCACTAATCAGTCGATCGCCTGCCCAGGCAGTCGCGGCAGTCAGAAGAAAAACAGCAGAAAGTGCCGCTCGTCTCATGATAACTCCTTGTTTTTTATTTTGGGAAATTCCAGTGTTATCACCGGATGAACTAAAACGAACAATATTCATTGCGTAGAAAAGACAGTCTTCGCCTTCCCAAACAAGTTATTGCATTATAGGAAGTGATAATTATTATCGCTTGAGCATATTATCCATGGCTTTCAAATAATATCAATTATCATTTGCAAAAGAGCAAATCTCTCCTTATCATTTCATGAAATAAGATTAATTCTCATTCATCACTATAGAAAGTGATGGATCAGGAAGGAGCGCAGCGCGTGTTTGAAAAATTCAGTCTTGCGGAATTGAAAACGAAAGTCGGCACTATGCTGGAAGAAAATCCAAATCTGCATGCGGTATTGATGGCTGAAACACTGGAAGTGACGGAAGGCGAGATCATCATGGCGTTACCTGATGAACTTGTCACGCGAATCAGCGGAAATCACGCACAGTCAATTCTGGAAATGCTTCCGGAGTGGGGCGTAATGACGACAATTGTGCATTCAATGGGGTCTATCTTTGAAGTGAAGGCGCCATTTCCGAAAGGTAAAGAAGCCCGTGGTTTTTACAATCTGATGGGAAAACCAGGTGAGATGCATGGTCATCTGAAACTGGACTGGGTATCAGATGTCGTATTGGTGAGTAAACCGATGCGCGGAAATGAAAGTTACTTCATTGGTTTTCTGGCCGAAAACGGTGAATGTATTTTTAAGATTTATCTTGGCCGTGATGAGAAACGTCAGCTCATCCCTCAGCAGGTCGAGAAGTTTAATGCATTAAAGCAAGCTTTTGTTGGATAAGCTTTTGTTGGAGTAGAAGCGTCATGAGCCAAGAGAAACAAGAACGACTGCAAAATCGCCTGGGCCCACAGATCCAGGAATTTCGTGAAACTTGCCAGACACTGCAATTGGCAACGGTCGATGCAGACGGCAAGCCGAATGTCAGTTATGCGCCATTCGCTCTTCTTGAAGATGGTTACTATATCCTGATTTCCCGTATTGCACGTCATGCGCGTAACCTGCTTGAAAACCCACAGGTTTCGCTGATGATGATCGAAGATGAAGCAGAATCAAAAGCCATTTTTGCACGGATGAGACTAACATTTGAAGCGGATGTGGTGCTGGTTGAACGTCACACTGAGCGCTGGCAGGCTGGTATTGAAGCACTGAAAGCCCGGTTTGGTGAGATTGTGGATGGGCTGAGTGGGCTGGAAGATTTTAATCTGTTCCGTCTGGAGCCGACACAAGGGTTGTTCGTGAAAGGTTTTGGTCAGGCTTTCCAGGTGTCAGGAGATGACCTGGTCGATTTTGTTCATCTGACAGAAGGTCACCGACGGATGAATGAGGACCAGGATGTGAAATCCGCTTAATTCGTTCTGAAGTAATAAAAAAACCGGGCATTCAAATGTCCGGTTTTTTTATGTTTGCTTCCTGTCAGCACGCAGATTTAATCGCGGATCTCTTCAGATGACTGAGCCAGAATCCGGGCTGTGATCGCTCTGACTTTCGGCAGGCTTTGCAGGCTGGTTTGAGCCAGTTGTTTCTGTTCTTCCAGAACATCTTTCAGGATATCCGCCGTCGTCAGCGGATTGGCCAGCACGACGCGGAAGACCGTGGTGATGCGTCGGTCCCACTGTTCGGGCATGAGGCGGGTCCGAGAGACAAATGATTTTCCGGATTCGCGCTGACGTTTTTGAATGTACTGGGTTAAATCGTTCAGCGCCTCATGAATGGCCTGTTTGTCTTCGTCATTCGCAATTGCCAGTGCTTTCTGGGTTTCCTGAGGCACATACCGGTAGGTCAGCAGGCAAAGTTCCGGTTCCGAAATCAGTTCAAAATCGGCATCGGCCTGAATGAGCTCAGCAAAATAACATGCTTTTTCAATGCTGTTATTAATTAACAGTTCGTAACCCTGACGGCTGATGATATTCAGGCTGGCAAACAGCAACATTGCCATACCGCTTCGGGAACCTTCCAGCGTGTGGCTGCCGAGGTCTTTGGAACCTTTCCGGAGAATGTATTCAGCATGATGTTCAATCGCGGACATCAGGGCCGGATTTTTGAAAATCACCATGCCTGCACCCATAGGGATGTACAATTGTTTGTGAGCGTCAATGGTGACAGAGTCGGCGCGTTCAATTCCTTTCAGGAGCGTCCGGTATTTGTTTGACATCAACGTGGCGCCACCCCAGGCAGCATCAACGTGAAAATGACAGTTGTGCGCCAGCGCAATATCAGCCAGTTCGTCTAACGGATCGATATTACCGGTTTCTGTTGTGCCGGCAACGCCAATAATCGCAAATGGTTTGATATTTCTGGCTTTCAGAGATTCGATTTTGGCTTTCAGATCATCGGTGCAAATTTTGTTGTTCTCGTCGGTTTTGATCGCCACTAGACATTCCCGGCCAATACCCAGAACATCGGCCGCTTTTTTCAGTGAATAATGGCCGCGTTCTGAAACCAGAATTGCCAGATCATCATAACCGTAGTGTTTCATGGCCCGGAACAAACCTTCCTGAGCAACACCTCTGAAATCGCCATCAGGTTTCAGTAAATTATTACGGGCAACCCATAACGCAGTGATGTTTGCGATGGTTCCACCTGAACAAAAGGCACCTAAAGAGTGTTCAGCGCTGTGCATCCAGCGTTGATAGAAGGCATCGGTTTCACCATAAATCAGGTTATGGAGGATACCTAATACCTGACGCTCCAGTGGCGTAAATGCTTTGGAAGTTTCAATTTTCACCAGATTCTGGTTCAGACCAATCATGATCTTAGAGAGTGGCATCAGGAAGTAGGGCAGTGCCGACGTCATGTGACCGATGAAGGTTGGTGCTGAAGTATGCACAGACTGTGCAACCAGTTTATTCAGCAGAAAATGCGTGTGATCTGATACAAAGCAGGGCTTTTCCGGCACTGAGGCGGAGGAAAAATCCTTTTCAATTTCTGTCAGCGGCTTTTCCTGCGCAGCAATGTGCGTTTGCAAAAAGGCATTGAGGTTTTCGGAGATCTCTTTTTCGATCCGGCCCAGAGTCGAATCAGGTGCTTCTGGCACGGTAAAGATACGGTGCAGGGTCTCAAGAGATGCTTCAGCTTGTCTGTTTTCCACTGCCATAATGAATTGTTACTTTTAGTTAACGTCGGCAAATCCAGCTAATGTACTGGAAATGTGCGTAATTGTCTTGGGAAAATTCGAAAACGACACCGGACGAGGATCGCCCGGCGTGAGGAAAAATCGACTATTTACACTCAGTCGAGGCAATAGCGCTCATTTGTTGGTTGTATTCTTTCAGAGGCTTATCAATGTCATCAGGGTGTGTAAGTAACTCAGCAAATGCACTGCGCAGTTCGTAATTTTTGGGATGAGGTGCGCCCTGGCGATCTTCAAAAACTTTTTTGGCGTAATCTCCCAGAGCACCTTTCTGTTCTGAAAGCGTTTTAATATCTTGCTGGCTCAGCTTCAGCCACGATTCGATCGACTGAGACAAATCAAGATGGCTTTCATCATGGGTCAGATACCAGTCTACAGCCTCACGTTTCAGTTCAAAGTGATGCGTTCTGCCTTCAAGAAACCAGTCACCGACCTCTTGCAGGTTCGGATCTTTTTGTACGGCAAGCTGAACAAGGTTTTGATACCAGTTCAGAGAAGCATCAACATACTTGTGGTATTTCTCGCTTTCACAACTTTCTGTGGCGGCGAGTACAGAAGCGGGTAATAGGGCTAATGAAAGAGCAAGAGCTGAATACTTCATGGTTTTTCCTTGAATGATTTTTAGTAATACATACCGGCACAATTGACATAAAGTACCGTGACATCAGGATTATTTGTCAAATTGTAGCGGCAGAAGCAAGCGAAAGGAAAGAAATCTTACAAGGAAACATGACCCGAGTGTAAAGAGTATGAAACATGACTCAATTCTTTGTTCTTAAAGTTAAAAGTGTCAAAAAGTTCGGGTCCGCAGGCGGGTAAAACAAAAAGAGGCCCGAAGGCCTCTTGTCATGGTTATGCTTTATTTTTCATGGCAACGGAGATGCAGTAGGCTGCGCCTCCCCAGGTGATCCCCAGGCCAAACAGCATCATGATAATAGCACCAGCTGTCATACTTACACCTCACTTCCGTTTTGTGGTTTAGAGCTCACATTGATGATAACGGCAACAACGAACATAGCTGCAACCAGGCCCCAACCCAGGATCAGCAGATCAGACATTGCATAACCGCCGTAGCCCTGGTCGACTGTGTTCAACAGGTTTTTACCCAGAATAATCGCCAGCATGATCGGGCTGATGAAACGGATACAGATTTCGAACCAGATACCAATAGAAAACTCAGAAATCTTGTTAACGTAAGCTCGGATATCAGACACTTTCAGCAGCCAGCCAATCACCAGCAGCTCCACCAGGCAGCTTGCCAGCAGGGCAACGTTATTAATGAAGTAGTCCACCAGGTCAAGCAGCAGCAAACCCCCGTTTGTTGCAAAGGCCATTGAAATCAGGAAGCCCAGTCCGCAGACAGCGGTAGAGGCTTTTTTACGAGACCATTTCATCTTGTCGATGACTGCAGAAGTGACAGCTTCCAGAATCGAGATGTGTGAACTCAGACCGGCTACAACCAAAGCCAAGAAGAAAACCGGGCCCAGAATGTATGGTGCAGGCAGCAGGTTAATTGCTGCAGGAATGGTTACAAATGCCAGACCAACACCGGCAGACACAACCTCAGTCAGTGGTTTTGACTGTTCTTGTGCCATGTAGCCTAGGACGGAGAAGATCAGGATACCCGCAACCATAGAGAATCCGCAGTTGATCAGTACGGTCATAAAAGCGTTGTTACTGATGTCAGATTTCTCTGGCAGATAGCTGGAGTAGGCAATCATGATGGCGAAGCCGACACTCAGGGTAAAGAAGATCTGTCCGTAAGCAGCAGACCACACTTTGGCGTCCAGAATCTTGGTGAAATCAGGACGGAACAGGTAATTCAGACCATCCATTGCACCTTCAAGGAAAATGACTCGCGCAATCAGTGCCAGCACCATGATGAACAGCAGCGGCATCATGATTTTACTGGCGCGCTCAATCCCGCCTTTCACACCGGTAAAGATGGCAGCGAAAGCAATCCCCCATGCGATGACCATTGGGATGGCAATATGCAGTTGCAAACTTCCCAGTTTGCTTGGTGAGTTGTCTCCCAGTTTCAGGTATTCACTGAAGAAGAATGCATTGGTGTCAGTTCCCCAGCTTTGTGTAAAGGCAAAGCCCATATACGAAATGGCCCAGCCAATCACAGCGACGTAGTAAACTGCAATGACAGCGGCAATAAATACCTGGAACCAGCCCAGCCACTCAAGTTTGCCTCCCAGCTTGGCAAATGCCCTTGGCGCGGCACCACGCAGTTTATGACCCAGGCTGAATTCCATGATCATGAATGGAATCCCGGCGGTCAGCATGGCGAAAAGGTAAGGAATAAAAAATGCGCCACCACCATTCTCATAAGCCATATATGGGAAACGCCAGATATTCCCCAACCCGATAGCAGAACCCACAGCAGCCAGGATAAAACCGGCTCGGGTTCCCCATTGTTCGCGTTTCATAAGTATCTCCTTATGTACTGCTATTCTCTATGAAACAGCACTATTTAAGTTTTTTATTCTAAGTATTTACTTCCTGTTGCGCAGAATTTGGATTGAAACCCCACGCAGTTGAGTTGAGATTAACCACTGATACTTACTAGCGCAATAGACAGTAACTTTTGTGCTATTGGCATTACTCAGCCTTTATTGTGGGTATTTTCCTCCGTTTTGTGAGAATCGTAAGATGTTAAGGAAATGTATAGAAGATTTAACTATGCGCGTCTTCTTATTGAGTATTTTATTTTATTTAACAAATTGGTACCTATGACTAACAAATAGTCAAAAATTAGACTTTTGCAACATTGTCACTATCAAGTTCATACACAATAATCTTTAGTGTTTTTACTCAAAATACAAAACTGATCCCAAGATTGGTCTGGTAAAAGCTGAGCCAGTCATTATCTATATTGATTTCACAGTCCTGCGTGCCTGAGTCGGTCTTGCACCGGGTGCTTGTTTTTCCATCAACACGACTTGCCAGCCATCGAGCTTCCAAACGAATTCTGATATTTGGGTTAATAAAGAAGTCGGAACCGAAGAATCCGCCACCAGAGAGTAAAACATCTTGGTTTGACCAGCTGGCATCCGTCAGGGTGCCGCCAAGGCTCAGGCCGATAAAACTGGTCAGCTTTGAGACGATGCGGTAATGGCTGCTGGCCTGGAAATGAAAAAAGGTGAAGCTGTCGTCGCCGCTGAAATTTTTGGTGCTTGTTTTCAGGTGTTGGGTTGTGAAGCCAATCCGGCCGTTGAAATCTCTTTGTTTTCCGTAGTCGCTTTCAATTGTGATGCCGATAAGGTCTGATTTCTCAGGAGAGATTTTGATTCCTCCTTTAGCATCAATGTTGTCAGGAAATGTGTAGCCCCAGTAGGGCGTGATGTAAACAGGTTGACTCGTATTGGCTTGAGCCGCTGGGAGATAAAGCTGGCTGAAAATGACAATTAAAGGTAGTAAGTATTTGTTATATAAATACATTGATTCATCCTTATGCCAGTTGGGAGAATTGTGATTATCACCCTAAAACCATGTTTTCTAAATGGTCAAAGGTTCAAGGCGAGGCTACAATTTTTAAAACAGTTGCCGTTAGGGTGGCGAAATGTGGCCTCCGTAGCGGCAGTAAATTTGGAGTTTATATGAATCATCTAACCCCTGAATTTAAAATTGCTTTAGCCGTCGCATTCATCATTATGATAGTCCTTTTCGGATTCGGATTGACGGCAATCACGCATTAATCGATATCATCACTCTGTCTATTTTTTGACTCTTACTGCCGAGCTTTGCGCTTAAATAAGAGAATAGAGGGGAGTTTATGTTTTTGCAGAGTGAGTAAGACATATGAATCACTTGCCTTTTAGCCTCGGAGATTTAGATCTCAACCTGGTTGAAACTTTTGCCGCACAGTTAACAGGCGTAAAAAAGCGAAAAATTGCTGTCGTTGTTCAGGGCGGCGGTCAACGGGGTATTTTTACAGCAGGCGTCTTTGATGCATTTCTCGAAGCGGGTTTTGACCCGTTTGAACTTTATATTGGCACCTCTGCCGGTGCTTTAAACCTTTCGTCATATATCAGCCGTCAGCATAAGTTTGGCCATGACTTCATCACAAATCTGACGACTCAGAATGAGTTTTTTAATCTTTATCAGTATCTCAGCCAGCAAAAACCGATGAATCTGGACTGGGCTTTCAGTCAAATTGAACAGGACGGACATACGCCCCTCGACATTGCGACTGCCCGTCGGGTGTTAACTTATCGCCAGGCGCTGGCCTGCGCGACTCGCAAAGATACCTTGCAGGATATTTACCTGCCAATGTACCAGGAGAACTGGCGCGATGTGCTGCGGGCGACCTGTGCGATTCCTTTACTGTATAACTTGCCGGTGAACTTACACGATCTGGAGTGGGTTGATGGTGGAGTCAGTGCTGCAGTGCCTGTGCAGGAAGCATGGAAGCGGGGCGCGGAACTGGTGATTGTCATCCGCACTGAGCCATTGCAACTGCCGCAGCAAACACCCGGGGTATTTGATGACTGGCGAGAACGGATTGAACAGGCACTGCCGGAATATATAGAGCGTTTCAGCCTGAATGAGTCTCTGGATAAAGTGAAGGCGATACGTCAGGATTTCACGGACCACTTTGAGCTCTGGAAAAGCATTTGGCGGGACAAAGAGCAGGCGGGGATTCAGGCAGCTGATGCGCTGAATCAGGAGCTTTCTGAGGATAAGAAAGTGGTGAATGGTTACCGCAAGTGGCTGAGCGGACTGAACGTGGAGCGTTTCCTGTCACTGACCGGTAAACGTTCGGAAGTGCTCGATATGCTCAATAAGTATTATCAGAGCTATAAAGCCGACAATGAATTTCTGATTCATCCGCCGGAATCGTTAAAGGTGATTCAGCTGGCTCCGGAAAAAAACCTGCAAAGTAAAGCATTGCTCAGCAGCCGTCAGGACCTTGATCTGGATTATCAGCAAGGCCGTCAGGTTGGTCGCGAATTTCTTGAGTGTTTTGCTGATCTCCTCAACCGGCACACAAGTGTCAGGTAAGTTTTGCGCCACATCCGGGAACGCATGACACGACCCATGTCCTTCAATCACGAATAGAAGGGCATGGGTCAGTATGCTGAAGTTGCAGGCAGGACATTTCTTTTTCAATACGGCCGGAATCTACGACGCGGAAATTCAATAATGATGGAAAAGTCATCGTATAGCAGTGCGGACAGATAGTTTGAATTTCTGATCTCATTATCATCGTATCTTTTTGCAAAAGATTCGATCGGTAAACTCCCATTCTGAAAGCATGATATGAAGTCAACTCGCTGCATGACCACACCAGATGTGTCTGAAATGACAATATTTAGTGAAATCTGATACAGTGCGCTCGTTACTCTCATCCCAAATCATGGAGGATCAATGCAACAAGGTTTCTTTATCGGCGATATGTATTGTCAGCCGCATTTTTTTCAGTTGCCGCTGAACTATCAGCAACCCAATGGTGCCCGCATTCAGGTGTTTGCCCGGGAAGTGGTTGCCCGAGATAAGCAGCACTCAGATTTACCCTGGCTGGTTTACCTGCAAGGTGGGCCGGGTTTTCCATCTCCGCGCCCGGATGCCGAGAGCGGGTGGCTGAAACGGGCTTTGAAAACATACCGTGTGTTGCTTTTGGATCAGCGTGGTACAGGGCAAAGTCAGCCGGTTCATGCACAAACATTGTCGGATCTGACGGCGCTGGAGCAGGCAGAATACCTCAGTCATTTTCGTGCTGATAATATTGTGCGCGATGCGGAAGCCATCCGTGAAGCTTTGGGCGTAAAGCAGTGGTCGCTGTTAGGCCAGAGCTTTGGCGGTTTTTGTACGCTGCATTATCTGTCTTATTATCCGGAAAGTCTGACAAGGGCGTATGTGACCGGGGGGATCCCACCGGTTTCAGGTCATGCCGATGTGGTCTACAGGGCAACATATCGTCGCCTGTTAGATAAAAACGCTGCGTTTTTCCGACGTTTTCCTGATGTACAGGTGCTGTGTAACCGGATTGCAGATCATTTGCTGGAGAACGAGGTCAGGCTGCCCAATGGTCAGCGGTTTACGGTTGAACAGTTTCAGCTGATTGGGATTCATTTGGGCCGCAGCGGCGGTGATTTAGATCTGTATTATCAGCTGGAAAATGCCTTTGTTGATGTAAACGGGCAGTCTGAGCTGAGTTACAGTTTCCTCAATGCCATGTTGGCTGAGCAGTCTTATCAGACCAATCCGATCTATGCGATTCTTCATGAATCTATTTATTGCCAGCATGAAGCGTCACGCTGGTCGGCGCATCGGGTACGGGATGAATTTCCGCAGTGCCATTATCAGTCTGGCCGGGATTTCTGTTTTACCGGTGAAATGGTTTATCCGTGGATGTTTGAGCAGCTGGAAACCCTGAAGCCTCTGCAGGAAGCCGCCAACATGCTTGCTGAGAAGTCGGACTGGCCTGCTTTATATGATGCTAGCCAACTGGCCGCAAACAAAGTGCCGCTAGCCGCAGCGGTTTACGTCGAAGACATGTATGTAGAATTTGATTACAGTCGCCAGGTTCTGGCAAACATGCCGAACAGCCGGGCCTGGATGACCAATGAATATGAGCACAACGGTCTGCGCGCTGATGGCGAGCGGATTCTCGATACCCTGATTCGTATGACTCAGGAAATACAGGATTCGCCTCATCGTTAACAGCTGACCTGGCAGGCAAGGGCAGGCTGGTATTGATGCCCTTGTATCAACGGAGATTGACGTTGTCTTTGATGATTTTGTTATGTTATAACAATTGATTGTCGTTGACTGACGACAGAAGTCATGGGTGATGACTGTTTTAGTGTCATAATTTTAGATATTATCAGTACACATCCATACCAGCAGCGCATTGAAGTCAGTTGTGTGATGAGCTGAGTCGGTAGATAACTGAGCAATCATCCGTCGCCAGACCATGATTGTGTGAGAGGTAATAGAACAAGATGGTAAATGTAAGGGCCAGAGTCCCCTTTAAAGTCGGTGTAAACAGCCATATCCCTGCCGATATTCTCTCTTTTGAAGGCCTTGCTTCCGGTAAAGAGCACGTTGCTCTCGTCTTTCGAAATGCGGACAAACAGAACGCGACACCGTTGGTCAGAATGCACTCAGAATGCCTGACCGGAGATGTTTTTCATTCTTCCCGTTGTGACTGCGGTGAGCAGTTAGATGAAACCATTGAACGCATGGCTGAAGAAGGCGGTATTCTGCTATATCTGCGCCAGGAAGGGCGTGGTATCGGGCTGTATAACAAGATTGATGCCTATCTGCTGCAGAGTCAGGGCATGAATACGTATGAAGCGAATAATCACCTGGGTTTTGGCGATGACTTGCGTGATTTCACGGAAGCTGCACAAATGCTGAAAGCGCTCGGTGTTGAATCGATTCGGCTGATCACCAATAACCCGAAAAAAATTCAGGATCTGGAAGCTTTAGGTATTTCGATCACTGAAGTGGTGGGAACGAAAGCGCACCTGAAAGAGGGGAATGAAAATTACCTGCGTGCCAAAGCAAGCCGCGGTAAACACCGTTTCCATTTTGACTGACTCTGATGATGACCACGTTGTGAACAGCGAGCTTCTGAGCTCGCTTTTTTTATCCTGAAAATTACTGATTTTGGATTACTTTTTCTAATCCTAATCATAATAAACTATCGTGCTGACAAACTCAGTATTTACTTGTCGTTCTGCCGGGCTGCCTATAATATCCCGCTCGAAATGTTGTCATAACGGCGCTCATGGACGATGGTGATTTCTGAATCCATCTCTCAATCTTCTTTCAGCCCAGCCGTTTTATGATGACCTGTATTTATCATTATCTCTTCGAATTCATGTAAGGAGTGAGGTTGTGAACGGGCAATCTTATTCTGCCGGTGTGGCAAAAATACTGTTCCTAATTATCATTCTGGCCGCGGTCGGGCAAATGACCCAAACCATGTACGTGCCGGCTATTCCTCAAATGGCAGCGGCCTTCACGGTGAAACCGGCATTCTTGCAGGCTGTCATGGCGGCTTACCTGATTCCTTATGGTTTATCTCAGTTTGTATACGGGCCATTGTCGGATCGGATCGGACGCAAGCCAGTGATGCTGGCAGGCATGAGCATTTTTATCGCAGGCACTTTAATGGCGCTCTTTGCGCCGAGTTTTGAGGTGTTCCTGCTGGCAAGTTTTATTCAGGGAATGGGCACTGGTTGTGGCGGAGCGATGTGCCGGACCGTGACCCGTGACTGTTATGAAGGGGCAGAACTGCACCGGGTCAACAGTCTGGTCAGTATGGGGGTTATTTTCTCCCCGCTGATTGCTCCGGTGCTGGGCGGATATTTATCCGAATCTTTTGGCTGGTCTGCCAGTTACCTGTTCCTACTGGTTCTGGGAGCGGCGGTGACGTTGATCGTCCTGAGCCAGTTCACCGAGACACTGCCAAAGGAAAAGCGTCGGGTTGAGCGTGTGACGACCAGCTATAAATATGTGCTTGGAAATCGTAAGTTTCAGGGGTATGTGCTTTGTCTGGTTGCAACCTTTGCAGGATTAGCTGTCTTTGAAGCGGCAGCGGGTGTTTTACTCGGTAACGTTTTGAAATTAGATCCAACCACGGTCAGCTGGTTGTTTGTGCTGCCTTTGCCGGGATATATGCTTGGCTCCTGGCTGTCTTCACAGCTGGTCAACCGTATGGGTCAGCAACGCGTGCTGTATCTGGGACTTGCCGCACTGGGCTTCGGGGCTCTGACCATTCTGTTGCCGGGTTTGGCAGGTATGGTGACAGTCAGTTCCCTGATTGGCGGTGCGTTCCTGTATTTTATTGGCTCGGGTGTGATTTTTCCGGTAACCACGACTGCTGCGGTTGAGCCATTCCCGTACCATGCGGGTACGGCGGGAGCGGTGCTCGGCGGTTTGCAAAACCTGGGCGCTGGTATCGCAGCATTGGTGGCATCCATGCTGAGTGCAAAAGATCAGTTCAGCCTGGGTGCGATTATGGTGGCAATGGTGATGGTTGCAGTGGCCAGCCTCATTTGGGTGAGACGCAGCCCACAGGAAGAAACCCCGGTTCTGGTGTAACTCTGCCTGTCCGGAGAATTCCCGGACTCTGACTGAAATAAAAACGGCGCTGAAATCAGCGCCGTTTTTGTATGATTTGTTTCGGACTCAGTCGCGTTTCCACAAAATGTGGCAGAACTTATGATCCGGGTCGCGGCTGATGAGCAAACGGGCGAACACGTCATCCAGTTCGTCATTTGCTTCATTGACCAGACCGATGCGTACTTCAGCATATTCTTCGCCTTCAACGGGGAAGCCGACGTGTTCTGGCCAGTCACTGCCGGTTTCGACAACTTCGGCTGCACCACGGTCATCAAATTGTGCTGTAAACAGCAGGACATCGGCGGGTTCGAGGCTGTCTTGCGCCATTTCGAGAAAAATATCGTAAGCGGCTTCGATGACATCGTCGTATGAAATCAGTTCTGAATTATTCATGTATCGGTCAATCTTAGTTCATTGGAACGCGCAGTATAACAAGCTCCCCGGGGGAAAGGCTATCTGCGAGAAAGATTGATCTGCGGACAGAACCGTGAAGGCGCTGCTGATTTCAGCGGTTGAATCGCTATATCCCCATCCCTGAACGACTTTCATGCTATGATGCTGGCAGATTGAGTTGTGATTCAGGAAACAGATTTTTGGCTTCTCTTCTTCCCATTCTTGATAATCGTCAACCGTTTCAACCGGTGTTTCAGCCTTGCCTTCATGAAATGCTCCAGCATCTCAAAGTGCTGTTTAAAGGCGTTTTGCACAGTGTGTATCTGTCGGGCAGTGTGGCCCGGCGGGAAGCTGTTCCAGGCAAATCTGATTTGAATTTGACACTGGTTCTTGAACGGCCGCTGACTGAGCAGGAAAGCAGCCGGTTACACAGCCTGAGCTGGCACATTGCCAGACGGCATAAAGCCGTGACCCGAATTGATATCAGACAGGCATTGCGCAGTGAAGTGTTGTCTCTGGAAGGGATATTTCAGTGGGGCATCTGGCTCCGGCACTGCTGCATCTGTATCAGCGGACAGGATTTATCAGACAGTTTTGGTGATTTTGAACCCAGCTGGGATGCGGCAAAATCCTTCAATGGTCCGCTCGAACCCATACTCACTGAGTACCGGCAGAAAATTACGAAAACCCGCGTGATGGCCCATTATCTTGACTACTGTGAATATATCGGAAAGAAAATGCTGTGGACCGGGTTCACGCTGGTCATGCACCGGGAAAAAACACTGGCACTGTCATTGAAAGACGCGACGGCCTGCTTTCTGAAAGTTTATCCGGACAAAGCTCTGGATGCAGAGCGGGCAGCCATGCTGGCAAATCGCACCCAGGTCCCTAAAAAAGCGACGCTCTTTTTGATGCAGCATTTTGGTCTATGGCTGGCCGAAGAGTGGCAGAAAATTGAACGTAAGATCGGTTGATCCAACAGACAGAACGCAGATGAATTCAAGTTTTACCCGCCAGAGCCAGCAAGATGCAGGTTTCGTACTGACCCGTCAAAGCAGAGATGTCCGTGGACAAACGCAAATTACACTCTGGGTAAAGACAGAGCAGGGCCCTTGTCAGCTGATTGTGGAAGGGGACAAACCGGTTTGTTTCATTTCAGCCACGGATCAGCCACGGGCACAGGAGATTCTTGCGCAACAGGGTGTGATGGTCACCTGGCGAACCCTGGAGATGCAGAATTTTCAGCATCAGACCATGTCGGCCTGCTATACCCCGACGATCAGTGCCAGTTTGCAGGTGGGAACTTTGCTGGCTGCGGAAGGCATCCGGGTCTACGAAGATGATATTCGTCTGGCCGATCGCTATTTAATGGAACGCTTTATCCGGGGAGGTATTGCCTTTACGGGTCAGATGACCACCAGAAACGGGTATCGGGAATTTCATCAGGTGAAAGCCAAAGCGGCGGATTATCAGCCTTCGCTGTCAGTGGTGTCGCTGGATATCGAGTGTTCCGAAAAAGGCATTTTGTATTCCGTCGGTCTGCACAGTGACTCGGACAGTAGGGTGATCATGGTGGGTCAGCCCGCGAGCCCGGATGAATCTGCGCTGGCTTGGATTCAGTGGGTCAGTGATGAAAAGGCCTTACTGCTTGCGCTTCAGGATTGGTTTACGCAGTATGATCCGGATGTGATCATCGGCTGGAGTGTGATTGATTTTGATTTCCGTCTTCTGATGAAGCGAGCTGAGTGGCACAAACTGCCGTTTCGTATCGGCCGCGGTCAGCAGACCCCGCACTGGCGACAGTCCAGTCAGAATCCGAATTCAGGCTTTATCTCGATTCCGGGCAGAGTCGTGATGGATGGCATTGATACTCTGAAGACTGCAACGTATAACTTTCGTTCCTGGTCGCTGGAATCTGTGTCTCAGGAGCTGCTGGGTGAAGGGAAAGCCATTCATAATGTGTACGACAGAATGGCTGAAATCAATCAGATGTTCCGTGAAGACAAAGTTTCGCTGGCTCGTTACAACTTGCAGGACTGCAAACTGGTCACCCGGATATTTGAGAAAACCCATTTGCTGGCGTTTGCGATAGAACGAAGCCGTCTGACCGGGGTGGAGCTCGACAGAGTCGGAGGCTCTGTTGCCGCGTTTACCAATTTGTATCTGCCTCAACTGCATCGTGCCGGGTATGTGGCGCCGAATCTGGAAAGTGAAAACTGGATTGCGAGCCCCGGCGGCTATGTGATGGATTCCAAACCGGGCCTGTATGATTCCGTACTGGTGCTGGACTTTAAATCGCTGTATCCCTCCATTATCCGCACCTTCCGTATCGATCCGATGGGGCTGGTTGAAGGCTTGCTGCTGGAAGAAGGCAAGGCGGATGATCAGGCGATTGCCGGTTTCCGGGGCGGTCGTTTCCATCGTGAGAAACATTTCCTGCCGGAGATGATTGAAGCACTCTGGGCGGCCCGGGATCAGGCGAAACGTGACGGTGAAAAAGCATTTTCTCAGGCCATCAAAATCATCATGAATTCTTTCTATGGCGTTCTGGGTTCTTCCGGTTGCCGATTTTTCGATCATCGTCTGGCTTCTTCAATCACCATGCGGGGTCATGAGATCATGAAAATGACCCGTGAGCGTATCGAGGAACAAGGGTTTGAGGTGATTTATGGAGATACGGACTCAACCTTTGTGTCGCTGAAGAAAGCACACAGTGGTGAAGAAGCGGATGTGATTGGTCACAGGCTGGTGGCGGAGATGAATCAATGGTGGACCGCGTATCTCAAAGAGACCTATCACCTGGAATCAGCGCTGGAACTGGAATATGAAACGCATTACCACAAATTTCTGATGCCAACGATCCGGGGACAGGAAACCGGCAGCAAAAAACGGTATGCCGGTCTTGTGATCCGGGATGGTGTGGAAGAAATGGTATTTAAGGGACTGGAAACGGTTCGCACCGACTGGACGCCGCTGGCGCAGGAATTTCAGCAGACGCTGTACCGTAAGGTTTTTCACCAGGAAGATGTCGAAGAATATGTACGCCAGTATGTTGAGCAGGCCGGGCAGGGACTGTTTGATGACAAGCTGATTTACCGTAAAAGGTTACGACGTCACTTATCTGAGTATCAAAAGAATGTCCCGCCTCATGTGCGTGCTGCACGCCGGGCCGATGAAGTGAATCAGCAACTGGGCCGACCGCTTCAGTATCAAACCGGCGGATGGATTGAATATGTGATCACAACGCACGGTCCTGAACCCGTGGAAGCCAGACAAAGTCCCATTGATTATGACCATTACATTGAGAAACAGCTCAAACCAATCGCGGACGGGATTCTGCCTTTTATCGGCCGGCATTTTGATGACATCATTGCCCCGCAACTGGGGCTGTTCTAAATCAGATTTTCTTTGACCGCATATGCAGTCAGTTCAGCCGTAGAACTCATGTTGAGTTTGTGTTTGATATTCTGGCGATGGGTTTCTACCGTACGGGTACTGATCCCCAGTTCCTGAGCGATCTTCTTACTGCTTTTACCTAAAGCAACCAGCCTGAGAATGGTTTCTTCCCGGCGGCTGAGCGCTGTGACTGCCATTGCGGCAGGCGCTGACTGTTCGATGGGCGCAGAAAACAACGTTTCAGCCACCAGACGACAAAAATAACTGCCTCCCTGATGAACGGCTTCAATTGCCTGGACCATTTCTTCCGCGGAGACTTCTTTGAGAATGTAACCGCTGGCCCCGGCCTGCATTACCTGAAGAATATACTCCCGGTTATCGTGCATGGTCAGGATCAGCACTTTAATGTCCGGATAATCGCGCCGGAAGAAACGGGTCGCTTCAATACCGTTCATTTCCGGCATGCTGATATCCATCAGAACGACATCAGGCCGGTGCCGGGCAGCCTGTTTCAGGGCTTCGGCGCCGTTTACAGCGGTTGCCACGACTTCAATGTTGGTTTCGTTGTCCAGCCTGGCTTTAAAGCCTTCCATGACCACCTGGTGATCATCAACCAGTAACACCTGGATCTTTGCCATAATTTTCTATTCCCTGAAGCGGAAGGTTGACCAGAATTTCCGTGCCTTCACCGGGTTCACTGCTGATATCCAGTTCACCGCCCAGAAATTCCAGTCGCTCCCGCATATTACGAAGACCAATGCCCTTGCCATTCATGGCTTGTTGAACATGAAAACCCACACCATGATCCCGGATGATAAACTGCAGGTTTTTCTGAATTACGGATAATGTCATCTCAATCCGGTCTGAGCGGGCATGCTTACTGATATTCACCAGAGACTCCTGAGCCACACGATACAACGTTGTCATCACATCTGTGGGTAATGTCAGTGACCCGAGTTCCAGAGCGTGACTGACCTGAATGCCAGTCGATGCAGAAAAGTCATTCAGCAGATGCTCCAGTGCAGCGGCCAGCCCAATATCATCCAATGAACTGGGCCGTAAATTGTGTGAAATTCGTCTTAATTCGGAAATTGCCTGCAAAATAGCGTTTTCACTTAAAGCCCGGTGACTTAAAGCCTGCTCAACATCAGACTGAGTCATTTTGTCTTTCAGTAACTCAAGGTGGCACTTTCCTGATACCAGCAGCTGATTGACGCCGTCATGCAGTTCCCGGGCAACGTGCTTTTTTTCCTCTTCCTGAAACATCACGGTTTTATGAGCCAGCTCCTTCAGCCGACTGTCGGCCAGCCGGTGTTCATGCAGGTTAATCGCAAGGGTTGTGATCAGAATGAGTAAAGTCGTGATGGCAACCAGCACGATCACGGAAATGAACGTCGTCCGGATATTGGCCTGTACGCTTTGTTCAACCCGTGTCATCTGGTGGGCAACATCTTCAATGTAGAGCCCTGTGCCCACTATCCAGTGCCATTTAGGCAGCCAGGCGGCATAGCTGAGTTTGGTGACAACCTGATCGCTTGATGGTTTATGCCACAGGTACTGATGAAAACCTCCGCCTGATTTGGCAGTGTTGATCAGTGCCCGAATCAGGTAATCCCCATTCTTATCTTGCAGATCCAACAGGTTTTTGCCGACCAGTTCAGGCAGAACCGGGTGCGCCAGATTGGTTCCGTTTTCGTGGTAGACGAAAAAGTAGCCATCGTCGCCGTAGCGGAGATCGTTCAGTATCCGTTTGACTTCGGTCTTGGCTTTTTCATCATCGGGTCCGGCGTTGTGATAGAGATGGTGGATGCTGTCGAGTGCCAGATCCACCGTATCTTTCAGAGCCTGCTCTTTTGCGGCAATCAGGTTTGCCCGAAACGTCGCGATTTCTTTCTGACCAAGAGATTGTGCCTGATGAATCGCGATCCAGCTGATGGCAGCACTGATCAGCAGTAAGGGGAGGAGCGTGAGAAGAATCAGCTTCACTTTCAGTGGCATGGTTACCAGCACCTGCTTGGTCAGCGGTTTTCGGGATGCCCTGAATGTTAACAATTTGTATACAGGAACAAAGAAAAAAGGTGGCACTTTGTGAGAAAAGTGCCAGCCAGCTCTATATTTGTCTGTTTTCATGGAGGGTTACAGGCCGTAGAAGCCCGGGAAGAGCAACACTGTCGCTAAAATCAGGATCTGAATTGAAATAAAGGGCAATACGCCTTTGTAGATGTCCCGGGTCGATATGCCTTCAGGTGCCACGCCTTTCAGATAGAACAGACTGAAACCAAATGGCGGCGTCAGGAACGATGTTTGCAGGTTCATCGCAATCAGAATCGCGAACCAGAGCATGTTGATGCCCATGGTATCGGCGATGGGTGCCAGAATCGGCACGACGATAAAACAGATTTCAACAAAATCGATAAAGAAGCCCAGGATCAGAATGATCAGCATGGTGAGGATCAGGAAGCTCCATTGCTCACCCGGCAAAGCCATCATCCATTCTTCGACCAAGTAATCCCCGCCGGTATAGGTAAAGGCCATGGAGAAGGCGGTCGCGCCCAGCAAGATACCAAAGACCATGGCGGTGACTTTAACGGTTTCGAATGCGCTGTCGTACAGCATGCGCCAGGAAAACTGGCGATAAAGGACGGAAAGAACGACTGCACCCATGCCACCCAGCGCTGCAGATTCAGTCGGGGTTGCAATACCTGCAAAGATGGAGCCCAGCACCACGATAATGAGCGCCAGCGGTGGCAGTACCGCTTTCAGGGCAATGAAGATTTCCTGCTGGCGGGACTGGTTGGGATCTCTGTCCATCGGACGTGCAGCTTCCGGATTCAGCCAGCTGTATATCACGATGTAAACAATATACGCCAAGACCAGCGCAATCCCGGGCCAGATCGCTGCCTGAAACAGATCACCGACCGGAATACCCAGCACATCGCCTAACAGGATCAGCACAATCGATGGCGGAATGATTTGTCCCAGTGTCCCTGAAGCACAGATGGTTCCGGTTGCCAGTCCTTTGCTGTACTGATATTTCATCATGACCGGCAGAGAAATCAGACCCATGGCAACGACAGAAGCGCCGACAACCCCGGTTGAGGCTGCCAGCAAGGAGCCAACCAATACCGTGGAAATCGCCAGACCACCGCGCACGCTGCCAAAGAGTTTCCCCATGGATTCCAGCAATTGTTCGGCAAGGCGGGTTTTCTGCAAAACAAGGCCCATGAACACAAAAAGCGGTACGGCCATTAAGACCGTGTTTTGCATGATACTCATGATCCGAAAAGGCATGAAGGCAAAGATTTCAGGACCTTCAGCCCAGATCCCGAACAGCAGGGCAATCCCGCCAAAAGTAAATGCCACAGGAAAGCCCAGCAGAAGTGCAAACAGGGCGACGACGAACATAATAATACCAACCACGGAACACTCCTTATTTTGCGTGGGACAGGCTTGGGTTAACCAGGCGGTTGATGTTGTGGAGGATCATCCCGATCCCCGAGATCGCCATGAACAGGAAAGAAACGGGAATCATGCTTTTGATCAGCCATCGATAGGGCAGGCCGCCCGGGTCGCCACTGGATTCACCGAGCGCATAGGACTCTTTGGCAAAATCAATGCCGTACCAGAACACCATCAGACAAAAAGGCAGCAGAAAGAAAACAGAGCCCAGCAAATCGATGATGGCGCAGGTTTTCGGACTGAAGCGCTCGTAGAACACATCCACACGCACGTGTCCGCCGGCTTTGAGTGCAAAGGGAACACCCAGCAAGAAAACCGCGGAGAATAAATGCCATTCCATTTCCTGCATTGCGATAGAAACGGAATTAAAGACATAACGCATGATCACATCATAAAAGACGTTGAACATCAGAATGATAAATAAGGTGCTGGCAATCCAGCCAAGCAGATCGGAAAACCGGTTGATGATTTTCTCAAAGGCTAACAGGCTTCGCATAAGGACTCCGTTGCGAGGCAACATATCTGAAAAAGAGAAATGCGCCGGAACTTCCGGCGCATCGACTCGTATTATTCCTGCTGAGCCTGACTGTCGAGGTAAGCTTTATCGGCAATCAGGGTCCATTCACGGGCTTTCTTCAGATAAGCCGCTTGTGATTCCAGGATTTCTTTCGCCAGCGGATCTTTTGCTGCCTGCTCAGCCAGCAGCTCGTCATTGGCTTTGCGGATTGCCGCCATGACATCATCCGGGAAGTGCATCACCTTGATATTCGGATATTCTTTTTTCATGGTTGACCAGTTTTCTGCACTGGCGTGGGTGTTCAGAATATACATATCGTAGGCAGACAGGCGCATCGCAACGCGCAGAATTTCCTGAAGATCTTCTGGCAGGCGCTCCCAAGAGCGTTTGTTGATTAAGAATTGCAGCTCTGTAGCCGGTTCATGCCAGCCGGTGTAGTAATAAGGGGCGATTTTGTGAAAACCCATTCGCAAGTCCAGGCCCGGGCCGACCCACTCCAGCGCATCAATGGTACGACGCTCCAGTGCTGTATAGAGCTCACCGGGGGCGATATTGGTCGGGCTGGCTCCCAGTTTGGCCAGAACTTCACCCGCAAAACCAGGAATACGCATTTTCAGACCTTTCAGGTCATCAACGGATTTGATTTCTTTCTGGAACCATCCTCCCATCTGAACGCCCGTGTTTCCGCCGGGGAACGACAGCAGATTGTGCGGGCCGTATACCTTTTCCATCAGTTCCATACCACCGCCGTGGTAGAACCAGGCGTACTGTTCAGCGGCAACCATACCGAATGGCATCGTGGAGAAATAAAGGGTGTTCGGTACTTTGCCTTTCCAGTAATAAGAAGCGGAGTGGCCGATGTCATACTGACCGGCTTTGACCATATCAAACACACCGAACGGCGCTTTGTGTTTGTTCGCGGAATCAATCCGGATCTGCAGGCGGCCATTGGACATTTTCTCAGCCATTGCCGCCATCGCTTTGGTGGTATCCCCGAAAATCGGGAAGTTTGCACCCCAGGTTTCAGCCAGTTTCAGGCGATAGACTTTTTCTGCGGAATAAGCGGCGGTACTGGAAAGTAAAACCGCAACGGTGCTGGCGGCAACCAGCGCGTTGCGTACAGTGCGTTTTACCAGACTCATGTTTCACGTCCTCATTTTTATTGTGATAGCGGGATAAACCCTATGCATTCAAAGCATTAAACAAAGGATAGGCGTGAACAAGCGCAATAACACGGAGGGTTAAAGATGCCCCGACAGGATTTGTAAGACCAAGGTATTAAGTACTTTTACGTATATCATCGGTATCGCACTGATAAGGATCTGTTTTTCAAAGAAGAAAAGTATGTCAGGCCAGCCAGCTGATGCGGTGATTACGTATGACGGGCTGTTCGTGATTTTGTTAATTATTTGTAATGACTGTGAAGTGGCTCACTGATGAAACGCTGTGCTCATAGGTTGAATCAGCGACAGATCGGTGGGAAAGCGTACTGGTATTCAAACCATGAACTCGTTACTATCTCAGTGTATATTTATTGATCAGAATCAAAGATTGGGGGCTGGGAATGGAGCAGTTAGATTTCTTTACGATCCCCAGTCCGTGTATTGGTGTTTGCCAGGCCAATAATCGGGGATACTGCAAAGGGTGTCTGCGAAGCCGGGAAGAGCGATTCCACTGGCAGGAAATGAACAATGACCAGAAACGCCATGTCATTAAACTGTGTAAGCAGCGGTATCAGCGATTGCTCAGACGGAAGCGGGAACTGGAAGCGGGAGTTGCCCAGGAAGCTGACAATCCGCAACAAAGTTTGTTCTGATGGCTGTATCAGGATCCGAGATACAAAAAAAGCGCCTTGAGAGGCGCTTTTTCTTCAGCGTTTTCAGCCAGACCGCAATTAGATGCGGATGAAGTCCATGTGCTGAACTTTTGGCTTGAATGGGTGACGCTGGATGTCTTGTGGCTTAACGTTCACTTCTTTACCGTCGATAACCAGAGTGATTGCTTCGTAGAACGCAGCTTTGTCCATTTGGTTGATCACGTCATCGTGGTTCAGTTCGATAGAAACTGGCGCTTCTTCACCACCGTAGATGATTGCAGGGAACTTGTTAGCGTGACGCAGGCGGCGGCTCGCACCTTTACCCAGGTCAGAACGTACTTGTGCTTCAAATTTCATGATATTTACTCTTAATTGAGTGAATGAAAAGGTATTCCGTAATGCGACCTTACTGAATACCGTCAAATCGAGCGCGGATACTAGCACCCATCCATCAAACTGACAAGCATATTTCTTTCAAGCGCTTTCTGAGGTGTTAAAAAGCCAGCAATCGTTCAGCGATCTGTACGGTAGGCCCCTCAAGACCCTCCTTGTTGAAAGATATCAATAAATGCGAATAGATCTTATTTCCGGTTGAATCTGTGATCCGGATAACAATGATATTGATAGTAATTATCATTTGCTTTTGTATAATCCGTTCCAGAAAATCATCTCACTGATAAAAGAATTGATAGCAGGGAATATGAATCATAAAAAGTTGTCACTGATTGCCAGCGCTGTTTTGCTGGCACTTTCACCTACATTGCATGCTCAGGAAAAAACGTCGGCGGCTGACGAAACGATTGTTGTGACCGCATCGCGGCTGGAAGCCACACAACAAGAGAAAACACGTTCGATTGACGTGGTTGACCAGAAAAAGCTGGCTGAAATCCAGCCGACGTCAGTCGCAGATGCACTGAAATTTGAACCCAATGTTTCTGTGGTCGGCGGCAATGTACCGGGAAATCAGTCGGTGAACATTCGTGGCTTACAGGATAATAAAATCCTGCAGGTCGTTGATGGCAACCGCCAGAACTTCAGCTTTGACCACAGACCTTCCTATTTCCTGGATCCGTCTTTGCTCAGCGAAGTGAAAGTGATCAAGGGCCCGATCAGTTCCCTGTATGGCTCCGGCGCAATTGGCGGCGTGGTGATTCAAAATACGATCAATGCTGCGGATATTGTTGATGGTCAGGGGCTGGGTGGCCGAATTAAAACCGGTTATCAGGACAATGGGGATGTCTGGACAAACGCTGCTGCGATTGCCAGTCAGTCTGACCGCATCGATTGGCTGCTGGCCGGAAGCACACGTGACACGGGTGCAATGGAGCAGGGTAACGGTCACAAACTGTACGGGACTGAGTCGAAAGATACGACAGGTCTGGCGAAACTGAACTGGCAGGCAAATGCAGCCAATCGCCTTGGTCTCAGTCTGCGCTATTCTGATCGAGACGGACACCCGCCGGTTGTGGGCTCGACCGATCCTGCTGCGGCTGACACACTGATTGATCGTGATACGAAGGATCAGAATATCACCCTGAGTTACAACCTGAACCCGTCGAGCGAGCTGATCAATCTGGACGTCAGTGTTTACCATAATCTGTCCGAGATCTCTGAAACCGCCACCACGGGGAACGGGAAAGACCTGAGTAAGATCACCACGCTCGGCTTTAACGTGACGAACCTGTCGAAGGCAGGGGATGTTCAGCTTTATACCGGGCTTGACGGCTATCAGGATAAACTGAATGCCAAACGAGGCGAAGGAGAGCAAGGACGTCCGACACCCCCGGACGGTGCTGAAACCACAACACTGGGTGCTTTCGCTTATGTGAATTATGCACTGACGAACAGCATTGGCCTGGATGCCGGCTTACGTTACGACACCTTTACCTCTGAAGCGGATGGTTATCAGGACAACGACGAATCCGCGCTGTCACCTTCTGCCGGTATCAGCTGGCAGGCCGCTTCCTGGATGCAGTGGTCTTTGCGATATGATGAGGCATTCCGTGCACCGAGCACCACAGAACTCTTTACCGACGGCACTCACTTTACGATGTTCAGCATTCCGGGGATTGGGCCGGTTACGAACACCTTCATTCCAAACTCGGATTTGAAACCCGAGAAAGCGAAGAATATTGAGTTGAAAGGTCAATTTGATTTCGAAAACCTGCTGGCTGAAGACAAGCTGAGCCTGACAGCTGCGGTTTTCCGCAATGAGGTGAAAGATTTCATCAATCTGGAAGTAGACGTACCCGGCAATCAGGCAATGATGGGTTGTATCATGGGAAGTGGCTCAGGGATTGGCTGTGCCGGGACGAGCCGTTCTGTCAACGTGGATCGTGCAGAACTGAAAGGTTATGAACTGTCGGCGGTTTATCAGATTGAAAATCTGACGGCGGGTCTGTCTTATGGCCAGACACGCGGTAAAGATAAAGCGGATGGCTCATGGCTGGAGAATGTCCCGGCTGACAAATGGGTCGCTCAGCTTGAATATGGTTTCTGGCAAATTGATACCAACGTTGGTACACGGGTGATGTTTGTCAGCGATCAGGACCGTGTGAAAGAAGGTGAGACTTATCAGGGTTATCAAACGGCGGATTTCTATGCGAGCTGGGAGCCGATGTCGAGTCTGGATGGCCTGAAAGTCGATTTCACCGTTGCGAATGCGTTTGATGAAAACTATCGCATTGCATGGAATCAGGTCTATCAGCCAGGGCGTTCTTTCCGACTGTCGGCGCAATACACTTTCTAAAATATAAGAATATCTGTTTGTGATTCAAAGCCGCACTCTCGTGCGGCTTTTTTGATTTCGTTTCCTTTGTGCGCTGATGACCCGGTTCAACTAAGGTGGCATCACAGTTTTTACGGCGCTTGAAGTTTTACGGTAATTGATGAATTCATTTCATAAGGTTGTTTGGCTTTCTATGATTATGGGGACGAAATGCTTCGTTAGAATGGTTGGGGAAATCCTTTACCGCCCTCTCAATTTCATTAAGTTCATTACCAATATGAATAAAAACGATAACGATCTGCTGGCGTTTGTAACCGTCGCTCGTGAAGGCAGTTTGACAAAGGCGGCCGGGCTGCTGGGTGTGTCTCAGTCCGCGTTAAGTCACGCCGTTCGGGGTTTAGAGCAGCGGCTGGATGTCCGGTTACTGAATCGCACAACGTGAAGTGTATCGCCAACCGAAGCGGGTGAACGGTTGATGAACGCCATTGCGCCAAAGCTTTCTGAAATTGATCAGGAGCTGGAGCTGATCAACGAGTTTAAGCTGCGTCCCGCCGGAACCATTCGCATCACGGCTGCTGAGCACGTAGTGAATACCATTTTATGGCCTAAAGTTCCCGAACTGCTGCTCGAATATCCGGAAATCAACGTTGAAATCAGCGTTAATTATGGTCTGGTCAATATTGTGTCTGAACGCTTTGATGTGGGCATTCGTTTAGGGGAAAGTCTTGATCAGGACATGATCTCAGTTCCCATTTCTCCGCAATTGTGAATGGCGGTGGTTGCTACGCCGGAATACTGGAAAAAGTCCGGTAAACCGCAAACGCCGGGTGAACTGGTCAATCACAACTGTATCAACATTCGTTTGCCAACCTACGGCGGGGTATATGCGTGGGAATTCGAGAAAGGCAGTAAAGTCATCAATGTGAACGTCAAAGGCCAGGTGGTCATGACCAGCTCACAGGGGCGTCTCGAAGCGTCGTTGGCTGGCCTTGGGGTGACCTACATACCGGAAGATCTCGTGCAAACTCATCTCGACAGCGACCGACGGGAACGTGTGCTGGATGACTGGTGCGCACCCTTTGACGGCTACTACCTTTACTACGCCAATCGTCAGCTCTCATCTCCGGCCTTTAAGCTGCTGGTTGAGGCACTTCGCTACCCGCGGGAATGATGAACGCAGTGAATCGGATGTCAGAATTGATGCTCACCCCCGGTTCTGGCTCAGGTTGCTCGCTGATCCTTGGCCGCGCGCGAGGTGTGTCGCGACCAAGTGGAGGATGTCATGCCCGGTTGCGGGAGCGTTTGGTCAAGAGCAGCAGGGCGCTGATCGTAGTAAACAGCGCGATAATCCAAGTCATGGTCCACGGCGTACCGTCCCGAAAATGGGCCAGTAACAGAGTGAAAATGATGCCGCTGCCGTATTGCAGCGCGCCGATCACGGCTGATGCTGAGCCTGCATGGCTCTCGACTTCATCCTGAGCCGCAGCCGTTGATGAAGCGGCAATGATGCCGTTCATGGAAAAGAAGACAAATATCGGCACGACGATCATCCAGATCCCGCCCATCTCCGCTTTCACTGTGACCACCATGACCGCAATACTCAGAGTGGCAACCAGTGTGGTCGCT
Organism: Photobacterium sp. 53610; assembly: GCF_036409375.1. Lineage (NCBI taxonomy): Bacteria > Pseudomonadati > Pseudomonadota > Gammaproteobacteria > Vibrionales > Vibrionaceae > Photobacterium > Photobacterium sp. 53610. Next base: position 1,013,311 of record NZ_JAXOFS010000001.1, on the reverse strand, counting down.
TTGAGCAAGCTCTCAAGGCGAAAACGGTGCACCAGACGACGGTTTACAAAGCTCAACCCCATCAAACCGAGAATATTCACCGCGAACAGCCAGCCGTAGTGTTGATGTTCGACGCCGTAATAATCGATGTAAACAAATGGAGAGCCGGTAACAAACGCGTACGCTGCCATATAGTAAAAGGTCAGGCTCAGGGTGTAGCACATAAAGGGTCGATTTTTGAATAACTCAACATAGTTGCCAAAGGCTGAGCCGAGTGAGGCCTTCGCTCGCTTGTCGTGACTGAGGGTTTCCGGCAGCAGGAACAGCGAGAAAAACATCAGGGTTCCAATCACAGCAAGCAGCCAGAAGATGGCGTGCCAGGTGCTGAATTTGATCATCTGACCACCGAGTAGCGGCCCGATGATGGGTGCGACTGCCATGATAATCACCAAAGTCGACAGCATGTGCGCTGCTTTACTGCTGGTGAATAGATCACGAATCATCGCGCGGGCAAGCATCGGCCCGGTACACGCACTGAGCGCCTGAAAGACGCGTCAGAAAACGATCTGTTCAATGCTTTGGGACAGCGCGCAGCCGACTGAGCCAATCACAAATAACACCATCCCGATAAAGAGCGGAATACGGCGCCCGATGTGATCGCTGATTGGCCCCCAGACAAGCTGAGCAATCGCAAAGCCAATCAGAAAGCCCGTGACGGTGAGTTCTGCATCGCCCTGTAATTCCGTTGCCATTGTTGGCATGGCCGGGAGATAAATGTCTGTAGACAATGACGTAAACGCCATGAATGCCCCGAGAATCTACATGAAAAGAATGCCAGAGGCCACCGAGGGACTTTCTGAAAGAGAAACTGTGCTGTTCATAGCGTCCACATAAAAGTTGTTCAAACGGGAAGGTAAAGAAGAGATTAGCAAAGAACGATTCATTGAATAATCGGCTTAAACATAATGAGTTTATGAAAAAAACTCATGAATCGTATGAACGTGTTGAGGGTATGCGGCAGTCAGCGTGAGGGTACCTGACGAACAATCAGCCCATCGCATTGCCCGACAGGCTCACTTCAGGAGATATCTGCCTCACGCAGCGCCTTAATGTCTTTTGAAGGCGGTGCACCGAACAGGCGGCTGTATTCACGGCTGAATTGGGATGGACTTTCGTATCCAACGCGGAAGGTTGTCGCCATGGCGTCGAGATTTTCAGTCAGCATCAATCGACGCGCTTCACTTAAACGCAGTTTCTTTTGAAATTGCAGCGGCGTCATGGACGTCATGGCACGAAAGTGAGTGTAAAACGCTGATTTACTCATCCCGGTGTATGAGGCCAGTTCACTTACGCTCAGTGGTTTCACAAAGTTGTTTTTCAGCCAGTCGATGGCTTTTGAAATCTGATGACTGTGACTGCCTGCGGTGACGATTTGATTCAAACGTCCGCCTTGTTCGGAAGTCAGTAAGCGATAGAAGATTTCTCGTTTGATCACCGGAGCGAGAATTTTGATGCTTGCCGGCTCATCGAGCAGTGCCAACAAACGAACAAATGCATCCAGCAGAGGCTTGGACAGTTCACCGACAGCAATCCCTTTGTGCGCTTCTTTATCTGAGTTAAATGACAGTTCACTGTCGACGATCAGTTGTGAGATCTCTTGAAGGTCGAGTTCCATCACCAGGCCAAGATAAGGCGTGTCCGGACTGGCTTCCATGATGTTGGCGATGATCGGGAGATCGACTGAGGAAATCAGGAAGTGGTTCGCATCATAAACAAAGCTGTCCTCACCGAGTATCACCCGCTTTTTACCCTGTGCAATCAGGCAAATACTGGATTTGTGTGTATAGCTTGTTGGTGGAGTCGGTGTTTTCCAGTAACTCAGACGAACACCCGGAATAGCCGTATCAAACTGATTGGTATTCCGGGTCCATTGCTCGATTTGCCGGGCGAAGGTCAGGGTTGCTGTTGCCATGGAATTTGAATGGTCCATTGAGGCTCCACATGTGACTCAAGCGGTCATGTCGTTGCTGCAAGATGCTGTCGTTATAACATTATCTCGGTGTATGTAAAGAATATCAGGCAAGATACGATTTTGCTTTCAGTCTGCGTGACCGCTGATATGTGCACCGTCATTAATGCGAAAATCTGAATGAGTTCGAACAAAAAGACTATATTTATCAGTGCATTGGTTGTTTTTTCTTGGCGATGTCAGTCTGTCCGGTACATTGTCCTAATTTCCCCGGATAAAAAGTGAATTGGAAAAATGGGCAAGAATTAGCGTTGAATAGGCTAACGGCATTTCGCACTTCGGGCGTAAATTTGTTTTATGGTTTAGTGACATTTTCCAAAGTGAAGTCCTGAGCTGGGAGGAGTGAGAGCAGGTCACTACAGCTAAACTGGCTGGATTGCACAGGCAAGTTTGTCAGGCGTCAACAGCCAGCGATAAGCGCATGATTACGTTGCCTTAAATGCAGCCGACGTCCTGAATACGGTGCTGAATTCAGCCTGTTTTCCCATTTGAATTGCAAATGCCACAAAAGAGAATTTTTGGAGCTGATGATGAGTCATGAAATAAAAAATTTGATCCCGGAAGAGCTGAAAGCGGGCGTATTTAAAGGTCATGGTATTTTTGATTTTGGTGAAGAGAACGTTGACTACGCGGATTATTTTACCGGCACCAGCTATCTGGCTCTGCTGAATAAGCCGGGGCTGATCGTAGCGAACGTCACGTTTGAGCCGGGCTGTCGCAACTTCTGGCATATTCATCATCTAGGAGGACAGATATTGCTCGTGACGGGCGGCCGTGGCTGGTACCAGGAAGCGGGTAAAGCGGCCCGTGCGCTTCATCCTGGTGATGTTGTTCATATTGCACCGGGCACCAAACACTGGCACGGCGCGGCGAAAGACAGTTGGTTTGCGCATGTCGCGATTGAAATTCCGGCGGAAGGTGCCAGCAATGAATGGTGTGAACCCGTGTCAGACGAAGAATATAACGCACTGAACTAAAGCGTTTATCGGGAATATTCGTGAGCGACTGCCTTGGATATTCTCAGTATTAATTTTTCATCAATATCAGGTATTCACTTGGAAGTCTGAAACCGGGCTTTTGGGATTTCTGTTGCCTGAAATTCTTCAATCACTTCATTCAGGCGCATCTTATGCCAGCGATCGATAATTATATTTTCACGTTAAGTGATGCGGTGACACGCGAGTCAGTGTCCTATAAAAACCGTTATGGCGTGACGATTTCAGCGGATCTTTATCGGCCAAAATCTGTAAGCGATCTGGCAACCTTGCCAGCTTTGATTGTTGGGGCACCTTACGGTGGCGTGAAAGAGCAGGGGCCTGGTGTTTACGCCAATGAAATGGCACAGCGCGGTTTTACGGTTCTGACCTTTGACCCGTCGTTTAATGGTTACAGTGGCGGTGAAGTTCGCCACCTCTCTTCTCCGGATCTGTTTGTGGAAGATTTCAGTGCAGCCGTCGATTTTATCGGGACTCGTCCGTTTGTTGACCGCCACAAAATTGGTGTGATTGGCATTTGTGGCAGTGGCAGCTTTGGTTTGAGTGCAGCTCAGGTGGACCGCCGTATCAAAGCCGTTGTGACCGTCAGTATGTATGATATTTCCCGCTACCATGCGAAAGGCTTTCATGATGCGCTGACTGATGAAGAGCGAAACGGCTGGCTGGATATGATTGCCGAACAGCGTTATGCAGAATTTACCGGTGCTGCCCCTGCGATGACACCGCGGGGTGCACCGATGGATATTGGCAGTAAAACCGATGAAATCGGCCGCGAATTTGGTGCGTTTTATTCACGTCCGCGTGGCTACCATCACAACTCAATCACTCAGTTTACGATGAGCAGCGCGCCGTCGTTCATCAATTTCGCGCTTTTGAATCACCTGCAGTGGATCTCGCCGCGTCCAATTCTGTTCGTGATTGGCGAACATGCACACTCACGATATTTCAGTGAAGATGCTTTTGAAATGGCAGGTGAGGCAAAAGAGCTGCTGGTGATTCCTGGCGCAAATCATGTTGATCTGTATGACAAAACGGATCTGATTCCTTTCGACAAACTCGAACGTTTCTTCAATGGGGCATTCCACTAAGTCAGCGTCTGCGCCAGCTTGATGCTGGCGATTCACTTGATTGATGACACTTTGTTTGCATTGATGTTTTGATACTGGTCAAGATCAAACAACTTATCCCTGATGGCCCAGAAGCGACCGCTTTTACGGGCAATAATGATTTCCGGCGGACGCAGCCGGTGTTCATTGCCTGCAACCTTGGTCGGGGCCGTCTCAGTAAACGGACGATGGCGGTCAACCAGATGCGGATTGATGAACTTCTTCAGGAATTCGGTTTTCTGGGTTTTGTTCGTCAGTTGCCAGGTTTCACTGATATGACCATCGTCTTCACTGAAATAGGTCACTTTCAACTGAGGCTTACCGTACTGGTTTTTTCCGGCTTCCAGCTTCATCTCCGTGCATTTCATGATCATGGCGTCCTTCAGCTTTAATGCATCCCTGAGTTTTTTATCCGGATCGACCATGACAGCATCGCACTGATGGCAGCGTCGCGCTGCAATGTCGTTGTCTGCACCGCATTCTTCACAGAATTTGGCCCGAAAGCGGTAGCCGCATTCCTCCCGTTCGCCGTCATCGTCCTCAAAGTAACCCTGACAGCGACGGCCATAGTGTTCAATCAAAAAGCCAGCCGGGTCGAGTTTGCCCCAGAAGCTGTTTTTGAAGCCGCAGGCCGGGCAGGGCACCATGATCACTTCGCTGTTGCTGTCCGGTTTGGGATCACCGACTTCCGGTTGATACAGGTCGTAGCAGTTCCCGGCATACTCCAGAACCAGGCAATCTGTTTTGCCTTCAGCAAGGCGCAGACCGCGACCCACAATTTGCTGGTACAGACTGATTGATTCCGTCGGACGAAGAATCGCAATCAAATCGACATGCGGTGCATCAAACCCCGTGGTGAGAACCGACACATTGACCAGATACTGAATTTGCTGATTTTTAAATGCATTGATGATGCGATCCCGTTCTTCCAGCGGCGTGTCTCCGACAACCAGTGCCGCGTTTTCTTCCGCCAGATAACCCATGATTTCTTTGGCATGGTTGACCGTCGAGGCGAAGATCATCACGCCTTTCCGGTCTTTGGCGTAATCAATCACCTGTTCAATAATCATCGGGGTTGCCCGGGAAGATTTCGCAATCACAGCATCCAGATCCGATTCCCGGTAGTGGCCGTTACTGGCCGGTTTCAGGCCGGAGAAGTCATAGCCGATCACGGCCATATCCATGATTTTGGGTTCTGTCAGGAACCCTTCGTCCAGCAGGTAACGGATAGGCAGTTCAAAGATGCAGTCCCGGAAAAATCGCTCCTGCTCGGTACGAACCTGACCCCGGGTGTGATATTTGTAAATCCAGCCCATGCCCAGACGATAGGGCGTTGCGGTCAGCCCCAGAATCTTGATCCCTGTGTTGATTGACTGCAAGTGTTTGATCACCCGCTGATAGGCACTGTTTTCATCGTCCGGCACCCGGTGACATTCATCGATGACCAGCAGGGAGAATTCTGCGTCAAACTGGTCAAGACTGTTGACCATCGACTGGACCGACGCAAAAACCACTTGCTGATCGGTTTCTTTACGACTCAATCCTGCAGAAAAAATTGAAGCTTTTAAACCGTAGCTTTCGTATTTTGCGTGGTTCTGTTCAACCAGCTCTTTGACGTGGGTCAGCACCAGCACCCGACCGCGCGCAATTCGGGCTAATTCTGCGATCACCAGACTTTTACCGGCACCGGTGGGCAAGGTCAGGACGGCAGGCGTGCTGTGCTGACGAAAGTAGTGAACCGTGGCTTTCACACAGTCCTGCTGATATGGGCGAAGTGTATACATGAATTTGATTCGGTTGATGAACAGCGCCGGGGGAGTTTAACGGCTTTGAACTGTGGGAAACAAGTATCGGGGCGGTTGTAATAATCAGGGCCCGGAATTGCGGGCCCTGCGAATGGTTGTGTTCATGAAGCGACATTGATGAAGCTTCATGAAGTTATGTTCACGAAGCCATGTTCAGCGGTAGTTTCGTTGGTTTGATGGTTTTGGTCATCATGCAGAACTGGCGCCGCGGGATAAAATCGTGTTTCTCGTAGAAACTGCGGGCTCCTTTGTTCCCGATATTGACTTCGAGTGTCAGTGCATGTACGCCCGCTTCAGCACAATGGGCTTCAATTTGCGGCATCAGCTCAGTCCCGATCCCTTGCTGACGCCATTCGGGTCTCAGGTAGAACTGGTCGATGAGTGCAATCCGGCCGCCGTATTCAAGGCTGAAGCTGTAGCTCAGGATGATATGACCGGCAATCATTTGATTGCCATTGTCGTTCACTTCAATGAACCAAACCTGGCCCAGTTCCGGATTGTTGAGTATTTGGTGAACTGCCTGTGTCGTTTGCTCGCGCTTTTGCGGCAGGACTTCATATTCAAAGAGTTCCCCAACAAGTGTAAGCAACATGTCTGCAGAAGACAGGCCAGGCGCTACAAGTGAGATGTTCATAAGTCAACCTTAGTTGTTCGGTGTTGTCATGACATGGTCGTAATTCGCTTCAGGTGTTTATACGGATAACCCATGTCTTCTGTCTATAAGTGAAGACCGTGAAAATGGATAAATGTTCTACTTTTTGAGCTTAGTGGCAGTTCAGATAATGCGATGTAAAAATTTGTGATCAGGGGTTGCAATTAGTGATACCCCTTCAGGGAAGGCTGAGGACAGGTATCTATCGTACAAATCTTTCAGAATTGAGTATCTTCAGGTGACTTGGGTATATAATGGCGGTTTTGCAACACTTGGAGCCAGCCATGCGGCTTGATAAGTTTTTGAGTACGGCCTTGGGAATTACGCGCAAAGAAGCCGGTAAGTTATTAAAAGATAAAAGAATTGAAGTGAATGGCGACGTTGTCCGGAATGGGGCGGTGAAAATCACCCCAGACTGTGATGTTGAATTTGATGGCCGTTCGCTGCATATGACGGGCCCGAAGTATTTCATGCTGAATAAGCCTCAGGGGTATGTTTGCTCACACGTCGACGATTTTAATCCGACAGTTTTTATACTGCTCGACGAAGTCAGCCCTGAGAAACTGCATGTGGCCGGTCGTCTGGATGCCGATACCACCGGCCTGGTGTTGCTGACAGATGATGGTCAGTGGTCTCACCGGATCACGTCTCCGCGTCATGTGTGTGAGAAAGTGTACTACGTGGAAACGGCTGATCCGATCCCGGAATCTGCGGTCACCGAGTTTGCGGAAGGGGTTCAGCTTCGCGGCGAAAAAGAACTGACGCGCCCGGCAAAACTGGAAATTCTGGGCGAGCGAGAAGCGCTGATCACGATTTCAGAAGGCAAATACCATCAGGTGAAGCGGATGTTTGCGGCGATTGGCAACAAAGTTGAGGCGCTGCACCGTGAAAAAATTGGCACTGTTGAGCTGGACGAAGCGCTGGAGCCCGGCGAATACCGGCCTTTAACCGAAGAGGAAATCGCCAGCTTCTGACAGAAGTGCGAATAATCGGAATAAAAAAAAAGACGGCGCTGACGATCAAACAGATATCAGCGCCGTTTTTGTATGCAGCGGGGCGGAGTTGTCAGGAAAGGCTCAGTTTTCCCGATTACTTGCCGCAGATTGCACCGTTGATTCACAAATTGTAAAACTTCACTCTCAGGCAATAACTGTGGTTTTCGGTGGCTCAGTTTTGACCTGTCTGCCGATGTGAGTCACAATTTTTTGCTAGTATACCTAAAAAAGAAAGTTATCATTTCCTGTCAGGAAAGATTCGCGCAGCGAAAATTGTCGTACAATCACTTTCTTTCCCCTTTATCTACTAATAAGTGGTTTATGAGTAAATCTGACAGTCCTGGTCTGAGTTTTTCCTTAATTTTGATTCTCGGTGCAATCGCAGCATTAACGCCGCTAGCCATCGATATGTATTTACCCGCAATGCCAACCATTGCGAAAGATTTGGCTGTCACTCCAAGTGCTGTGCAGGTCACGCTCACGGCTTATACGGCAGGTTTTGCTATCGGCCAGTTGATTCATGGCCCCTTATCAGACAGTTATGGTCGTCGTCCTGTTTTGATTATTGGCGTTGTGCTGTTCGCGCTGGCGGCAGTGGTCAGTGCCGTGAGTCATGACATTACTGAACTGACCTGGATTCGTGCCGCACAGGGTTTCGCGGGAGCATCGGCCGCGGTGATTATTCAGGCGCTCGTCAGAGACATGTTTGAACGTGAAGAGTTTGCCCGAACCATGTCTTTTGTGACGCTGGTGATGACGGTAGCACCTTTGGCAGCACCCTTGATCGGTGGTTATCTGTCGGTCTGGCTGGGCTGGCGTTCAATCTTCTGGTCACTTGCGCTGTTCTCGGTCATTGTGATTCTGGCGGTGATGAAGATGATTCCGGAAACTCTGGCGCCTGAGAAACGTCTGCCGTTTCATCTCGGTTCCACGCTCAGAAACTACGCGAGGATGTTAACATCTGCTCCGGCATTGGGTCTGGTTGTCAGCAGCGGGTTCTCGTTTGCAGGGATGTTTGTCTTCCTGACCGTCGGTTCATTCGTTTACATCGATCTTTATCATGTCAGCACTGAAAATTTCGGCTATCTGTTTGGCCTGAATGTGGTCTGTCTGATTGTGATGACCACACTCAATGGCAAACTGGTCCGTAAAATGGGCTCGCATTTTATGCTTCGCCTGGGTCTGAATGTACAGCTGATTGCTGGGGTCGGGTTGATTGCCGGTCAGGTCTTTGAGCTGGGGCTGTGGGGCGTTGTTGTACCTGTGATGCTCTTTGTCGGTGCGATCTCTACAGTTGCCAGTAACTCAATGGCCTGTTTATTAGCCAAATATCCGCATATGGCAGGTACGGCATCGTCTCTGGCTGGTACAATGCGCTTCGGAACCGGTACGGTTGTGGGCGGTATTGTAGCAATGATGCCGGACACATCTGCATGGCCACTGGCTGGGACGACCGCCGCCTGTGCGGTGCTTTCGTCACTGTTCTACTGGGCGCTGTCGAAAGATGCCTGATTGTCGTAAGTAATCGTCAAGAAAAGAAATATATGGCTGAGTTTTATCAAGAGCTGCACCAACTGGTGAGTGATGGTCTGTCTGAATTAGATGGCTCTGTCGCTGCCGGAAAAACACCGAATAACCCGGTGAGTGAAACACATTTTTTAAGTGCCTGGATTACCAGAGTGATTAAGCAGCAGCGATATGATCACTGTGTTGCGAAAACGCTGCTTGCCTGGCAGCAACAGGCCCGCAGTCTGGGTAAACAGGCGCAACTGAAACAGAAATTTGAGCATATCCGATGGACCCTGTCTGGTGTTCAGACTGAAATCGGGCTGAATCGTCCGGTGGACTCCGATGGTGTGCATGCGTTTTATCAGGCGCTGGAAGCTGCCGGGTGGATGGTCACAACGGGTTATGAAGTGAACCGCAAAGTGACGCATCATACCGATGGTCAGGCTTCTCTGGTGGTTTGTGCAACACAGGCAAAGGCGGCATTCAGTGAAGAGGGTGTGCTGATCAAGCCGCTGTCGGTGTATGTCCGGGGGGACAGCCAGCAATGTATCGATCTGGCTTATGAGAACGGATTGTTGCTGTATAAAGTGACCGATTATAAATCTTTAGTGAAATACCATGGTGAATATATTCTGCAGCCGGCAAATGCTGGTAGTCATCTGCCGGAATTGCCCACCTTGTCCCGGGATTGATGATTGAGAAAAATGCAGCCGAAAGGCTGTATTTTTTTATGGGCCAACAGGATGTTTCAATTCAGTTTCAAAGAAGAGTGAGTTGTTTGATGATATTGAAAAAAAGCAAGTAAATCAGTGCGTTTTAGCTTGTGATTTCAACAGTTCAACATAAAATTGTTTCCGTTTTCAGCATTTTCCGACCGGTTATCCATCATGAGAATCTCTTCCTCCGCGCCAGCGTTTATCGACGGCGCCTTTGTTCGTCGCCTGATGGCAATCGCTTTTCCGATTGCTTTGCAAATCATGTTGTTTTCCAGCCGGAGTCTGGTGGACATTCTGATGCTGGGTCAGCTCAATGAGCTGGATGTTGCAGCAATCGGTATTGCGGGCAGAGCACTTTTTGTCGTGACAATCATGCTGTTTGGTGTGACTACCGGCGGCGCAATGCTGGCCGCCCAGTACTGGGGCGCCGGAAATCAGCATGGCATGAAACAGAGTGTGGCACTGACTATGCTCATGACAACGATTGTGGCTGTGTGTGCCGCGCTGATTTTCGGGTTGATGCCAGAGCAGGTGATTGGTCTGGCGACGCATGATGCGGAAGTCATCCAACGGGGGGCTGAATATCTGCAAATTACAGCCATCAGTCTGTTTGCCGTGTCATGGGGCAGCAGTGTGTCTGTAGGGCTGAGAGCCATGCACCAGCCCAGTATCAGTACTTTCTTCAGTGCCGTGGGGATTGCCCTGAATCTGTTTTTGAACTGGGTCCTGATTTTCGGTCATCTGGGGATGCCAGCTTACGGCATCGCTGGTGCAGCCTGGGCAACAGCCATCAGCGGGCTGGTCGAAATTGCGCTGCTGTTTGGTTATCTGCACCTGAAAAAGCATATTGTTGCATTCGAATGGTCCGTTTATCCGGAAGTCATGAATGCCGCCCTGATCAAACGTTTTCTGAAATTGTCGTTGCCTACAACTCTGAATGCACTGGCATGGTCAGGTGGTATTTTTATGTACCATGTGATTATCGGTCAGTCGGGTGTGGATGGTCTGGTCGCATTGTCGGTCATGACCCCGATTGAATCGCTGGCGCTGGCGATGCTGATCGGTATTTCCAACGCTTCAGCAGTGCTGATTGGAAATCAGCTTGGCGGAAACCAGATGGAGGCAGCGTACCGTCAGGCTTGGGCTGTATCGGTCATCAATCTGGCCTGTGCTGTGGTGATTGCAGGATTGATGCTGCTGATCCGCGATCCGATTTTAAACCTGTTTGCTGCAATGACCCCGGAGACCCGGGCGCTGACGGAAAACTTCTTCCTGATTTTCTGTGCCGGGATGATTGTGAAAAGTCTGCCGATGACGATGATTGTCGGTGTCCTGCGGGCTGGCGGTGACATGCGGTTTTGTTTTTATCAGGATCTGGCGGCGCAATGGGTGATCGGGATTCCGCTGACGGCATTTTGTGCATTGGTCCTGAAACTGCCCCTGGAGTGGATATACGCCATGCTGATGCTGGAAGAGTGCGTGAAAATTATCGGTTCAGTGATTCGGATTCGTTCCAAAGCCTGGATGAATAACCTGGTGGCAAACGAGAGTCAAAGTACGCCAGCCTGACATCCTGTCATGTTCATGAATGAAGCGAAAACAGCCTGCATGATGCAGGTTGTTTTGTTTTTGGGGGTTTTAATTCTGCATGCAGCGCCTTGAAGTCATCGCAGGTTTCACATTCGCGTGTAATTTTTCATTCACATATTTCCTGCCGGCAGAATCAGCTTTCCATTTCAGACATTTCACTGTTGTGTGACGCGCACTTTATTGTCCTTTTTTTGATTTATCGTCTATTGAATACTGGCGACATGGATTCAGTGAATTCTGAGTGTGATGGGTCAGAGTTTGTGCTGAAGAAACAGCGGTTTGAAGTGTTTTTGGGGTTGCGGCCTATACTGAGCCTATAGACCTCAGGGAAAGCAGCAGTGCTTCCTGAAAACAAGGCTTCCTGAAAATGGCGTCATCCGTCACCACTGGCCATTTCAACATCAATCCAGAGTCAGTATTGAACAGGGGAAAATCATGAGTCAGACGCATGAGCTTTATGTGATCGATATGGGGATCGATACGCACCAGGAGCCGGTGGCGTATATGCGGAGCGATTGTCATATCTGCCGAGCAGAAGGTTTTACGGCCAGTAGCCGGGTTCTGCTGACTCATGGCAAAAACAGCATCATCGCCACCCTGAACGTGGTGGACGATAAGGTACTGCCCCCGAAAAGTGCCGGTTTATCTAAAATCGCTATGCATCGCCTGAATGCGATTGATGGTGTTGCGATCCAAGTCAGTCATGCGCCGGTGAATACCTCACTTGCAGCGGTCAGGAAAAAGATTTTTGGTCATAAACTCAGTCATCAGGAGATTCAGGATGTCGTTGAAGACATCAGCGCTCACCGTTATTCGGATATAGAAATCGCCAGTTTTCTGAGTGTGTGCGCAGGGAGCCGCCTTGATGTCGATGAAATTATCGGCCTGACGCAGGCCATGGTGACATGCGGCAAGCGGCTGTACTGGCCGGGTCAGACCAAAGTCTTTGATAAGCACTGCATTGGCGGCTTGCCGGGCAACCGGACCTCACCGCTGGTGGTTTCTGTTATCAGTGCGGCGGGGCTGACGATTCCGAAAACGTCTTCACGCGCGATTACATCCCCGGCAGGGACGGCCGATACGATGGAGGCGCTGACCACCGTGAATCTCGATCTGGCGGACATTCAGCGCGTAGTCGCAAAAACGCATGCCTGTCTGGCGTGGGGAGGGGCGGTTAATCTGAGTCCGGCGGACGATCTGCTCATTCGTATTGAACGTGTACTGGATTTGGATGGGGAAGGGCAGCTGATTGCTTCTGTACTGTCGAAAAAAATAGCCGCTGGTTCGACCCATGTTGTGATTGATATTCCTGTGGGTCCCACAGCTAAAGTCCGCTCTCAGCAAGATGCGGATCGGCTGGTTTCATTATTTACCCGAGTCGGAGAAGCTTGCGGCATTCACATCCGTTGTCTGATCACCGATGGCAGCCAGCCGGTGGGAGCAGGAATCGGTCCGGTCGAGGAAGCGCGTGATGTACTGGCGGTGTTACAGTGCAGCGACACCGCACCGCAAGACCTGAGAGAACGCGCTTTATTTCTGGCGGCACATCTGTTTTCGATTGCTTTTGATGAGGACTACGAAGCGGGGCTCACAAGGGCAACATCGATTCTGGATGAAGGCAAAGCCTGGCAGCAGTTTCAGCGAATTTTGGCTGCGCAAGGCGGGATGAAAACTCAGCCGCAAGCTCATTTTCAACATACGGAAACGGCGCATGTGAAGGGAAGATTGGTTGCGATTGATAACCGGCAACTCTCCCGTCTGGCAAAACTGGCCGGGGCACCAGCCACACCTGCAGCCGGGGTGCGACTGCATAAACGGGTAGGCGACAGGGTGGAACATGGTGATCCGTTGTTTACCTTATATTCGGATACCGCCGGAGAGCAGCAATACGCCATGTCGTATTATCGTCAGTCGGAAATTTTTACCATCGAGGCCGCGAAATGAGTGACAGAGTAACGCCGAATGCAGAAGCACCATGGGTGTTTTCCCTGCAACCACATCCGCTACTTGAACCGCTGACCGCTGCATTGGATGCACAGCCAGGTCATCTTGAATCCCGGCAGTTTCCCGACGGTGAGTTTTATCTGCGGGTATGTTCAACCGTTGAAAACAGGCGTTGTGTCGTCGTTGCTGATTTGTCGCATCCGGATGAAAAGTATTTACCGCTGATCTTTTTGCTGGAAACACTGCGTGAACTCGGGGCGTCTGAGGTCGGATTGATCGCGCCCTATCTGAGCTACATGCGGCAGGATTGCCGGTTTGCAGACGGCGAGGCCATCACATCGCGGATATTCGCGCAGTCTTTGTCCCGGCATATTGACTGGCTGGTGACGGTTGATCCGCATCTGCACCGTTATCATGCCTTAGACGAAATTTATACAGTGCCCAGTCGGGTGGTGCAGGGCGCACCCGTGCTTGCACAGTGGCTGACGACAAAGAACAATCTACTGCTGGTTGGTCCGGACAGTGAAAGTGAGCAATGGGTCTCGAGCATCGCCGGGCTCAGTCAGCATCCTTATGTGATTGGCGAAAAGCACCGTTTCGGCGATAGGCATGTCGAAGTGATTTTGCCGGATATCGAAGTATACAGGGACAGAACTGCTGTCATTATTGATGATGTGATTTCCAGCGGTCAGACAATTTTGCAGTGTGTACAGGCGCTTCAGTCCCGCGGAATCGACAAGATTCAGTGCGTCGCAGTCCATGGTATTTTTGCCGATGATTCAGACAAAGCACTGATTGTCGCCGGGCTCAGTCAGTTGGTGACAACCAATACCGTTCCGCACCCGACGAACGCGATTGATATCACCCCGCAGTTGCTTCCTGCTGTGATTGCGCTGTTGCAACGGACAAAAAATACGGGCTGAGACGATTTCAACAGAGACAGCCAAAACGAATACCGGCCTCACGCTTCGGTGTAACTTTTTATTCACGTATTTCCTGGCGATAGAACCAAGGTTTCATTTTCATGAAACCGAAGTCCGGCTTGCGCATTTAAATTGTCCTTCTTCAGATTCCTTGTCTATTCATGATGCACTGTCGGCATGCTTTGCTGGCTGCATTTATCGTCATGACATTTCTGTTCACCTGTCATTCGTCATCTGTGATTGACTGACAATTCAAAGAAGGACTTTCTCCATGGGAACAGCTGCCGCAAGTAATAAACTGCAATACGGATATCCGACGCCGGGGCCACAGAGCCCGACCGGACAAAAAGTGATGGATCATGTCTTTTTCCTGTCGAATGCCGAATGGAAACAGGCCCGGGAAGAAAATGATTATGATTTTGTCGTGATCGGCACGGGTTTCTGTGCGTTGGCTTTCGCTGAGCGTGCCCTGAAGAATAATCCCTTCGCCCGGATATTGATGATCGAACGTGGCCCGTTCTTTTTACCTGAGCATTTCCAGAATCTGCCACTGCCGTTTAAAAATACTTTAGGCGGATTGTCGGAAACATTCCCCTGGACAATGTCGGCCAAAAATCAGCTGGGAAAGGCCGGAACCATTCACTGGCAACATGGCATGGTGCCCTTCTTTGGCGGGCGTTCTACCTTGTGGAGTGCCTGGTGTCCGAGACCCAATGATCAGGAGTTTTCCGGGTGGCCGCAGGAAACAATTGATGCGGCCAGAAGGAATTTCGACTCGGCTGAAACCCTGCTCAGAGTCCAACCGGCTGATCAGATTGATGCGGGCCGCAGTAAAGCTGAGCAGGCTTTTATTGCGGATAACCGCCCGGTGTACGGTGAGCTGCAACGGACGATTCAGCAGTTACTTGAACAGTCCAGTACTTCAGTGAACGGTATTTACCGCACGGAAGCTGCACCGCTGGCTTCGGCATCTGAAAGGGTGAACGGTATCGATTTCCAGAAGTTCTCGACACCGGGAAGTCTTCTGGAACTGGCTGAAGTTCAGGCCGCGCGCAGTAAGGCCGGAACGGGCGCAAAACTGGATATCGTGACAGATTGCATTGTTGAGCAGATTATTCAGCAATCAGTAGATGGCATGCCACAAGCCACAGCGCTGCAAACTTCCCGAGGTGTTTTACCGCTGGGGTCGGCACAGTTGATCCTCGCTATGGGTACATTGCCGCCAACGACCTTGTTGCGAAATTCATTCCCGGATTATCCAGGACTGGGCGATCGTTTCTCTGCACATTTCATCAGCTCAATTGTTGCGCGCGTGCCGAAGGCGGATCTGGATCCAAACGGTGACTGGGGCAATCTGGAGCTGGGGGCCTGCTATGTGGCCGGTGTTGCGAACAACAGTTTTGAACAGCAATATCATATTCAGTTGTCGGCACTGTCGGATGAGAACCCGATTGTGAATTCAGCCACAGCGATGCGGTATATGCCGGATGTGGTGGCGACAGCCTCGATGGCGCAATTGTTGTCCTCCAAAGACTATGTGGTGTTTGTTTGTGCCGTGCTGGGCGAACTGGATTACACCAATCCGGGCAGCTGGTTCAAAGGCAATCCGGAGGATCGCAACATCACCACCAACTCGCTGCTTCAGATTGAAGAAAACGGGAAAGACAAAGAAACCTGGACCGCAATGGACGAGGCCACCTTCGGTGTTCTGGAAACTGTGCTCTCCCCGAAAGGCAAAGAAGCGGTGCAATACTGGCATGGCGCTCCGGATGAAGGGGACTGGACTTCGGCGCGTCCCGGTTCAACCGCCATTCGTGTTGATGCCCCGGTCCATGAAAGTTCGACCCTTCACATTGGTACTCAGCCAGACGCCCCGGTTGATTTGAACTACCGGTTCAAAGGCGCCAACAATGTGTACGTCACCGGTGGCGCACTCTGGCCACAGGGCGGCTCCTGGAACCCGACACTCACCATGGTCGCACTAGCGCAGGATCTGGCAGATAAGTTGTCCGGGAAGTAGTTGACCACTGCAACTATTCATATGACAAAGCCTTGGCATAAGTCGGGGCTTTTTTAATTTAATCAGTATCTTATATCATTGTTCCTTTTATGTTATCGGCGCTTTTCTCGTTCTAATAGACTCACTTTATGCACCTTAGAATCTCTCCATGGTCCATATATGGTTCATCGCATGTCGATTCTGTGTGCGAGGGAATCCTAATCAATCCAACAAACTTCGGTTAGTGCAAAGTTGCAAGCTAGTACCGCCAAAGGCTTTGAGCGTGAAGAACCATGGTGACTTTACGGTGCTATGGGGTTTTGGTTTGCTTGATATGGGGTAACTGATCGTTTTGATGGATAGTCGAAAAGTTGTTTTGCGATCGTTGGCTTTGAGGTTTGTGTTGTAAATGCCTTGGGGATATTCATTAACAAGTAATCACGCTCTGGCTTATGGTGATTGATATCTGTTTAATCAATCACCAACTAAGTAACTATTGAAACTCCTTGCTTCGCTAGATTGTATTCCCTAAACGAAGTAATTCTTTCAGCAAGCAAATATAGCTGCTCTAAGCTCGCTGAGTGACGATTAGAGTATCTTCTGATGGTAAACGTCCAGGATGAGTGTGTCGGTGTAGCCGGGTCTGAGTCACATGTCTTGGGTTGGGGATCTATGCGAAATATAGGATCTAAACCCCTCGCTATCTTCAGAGATTGTATGATTGCGCGGGTGTAGTGGGATGAACTACAAGCCGAGTGTGGGATAGGGATTTTATTATTCATATGTTACGACTTGAGCGTACAGTCCATCTGCTAGTTTCGTAACTTGCAGTTGGACAAAAGATAAGACCTGACTCCGCGCCTCCCTTGGCTTGGACGGCTATGCGTCCAAACGATCTAAAACCTTAAACTATTTGTGTTTTTTTTAAGCGCAGGGTATATTTTGAACAATTGTTACTTTAACTTATTGATATTGTTGGCAATAAGGTGGTTAAGGCTTAGATGTTGAACTCAGAATGTATACAGCTTGATTCTTCAAGATCGTTGCACGTCATAGAAATTGAATCGATAACAGAAGATATAACGAAACTATTGGATAAGTATTTTGTTTCGATTTGTGAAGGTGATTCGGATAGCGAGATTAGCTTAGTTAAGAAAAGGCTGGCAAAGTTTCTTGAAACAAAAAACGAAGAAACACAAATGGGAGCTGTTGCTGAGTTCTTTGTTCATCTTTACTTGAATCAACTTAGCTTCAAGCAAGAGTTTCTATTTCTCAATTTAGAAGAAAACTCAATAAAGAAAGGTTTTGATGGTTTATTTTCAAAAAACTCTGAAACATTTTTAGTCGAAAGTAAATCCGGTACGATCTTAACAAAGGACATTAGTCATAGAAAAAAATTACACACAGCATATACAGATTTGAAAAATTATGTGTCGGGTAAGAGCGAGAAGGGAAAGAACAACCCTTGGAGAAATGCTTATAACCATGCTAGTCATTTGGATGTGTGTACGGAGAAAGGAATAAGAAAAAAGATAGCAAAACTTAGGGATCTGTATGATATGGGTAAGTATACAGATATAAAAGATTACAAAATAATCCCTTGCTCTACAATTTTTTTAAACTCTGTTTGGAATGATGATGAAAATTCAAAAATATTATTAAGTCATGATTTTTTAAAGAAATATGACTGTGTAACATTAGATGCAATATGTATATCAAAAAAGAGTTTAGAACTGTTTAAAGAATATTTGGGTGAATAATTTGGCAATTTCGTTTAGTTGGCTTAAAGATGATGATAAGTTTTTCTCTTCAATGAAAAAAATGTCATTAAACACTCCTTTGAATGCTGAGGAAATAGAGTATTTGCTTAGTTGTGCAGTGCTTTTTATTGAAGAGTATCATAAGGATAATCGTAAGCATTTATATTTTGAATTAGCTTATTTTATTGTGTTGAAAAGTGCAATTAATAATCATGAATACGAACCATTACTGGATGTAAGTTCTAATTTTGGCTTATACCCAATATCAAATTATATTACAAAGCACAATCTTTATAGCGGTAGTCTCTCTTCTGAATTTAGTCTTTTATATCAATTAAGTAAGTTTGAATACAATAGTATTATTGAAACATATGAACAAAGAAGCTCTAGATTACAACTGGTCAATAGTGACGTTGAGGAAAATTGTTATATTGCACCAACATCTTTTGGTAAAAGCTCTCTTATTACAGAGATTATAAGAGAGAAAAATCTTAGTAAGGTAGCTATCATTGTTCCAACTAAGTCACTTTTAATACAGACTTACAAACTAATAAAAAACAATTTCTCTAATAGAAATATCATATTCCACGATGAGATGTATGATGGTTCAGATAGTTTTATTTCGATATTCACACAAGAAAGAGCATTAAGACTTTTAAAAGATGAAAGCATTTCATTTGACTTGTTAATTATTGATGAAGCTCATAACTTATTTAGCTATGATTCTAGAAGCTTACTCTTAACTAGACTTATTAGAAGAAATAGGAAAAGAAATCGCAATTCAGTAAATTACTACCTTTCACCGTTAATTTCTGACTCTAATAATCTTAAAGTTGAAAGTGAACAAGAAATATTTGAAAAGAAAATTATTAGTAATATTAAAGAGGCTGATATATACGAATATAAAGAGTCAGGTGAAGTCAGGAAGTATAATCGCTTCTTAGATGTTTTCTTTGAGTCAGGGCGTAGTGATAATTACCTTAACTATATAATTGAAAATAGTAAGGAAAAAAATTTCTTGTACCTTCGAGCTCCTAAGAGAGTAGAAGAGCTATCCATACTTCTTGATTCAAAGCTAGAACACATTGGCTCCCCTAGTTTGATGGAGCTTTCAGATGTAATCTCAATGAATGTTCATAAAGATTTTTATTGTGTTGAATATATCAAGAAAGGGTTGGTTTATCTCCATGGGAAATTACCTGATTTAATAAAGGAATATTTGGAGTTTAAATTTTCTGAAAATAAAGAAGTCAAATATGTAGTTGCTAATTCTGTTATACTAGAAGGTGTTAATTTACCTGTTGATAATATGTATATAATGAATACTAATTCACTCGATGGTAAGTCTCTCACCAATCTTATTGGCAGGGTTAATCGATTAAATGAAGTATTTGATGATGAAAGGAAGTCTCTAGACAAACTTCAACCTAGTGTTCATTTTGTTAACTCTGAAGATTTCAACCGTAGAGGTGGAAATATGGAGAATCAAATTAGAAAGCTAAAAAGTGGAGTGTTTAAAGATAATCTAGAAAATCCACTTTTAGTAAATTTTGATATAGATAAAATGAAACTGGATCTTGAAAAGGCTAAGGAAGGTTCTAAAATAGAAAGAGTTCTAACTCTAGAAAAAAAATTGGCTGAATATCAAGAGGTTAAAGAAACGGAAGATTTTCTTGTAACCAGTGAGTTAGATATCAAAAACCGAGTTAAAAGAATTCTGCTTGAGTCTGACATTCTATCTGTTTACTTTAGTTCTGGAGAAATGATCGATAGACTGTCGAATAAAGTTGACAGCATATCACAACACCCTGAATGGGATGAGTCTCATATTATAGATAAGGTTTATTTGTTCTTTATTCAAGGTTTGGAAAGCTATATTTTTAAAAAGGACTTTCTGCGTTTACAGCATGACAAAGCGAGAGATTTCTACAAAATGTTTACTGGGAATCTCCATCGACTAAGTTTAAAAGAACATATATCAGATACCATTGGTTATTTTCAAACTATTAAGTACTTGCCGCAAGGAAGAGAATTTTATATTGGGGATTCTTATGGAGAGGTTGGAAAAATAAATTATGATGGTAAAGTTGGAAAGTCTGTATATTTAGATCTTGCTACCAAATCAAACAAAGAGCTTGCTAATATTGCTTTAGTTAAAATAAAAATAGAGAGCGACTTTGTTTCATATACACTAAATAATTTTATTAATGTGATGTATGACTTAAATCTTATTCCTGAAGAAGAATATGAGCTTTATATTTATGGAACTACAAATAAATCTAACTCTGAATTTGTTAAGTTGGGTTTTAGTGGTTCTTTGATAAATAAGCTGGATCGAGACAGGCAGATGGAAAATTTATCTATCAATGATCATGGATTGGTGGAATACAATGGAAATTTTGTTAACTATATAAAATCTCAGGATGATCTTATAAAGTTTGAAATAAGTAAATTTATAGATATATAGTTTTATTAATAAGAGGTTGGCTATTATGGTGTTAACCTCTTATAAATTTGTTAGTAACCGCTCCTCGAGTTGAAATGATAAACCAGCTTAAATACTGAGGGTGTTCATAGTTCTGTGTCAGCGTAAGTCATAGCTCCACATATTGAACGGCACTGTCTGAGATGTAAACCGCAGTTAACTTAGAGTAGTGCTTTTGTATCATATTAACACTGCTGCCATAGGTGTAACCCTCCCCTGTACTACACTTACCCCAGATATTTCGCCTGAAACCACCTCAGTTTCAGGCGGATAAGTCATCTTTGTATTTCCGTTGACCCTGTTTGACCAAACGCCTTTGACCGGAGTGAACCATGGCTGATCTTTTTGGGTTTGATGCGTTTTCACCGAAGCAAATCGCTGAAAAGGTGGACAATGTCGGCGTGATGAAAGCGCGTTTGCCACTGTTGTCGATGGTGATGCTGGGGGTGCTGGCAGGGGCGTTTATTGGCTTAGGCGCGCTGTATTTTGTGCTGATCAAGTCGGATGCGAATCTGGGGTTCGGCACCAGTCAGATGCTGGGAGGCGTGGCATTTTCTCTGGGCTTGTTGCTGGTGGTGGTGGCCGGGGCTGAGTTGTTTACCGGGAATAACTTGCTCGCGATGGCCTGGGCGGATCAAAAAATCACGTCGGCTGAGTTGCTGAAAAACTGGCTGGTGGTGTGTGGTTCGAACTTTGTCGGAGCCGCAGGGCTGGCGGTGTTGGTGTATTTCTCAGGGCACACCGCGCTGAATCAGGGGGAGATTGCGGAGCGGTATCTTCAGATTGCGGCGGCCAAATGCAGCTTGCCATTTTGGACCGCTTTTTTCCGCGGGGTGCTGTGCAATATTCTGGTCTGCATGGCGATCTGGATGGCCATGGCCGGACGGAGTGTGGTGGATAAAGCGATTGCAATTGTTTTTCCGATCTCTGCCTTTGTTGCGGCCGGGTTTGAGCACAGTATTGCGAACATGTTCTTCATTCCGCTGGCGATGCTGATTCAGACCTTTTCGGATACGGCTACAGGGACAGATTCAGTTACCTGGCTGGGGTTTATCGGGAATCTGATCCCGGTCATTCTGGGTAATCTGGTCGGGGGAAGTGTGCTGGTTGGTCTGGTGTATTATGTGATTTACCTGAGAAAACCCGCTTCAGGCGCTGAAAAGCCTTAATTCATCTGGCTATACGCGAAAGCCAAAAGTTGAGACAGAGAAATGGCCGACCACCTCAAGTCACACGGACCGGGATTGCTATACTGAATGCCAGAACCCGCTGTTGGATTGTGCATGACCATGGCTTCTTCAATCGTGAAAACTGTCTGTCCTTTTTGCGGCGTCGGCTGCGGGATCAATCTGAAAGTTGACGCGCAGGGAAATCTGGCGGGCGTTGAACCGCAACGCAGTCATCCTGTCAGTCGCGGTAAGTTGTGTGAAAAGGGCTGGAGTACAGCTTATGCCATCCGGCCGGATAACCGGATTACCGAGCCTTTAAAACGTATTCATGATCGTTTTTATCCGGTGAGCTGGGATGAGGCACTGGGCACTATCAGCGAGACCTTACAGGACATTCTGGCTGAATCCGGCCCTGAGTCGGTGGGTGTGATCAGCAGCGCCCGCGCCACCAACGAAGATAACTATGCTGCCCAGAAGTTTGCCCGTGCCGTCCTGAAAACCAACAACATCGACCATTGCGCCCGGATTTGTCACAGTCCCACAGTGGCCGGACTCAAGCAAACGCTGGGTTCCGGCGCGATGTCCAACAGCACCCAAGATATTTTTGAAACCGAGCTGATCGTGGTGATCGGCGCAGATCCGACAGAAAATCACAGTGTCTTTGGCGGACAGATTTTTGAAGCGAAGCAACGAGGGGCGAAGCTGGTGGTGATTGATCCCCGTGTTACCCGGCTGGCGAAAGTGGCGGATATTCATGTGCAGCTCAAACCGGGCAGTAATATTGCGCTTATCAATGCGATGCTCCATGTCATCCTCAAACAGAATCTCCACAATCAGTCTTTTATCAGCCAGCGGTGTGAGGGATTTGACGCGCTGGCCCGGAATGTCGCAACCATCACGCCGGAGTCGGTTGAATCCTGTACCGGCGTCAGTGCTGATGTGATCCGTCAAACCGCGATGCTTTACGGACAGGCCAAAAGTACCATGATCCTGTACGGGATGGGGATTACCCAGTTTGTCAGCGGTACCCAGAATGTGATTGCGTTGTCGAATCTGGCGCTGGTTTGCGGACAGATCGGCCGTCCCGGGACCGGAATCAATCCGTTGCGGGGGCAGAATAATGTGCAGGGTGCCTGCGACATGGGATGCCTGCCGAATGTCTATCCTGGCTACCAGGCGGCCGATGATCTGGCAGTGCAACAGGAATTTGCCCAGGCCTGGGGAACAGATGTCGCAACCACGCCCGGTCTCACGTCGCTGGGGATGACCAAAGCGACACTGGCGGGTGATTTTCGGGCCCTGATCATTTTCGGAGAAGATCCGGTCGTGACCGATCCGGATCAGAATCATGTCCGTGCGGCAATGAAAGAGATGGATTTGCTGGTGGTTGCGGAACTGACGATGACAGAAACCGCTAAACTGGCCGACTTCATTTTGCCAGCGGCGTCTTTCGCGGAAAAAGAAGGGACGTTCACCAACTGTGAGCGACGGGTCCAGCACGTGGCACAGGCGCTGCAAGCGCCGGGTTCAGCCATGGGTGACTGGCAGTGGCTCCAAGCACTGGCCGCGAAGCTAGGCAGCGATGCGCTGAACTGGTCAGACAGTGAAGCCGTGTTTGATGAAATGGCCTCACTGACGCCGTCTTATCAGGGGATGTCTTATCCGGGCATCATGCGTGCGCACGGCTTACAGTGGCCTTGTCATTCCGGCGCGCCTGAAGGGACCGCGATTTTGCATCAGACCACATTTCCGATTGGCAAAGCTCGGTTGATTCCGGTGCATCAGATTGAAATTGATGAACCTGCGGATGAACAATACCCGTTGCTGCTGACCACCAACCGGCTTCATTTCCATTATGGCTGCGGCTCGATGACCCGGAAATCACCTTTGCTGGAGCGGGAAATACCGGCCGGACTCTTATTTATCAACCCGGAAGACGCCCGGACGCTGAATATTCAGCGTTATTCGCCGGTGGGTATTCGCTCGCGCCGGGGATATGTTGAGACGCGGGCCATGATCACCGAGGATGTGCCGCCGGGGCTGGTCGCCATGCCGTATCACTTCAGGGAAGCGCCTTCGAATCAGCTGACGAATACCGCGCAGGATCCTGTCACGAAAATGCCTGAACTGAAGGCATGCGCAGTGTCAGTGTCGCCGTTACCGCCGGGTCAGGAACCCCGGGATATCGACCAGTTACGGGAGGAACCATAAGATGCAGCAGTATGTGCTGGAATCATTACAGGCGCTGCAAGTGCACCTGTCCCGGGCTCGGCAGTTCTATCAAGTGGTGGAAAGTGAAGGTGAGGCCTTCTGGCAGCATGTCCCGCAAGGGCCGTTTCCTGCGCTGACGTCGCAGCAACCCCTCAGTTCGGCGAAAGGATTCTTCTTTGCTGAGCAGGAAAGTCTGTATGTGTTCGATGGTCAGTTTTTCCGCGAAAC
This sequence comes from Photobacterium sp. 53610, assembly GCF_036409375.1. NCBI lineage: Bacteria > Pseudomonadati > Pseudomonadota > Gammaproteobacteria > Vibrionales > Vibrionaceae > Photobacterium > Photobacterium sp. 53610. Next base: position 989,216 of record NZ_JAXOFS010000001.1, on the reverse strand, counting down.
GATTCCGGCACCCGAGCCCTTTGTGTTATTCGGCGTTCAAAGCTGCGACCTGATGGCGATTCATTATCAGGACATTTTTTTCGAACAGGATCCTTATTATCAGGCGCGGCGGCAGCAAGCCTTACTGGTGGGCGTGGATTGTGTTCACCCGTGTGCACAGGGCTTCTGCCATCTGGTGAATGCCGGACCGGGTGTCAGAGATACCACGGCGGACCTGATTTTACATCCGCTTGAACACGGACAATGGCTGCTGATCGCGGTGACGGACGCTGGCAAGGCATCACTGCAAGGGCTGACACTGACGCCGGCTGCGGATCAGGACAAGCATTTGCGCTGGGATAATCTGAGCCATTGCGAGCAACAGTTTGAAGATCAGACCTATATTCTGGAAGGCATTGAAAAGCTTAATCGCGATCAGCCGTCGGCTGAATTCTGGCAACAGGTGGCGATTCAGTGCATTGCCTGTTCCGGCTGCACCACACTCTGTCCGACCTGTTCCTGTTACGGCACGCAGCAGACAGCGCTTGCGACAGACGATGCTTCCGGCTGTCAGGCTACACATTCATCGAGGACACCAAAAGCCCGGCAGGTTCGGTTCTGGGATTCCTGTTTATACGAAGGCTTTCAGCGTGAAGCCAGTTTCCACAATCCCTCGGCGCAGGCCGGTGAGCGGGTGAAGCGTTTCTGGTATCACAAATTCAGCAACGACTTTTTGCCGGAATTTGGCCGGTATGGCTGTGTGGGGTGCGGGCGTTGTGAGCAGACTTGCCCGGGCGTGATTGGTGTTCATTCGATCATGAAAAGGATTGTCAATGATGCATAACCTGGCGCCAACGGCCATCCGTTTGATTGACTTTTACGATGATGGTGAGCATGCCCGTCATTTCCGGTTTCAATTGTTCAATACTGATCCCGGGGCAACTGCTGTACATCATGATTGGATGCAGGCCAAAACCGGACAGTTCTTCATGCTTTGTCTGCCTGCGGTCGGGGAAGCGCCTTTCACATTCACACAGGTGCCTGACCAGCAAGGGTATTTTCGCGCACTGGTCCGGAAAATGGGGCAGGTCACGTCAGCGCTGTTCCAGTTGGAACCGGGGCAGATTCTGGGTGCCAGAGGGCCGTATGGCGAGGGCTGGCCGATGGATCAGGTGATCAACAAAAGCATTCTGGTGGTCGGTGGCGGTTGTGGTCTGGCGCCTTTGGTTGGTGTGGTGAACCAGCTAGTCGCGCAGAAAAATTACGCACAGCTGATGGTGGTGTATGGTGCCCGCAGTCGTCAGGCGAGAATGCTGACGCCGGAGCGCAGGCAGTGGCAGCAGGCGATCCCGGTGTTTAACGCCATTGAAGACGGCGATCTTGAGCCGGGTCAGAATGAATTCAGTGGCACGCCGGTCGATCTCCTGCCGATGGTACTTGGTCAGTTTCAACAGGGTCCGGATGTGGTGCTGCTGGCCGGGCCGCAAGCCATGATGTTTGCGGCGGCAAAACATCTGGTGACCAGCGGGGTTTCTGAACAGGGAATTTATTTGTCCATTGAGCGCCGTATGCACTGCGGGGTTCGAACCTGCGGGCATTGTTATCTGAAAGACAAGTATATCTGTTCTGATGGTCCGACTTTCCGCTGGGATGTACTGCAAGCCTACATCCCCCAGAGTCCATGATGAATCAAGCCCATCACAAAGTTATGCTGGCGCTCTCAGGTGCCGGTTACTCGTAACCGGCCGTGTTGATCTGGTACTTGAGTTCTGCCAGTGCGACTTGCTCGCAGCCTTTGGCGACCGAGTCCGGGTTCAGGGAAATCGAATCTATTCCGCAATTGACCAGAAATTCAGCGAATTCAGGATGATCTGAGGGGGCCTGTCCGCAAATTCCGACCTTACAGCCATATTGGTGTGCCACGGTGATCACTTCAGCGATCATCTCTTTCACGGCATCGTCTCTGGCATCAAATAAGGGTTTCAGCTCGGCTGAATCCCGGTCGATTCCCAGCACCAGTTGTGTGAGATCGTTACTGCCGATTGAAAACCCATCGAAGCGCTGTGCAAAGCGGGCGGCCAGAATGACATTCGAGGGAATCTCACACATCACATAGACTTGCAGGCCATTTTCGCCGCGTTTCAGGCCCGCTTCAGCCATGACGTCCAGCACCTTGTCGGCTTCACCGGTGGTGCGGCAAAACGGAATCATCACAATGATGTTGTCAAACCCCATCGCTTGCCTGGCTTTGACGATGGCCTGGCATTCCAGCTTGAAGGCTTCCCGGTACAGCGGGTGGTAATACCGTGACGCACCGCGCAGTCCCAGCATCGGGTTCTCTTCGTTGAGTTCAAAAAACTCACCGCCCAGCAGCCCCCGGTACTCATTGGATTTAAAGTCTGACATGCGCACGATGACTGGTTTCGGGTATTGTGAGGCCGCAATTTTACCCACGCCCAGTGCCAGAAGGTCGACAAAGTAGTCCGGCTGATGGGCATAGTTCCGGGTCAGGTGGCTGATGGACTCGCGAACCGATGGATCGGCCACTTTCTCAGGGTGGATCAACGCCATCGGGTGAACGCGAATCTGACTGGAGATGATAAATTCGATCCGGGTCAGTCCGATCCCGGCAACCGGCAGCTGCCACCAGCGAAAGACACTGTCAGGCATCGCTGCGTTAATCATCACGGCGGTTCGGGTGCGCGGGATCTCATCCAGATTCACTTGCTGAGTCTCGTACTTGAGGATGCCTTCATACACTTTCCCGACAGCGCCGCCCGCGCAACTTAAGGTGACCGATTGACCTTGGGTCAGGGCTTGGGTCGCATGTTCAGTGCCCACAATCGCCGGGACTTTCAGCTCACGGCTGACAATGGCCGCGTGGCTGGTGGGGCCGCCGGTGTCTGTAATGATCCCGGCGGCTTTGCGCATCAGGGGCACCCAGTCCGGATCCGTTCTTTCGGTCACCAGAATGGCGCCATCCGGAAACGCCTCGGTATTGTGCGGATCATTGATCTGAAAAACGGGGCCTGTGGCAATGGCACTTCCGACACTGGCACCTTCCAGCAGCAGGGTGGATGTTTCTTTCAGACGGTAATTGACCAGCACCGCCTGTTCTTTCTGAGATTCGACGGTTTCCGGGCGGGCCTGAACGAGATACAGCCCCTGAACGTCCTTCGCCCATTCCATGTCCATAGGGCAGCCGTAATGACGTTCAATGAGCACCGCCCAGCGGGCCAGTTGCAGGATCTCCTCATCAGAAAGGACCAGTGAGCAGCGTTCCTGTTCGGTCGTCGGCAGCGTGACGGTTTGTCTGCCGGTGAAGGGGAGCTTTTCAGGCGTGCTCTGAGGAGAGTCTTCAGACAGAACGTCCGTCGCATACACCATTTTTTGCTGCTTATTGCCGGGTTGTTTTTCGATAATGGGTCGCTTCCCGGCGATTTCCAGCAAAGGTTTGTACACCATAAAACGGTCCGGGGTCACGCTGCCCTGAACAATGGTTTCGCCAAGTCCCCAGGCACCGCTGATCATCACCACATCCGGAAATCCATTTTCCGTATCTAAACTGAACATCACGCCCGCTGCCTGAGATTCGATCATCTGCTGCACCCCGACAGACAGCGCCACCTGCTGGTGAGCAAAGCCTTTTTCCTGACGGTAGACAATGGCCCGGTCGGTATAGAGTGAGGCGAAACACTGCTTACAGGCGTGCAGTACCTGCTCCCGGCCACGGATGTTCAGGTAGCTTTCCTGCTGACCGGCAAAGCTGGCATCCGGCAGATCTTCTGCGGTTGCAGAACTTCTGACTGCAACGCTGACATTGTTGTGACCCAATTCGTCACACAGCTGCTGATAGGCATCGGCAATCGCATCTTGTTGGGCGTCCATAAAGGTGCCCTGTGAGATTAAGTGCCTGATCGCAGCGCCGGTGTCAGCCAGCGTGGCCGAACCGTCATCCAGCGCTGCCAGCAGCCGGGCGATCGGCTTATCCAGCTGATTCTGATGCAGAAAGTCACGAAAGAGCTGGGCACTGGTGGCGAACCCGGATGGAACCCGGATACCGGCATCTTTCAACTGGCTGATCATTTCTCCCAGACTGGCATTCTTACCGCCAACACAGGGGATGTCGGTGGTGCGTAACTGGTGATACCAATAGATGATCGGACTGGCAGGGCGCTGAGGATCAGAAGTCATACAGTTCTCCTTTCGCTGACTCTGAAGTCATTTAAAACTCAGAGGCGGGACTCAATTTATTTTAGAAGTGAATTGTTGTGCAGCCAGAAAAGTCGGTCCGGTTTTGTCGGACATCACAGGCCGGAAAGAATGACAGGTAGGACGGATTTTGCTGTCTATGCTTATCCGGAAGAGTCATGAGGGTTTTTCCGGGAAATGCACCGATTGCTTTTTTGAACTGATCAGATTTGAGGTCTACAGCTCTGAATTGAAAGGAGGGGTGTCATTCGATCATGCAAAACCGAACAGAAAAAACATGGCATGAAATGACATCAGAAGATGTGCTTCATGCGCTGCATGCCAGTCAGGACGGCCTGTCTGCTGAAGAAGCGGCTACGCGTTTGCAAACCTGCGGACCGAACCGGTTGCCGGATCCGCCGAAGGAGCACCGGCTGATTCGTTTTCTGCGGCAGTTTCACAATATCCTCATCTACGTGCTGCTGGGTTGTGCGGCCATGACCGCACTGCTGGGACATGGGTCCGATACGCTGGTGATTCTGGCGGTTGTGATTGTCAATGCAATCATCGGCTTTATTCAGGAAGGGAAAGCCGAAGCGGCCATGGATGCTATCCGGCATATGCTCGCGCTGAAAGCCTCGGTGATCCGGGCAGGGACTCGTCACCAGATTGCCGGTGAGTTGCTGGTGCCCGGTGATCTCGTCTTGCTTGAAGCCGGCGATAAAGTTCCGGCTGATCTGCGGCTGTTGCAGGTGAACGGACTCCAGGTTCAGGAATCAATCCTGACCGGCGAATCTGTGCCGGTGAGGAAAAGTGTGCAGCCTGTTGCGGTGCATACAACCCTCGGTGATCGGGCATGTATGGCGTACAGCGGCACGCTGGTGACCCGGGGGCAGGGGTTGGGTGTCGTTGTAACAACGGGTGCAGGGACAGAAATCGGCAGGATTAGCGGCATGCTGTCGACAGTTGAAACACTGACCACACCTTTGCTTCGGCAGATGGATATATTTGCGCGGTGGTTGACGGCGTTGATCTTATTGATTGCCGTGGTGCTGCTGGTCTTCGGATATTTTGTCGCCCATTTCGATTTTACTGAGATGTTCATGGCCGTGGTGGGCCTCTCCGTTGCGGCGATTCCGGAAGGGCTTCCGGCAGTCCTGACCATCACCCTGGCGGTGGGCGTGCAGGCGATGGCAAGACGCAATGCCATTGTCCGGCGTTTGCCCGCCATTGAAACGCTGGGCGCCGTGTCTGTGATTTGCACGGATAAAACAGGCACGCTGACCTGTAACGAGATGATGGTGGCGTCCGTGGTCACTGCATCTCATGCGTTCTCACTGGACGGTGCCGGGTATGAACCCAAAGGGGAAATCCGGCTCAATGATGTTGCTGTCAGCGCCAGTGAGCATGCCATTTTAGCGGAAATTGGCCGAGTAGCGGCCTTGTGCAATGACGCATCGCTGCATCATCACGAAGGCGTGTGGGAAATTGTGGGTGACCCGATGGAGGGCGCTTTGCTGACGCTGACCGGTAAGCTGGGTCTGGCGATTGAAGAAGAACTGGCCGGATGGGTGCGGACAGACGTGATTCCGTTTGATGCCAAGCATCGGTTCATGGCGACCCTGAATCACGACCACGAAAATCATGCGTTTATCGCAGTGAAGGGGGCGCCTGAACAGATTTTTTCGATGTGTGTTTTTCAGCGAACGGTCGCCGGAGACATCGAACCGATTAACTTGGGTTACTGGTATGAAAAGGCCGAAGAGATTGCGGCGCTGGGGCAGCGCGTCCTGGCGTTTGCGGTCAAACCGATGCCGCCTGAGCATACGGTGCTTGAATTGACGGATGTGGCGCAGGATCTGACACTGATTGGCATGGCCGGATTGATCGACCCGCCGCGTCCCGAAGCCATTGACGCGATCCGCGAATGCCATGCGGCTGGCATTCGCGTGAAAATGATCACCGGCGACCACCAAGGCACCGCCGTGGCGATCGCGAAACAGCTCGCTCTGCAAAATACTGAGCGGGTGCTGACGGGCGCTGATCTGGATGAGATGGACGATCCAACGCTGGCTGCGACTGTGGTTGAAACCGATGTTTTCGCCCGCACCAGTCCGGAACATAAGCTGCGTCTGGTGATGGCATTGCAATCTCACGGGATGACGATTGCGATGACGGGCGATGGGGTGAATGATGCACCGGCGCTCAAGCGGGCGGATGCGGGGATAGCCATGGGGCTGAAAGGCAGTGAAGCGGCAAAAGAAGCCGCGGACCTTGTGCTGGCGGATGATAACTTTGTATCTATCGTTGCGGCGGTCCGGGAAGGGCGGACCGTTTACGACAATATCAAAAAAGTGATCAGCTGGACCTTGCCGACCAATGCCGGGGAAGCGCTGACCATTGTGGTGGCACTGCTCTTTGGGATGACGCTCCCGATCACTCCGATTCAGATTCTCTGGATCAATCTGATTACCGCGATCACACTTGGGATAGCGCTGGCCTTTGAACCGACGGAACACAAGAGCATGCAGCGTTTGCCCCGCCGCCGGGACGAACCGCTGCTGACCGGCGAACTGGCCTGGCGGATCATTTTTGTTTCGGTGTTACTGCTGGGCGGGGTGTTCGGCATTTACGCCTATGCAATCGATCAGTCTTATTCGATTGAACTGGCACGAACCATAGCCGTGAATACTTTAGTCGTGATGGAAATCTTCCATCTGTTTTTTATCCGTAATATCTACGGGACGTCACTGAAGTGGGAGCTGATCGTCGGCACTCAGGTCGTCTGGCTGACGGTGATTTGCGTCACTGCTGCGCAATTCGCCATCACTTATCTGCCGCCTTTACAGGCACTGTTTGCGACCGTCGCCGTGCCGTTTTGGGACGGGGTGATGATCGTGGTGGTTGGCATCGTGTTTTTTGCGATCATCGAAATCGAAAAGCGGCTCCGCTTGTTGTTGCGCGAGATGCACACCGGACATCAGGTGCCATGATCCAATCATCAGTGCCATCAGTCGTGCCATCAGGTCAGATGCTTATTCAGATAATCGACCATCCCCGTGAAGGTCCTGACCTTGGGATAGTCCGTTTCCGGAATATTGACACCGCAGCTTTTTTTCAACGCGCTGAGCAGATTGAGGTAGTCCATTGAATCGAGATCGCAGGTGTCGCGTAAATCCTCATCCGGTTCAATGTCTTCCGCTGTGATTTCCGGTGCCACACTTTGTATTGCGGTGATCACTAAGGCTCTGATGTCGTCTTGATTCATTGCAGCTCCGTTTATCGCTGTTTGATGGATCACTGTTTTATGGATAACTGATTTATAGCGGCTTCATTCATAACAGCTCGGGTTGCTGTAATTGCTGGGATAACGCGTGGAGGAACTTCGCGCCCTGGATACCATCGCTGACTCTGTGATCTGCGCTGAGCGTGACCGTCATCGTGTCACAAATGTTGATCTGCCCCTGTTTGACGAGCGGGGACTGGCGTAACCGGCCAAAACCGAGGATGGCGACCTGTGGCGGATAGATCACGCCGAAGACGCTGTCTGATCCCCGATCCCCGATATGGGTGAGTGTGATGGTGGCATCGGTCAGTTCAGAGCTGCGCAGGCGGCCGGTCCGGCTACGCTGGCTGATATCCCGGAGCGCCAGCATGGTGTCATTGAGCGAAAGCTGGTCCGCATGGTGCATGGCGGGCACCATCAGGCCGCCTTCTCGCAGACTGATCACCGTACCGATGTGAATGGCCGGGGCCGGTTCAAATCGGCCGTCCAGATAGTGCCCGTTCAGGGCCGGGAAACGCGGCAGCAGGATTGCGACGGCTTTGATGAGCAGGACTGTGAGCAGCAAGCGATCGTCGGGGTCTCGTCCGGCATTTTCCTGGCTCAGCCATTGTTGTGCGACACTGAGATCGATTTCATGGCTCAGGTAGTAGTGCGGGATTTCACGTTTGGATTTCTCCATGGCGGCAGCAATGGCTTCCCGCATCGCGTTTGAATCACGGCAGCTGGTGGCTGTTTTGGGGGGCTCTGCTTTTGATGAAGGCGCTGCTGTCGCTGCCTCCGATGGGCTGAGAGCAGCGGACTGGTCCTGAAGAAGCGTTTGTATATCCTTCAGTAAAATAGCCCCTTGAGGGCCTGATCCGGAGATGCCCTGGAGGTCCAGCTGTTGTTGCTGCGCCAGCGCTCTGACAATCGGTGAAGCCAGGCGCTGTGATGTCAAAGCGCGAACGCTGGTTTCAGTTGCCGGAGCCGTTGAGACGACCGGGACAATCGGCGGTTCATTGTGTATCGGGGGCGATGTGGATTGAGACACCGGCTGCTCATTGTCTGTCACAATGTCAGCGTCTGCATTTTCCTCGGCATCTGTTTCGGTATTTGAATCTGCATTGATTGTCCCCAGAATCGCGCCGACCGGCAGGGTCAGCATCGGCTGGACCAGAAGACGGCTGATGGTGCCGGAATAATAGCTTTCCATCTCAATGGCACCCTTGTTGGTTTCGATCACGGCGATACTGTCGCCTTTGCTGACGTGCTCGCCTTCAGCAACCAGCCACTCCGTGAGCGTGCCGTCGCGCATGTCTGCCCCCAGAGATGGCATCACAATGTCGAAGGACTGGCGAGCCATCAGCGACCTTCCATCACGGCTTTTGCCGTGGTGACAATCTGTTCGACCTGAGGCAGTGCGGCCTGTTCGAGGTGGCGGGGGTAGGGGATGGGCACTTCCGCGCTGCACACCCGTCTGACTGGCGCATCCAGAGACCAGAATCCATCTTCCATGATGATGGCACTGATTTCTCCGGCCAGACTGCCGGTCTGCCAGCCTTCATCGATGAGAACCGCCCGGTGTGTTTTGCGGACGCTGTTCAGCAGCGTCGGCTTGTCCAGCGGTCGCAGGCAGCGCAGATCAACCACTTCCGCAGAAATGCCGTCCTGTTGCAGCTGTTCGGCAGCCGTCAGTGCTTTCGGCAGGTTGCCCCCGTAGGTGATCAGACTGATATCCGTTCCCGGACGGCGGATCAGCGCGGTTTCCATCGGGGCATCCGGTTTGTCCGGCACGGTGCCGGGTTCATTGAGCAGCATGACGTGTTCGAAAATCAGGACCGGATCCGGATCGGCCAGTGCCTGTCCCAGCATGTACCGGGCGTCGCTGTGCGTGGCCGGGCTCAGAACTTTGAGACCGGGAATATGGGCATAAAAGTTCTCCCAGCTGTGTGAATGCTGGGCCGCCAGCTGCCTGCCTGCACCACAGGCCATGCGGATCACTAAGGGGACATGGAACTGACCGCCGGACATATGGCGCAGCGTAGCCGCGGTATTAACGATCTGATCCATCGCCAGCAGGCTGAAATTGACCGTCATGACTTCAACGATCGGACGCATACCACCCAGCGCGGCACCGATGCCGACGCCGACAAAGCCGGACTCGCACAGCGGGGTATCGATGATGCGTTCGGCTCCAAACTGGGCCAGCAGCCCTTTGCTGACGGCATAACAGCCGCCATAACGTCCGACATCTTCGCCCATCAGAAAGACCCGGGGATCCTGATTCAGCGTTTCTTCCAGACCGGCACGTAATGCTTCGCGGTAGCTCATGGTTTCTGAAGCCATAAATGTCCTTCCCGTAAATCGACTTAACGGTGGGTCTGCCGGGGGCTGTAGACATCCCGGGACAAATCTTCCACCGGTTCCCACTCACCGGCTTCAGCAAAACGGACCGCAGCCTGAATTTCTTTGTCAACGTCTTTTTCGATGTCATCCAGTTCACTGTCCAGCAAATGACTGTTGTTTCTCATCCATTGCACCAGTTGTCTGACCGGGCCTTTTTCTTCCCACAGCGCCACTTCTTCTTTTGCACGGTAGAGCTGGCTGTCGAAGCTGGAGTGGCCCCGAAAACGATAGGTTTTGCATTCAAGCAGATAAGGTTTCTGTTGTGTGTGGATGTACTCAGTTGCTTCAAGGGTGGCGGCTTCCACATCCACCACATTCATGCCATCTACCTGTGCGGCGGCGATGCCGTAACTGTCGGCCTTTCTGGCGATATTGGTTTCCGATTCAGACAGGGTCAGTGCGGTGCCCATGGCATAGTTGTTGTTCTCACAGATAAACAGCACCGGTAACTGCCACAACGCTGCCAGATTCAGGCTTTCATGAAACTCACCCTCGGCAACGGCACCCTCACCGAAAAAGCAGGCGGTCAGGGCGGTGCGCTGCATTTTTTTGTTTGCCAGTGCCAGCCCGGTTGCCAGCGGCAGGCCACCGCCGACAATGGCATTTCCGCCGTAAAAATGCGTTGCGCGGTCAAACAGGTGCATGGATCCGCCGCGTCCGCGACTGCATCCTGTGGTCCGGCCATACATTTCTGACAGAACACTGCCCATACTGACGCCGCGGGCCAGCGCGTGGCCGTGTTCTCTGTAGGTCGCAACGACCTGATCATCGGCACTGAGCACACTCATGACCCCGACCGCAATGGCTTCTTCACCGATATAGAGATGCAGAAAGCCGCGAATTTTTTCCAGCGCATACAGTTCGGCACATTTTTCCTCAAAGCGTCGGATCCGCAACATCTGTTTGAGCTGACGCAGTAAGTGGGCGCGGTTGATATGGAGTCTGCTGGTCATTGTTCGTCGCTCTCCAGAGTTGAAAGATCACCTTCGGGCAAGCCGAGTTCACGGGCTTTGAGCAGCCTGCGCATGATTTTACCGCTGCGGGTTTTCGGCAGGTTGCGACGAAAAACAATCTCTTTGGGCGCAACGGTCGCCCCCAGATGCTGGCGGGCAAAACCAAGTAAGGTTTTTTGCAGGGTTTCATCGGGCGTAAACCCGGGTTTGAGGGTGACAAAGGCTTTGACGATTTCACCGGCAACCGGATCGGGTTTGCCAATTACTCCGGCTTCAGCCACGGCTTCATGCTCCATCAGGGCACTTTCTACTTCGAACGGGCCAATCAGATGTCCGGATGACTTGATGAGATCATCCTTGCGTCCGACAAACCAGAAGTAGCCGTCTTCATCTCTCATGGCTAAATCGCCGCTGAGGTACCAGCCGTTGGCAAAGCAGTGGCGGTATTTTTCTTCCTGATGCAGGTAACCGCGAAACATGGCGGGCCAGCCGGGTTTCAGTGCCAGTTCACCGACCTGCATTGGTGCGGAAATGATCTGGCTGGTGCCATCGTCCTGGTGGCCGATGATGGCGGCCTGAATCCCGGGCAGAGGGCGCCCCATGGAACCGGGTTTGATGTCCTGACTGGCTAGGTTGGCAATCATGATGCCGCCGGTTTCGGTTTGCCACCAGTTGTCGTGAAAAGGCATCGAGAAGGCGGTCTGTCCCCAAATAACTGCTTCAGGATTAAGCGGTTCCCCGACACTGGCAATAAAGCGCAGCGCGGACAGATCGTACTGATTCCTGATCGCCAGCCCGGCTTTCATCAGCATCCGGATGGCTGTCGGCGCGGTATACCAGACGGTCACCTGCTGTTGCTGGAGCAGGCGATACCAGCGCTCGACGTCAAATTCGGCTTCATCGATGATCATCGTGACGCCTAAACACAGCGGCGCGATGATGCCGTAAGAAGTACCGGTGACCCAGCCCGGATCGGCGGTGCACCAGAAGGTGTCTGAGGGTTTCAGATCCAGCGCCCAAAAGGCGGATAACTGATGATAGGCCACCGCCTGATGGACGTGGATGACCCCTTTGGGCTGACCGGTTGTCCCGCTGGTAAAGTGCAGCAGCGCCATGTCTTCAGGTTGGGTTTCTGCACAAGGGAAGTCAGGGTCGGCCTGCTGCATAAGCTCGGACCATAAATGACAGTCTGGTTCGTCATCCGGTTCGCCATCAATCAGGATGACCGCTTTCAGACTTGGCAGGGATTGCCGCCACGATTTTACTTTTTTCCGGTACAGGCTGCGGGTGGTCAGCAGAAGCTGGGCTTCCCCGATGTCCATCCGGGATTGAATCGGCTCGGGGCCGAAGGCCGAGAACAGCGGGGTAAAAACACAGCCTGCTTTTAAGGTGCCTAGCGCGGCGATATAAAGTTCAGGCCGGCGACCGAGCAAACTGAAAATACGCGCGCCGGTTGGTAAATTTAACGTGTGAAGAACGCTGGCAAAACGGCTGGTGAGCTGACACAGATCGCGGTAACTGTAATCAAGAATCTCATCATTTTTGCTGATCCATCGGATGGCCAGCTTGTCTGCCACCGGGCTGTTCAAGTGGCTGTCTAGCGCCTGATAACAGATATTCAGCCCGCCGCCCGGCAGCGTTTTCAATTGCGGTCCACCTGAAGCGGCATTGTCCGAACAGAAATCGGTAAATTCGTTGCAGCATTGCTGATAGTCGGCCAGATTGGCAGCCGCGGCATTTGCTGGTTTTTTGATAATCGGAACAGCCATCTCTGCTTTCCCCTGATAAAGCCTGGCGGCGTCGATGTCATTTCATCTGGAATACCGAAGTTGCTGTATAAGGATAGTTGGCTTCAACGTGAGGATGCGGTCGAGCCTGTGAGACAAGCTGTGAATCAGTGTCCTGGGCACAGATGTTACGGACCCAATCGCCCGCCGGAGCATCAGGCGATGGACTACACTTATTTCCTGAACCTTCTGTTCTAAAATAATTATCTGAAAATACATGGATTTCAGGCTGATAAGCCGCAGCTTTGTTCTAAAGGGCGATCTTTGTTTCATCCACGGAGGCGGGCATGCTACGACTTGTTGATCTCTGTAAAGGGTATCAGGATGGCAACGAGTTTCACTCCGTACTTCAGGGAGCTGCGCTGACGCTCGACCGGGGAGAACAGGTGGCGCTGATGGGCGAGAGCGGTTCCGGCAAGAGTACACTGCTGAATCTGATTGCCGGGTTGGATCGGGTCGATCAGGGCGAAATCTGGCTGGCGGACACCCCGCTGCATGCAATCTCAGAACGGGCCCGGACGGCTTTCCGTCGGCATCATATCGGGCTGATTTTTCAGCAGTTTAATTTACTGCCCACCTTAACCACACAGGACAATATTCAGTTTTGCCGTCAGCTGAAGGGACTGCCGGATCAGCAGGAGCTCTGGCGCAATATTGTGTCGGCACTGGATCTGAAACCCTTACTCAAGCGATATCCGGAAGAGATGTCAGGCGGACAGCAGCAACGGGCAGCGATTGCCCGTGCATTGTATATGGAGCCGGATATTCTGCTGGCTGATGAACCGACCGGCAGCCTGGATGAGCGGAATGCACAGGCGGTGATGCGGCTGCTGACGGGCCTGACCAGACAATTGAATTGTTCATTGCTACTGGTGACGCACAGTCATCAGGTGGCGTCTTACATGAATGGCCGGGTGATGCTGAAAGGGGGCGTGCTGAATGCGCAACCCGGTCTTTAATGCACTCTGGGGCCATTACCGGCGTCATCCTTTGCAGATGGTGCTGCTCCTGCTCGGACTGGTCATGGGGATTGCACTGCTGGTGGGAGTACTGGCGGTCAACCAGCAGGCCAGAACAAGTTACCGGGCCGGAGAAATGCTGTTCAAAACGCCGTTCCGGTATGCCATTCGCCATCAGCAGGCCGGGATGACAGTGCCGCAGGGGCTGTATATTCAACTGCGGCGAATGGGCTATACCCAATGCGTGCCCTATGAAATGCACCGCATCGAGACAGCCGAAGCCGGTCCCCTGACGCTGGTGGGCATTGATCCTTTTGTCATGATGCCGTTTGCTTCGTCGCGCAGCGAATCGGCTCAGTCTGTCGCTTTGAGTCAGACGCCGGGGCAGATTTGGATCAGCCGTCAACTGGCACAAATCAAACAGTTAACCAACGGTCAGCGGCTCACGCTGAATACGGGGCGTGAGGTCGGTCAGCTGGCGATTGTCAATGATGACCGGATTCATGGCGCACGTCTGCTGGCCGACATGGGGCTGGTGCGGCAGTTGTTTCCCCGCTCTGGGTTTACCGCCGTGTTCTGCGGTCAGTTAAGGCAGGATGAGCAACAGGACATCAGTCAGTTGCTGCCGGGCGGGCTGATCCTGACCGAAAATGATCATGCGCATCTGGAACCTCTGACCCGGGCCTTTCATCTCAACTTATTTGCCATGGGCATGCTGGCTTTCATCGTGGGCCTGTTTATCTTTTATCAGGCCATGTCGCTGTCACTCACGCAGCGTCAGTTTCTGGTCGGTCTGCTTTGCCAGAACGGCGTATCCGGATCGCAACTGGCGAAAGCCTTGTGTGTTGAGCTGATGCTCTGGCTGGTGATTGGTGTGGTGGGCGGGAATGTACTGGGGTTGTTTCTGGCGCAAAAGCTGTTGCCGTCGGTCGCAGCAACGCTCAGCGACCTTTATCAGGCCAATATTGCGTTAACGACTGGATGGCACTGGCAATGGGGGGCGCTCAGTCTGGTGATTGCCCTTGGCGGCACTGTGCTGGCCTGCGGCTGGCCACTGGTGCGGCTGATCCGCACACAACCGGCCCGGCTGACGGCACATATGACGATGGTCAGAGGCAGCTGGCGTGAGTTCATCTGGCAGGCATTGATGGCAGCATTGTTCATCATGGCTGCCGTGATGATTTATTTTCTGGAACACAACCAGTTCGCCGGGTTTGCGTTGATCGGCTGTCTGCTGGCGGCGGCCGGACTGTTGATGCCATTTCTGTTATGGGCCGTGTTTAAAGGGCTGGCGAAATGGATTCGTTCACCACGGGTCCGCTGGTTTTTCAGTGATGCTGCAGCCAGTCTGAGTTACCGGGGCGTCGCAGCCATGGCATTTATGCTGGCACTGGCTGCCACGATCGGGATGGATACCATGGTGGGCAGTTTTCGGCTGGCAACGCAAAACTGGCTCGGGCAACGGCTGGCCGCTGATCTTTATATTCAGCCGTCCACACATCAGGCCGCTTCAATTGCCCGCTGGGCAGTCAAACAACCACAGGTCAAAGCCGTGTGGTGGCGATGGCGTCAGGAAATCACCGGGGACCGTTACGAACAACCGTTACAGGTCTTCAGTATCGGGTCATCGGCTGGAGAAAAACAGGCCCTGCCAGTCAAAGCGGCACTGGATGATTACTGGTCGTTACTGCACCGTCAGGGACCGGATAAAATCTTTCTTGCCAGCGAATCGCTTGCACTGAGAAATCAGTGGGTGCCCGGCCAGACCGTCGATTTACCACCAAGACTGGGGCAGGGCTGGCGTCTCGCAGGCGTGTATTACGATTACGGTAACCCTTATGGGCAGATTGTGGTGGCTGAGCCTGTGTGGCACACCCTTTTTCAACGGGAGGGGAAAGTCAGTTTGGCAATTCATCTCCATAACGAGAAAGAGATTCAGAGCGTGATGAATCACATTGTTGGCCGCTTCGGTCTGAAGGCCAGTCAGGTGCGTGATAACAATCAGATCATGAATCAGGCCATGGCGGTGTTTGACCGGACCTTTATTGTGACAGCAACGCTGGGCAAACTGACGTTGTTCGTTGCTGTGGGCGGTTTGTTCATTGCCACGATTGCAGGTGAAATTTCCCGGCAACGGCAGTTTGCCTTACTGCGTTGTATGGGCATGACCGGCAAAGAACTGGCATTACTGGGGGGTGGACAGCTGCTGGCGATTGGTGCCATGACAGCGCTGATTGCTTTGCCGCTGGGTTTGCTCCTGGCCCAGTTGCTGATTGATGTGGTGCTGAAATATTCCTTTGGCTGGACCATGCCGGTTCGCTTCTTCCCTTTGCAGTATCTGTTTTCGCTTGGCACCGCACTGGCAGCTCTCCTGCTGGCTGGCGCGTGGCCCGTCTGGCGGCTGGTGAGACGCTCTGCCATGTTATCGTTGCGGGAGGCATTCTGATGCCGAGACTGAGAATCTGGCTGAGGCGTTATATGTTCGGGTTGCTGAGCCTGTTCCTGTTGATCCTGTTATTGTTCGGCTGTGAGCCTGATTCCCGGGAAAACAATTCACTGGTCATACTGTCTCAGCAGAACGATGCCGGGTTTGAGCAGGTGACCCCAGGGAAGCCGCTGATTTTCCCTCAGGATCATCTCAGCCATCCCGGCTTCCGGACGGAATGGTGGTACCTGACGGCCAATCTGATGTCTGATTCCGGCCAGTGGATCGCAGTGCAATGGACGTTGTTCCGGACGTCAGCCCGGCCGAATCAGGGCGATGTCCAGGCGACGGGGTGGCAGAGTCCGCAGCGTTTTATGGCCCATGCTGTGGTCACGACGGCGCAGAAACGCTGGCAGGCGGAACGCTTTGCACGCGGCGGTATCGGGCAGGCGGGTGTGACGGCAGAACCATTCACCTTGTGGCTCGATAACTGGCGGTGGCAGGGGCAAGAACAGGGGAAAAGACAGGCGGCATCGCCATTCCCGGGGACTTTAACTTTCCGTGATCACAATATGGATGTGATGCTGAAAATGCACAGCTTTGGCAATCGGGTCCTGCAAGGGGAAGCCGGTTACAGCCAGAAGGATCCGGCAGATCCGCGGCTGGCTTCTTACTACTACAGTATGCCTTTCCTGAACATCGATGGTGAGATTCGCCTGGATGGCGAGCTGTACAAAGTGAAAGGGGAAGGATGGTTCGATCGCGAGTGGAGCAGCCAGGCGATGTCTGAACACCAGCAGGGCTGGGACTGGTTTTCAATTCATCTGGACGATGGCAGAGCACTGATGCTCTATCAGCTACGCAGTCGCAAACATCCGTCTTTTGTGTTTGGCAGTCTGAGCTGGCCGGATGGCCGAAGCATCCGGATCACTCAAGGAAAAGCCCGCATGACACCAATACGAATGGCAACATTACGAAGTGCAAGCCAAGGAACTGAAATCCAAGGCGCTGAAACGCCGGGAACCGACAACCAGACTGAACGTGAATTTCCGGTGCGCTGGCATCTGGTGGTGCCCGAACAACACATCGAGCTGGATGTTCAGGCCCGGCGCGACGATCAGCTGCTGCCGTTTCTTTTTCCCTATTGGGAAGGCCCGGTGACGGTAACCGGCAGTCACACCGGGCAGGGGTTCATGGAACTGACGGGCTACTGATGAAAAAACTTAACGCACTTTTAACTGGCGCGGAATCACTTCCACACCGGCGCGGTAACGTCCTGCCGTGGCATTCAGGGCGAGTTCCAGTGCACTGTCGGCAATGTCTTCGAACTGCTGGGGCAGAGAATGAATCCGCATCGGCAGAAAATCCAGCAGGCGGTGATCACCAAAGGTCGCCAGCTGAGTGGTTTTCATGAGCTCCGGGTGAGACAGCAAGCAGTCCAGCATGCCTTCAAACAGGGTGTAAGAGGTGATCAGAATGCTGTCGGGGACGGCATCTTCCTGAATCCACTGTTGTAACAGGCGCTGTCCTTCTTCCGGACTGAAGTGCTCGCCATACAGGGTTTTCGCCGAGAGCGCTGTGTTGCCCAGATCCCGGATGGCGGCTTTGAACCCCAGCTCACGTTGCTGAGAAATGCCCAGTTCGGGCACGGCGCCGATCAGACCGATGGATTGAGTGTGTGGTTGAATCAGTTGTTTGGTCAGTGCATAAGCACCGTCGTGATCTTCGCTGATCACGCAGGCAAAGAACTCATCATCCAGTCCCCGGTCAATGGCGATCACCGGCACGCCGGCAGTCTGTATCTCGCGATAGAAGGGATGGTCAGCAGGCAGGCTGCTGGCAACGATCAGCGCATCAATCCGGCGGGCGACTAACGTCTGGGCCACTTTCATTTCTGTCTCCGGTTCATCATCGGAGCAGCTGATCATCAGCTGATAGCCAGCTTTACGGGCATCTCTTTCGAGCAGCTTTGCCAATTTGGCATAACTGCTGTTTTCCAGATCCGGAATGATCAGGCCCAGAGAACGGGAGCTGCCTGCCCGAAGGGCACTGGCGGCGTGATCCGGCCTGAAATTGTGTTCTTCGACTACAGCCATCACTTTCTGCTGGGTTTTCTCGCTGATCCGGTACTGACTGGCTTTACCATTGATCACGTAGCTTGCCGTGGTCTTGGAAACCCCCGCCAGCCGGGCAATTTCATCTAGCTTCATCTTGTGTATTTACTCGAAAAATCAGGGAAAGTGTGGTTTGGATCATAGATTGAAACCGGCTCGAAAGTCCATTGTTTGCAATTCTTGCTGAATCGATCCAGCATGATAGCTGAAAGGTTTCAGCACTGTATTCAAGCTTATTCTATACTCACTGGTACATCGCTGAAACTTTTTATTTCCCGGCTTGCTGAATCGTTTCAGCTTCCGGTGGATTCAAGCGAAGCACTCAGTAAATCCGGTCAACAGAGCCGGTCAGCAAACGAGGGGAGTGAACCGATGTTGTCACTAACGCGACAAGACATTGCGCTGAATCAGTCAGCCAATGATAAAACCGCTGCAATTTCTGCCCTGGCGGGCGAACTGACCCGACAGGGGCTGGTGGCCGAAGGCTATGTCAAAGGTATGCTGGCCCGTGAAGCCCAGAATTCCACATTTCTGGGCAGCGGCATTGCGATTCCTCATGGCACAACCGATACCCGTGATCTGGTCAATCAGACCGGAGTGAAAATCCACCATTTCCCTCAGGGGGTCGATTGGGGAGACGGTAACATTGTGTATCTGGCGATTGGGATTGCGGCGAAGTCTGATGAACATCTCGGCATTCTGAAGCAACTGACCAAGGTGCTGTCGGCCGATGGGGTTGCTGAACAAATTCAGCAGTGCAGCAGTGAAGATGCCCTGATTGCCTTGCTGAATGGCGAAACTCAGCTTGAAGCGGATTTTGATGCCGGGTTGATTGCGCTGAATTTTCCGGCGACTGATTTACTTCAGCTGACAGCGGTCGCAGCAGGTTTGATTAAAAATCGCCAGGCCGCGGGCCATGGATTCGTGGCTGATGTGATTGCCAGTGACCCGTCGTATCTGGGGCAGGGTTTGTGGCTGGCAAAAAGCAGTCAGGATGTTTCGCGCACCACATTGTCATTTGTGACGCCGTCACAAGATGCAGCGCATCAGGACAAGCCAGTGAAAGGTCTGCTGATGATTGCTGCTGGAAACGGCACTTATCAAAAGCCGCTGAAGCTGATTTCGAAATGGCTGTATCAGCAGCAGCTGCAAGTCTTGTTTGAAACCGAAGCTGCGAAACTGCCTTCCCTCCTGATTGAATCTGAAGTCAATGAATCCGGGGTTCAGGCGGGTGAGGATGCAAATTCCGCGGTGTATCAAATTCGCAACGCGCATGGTCTGCATGCCCGTCCGGGTGCCATGCTGGTGAGCGTCGCCAAGAAATTTGAGTCGGCGATACAGGTTCGCAATCTTCAGGGGGACGGGGCTGCTGTGAACGCGAAAAGCCTGATGAAAGTGATTGCGCTGGGCGTGAAACACGGTCATGAGCTGGAGTTCACTGCAGACGGTGCGGATGCAACTCAGGCGCTGAACGCGATTGGTGATGCTATTGCGGCGGGGCTGGGTGAAGGCAAATAAGAGAGGGCAAATCAATGAACATCCAGACAACAAATATCGCAGCGAAGCCCAAAGTCGTGGCCGTGAATTTGAATCCGGCGCTGGATTTAACCGGCAACCTTGCTTTGCTGGAGCCGGGCACAGTCAATCTGATCGCGCAAAGCTCTCTGCATCCGGCCGGAAAGGGGGTCAATGTGGCCCGGGTTCTGGCTGAACTTGGCGCCGCAGTAACCGTGACGGGACTATTGGGCACGGAGAATCAGGATCCCTTCTGTGAGCTTTTTGCTCAGTTTGGCATTGAAGATGCTTTTGTCCGCGTACAGGGTTCAAGCCGGATCAACGTCAAGCTGGTTGAAGCCAGCGGTCGTGTCAGTGACATCAATTTTCCGGGTGTCGTGGTGACAGAAGATGATGTTGCGTCCATGGGGCAAAAACTGTTCGAACTGGCTGAGCAGCACGAGGTATTCGTGATTGCCGGAAGCCTGCCGGTTGGTTTGAGTCCGGAGACCTGTGCGCAATGGATTAAAGGACTGAAATCAAAGGAAAAAAAAGTATTTTTTGACAGCAGTAATGACGCGCTGAAAGCAGGCGTCCTTGCTTCCCCCTGGCTGGTGAAACCCAATGATGAAGAGTTGTCTGCGCTTTGCGGAAAAGCGCTGGAAACCCCGTCTCAGTTACAGGCCGCTGCAGAAATCATTCACCGGCAGGATATCCGCAATGTTGTGGTGTCCCTGGGTGCAGACGGGGTGATGTGGCTGGATGAATTGGGCTGGTTGCAGTCGCAGCCGCCAAAAATGACGGTCGTCAGTACAGTCGGTGCGGGGGATACCCTGGTGGCTGGTTTGTGCTGGGGAGAACTCAATCGCTGGAATAAACAAGAAACACTGAAGTTTGCAACGGCTCTGTCTGCGCTGGCAGTCACCCAGATTGGGGTGGGCGTACCGGATGCGGCTGTGCTGCAGCAAACGCTGGAAAGTGTTCGGATTTTTAACGAGCAGCCTGTTGGCCAAAACGTGAACGTTGAATGACAAAGGTGACGACATGAAGATAGCAATACTGACCGCTTGCCCAAGCGGGATCGCAAACACAGTGATTGCGGCGGGACTGATGGAACAAGCCGCAAAAGACCTGAACTGGCAGGCAGAGATTGAGTGTCTGTCCAGTATCCTTCCGGTACAGGCATTGTCTGATGCAATGGTTGCGCAGGCCGATGCTGTGGTGGTGGTTGCCGATTGCCCGGTCGATCTGAACCGGTTTGTGGGTAAAAAACTGTACCAGGGCAGAATGGCCGCCTGTCTGGCCGATCCCAAAGGCTTTCTTGAACAGGCAGTTGCCAGTGCAACTGTGCTGGAAGAGGCACCTGTCGTCGCTTCAGCTGATACCGCGATTTCAGCGTCCGCCACACAACGGATTGTCGCCATTACGGCTTGTCCGACCGGTGTTGCGCATACGTTTATGGCTGCAGAAGCGCTGGAAGAAGAAGCCAAACGTCAGGGATATGACATCAAGGTTGAAACCCGTGGCTCCGTGGGTGCAAAAAATCAGCTGACTGAAGCGGATATTTCTGCAGCCGATCTGGTGATTATCGCCGCGGATATCGAGGTCGATCTGAATCGTTTTCAGGGCAAAAAATTATACAAAACCAGTACAGGGGCTGCGCTGAAGAAAACCCGGCATGAAATCGATCACGCATTTGCCTCGGCTGCTGTGTATCAGGGCAAAGCGTCTGGTTCATCATCGGAACAACCCGCGAAAGAAGAAAAAGCCGGACCCTATAAACACCTGATGACCGGGGTCTCCCATATGCTGCCGCTTGTGGTTGCCGGCGGTCTGGCAATCGCATTGTCGTTTGTCTTTGGTATCGAAGCATTTAAAGAAGAAGGCACACTGGCTGCAGCGCTGATGAAAATCGGTGGTGGTTCGGCCTTTGCCCTGATGATTCCGGTGCTGGCGGGTTATATTGCTTATTCGATTGCCGACCGTCCGGGTCTGGCACCGGGTCTGATTGGCGGTATGCTGGCCAGTTCGACCGGAGCTGGTTTTCTTGGCGGGATCGTTGCTGGTTTCCTGGCGGGTTACAGTGCCAAACTGGTGGCGGAACAGGTAAGTTTGCCGTCATCCATGGAAGCGTTAAAGCCGATTCTGATTATTCCGCTGATCGCCAGTCTGATCACTGGTCTGGTTATGATTTATATTGTCGGTGGTCCGGTTTCAGCGGCGATGACAGGTTTAACAGAATTTCTGAATAACATGGGATCTGCGAACGCGGTGCTGCTGGGAATTTTGCTGGGCTGCATGATGTGCTTTGATTTAGGCGGCCCGGTGAACAAAGCGGCGTACACTTTTGGTGTCGGCTTACTGGCATCGCAAACATATGGTCCGATGGCTGCGGTCATGGCTGCGGGCATGGTGCCTGCGCTGGGGATGGGACTGGCAACTTTTCTGGCGAAGCGCAAGTTCAGTCTGCCTGAACAGGAAGCGGGTAAAGCTTCATTTGTGCTGGGATTGTGCTTCATTTCAGAGGGTGCCATTCCGTTTGCAGCACGTGATCCGATGCGGGTGATTCCAAGCTGTATGGCTGGTGGTGCGCTGACAGGAGCATTATCGATGCTGTTTGGTGCAAAACTGATGGCGCCCCACGGCGGTCTGTTCGTCCTCTTTATCCCGAATGCGATCACACCTGTGCTGATGTACCTGGTTGCCATCGCAGCAGGGACGATTCTGACCGGCGTAACTTATGCTTTCCTGAAACGGGCGGAAGAAGCACAGTTAGCGACAGCATAAAGAAATCGGCAAACTAAACTACCTGTTGCTGCAAGATTTGAAAAGAAAAGAGCCCCGGGCATTGAATGCCCGGGGCTTGCCACCGCTGCCTACTGAATCTGTGGGCTTGATATGCTTGCGTTGCTATTCTGTTATCCCCAAATAAAACGCAATCCAGAACAGCTTTGCACACCAACCGCGTTATTTTGTGTAGGCTCTCCGTGCGATGAAACGTCGCCGGTCAGGCGAATGCGCAATGTTTCCCAATTATTATTATTCACTCAATGTCATCGGTGATGCATTGATGTTGTTGTATAGACTCTTGATACCCCCTGCGATGACTGCTTTGCGCTTTATTCTTGAACTGCATAGAGAATTTCATCATCACTGGTAATCAGCAGGTAGGCATCGCCGGGTTGTAAATCCGGTATGCCGCACAAATCCAGCTGCACGGGCTCAAGACCGGTTCCGGCTTCTCCTTTGGTCGCCGAAATTTCAAATTGATCATTACAGCTCGCCATCAAAATGGGTGATGAAACCTTGCCTGCCGTGACATTCGTTGCACCAGAAGCCGTCGCGGATTCATAGTCAATTTTAATATCTGTGTTCGAAAAGACCCTGAACCGGTATTGGTCGGCAGGGACGTCATCATGGTCCCGGCGGACGGATGTTACCTGAAAACTGTTGGTGGTTTCTCCGTTGAGCCAGACCACAGCCCACCAGTCTTCACCGCTGTTCAGCAGGGTATTGGTTTGTGCCGGTTCTTCATCAAGCCGGTATTTGCTGTCCCAGATTCCGATGCTGATATCCAGAGCAGAACTGCCGCCCCATTGATGGGTATACTCGCGATGGGACTCGTTACTGACCGGGCCAAGTTTCAGATTGGCTTGCGTGAACAGCTCCGCAATCGCGGAATCAGAACCATTTTTCACAAAAACATCAATCTGATCGCGCGCAGTATTCACAAATGTCAGTCTTGCCTGCTTATCCAGCTGGCTGCTGCTGCCGGTTGCATCATTGCCCGAACCGCCAGAACCACCACAAGCTGAAACTGTGAGCGCAATCCCCAGACTTAAAGTGAAACACCAAAATGGCTTCATCGTCTGCCACCTCTAATGGGATTAATTTATTCTTTTATTAGTAAGCATATTTCAACGAATGGCGCTTTTTTGAGGATTTCAGTGGTGTCAGAAAAGTTTTCATTAATTAGTTCAATTCTTGAGGTTTTTTGGCTCTCAAAGCTGAGACAAGCCCAAGCGGCAAGAGAAAAAGCAGATGTTTGGTGGGTGGATAGGGAATGGCGAACGAACAAAGAGAATCACGAAACCATAGTTGCAGTCTATGGCTTCGTTAATTTTATAACATTATCAATATAACTTTGTTAACACATGCGGCGTTTGAGACCGCTGATGTCCAGTAAGCGGGTTGAAATTTCTTCAACTGACAGCGAAGTGGTATTGAGATAGGGGATGGCTTCCCGGCGGAACATGGCTTCTACTTTAGCAAGCTCGCTCTCACATTGATCTTCACTGGCATACTGACTGTTGGCATACCGCTCATTACGAATGGTAACCAGACGTTCGGTATCAATGGTCAGGCCGTAGGTTTTGTAACGGTAAGGTTCGATTTCTTTCGGCAGTTTCAGGCTGTTCATGTCATCTGCAATGAAGGGATAGTTCACTGCCCGGATCCCGAACTGCATCGCGAGATAAAGACTGGTTGGTGTTTTACCGCAACGGGAAACACCCAGCAGAATAATATCTGCCTTTTCCAAGTTATTCAGAGAGATTCCATCGTCATGGGCGAGTGTATACTCGATCGCAGCAATCCGATCCTGGTAGCTTGCCGCATCGCGGCTGATACTGTGCGAACGACCCAGCATGGCATTCGGCATCATGTTCAGATCCTGGCTGAGCGGCTGTACCAGTGCGTCCAGCACATCGTAAAGTTTTGCCTGGCTTTGGTTGATGACCGCTTTGACGTCGGGCAGCACAATGGAAAAAAACACCAGCGGTTCAATGCCGGATTCCCGGTAGGCGGCATCAATTTTGTCTTTTACTTGCTGGGCGCGTTCAATCGTTTCTACAAAAGGGAGGGTCGTTTGA
This sequence comes from Photobacterium sp. 53610, assembly GCF_036409375.1. Classification (NCBI taxonomy): domain Bacteria; kingdom Pseudomonadati; phylum Pseudomonadota; class Gammaproteobacteria; order Vibrionales; family Vibrionaceae; genus Photobacterium; species Photobacterium sp. 53610. The sequence goes on along the minus strand of NZ_JAXOFS010000001.1, from coordinate 964,772 downwards.
CGAATCTCCAGATCGAATTGACCCAGTACAGCATGACCAAGTGTTTCAGAAGTAATCGCTGTGCCGTCAGAAACGTAAAATACATCACGAAAATCAGATTTGCGGCGCATAATAAGTTGAGTCCTTTAAATGATCCTGTAACGATTGGGGCTGACAAACAATTTATAACTATAACCCTACAGGGTAAGTGTTCTGCTGAGCAAGCTTTTGCCAGTAGTTTGTCTCGAACGGAATCTATTCTGAAGCAAGTTTTTTTTGAATGCTAAAGCAATCGTTTTCGTTGAGAGTTTGCCCACACAATACAGCTGATCCAATACAAGGAGACTTCCCGTGCAACAGAATGTTGTTTGGTATGACGCTTTATCGATGAATGATGTTGATAAAGTTGGTGGTAAGAACGCATCGCTGGGCGAAATGGTCGCTAACCTCGCGAATGCAGGCGTGAAAGTACCGAATGGTTACGCAACAACATCTTATGCATTCAACCAGTTCCTGGAAGCCAATCACCTGAATGATCGCATTTACGATCTGCTGGATACGCTGGATGTTGATGATGTGAATGCGCTGAAACAGGCGGGTGAAACGATTCGTAAATGGGTTTACGAAGCTCCGCTGCCAGCTGAACTGGAGCAGGAAATTCGCAAATGCTACGTGGAGTTGGGTGAAGGCGACGACATGCTGTCTGTTGCAGTTCGTTCTTCAGCAACTGCAGAAGATCTGCCGGATGCCTCTTTCGCCGGTCAGCAGGAAACTTTCCTCAACGTGCGCGGCATCGACTCTGTCATCGAAGCTGTGAAACACGTTTTTGCTTCTCTTTTCAACGACCGTGCTATTTCTTACCGCGTGCATCAGGGCTTTGACCATAAAGGTGTTGCACTGTCTGCCGGTATTCAGCGCATGGTGCGTTCTGACAAAGCGTCTTCTGGCGTCATGTTCACCCTGGATACCGAATCTGGTTTCGATCAGGTTGTCTTCATCACCTCATCTGTGGGTCTGGGTGAAATGGTCGTGCAGGGCGCAGTCAACCCGGACGAATTTTATGTGCACAAACCAACGCTGGTAGCCGGAAACCCTGCTGTTGTTCGCCGTACTCTCGGCTCGAAAATGCAGAAAATGATCTACGGCGAAGGCAAGGAACTGGGCACTCAGGTTGTGATTCAGGACACCACATCAGCTGAGCAAAACAGCTTCTCGCTGACTGACGACGAAATTGAATCACTGGCAAAACAAGCCATGATCATCGAAAAACACTACGGTCGTCCGATGGACATCGAGTGGGCGAAAGATGGGATCACGGGTGAGCTGCTGATCGTTCAGGCGCGTCCGGAAACTGTGCGTTCCCGTGATGACGCCAACGTGATGGAGCGCTTCCATCTGAACGGTCAGGGCAAGTCTCTGGTTGAAGGTCGTGCAATCGGCCAGCGCATCGGCACTGGTGTGGTTCGCGTGGTGAACGATCTGGACGAGATGGATCAGGTTCAGCCTGGCGATGTGCTGGTGGCAGACATGACCGACCCGGATTGGGAACCTGTGATGAAGAAAGCCGCTGCGATTGTGACCAACCGCGGTGGCCGTACCTGCCACGCTGCGATCATCGCGCGTGAGCTGGGTATTCCGGCGGTGGTGGGTTGTGGCAATGCAACGTCACTGTTGAAGGATGGCCAAACCGTCACCGTTTCTTGTGCACAGGGTGAAACCGGTTATATCTACGAAGGCGAACTGGATTTTGAAATCCGTCGTTCAGAAGTCGATAACCTGCCGGAACTGCCGCTGAAAGTGATGATGAACGTGGGTAACCCGGATCGTGCATTCGACTTTGCCTGTATTCCAAATGAAGGTGTTGGCCTGGCGCGTCTGGAATTCATCATCAACAAGATGATCGGTATTCACCCGAAAGCACTGCTGAATTACGATGCGCAGTCGGATGAGCTGAAAGCCGAAATTGACCGTCGTATTGCGGGCTACTCGGATCCGGTTGAGTTCTACATTCAGAAACTGACCGAAGGGATCTCAACGCTGGCTGCAGCATTCTGGCCGAAGCGCGTGATCGTTCGGATGTCAGATTTCAAATCGAACGAATACCGCAATCTGGTTGGCGGCTTGAATTTCGAACCGGTTGAAGAAAACCCGATGATTGGTTTCCGTGGTGCATCCCGTTACGTGTCGCCTCAGTTCCAGGACTGTTTTGCTCTGGAATGTGAAGCCATTAAACGTGTTCGCAACATCATGGGTCTGCGCAACGTCGAAATCATGATTCCGTTCGTACGCACCGTGAGCGAAGCGGCATCTGTGATTGACCTGCTGGCGAAATTCGACCTGCGTCGCGGCGAGAATGGCCTGAAAGTCATCATGATGTGCGAGCTGCCATCAAACGCAATTCTGGCGGAAGAGTTCCTGAAGTACTTCGATGGTTTCTCCATTGGTTCAAACGATATGACGCAGCTGACGCTGGGTCTGGACCGTGACTCCGGTGAAATCGCCCATATGTTTGATGAGCGCAACGAAGCGGTGAAAGCCATGCTGTCGATGGCCATTAAAGCAGCGCGTAAAGCCGGGAAGTACGTCGGCATCTGTGGTCAGGGCCCGTCCGACCATGACGATCTGGCTGACTGGCTGATGGAGCAGGGCATTGACTCTGTTTCCCTGAATCCGGATACCGTGGTTGAAACCTGGCTGCACTTGGGTAAGAAATAAGCACAAGTCAGCTAAGCTGAAATAAAGAATCAAAGCCCGCGCCAGTCGCGGGCTTTTTTGTCACTCAAGTCATCGTTGAATGCATGGTTTCTATGTGCATTGTTTCGATATACATCGTTCTATATGAATAGTTTCGATGCTTGTGATAACAGGCATCCTGAGCGTTCAATCTTTCATCATATTACTTTTACTTATCAATCACTTATCATTTCATCTTTCCCTCGATATCACACTTGTTGATTAAGCAATGTGATCCGCATGCATAGAGTAAAAACACTAGATTGATATGCAATCTGCTCAGTGAAACCCTATGTGCATCAGCAGGCGGATCTTGCTGATTTCATTCAATAATTGCATTTCGAGAGAGAAAGATGTTTAAAAAGAAATTATCCGTCGTCATGTTGGCATCACTGGGTCTGTTTGGTTGTGGCTCGGACAACGATAAAAAAGCGGTTGAAGAGAATGTGACTGAGGAAGTTGTTAAACCGGCAGGGTTGAATGTTCAGGTGGAGCTCTATAATCAAGTTCCGGAGTTGTTGACTGAACGTCAAGAGCTGGTGGTTGGGTTTGGTTTTGACATTGATAATTCAGGATTCATTGAAACGGAAAAAGATTTTACTATTACTGCTAAATTTACAAACGAAAAATCTAGCATAGAGTTTGGTATTGATCAGTATTCATCGATAAGAGAAAAGAAAGGTGATTCTTCTTCAAACTATGTTGTAGAACAACTGGGGACGGCAAAGTTAGAAACGATTGATGGTAAATCTGTTGTGAGCATCAATATTTTACCACAGCCAGTTTTAGCAACAGAGAAGGATAAAGAAACGGATGTTTTGATCGGTTCTAATAAAGATGATCGAGCCCTGAATGAATACCTGACGAGAGTAGCTGCAGCAAAACAAGCGCCAGCGATGAATGCAGGAGTAAGCTATAGAGATTATTCATCACGAGTAGGTTCTGAAGATTATCTCATCAATGGTGACGCAGTGGTACAGTTGAACTCTAACAGCATCTTTGATCCGAAAGATGATTATCAACAAGATGCTAATTACGCTGATATCGAGCGTTTTACTTTCAGTTTCGATTAATTTAAATTTGTGATTGTGAAAATAAGCCCGAAAATACGGGCTTATTTGCTTACAGGCTTATCATGCATAGGGTGTTTTAAAAGTCATCAAGGTCATGAGGTAGCATGGCTGGACTTTAACTGTAAAAAATTTTGCATAGAGCAAGGCATCAGAGTTGTGTGAATATTCATCACTTTATATTTATTATCAATAATTTATCTTCAAAACCTCTCATCAGTATCACACTTGTTGTCTAAGCGGTGTGATCCTTATGCATAGAGTTAAAGCTCTAGATTGATATGCAATCTGCTCAGTGAAACCCTATGTGCATCAACAGGTGGATCCTGCTGATTTCATTTAATAATTGCATTTCGAGAGAGAAAGATGTTTAAAAAGAAATTATCCGTCGTCATGTTGGCATCGCTGGGCTTATTTGGTTGTGACTGGAATGACAGTGATAAAAAAGCGGTTGAAGAATCCGTGAAAGAAAGTGTGACTGAGGAAGTGGTTAAGCCGGAAGGGATTAATGTTCAGGTTGAATTTTATAATGAAGTTCCTGAGTTTTTGAATGATCAGCAAGTATTTTTAGTTGAAGTTGCATTTGAGATCGAAAATCCTTTGAAGTTGACACAGACTGATGACTTTATTGTTTCAGCTGTTTTCACTAATGGGAAAGCTAATATAAATTATGATGCCTATAAATCTGCAATCAAAGAAAAAAGTTCGACTTCTTCTTATATATGTTGTTGAGGAATTAGGAACTGCTAAATTGGAATCGATCAATGGAAAGACTGTTGTTAATTTTAATATCTTACCTAAACCAATTTTGGCGAATCATTCTGATAAAGAAACAGATATTTTGGTCGGTTCAGATAAAGATGATCCAATTCTTATTAAGTACTTGACTAAGATGGCTAAAGCAAAAACAGCTTCAACATTTGATATTCGCTCTATATATACAGATAAAAATGTTAGGTCGGAAGATTATTTGAGTGATGGCGAAGATATTTTAGTACAATTGTCATCTGATACATTCTCCGATTCAAAAGATGATTATACAGGTGATATCAATTACGTTGACATTGAGCGAGTAACAATCAGCTTTGACTAATAGTGATTCATGATTTTTATAAGTAAGCCCGCAAGTGCGGGCTTATTAACCATTGAAAATAAAAAGTACCTTCATTCAATTATTTTATGTCACCCCTCCTCAACCACATCCACCACGGCTTTATCCTTCCGCCGGGTCAACGCAATCCCGGCCACCAAAACTGAAAACCCGAGACAGACCCAAACCGGGAGTTGTGGAGAAATCACCACAGTACTCGCCAGCAGAGAGGCCAGACCATAACCCAGGGTATGTGACATCGAAATCAAACCGGCGATTTTACCTGATTGATCCGGGTTGGTCTGGGTTGCCATGGAGGTGTAGGCGGGTACCAGTAAGGCTGCGCCAATAGCCGAGGCGACCATAGCGATGGTAAAGATCCAGAATGAGGTGTTGAGGAAAAGCACAAACCCGATCAGCAAGGCAATACCGCCCAAACGATACATCGATTCGATGTCCAGCTTTTTCTTTTTGATCACCAGCACCTGTGTCAGCAGGGTAAATGCGGCGCTCAACGTCAGTAATAAACCAATGGCCTGACTGATCTCATCTGTGGTCCATGCGGTAATTGAACCAATCAGGGGCGACAGACTGTATTGCAGTAATGCCACAACGGCGCAGAGCAGTAATCCTGTCAGGAGAAACGGCACTAGGGTGAGGTCAGGCAATTTGCGGGTTTTCTGTTGCGTTGTTGTCTGATCTGTTTTCGGAGTGAAAGCTGGTTTCGGCAGCCAGCAGGCACCAAGTAAAGCAATGACCGGAAATGCGACCATTAGCATCAGCGGGGCGTAGGTATGAAGTTTCAGAGCGCCCATTGCCAGTAGCGGGCCAACCAAACGGCCTGTGCTCAACCCGATACTGACTGACGTAATGGCCTGCAGGCGATTCTGGCTGCCGCAGAGTAAAATTGCCCAGTGCTGACTGGCGGGCACCATACCAGCCACGGTACAACCATAAATGATACGGGCAACGACAAGCCCGGCAAGCCACAGATAAGTCTGTTCACTGAATTCGTTGCTGAGGGCAGTGAAGACCAGCAGCAACAGGAAGCTGACCGCCATCCCAGCCAGTGCCTGAAGAACAACGGTTTTTGGCCCGTTCCGGTCACTGAAACTGCCCCAGAACGGCGCAGCGGGCAGAAAGAGGAAACTGCCGATTGCAATCACGATCGACCAGGTGGGTAAGCCAAATGCTGAGTGTTCAACGAGAAAGGGGAGTGAAACAAGCAGGCCGTTTTGCCCGATGCCCATCAAGGCTGCGATGAGTCCGATCAGTGTCAGATGAAGTCGATGTGGCGTACGGCTGGCATCGTGGGTCATGGTCCCTTCCTGGCTGGAAAATCAGAGATTTATGAAACAAAAGAGAACTATTCGTGTTCTCACTAAAAGAAGTGACGGGTATCCTACATCGAAATAATGATTGTGAAAACTATTATCATTCACAGTAGGCTGTGGTACAGTTCGTGCACTTTGTTGTGCAACACATTACCGCATTCATGTACCAACTCATTGATGTCGCCTTTGATGTGGAAGGGAAAAGGATTCTCCATCCCACTTCACTGATGTTCGAAACCGGAAAAGTCACGACTTTGCTTGGCCATAACGGCTGCGGCAAGTCCACCCTGATGAAGCTGCTCAGCCGACAGAATGTGCCTGCGTCCGGTCAGGTTTTGCTGAATGATCAGCCGGTTCATCAACTCGACAGTAAAGCTTTCGCGCTCAATGTGGCTTATCTGCCACAACATCCGCCGATCACCGATGGCGTGACTGTCCGGGAGCTCGTTTGTTTCGGTCGTTATCCCTGGAAGGGCGCTTTTGGCCGCTACAGCCGGGAAGATTATGACCTGGTGGATGAGGCCATTGATCGGGTCGGTCTGACCCCATTTGCCGATCGCTTTGTGGCGACACTCTCTGGCGGTGAGCGACAAAGAGCCTGGGTCGCGATGCTGCTTGCTCAGCAGAGCCAGTGTATTTTGCTGGACGAACCGACTTCAGCACTGGATGTGGCGCATCAGTATGAACTGCTGCATTTGATCCGAGAACTGAATGAAAGTTTAGGGCTGACGGTCATTATGGTGCTGCATGACGTCAACATGGCGGCCAAATTCAGTGATCATCTGATTGCCTTGCATTCAGGTAAGGTGATTGCACAAGGCACACCAGAATCCATGATGACTCCAGAGGTCCTCAAAAATATTTATGGTATGGAACTGGCGTTGTTCGCTCATCCGCAAACGGGTCAGCCAATCAGCTACATTCCATAACAACAAGTACAGGGAAAGATTGTGAAGAAACTGATCGCATTTCTTTTGGCCGCACTGGCCTTGCCGGGTCAGGCAATGATAGTGAAGCATGAGCTGGGCGAAACGGAACTGACAGAAACCCCGAAGAAAGTGGTCGCGCTGGACTGGGCACTCACAGAAACCGTGTTGAGCCTGGGGGTAACGCCGGAAGGGGTTGCGGACGAGGACGGATATCGTACCTGGGTTGGCGAGCCCAAGCTTCCTGAATCTGCGGTGAATGTCGGCTCCCGCCGGGAGCCGAATCTTGAATTGCTGGCGGAAATGAAGCCGGATCTGATTCTGATCAGTAAACACATGGGCCCGGTTTATCAGCAGCTCAGCGCCATTGCGCCAACCCTGGTGTATTCCATTTACAGCGAGAGCAAGACACCAATGGCAAATGCGGTGTCGGTGACCGAGCAGTTAGGTCAGGTGCTGAATCAGGAAGCTCAAGCGAAAGCCGTGATTGAAGCAACGACAGCGCGCCTGAAACAAAATGGTGAAAAAGTGCTGGCATCTGCTACTGGACGGAATCCCTTGATGTTTGTGCGTTTTATTAACGATAAAACGTTGCGCATTCATAGTGAAGGCTCTCTGGCTCAGGACACGATCGCTGCCATGGGGCTGAAAAATGACTGGCGTGAACCGACCAACTTATGGGGCTTCACGACGGCAGGCATTGAAAAAATGGCGGAACACCAGTCCAGTAACGTGATGATCTTTGGCCCGCTAAAGGCCGAAGAACGCCAGAAACTGACGACTTCACCCCTCTGGCAGGCGATGGCTTTTACCCGTTCGGATTCAGTTTATGAATTACCGGCTATCTGGACCTTTGGCGGCCTGATTTCCGCTCAGCGTTTCAGCGATCATATTACCCAGCAACTGATACAGAACTAATGCAGTCCCAAGTTTCATCAATCAATCCTTTCGCACGATCGGGCCAGACAGCCCGGTCGTTTTTCATTTTTGCAATCCTGATTGCCGTCGTGGGTTCTCTGATCAATTGGACGGTTCCCTATGCGCAGGGGCTGCCGCTGCTCTGGCAGACCTTGTTCCACTATGATCCGGCGAATTATCAGCATCTGATTGTGCATCTGACTTATCTGCCGCGTCTGACTGTGGCGATTCTCTGTGGTTTTTCTCTGGCGATTGCGGGGGCTGTGATGCAGTTCGTTCTGCGCAACCCAATCGCATCGCCCACCACACTGGGGGTGGCTTCCGGTGCTGAACTGGGGATGGTGCTGGGGATATTGCTGTTACCAGCGTCTGTCTCGGTGTCGTCTTTCGTTCCTGCATTTCTGGGGGGTGCTTTTGCAACGGCACTTGTGTTTCTGCTCTCGGCAAAACGCGGGTTTGCTCCGGTACATATGGTGCTGGCGGGCATGGTCATCAGCCTGTTCTTCGGTTCCATCAATACGATGTTGCTGCTGTTGCATGAGCAGAAGCTGTCTTCAGTTTTTGTCTGGGGGGCGGGAACATTGAATCAGAATGGCTGGGCAACCGTTCAGGCATTACTACCGATGACGCTGATACCGCTGGCCGTTTTGCTGTTGTTGCAGCGCCCGCTTGCATCTTTGCAGCTTGGTGAGGGCGTTGCCAAATCGCTGGGCGTGAATGTGAAACAAATCAAGGTGCTTTGCCTCGGGTTGGCTATCTTCATGACAGCCAGTGTGGTGAGTGAAGTCGGATTGATTGGTTTTGTCGGGATTGTTGCGCCGGCGATTGCCCGCATGATGGGGACACGCAAGTTGTACCGGCATCTGCTGAACAGCGGGCTGGTTGGTGCATTGATGCTGTTGTTTGCCGATTTACTGATCCAGCCATTTTCCGGCGTTGGCGGGGAAATGCTGCCGACCGGGGCGATGACGGCGCTGATTGGCGCGCCTTTTTTACTCTGGCTCTTGAGGCGAAAGACCCTGCAATCAGAGCTGCGTGCCCGGGAAGAAGGCGTACCGCATTATCATCATCGTAACTTCAGAAAAACGGTTTGGCCTTTAACTGTGGTCGTGCTGGTTTGTTTCGTCCTGGCGGTGACGGTGGGTCAAAGTCAGCAGGGCTGGGCTTTTTCGCTGTCTGTGCATATCTGGGAATACCGTTTTCCCCGGGTGCTGGTCGCTCTGCTTGCCGGGATTGGGCTGGCACTGGCCGGAACGATGATTCAGCGTGTTACAACCAATCCGATGGCCAGCCCGGAAGTCTTGGGGATCAGCTCAGGTGCGGCGCTGGCATTAGTGATTGGCGCATTGCTGGGTGTTTCCGTAGAGCGCCATGAGCAGGTGTTGCTGGGGACGGCAGGTGCCATGCTTGCGACCGGGGTGATCTGGCTGATGGGCAAGAAACATCAGTTTGCACCGACACAGACCTTGCTGACGGGAATCGCACTTAGTGCGGGTCTGGATGCCTTTTTGCGGATAGCGATGTCTTCAGGACAGGACAACGTCCGGGCGCTGTTGACCTGGCTTTCTGGTTCCACATATCTGGTGTCAGTGCAGGATGTGGGGCTGTTGGCCGTCGGTGTCGGGATCTTGTTGATTGTGACCCTGTCACTCAGTCGGTGGATTGATCTGATTGGGTTAGGTGAAGTCAGTGCCACCAGTGTCGGTTTGGATTGCAGGCGGGTCCGACAAGCCCTGTTGCTGTTGGTTGCAGCCCTGACGACCCTCTGCACAATTGTGATTGGTCCGCTGAGCTTCGTCGGCTTGCTTGCGCCACATATGGCGCGCACGCTGAATCAGTACTCAGCACGCAGGCAGTTGATCGTCGCATCACTGCTTGGCGGGTGCCTGATGGTGATTGCGGACTGGATTGGACGAAACCTCTGGTTTCCGTGGCAATTTCCCGCAGGATTGTTAGCGTCTGTCATCGGCGGCGGTTATTTCCTGTATCTGATGAGAAAGTAACCGGCAGGCCATATCTGCGCATAAATTTTTCAGCCAGCGATTTTGTCGCTGGCTTTTTTTTATGCAATGTAACGGAATCACACCACTGACTTACATCAAATATTCACTATTTAAAGAAGAATTAACAAAAGGCTATTGATTATGTTTATGAGAATCATTAGCATTTGACGCAATTATCAGATGCAATGAGTTAACTATGGAAACGCAGAACCACGCTTTTGTTACGCCAGCGGGTCAACATGATGTTGCAGCGGCGTGTTTTTTCAATGCCCTTGCCCGGGAATGTCCGGCGATTCAGTTTGAGAAAGACGAGCAGGGGACCAGCTATCTGATCCCGTTTGCGAATCAGGAACGGATTCGTATTCCATTGCGTTACTTTTCTTCTCTGGGTGTTCACGAGTATCAGTTCCCTGCCTTTCTGGAGGGCGATACGTCAGTCACATTCAGCTACCCGGAGCTGGTTACCCGCATTCTTGAAGAGCCGTCTCTGGCAGGCCTGGTGACGGAAGAGCAGAAACAGATTTTCACGAATCGTGTGCTTGAAAGTCATTTCAACACCTACAGTGCAGTCAGTCAGAGCCCGTATGGTGAAACGCTGTTTAATCAGGCGCTGAATTTCCAGCAGGCTGAGCAGGGATTGCTGATCGGTCATTCATTCCATCCGGCACCGAAAAGCCGTGAACAGTTCAGCGCTGAAGATGCGAAGAAGTTTTCTCCTGAATTTGGCAGTCATTTCCCGCTGCGGTGGCTGGCCGTTGATAAATCAATTCTGGTGTCCGGCAGTTCTGCAGATAAAACTGTGATTGAACGTATGGCAGAGTTGCTGCAGGCAGATTCGGCTTTCGATAATGCGCTGGTCTCCCAGCTAACTGAAAATCAGGTGCTTTTACCGGCTCACCCGTGGCAGTGGCAGGTGTTCAGTCAGTATCCTGATGTGATCGAATATCTTGAACAGGGTCTGATCAAGGATCTGGGTGAAGCTGGCAGTGACTGGTACCCGACGTCTTCTACGCGATCTCTGTACGCGCCAGCATTGCCTTATATGCTGAAGTTCTCCCTGAGCGTCAAACTGACCAACTCCATCCGCAACCTGTCGGTGAAAGAAGTGATTCGCGGTACCCGCCTGAATCAGCTGTTTGCTGATACAGACATTCAGCAGGTGCTGGGCAACGGCCAGGGGTTTCAGCTGATGCAGGAACCGGCTTATCTGGGACTGGTGGACAAAAACGGCAAAGCCATTGATGAATCTCTGGTTGCTTTCCGCGATAACCCGCTGGCTGCCAAGGCCGATGAAGAGGCTGTGGTGCTGGCAACACTGGCACAGCAGAACCCGTTTGGCGGACAAAGTCTGCTGGCAAAACGTGTGTCTGATTATGCTGCAGGCCAGGGCATCAGTTTAGAGCGGGCAGCCAAAGACTGGTTCAGCGCTTACTGTCAGCACAGTGTCGTTTCACTGTTTGACCTTCAGGCAAACTACGGTGTGGTGTTTCTGGCGCATCAGCAGAATATCGTGATGCAACTGAAAAACGGTTTCCCGGTGGGTATGTATTACCGCGATTGTCAGGGAACTGGCTATACCGATCTGGCGTTTGAGCGATTTGCTGATTCCCTGAACGATGTTTCGATCAATAAAACCAGACAGGATATCGAAAACTACTGGAATCAGGATAAAGTCCGCCGTTATTTCGCTTACTACCTGATCATCAATTCAACCTTTAACGTGATTGGTTCGATCTGTGCCGGTACCGGTGTGGACGAAATGGCACTGGTTGCCATTCTGCGCGAACAACTAGAAGCGCTGAAAGCAGGGGGTGTTCGCGATTCTGCCTGTCTTGATTATGTTCTGAATGATGAAGGCCTGTGCTGTAAAGGGAACTTCTTCTGCTATCTGCAGAATTTCAATGAAAACTCTATTCCGGATCCGGCGGTGATTTATTTTGACCTGCCAAACCCACTGATCAACGTAAAGGAAGCGATCCATGTTTAAGGCAAAAACATTTCAGGTCATGGAAGAACTAGGACAGGAGAAATTGCACAGCCTGCAGCTGACATTGTCGGCGCATGATCTGGAGAATCCTCAGGCATTAGCACAACTGATGAACGATCTGGACGCTGAGTTCAGTCACCAGCCGGAACGTGATCGTTTCCTGCTGGAAGCACCGCAGGATTTGCAGGCTCAGTTGTCGGCGATCCTGCCGTTGTGTGAAGGCAATCTACTGTACAAATCGGTGTTTTATCAGATGCCGGAGCAATGGCATCTGCATACACCTTCGAGCCGGTTCCCGTTTGTTGAAGTGCAGTCGAACAATCAGCATCGCCACCATCCGATGCGTCCCGAAATGCCGGCCGGGACGGTTTATAAGCGGTTTGACCATCAGGCCGATGCAGAAGTGTCTTTCCGGGTCTTTGATATGGAAAGAGATTTGGATGTGTTTGTCCGCTGGATGAATGATCCGCGGGTTGCACACTTCTGGGAGCAGGCATGGAGCAAAGAAAAACTGGCTGAGTTCGCACAATCGCGCCTGAACGATCCGCATATTATTCCGCTGATTGGTGAGTTCAATGGAGAAGCCTTTGGTTATATCGAAGCCTACTGGGTGAGCGAAGACCGGCTGGCACCTTACTATGATGTGCAGCCGTATGACCGGGGCATTCACCTGCTTGTGGGTGAGGAACAGTTCCGTGGTCCGCGCTTTTTCAACTGCTGGATGCGTGCGATCAGCCATTACCTGTTCATTGATGATGTGCGTACAACCCGAATTGTTCTGGAGCCCCGTGCGGATAACCAGCGCTTGTTTAACCGTATTGAGGCCGTCGGCTACCGGAAGCTGTTTGAGTTCAACTTCCCGCACAAACGTTCGGCACTTCTGATGCTGGAGCGCGGCGCATTCTTTGGAGAGCAGTGGTGATGATTCAGCAGGCACTACAACAACACTGGCCGCAGGCGAACCGGGCGATTGTGGCGAAAATGATCAGTGAATTTGCATACGAGCAGGCATTCCGCTTTGAAGAGACGGCACAGGGCTTTGTGCTGAATCTGGATGAAGGTGTCAGCTACCAATTCCGGGGGAAAGCGAATATCTGGGGACAGATTGTTATTGAACCTGAATCGGTCACCCGTTTCCCTGCAACCGAACCGGTACTGGCAACTCAGTTCATGATGGATATTCAGCAATTGCTGAATATGCCGGATGAAGCCATGGCGGAACACTTTGAAGATCTGAATGCGACTTTACTGGGTGATTGCAAACTGGCCGTGAAAAAGCAGGCCATGACCGCCAAGGATCTGGCAAATCTGAGTTGTGAATTGCAGCAGACTTATTTCAACGGTCATCCGAAATTCGCCTTCAATAAAGGCCGCAGAGGATGGGGTAGCGACGATCTGGATTTGTACGCGCCAGAATCACAGCGTGCATTTCAACTGGGCTGGGTGGCTGTTCATCAGTCTGTTTTACAGCAGTCGACCAATGAAACGACGCGCTGGGAGCAGTTGATTGATTCAGCCATGACTGAAGTTGAGCAGGAAAAACTGGCTCAGGCATTCAGTGCGTTTGAAGTGAATCCGCAGGACTATACCCTGATCCCGGTTCACCCGTGGCAATGGTCTCAGAAGCTCTCTCTGCTGTTTATTCGTGAAATCGCGGAGAAAGCGCTGCTTTATTTGGGGGAGTTCGGGGATTATTTCCTGCCGCAGCTCTCGATTCGGACGCTGAGCAATGTATCCCGCCCTCAGGGGTATGACATCAAATTGCCACTAACCATCATGAATACTTCCTGTTATCGCGGGATTCCGGGGCGTTATATTCTGGCGGGGCCACTGGCGTCTGACTGGATTGATCAGGTCTTCCAAACGGATCCGCTACTGGTCAGCAAAGGTGCTGAAGTATTGCAGGAACCGGCATCGGCTTATGCCGCTCAGGCGGATTACCGGCAACTGGAAAAAGCGCCTTACCGTTACCATGAACTGCTGGGTGTGATCTGGCGTGAATCGCTGGCTTCCAAACTCAAAGAAAACGAGTCAGCCATTCTGATGGCAGCCCTGATGGAGTCGGATTCACAGGGGAATCCGCTGATTGGTGAGTACATTGCGGCGTCCGGACTCTCTGCGGAAGCATGGCTGACCCGTCTGTTTGATGCTGTGGTGATCCCGTTCTACCACTTACTGACCAAATATGGTGTTTCGCTGATTGCGCATGGTCAGAACATTACGATTGTGATGGAAAATCATGCCCCGAAACGCATTCTGCTGAAAGATTTCCAGGGTGATATGCGCTTGGTGGAAAGGGAATTGCCGGAGCAGGCATCACTGCATCCGCAAGTGAAAGCCGCCACCGTTCGTCTGCCGGAAGAACTGATTATTCACGATCTTCAGACAGGCCACTTTGTGACTGTGCTGCGGTTTATCTCTCCACTGGTAGAAAAACTTGGTTTCACCGAGCAGCAATTCTATCGCTTGCTGGGTGACCGGATTCAGTCTCATATCAACCAGCACCCAGAACTTGCAGAACGGTTTGAACGACTGGATCTGTTTAAGCCGCGTATCCTGCGTATCGGTCTGAATCTGGCAAAGTTCAGACACAGCACCGACAGCAGTGCTTCCCGTATGTTGCCGGACATGGATGACATGCTGGATAACCCTCTATTTTTGGCCCAAGAACAATAAGGAATGAACCATGGAACTGAATAATCACAAAGAATGTCTGGATCTGGCGGGTGTGGGTGTCGGGCCGTTTAACCTGAGTGTCGCGGCACTGCTGGAGACAAATACGCATCTGAATACCTGCTTTTTCGAAGGTCGTGAATCATTCTCATGGCATCCGGGACTGCTGCTGGAAAACACCAATATGCAGACCATGTTCCTGAAAGATCTGGTGACTGCGGTGAATCCGCAAAGTCCGTATTCTTTCCTGTCATATCTTGTGAGTCAGAAGAAGTTTTACCGTTTCCTGTCTGCCGAACTGAATTGTATCAGCCGTCATGAGTTCTCTGATTACCTGGCCTGGGCAGCCCATCAATTGTCGAATGTTCAATTCGATTCTCGCGTAGAGCACATTGAGTACACCGGAGAAGCGTTCGAAATTCAGACCAGTCAGGGATCGTATCTGGCAAAAAACCTGTGTATTGGTACCGGGAAAGTGCCATCGATTCCTGAATGCGCGAAGCCACACATCAGTGACAAAGTGTTCCATGCTGCGGAAATGGGTTTGCGCGAACGCGACTTTACCGGCAAACGCGTGATGATTGTCGGCGGTGGTCAGAGTGGCGCCGATATCTTCCTGAATGTCCTGAACGGTAAGTGGGGCAAAGTGAAAAGCCTGGATTGGCTGTCTCGCCGCTCAAACTTCCAGCCGCTGGATGAAGCTGCTTTCACCAATGAGTTTTTCACGCCGGAGTACGTCGAGACTTTCGTGGGATTAGATACTTCTGTGAAGCGGTCAGAAATTGACGCACAAAAACTGACGTCAGATGGCATTACGCAAGCTGCGTTACTGTCGATTTACCGCGAGCTTTACCACAGATTTGATGTTCTGAAAGAAGATAAGTGGGTGCGTCTGCTGCCGCATCGTTCCATGAGTGCACTGGAGAGTCATGCGGGTGGTTTCTCTGTTCAGGCATTGAATGCCCTGAGTCAGCAGGCAGAAATGCACGAAGCCGACATTATCATTCTGGCTACCGGTTTTAGTGCGCCATACCCGCAGTGCCTGAAATCCATCATGCCGCTGCTGGAACTGGATGAAAATGGCCGCTATGGCATGACGGAAAACTTTGAACTGAAGTGGGAAGGCAGCGCGAAAAACAAGATTTTTGCTGTGAATGCCGGTATGCACAGCCACGGTATTGCAGAACCTCAACTGAGTTTGATGGCGTGGCGAAGCGCACGAATCATCAACCAGCTTTGCCAGAAACCGGTATTCGATATCGGCAGCGACAAGGGCATGATTGAGTGGGTGACAGAAAGCCTGGTGACTGAGTATGCCAAAGCGTCTTAAGAAACGCTTAGGCCTTATTGATAACCATATAAAAGATAAGGCCTTAAAAACATACAAATAAATTGAACTTTTTTAACGTCAGATATGGAAATAAAGTGGCAAATGAGTATTATTATCAAACTTATTTGTTTAAACCTTATCTAAAAATATAAAGTGATTACAATGGCAGTGAAAAAAGGGATGTTTCAATTGACGACAGTGGCCGCTGCGGTGGCTGCTTCAGCGTTTGTTTCCAGTTCAGTATTTGCTCAAGACTACAAGACAACCGAAGAGAAAATGGTCGTGGTATCCAGCCGCGCACCAAAAGCGATCAGCGATATTCCGGGCACTGTCTGGTATGTCGACAGCGCGCAAATCGAACAGGAATATCGGGGCGGTAAAAACCTGGGTGAGATTCTTGCCGCAGCCGTGCCGTCAATGGATGTCAGCAGCCAGGGCCGGACTAACTACGGACAAAACCTGCGTGGTCGTCCGATGCTGGTCATGATTGACGGTGTTTCTCTGAACTCTTCCCGTCTGATCAGCCGTCAGTTAGATTCTATCGATCCGTTCAATATTGATCGCATCGAAATTCTTTCAGGTGCAACGTCAATCTATGGTGCAGGCGCGACGGGCGGTGTGATTAACATCGTCACGAAGAAAGCAGACAGCACTGAATTGCAATTTGAAAGTTATGTCAACACCACATCTGGCTTTAACAGCAGTGATGATTTCGATTACAAACTGGCTCAGTCAGTTAGCGGTGGCAATGATCTGGTGAAAGGTCGTGCCTCTGTGGTTTATGGCGAAACCCAAGGTTATTACGACGCGAATGGCGATATCGTTGTGCCGGACATTACTCAGGGTTCTGTTCAGTTTAATGAAGTCATTGATGTATTGGGTACATTGTCTATCACGCCGACAGACACTCAGACCATCAATCTGCTGGCGCAATACTACAGCAGCGAGCAAGACAGCCCGTATGGTATTTACTTTGGTCAGGATCTGGCTGGTGTAAATAAAAATATTACCGGTAATCCTGGTGATAAGAGCCTGATTGAAGTCCGGGACGGGTTTGAGTCGGATCGCCAAGGTTCAACAGAACGCTGGATGCTCAATGCAGACTACATTCATTCGGATTTCCTGGGCCACGAGTTACTGGTTCAGGCATCATACCGTCATGAAACTTTGAGCTTTATTCCTTTCATCTATAGTACCTATTTAGCGGCATCTGAGCAGGAAACGGACGTGATCAGTCTGCGTGCGGCGATGATCAAGTCGCTGGAAAACCTGACGCTAACTTATGGTGTCGACGGTTACATCGACAAGCTAGATAGTAATCAGATGCTGTTCGATCGTCAGACGAGCTATAACTCTGGCGGTCTGGTGAACAAGAAAGCGTCTATGATTGGCCGTTATCCGGGCACCGAAGTGTCTTCTATTGCTGGTTTCGTTCAGGCGGATTATGCAATCACCGAAAACTGGAGTGTGGAAGGTGGTTATCGCTTCCAGTATATGAAGAATAAAGTAGATGACTTTGTTGCTACCGGTACGCAGGTTGCTATTGCGCATGGCACGGGTACTTCTGCTGATCCGGTTCCCGGCGGTGAAACAGATTACGATATTGGCTTGTTGAACTTAGGCACTATCTATCACCTGACTGATACGGATCAGGTTTGGGCTAACTTCGCACAGGGCTTTGATCTGTCTGATCCAGCAAAATATTACGGTGTCGGCACGTATTCTGGCCCTGATGCCAATGGTCATTACAATCTGACTGGCAGCATCAATGTGGATGATTCCAGGTTGTCTGGGATTAAAACCAACAGTTATGAAGTCGGTTATCGTCATGACAGCGGCGACCTGAATATCCAGACAGCCGTTTATTACTCACAATCTGATAAGAAAGTCAGCGCCAATAAGAAGACGCTGAATATTGAAATTTCTGATGATAAGACGCGTGTCTATGGTTGGGAAGGTCAGGCTTCTTACTGGTTGAGTGATGCTTGGCAAGCGGGTGTGAATGGACACCTGGTTAAATCTGAAGTGCAGAATGCGAATGACGATTGGGTAAAACAATCCATTAACTATGCGAGCTCTTCGAAAGCAGGTGCATGGCTGGCTTGGTTCGAAGATAGCTATGCACTGAAACTGCAAAGCCAGACAACATTTAATTTGAAGGATGACGCAGGCAAAGAAATTTACGGTTACACCACCCTGGATCTGGTTGGTAGTTATCAGTTGCCTGTCGGTAGCCTGGGTTTTGGTATTCAGAATCTGTTGGATCGTGAATACAGTACGATTTGGGGACAGCGTGCATCAGGTTTGTATGCCAGCTATGGCCCAGCTGAAATCTTTGATTACAAAGGCCGTGGCCGTACTTACACTGTGAACTATCAGGTGAAGTTCTAAGGCCAGTTCGACTTGAAGGTCTTAATAATGAACCGCCCGGTTATGCCGGGCGGTTTTTTTGTATTTCTATTTTCAAAAAAGCAGTAAAGCTGAGGCTCTTTCTCTTTCATCAATCGAGCTGGTGGTTTGTTGCGGTGATATTCAGTGGCTGGTCTCTCGCTACAAACCAGCATCACTGCATTTTATACTTGCAGAAAATGCTGGTTTACAGGGAAGAAATCCAGACATTGAAAATATTCTTGATGGTAGCTCAGCTTGAACAGCTCAGATTAAATAGGACAGCAGATATAGAAAGATCTTGGCAGATTTTTCAGGGTAATCAGGCAGTGTTTCTTTTAAACAGGAATAAAAAAACCGCCTGGGTGAGTTCATCCCGGGCGGCAAATGTTCAGCAAGAGAAATAATTATTATAGGTAGAATACGTTATTTCAGTGCAGGGAAGGTCTGATAGCGAACACCCATCATTTGTTCCATACAGTGAACGACCTGGCAGCTGTAACCGAATTCATTGTCATACCAGATGTAAAGTACGCAGCGCTTGTCCTGAGCAATAGTTGCAGCACCGTCTACAACACCAGCATGGCGGGAACCGACGATATCGCTGGAGACAATCTCAGTGGACTGAGTGTAATCAATCTGACCTGACAGGGCAGAATTCAGAGCAACATTGCGCAGATAGATATTGAGTTCTTCTGCAGACACATCAGTGTTCAGGTTCAGGTTTGCAACAGCCATCGAAACGTTCGGGGTCGGCACGCGAATCGCGTTACCCGTCAGTTTACCAGCCAGCGCAGGCAGTGCTTTCGCAACGGCTTTTGCTGCGCCTGTTGAGGTCAGAACCATGTTCAGTGACGCAGAACGGCCGCGACGCTCGCCGGAGTGAAAGTTGTCAATCAGGTTCTGGTCATTGGTGTAAGAGTGAACGGTTTCGATGTGGCCGTTCAGAACGCCGTACTTGTCATTGACTGCTTTCAGGACAGGGGTAATTGCGTTGGTGGTACAGCTTGCCGCAGAGATAATTGTATCTTCGCTCAGGATGTCAGTTTCATTCACACCAAAGACGATGTTCTTGATTTCACCTTTGCCAGGCGCCGTCAGCAGCACTTTCGCAGCTCCCGGGCATTTCAGATGCTGGCTCAAGCCTGCAGCATCACGCCAGATACCGGTGTTATCAACAATCAGCGCATTATTGATGCCGTAAGTGGTGTAATCCACTTCTGCAGGGCTGTTCGCATAGATAACCTGAATGTAGTTACCATTGACAATGATCGCTTTGCGCTCTTCATCCACGGTGATGCTGCCGTTGAACTGGCCGTGAACTGAATCACGACGCAGCAGGCTGGCACGTTTTTCCAAGTCACCGTTTTTACCGCCGCGAACCACAATGGCACGTAAGCGCAGCGGATATCCTGCACCGCTTTTTTCAATCAGCAGACGCGCCAGCAGGCGGCCGATACGGCCAAAACCGTACAGCACGACATCGCGTGACTGCAAAGATTCTGTGCTGCTCAGTGAGTCAGCCAGAGCCGCTTGCAGAAAATCATCCAGGCCATTTTCATCCTGGTGTTCTTTCCAGTAAGTGCTCGCCAGTTGGCCAACATCAATACGGCAAGGGGACAGGTCCAGATGGTTGAGTTTTTCAATGATTGGCAGAGTCAGGGAAGGCGAGATTTCTGTTTCTGTGTAACGTTTACCGATACGGTGGGCTTTAATCAGTTCAATGACAGAAGCATTGACGATCTGACGACCGAACAACAGAACTTCGACGCCTTTTTGCCGGTATAGCTGGCCAAGAATTGGTGAGATGGATTCAGCATTTGTTTGGCTGGTTTGCCAGTCGAGGAGGTATTTTTCCGGACTCATCTTTACTTAGGACCTTTCACATATAGGGAAGAAAAACAGGGATTTATCCTGTGAACTGTTATCGTTTTTATGGGCAGGGATTGTAACGGTCGTTACATTATTATCCTAGTAAAATTAATTGCTTGTAATTGTGATCCTGATCTTTTGTAACTTGTGATCTTTATCATTAACGCAGTGGGATATGCTGAAAAAACTGTGATGTCAGAAATTACTTATTTTTAGCGGATTATTAGGATGATTGTAATAAAACAAGAAAAATTGGTTTCACTCGCTCAATCCTTTACAAAAGTTAGTTCTTTTACAAAAAAATGAGCTTGTTTCAGTCGCAGCCTGCAAGACAAGGGAAAATTGTCGCAAAATTCACTGAAGGTATCGTTTGCCTGGGTGGTTTTTCACCATGTAGACGGAAAAGAAGCGTTTCAAGCGGCTCATATTCAGTTGGTTTCGTTTTTGGTTCTTTTGGGTCATCACCGGAAGATTCAGTTGAAGAAGACAAAGCGTGATAAAACTCACGTCATCTGTTAAGATGGCGCCAATATTCCAACAAAAAGCTGCCGGCGATCTGGCAGCTTTTTTCATGTCTGATTTTTTGTTGTAGGAACCTATTTTGATCACAACAGCGAACATCACCATGCAGTTTGGCGATAAGCCACTGTTTGAAAACATCTCCGTCAAATTCGGCGAGGGTAACCGTTACGGTCTGATTGGCGCGAATGGTTGCGGTAAGTCGACGTTCATGAAAATTCTGAGTGGAGAGCTGGAGCCTTCGGCTGGTGTGGTCAATAAAGATCAGAACGAGCGCATGGCAAAGCTGGGTCAGGATCAGTTCGCATTTGAAGAATTCACAGTGGTTGATACCGTCATTATGGGTCACAAAGAGCTGTGGGAAATCAAAGCCGAGCGTGACCGTATTTACTCGCTGCCAGAAATGTCAGAAGAAGACGGTATGCGTGTTGCTGACCTGGAAACTGAATTCGCAGAAATGGACGGTTACTCCGCGGAAGCACGTGCGGGTGAACTGCTGCTGGGTCTGGGGATTCCGGAGCATCTGCATTTTGGTCTGATGAGTGAAGTCGCACCAGGCCTGAAAGTTCGTGTTCTGCTGGCTCAGGTCCTGTTTGCTGACCCGGAAATCATGCTGCTTGACGAACCGACGAACAACCTGGACATCAACACGATTCGTTGGTTAGAGCAGGTCCTGATGCAGCGTAACTGCACCATGATTATCATTTCGCACGACCGCCACTTCCTGAATACTGTGTGTACTCACATGGCGGATCTGGATTACGGTGCACTGCGTACGTTCCCGGGTAACTACGATGAGTACATGGTCGCAGCAACTCAGGCGCGTGAGCGTCTGCTGGCAGACAATGCGAAGAAGAAAGCTCAGATTGCTGAACTGAATACTTTCGTCAGCCGTTTCTCTGCAAACGCCTCGAAAGCGAAACAGGCGACTTCCCGTCTGAAACAAATTGATAAGATTCAGCTGGAAGAAGTAAAAGCTTCAAGCCGTCAGAACCCATTCATTCGTTTCGAGCAGGAAAAAGAACTGTTCCGGAATGCACTGGAAGTGGAAGGTCTGAAACAAGGCTACGGCGAGAACATTTTGATCAATGGTGTTAACCTGATGGTTGAAGTCGGTGAGCGTATTGCGATCATCGGTGAGAATGGTATCGGTAAGTCTACTTTCCTGAATACACTGGCAAGTGCGATGGCGCCAATGGCTGGCATGGTGAAATGGTCTGAGAATGCCAACATCGGTTTCTACGCACAGGATCATTCTGCTGACTTCAATATGGACATCAACCTGCTGGACTGGATGAGCCAGTGGAAGAATGAAGGGGATGATGAGCAGACGGTTCGCGGTATTTTGGGCCGTATGCTGTTTTCCCAGAACGACATTAAAAAGTCTGTTCGTGTGATTTCAGGTGGTGAGCAGGGTCGTATGCTGTTTGGTAAACTGATCATGCAAAAACCAAACATCCTGCTGATGGACGAACCAACCAACCACATGGATATGGAATCTATTGAATCGTTGAACCTGGCTCTGGAAAACTATCGAGGCACACTGATGTTTGTTTCTCATGACCGTCAGTTTGTTTCCTCGATTGCAACCCGTATTATCGAAATTACCAAGGAAGGCGTGAATGACTTCCACGGGACTTACGATGAGTACCTGCGCAAGCAAGGCATCGAGAGCTGAGTAAAAGATATTATGAAAAAGCCGCCAGCGTTGGCGGCTTTTTTCTATGCTGACAAATCAAGACAAAAAATGTAAGGATTTGACATGAAAATATGGGTTGATGCAGATGCCTGCCCGAATGTGATTAAAGAGATCATTTTTCGGGCAGCAAACCGTGTTGGCGTCAGTACGACGCTTGTGGCAAATCATGCGATTCGTGTGCCGCCATCGCCTCATATTCGGGCGATTCAGGTGATGTCTGGCTTTGATGTCGCTGACAATCATATTGTTCAGCACACCGAGCCGGGGGATTTGGTCATTACAGCAGATATTCCACTGGCAGATGAGATTATCACCAAAGGAGCACATGCGTTAAATCCGCGCGGTGAAATGTATACAAAAGATACAATTAAACAGCGGTTGCAAATGCGGGATTTTATGGAAACCATGCGCAGCAGTGGTATTCAGACTGGCGGCCCGGCACCGATCAGTCAGGCCGACCGTCAGCAGTTCGCAAACAAGCTTGATAGTTTTCTTGCGAAAAACAAATAATAGCTCACAAGATTTATTCAGGTTGCAAATAACTTGCGCCTGAATGTTGAATGTATTTTATGCATGTTTGAGCACACCCACATTTTTAATCATGACTACGATTGAAATATTCGTTTCTTGATAGAATAGCGGGGCTTGTGGTTGCGGTGTATCTGGATTTTATGCTGGATATTATGGAAAGCGCACTTCAAGCAGGTTATATCTTTTTCATGATTTAAATGTGGTTATCAATGCTCAAGAAAAATATTTTCATTGCCGCTCTCGGCATGTCTGCGTTCATGGTTTCCAGTCAATCCATGGCAAAAGTAGATTTTATCATTGGAGCCGGTTACGACTTTGGTGGTGAGACCCTGGTTGAAGCTTATTATACCAATGGTGATTCAACCAAGGTAAAAACAGGTGAAGGCCTGTCAATTTTTGGTGGCGTAGATTACTTTTTGCAAGATGAACTGAAATTACGTGGAACCATTGGCTATAAATTTTCCAGTGCCAGTGCGTCAAATGGTGATATCACGTTCGACCGTTTTCCGTTGGATTTATTGCTGTTAAAAGGGTACGGGCGGCACCAGTTTGGTGTTGGCGCAACTTACCACACGGGTGTTGAATACGAGTGGGATGTAAATAGTTATGGCTTTGGCTCAAATGGTACGGTTGAGTTTGAAGATAGCCTTGGCTTTATTGTCCATTATGAATACCGGGTTCCTCTGGAAAATGACAATGCTTTCGTAATAGGCGCTCGTTATACCCAGATTGATTATGAAGTAAAAGACACTGATCTTTCATATGACGGCAGTGGGTTTGGTCTGAATCTGGGCTTTACTTTCTAAAATTGCCTTTTAATTTTCGAGAACCGGAAGAGAAATGTTGATCAACATCTTCTCTTCCGGTTTTTTTGTACTTCAGCAGCATCAATATTTTTATTTCTCGCTAAGCTTTAATTTTTGAACCAAATAATTGAGGCTGAATATACTTCTGTGATATACAACAGGTTTCATTTTTGAGCCGTAAGAAACCACCTTACAGAGAAATAGAGCGAAGGACATAGGGAATGCTTCAGTTAACAACGGAAAGATTGGTGCTGCGTCCGCTGACCATGAGTGATGCGGGTCCTTTGTTTGATATTTTTTCAGACCCTGAAGTTATGAAATACTGGGATGGCAGTCCATGGCAGTCTATTGAAGAAGCGCATGACTATATCTTGGCATCGAAAGCTTCTTTAGATGAACCGGAAAAACTGGTCTTTGGTATTTGTGATAAATCGGATCATCATTTGCTGGGAAAATGCATGTTATTTAATATCCACCCCACGTCTCGCCGAGCAGAAGTGGGTTTCGGTGTTGCACAATCCTCCTGGGGGAAAGGGGTCGTCTCTGAGGCTGTTTCAGCGTTACTGCATTTCGGATTTGAGGCAATGCAACTGAATCGGATTGAAGCAGAGATTGATCCGGAAAATATTGGCTCGGCCAGATTGCTAGAAAAACTTGGCTTTGAGCAAGAAGGATATTTACCGGAGAGATGGATTGTCGATGGCCGGGTTTCCGACTCGGCATTATTTGGTTTGCTGGCAAAACAATGGTATTCACAACGGCAGGTCTGATTCCTGAGCCTGAAGCCGTTGTATCGGCTGGAATTTGTTTTTCACGCGTCAGCGATAGCCTGATTTGTGGTGATGAATCATACTTACTGAATTCACAGCCACAGAAAGGTGCAGCATGTTTAGTGTGGAAAAGGTCGGGAATGATCGGCTGGACATTGCAATGAGCGGCAAGCTGGATTCCCAGACGATGGGGCTGGCACTGGATGAGCTTCTGGACAAATCTGCTGAAATTGAACACGGTAAAATGTTGTTTGATGTTGTGGATTACCATTTGCCTTCCCTGGGTGCCATTGGTGTCGAACTGTCCCGAATTCCTGCCATGATGGGGTTCATCCGAAAATTCGATCGGGCTGCAGTGTTGTCTGATCAGAATTGGGTCAAAAAAATCAGTGAGCTGGAAGGCACATTGATGCCCGGGTTAACGATTAAAGCATTCAGCCGGGATCAGCGGGAGGACGCTGTAACCTGGTTAGAATATGCCCCGGAATAAACAAGCGCGGAATGCAGCGTGAAATAAGGATAATTGTTGTTTGTATGTATCATGTGATGTTTGATGTAGACGGAACTTTGATTCAGTCTTGTGAGTTCGATGAGCACTGCTTTCTGATGGCTGTGAAAACGGTCACCGGGCTGGATTTGAACCGCAGATGGGAGAACTATCCGCATATCACAGACCGGGGTATTCTGCGTACATTTATTGCAAATCAGGCACCGGAAGAAGAATTAATCAGCCTGGAAAAGCGAGTGAAGGTGGAATTCATTCAAAACGTTCAGTCTCGCCTGAATCATCGTCCGGCGCAGGAAGTGAGTGGGGCGAAAGCATTCTTTCATCATTTGCTGGCAGACGAGCGGTTTCTGGTGTCCGTCGCCACGGGCGGCTGGGGGGAAACCGCATTACTGAAATTGCAATCTGCCGGTTTTTACACAGAGAATCTGCATCTGGCTTCTTCAAATGATCATTATGCCCGCACGCAGATCATGCTGATGGCCAGAGAAAAAGCAGGGGATAAAGACGATTTACCACTGACCTATTTTGGTGACGCGGTATGGGATCTGAAAGCCTGTCAGGAACTGGGGGTGAATTTGGTGATTGTCGGGCAAAAAGTAAAACATGCCCAGATGATTAATGATTATCACGACATGGATAAGTTACTCCGCTTTATTGCCTCCTGACTCGATACATTCAATGGGGTGGTTGGCGTGAACATTTTCAGAGAAAAGCATGACGGAAGTTGCTATGGATTCAAAGGAAGTGATGTCGGTTTACAATCAGTGCGAGCGGATTGATATTGAGATACCGGGGTTTATCAAATCCTCATCTCATGGTGTGGTCAGATTTCGTTCCGATACCGGTCAGGGTGGGTTTATTTCTTTTTATGATTTACCGGAAACTGAACTGGATACCGTCATTCAGAGGGAAGTCGCTTATTTTTCACAGTATTCAGCTCAGTTTGAATGGAAGACTTACAGCACGGATACGCCTGCGAATATCGGTGAACACCTGATTGCGCATGGATTTCAGCGTGAAACCTCAGAGGCTTTCATGGTATTGGATCTGGCTGCCGTGAATGTGGCGGATAGTGCACAAAATATCATTACAGAAGTGCATGATCTTGAAGGGATTCAGGATGCAATGGCCGTCCAGGAAAAGGTCTGGAAAACTGATCAGAGCCATCATTTGGCGAACCTGCATTATCTGAAGCAGACGCAACCTGATACCGTTTCTATATATGTCATTTATGAGCAGGGTGTTCCTGTCAGCTCCGCCTGGATTATCTTTAATGACGATAGCCCGTTTGCTGGTATTTGGGGTGGAAGCACCCTGGAAGTATGCCGGGGTAAAGGTTACTACACCGCTTTACTGCAAAAACGGATTCAGGATGCAAAAAAAAGAGGAAAACGATATTTAACGATCGATGCGTCTCCAATGAGCAAGCCAATTGTTGAAAAATATGGCTTTTCTCTGATTGCTGAAACGGTGCCTTATATTTACCAGCCTTAACTTAGCCCATCATCTCTGAGGAAAGCTTTAACCGCTCGTTCTGAAGCTTCTGTCCTGAGAAACCAAGTCTGTGTTCCAGCTGTTTGGTTGATATTTGAATCAAAAATTAGTCAGCCTGCGTCCTGTTTTCTATCTAAGCTGTATCAGGAAAACAGAGCGCTTCTGAGTACGTCTTGTGGTGAATAGGCGGAGGTAAGATGGACAGAAAATATGTGATTTCAGGTTTGATATACGCAATTTTGGGCATGAGTCTGGGGATTTATATGGCAGCATCCAATAATCATGGTCAGATGGTGACTCATGCCCATATCATGCTTGCAGCCTTCGTGGTTTCTTTCATTTACGGTTTATGCCACCGGTTATGGCTGACGAATGGATCCGGCAGATTAGCCAAAATTCAGTTTCTGATTCACCAGGTTGGGGTTCTGGTATTGGTGGTGGGTCTGTTTCTTTTGTACGGGAACTTCATTGCAATAGAAGTCATTGATCCTGTGCTTGCACTTGCCTCTGTTGCGGTATTAATCGGGATGATCTTAATGACAGTGTTGTTCCTGACTTCAGGAAAATGAAAAAGGCGAAGAATGCTTCGCCTTATCGGATTGTCACTGACTCTCTGTGGGGTTCTTTTGAGTGCCAGCAGCTTTTTCCTTTTTCGCTTTTTCTGCAGCTTCTTTTGCTTTTTGCTCTTCCAGTACACGCTTAGGTGTGGATTCTTCTTTCACCCTTAAGCGGTAAGCCATGGCGTAACCCCAGCTGGATGATGGCCGGGAGAGCAGGGATTCCAGAACTTTCGTGTTCACTTCATCAAATTTACCCAGTGCTTTGGCCGTTTTTCCCGAGGAAGCAATATCTTCATCAGCCGGCGTATTCACGATGATGTCTGCTGCTTTCTTTAACGCTTCGGCATATTCTTCAGGATCGTTGAGATCATACTGAGAAATTTTCATTTTCTTCTGTAAATACTGTGCCCAGTAATACTGAAGGTATGGGATCGACATCGGCCGGATCAGCGGGTTGACGGTCGGATAGTCTTTATCTGGGTCGTTATAGGCAATATTGCGCAGGAAAAACACCAGTGACAGATATTTATCATGCTTTAGCTGTTTCATTCCAAGGTACTGGGGAAGATCAGAAGGCTTGATTTGTTCACCGCGCGTATTATAGAGCCAGATTTGCCCGGCTTGTTTCATGGCATCCCATTTCTCATCAATATCATCCCCGGCCAGATTATGTGTCACTTTGACCAGCACCGGAACACTGGTTCCACCATTGGGCATATCCCAGAAGGTCGAGAGAATATGATGGCCGGAAAGCAGATAAAGTGTTTTTCCGTCTGGCGCGACCAGCACGGTCGGCAGGGCATCTTCCTGACTGCCGAACGGTTTCTTACAGTGATAGCTCTCCAGATCTGTGGGTTTGGAATTATCATCCCAGCTTTGTATGCCTTGTCCGCCATTGGTCAAACAAAGGTCATCATAAAGCTGCGCAGGACGTGCCTCATAGCGTCCCAGACTGGCAAAAATTCTGTCGTAGGCCAGAACCGGCTGTGTTGGCAGAATTTCGTCGAGTTTCACGGTCAGAACATCGCCCACCTTGATGCTTTTTTCTGCGTTGTCATCGCTTGCAGCCTGGGAGGAAGTTTCTGATACGGCTTTTTCATCCTGTGCTGCGAAAGTCGGCGTCGTGATCGCAGAACTCAGAAAAAGGGCGAAGAAGCAGGCTATACGATGTAATCGCATGGGGACTCCTTACTAGTCATCGTGGCAAATTGAGTGTAGCAAACTGCTAATGGTTGAATGTATAAGAAATAATACTGAAGTTCGGGTGGGGACGTATCAGACTGATGTCAAAACTGTGGCAGTTCATCCCGGCCAGGAGCCGGGATAAATAGGTTCAGGCGAAGCGTTGTTCCAGATAGCGGATAATATCGTTTGATTCATACATCCATTCAATCTGGCCATCTTCTTTTTCGATACGCAGGCAAGGCACTTTTCGTTTACCGCCGCCATTGACCAGTTCCTGTTCAAATTCAGGCTTTTTGGCATCACGGGTTTGCAGCGGTAAAGCCAGCCGTTTTGCCTGACGGCGGACTTTGACGCAAAACGGACAGGCGTCAAACTGATACAGGTGAAGCTGTTCCACAGCCAGATTGACGGACTGTTGCTCAGCTTGTGTTCGTTTCATTGCTTTTGGGGAAAAGAGGGCATTGAGTAACAGGATCACTCGGCCAAGAATCCAGCGAATCATTTTCATCGTGTTGTACTTCTCTGTGGTTCTGATTTTGAAGCCGGGATTGTATCTCAATGCGCACGGCTACGTCATCCGGGTAAATGAGTCGGGAAAACCTGCCGGAGAGTGTCAAAGTATTGGCGAATTGGACGGGAAATTACTCGTTCTGTTGATGATTTCTGTGCCAGCTAAATTAGCCTTTTCTTACTGATAATTAAAATAGTTAACTTGTGCACAGTTGACATCAGCAAGCTTGAAAAAAGGAGAAGAGACACTATGATCCGGGGTAGTGTTGGATGAACAAAGCAAAGAATATGGTTGTTGAGTCTGAAGGTTATCACGCATTAATCGAGTACTTTACGGAGCACCTGAGTGTGTTTGAAGCGTCAGGTACGGATGTGTGTGAAGAAACCGTAGAAAATGTTGTCACGGATCTGATCGCTACCAACCTCATGGCTGTTTTTGGCCAGAACCCGGATCTGAAACCAGATTTTCGGTTCAAGTTGATGCAGGAAGCGGATGCTGTTCTGGAAGATATGACAGAAATTTTGGGGGGCTTGTGGCTCAAGCATCCGGGTATTGAGCAGATTACATTCCTGGAAGACTATATCAGTCTGGTGAAAAACCTGTTTGACAGTGTCATCAGTGAGCAAACTTCAATCGCCTGAAATCTTTCCTCGTATTTGTTAAGAAACGTATCAAAAAAGCAGCCAAGTGCTGCTTTTTTCTGTTTTATCAAAGTCCTAACTATCCGTGCTTATTGTACTTTTTTGTCAGTTGACATGAATTTGTCATATTCCCTGCGTATTTTATCGACGGGAATAAATGAGAATAAGATCACAATTGTCTGGCCGATACCGTGTGATGCACCAGAAGCGAACAGCCAGCAATTCTGACATCGACAAAGGTTCATCATGACAAGAAAACGTTCACATCAGACAAGGCTGTCTGTCGTGTTTTTAATTCAGTCAGTTTTTCTGCTGTTGGTGATCATCGGCGGATTGCTGTCTTTTTTCGGAAATCAGGGTCTGAATCGTGTTTCAGCCCAGTTTGGGCTGCTGAGCCAGCAGGCATTACCAGTTGCAACATTAAATGCAGAAATGGTGAAAGGTTCGCTGGCTGCTGCGCAAAGTCTTACAGAGTTGATGAACAGTACTTCGCTGGAAAATCTGGATACCGCTTTGGCATCTTTGAATTCTCATGAACAGAAAGTTGAAGACGCAGTGGCTCAACTGGAAAACCTGGCAACGGAAAACAGCATTGAATGGCTGTCTGATAATGTAAAAGATTTCAGGAAGGATCTGGCTGCATTTCATCTGCTGGTCGATTCGGTTTATCAGACCCAGCAACAAATTCTTACCAACCAGTCGAAATTAGAAACTGATAAAGCGACCATGAACTACGCGATCACATCGGTCCGCTCCGAAATGAGCCGGATCAGCATTGGCTTGTATGCCGGTGATCAGTCGGCCATGGGGCATGTGACGAATTTTATCAATCATTCGCAGGAGATGGGAACCAACATGGTTGCTTTACTCTTCGAGAATGATCTGTCGAAAGCAGAAAACCTTGCGAAGGATCTGAAACGTACGAACTTATCCGGGATGCAATTTGCCTGGAAAGAACTCAATCGCGTCAACCCGGAAATCTCGGAATATGCCAGCCTGACGGTGCCGTTCGAAATGGTACAGGGATTGTTTTCAGAACAGGGTATGGTTGCGTTAAAGCTTCAAACCCTCAGGCTGATTGAGGAACAATCGCAGAAAGCAGGACAGGCGAAAGCTCAGGTCAGCCAAATCATGCAGCAGTTGAATACGCTGGAGGATGGTGCAGCCCGGATGATGCAGCAAAGCGAACAGGGTGTTCTGACTGCGGGAGAAAATGCCAAACTGATTTTTGTCATGCTGAGTGTCGCTGGTTTGCTGATTGCTGTTGCCAGTGGGGTCTGGGTGAGTAAAACCGTGCACCGGTCACTGCAGCGACTGGATGATGTGGTGAAAGCAAACAGTCAGGGAGATTTGACGGCCGTTGCCGATGAGAACGCACCGCGCGAATTTGCAGAGTTAGCCTGTCTGCTGAATCAGTCGAACCGAACGAACAGCCATGCGATGTCTCAGCTGAATCATAACAGCCAGACGCTGATGCAGGCAGCGGAACGCAGTCAGACGGCCTCAGCACAGTCGCGCCAGGCCCTGAGCCAGCAAAGTGATCAGTTAAGTGCCATTGCGGCGGCGATTACTGAGCTGGAAGCGTCCATCAAGGAAATCGCTCTCAGTACAACAGAGTCGGAAGCGGAAGCGGAAGCGGCAAATACGCTGGCACAAGATGGCGTGGCGATTATCAGCCGCAGTACCGATCGCTTGCAGGCGCTGGATGCTCAGTTTGCGCGCAATGAAGCCTGCATGTCTTCACTGGACGAGCACGTGAATAAAATCACGGAAGTGGTCGAACTGATCAGCGCGATTGCGAATAACACCAACCTTTTGGCATTGAACGCTGCTATTGAAGCAGCCCGGGCGGGCGATCAGGGCCGTGGTTTTGCCGTGGTGGCGGATGAAGTTCGCAAACTGGCCAGTCAGACCAGTCAGCAAACGGAGTCGATTCGTCTGACTATTGAAGAGCTGCACCGGGCTGCCCGGGATGCAAATACGGCCATGCAGGAAAGCCGGAGTGAAATGACGGCTTCGATTTCGCTGAGTGGAGAAGTCGAGTCTGCAATTCACAGCATTCAGGGCGCGATTGCCCGAATCACCGACAAGGTCATTACGATCTCCGCGGCAACGCAGCAACAGGAAAATGCCTCTGTCGAAGTTGGCCGCAGTGTAGAGGGCGTTGCGGCTCAGGCGAATCTGAATAACCAGCAATTGTCGACGCTGGTTGAAGAAGCCGGCAAAGTGGCCGCGATTGCCCGTGAGCAACGGCAGATGCTCACCCGTTATCAGATTCAGGAAGATCAACCGCAGAAACCTTTCTGAGTGCCTTGTCACCGGATAAGCAACGCCAGTAGAATGCTGGCGTTTTTTATTTCCGGATAATATTGCAATGCGTATACACGCTGTACATAGCCTCTATGACGCACGCCTGGCGCGTTCGACTCGTCCATTTCTGGCCCGGGGCGGTAAGGTCGCACGCTGTAAATTCTGTATGCTCCGAGAGCACCTGTGTATTTGTGAGCTCAAGCCTCAGCTTGAATCTGAAGCTGCCTTCATGCTGATCATGTACGATGACGAAGTACTGAAGCCCAGCAATACTGGCCGTCTGATTGCCGATCTGTTTCCTGATACATTTGCCTACATTTGGTCTCGCACTGAGCCTGATCCGGCCATGCTTGAAGTCCTGGCTGATCCGCAGTGGCAGCCATACGTGATTTTTCCGGCAGAGTATGGCGAGCCTGAACGTGTGGCAAAAGAAGTGACGCTGGCACCAGGAAAACGTCCATTGTTTATTCTGCTGGACGGGAGCTGGGCGGAAGCCAAAAAGATGTTCCGGAAAAGTCCGTATCTCAATCAATTCCCAATGCTGTCAATTTCTCCGGAGTCGCGGTCCCGTTATCAGGTTCGTGAAGCGGTGAAAGATAATCAGTTGGGGACGGCAGAGGTGGCGGCCCGTATCGTCGATGTTTTTGGTGAGCAGGAGAATGCCAGAATTCTGGACCTCTGGTTTGATGTGTTCCGGGAAAGTTATCTGGCGGGTAAGCTGAATCGTCCGTTACCCGAGGATTCAGCTATCCGGCAGTTACAACAGGAATTTCAGCCGGAAATGGCAGTGGAGTGATTTTGCCCGTGCTTTCAGGACTTGCTTTCACTAAATGTGCGCTGACGCTGATTGATTGATAACTAAATAAGGCATCTATCACAGTCTGTAGACCCGGATGTATGGATAATTTTCACAGCGTAAAATAATGGAGACAACAATGTATTACGGCTTCGATGTTGGGGGAACCAAAATTGAATTTGGTGCTTTCAACGAACAATTGGAACGTGTTGCAACAGAGCGTGTTGCAACGCCTGGCGATGATTACGAAGCGTTGATTGATACGCTGGTGGCGCTGATCAAAAAATCAGATCAAACCTTTGACTGTGAAGGTCAGATTGGTATCGGCATTCCCGGCATGGAAGATGCGGAAGATGGCACGGTGCTGACGTCGAACATTCCTGCGGCCAAAGGCCGTCATTTACGTCGGGACCTGGAAAACCGTCTTGGTCGAAGCGTCAGTATTGATAACGATGCTAACTGTTTTGCTTTGTCAGAGGCATGGGATGAAGCGCTGCGTGATGAGCCATCCGTGCTGGGGCTGATTCTGGGAACAGGATTCGGCGGTGGGCTCGTTTTCAATGGCAAAGTGTTCTCCGGGAAGAATCATGTGGCCGGCGAGCTGGGCCATACCCGTCTGCCTATTGATGCCTGGTTCCATTTGGGTGAGAAAGCACCGTTGTTCACCTGTGGTTGCGATAATAAAGGCTGTATCGATAATTACCTGTCAGGCCGTGGTTTTGAACAGCTCTATGCCCATTATTATGGTGAAAAAGTTCCGGCAATTGAGATCATTGAGCATTTCCGACAAGGCGAAGCGAAAGCCGTTGAGCACGTGGAACGGTTTGTCGAATTACTTGCGATTTGTCTGGGCGGCTTGCTGACCGGCCTTGATCCGCACGTGGTTGTGCTGGGTGGCGGTCTGTCGAACTTTGATTACTTGTATGAAGCTTTGCCGAAGCGCCTGCCAAAACATCTGCTGTCTGTGGCACGTGTACCGAAAATCATCAAAGCCAAACACGGTGATGCTGGTGGTGTTCGCGGTGCGGCATTCCTGAATATCAAAACAGCCTGATCGCAGTTCGTAAAGGTTGAAAGCACCCGGGCGGGTGCTTTTTTATTGGCAAGTTGAACCAGCAGGGATAAAATCCCTGCTTTTTCGTATTCAGGGCGGCAATATGGCGTTTTCCGGGTTAGGGCTTCAGGCTGAAATTTTATCTGCAATTGCAAAGCAAGGGTTTTCCGAGCCGACGCCGGTGCAGCAACTGGCGATTCCTGCGGTGCTTGCAGGTAAAGATGTGCTGGCGGCTGCACAGACTGGCACAGGAAAAACCGCCGCTTATGGTTTGCCTTTGCTGCAACAAATGCTGATTCAGTCTGAGTTGCCACAGCGTGATAACCATGCCGCACCTGTCCGGGCATTAATTCTGACCCCGACCCGGGAACTGGCTCAGCAGGTTCAGGATAATCTGGCCGCTTATGCCGATGATTTATCGCTGACATCTGTAGCCGTCTACGGCGGGACCAGCATGAGTGTGCAGACCAAAGCACTGAGAGCAAGACCGGATATAGTGGTTGCCACACCGGGACGGTTGCTGGATCACGCGCATGTGGGCAACCTTGATCTCAGTCAGGTGAACTATCTGGTGTTCGATGAAGCGGATCGCATGCTGGATATGGGCTTCAAGGAAGAGATTCAGCGGATTCTGAAACGGATGAAAGCACCGCGTCAGACATTGCTGTTTTCTGCGACGTTCTCGAAAGCCGTGAAAGAACTGGCTTACCGGATGATGAAAGAACCTGAAGTCATAGAAGTGACACCAGCCAACACCACGGCAGAAACCGTGAAGCAGATTGTTTATCCGGTTGATAAGCATCGTAAAGCTGAGTTGCTGGCCTATCTGATTGGTTCCCGGAACTGGGATCAGGTACTGGTGTTTACCAAAACCAAGCAAGGCTCCGATGCGCTGGTTAAAGAGCTGAAACTGGACGGCATCAAAGCGGCATCGATCAATGGTGATAAAAGCCAGGGGGCCAGACAGCGGGCGTTGGATGATTTCAAATCAGGCCAGATCCGTGCACTGATTGCGACAGATGTTGCAGCGCGCGGACTGGACATTGAGCAGCTGTCATATGTCGTGAACTTCGATCTGCCGTTTCAGGCAGAGGATTACGTGCATCGTATCGGGCGAACAGGCCGTGCGGGCAGTGAAGGTCTGGCAGTGTCGCTGATGAGTCTGGATGAAGAATGGGCGCTGAAAGCCATTGAAGATTTGCTGGATACCCGTTTGCCTCAGGAATGGCTGGCAGGCTATGAACCGGATCCCTCGATTGCACCGCCTGAGCATGCCCCGAAAGGACGCTCGGCAGATAAGCGTCGCATGAAGAAGCAGCTCAAAGTCCATCAGGGCAGGGGCAAGCGCTCAGCAAGACGTTAAGCTGTGCCATGCTGATATGAAACATGAAAAAAGCCACTCAGATTTGAGTGGCTTTTTTATAAGAGGCGGAAACAGATTTATTTCACACCGGTACAATGATCAATTGCGTTTTGCATGATTTCTCTGGCGCTTTGCTCGCAAGGCGGCAGTGCCGCGTCAGACTGGGCGATTGGTGTGACACGTTGGCCCCAGCGGATAATGCTGGCACCCCAGGTCAGGCCCGCACCAAAAGCTGCAGACAGGATCGTATTGCCTGGTTTGATGAACCCTTGCTCGACGGCTTCGCACAACGCAATCGGCACGGTGGCCGCAGAGGTATTGCCGTAACGGTGAATGTTCACAAAAGCTTTCTCTAACGGAATGCCGGTATGATCGCAGAGCGCTTCAATAATGCGTTTATTCGCCTGATGAGGAATCACAACATCAATGTCTTCTTTACTTAGTCCTGCACGCTCCAGGACAGTGCTGGCGGCTGAGCCCATGCCGCGGACAGCCCGGCGGAAAATTTCACGGCCGACAAAGTTAAATGTAAAGTGTCCCGGATCCGGATCAAAACGATCCATAGATGTCCCGAAATCTGGAATCGCCAGTACATCACGCCCTTCAGAATCACAGCCCAGTTGCGACTCCTGAAGACCAGTGTTTTCTTCAGTCCGGCTCAGGACGACCGCACCGGCACCATCACCAAAGAGCACGGCAGTATCACGTTTACTCCAGTCAATCAGCCAGGACAGACGCTCAGCACCAATGACCAGCGCATGACGGTAATTTCCCAGCTGAATCAGACGTGTTGCGGTTTCCAGACTGTACAGAAAGCCGGTGCATGCAGCGTTTATGTCAAATGCTGCAGCTTGTTGAGCTCCCAGTTCGCGCGCGACTTTAGAGGCAATGTTTGGCAGTAAGGTATCCGGAGAACAGGTCGCAATGATGATCAAATCCAGGTCACTGCCAGTCAGGCCAGCTGCCGCCAGTGCGTGTGTCGCTGCAACTTCGGCCATTTTGGACGTGTCAACATGACTGATTCGACGTTCCTGGATACCGGTACGGGTCTGAATCCATTCATCAGTGGTATCGACAAACTGACTGAGTTCATCATTGGTCAGTACTGCGGGAGGGAGGCACTTGCCCCAACCGGTAATTTCAGCGTGGTACATAGCGATTCTCTGTTTTGATTATGATTTCAGGCAATTGATAAGCCTGATTATGAATTCGGGTGTCTTCTCTGCGCTAAAATGCAGGAACATCGTCGAAAGAGTTTACATGCAGTTTGTTATCTTACTCCAAGCACTGGGTGACTCCAAGCAATCAGGCCAGAGATTTGTGCTCATTATCAAAGCGTTGGCGTTTACGCGCAGTGTCTTCCATGCATAATGAAATGAATAAAATTGTCAGCAGGAACCTTGAAGTCATGATACGCGTGGGCACCATTGGCACAAACTGGATCACAGACCGCTTTATTGAGGCTGTGCTGCAAACCGGAAAATTGAATCCGACAGCTGTTTATTCAAGAACAATAGAGCATGCCGAGCACTTTGCCAGAAAACATGGCATCAGACATTGCTTTGACCAGCTTGAAGACATGGCAAACAGTGATTTGATTGATGCCGTCTATATTGCCAGCCCCAATTCACTGCATGCCGCGCAGGCAGAGCTGTTTATCCGGGCCGGGAAGCATGTCATTGTTGAAAAGCCGATGGCTTCGAATATTGAAGAAGTGGACAAACTGATTGCACTGGCGAAAGCACACAATGTCGTTCTGTTTGAAGCACTGAAAACAACCTATATTCCCAATTTTGAAGTGATTCGTAACAGTCTGAATAAAATCGGCCGTCTGCGGAAAGCCTATTTTAATTTTTGTCAGTATTCATCCCGTTATGACAAATACCTCAATGGTGAAAATCCGAACACCTTTAACCCTGAATTTTCGAATGGTTCTCTGATGGATATTGGGGTGTACCCATTGAGCGTGGCGATTGCATTGTTTGGCGAGCCGATGAGTTTTACCGCTCAGGGAACATTACTGGACTCCGGAGTGGACGCGCATGGCACACTTGTTTTGCACTATGGCGACTTTGATGCGGTGATCAGTCACTCGAAGGTCAGCGACAGTAT
The DNA here is from genome assembly GCF_036409375.1 of Photobacterium sp. 53610. Classification (NCBI taxonomy): domain Bacteria; kingdom Pseudomonadati; phylum Pseudomonadota; class Gammaproteobacteria; order Vibrionales; family Vibrionaceae; genus Photobacterium; species Photobacterium sp. 53610. Next base: position 927,610 of record NZ_JAXOFS010000001.1, on the reverse strand, counting down.
GCTCCCTTGTGAGCTTCAGGGCGAGCAGGGCACTCTGGTGATTGATGCGATCGCGGATTGCAAAAAGGTCGTAATTTACCGGAAAGATGAACCGGAGGTGACGTTGTCACGATATCAGGCAAAAAATACCATGCAGTATGAAGCCGCGGCATTTGCCCAGTTAATCGAAGATGAAATGTACGCGCATTCAGGACTGGAGCGCAGCCGTATTGTTCACAGTGTGATGACGAAAGCCCGGGATATCATTGGTGTTCGTTATCCAGCGGATTAATAGAAATCAGGCGTTAAAAAAGGTGGCCGTCTGGCCACCGGAAATCGAAGAGATTGTTAAAAGCATGAGTATGAATCCCCTGACGATTCGATGTGATTGCGTCGAAACGGCAGGGGATCTTGTGATGATGCTATGCGAAGTGGTTACCAGAAGAAGTAAGCCACGGCGGTCAGGAATGCAATGGAGACGATGTTCAGGTAAACACCGGCGCGCATCATTTCTTTCTGTTTGATGTGGCCTGAACCGAACACAATGGCATTTGGCGGCGTTGCAACCGGCAGCATGAAGGCACAAGAAGCAGCCACACCAATCAGGACAGAGAGAAGAACCGGAGATACACCGAGCGCTTCTGCGACTGATGCGAATACTGGGACTAACAGCGCCGCACTGGCTGTGTTACTGGCAAATTCGGTCAGGAAAATGACGAAAGCAGCAATCACCAGAATGGAATACAGCATACCGGCCTGATCAAGGAAGCCGCTCAGGCTGTTCGCCATGAAGACACTGGTTCCCGTTTGTTTGAGTACATTGCTCAGGCAGATACCACCCCCGAACAGCAGCAGTACACCCCAGTCTGTGGTTTTCTCGATTTGTTTCCATTCCACGACCCGTGAGGCACCTAACAGCGCAATAGCAAACAGCGCGATCAGCGTATCAAAACTGCTGAGTCCGCCCAGCATGGCATTGATTGGCTTACTGAAAATCCACAGACAAACGGTCAGAATGAAAATTGCCAGCGTAATTTTTTTACCATTCGTCCACGCCACGGGTTTGTGGTCCAGTTCGAAGGTGTGGTTCAGATCCGGTTTCAGCAGGAAGTAAAGAACCGTGACGGCCAGTGGCAACATAACAATGGTGACTGGCAGGCCGAACATCATCCAGTCAGTAAAGCTCAGACCGGCTTCTGCTGCGGCAATCGCGTTCGGCGGGCTGCCGACCAGTGTTGCGATACCGCCAATACTTGCGCAATATGCCACACCCAGCAGGACGAATACATAGGTATTGCGCTGGCTTTTGGCATCCACTTTTGCCAGAACACCCAGCACCAGCGGCAGCATCATTGCAGCCGTTGCGGTGTTACTGATCCACATCGACAGACCGGCTGTGACACCAAATAACATGAAAACAGCGACAGACATTTTACCTTTTGCCATGAGCAGAACTTTATCTGCAATGGCTTTATCCAGTTCCTGGCTTCGCAGTGCTGCAGCCAGTGCAAAACCACCCAGAAACAGGAAAATAATCGGGTTGGCAAAGTTACCCAGTGCAACAGAGGTGTTGAACACGCCAAAACCAATCGCCAAAAGGGGAACAAGCAAAGCGGTAATGCTGACGTGGACGGCTTCTGTCAGCCATAACACGGCGACAAAGGCGAGAATACTCAAACCTGTTGCGACGTTTTTATCAACGGGCAGTGTATTGAGCAGAACAAAAAAGAGGGCGATATCTGCGAGCAGAATCAGGCTGTTTCGATCAAACAGCCACTGTTTCAGTGTGAGTGCTAAGGCTGTCATAGAGGTTCCTTCAGATTGACTGTTGTTATCATATGTCGGTTATTCACGAAGCGAATTTGTGATCACTTTGTGTCGTCGGTGTGAAATGTTGCATTTTTTTAATCGTTTGTTAACGCGTTTGTGGGCGCTCAGGTGAGAAGAGGCAGCTTTTGTGACGTGGTGTTTTTTGAATGTGTGGGAATCCACCCACTATTGTCAAAACTGTAGTTATGGGGTGCTGCCGGTTGGATGAAAGCTAGACAGGTTCTGCCTGTTTCAGGTCATGCCGAAAAGTGTAACGTCTTGAGCCTGAGCGATTTCCGTCGCTTACTGTTGCTGACCGGGTGGGACTGGCTCTTGCCGGAGCGGCGGCAGGACTGGCTCGGGTGACGCCGGCTCTTGCTGAGGTTCAGCAAAAGATGGCTGACTGAAAATAGGTTCCTTCGGACCCGGGAAACGGGGCTGTTCGTCCAGAATGTAAAGGTCCAGCCAGGCTTTCACTCTGGCAAATACTTCTCTGAGTCTGATCTTAAAACCAGCCAGTCCGCGGGGCTGAGGGACCGCGAGACAGATAGCATCAATATTTTTGTGGGCGGCAATAAACAGGGCTCGCTCGCAATGGAACTGTTGGGTGATGAAGGTAAGGCTGCTGGCTTCAAAGACATCTTTGGCGCGAATGACAGAGTCCAGTGTCCGGAAACCAGCATAGTCGAGGACGATGGCTTCATCAGGAATATCGGCTTTCAGCAGGTCACGTTTCATGGTCCAGGGCTCATTGTATGAGCGGTGTGCATTATCGCCGCTGAGCAACAGGATTTGGATCTTCTTTTCCCGATACAGCCGGACAGCAGCATCCATTCTGAAGTTGTAATAAGGGTTGAGGTTGTGGGCAATGTATTTACTGGTTCCCAGAACCAGACCAACGGTCCGTGCAGGCACTTCCGCTGTTTCTGTGTAGATACGATCAGCTGTTGTCGCTGCTACCCAACGGTCGAGTACCAGAAACAATCCAAAGAGAACGATGAGAAAGATGGCTGCAAATCGCAGAACTGAACGCAGCTTCATAATGGTCTAAAATGCATAAATCACCTCAATTTATTTCATTAAGTGTACCTTAATCCGTTGATAATGTTGTGTAAAAATCTGGTCATACATGATGGCGATTTCGCTGGATTGGTGAGCGATTCAACAAAAAACCCGCCATTGGCGGGTTTTTCATCAAACGTGCAGCATATTTATCAGAATGATGTCCGTTTGTAACGACGGTAGCCGGATTCCCAGAAGTTCGTTTCAATCTTTTCTCTGATACGCTCATCTGTATTCTTCGGCGCTTTACCTTGTGCAACCGCTTTCTTCGCCACGGAAAATGCAATATGGCGAGATACATTCTGGATATCTTCCAGTGGTGGCAGCAATGCGCCAGTGCCGTTAATTGCCAGCGGTGAACACTCAGCCAGCGCACGGCTACTTTCCATCAGCATTTCATCGGTGACGCGGCGTGCGCCGACAGCCAGCACACCCAGTCCGATCCCCGGGAAGATGTAACTGTTATTACATTGGGCAATCGGGTAGGTTTTGCCGTTATAGACGACAGGCTCGAATGGAGAACCAGTTGCCACCAGCGCCTGTCCGTCTGTCCAGCGGATGATATCGGCAGGCATGGCTTCCACACGGCTGGTCGGGTTCGACAGCGGGAAAATGATCGGACGCTCACAGTGTTTGTGCATTTCACGAATCACATCTTCACTGAACAGGCCTGGTACACCAGATACGCCAATCAGAATGTTTGGTTTGCCATTACGCATAACATCAAGCAGGGAGATGTTACTGTCATCGGTTTCCCACTCGCTTACACTCTGACGGGTCTGAACCAGTTTCTTCTGGAAATTGACCAGATTTGGCATGTCGTCCAGCAGTAAGCCCCAGCGATCTACCATGAAGACCTGACTGCGCGCCTGTTTCTCAGAAATTCCTTCAGACACCATTTGTGCAATGATGGCTTCTGCAATCCCGCAGCCTGCTGAACCCGCACCCAAGAAGGTGACACGTTGTTCAGACAGTTTGCTGCCAGCCGCTTTACATGCAGCCAGCAGAGAGCCGACAGTGACGGCAGCCGTTCCCTGAATGTCATCATTGAAGCAGCAGACTTTGTTTTTGTAGCGTTCCAGCAATGGCATCGCATTCTTTTGTGCGAAATCCTCAAACTGGATCAGCGCATCTGGCCAGCGGCGTTTCACTGCCTGGATAAATTCATCAACAAAGTCATCGTATTCTTTGCCGGTAATCCGGGTATGACGCCAGCCCATGTACATCGGGTCAGACAGGCGCTGCGGATTGTTCGTACCCACATCCAGAACAACTGGCAGGGTATAGGCCGGGCTGATCCCGCCACAGGCGGTATACAGAGACAGCTTACCAATCGGAATACCCATACCGCCAATGCCCTGATCACCCAGACCAAGGATTCGTTCGCCGTCGGTCACCACGATCACTTTTACGTTGTGGCGGGATGCATTGTTGAGCATATCTTCAATGCGATCACGGTTCGGATAGGAGATAAAGAGACCACGACCACGGCGGTAAATGTTGGAGAAATTCTCACAAGCGGCGCCAACAGTCGGGGTGTAGATGATTGGCATCATCTCAGTGATATGATTTTCAACCAGTCGATAAAACAGGGTCTCATTGGTATCCTGAATGTTTCGCAGATAGATATGCTTATCCATATCATTATCAAACTTCAGGTATTGCTGGTAAGCACGCTCTGTTTGTTCTTCAATACTTTCAATGGCTTCTGGCAGCAGGCCTTCCAGGTTGAAGAACATTCTTTCTTCGACTGAGAACGCACTTCCTTTATTCAGGAGAGGAGTTTCTAGCAGGGCCGGACCGGCGTAGGGGATATATAGGGGTCTTTTATCGTCTTTCATGTAATAGACTCTGTTTTCGGCTGAAATTTTGGCATTTCTTTTTATTGAGTGGCACATCGTAGTCCTAACAACCACTATATTCAAAGAGAAAATTCAAAAATATTGTTAAAATGATCAACATTTTCAACTTTTGTTGAACAAATCAAAGTTCAGCACAAAAATGTCCATATCGTAGGATAAAAGTTCGATATTTGTTTCTTGGGTGGGGTAATTTGCTGTTTTCAGGTCGATTGGTGTCGTTGCAGTTGGTTATTGGGGTGATTGTCAGAAATATACTCTGCCTTCACCCGTTCAGTTTGCTTCTGTCGCATCAACAGAATAATGCGGGACTATTCTGAGGCGCCAGCCTGGGCAGAGAATTTGGCTTTGATAAACGTTGCGTGGTCAACGTAAATCAGCTCTGAAACCTGCCTGATAACGGCTTCTTCCAGCGGATCCAAAATACCGTCTGCGAAAGCGACCTGCCACATGGCTTCAATCAGACGATAGCGATCGTCTGCGGATAAAGAACGTAGCTTGCTGGTGAACTCATACACCGAGACCGACTGTTCGCTTCGGGTCTGCGCTTCATGCAGCAATGTCCTGGCCTGAATATCATCTGTTTCGAGCAATTTCATCAGCAGGTGGATTTTTGCAGTCTCTTCGTTGGGATCCCGGTTATGGTCCGCATTGGCAACTTCACAGAGCAACGACGCGATTGCAAGATGGAGGGCTGGTGTATCAACAGCACCATCATCACTGCCATCATTCATGATCTGGCGAAAAAGAATACGCAATTGCTGGAACATAGCCATTTTCCTTTTAGTTACTTACCTATTTATCATTGCAGCCCTGTCAGAAGAAAAGCAAGAGATTGTTGAGTTTCATGTTGATGCTGGCCTGATGAATACAGAAGTCTGTGGTAGAATCGCGCCAGTTTTACGAAGAGCATGTTCAGGTTACTTCTTGTTTTCCTTACCTGAACGACTTACTGATACAAGCAGGAATTCACTTGACTCAGTCTACAACGCCTCAATCTGAGCGAACAGAAGTTCGCAACAGTGAAAAAACATTGAAAGCCGCCATTCGAGATTGCCTGATCCGGGATCGCTTCCGTCTGCTCAAACGAGTGCAGGGCGCGGCAAAAATTAAGAACGAACAGGCCCGACATGCCGTGTTCGATGAAATTGCGATGGACATTGCACGTTCAATGCAGTCCGTTGAGATCCGCCGGAACAGCTGTCCGGCGATTACTTATCCGGAACAATTGCCGGTCAGTCAGAAAAAAGACGACATCGCGAAAGCCATCCGTGACCATCAGGTCGTGATTGTGGCCGGTGAAACGGGTTCGGGTAAAACCACGCAGTTGCCGAAAATCTGTCTGGAATTGGGTCTGGGGACGACTGGTACCATTGGTCATACGCAGCCAAGACGCCTGGCGGCCCGTTCCGTTGCCAACCGTATTGCTGAGGAACTGGGCTGTGAAATGGGCTCAACCGTTGGTTATAAGGTTCGGTTTAACGATCAGGTTTCTGATAAAACTCAGGTCAAGCTGATGACCGATGGTATCTTGCTGGCAGAAATTCAGAATGATAAGTATCTGAATCAGTACGACACCATCATTATTGATGAAGCCCACGAACGCAGCCTGAACATCGATTTCATTCTGGGCTATCTGAAGAATCTGCTGCCAAAACGCCCGGATCTGAAAGTGATCATTACCTCGGCGACGATCGATCCGGAACGTTTTTCGAAGCATTTCAGTAATGCGCCGATTATTGAAGTTTCTGGCCGGACTTATCCGGTTGAAGTCCGATACCGTCCGGTGATGGATGACAGTGACGACAGCGATCGCGACCAACTGCAGGCAATCTTTGATGCTGTGGATGAGCTGTGTGATGAAGGCATGGGCGATATCCTGATCTTCATGAACGGTGAGCGGGAAATTCGTGATACTGCCGATGCACTGAGCAAACGAAACCTGAAACATACTGAAATTGTTCCGTTGTACGCACGACTGTCTGCCAGCGAGCAAAACCGGGTGTTCCAGTCACACAGCGGCCGCCGGATTGTCTTGTCGACCAACGTGGCTGAAACATCACTGACCGTTCCGGGCATCAGGTATGTAATTGACCCGGGTACAGCCCGGATCAGCCGGTACAGCTACCGCACCAAAGTTCAGCGATTGCCGATTGAGCCAGTCTCGCAAGCCAGTGCAAACCAGCGTAAAGGCCGGTGTGGCCGGGTTGCAGCGGGTGTCTGTATCCGTCTGTACTCTGAAGAAGACTTTCTGTCCCGTCCGGAATTTACGGATCCGGAAATTCTCCGGACCAATCTGGCATCCGTTATTCTGCAGATGACAGCCATCGGGCTGGGTGATATTCAGGCTTTTCCATTTGTTGAGCCGCCAGATAACCGCAACATTCAGGATGGCGTACGTCTGCTGGAAGAGCTGGGCGCTATCAATGCAAATGCCAAAGATCCGCGGAAGCGTTTAACGGAAGTTGGCCGTCAGCTGGCAAAGCTGCCGATTGACCCGCGTCTGGCACGAATGGTTCTGGAAGCGCCGAAGCATGGTGCTTTGCAGGAAGTGATGATTATTGCATCTGCGCTGTCGATTCAGGATCCTCGCGAACGTCCTCTGGAAAAACAACAGGCATCGGATGAAAAACACCGCCGTTTTTATGACAAAGATTCGGATTTTCTGACCTTTGTGAACCTGTGGGATTACCTGAAAGAACAGCAAAAAGCCTTGTCGGGCAATCAGTTCCGTAAGCAGTGTAAAAGTGATTATCTGAATTATTTACGGGTCCGTGAGTGGCAGGATATCTACTTCCAGGTTCACCAGGTGGTCCGTGAGCTGAAATTGCGTCATAACGATGAACCAGCCAGTTACCCGGCTGTACATACGGCGCTGCTGGCGGGGATGCTGTCGCATATCGGTCAGAAAGATCAGGAGAAGAATGAGTATCAGGGCGCGCGGAATGCCCGGTTCAATATCTTCCCCGGCTCAGGCATTTTTAAGAAACAGCCGAAATGGGTCATGGTGGCAGAGCTGGTTGAAACCTCGAAACTCTGGGGACGTATTGCAGCCAAAATTCAGCCGGAATGGATTGAGCCACTGGCACAGCATCTGATCAAACGCAGCTACAGTGAACCGCATTGGGAGAAAAAACAAGCTTCGGTCCAGGCCTTTGAGAAGGTTAGTTTGTACGGAATTCCGATCGTTCCGAAGCGGAAGGTGAATTACGGCAAGATTGATCCGGTGATCAGCCGGGAGATTTTCATTCGTTCCGCGCTGGTTGAGGGGGACTGGGAGACCAAGCACAAGTTCTTCCATCAGAACCGTCAGTTGCTGCGTGAAGTTGAAGAGCTGGAGCACAAGTCCCGTCGTCGTGACATTCTGATTGATGATGACGCCTTGTATGAATTTTACGACCAGCGGGTTGATCATACTGTGGTTTCAGGACGCCATTTTGATACCTGGTGGAAAGAAGCATCAAGTAAAGATAAGGAATTGCTGAACTTTGAACGCGATATGCTGTTCAGAGGGGATGCGAGCCATGTGACGGAGCTGGACTATCCGAACTTCTGGCATCAGGGCAGCCTGAAACTCAAACTGAGTTACCAGTTTGAGCCGGGCGAGGATAACGATGGTGTGACCGTACATCTGCCGTTGCCTGTTCTGAATCAGGTTGAGCCGGACGGTTTCGACTGGCAGATTCCAGGGTTACGTCATGAGTTGGTCGTAGCGCTGATCAAGTCATTGCCGAAAACATTACGGCGTAACTTTGTGCCGGCACCCAACTATGCTGATGCGGTATTGGCTCGTGTTCAGGCGATGTCTGCGCCGTTGCTGGATGCTTTGGAAAAAGAACTGAAACGAATCACTGGTGTCACCGTCTTGCGTGAAGACTGGAATCTGGATCAGGTGCCAGAGCATTTGAAGATCACATTCCGGGCTGTGGACCACCGCAACCGCAAATTGCGTGAAAGCAAAGACCTGTATGCGCTGAAAGAGAGTCTGAAAGAAAAGGTTCAGGAAACCCTGTCTCAGGTCGCGGATGATGACATTGAACAGAATGGACTGACGACCTGGAGTTTCGGCGCATTACCTGAGCGTTATCAACAAAAGCGTGGCGGATTTGAAGTCAAAGCTTATCCGGCAATTATTGATAACAAGGACTCTGTCGGGATTAAGCTGTTTGAAACGGAAGAAGAGCAGCGTACCGCCATGCAGCAGGGACAGCGACGTCTGATCCTGTTGAATGTGCCGTCACCGATTAAGTATCTGCACGAGAACCTGCCGAACAAGTCAAAATTAGGTCTTTATTTCAACCCGTATGGACGGGTCATGGATCTGATCGATGACTGTATTGCCTGCGGGGTGGATAAGCTGATTGAACAGAAAGGCGGTCTGGTTTGGGACACGGAAGCTTTCGCGGAATTGAAAGAGTATGTCCGTGCCGAGTTGGGAGATACTGTCGTTGACATTGCCAAGCAGGTTGAATCGATTCTGACGACAGCGTTTAACATCCATAAAAAGCTGAAAGGAAAAGTCGATTTCACGATGGCGTTTGCTTTGTCTGATATCAAAGCCCAGATGGAAGGATTGATCTTTAAAGGCTTTGCGACCGAGAGTGGCTGGCGTCGTTTGCCGGATATTCTTCGCTACATGAAGGCGATTGAGCGCAGAATGGAGAAACTGCCGATCGATCCGAATAAAGACAGAATGCATATACTGAAGATTGAGTCGGTGGCTCATGACTATCAAGAGTTGCTGAATAAGATCCCGAAAGGCCAGCCTGTTCCGGAGAAGGTGAAAGAAATTCGCTGGATGATGGAGGAATTGCGGGTCAGTTATTTTGCTCAGCAATTAGGCACGCCTTATCCGGTGTCGGATAAACGTGTCCGGAATGCAATATCGGAATGTTGATGATGATTCTATTCATGTAAATTTCATCGATGCTTCAACATATATCAATAGATGGCGAGTGAGAAACTCGCCATTTTGTTTCTGGTTGCTTTTTGAGCAAATTTATTTTTCAGTAAATTAAGATAAATAAATGTTCAACATGAAACACTGGTTTCGCAGCAGTACCTTTTCGGGTGAATAAAAACCCGTTTGAAGTTCACTTGTCTAACGAATTGATATAATGCTTCAAACATAAAAAATTGGAGTGATTACTCTTTTTATGGCCATTCATCAGGTACAGTGAAAATTAAACGCTTGTTAGAGTTGGATTTAATTTTCATCAATACTTATTGAGAAGTAAAAAATTATTAAACATACATTCTCTATTGATTTATTTGGTTTTTAAATTGTCTATATTCTCAATTACAAGTATTTTCATCACATCATCTTATCGTACGCAAAAATGTCTTCTATCACTTCTTGTTATTTAGACAAGTGAAATACTGTTTTCTACAATTTATCACGCTGTGTATGACGTGAGGAATCTCAGAAAATAATCGTGATACCACGTTTGTCATTTTTTGGATATATCTTATCCCACACTTCTTTTTCACATGTCTGTCAGTTGGCGCATCGTTGTTTGTATGCAGACCGGACGGTGAGTTCTATTGCGTATTGACAAAATGATAGGGAATATAATGAACAATCAGGAACAAATAAATGGGAATGAAAGTCAGTCTCAATTTTTAACCATTCCAGAAAAAAATGAGCTGCATGAATTAACGACGGCTCAACATGAACTTTGGTTAAGTGAACGCATGTCTGAAAAGCAACCCTTTAATATTTGGGGTTACGGCACGATAGAAGGGCCTTTGAATATTGCGTTATTGCGTCAGGCCGTAGAGGCGATTATTCATGATACACCTGCCATGCAAGCTCATTTTGTTGAAAAAGAGGGTGAACTTTATCAATATCGTGCGATATCAACCACTGAACATTTAAAGTTCTATGATTTCAGTGCCAGTACGTCGCCATTCGAAAGTGCATTGGCCTGGATGCAAAATGATGCCGATAAAATCGTATCCGCACTGGATCCGGATTTATACCATTTCGCCGTACTGACATTAGCGCCGGAAAAGTTTATTTTTTATCGCCGTACGCACCACATGCTGATTGATGGTTTGAGTGGTGGTGAGTTTTCTCGTCGGATTGTCCTTTATTACAATGCACTGGCTTCCAATTCGCCGACACCCGAGTTTGATAACCGTGGTTTTACCTGTTTGTCTGAAAACGATAAAAAATACCAGTCTTCCACCAGACTCAGTAAAGACAGCCAGTTTTGGAAGAATTACATTGCTTCTGCTCCGCATACGCTGACCCGAAAAGAAAAGCCGATTCAATATTCCGCAATGAACAGCAGTCTGCATGTTCTCGGTCAGGAAGCTTTGGATCAAATTGACCAATGCGCATCCCAGATTGGCGTACACCGTGCCCATATTCTTGCAACCGCCGTGGCAGCTTGTTTTTACAGTATCACTGGCGAAACCGCACTGAACTTTAGTTTGCCTGTGACCGGGACACTTGAAAGAAACAGCATTGGTATGACTGCGAATGTGGTACCACTGATTCTGCAGATCAACCCTGAGGAAACGCTGGCCAGTTTTACCCGGCAGGTGACGGCAGAAATGGGGAAAGTGGTGCGCCGTCAATTATATCGCGGAGAAGATATCCGCCGTCAGAGAGACACAGCAGATGCATCCTGGTTCGGCCCGGCAATCAATATCGTGTCTTTTGATAACGGGGACAGTTTCTGGCAGTGCAAAACCCGCTGGCATTACGGCGGTAATATTTCGGTCAGTGATTTGCAGATTCTGTTTTTTGAAGATCGGCAGGCGCAGGCAATGGATGTGATGTTTGTCGATGCCCCCCATATTCATTCAAAAGCGCAGCTTGAAAATCTTCAGCAGCGCTTTCAGTTTATTCTTCAGGCATGTTGTCGTCAGCCTGATATCACGCTCGGGGATTTGACGCAAATTGCCGCTGAAAAAGACCCGGCAATCATTCATGACAACTTTTATGTTTTCCGCCGTGATCCTGATGCGGGCGGTGTACTGCGTTGGGATCAGCCTGCCAAGGATTTGGAACGTCTGTTTTATGCGATTGCGCATCCGTCTCATGGATGTCCGCTGAAACTGGCATTGCCTGATCGCGTTGTTGGGATAGGTCATTTGACTGTGAGCGAGGAAGTGCACAAAGCAGCCCCGGGGACTTTGCTGCATATCGATGACCAAGGGTGGGATATTGCAACGTCGCAGGGCATCGCGTGTATTGGCGGCTGGTTCAGTGCATCGGGCGCAATCAGTTCCGGGATGGAACTTGCCCGTCAGTTCCATTTGGAAGTTGGGCATCGCTTGCCAGTTCTGACGAAAGCACAAGCCTCCCGACTTGCTGAACTCTTTGCCAAAGGTGCCAGTTACGCGTCTTTCTGGGATTCGCGACTAAAACAACCCATGTTATCTGCATTCCCGGCGCATCGAAGGGCGGCTCAGACAGCAGTAGACTGGCAAACCACGGCATGGATGCCAACGGGCCATACGGCCTTATCGACATTTTTGAGCGCGGTAGCGGTTTACATTGCCCGGATGGGGGCGCAAACCGATTTTCAGATTGGCTGGCTGCAACGTAAAACCAACAGCCTTCTGCCCGATGCTGTGTTGCCAGTACAAATTTCTCTGGATATGACCCAGACCTTTACCTGTACGCAGCAACTGCTGAAGGGTGAATGTGAGCGGGTGATGGCGCATCTCCCATTTCATCCAGAATTACATGCACTGATCACGCAAACCACACAATGGCCATTTGCGGTTGAGTTGATTTCCGATATTTCATCCGCCCCTGAAAGCGCATGCCATGTCAGCACTTTGCTCCAGATTGATAAAAACGGAGAGACATTCCGCTGGGTTTATGATCAGTCGGTACAGAGTTCGCAGCACATTGATACCTTCAGTAAGCATTTACGCGACTTTCTGGAGCAGGCCCGTATCCATCCTGAATTGTCTGTCGGAACATTGAGTTTACTGGATGCAGAAGAGCGCCACATCTTGCTGGAGGAGATGAATCGCACTGCCATTGATTTCCCGGCAGTGGACGGTGTTCATACGCTGTTTGAAGCACAGGTCAGACAAACCCCCGATGCAATTGCGGTGTGCTGCGGAGATACCGCATTCAGTTTTGCTGAACTGAATCACCGGGCAAACCGTCTTGCCAGTGAGCTTTTGACGCGCGGTGTTGAGGCTGAAACCCGGGTTGCTGTCTGTGCCGTCCGGGGACCGGACCTGATTGTCGCTTTGCTTGCTGTTCTGAAAGCGGGCGGGGCGTATGTGCCGCTCGATCCGGCATATCCCGGTGAACGGCTGACTTATATTCTGCACGACTGCCAGCCGGTGCTATTGCTGGCCGATTCAACAGGCCGGTCTGCTTTGGGTGAACAAGAGATTCCGGTACTGGATCTGGAAGCCCCGTTAACTGCCACGTTGTCTGCTGAAAATCTTGAGATACAGGTGCAGCCAGACCAACTGGTTTACGTCGTTTACACCTCGGGTTCAACCGGTCAGCCCAAAGGGGTCATGGTTGAACATCATCAGTTACGAAATCTGATTGGTTGGCATGGTGAGGCAACCGGGCTGAAAGCAGGAGACTACACGACCTGTATGGCCGGATTGGGCTTCGACGCCTGCGTCTGGGAAATCTGGCCGTCATTGTCTCTGGGGGCCACGCTGCTGATGCCACCGCCTCAGGTCTCGGGTGACAGCGATGCGTTACTCAATTGGTGGCGTCGCAGTGAAGCACAAGTGTCTTTTATGGTGACGCCGCTTGCAGAGATTGCACTGGCGGACGGGACGTTACCGCCCGCGCTGAACATGCTGCTGATTGGCGGAGACAGCATCCGTCGCTGGCCGCAGGCCTTACCGGAAGGGCTGACGCTTCTGAATAACTACGGCCCGACGGAAACCACGGTTGTCGCGACGTCAGGAAATCCGGAGACAGGTGCGGCTGTTCCTTCGATTGGTCGTCCAATTTCGAATACACGGATTTATGTGCTGGATGAGCACAGGCAGTCCGTTCCGTTTGGCGCGATTGGTGAATTATATGTTGGTGGCGAACAGGTTGCCCGGGGCTATCTGAATCAGCCTGAACTGACTGCTGAACGTTTCCTGGATGATCCGTTTTATCCGGGGGGACGGATGTACCGGACCGGGGATCTGGTCCGGTATCTAGACGATGGCAGTCTTGAATACCTCGGACGGAACGATCAACAGGTCAAAATTCGGGGGTTCCGGATTGAACTGGGAGAAATTGAGGCGCAGCTGGGCGCTCATCCCGCAGTCCGCGATGTGGTGGTTGATGCCCCGGATGATCAGAGCGGCGAGAAACGACTGGTTGCCTGGGTGGTACCGACCGCGACTTGTGACTGGCTGAGCTTAACAGCAGAATTCAGTGAGTTTCTGGCGGAGCGCTTGCCCGGCTATATGATCCCAACCGCTTATATTCGTCTGGATGCATTGCCGCTGTCTCCGAACGGCAAGCTGGACCGGCGAGCACTGCCTGTGCCGGAACTGAATACGGGGGGCCGAACCGAGTATGTTGCACCGCAGGGTGAAACAGAACAAATACTGGCAAAGATCTGGCAGGAAATCCTGGGCATCGAACGTATTGGCCGTCAGGACAATTTCTTTGAACTGGGCGGGCATTCACTGCTGGTGGTGAAACTGATGGCGAAGCTGAGAAGCGCCGGACTGACAACGGATTTACCGGCCTTATTTGCGGCGCCGACCTTGTCAGCACTGGCTCAGACGCTGAGCACACAACATGACGTGATCGTGCCGGAAAATCAGATCCGGCCAGACAGTCAGCAGATTACGCCAGCGATGCTACCTCTGGCTGAGTTGAGTCAGGCAGTGATTGATGCCGTCGTTCAGATAGTCCCGGGCGGTGTCGCCAACGTCCAGGACATCTACGCCTTGTCTCCTTTGCAGGAAGGGATCTTTTTCCATCATTTGCTGGCAGAAAAGGGTGATCCTTATCTGTTGTCAGCGACATTGCGTTTTGAAAATCGGGCTCGTCTGGATGCCTGGCTGAACGCCATGCAGCAGGTTGTGAACCGTCACGATATTTTGCGCACTGCGTTTGTTGGATCCGGAGCCGCATCACCGGTTCAGGTGGTCTGGCGTCAGGCCGACTTTCAGGTGGCAGAGCTGGATCTTGACCCCGCAGACGGGCCTGTCAGTACACAGCTGGAATCACGTTATGATCCCCGCCATACCCGTCTGGATCTGACGCAGGCGCCATTGCTGCATTTCGTGGTTGCGGAAGATACGGACGGCAGCTGGTGCGTCCTGCAACAATGGCATCACCTGATCGGTGACCATTCCACACTGGCTTTTATGGTCGATGAAGTTCGGACGATGATGGCAGGCCATCAGAAGACACTGAGCCGCCCGCAACCTTTCCGGAATGCAGTTGCGCAGGCAAGACTGGGTGTCAGCGAAAGCGAACATAAGGCATTTTTCCGCAAGATGCTGGCTGATATTTCAGAACCGGTGCTGCCTTTTGGGCTGGGCAATGTTCACAGTGATGGTCATCAAGTTAATGAAGCCCGTCTGGCAATAACGCCGGAACTGAATCAGGCGTTGCGTTATCAGGCCAAACGGCTGGGCATCAGTCTGGCCAGTTTGTGTCATCTGGCCTGGGGTCAGGTACTGGCGAGAACCTGCGGACAGGACACTGTGGTTTTCGGGACCGTTTTACTGGGACGGATGCAGGCCGGGGAAGGTGCCGACAGCGCAATGGGTCTCTTTATTAATACCTTGCCTCTGCGTATGGACCTCGACAGCCGGAGTATTGAAGAAGCTGCGCGTCAGGCACATCAGAACCTGAGCGGGTTGCTTGCCCATGAACATGCATCGCTGGCGCTCGCACAAAGTTGCAGCGGCGTGACGGCGGGAGCTCCGTTGTTCAGTGCATTGCTCAATTATCGCCATAACGAAGGTGAAAATCTGCCGTTGCCGGACGGAGTGAGTCTGGTCAGTGCCAATGAGCGGACAAATTATCCGTTTGTCCTCTGTGTCGACGACGGCATGGATTCACTGTCCTTAACAGCGCAGGTGATTCATCCGATCGAAGCGTCGCGTGTTTGTGGTTATATGCAGCAAACGCTGGGTGCACTGGTCAATGCTCTGGCGCAGACGCCGGATATTCCGGCCTATGAGTTGTCAATTTTGCCTGACGATGAGTTTGATCTGCTGGTGAACCGCTGGAATGTCACAGCGCAGAATGACACTCAGCCAGCCTGTCTGCATCACCGGTTTGAGGCGCAGGCGGCCCGGACGCCAGAGGCGATTGCGCTGGTTTACCAGGAGAAAACCGTGACCTACGGCCAACTGAATTCCGAGGCTAATTTGCTGGCGCATGATCTGATTACGCGCGGCGTCGGTCCGGGCAGTCTGGTTGCCCTCTGTACCGATCGCGGGCCGAATACAATCGTCGCGATTCTGGCAATTCTCAAAGCGGGCGGGGCCTATGTGCCGCTGGATCCGGCTTATTCCGGTGAACGTCTGAATTACATTCTGCAGGATGCTGAGCCAGTACTGATTTTGGCCGATGAAGCCGGTCAAGCGGCGGTTGGAGAGCAACATGTGCCGCTGTTTGCGTTAGGTCAGTCACGGGAAGGCAGTCGTCAGAATCCGCAGGTCGCAGGTTTAACGCCAGCCCATCTGGCTTATGTGATTTATACATCTGGTTCAACCGGCAAACCGAAAGGGGTGATGGTCGAACATCGTCAGGTTGACCGGTTGTTCCATGCCACACATGCCGATTTTGACTTCCGTGCAGATGATGTCTGGTGTTTGTTTCATTCCTATGCTTTTGACTTTTCTGTCTGGGAAATCTGGGGCGCATTACGACATGGCGGACAGCTGGTGATCGTTCCGCAGGCAACGGCCCGTTCGGCGACAGATTTTTACCAGTTGATCTGTCAGACCGGTGTGACCGTGCTGAATCAGACCCCAAGTGCCTTCAAGGCGTTTATTCAGGCCCAGGATGAGACTTCCCACCAGCTGAGAACCATTATTTTTGGTGGGGAAATGCTGAATCCGGCGGATCTGGCACCCTGGTACGCACGCAATGCTGCTGATGCACCGCAACTGGTAAATATGTACGGCATTACAGAAACAACGGTGCATGTGACTTACCGTGCGATGTCCCAGGCAGATATTGAAAACATAGGCAGCCCGATCGGACATCGCATTTCGGATCTTCGCCTCTATCTGCTTGACCCTTACGGCCAGCCAGTGCCACTGGGCGCCGTGGGAGAAATGTATGTCGGTGGCGAAGGGGTAGCCCGCGGTTATCTGAACCGGCCAGAGCTCAATGCAGAACGGTTCCTGGATGACCCGTTCCATCCGGGCAGCCGTTTATACCGTTCCGGGGATTTGGCCCGCTATTTACCAAATGGTGAGCTGGAATATCTGGGACGAAACGATCAGCAGGTGAAAATCCGGGGTTTCCGGATCGAGTGTGGTGAGGTGGAAGCTGCAATTCTGGCGTATGAACAGGTGACCAGCGTGGCTGTTGATGCATGGCAGTCGCCGGATGGCGACAAGCGGCTGGTGGCCTGGATTGTCCCGCATCCGAATGCCGACCAGGGTCAGTTCTCGGCTCAAATCCGAGATGCACTGGGAGATCGCCTGCCGGACTACATGATTCCGGCATCATATGTCCTGCTGGACAGCTTGCCTCTCACGAACAATGGCAAGCTGGATAAGCGTGCTTTACCGGCACCGGAAAATACAGTCGGGATCCGTCAGGTCTATGAACCGCCGAAAGGGGAGAAAGAACAGTTGCTGGCCCGGTTGTGGGGAGAAGTCCTGAAAATTGATACGGTCGGTCGTCAGGATAACTTTTTTGCACTGGGCGGGCATTCACTCTTAGCCGTACAACTGGCAAACCGGATGGAACAGGCCGGGTGGAAACTGCCGCTGGCTGCGCTGTTCGCCAAACCCGTGCTGCATGCACAGGCTGAGCAACTGGAAAGCCTTCAGCATGCAATTGTCCAGTCGATTGAACCGGTTCACAGAGAGAGCAAACTGCCGTTGTCGTCTGCGCAGCAGCGTTTGTGGTTCCTGGAGCAACTGGAAGGAAGCAGCGGAATCTATCATATTCCGCTGTTGCTGGAGCTGCAGGGAGATCTCAACACATCTGCATTTGAACAAAGTCTGGATGTACTCTATGAACGCCATGAAGCTTTACGGAGTACTTTTGTCGCGACAAACGGTCAGCCGGAAGTCCGGATTCTGCCGGTTTCGCCGATGCCACTGACATGGCATGACCTGCGTGCTGATCAAGACAGTGAATCGAAGGCAATGGCTCAGGCCTGTCAGGTGATCGGCCAGCCCTTTGATCTGGCATCCGGCCCTGTCGTGTGCGCGCATCTCTGGCAACTGGCCGACGACAGATGTCTGTTCCTGTTGCTTTGCCATCACATTGTGTCAGATGGCTGGTCAGTTAAAAACATCCTGCAAGACCTGAGTGCGCTGTACGGGGCATTCAGCCAGCAACAGGTGAATCCTTTACCGCCACTGAAATTGCAGTACGTGGATTATGCGAACTGGCAACAGGTGCACCTGAATCCTGCACGGCTGGAACAACAGACGCAATTCTGGCGGGAAACCTTAGGTGAAGCTCCGACACATCTGACATTGCCGACCGACAGGCCCCATCCGCCGGTGCAATCCTTTGCTGGTGCACAGATCCCCGTCGTGTTCAGTGAAGAACTGACAGCGTCGCTGCGTCAGTTCAGTGAACAGCACAACCTCTCGGTGTTTATGACGGTGCTGACCGCTTGGGGAATCGTGCTGTCTCGGCTTGCCGGGCAGCCGGAAGTCGTCATCGGGATCCCTGAGGCCAACCGGCGACAATTGGAGGTTGAGCCGCTGGTCGGATTCTTTGTCAGTACACTGGCCCTGCATCTGGATCTGCGTGACGATCCGACTGTCGCTGATTTACTGACCCGGGTAAAAACGGTGGTACTTGCTGCGCGTGAAAACAATGATGTGTCTTTTGAACAGGTGGTGGAAGCCATCAATCCGCCAAGAATGCTGGACAGAACGCCCTTGTTTCAGGTGATGCTGGCCTGGCAGGACGGTTCAGTCCGGGATATTTCTGTTCCAGGTCTGCAGGTAAAAGAAACAAATCTGGTTCATGACACAGCTCGGTATGAACTGACGCTGGAACTGGCTGAGCAGGGCAATCAGATTCAAGGGATGCTCAATTACGCAACCGCGCTGTTTGATGCCTCTACCGTTGAGCGTTTTGGCGGCTATTTGCGTGAGGTGCTTCTGGCGATGGTGTCTGATGCGGCGCAGCCTGCATCGCAACTCAATCTGATGCCAGATACTGAGCGGATGTGGTTACTGGATGGTTTAAATCAAACCGAACGTCATTATCCGGTTGATGTAACCGTGCAGCAATTGTTTGAAGCGCAGGTGTCCCGTTCACCGGAAGCAATTGCACTGGTTTGTGAAGAGGAGCGTCTGACGTACGCCGAGCTGAACGCGGCAGCTAACCAACTGGCTCATGTGCTGATTGCACGCGGTGTTGGTCCGGACAGCCGGGTGGCTGTCTGTGCTGAGCGAAGTGTGGCCATGGTCGTCGCCTTGTTCGGGGTCCTCAAAGCGGGCGGCGGTTATGTGCCGTTAGATCCTGCTTACCCGGGAGAGCGGCTTCAGTACATTCTGGAAGATGCTGTTCCGGTGCTATTGTTGGCCGATGCTGCCGGTCGTCAGGCACTTGGCACACACAGTGTGCCTGTACTGGCTCTGGATGGCGCATATTCTTCGGATCTCAGCAGTCAGAATCCGTTATCACAATCGCAGGCCCATCATCTGGCTTACGTGATTTATACCTCGGGCTCAACCGGAAAACCGAAAGGGGCGATGAATGAGCACCGAGCGATCGTCAACCGGTTGATTTGGATGCAGGACACATATGACCTGACTGCAGAAGATACTGTTTTACAGAAAACACCGTTTGGTTTTGACGTTTCGGTCTGGGAGTTTTTCTGGCCGCTGATTTATGGTGCCCGTCTGGTGATGGCGCGTCCTGAAGGCCATAAGGACCCGGATTATCTGAGTCGTGCTATTTCACATGACAACGTCACGACGTTGCATTTTGTTCCGTCTATGCTGCAAAGTTTTCTGGCATATGAGGGAGCGACTGCGCGCTGTCAGCACGTTGTCCGGGTGATGTGCAGTGGTGAAGCGTTGCCTGCGAGTCTGGTGACGGAGTTTTATCGTCAGATGCCTCATGCAGAACTGCATAATCTTTATGGTCCGACGGAGGCCGCGATTGATGTGACTGCCTGGCATTGCACCCGCGAACCTGAGCTGGTGACCGTTCCGATCGGTCGTCCGGTGGCAAACACTCGCATATAT
This sequence comes from Photobacterium sp. 53610, assembly GCF_036409375.1. Classification (NCBI taxonomy): domain Bacteria; kingdom Pseudomonadati; phylum Pseudomonadota; class Gammaproteobacteria; order Vibrionales; family Vibrionaceae; genus Photobacterium; species Photobacterium sp. 53610. The sequence goes on along the minus strand of NZ_JAXOFS010000001.1, from coordinate 907,535 downwards.
CTGCTGGATGAATACGGGCAACCTGTACCGCAGGGTGCAGCCGGTGAACTTTATATTGGTGGGATTCAGGTGGCACGGGGCTATCTCAATCGTCCTGAACTGACCGCAGAACGGTTTCTGGCTGATCCGTTCTATTCCGGCGGGCGGATGTACCGAACCGGGGATCTGGCCCGATATCTGCCTGATGGCAACATTGAATATCTGGGCCGGAATGACCAGCAGGTGAAAATTCGCGGTTTCCGGATTGAGTGTGGCGAAATTGAAGCGGTCTTGTCGACTCATCCGGCGGTTCGTGAGGTGGTGGTTGATGCGCGTGCTGATGGCCGTGATGACAAACGGCTGGTGGCCTGGGTTGTGTGTGAAACAGGCACAGCGCTGGTGCCGGCCGACTTGCGGGATTTCCTGACGGGACGTTTACCGGAATATATGGTGCCTGTTGCATGGTCTGCGGTCGATGCATTGCCTTTGTCGCCAAACGGTAAACTGGATCGCCGGGCTTTACCTGAACCCAAAGAAAATCCTCAGGAACGTGCCGGGTATGAGGCACCACAGGGGCAGCAGGAGAGGCTGCTGGCCGACATCTGGGCAGAGGTGCTGGGTGTTGAACGTATTGGTCGTCAGGATAATTTCTTCGAACTGGGGGGCCATTCGCTGCTGGTGGTGAAGTTACTGGCAAAATTGCGCCGTTATGGACTGGTTGCGGAGATGAAAGCGTTGTTTTCTGCTCCGACTCTGGCTTCTCAGGCGGCAGCGCTGGCAACATTACACGATGTTCAGGTTCCAGAGAATCAGCTCACACCGGACACGAAGGCAATTACGCCAGAGCTGCTGCCTCTGGTTAATCTGAATCAGCAGGAAATTGATCGTGTTGTGGCGACGGTTCCTGAGGGTCTCAGGAATATTCAGGATATCTATGGTCTGTCCCCCTTACAGGAAGGGATTTTGTTCCACCACCGGCTGAATGAGCGCGGTGATACCTATCTGCTGTCGGCGATGATGCGGTTTGAATCTCGTGCAACACTGGATGGCTGGTTAAATGCAATGCAGCAGGTGGTTGATCGTCATGACATCCTGCGCACCGCCTTTGTGAGTGCCGGGTTGTCGGAATCAGTTCAGGTGGTCTGGCGCAAAGCCAACTTGAAGGTTGATTTCCTCCAGCTGCGTTCAGAAGCGGATTCCGAACAGGGAGCAGAGGAGAGAACCCTTGCCTCACCCCTTGAAGCCCGCTTTGATTCGGCGCGGAACCGGATGGATCTGACCCGGGCGCCGCTGATGCGGTTTGCGGCTGCGCAAGACACAGACGGCAGCTGGTGTCTGTTGCAGCAATGGCATCACCTGATTGGGGATCACTCGACACTGGCATTGATGATGGAGGAAGTGAGGACGATTCTGTCTGGCCGGGGCGCCGCATTGCTGCCAGCACAGCCTTTCCGTCATGCAGTGGCTCAGGCCCGGTTCGGAACGGGTGAGCATGCAGCATTTTTCCGCGAGATGCTGGCGGATATCGACGAACCGACATTACCTTTTGGTCTGAGCGATGTTCAGGGCGGCGGCCGGACAATAAATGAAGCCAGTCTGAAACTGCCTGCTGAGCTGAACCGGAATTTACGTCAGCAAGCCCGGCGTCTGGGGGTCAGTCTGGCCAGCTTGTGTCATCTCGCCTGGGCGCAGGTTCTTGCCCGGATGACCGGACAGGATGCTGTGGTGTTCGGTACAGTACTGCTGGGCCGGATGCAGGCCGGGGAAGGCGCGGAACAGGCCATGGGACTGTTCATTAATACGCTGCCGCTGCGTCTGGATATCAATCAGAGGACAGTTGAAGCCGCTGTACACGAGGCGCATCAGCGACTCAGTGGATTGTTGCAGCATGAACATGCGTCACTGGCCGAAGCACAGCGTTGCAGTGGCATTATTCCCGGAATGCCTTTGTTCAGTGCCTTGCTGAACTACCGGCACAATGACGGCGATGAGCTGGAGCTGCCGGAAGGTGTCACGCTGCTGCATGTGGATGACCGGACCAACTACCCGTTTGTGATGTCTGTTGAAGACGGTGGTGATTCACTGGGACTGACGGCACAAATCAGTCAGCCAATTGAAGCCGGGCGCATTTGCGGTTATATGGAGCAGACGCTGGCCTTACTGGTGCACGCTTTGTCGGAGACACCGGAGTTGCCGGTCAGTCAGCTGGATGTGATGCCCCCCAGTGAACTTCGTCTGTTACTGGAAACACTGAATCAGACACCCGCCCTCAATGTTGCGTCACTATGCCTGACACAGCGGTTCGAAGATCAGGTGGTGCAAACGCCTGAAGCGATTGCGCTGGTCTGTGGTGAGCAACGTCTGACCTATGCCGCGCTGAATACCGAAGCAAACCGGCTTGCTCATGTGTTAATTGAGCGGGGTGTTCAGCCGGAGAGCCGGGTTGCAATCTGTGCTGAACGCAGTCCGGCGTTGATCATCGGTTTGCTTGGCATTCTGAAAGCGGGCGGCGCTTATGTTCCGTTAGATCCGGCTTATTCTGGTGATCGTTTGCAGTACATCCTTGAAGACGCCGAGCCGGTCCTGTTACTGGCTGATGAAAAAGGCCGTACCGCACTGGGTGAGATAGAGCTGCTGCAGTTGCCGCTTGAACAAGCTTTTGACGGAGACAGCCGGAATCCGGAGGTGACCGGATTGACGCCCGCCAGTCTGGCTTATGTGATTTATACGTCGGGTTCCACTGGGAAACCGAAAGGTGTCATGGTTGAACACCGGCAGGTCGATCGCCTGTTCAGTGCGATTGAGACCGAATTTAGTTTTTGTGCAGATGATGTCTGGTGTCTTTTCCATTCGTTTGCATTTGATTTTTCGGTGTGGGAAATCTGGGGGGCATTGCGACACGGTGGCTGCCTGGTGGTTGTCCCTCAGGCGACAGCACGCTCGGCCCGGGATTTCTATTCGCTCATTTGCCGGCATGGCGTGACGGTTCTGAACCAGACGCCAAGTGCATTCAAAGCTTTCATTCAGGCCCAGGATGAAACGCCGCATCAGTTAAGAACCATCGTATTTGGCGGGGAAATGCTGAATCCGGCTGATCTGGCTCCCTGGTATGCCCGCAATCCGGCCGATGTAACGCAATTGGTCAATATGTATGGGATCACCGAAACAACTGTTCACGTCACTTACAGGGCAATGTCACCGGCTGATGTCCGGTCCAGCGGCAGCCCGATTGGCCGCCGGATCTCGGATCTGCGTGTGTATCTGCTGGATCCGCATGGTCAGCCGGTCCCGCACGGCGCCGTAGGTGAATTGTATGTGGGTGGTGAAGGGGTGGCCCGGGGCTATCTCAATCGTCCGGAACTGAATGCAGAACGTTTTCTGGATGATCCATTCCATCCGGGCTGTCGCATGTATCGCTCTGGTGATTTAGCCCGTTATTTGCCAAACGGCGAGCTGGACTATCTGGGCCGGAATGACCATCAGGTGAAAATTCGTGGCTTCAGGATTGAATGCGGAGAAGTGGAAGCTGCAATTCTTGCGCACGAATCGGTTCTCAATGTTGCGGTAGATGTCTGGGAAGCGGCAGATGGCGACAAGCGTCTGGTGGCCTGGATTGTTCCCGGACCTCAGGCTGACTGCGAGGTGCTGGCAGGACAACTCCGTCAGTTCCTGGCGGGTCGCTTGCCGGATTACATGGTACCATCTTCTTATCTCTGGCTGGATGCGTTGCCGCTCACAACCAATGGCAAACTGGATAAACGTGCCTTGCCTGCGCCGGAAAGCGCAGCCGGGATCCGCGAATCCTACGAGTCACCCCGAGGTGAACGGGAAACGCTGCTGGCAACGCTGTGGGAATCTCTGCTGAGCATTGAAAAAGTTGGCCGTCAGGATAACTTCTTCGATCTTGGCGGACATTCGTTGCTGGCGGTACAGCTGGCAAACCGGCTAGAACAGACCGGATGGCAACTCTCGCTGTCCGCATTGTTTACGGCTCCGGTCCTTCATGCGTTAGCTGAAAGGCTCCACCGGGATGAGGATGTTCATCAGATACCGATTGTGCCGGTTTCCCGGGATGAAGTTTTGCCGCTGTCGTTTGCCCAGCAACGGCTGTGGTTCCTGAGCCAGATGGAAGGCAACAGTGAAACCTATCATATCCCGCTTGTTCTGGAACTGACCGGTGATCTGGATTCGGATGCGTTCAGGCAAAGTCTGGATGCAGTTTATGCACGGCATGAAAGTCTGCGTAGTGTGTTTGTCACGCAGGACGATCAGCCTCAGGTTCGTATTCTTCCGGTTGAACCGATGCCTTACGTTTGGCATGACCTGCGCACGGAAACGCTGAGCAATGAAACCCGGAACCGCGATCTGGCCATGGCCCGGATTCGTCAGGTGATGGCTGCGCCGTTTGATCTGGAAAATGGCCCGCTCGTTGCTGCGCATCTCTGGCAGGTGACGGACCATGAATACCTGTTCCTGCTGGTTTGTCATCATATTGTCTCTGATGGCTGGTCGTCGAAGATCCTCTTGCAGGAACTGAGCGAGTTGTATGGCGCATTCCGCCAGCAACAGGCTAATCCATTACCGCCGCTGGCCTTGCAGTATGCGGATTATGCGCACTGGCAACGGGAACATCTCAGCCAGGAACGACTGGATGCACAGGCCAGCTTCTGGAAAGCGACACTGGGTGATGCCCCCGTACAGCTGACGCTGCCAACCGACAGACCCCGTCCGCCGGTGCAGTCTTTCGCCGGGGCGGAAGTACCCCTTGTGATTGATGCTGAGCTGACTCAAGCCTTGCGTCAGTTAAGCCAGCGTCAGGGAACATCCCTGTTTATGACCGTGCTCTCTGCCTGGGGGATTGTCCTCTCGCGTCTGGCCGGTCAGCAGGAAGTTGTGATTGGGATGCCGGATGCAAATCGTGGCCGTCTGGAAGTTGAACCGCTGGTGGGCTTCTTTGTCAGCACACTGGCCCTGCATATTGATCTGCGGGACGATCCGACATTGAGTGCATTGCTGACCCGGGTCAGACAGTCTGTCCTTGCTGCCCGCGAAAACAGCGATTTGCCGTTTGAGCAAGTGGTTGAAGTGATTAACCCGCCGCGTCAGCTCGACAGAACACCGTTATTCCAGGTCATGCTGTCCTGGCAGGAGGGTTCGGTTCGTGACATCAACTTACCGGAGCTGGCTGTTGCGGAGGCCGGTCTGGCCTATGATATTGCGAAATTTGATCTGACGCTTGAACTGAGAGAAGCGGACAATCAGATCACGGGCGCCCTGAACTATGCGACCGCCTTGTTTGATGCAGGCACGGCCAACCGCTTCAGCGAGTATCTGAAAACTGTGCTTCAGGCGATGGTGACGGATTCTGCCATACCGGTTTCCCGTGTGGATCTATTGCCGGAAGCAGAACGTAACCTCTTACTCAATGACATGAACCAGACGGAGCGGGTGTATCCGAAGCATCAGGCAGTCCACCATCTGTTTGAAGCACAGGTGGGGCGCTCTCCTCAGTCACTCGCATTGGTTTGTGGTGATGAAGTGCTGAGTTACGGTCAGCTGGACAGCCGGGCGAACCGACTGGCGCATGCCCTGATTGCCCGCGGTGTCGGCACAGAAACACGGGTCGCTGTCTGCGCCGCACGCAAACCGGATATGGTTGTGGCTTTGCTGGCCGTGCTGAAAGCTGGTGGTGCCTATGTCCCGCTGGATCCGGCTTATCCCGGTGACCGCTTGAGTTATATTCTGAGCGACTGTGCTCCAACCCTGCTGCTGGCTGATTCCGTCGGCTGTAAAGCCATCGGTGATCAGACCCTGAGGGACATTGATGTGCCTGTGCTGTCACTGGATCAGCCTTTGTCGACACCTGTCTCTGTCGGTGCGCCATCGGTTGAGGTTCTTCCAGAGCATCTGGCCTATGTCGTCTACACCTCAGGTTCTACCGGACAGCCCAAAGGGGTGATGGTCGAGCACGGTCAGTTACTGAATCTGATTCACTGGCATGAAGAGGCGACCGGGCTGCAGGCGAGGGAGAAAACGACTTGCATGGCTGGCCTTGGCTTTGATGCCTGTGTCTGGGAGATCTGGCCGGCACTGTCGCTGGGTGCATCCTTGTTGCTGCCGCCACCTCAGGTTGCCGGGAACAGTGAAGCATTGCTGCACTGGTGGCAGCACAGTGGCGCACAGGTTTCCTTTATGGTGACGCCGCTGGCGGAAGTTGCGCTGGCAAATGGGATGGTGCCGTCTTCTTTACGTCAATTGCTTATCGGTGGTGACAGTCTCCGCCATTGGCCGCTGGAGGTACCTGAAGGGCTGATCGTAATGAACAACTATGGCCCGACAGAAACAACCGTCGTAGCAACGTCTGCGACGTTAGCGCTGGATGCGGCGGTGCCTTCCATCGGGCGACCCGTCAGCAATACCCGGATCTACCTGCTGGATGAAGCGGGTCTGCCAGTGCCTCACGGCACAGTGGGAGAGCTGTACGTTGGTGGTCTTCAGGTGGCACGGGGCTATCTGAATCAGCCTGACCTGACGGCTGAGCGCTTCCTGGCAGATCCATTCCATCCGGGCGGGCGGATGTATCGTACCGGCGATATGGTGCGCTATCTGGCCGACGGCAGTCTGGAATATCTGGGCCGGAATGATCAGCAGGTGAAAATCCGTGGCTTCCGGATTGAACTGGGAGAAATCGAAACCCAGCTCGCAGCACATCCGGCATTGCGTGATGTGGCTGTGGATGCCTTGCCCGGAAGTAATGGCGAAAAACGCCTGGTGGCCTGGATGGTTCCGAAAGTCTTCGAACAAGAAGAGGACAATCAGGAAGCGAGTGTACAGATATCCCTGACCGATCAGGTACGACAGTTCCTGTCGGCACGTTTGCCTGAATATATGATTCCGGCAGCCTTTGTCTGTATGCAGGCGTTGCCAATTTCCCCGAATGGTAAGCTGGATCGCCGTGCGCTCCCTGTGCCGGATGCTGACGCTGGCCGGGTGTATGAAGCGCCGCAGGGAGATACGGAACGCCTGTTGGCTGGACTCTGGTCTGAAGTGCTCGGGGTGGAAGGTATTGGTCGCCATGACAATTTCTTCGAACTGGGCGGTCACTCGTTACTTGTGGTGAAACTGATGGCGGCACTGCGCCGGCACGGTCTTTCGGCTGGTGTGAACACGCTTTTCTCTTCACCCACGCTTGCGGCGCTGGCATCGGCGCTGGGTACCCAGCATGAGGTTCAGGTGCCGGAGAATCTGATCACGGCTGAAACAACTCACATCACTCCTGCGTTACTGCCACTGGCGAATCTGAGTCAGCAGGAAATTGATCAGGTGGTTGCCGGGGTTCCGGGCGGGGTCGGCAATGTGCAGGATATCTATGGTCTGTCGCCGTTGCAGGAAGGAATCCTTTTCCATCATCTGCTCAGTGAGCAAGGCGATACCTATCTGTTGTCTGCCATGCTGCAATTTGATAGTCGTACACGCCTTGATGCCTGGCTGTCGGCCATGCAGCTTGTTGTGGATCGTCACGATATCCTGCGTTCAGCCTTTCTCAGTCAGGGACTGTCTGAGCCGGTTCAGGTTGTATGGCGCAAAGCAACATTGCCTGTCCGCGAACTGGTACTGGATCCACAGGAGGGACCTGTGGCCGAACAGTTGATGGCGCAGTTTGACCCGCGCCATTCACGACTGGATCTGACACAGGCACCGCTCCTGAATCTGGTGATTGCAAAAGATGAACAGGGCCGATGGCTGATGCTGCAACAATGGCATCATATGATCGGCGATCACTCCACTTCAGCACTGATTGAAAGCGAAGTGGCAGCGATTCTGGACGGGAAAGCGGATTCGCTCGCGATTGCACCGCCATACCGGAATGTAATTGGTCAGACCCGTCTGGGGATGAGTCAGGATGCCCATGAAGCATTCTTCCGGGAAATGCTGGCAGATATCGAGGAACCCGTGCTGCCGTTTGAGCTGAGTAACGTTCGGGGCGACGGCAAAGCCATTGCAACAGCACATTGCGTTGTGCCGGCTGAACTCAATGCAGCACTGCGGGAGCAGGCCCGTCATCTCGGGGTGAGTCTGGCAAGTCTGTGTCATCTGGCCTGGGCGCAGGTTCTTTCCCGTGTGACAGACAAAGCTGCGGTGGTGTTTGGTACCGTCTTACTGGGTCGGATGCAGGCCGGTGAGGGGGCTGATCAGGCGATGGGTCTCTTTATCAATACGCTGCCATTGCGTCTGGATATCGATGATCAGGATGTTGTGTCTGCGGTACGCCAGGCGCATCAGCGCTTAAGTGGCCTGCTGCTGCATGAGCATGCACCACTGGCTCTGGCTCAGCGTTGCAGCGGTATGGCTGCAGGGGCGCCACTGTTCAGTGCCTTGCTGAATTACCGGCATAACATGGGGGATGAACTGGTTCTGCCTGAAGGCGTTTCTCTGTTGAGTGCTGAGGAGCGGACCAATTACCCGTTTGTGATGTCGGTGGAAGATGGCGGAGATTCACTGGGTCTGACGGCTCAGATTAGTCAGCCACTTGAAGCGGAACGAATCTGCAGTTATATGGTTCATGCACTGACGTCGCTGTCGCATGCATTGTCAGAAACACCGGCTTTGCCTGTGAGTTCACTGGAGATTCTGCCGGAGGCTGAATATCACCTGCAACTGGAAACCTGGAATCAGACAGTAACGGATTATCCGGCAGAGGATTGTGTTCATACCGTATTTGAACAGCAGGTCCGCAGACGGCCGAATGCGATTGCAGTCATTGATGGCCAGCAAAGGGTGAGTTATGCCGAACTGAATGGGATGGCAAACCAATTGGCGCATACGCTGATTGAACGGGGCGTTCAGCCCGGCGATCGTATTGCACTCAAGCTGGGCCGCAGTCTGGCACTGGTGGCTGCGCAACTGGCCGTTCTGAAAACAGGAGCGATGTTTGTTCCGGTGGATTCAAAACTGCCGGAAACGCGACAGGCCTGGATTCTCAGTGACAGTGGTGCCCGTCTTATCATCGCAGATAAGCCGGGGAATGATGCATTGCCGTATGTGTTCCCTGAAGAACGCAGCCAGCGGCGCGAGAATCCTGAGCTGGCTCTGCAAAGTACGAGCGCGGCTTATCTGATGTATACCTCGGGCTCAACCGGCCAGCCGAAAGGGGTCCTGGTGCCGCATCAGGGGATTACCCGTTTGGTCATCCACAACGGCTATGCAGATTTTGATGCATCGGAACGGATTGCTTTCTCATCGAACCCGGCCTTTGATGCCTCGACGATGGAAGTCTGGGCGCCGCTGTTGAATGGCGGTCAGATGGTGGTGATTCCGCAGGACGTTATCATGGATGCGAAGTTGCTTGCCCGGTCGCTGAAGGAACTTGAAATCACGACTTTGTTCCTGACGACAGCATTGTTCAACCAGTATGTTCACCTGATTGGCGAAGCTTTGTCACAGCTCCGGCATCTGATTTCCGGTGGGGAGAAAGAAGAACCATCGGCTTACGAGTGCCTGCTGAAACATCAGGGGCCTGTGAAAGTGATTCATGCTTATGGCCCGACGGAGGCAAGTGCGTATGCGACGACGGCTCATATTGAGCAAGTGAACGGCTGTGAACGGCTGCCGATTGGGAAGCCGGTTGGAAATACCCGGGTTTATGTGCTGAGCCAGCAGGGTAAGGTGGTTCCCCGGGGAGCGATAGGTGAACTGTATGTTGGAGGAGTGGGGGTGGCGCTTGGCTACCTGAACCGTCCGGCACTTACCGCTGAGCGTTTCCTGCCGGATCCATTTCACGCGGGCACAACCATGTATCGTACTGGGGATCTGGTCCGGTATCTGCCAGATGGCAGTCTGGAGTATCAGGGACGGAATGACGGGCAGGTGAAAATCAGGGGATTCCGGATTGAAATGGGTGAAATTGAAGCACAATTACTGTCACATCCTGCGGTTCGTGATGCGCTGGTGGATTTGCGAACACTGGGCGCTGAGCAACGTCTGGTAGCCTGGCTGACGCCAGGCGATGGTTTTAATAGTGATCGTGCAAAAACGCCGGAATCAGCTGAACTGAGGAAGTATCTGGCGGATCGTCTGCCGTCCTACATGCTGCCTTCAGCCTATATGTGGCTGGATCAATTGCCTCTGACACCAAACGGCAAGGTGGATCGTCGTGCATTGCCGAAGCCTGAAGGACTGACTGCAGTCAGTGATGACTATGTACCGCCAAGAAGCGAGACGGAAATGATCCTGGCACATATGTGGGGCGAGCTTCTGGGCATAGCGCAGGTCGGACGCCATGATCATTTCTTTGAGCTCGGCGGTCATTCATTGCTGGTGGTTCGTCAGGTGAGTATGGCGAAGCAGTACGGGCTGGAGATTTCGGTACAGGCAGTCTTCGACTATCCGGTGCTGTCGGATCTGGCTGAGTATCTTGACCGGAATCCGGGAGTGAAAGGCGCACGCAATGCTCTTCCCGCGCGCCGTGGCGGAACCCGTCAACCGCTGTTCTTTATGCCGACCGGTTTCGGGGATCATTCCTATGTGTATGAGTTCGCGAAGTCACTCCATGCGGATTATCCCGTGTATGCGGTGCCTTGGCCGGATATGTCAGCGCAGTTGCCGGAAAGTATGGCCATGATGGCGAAATCCTGTATCGAGATGATTCGTCAGGTGCAACCCAGCGGGCCGTATCATGTGTTCGGTTACTCCTCTGGGGGTGTGCTTGCGTATCAGGTGGCTGATATGCTGCAACGGGAAGGTGAACAGGTGGCATGTTTGGGACTGCTTGACACCATGCGGCCTCAGGTTGCGATGGCAAGTATGACGCATCTGTTCATGAGCTGGCTGGAGAGTGAATATCCTGAACTGGGAATGGTTCTGATGGACAGTCTGCGGGAAATGCCGTTGCAGCAAGTACTGATGACGTTGCAGAAGATGGGGGTTCGTACGCTGCTGGAAGACCCGCAACAGGAACTGTCGTTGTGGGAACGGCGCTATCACTTTGCGACGCTGGTGGAAGAGACTGTCATTACACCTTCTGGCCTGCCGGTACACCTGCTGAAAGCGAAGGAGGAAATGCCGCCGATCCGCAGTCAGGCGCTGGCTGAGTACTGGGCGCGGATTCAACCGTCAGGTTACAGCCGGAAGGATGATTCTGCATTGGGCTGGGAGCAGTATCTGCCTGCTGATTCACTGAATGTCACGCTGGTGGATGGCGATCATGCCAGCATGATGTCAGATTCAGATAACCGTCGCCGGTTAGGTGAGTGTCTGAATGTTCTGTTGCAGAAGATAGCAACGGAGGAGAACAGCACCCGATAACGAAGCGGGATATTATGTAAAAAAATCCGGTGCCTGATTGGGCACCGGATTTATTTTTTCTTGCAGATGTTACCGAAGTCGCTTTTCCCGTTTCGGAAACCGCTGTCAGCTCAGTAGTTTAGTGGCTTCCCGGCGATCGCCGCCGACAGGGCGGTTGACCGAAATGGATCGGCCTTTTTTCATGCCTTTTTCGTAGTCATCCGTGATGCCTTTCATTGCTTCCTGAAGTTGTTGTTTGAACGTCTCACGATCCAGGTTTTCAAATTCACGATCGATGTAGTTGCTCATGCGCTTGTCATGATCATCATCGGTGTTCAGAACGGGTAATTTTTCTAATGCCCCTTCAATCCAGCCTGCCAGGAAAGAAGAGACCCGGCGCGTGACTTCGGTCTGACTGGCACCTGTCCCGGCAAAACTGTTGCGGAACTGGCCGGTTTGCTGGTTCATTTCCCGGTAAACCACATCAAAGGCAAACGCGGCAAAAATTGCCCGCTCGGCGACACCGATAAACTCGGCCTGCTTCAATCCTTTGTAATTGGTCAATACACACTCGACACCAAAGCGCCGGTTGATGCCACGGATGATTTTCAGGATCTGCTGGCTGATGTCTGTTGGTAACAGCGTTGCTGATTTTGTTTTACCCATCTGGATAAATTCAATGTCATCTTTCTCAAGGCCATACTTCAGCATCAGACGATGCGCCATCTTGATGGCCTGTGCTGCTTCATTGACATTGGCTGAGTTACCTAATTCGAGGCATTTGGCGATTTTTTTCAGCGCCTTTCGCTTCTGTTCAGACATCCATACCACTCACATTCAAAAAACGGTCACGTATTTTAGCGTGTTCGGTACGGGAATGGCAAAAAACAAAGTTGTAATTAATTTGCGGTTCAGACAAATGAGTGACTTACCTTGTACCGGTTACCGATGATACGCATAATAAAACGGACCTGATGCAAAGAGAGCCTGCAGAATCATGACTATCCAGTCGATCGATGTCCCTTTTGAGTTTCGCCATACCTGCTGGTTTTGCGGTGAGCCTTATTATGAGAGCTTTATTTTCCGGCCTGAACCGGACTATGCAGGCGATCTGCCGGTCAAAGTCCCTTGTTGTGAAGAATGCTATGGTTTGTGTACCCGGACGAAAGCGAGCGGGCTGGATTTATTACGCGATCGGGTGAAAGCAAGGCTTCACCGTAAGTATCAGAAACATTTGCAGATTGGTGCGCACTGGACAAAGGAAGAACTGGAAGACTCAGAAATGGAAGGCAAAGCCTTTGAAGGCTTTAAGGAAAGTGCCTGGAAGATGTTTGAGATTGCCAGAGAACGCGTGAACTATACCGGGTGGCCGCTGGCGATTGATGGTCAGCCTGTTGGTCAGGTCAGTCAGGCATTTCAGGTGGAATATAATGGTATCGTCTATCCGAATCTGGTTCAGGCTGTAGAACAGTTAGCCAAAACTTATGCGATTCCGCAAGAGTACCTGGAACAAACAGTTGAGCTGGTTGGCCGCCATCAGCTGGGATTTGCCATTCGTTTCTGTAAGACAACCCATGGTTACTCCGAAACGCAACAGGCGGCGAGTCTGGCCAGTTTGCGGGAAAGGCTCGCAGAAGAAGAAAGCCATGTGCAATCGGCGGTGCGTCTGGCTCAAGAACCGAAGGGGATTGATGTCGCGCTTAAGTCGATTGAGCCTCAGATTTTGCATCGCACGGAAGTGTCCCCCTATGCCGTGCAATGGGCATTGCGTCACGGTGTGAGTACACTGGCACAATTAGCCGAGCGAGAAGATGCCTTTTTCGCTTATTTCAGCCAGGATTCTGAGCTGACGGCGGTTCTGTATTTTACAGGGCTTCAAGTGTACCTCGAAAAACGGGCATTGGATCCGCAATGGGCCGAAACTCAGGATCCGAATCGTCAGTGGTTCCATCGCTTAAATCAGCAGTCGAATTGATCAACCAGTTCAGAAAAGAAAAAGGCCGGTCATCCCGGCCTTTATTGTTATTTACGGTGTCTGTGGCTGATGATGGCTTGCCCAGACCACGGTATTACCATCCTGATCAAATGCGACGACATCGTATGGCATTTTCTGATCATTGTATTCCATTCCCGGTGACCCCATCGGCATCCCCGCGACGGCCAAACCTTTCAGATTGGCAGGCTTTTCTGCCAGGAACCGTTTGATGTCCTGGGCCGGAACGTGGCCTTCAAAGACATACCCCTGAATTTTTGCTGTATGGCAGGAGGCGTACTCAGGACGAATGCCATTCGCTTGCTTAATCGGATGCAGGTTATTTTCGAAGGTCATTTTGATATCAAATCCATTGTCATTCATGTGTTTGACCCAGCCCTTGCAACAACCACAGGACGGAGACTGATAATTTGTGCCTTCAATCACCTCTGCTGCGACAGAGGACAAGCTCATCATGAGCAGAGCAGCGGATAAGAGTTGATGTGCTTTTTTCATGTTTATTTCCTTGATTCACTTCTGATGCACAGCCTGATCGGGCTGGCGAAAACGATATTCCTCCCGGCTAGAGTCAGTCTGAACCAGACAAAACCAGACAAGAGGACGGATTTATTCGTTCAGGAGCGAATCGGGGGTCTTAAACGTGTGGCAACCGGTTCATCCCAGTACCCGGATGCATAGGCATGAAATGAAATCCCAGATGTCAGCATCAAGGGGAACAGGGGGGATACCGGCATAAAGAGTGACGTGTGACACGAAGACTGACAGTGTTGTTCACAATTCACGGCATGGAGACTTTCACGGCAGGTGCGCTGTTCGCCTTCCGTCATGCCATCACAACAGTCTGACTGTGTCATCTCAATCGCGGGGTTCATACAGCCATCGAGCAGATCTTCACCAGCGATTGTCAGGGCGACACTCAGGCTGCTCCAGGGCAAAAACAGCAAACAAAGGATAACAATCATGACCCTTCTTAAGCTTGAATTCTGCTGATTGCGCGTCTGTGAGAGCATGGCGTTTGGTATGAAATCCCTGACGAAATATGAACTCAAAGCAGTATAACCGGATTGCAGAAAGCTTTCATAATCAAAATCAAGACAAGGTGAGTTTTCTAACTTGCTGAAATTGTGTGGAATGAACGAAACCCAGATTTCATGCGGCTCTGCGAGATTCTTATTTGGAACAAGCCTAACGTTTTTCTGACATTTTACCGGATGCTTTAGGCTTTAATTGCGATGAATTGACATTTTTTGCGCTAGGAACGGGTATGCAATACACAGAAGAAGACAGAAAAGTCCTGTATGAAACATGGATGAGTTACAAGGCGAAGATGCGGGTGACACAAATTGAAATGGCGAAAAAGCTGGGTGTCAGTCAGTTGTTTTTCTCCGACATTTTGAGGGGCAGTTTGCCGCTGGAACATCGTTTCGTCAGTCAGTTTTGTCAGTATATGGGGGTTGATCCGGTGTTGACGATTCCTTCTTTGCGGGAACAAATTGGCGGCACATTACCGAATACGGTGACGCTGACCAATACCTATATTGTTGATGGTAATATTAAAAATGTGCGTTATAGTGGCAATCAAATTGTTGTTGAATATGAACATAACGTGACAACGCACTGATTGGCTCAGACAATTTGTCATGATCGGAATACATCGGCCCTTGTCACAGACAGGGGCTTTTTTTATCCGGATTACAAGGAGTAAAAATGAAAATTGGCATCATCGGGCTGGGCGATATCGCTCAGAAAGCTTATTTGCCTGTGATCACGCAATGGCCGGGTATTGAGCTGGCTTTTTGTACCCGAAATTCAGGGGTGCTGAAGCAGCTTGCTCAGACCCATCGTATTCATGATGCAGTGACGGACTACCGCGAGCTGGCGGGGCTGGGAGTTGATGGTGTGATGATCCACAGCGCGACGGCCTCTCATTTTGAAATCGCACAGTTTTTTCTGAATCAAGGGATTCCGGTCTTTGTCGATAAGCCGCTGAGTGACACTTACGCGGAATGTGAATCCTTGTATAACCTTGCAGAAACGAAGCAATTGCCTTTGTTTATGGGATTTAACCGGCGATATCTGCCTCTGATTCAACCTCATCTGAGCGAAAAGGTAATGCAAGAGCAGTTGCTGGAGATACGCTGGCAGAAACACCGGCTGAATCAGCCCGGAGATGTCCGGACTTTTGTATTTGATGACTTTATCCATCCGCTTGATAGCGTCAATCTGAAAGGAAATGTCCAGGCAGAAGATCTTCAGGTGATCACTCAGCAATTGCATGGGAAGTTAGCCAGACTGGACGTCGCATGGCAGATTGATCAAACCATTCATCAGGCATCAATGAACCGGATTAATGGTGTCACTGCAGAGCAGGTGACCCTAAACTTTGAAAATCAGACTCTCCATTTTGATTCACTGGCGACCGGGACCGGCTGGACTGATGGCGCAGAAAGCAAACTGACGTTGCCGGACTGGACGCCAATGCTTGAGAGTAAAGGTTTTACCGCGATGATTGCGCATTGGCTGGATGTTGTTTCACATGGAAGGATGGATCAAACGCTGATTCAGAGAAACCTGAATTCTCATTATCTTGCTGAAATGATTTGCAAGAAGCTGGGGCAGTGATCCTGACTTTTTCCGAATCAGTCAAATTACTTATCAATCAAATTCCCTGGGCCGATGGAATCAACATCGGCTCATTTGTTTTGTACTCAAACCGACTTGGTGATCACAAGTAAAATTTTGGCATCAGAATTTAATTGGTGGATTTCTGTACGACTGAAGGTTTTTTAGGAATGGCGGGCTAAAAATCACACAGGTTCGTTGGAATTACAGAAAATAAGCTGTTAGTGTGCGTCCCCTCACACAACTAGTGAGTAATTTATGCATACCACCAAACAACCAGGGGCTGATAAATTAATTTCAGTTCTAACGATTGGCTTCCTGAGCCTGTTCCTGATCGCGGCAATCGCGGATCTGTCCTGGGTATCTTCAGCGATTCAAACACTCTTTGGTCAAGCGACCACCGCATTTGGACATTTCTGGCAATGGTTTATGTTGCTGAACTTTATCCTCGCGGTTGTGCTGGCTCTGCTGCCATTGGGCCAGGTCAGACTCGGGAATTCCCTGAAACCAGAAATCGGTCAGTTCAGATGGACAGCAATGATTATGTGCACATTGCTGGCTGGTGGCGGGGTGTTCTGGTCGGCAGCTGAACCCATTTATCATTTTGTGACCACGCCACCTGTTTTTGAGGGAGTCCAAGCGGGGCAGGCAGAAGCGGTTGCCCCGGCACTAAGTCAAAGTTTTCTGCACTGGGGATTTCTTGCCTGGGCTGTGCTGGGAACACTGGCGACGATTGTGCTGATGTATGCGCATCATCAAAAGGGTATTCAGTTGCGTCCCAGAGCATTACTTTATCCGTTGCTGGGAGACCGGCTGGAGAATCATTGGATTGGATCTGTGATTGATGCCTGTTCGATCATTGCAGTTGCAGCGGGGACCATTGGGCCGATTGGTTTTCTGGCTTCGCAACTGGGGTACAGCTTGCATGTGGTTGCCGGACTGGATGACTCGGTGATGACGCAAGTCGGTTTATTGGCGGTTGTCGTCACCATCTATTCTCTGTCGGCGGCAACAGGTATGGACAAAGGTTTGCAGTGGCTCAGCCGGTTTAATGTCATCGTCGCTGTTTTCCTGTTGGCTGTGATGCTGGTGACCGGTCCTACCGGATTTATTTTTGAACAATTCTCACAGGCAATGTCTGTGTACATTCAACATTTGCCTCAGATGAGTCTGACTCAGACTTCCCCTGACTGGAACGCATGGTGGACCTGGTTTTTCTGGGGGTGGTTTATCGGATTTGCACCGATGATGGCGATTTTTATTGCCCGTATTTCAGTCGGCCGCAGTATTCGTGAGCTGGTGATGACGGTTGCGATTGGTGCCCCTCTGGTGACGCACTTCTGGTTTTCCGTGTTGGGTGGTTCAGGGATTTATTTTGAGCTGACGCAACCAGGTGCAATCTCTGGTCCACTGAATGAAGGGGGATTGCCTGCAGTATTGCTGGCGACACTGGCGCAGTTACCTTTCAGTGACTGGTTAATTCCGGCATTCCTGGTACTGACGACGACTTTTGTCGTGACAACCGGTGATTCAATGGCCTATGCCATTGCGATGGTGACTTCAGGGAAGAATGAACCTGCGGCCAGCCACAGATTGTTCTGGGCAATTGCTATGGGATGTGTTGCCGCTGTGCTGCTGATGGCCGGTGATGGCGGATTAAACGCACTCCAGTCTTTCATCGTGATTACAGCGGTGCCGGTTTCTTTCCTGATGGTTCTGACATTACTGACGGGTCCGCAGGCCGCAGTGCGGCTTTATCGTGAAAAACATCAGTCTGTGAACTCTGTGAACAAAGAAGCGCAATGCGCAAATCTTCGTTGATTTAGTGTGTTACATAAAATAAGCCCTCCGTTTCTGGAGGGCTTTTTGTTTATACTCGGTTTTTATGTTTTCGGTTGCTTGTCTGTATCGCGTGGTGGTAGCGGCCAATCTGTTTCGCTTTTGCACGTTTCTCCGCAATGGATGCAGAGTTGAATGCAATTTCTCTGTTCAGTTTGTGGTAGTTCCGCAGCCGTCGCTCATCCAGATCACCATTGTCAATGGCTTCCTGTACCGCACAGCCGGGTTCCTGACGATGTGAACAGTCGCTGAACCGGCATGTTTCCGCAAGTGCTTCAATATCATTAAACGTTACGGAAAGACCTTCACTGCAGTCTGCCAGCTGAAGCTCTCGCATACCCGGTGTATCCAGAAGCAAACCGCCCTCAGCCATAAGATGCAGGGAACGGGCTGTTGTCGTGTGACGTCCCTTACTGTCATCTTCACGAATTCTTCCCGTTAACTGGGCGTTTGCAGATAACAGTGTATTGACCAGTGTTGATTTACCGGCGCCAGATGAACCGAGAAAAGCGACTGTTTTTCCTTTGCCGCACCAGGCTGACAATTTGGCAACGCTGTCCGGATCAAGTCCATTCACGGCTTCAACCAGGAGCATGCTGTCAAGCTGACGGACTTGTTCCATGAATGGTGCCGGGTCTTCAACACAGTCGGCTTTCGACAGCACGATGACAGGCTCAACACCGGATTGATGCGCTAAAGCAAGATAACGTTCAATTCGGCTCAGATTGAAATCTTGATTGAGTGAACAGACGATAAATACAGTATCGACATTGCTGGCAATCAGTTGCTCAGCCACCTTACTGCCGGCAGCTTTTCGCTGAAAGCGCGAATAACGATCAAGTAAGCGCATATAGGCGTTGGTTTCTGAAACTAAAAGCCAGTCTCCCACGGCGAGTGCCGGCATTGCCGGTAGCATGGGCAGCGATAACAGGCCTTGTTCGGTAAGAACATCAATACGGCTCTTATGGACGGCACTGACACGTGCAGGTTTACATGTTTCCCATTCTTGCAGGGAAAGTTGTTGTTGAAAGTAAGGTTTCCAGCCCAGTTCCTGTAAAGCGTATATGGGTTGAGAAATAAGTGTTGTCATGATGTGTTGACCCCTGACGCAAAGCGCCATTGTCTGAAATTAGAAATTATTCAGGGGCAATACGGCCCCGGTTAGAATGAACCGGGCAAGACAAGCGGGAAGGGCAGAAGCGGAGTGGGTTTCAGTGGACTCTTTCGCTTACTGACTCTTTACCATGTTCTGTGCCCGGCGGGTTTTGAATACAATCATCGTGTGTCCTTCATTTTGTGGGATAAGTGACGGGAATTTAGCAGGGAAAGACAAAAGTGTCCAGAATTGAGCAAGACAATCTGGACACCTGAGTCTGATAAAACGAATTATGCAGCCAGGTATGCGGCTTTACGGGCATTAAAGCGATCAACCAGATCGTTAATGTCTTCCTGAGAATATGGTTTCAGGCCGCTCATCAGCATTTTCTTTCTGCCTTCGCCAACCACTTCACCATTTTCTTTAAAGCTGAAGGCTAGTGTGACGCTGCCACGCTTGCCGTCGGTTTCGATGATGGAGTCAGTCAGTTCGACTTGAGGAGCATCCAGATCCAGACGTGAAAATTCTAACTCCATGCTTTCGTAGATCACCAGTGGACGGACAGGGTTGATCATCACCTGTTCAGACTCCATGAGTGGCACCATGATATGCGGAAAGTTCATCCCGGAGAATTTCACATAGTTTTGGGTGACTGTTTCGATCAGTTTTGTATTGTGGGTAATCTCACCATCACGGATCACATGCAGGTATTCTTTTCCTTTGTCGTCGACCAGTGACAGATCGGTTGCTGACTTGGTGTTGATAGTCAGTGCGATACCATCGGTGATCATTCCGGCAAATTCCACACGCATCTTCTGGCTTAATCCAGTTTTTGCCAGCATCACGGAAAAGAGCAGGTCGCCAGGAACACAAAAGCGCTTGTTGTCAGCATCGTGAATCGGGTTAAAGTCACCGGCAACTCTTTTGGCAAAGTGGCTGGCTTGTTCACGAGAAAAAGAATAACTACCGTTTTGTTCAGCGAAGTAAGAATTTAGAAACATTGAGTTGGAACTACCTTAGATCATCGTAATCCGGGTAGTTTAACCGATAATTTCAGAGCAAATGGTCTAGCCAGATGGTGAATGTGTCAGAAAAAAGACATTTCTCCGAAGTTACCACAAAAGTGATGCAACTGATGACATACTCATGTATGATTCCCGACCATTTGGGGAATGTTCTCCATCCTTGATCTGGACGTGTAGAAGAGGCCAGAGACTATAAGCGGTAGGGAAACTGCATTCGAAAGGGTGCTCAGCTTTATCTGAGGCTGAGCACCCTATCATTTCTCATTTCATTTTCTTTTTTGTCCGAACGCGAGACTTCCTGTTTCAAACAAGCATTAAAAATAATCCGGCGACCAGAATGCAGGCGGCAGCAATTTCAATTCTGCCAATTAACCCGAATGTACTGGGGACAATCATTTCGTCGTGATGATTCATGGACATACCCTCCTGCTATTTTATCGTTGTTCTATTCTGTCCTGTGACTGTTCTCCCTCCAGACAGCACAGCTTTTCTTTTATTTTCAGTATAGTCCAGGAATGTAAGAACATATTTGACACGAAAGAAAAACAAATTTGCAACACTGAATCAATTCATATAAGTGACTTCTGTTGATCACCACAAACGTCAGTCCTGTGTCTATACTCACTGAAAACAGCACAATAAAGTACCAATCGTGGTGAAAAAATGACAATTTCCTTGTTAATTCTCGGTGGCCTGATCCAGGCGGTTGCTGTCTACATCGCGTTTTTTTCTCAGTTTTCAGGGCATCTGTATATCGCGACGATCCTCATGGTTGTCGCCCTGAGTAGTCTGATGGCAATCCGGAGCCTGATCGCCCCGGTTTGCTTGCTTGCAGGCGTGATTGTCGGTCTGGCTTTATCTCATAACCAAACGGATATTAAACTTCTGAATCAAGTCGGCAGTGTGCTGAAATCTGCTGCTGAACCTGACTGGAATGTCATTCAGAATGGGACAGTTACCAGCGAGGCAATGACCAGTGAGACATTCACGAGTGAAGGGTCACCGAAGTAACCCTTCCGCATCATGAAAATATGTGGCTTTAGCTGATGATTCAGAGACTTCTCAACTAGGGGATTGGAATCAACAAGCGCTGACCTGCATGGATTTTGCTGCTCGCCAGTTGATTGATTTGTTTGAGGGTGCCGATTGAAGTGTTGTTCAGTGTCGCCAGCTGGTAAAGCGAGTCACCCGGCTCAATATGATGAATGCTGTACTTTTGTTTGATGTATTGCAAGACGTCTGACTGCTGATAAAAGTGCTCCAGTTGCTTGCGTGGTATCAGCAAAGTGCTTTCTTCGCGCTGGAGCGTCAGCCCTGCAGCATAAGCCGGATTGAACAGGCTCAGCGTCTTTCCGGACATACCGGCATCTTCAGCAATCTGCTTCAGCGGCATTTGGTGTGTGACTGTGATTGTTGTCATGACCCGTCTGTTGGGAATGAAGGCGAGTGGCATACTGAACTGATGCTGTTCCTTTAGTAGCTGGCTGAGTGCGAGTAACTTCGGAACGTAATGTGCTGTTTCTTTCGGGAGATCTAATGCCCAGAAATCTGTTGGTTTACCCAGTTTCTTATTTTGTCGTATCGCTTTACGTACCCGGCTTTCTCCGCTGTTATAGGCAGCAATTGCATGAAGCCAGTTACCGTTGAATCTGTCATACAGATATTCAAGCAAATCCAGTGCGGCGTTGGTTGATGCCACAATATCCAGCCGTCCGTCATATTCATTGTTGATTCGAAGGCCAAAAGATTTTCCGGTTGCTCTGGTCATTTGCCAAAGTCCTGCTGCGCCCTGATGTGAGTATGCGTAAGGGTCAAACGCGCTTTCAATAAAAGGCAATAAAGCTAATTCAACCGGCAAGTGTCGTGCTTTGACATTCTCATACAGATAATAGAGAAAAGGCTCGGCGCGTTGGGAGACTGTTTTAATGTGCAAAGGGCGTTGCAGGTACCAGTTCCGGTAGTATTTGACACGACGGTCATTGGGGACGTTGATGTTGCTCTCTCTTGCAAATCTGTCCCATAAACTGGCTTCTTTCATCAACGATAATTCGGGCAGGGAAGGTGGGGTGTAATCTGCGGGCAAACCCGTCGCAAGATAGCGTCCTTCAATCACATCGTGATTGATCTGACAATGCGCATGATTCAGGGCCAATTGCAGTAAGGTTTGTTCTTCTTGATTCACTGTTTCTGTGTTTGTCACTGACAAGCTTTCGCACCCGGTCAGTAACTGGAATGACAACACTAACAACGGCATCGCATATTTCATAACAGACCTGCTTACCTAGTTCACATTGAGCCAGCATTTTTTTGTGGAACTTTTCAGGTATAGCAAGACAGCTTTATGCAAACTGTCTGAGTTTTGATACGGTTGTTGTATTTCTTTGCGGAGGATGTGGGAATGAAAAGTACAAATGATTGGGCTGCTTTCATTGACCAGCACCTTTTGAGCCAGCCTGGTGCAGTGATTGATTATCCATTTGGGCCTGAGCCAACGGTTTATAAAGTGGCCGGGAAGATGTTTGCCTGGGTTGCTGTGAGGGAAAATATCCCCGTTCTGACCGTGAAGGCAACGCCGGCAGATGTGGAATTTCTGGTGGGAGAGTTCCCCTCAATTACCCCTGGGTATCATATGAATAAGAGACACTGGATAACGGTTCGTATGGATGGTCAGATCCAGTCTGGCATGTTAGAGCAGCTTGCTTCAGCATCCTATCAACTGGTTGTCAGCGGATTAAGTAAAGCGCAGCAAAACACGTTGAAATTGAAGTAAGCATCAACGCCACACTCAGTGGCGTTGATTCAGAGGGGAAAATCTTCAGAAGTAGAATCGTGTACCGAAAATAAACCG
Source organism: Photobacterium sp. 53610 (assembly GCF_036409375.1). Classification (NCBI taxonomy): domain Bacteria; kingdom Pseudomonadati; phylum Pseudomonadota; class Gammaproteobacteria; order Vibrionales; family Vibrionaceae; genus Photobacterium; species Photobacterium sp. 53610. The sequence goes on along the minus strand of NZ_JAXOFS010000001.1, from coordinate 884,850 downwards.
GGTGAAACTGTCTTCCACACCGTCTTTGGTCACATTGATATCATCTGTTGCGATGTTGTAGTTCACTTCAGCACTGAGAGCAACGTGTTGATTAATGAAATATTTCAGGCCAGCAGCCAGTTTGATATTCAAGGCGGTGACATCTTCGATATCAAAATCGACATCTTCATCAGCATTTGCAGACAAGTTTGCAACCTGAGCTGCAGCACCTAAGTAGGGTACCCAATCGGTGGAGTTGGTAAAGTTGTACTCAGTGAACATACCAATCTGGAATGTTTTCATACTGTCACTCATATTGACATCCAGTACGCCACCCAGCTCCCAATCGTTAGTCAGGAAGTATCCGTAAGAGGTATTTAAAATGAACAGGTAATCATCAATGTAATCAAGGTCCAAACTACCTTGTAAACCAAACTCTTGCGTACCTTTTTCCAGGGTTACTGCAAGTGCAGCCGGGCTGGCTAACATCGTTGAGACCAATAATGCCAATGCTTTTTGTTTCATTTTTATCACTCCATTGTTTTGTGATACTTCAGAAGCATAGACGAGAGCTCAAAATCTTGCTGAGGTTGTGAAAACTTTTCTCAATTAAGCTCAAAGCTTTGTTAGGGAATGATTCTGTTGATTTCACAAGTATATTCAGAGCATTGGTTGCCACGTTGCGGATTTTTTGAGCTGTCTTGGGAAAAATAACGCGGTCTGAATTGTAAGAATTTTGATCTGCATCTAATGCACTATAACTTGTGAGTGGTATTAAAATTCAACACACTAAAACATTGCATTCATACAATATGCTCTCACTATAAGACCATGGTCTGATAGGAAGGGAGTTATATTCGTTGTCAGTCGATGGTATAACTGAAAGAAAAATGAACAAAGGCAAGGAAAGATGCATTTTCCCTATCGAAACATTGTCATTCTCACTGGAGCAGGGATTTCGGCTGAGTCTGGCATCAAAACTTTTCGGGATCAGGACGGACTTTGGGAAAACCACCGTATTGAAGATGTTGCAACTCCGGAAGGTTACCAGAAAGACCCGGTTTTAGTTCAGTCATTTTATAACCAACGCCGCAGGCAGTTAGAAAGCGGAACGGTAAAGCCAAATGCGGCTCATATCGCGCTTGCACGTCTGGAACAAGAGCTGGATGGCAAGGTTACGGTTGTGACGCAAAATATTGATAATCTGCATGAACTGGCTGGTAGTCATCAAGTTATTCACATGCATGGTGAATTATTGAAGGCTCAGTGTAGTCAGAGTGGGCAGACGATTGACTGGAGCGGCGATATTTCTTTGGATGATTGCTGCCACTGTTGTCAGATTCCGGCACCTTTACGACCAAATGTGGTTTGGTTTGGTGAAATGCCGCAAGGTATGGATAAGATTTATGCCGCGTTGACTGAAGCTGATCTCTTTATTGCCATCGGAACATCTGGCTCTGTATATCCGGCAGCCGGATTTGTACATGAGGCTGCAATGCATGGTGCTCATACCATCGAGTTAAATCTGGAACCGAGTATTATCGAGAGTGAGTTTGAGGAAAAGCGCTACGGGCCCGCATCTCAAATTGTGCCGCAGCTGGTTGAAGAGTTACTGGCAGCTGATTCTGTTTAACCTGACAAAAAAGGCGCCGTTTTCGGCGCCTTAAACCTTACTGACCAGCTTTCAGCTTCTGGAAGTATTCTTCATAGAGGGTGACAGCATCACCGACACTGTCTTGCCATTCACCGGCATCCAGCACTTCCTGTGGCGGGTAAACACTAGGGTTGTCGACAAAGGATTTCGGCAGTTTGTCTTTTGCTGCTGCGACCGGGGTCGGATAACCGATTTCAAGCGCAATTTTCGCCGCATTTTCTGGCTTGAGCAGAAAGTCGATCATTTTATGGGCTGCTTCAATATTCTTCGCACCAGCCGGAATCGCCAGGCTGTCCATCCAGAAGATCGCGCCTTCTTTCGGCCAGATGATTTCAATGGGTGCACCTTCCTGGCGAGCCATATAGGCTGAACCATTCCACAGCATACCTAGAGAGGTTTCGCCGGCCATATATGGGTTTGCCGGAAAATCTGAGTTAAAAAGCAATACGTTTGGCATCAGCTTTTTCAACTCTTCATATGCTGCTTTAATTTCTTCCGGATTCTTGGTATTGGCTGAGTAGCCCAGCTTACGTAATGCGATATGGAAGAACTCACGCGCATCGTCCATCATCATCAGCTGGCCTTGCCATTTGCTGTCCCAGAAATTACTCCAGCCTTTGATTTCGTCCTTATTGACCGTATCAGTATTCACACCGATGCCGGTTGCACCCCAAATGTAGGGGATAGAGTAGTCGTTATTCGGATCAAAAGGCTTATTCAGGAAGTTTGAATCCAGGTCTTTAAAATGACTCAGCTTTGATTTGTCAATCTTGTGCAGCATGCCTTCATCACGCATCTTAGAGACGTAATAAGTGGAAGGCACAACCAGATCATAGCCAGAACCATAGGTCTTCAATTTTGCGTACATTGATTCATTCGACTCGTAGGTCGAGTAAATCACTTTGATACCGGTTTCTTTGGTAAAGTCTTCCAGCACGTCAGCCGGGATATACTCAGACCAATTATAGAAATACAGTTCATTGTCTGCTGCCAGCGCCGCACTGGAAACAAGCGACATGGCGAACACACCGCCGGTCATCATTGAAGACCATTTATTCATTTTTTTACTCCTAACTTCAGAAGCCTTGCTGAGGCTATCCGGTCGCTATAGCAATGCCCACCTCTCTTGCGGACAAGTGATGTCAAATACGTTGACGGGTGCATGTCAGAAGGGCACGGGTGCCGTTTCTAACGTGTGGAATTCATTCAAGAATCAGTGGGAGAGTATAGCAGAGGGGGGGCGGAAAAAGGCAACCAATGTGGTTTGGTTGCCTAAAGAAAGTACTTATTGGCCAGCTTTCAGTTTCAGGAAGTTTTCCTCGTACAGAATATTGGCATCGCCGACGGCGTTTTGGAACTCGCCGCGATCCAGTTCTTCCTGTGGCGGGAATAATGTCGGGTTGTCTTTATACTTCGCATTTGAAGCAGCAACACCCGTCAGGTAACCGGTTTCTTCTGAAATTTTTGCGGCAACATCCGGGCGCAGCAGGAAGTCGATCATCTTGTGCGCAGCGTCCACGTTTTTCGCGTTGCTGGTAATCGACAGGTTGTCTACCCAGTAAATACCACCTTCTTTTGGCCATACTAATTGAATTGGCAGTCCTTCACGCTGCGCAGCAGCCGCTGAACCATTCCAAAGCATGCCTAAGCCAACTTCACCGGCCATATATGGCGCAGCTGGGTTGTCAGAGTTGAAGACCAGAACATTTGGCATCAGCTCTTTCAGTTTTTCGTAAGCTTCGTTGATCTGTTTAGGATCGGTTGTATTGCCTGAGTAACCAAGAATCTTCAATGCGATGTGATGCACTTCACGGGTGTCATCCATCAGCATCAACTGACCACGGTATTTCGGATCCCACAGGTCTTCCCAGCTGTCAAAATCAGCAGGGTTATACATTTCAGTGTTAACCGCAAGCCCAGTGATCCCCAGAACATGAGGGATAGAGTACTCATTGTTCGGGTCAAATGGCTTGTTCAGATAGTTCTTATCAAGGTTTTTGAAGTTCGTCAGTTTCGATTTGTCGATCTTCTGCAGCATGCCTTCATCGCGCATTTTGGCAACGAAGTAAGTTGATGGCACCACCAGATCGTAACCTTCCGGGTGTGCTTTCAGTTTGGCATACATGGTTTCGTTCGACTCATAAGTCGAATAGATGACTTTAATGCCCGTTTCTTTAGTGAACTGTTCACGTAATTCCGTTGAGATATACGGACCCCAGTTCATAAAGACTAATTCTTCATTGGCTGCATTGACACTACCGGATACCAGTGTAGCGGCACATGCGGCGCTGGCCAGAAACGCGGACCACTTCTTCATTGATGTGATAACTCCAAAATCCCTGATGGGATGGTTAATAAAACAGAGAATCAATCGACTGACTCTCTGCGTAAACGGCCAGGCAGAAATCTACCTGGCCGTGTTTCTTGCCTGATTATCGGGCAGAAAAGAAGAAACGCAACTTATTTTAATTTATCGCGGGTAATGACCTGTGAAAGTACAACCATGCTCAGCGAAATGATTAGCATGACAGTTGCTAACGCATTGACTTCAGGGGAAATTCCAACTTTAACCATTGAATAAATTTTCAATGGCAGAATTTCATAAGTCGGGCCGGTCACAAACGAACTGACAATGACATCATCGAGTGACAGGGTAAAGCTCAGCAACCACCCGGCCAATACAGCCGGTTTTGCTAACGGCAAAATAATTTGCTTCAGGATGACCCATTCACTGGCTCCCAAATCACGCGCCGCTTCCAGCATCTTGACATCAAAGCCCTTCAGGCGGCTGTATACAGTAACCACCACAAATGGCAGACAGAAGGTGATGTGGGAGAGCAACAGCGTGAGGAAACCCAGCTTTGCACCCATCAGGATAAAAAGTGCCAGCAGGGAAATGGCCATCACGATATCTGGTGACATCATCACCACAAAGAGCATGCCATTGACGAAACCTTTGCCTTTGAACTGGTAGCGGAACAGGGCAACGGCAGTCAGACTGCCGATGATCGCTGCAGCGGTTGCAGAAAACACCGCGATATTGAGCGAGTGCCAGGCTGCTTGCATCAGACTGTCGTTATTGACCAGCTGCTCATACCATTTCGTCGTAAAGCCGCCCCATTTCATCCCAAACTTGCTGGCATTGAATGAGTTCACTATCAGAATAATGATCGGGATATACAAGAAGGCGTATACCACAGACATCAAGCTGAATTTAAAAATACGTCCCACGATTATTCCAGCTCCACTTTACGGTTGAGTAGCTTGCCAGCACGATAGTAGGCATACAGCAAGACGGCCATGGACAAGGTGAGGGCAATGCTTGTCGCTGCACCAAATGGCCAGTCACGGGCATTCAGTACCTGGCTCTTAATCACGTTACCAATCAGCAGGTTTTTCGCGCCGCCCAGCAGATCGGAAATATAGAACATTCCCATTGCCGGCAGGAATACCAGCAGGCAGCCTGCAATCACGCCCGGCATTGTCAAAGGTGCGATGACCTTGATGAAGGTTTGAACTTTATTTGCGCCCAGATCCCGCGCCGCTTCAATATAGGTGTGATCCAGCTTTTCGATTGCAGAATACAGGGGCAGAACCATGAAAGGTAACAGGATATAGACCAGGCCAACCATGACCGCATACTCTGTGTACATAATGCGAAGTGGCTTATCGATGATTCCGATAGCCATCAGGCTGCTGTTGAACACGCCCTGAGTTCCTAACATGAGTTTCAGGCCGTACGTTCGGATCAGCGAGTTTGTCCAAAAGGGGACAATGACCAGAAACAGCATGACAGGACGCCATTTCTGCGGCATTTTCGCAATGCAGTACGCAAACGGATAGCCCACCAGCAGGCAGAGAATTGTTGCCATGCCGGCCATGTAGAACGAATGCAGCATCACCTGTGCATACAGGGGATCAAACAAACGGACATAGTTTTCCAGCGTGAAGGTCAGATCAATCAGATTGGCATCGTCACGGGTCAGAAAACTGGTGCTGATAATCATCAGGTTCGGAATGAAAACGAACAGCAGCAGCCATCCGACAATCACCGAAATGATGATGTTTTGCAGATTAAGCTTTTTCGTCATCAGTCAGTACCACTTCCCAACTTTCAACCCAGGTGATCGCGACTTTCTGATCCAAGGAGTGGTCTACATCCGGATCATCTTCGTTAAAGAATTCACTGACCATGACCGATTTGCCGGTTTCGATTTCAACCACTGAATCCAGAGTCATCCCTTTATAGGTACGTTCACGAACGTGACCCATCAGGCCCCAGGATTCTTCGTTCTCGTTGATTTCTTCCAGGCGAATATCTTCCGGACGAAGCAAAACTTTCAGTGCATCGTCTTTGTTGACGTTCAGGTCACAATGAATCACGGCTTCACGACCTTCGACGGTCGCTTTGATACGCTTCTCATCAATACGCTCAATGACCGTTGCATCAAAGACGTTGATTTCACCGATGAAGCGGGCAACAAACAGGTTGCTCGGCTCTTCATAGATTTCACGGGGAGTGCCGTCTTGTTCGATCTTACCGTCACGCATCACAATAATGCGGTCAGACATCGACAGGGCTTCTTCCTGATCGTGAGTCACGAAAATGAAGGTGATACCCAAACGACGCTGAAGTTGTTTCAGTTCCAGCTGCATCTGTTTCCGGAGTTTATAATCCAGAGCAGAAAGCGATTCATCCAGCAGCAGTACCTTCGGCTTATTGACCACAGCACGGGCGATAGCAACCCGTTGCTGCTGTCCGCCAGATAACTGATGCGGTTTGCGCGGGGCAAATTGATCCAGCTGGACCATCTGCAACGCTTCCATCACACGTGGCTTGATGTCTTTTTCAGGCACTTTCTGCATCCGCAGGCCAAATGCAACGTTGTCAAACACAGTCATATGTGGAAACAGGGCGTAACTCTGAAATACCGTGTTGACATGACGCTGTTCGGCTTGAACCTGTGTCACATCTTGTCCAGCAATCAGAATCTGGCCCTCGTCAGCATCTTCGAAGCCTGCAATCAGACGCAGGACCGTGGTTTTCCCACAGCCGGATGGTCCAAGAATAGTTAAGAACTCGCCGTCGTTAACGTTGAGGTTTAACCCGGTAATAATTTGTTTACCGTCAAAGCTCTTACTGAGCTCTTTCAGTTGAATAACCGATTCTTTGGATGTGATGTTTGTGTTCAACTCTACCTTGTCTCCACATCGTTTCATGCAACTACATGCTGCACAAATAAGGTCTATTTCAGGAGGCGGATAATAGTCTTCCACCGGTTGAATTCAAAGTTTTTTTTGACCCATGAACATGACTTTTTTGCCAATTGATTTTGCGAAAGGTTTTTGAATATTTCTGAACAAAATCTGTCGGTTTTCCAGCTTAATCATGCAGCTTTTAGATTGCAATCTGACGACTGGGCCCAGTGTTAATCTGAACAAAACCCGAATCAAGACGATACTTTTGCGCTCATTTTGAGGTATTGAAGCATTTTTTAACCATCGCGCGATTTGTTTACCGAAAGGGGTAGCGTACAATCGACAGCACTGTTTTGAATTTACTGTGAATCTTATATCTGTATGAATAACAAAAGTCTTCAGGTTGGCGGCTCAATCGAAAAAGCAACATCTGGTACAGCAGATTTGCAGGCTATCGCTGTTCTTCAGGAAGCCTGGAAAGTGACTGCAAAGCACTTTCTGACATTTTTTCCCGCGATTGCAGGGTTGTTTCTGGCGCAGCTGGCACTGCTGCTGGTTGCGCTGAAAGTGCAACTGGGTAACCCGGGCATCTTCTTTGACGCTTTTATCACAGGAGAAGGCCTGACCCCGGATATTCTCGAAGCCGGATTTATGGCAAATTTTTGGTCTGATGTACTCAGCGCGCCTTTATACGCAGGTGTCAGCCTGATGGCATTGAACCATGCGGTCGGTTTACCTACAAAACCACGATATCTGGTGAAAGGTTTTCCTTTTGCTGTCGTGTCTGTTGTGACAATGCTGCTGACATCTTCGCTGCAGGGGATCGGTAGTGCGTTGTTCCCATTGATTGGCCTGTTCCTGACGATGGCCTTCAGCATGACGATCACACTGGTATGCGAAAAGCGTGTGACACCAATGAAGGCGATTCAATATTCGGTTGTCGCCACATTCCGTAAAATTCTGCCGATGTCTGCTATTTTCCTGGCCGTACTGATCCTGTTTTTCCTTTCCTTTGCGACAGCAGGTATTGGTCTGATCTGGACAATTCCGTTTTTCTTTAATGTAAAAGCGATTGTGTACAGAAATCTGTTTGGTATCACTCTTCAGGTGACCACAGTGCGTAAAGGGGACAATGGCGGCGACAACAATAACCAAGGAAAAGAAGAAGAGACGAAGGTATTCGACGCGTGATAAAAAATATAAAACAAACTGCCGTTGCAGGGTGCACGTTGGTGATTTTTGGCTGTGCTGAACCTGAAAAGCCAGCTGAAGAGACGAAACGAGTGACCCGGCCGGATTTCAACGTCATGGAAGACGTGACTCACAAGAAACAAACTTTTTTCAACTTTCTCCGTCCTGCAGTCTCGCAGGAAAATGCCAGAGTGAGCCAGGAACGCTCTTTCTTATTGGCAATTCAGGCTCAGTTTAAAGTGGGACAGGCAATTCAGGAAAACGACTTGGATGAAGCCCGGCAGCTTGGAGATGCTTACAAAGTTGAACTCACAGATGACAAAATTACCGAACAATGGCTGGATGAGATGCTGGTACGCGTCGATGAAATCCCGGAAACGCTTGTGTTGAGCCAGGCCGCCAACGAGTCCGGCTGGGGAACCTCCCGCTTCGCTAAAGAAGGCAACAATTATTTTGGACAATGGTGTTATACACCGGGTTGTGGCCTTGTACCGAGCGCAAGAAACGAAGGTGCAACTCATGAAGTCGCGGTGTTCTCCGATGCGCAGCAATCGGTTCACGCTTATTTCATGAATGTGAACCGTAATCGGGCTTATGCAGAACTGAGAGAAATCCGGGCTCAGGAAAGAGCTTCCGGCCACAAAATTACAGGACTGAAACTTGCGGAAGGCCTGCATCGTTACTCTGAGCGCGGGCAGGATTATGTTGATGAAATTCAGGGAATGATTCGGCATAACAGACAGTATTGGCAACAGGGCTGACCGATGGCTAAAAACACTTTTTTACTGGCAGCATGCGCTGCAGCATTACTCAGTGCTTCAACACAAACCTTGGCGCAGAATATTGAGATGCGCTACAGCAACCTTTTTGGCAAATTGAAGCACAATGTTGAATCTTCCCATCCTGATGTAAAGATCGCCCTTTATTTGATTGAACAGCAAACGGGTAAAACCTGTGTTGTTCATAAAGGCTGGATGCAGAAAGAAGAGCATTATGAGGAGCTTGTGATTCCCGCAGATAATGCCTTGGTGATTCCGCTGGATAACAATCTCCGTCAGGCGAATCCGGATGTCACATTTGTCATTGACGATGACATCGTCTGCGATCTGTCCATGCAAGTGATTGCGACCCACTCATTTGGAAAGTCTGTGACAAAGGCTGAGCTTGCTGGACTTCTGCCACAAATGGACACAATGCTAAGTGATCTTGGTGGTATGTTCTCTTCCTGGTTTATGCCAGAGGTCAGTGGTGTTGTCATGCATTTTGAGCAGACCCAATCAGGGCTGATTGAAGTTTCAGACAAGAGCACGATTGCGATTCAAGATGGTAAAGCTGTCGTCCACGTCAAAGAGCTTCCGGAAAATGCTGTTTTAACTTTACCTTACCCTGCGGATAAGGTGACGCCTTGGCTGGCAAAATCCTCTTCCTAGTCAATTAAAGTCCGGGCTTGAGGGATTGTACTTCGGGCCCACCTTCCACAATTCTGCTGACTTTCCCTTCTTCCCAACATGCCGGATGAATGTCCATTTATAAACATTGTGCTATAATATGTCTATTAATAAGCATGGTGGGAGAGGGTCATGAGTACGCATTCCGTTGCTGCCAATGAGCCGATTGAGAATGCGGGTAACAAAGTGCTACCCGTTGTCTTCAACATTCTGGACAAATGGGACTGTAATCAGAACCAACAGATGGCGTTGCTGGGTTTATCCAGTCGCTCAACACTGAATAAATACCGTTCAAATCCTGAGTCAGCCAAAGTCTCGAAGGATCTGCTGGAAAGAATGAGTTATCTGCTGAACATTCATAAATGTCTGAGAATCTTGTTCACCAGTGAAGACAGTGTCTATCGATGGGTTCAAAAGCCAAACAGTCACCCATTCTTCGCTGGCCGAAGTGCAATGGATGTGATGTCTCAGGGCCGGGTGGCAGACTTGTACGAAGTTGCATCGCGATTGAATGCCTGGCGAGGAGGACGATCCTGATATGCCGAATGATGACAATATTCAGCATTTTAATGATCAGGTCTGTTTCAGGCTGATCCCTTCAAAGTATCCACCGATCAATCTATATGAAGATGTTGCCGATCCCGAACAATTAGAAGCCGTTTTTGCAGTTGAGGCTTTAACGAATCCGCGGTTATCTGAAGAAACGGGAGACTTTTCAAGGGTCCCGGCGGAAGAAAGGTTAGTCGGTATCCCGCACTGTAGTTTTGTGATGGCGGCTTTTACTCATGTGAACCCTGACGGTGGCCGGTTTAACACGTCTGATTTTGGTGCTTACTATGCATCACGAGATGTGAATACCTCCATTAAGGAAACGATCTATCACATGGAACGGATTCTCGGATATACCCGGGAACCTGCACAAGATATCCAAATGCGGAGCATTCAGGCTTGGTTTACCGCCGATCTCACTGACCTGACAACACAGGTTCATTTGGATTCTAATTTGTACCACCCAACGCATTATGCCCATTCACAGGCGCTGGCTGTTTCATTGAAAGAAAATAAAAGCGATGGCGTTGTGTATGAATCTGTGCGTCATCGGGGGCATGATTGTTACGCACTTTATAAGCCAAATCTAGTCCATAAAGTCTGCCAGTCTGCACACTATGTCTATAAATGGAATGGTACTGCGATTAACACCGTGCTTGAAATGAGTATGGTCTGAAATGAAAAAGGGCCTCAACGGCCCTTTATTTCAGTGATTCAGCTCATTTAACCTTCAAGGTAACGGCTGACCAGATGTTCCTTGAAGTAATCCGGATTCAATGTTTCACCTGTCGCCTCTTTCAGGATGTCCTCGGTAGAGAGGAAGCTGGCTTTTTTCCAGATGTGTCGGTCCAGCCAATTGAAAATAGGTTGCAGGTTCCGTTCGCGGATCAGGTTATCAACATTCATCTCGCGGCGCATAGCGGCCATGAATTGCGCGGCATACATGGCACCAAGCGTGTAGGAAGGGAAGTAGCCAAAACTACCGTCTGTCCAGTGAATATCCTGCATGCAACCGTCGGTGAAGTTTCCTTTTGTTGACAGGCCGAGGTATTCCGTCATTTTCTTATCCCAAAGCTCAGGAATATCAGCGACTTCAATCTTGCCTTCCATCAAATCACGCTCAATTTCATAACGAAGAATAATATGGGCAGGATAGGTCACCTCATCGGCATCGACACGAATATAGCCCGGCTCAACGCGGGTATTGAAGAGTGCCATGTTTTCTGTGCTGAGGGCTTTATCGTTATTGCGGCCAAATACTTCACGCGCGAGAGGCGCCAGAATTTCGATAAAAGGCTTACAGCGGGAAAGCTGCATTTCGAAGAACAGGCTCTGAGATTCGTGAATTCCCATTGATCGTGCCTGGCCGACAGGGAAGTCCAGCCATTGCTCAGGCAGACCTTGCTCATAACGAGCATGTCCGGTTTCATGAATGACGCCCATTAATGCACTGGTGAAGTCGTCTTCATCATAACGCGTCGTGATGCGAACATCAGTTGGCACACCGCCACAAAACGGGTGGGTGCTGACATCAAGTCGGCCATGCCTGAAGTCGAAACCAAGTTTGCCCATGATATCCAGACTAAGCGTCTTTTGTTGTTCAACCGGGAATGGGCCTTTTGGCACTAACACTTCGTCATGGCTTTGTTTTGTCCGGACATCCTGGATCAGAGAAGGTAACCAGGTTTTGACCTGGCCAAAAATCTGATCAATTTTGTCACAGGTCATTCCGGGTTCGTATAAATCCAGCATCGCGTCATAGCGGCTTAATCCTGTGGCTTCTGCCCGAATCTGTGCTTCTTCACGCGCAAGCTGAACCACTTTTTCCAGATTCTGGCTGAATTCATGCCAGTTGTTTTCTTTACGCTGAGAGCGCCACGCATGCTCACATTTTGAGCCGGCCAGAGATTTTTGCTCGACTAATGTTGCGGGAAGGACGTTGTCCTTTTTCCACTGGCGCTTCATTTCTTTCAGGCTGATTTTTTGTTCAGCGGACAGAGACTCAGATTCAGCTTTTTCAAACCATTCACCCAGGTGAGGAGCGGTAGAGAGTTCATGGTGAATTAAAGCCAGCTCAGCCATGGCTTCTGAGCGCGCAGTGTTCCCGCCTTCAGGCATTTTTGCAGCTTGATCCCAGCTGCAGATTGAGGATAAATGATGAATTCTTGAGAGCTTCTTAGTGTGTTGCTCCAATTTTTGGTAATAAGTCATTTTTAATCCTTTATAGTGACTTGGCAGCGTGCAGGACTACTGCAGACTTTGAACCTTACTTGTCTGAAACGCGTCTAGCGATAAAGAACCCAGCCAAAGGCCACTTTGTTCAATCGATGAAATGATGTTCAGGGAAGAAACTCCTGGGTTTCGATCTGGTTCTTAACGATCTGCGCAGCGGGCGAACAGACGGCTTCAAATGATGACAAGTATCTAACGTACCTTAGTATGATACGGATAATACAACCATATACCAGTCCGTTTTTAACAAAAACTTTGGTGTTTTGTTAAATGTTTTCTACAAAATGCAGTGTGACTGACTGTAAATATAGAAGCTGTAGCTATCATCTTTTAATTGAAGTATGGAATCTCAGAGAAACTGATGACTGCAGACATTAAAAAAAGCCGCAGTGTCTGCGGCTCAGGGAGTACTTTGGGTTAATTGACCTGAAGGATATTCAGTTTTTCACCCGGGTCAAATTCACTGACATCATCCGCAGCAGCGGGAGAGGCGGGCATTTCTTCTCGGTCAAATGCGATATCGCCACCGTTGATTGCACCTGAATCTTTGTCGATCGATTTGAAATCGAACAGATTAAAGTCTGCCAGATGTGATGGCACCACATTTTGCATGGCTGTAAACATGGTCTCTATCCGGCCCGGATAACGTTTATCCCAGTCACGCAGCATCTCTTTGATCACCTGACGCTGAAGATTCGGTTGTGAACCGCAAAGGTTACATGGAATGATTGGGAATTCCTTCATTTCCGAGTAACGTTCAATGTCTTTTTCACGGCAGTACGCTAAAGGACGGATCACAACGTGTTCGCCATTATCCGAAACCAGTTTGGGGGGCATACCTTTCATCTTGCCGCCGTAGAACATATTCAGGAACAGGGTTTCTAGCATGTCATCACGGTGGTGTCCAAGAGCAATCTTGGTTGCACCCAGCTCTTTGGCGGTGCGGTACAGAATTCCCCGGCGCAGACGTGAGCAAAGAGAGCAGGTTGTTTTCCCTTCAGGAACCTTCTCTTTCACAATGGAGTAGGTATCTTCATTGACAATCTTGTACTGAACACCAATTGACTCCAGGTACTCAGGCAGAATGTGCTCAGGGAAACCAGGTTGTTTCTGATCAAGGTTGACTGCGATCAATTCAAAACTAATAGGCGCACTGCGTTGCAAACTGCTCAACATTTCCAGCATGGTATAACTGTCTTTACCACCAGACAGGCAGACCATAATCCGATCGCCATCTTCGATCATGTTGAAATCAGCAATGGCCTGTCCGGTATTGCGGCGCAGTTTTTTCGCTAATTTGTCAAAACCATACTTCTGTGATTTTGTAAGCTCTTGATCTTGAATCATTGTTTCTCTCTTTCACACCAATAGTATTGCTTTCAACCTATTGGCGGTTATTTCACTGAGCGTGATGAACTGCTAAATCGACAGTTCGCCATCGTAAAAATGCATGCTTTCGAGGCGCAAGTCGGACTTGCTGGCCTTTAGCAAAAATTATGGCGGGTATGATACGGATTCCTGCGATGGATTCCAGTATGTTTTGCGTAAACGCGCAGAAGCCTATGATCTGAAAAAGTGTTTGTTTACACGACCAATCCCTGGGAAGACGAAGTTAAGCTGAGCGGGGTTTTCACCGTTAATGAAGAAATTATCAGGAGGACATGAAGATTGGTGACTATGCCGATTGGCATTTACTACAGGGTTTGTAATGAAATTTTTGCATTTTCAAGGTCCTGCTGACTAGACACGCCAAGCCAAACCAATTGCTCACCGTCTCCTTGAACAAATGTCTCTAACCGTTGTGGCTGTTCATCAGAAGGGGGCATCTGAATGACATATTGATCACCAGATTTCACTGTGCCCAGTGCAAGTATATTTACATTTGGGTGCTCAACCGGGTTGACGATATAAAGTACAATTTTCTGTTGCTGAATTTGAGCAATGACGGATTGGGTTTGTACGTTCTCCAGCGTTAACTGATACCAGTTCTGGCTTGTTTGAGCATTGTATATTTTCCGTTTTGGCAGCGGGTACATTTTTCCGTCCGCGGGTAGTTCGGTTTTTGATAATTGAGTTAAGTTTTTAGGCATTTCGGTGCTCACCAGCCAACATTCCAGTGGTTCTCCATTGCCTTGTGATAAAGAGATTGAAAGGGTTGAAGTATCATCACCGGAAACAATAATTAAAGACGCGTTTCCTTGACGTTCTGTTGTGCCTGGAATGGTGAAAATCTCAGGTTGGTATTGATTGCTCCAAGTGACCGTTAATTCAATATCGTTATCGTTTTCTGAAGCGTTATAGACGACAACACAATATATATGATTTTTTAATAAAGAGGAGCAGGTTGCAGTTTGACTTTCCTGCAAATAAATGAGTCGTCCATCATCCCAATTGATAATGCTTTGACTTTTTTGCAGCGATTCAGAAGAAATAACAGGAAAGCTGGTAAGGAATGAAAATCCCAAGCATACAATTCCAACCGTTGAAATCAGAAATTGACGCCTGGGCACATTCATTATAGCGGTTTGATTATGAGAAGGTTGCTTTGGTTTTTCCATTTCACGCAACCTCTCATTATTTTTTACAGATATTGAGCAACAATTGTTGAGTCAGATGAGTTTTGCTGACTATCAGCATTCATCCATACTTTTTGTCTGCCATTACCCTGGTCATCATAAGTAATTGTTTGTGGTTGTCCTTTAGGTTTTACGATTTCGTAGCTTGAACCTTCAGCAACTGTACCGGTTGGCACAATCACATTACCGGGATCACCTACAGGGTTATTGATAAATACTTTCGCTTGGTTTTCGGTGAATTGAACTGAAATGAACTGATTTTGCGGACTATTAATCGTCAGCTGGTACCAGCGGCTTTCAGGCACTGCGTAGTAACGATCACGGCTGCCATACGAACGAGTCTCACCATTGAAAGGTAATTGCATGTTTTCGATACCAGAAGTGTTTGTTGGCATACCAACACTACCGATCCATGCATCAACTTTCGCTCCTGACTGTTGACTGGTGATTGAGATAGAAACTGTTTGTGTATCGGTACCTGAGACCAATGCCAGAGCAGCTAAGCCATTGTTGCCTGTGGTTCCGGGGACAGTGACGGTTTTTGGTGGGAAGCCATTACCGATATTGACGTTTACCGGAATATCCTGATCCTCTCCAGCTGCATTATATAAAAATACAGCATAAAGCTGACCGCTTTTCAGTGCTTCACATGTTGCTGTGTCGCCTTTTGTTAAGGCAATGCTACGACCGTCATTCCAAACTATAGTACTCATTGTTATTTCCTCAATTAAATAGATTCAAATTATTAACGAGCACCATTTGAACTTTATCAGTTCAATACATCAGGTTCTGGTACTTTAGTTCAACTTAAACACCATGGCAAATTAATGTTTTAAGGTGGTTAATATCCGTGTGAATTACAGATTCGGTTTTCAATTGATGAATTGTTTTCTGATTTTTTCTTATTGAATAATCTGTTTTTATAAATAAAGGTTTACATCACGTTTTCAATGAAATTAAGATGATTATTCAAAACCAATACAGATGTTTGATTTATATGTAATTTTTAGAGGTGGCTTGTGATATTTCATTTTAACCTGTTGTTTTTATGAGCATGTGTTTGAATCTATGATTTTTCATATATTTTGCTATAGATCTTTTTTTGATGAATTTAAATTGCTCTGATGAGGATGTAAGTATCATGACTGTGCTGGTTTTATGAGAAGGATTAATATTCAATAATGAATCTCGTTGAATTACAGAGGTTGTTGTTTTCTCTTAATTAGTTTCTATTGGTATCTACGCAGGAATAAACCATGAATGTCGCTGGATAGGAGTAAGATGATGATACGATACATATTCATCGAACTGAGTGTTGAGGAAACAGCCCGGCATTTAGTCCGGGCGTCTGATCATCATTGCAGCTATTGAAATGCTAGCGCCCGCTTGACTGATTCGGGTCTAATGGACTGATATAGCCGTCGGGTTTGAGTGCCAGTAAGTCGCAATTGAGGCTGTCAATCGTGTGCTCAGCTGTATTGCCAATGAACACAGCAGAAAGACCGGTTCGACCGGTTGTTCCCAAAATCACGAGTTCTGCATCTAACTCTTCTGCGACTTTTGGAATGACGTCTTCAGGTAAGCCTTCGACGACATGGGTTTTATCTTCTTCAATTCCATGCTGTTGTCTGAGGGCTTTCATTGTGGTGAGGTGGTGACCCCGGACCGCATCAGTATAGGTTGCCGGATCAAACTCGGGGAGCTCAATGGTAATGTTCACAGGCGTCGCAGGGTATGCATTGACCAGATTGACCTCAGCACAAAGCAGTTCAGCCAAAGATTTCGCTTCATGTATGATCTTTTCGTTCAGGGCATCATGGGTGTCGTTTTCCGCTGCCAGATTCACACAGGCCAGGATTTTTCCGTTCTCAGGCCAGCTGTGTTCTTTCACCAGAAGCACAGGGCAGGGGCATTTGCGTAATAAGTGCCAGTCAGTCGGTGTAAATATTACGGAACCAATTTTATCGTGCTGATGCGTCGCTTTAATCAGCAAATCATGATGCTGACTGTAGACTTCCGCGATAATTGCCTCGTAGGGTCTGTTATGCCAGACAACAATAATATCAATGTCCAAACCTGTACTGGTATGAGGGCGAACGATGTCTTTTAGCCACTCTTCTCTTTGTTGAACAACGCCTCGACGCATTGCCTGTCGTTCTTCCGAAGAGAGCATCGATGTCATTTCGTATGAAAAATCGTAGATAGCGAGAAAAACGGTGATGCGGGCGTTGTCGGCTTTCTCAGCAAGATGTATGGCACGAGATAAGGCTGGTTGATGATCCTGAAGTGGATCCGCGACCACAAGGATATTCTTGTATACGTTCATAACTGCCCCCTTCTTCAACAGAATAGCAATCGACCTGACCTGAAAAACTGTTTTTATTCAGATTAGTATATTCACTGTAATGGATTGCTGCGAATTAGTGGAGCGGTTTGGAAGGGAATTGGAGAAAAAATTGATGGGCATCAAGCCCATCAATTTATAGAAAAATCATTTACACAAATTGGCGCCGGCTAGTTCGGCTAACTGCTCGCGGTCAAGTATCGTAATGTACTTACCTTTAACACCAATAATATCGGCTTTCTGGAATCGTCCCAGCAGGCGGCTGATTGTCTCAACCGTCAGGCCCAGGTAATTACCGATATCACCCCGCGTCATGGTTAAACGGAACTCGCGGGCGGAGAAGCCTCGCTCAGAGAAGCGGCAAGACAGATCGTAGAGGAAAGCTGCAAGACGTTCTTCTGCATTTTTCTTAGAAAGAAGCAGAATCATGTTTTGGTCACTTTTAATCTCACTGCTCATCAGACGCATGATTTGTTGTCTGAGCTTAGGCATCTGGCCGGCGAGATCATCCAGGATTTCAAAAGGAATTTCACAGACCATGGATGTTTCAAGCGATTGCGCAAAACTCTGATGCTTATTGTTGTTAATTGCATCAAAGCCCACCAGATCACCTGCAAGATGGAAAGCAGTAATCTGTTCATCACCTTGTTCTGTGATTGTGTAAGTTTTGATTGTGCCTGAACGGATCGCATACAGCGATTTAAGTTCATCCCCGGCTTTGAACAGTTCCTGTCCCTTCTGAATTGGCTTCTTACGCTCAATGATGCTGTCGAGTTGATCAAGCTCAGTGTCATTGAGTGTGAAGGGAATACATAATTGGCTGATACTACAATCCTGGCAATGGATTGCACATCCACCAGACTGCACACGTTTTGTAGGGATTTTATCTGAATTCATAAACTGTGGCCTAACCAAGTTCGGATACTGGACTCACTTTAACATACTCTTATTCACGATGACGAGTATAAAACATCACGAAAACTGTGTGATTGCTACATAACCTGTGTGAATTCCATAGCTCAATAATATAAATGCACTGGTTTTTTTAAATATATGATTCGACAGCCAATGGTTGAGCCTTTCCGCCATAGCGCCAACCAGTAGCATTGCGGGCAGGGTTCCCAGTCCGAATGCCAGCATAACCATCGCACCCGAAACAGCATTTCCGGCGACAGCTGCCCAGCTGAGGGTCGAATAAACCAAACCGCAGGGGAGCCAGCCCCAAATGAGACCAAAGGGAAAAGCAGCAAAGGGGGATTTCAGCGGCAACATTGATTTCGCAAAAGGTGAAATGCGGCGCCACAGCGATTGCCCTAAAAATTCGATTTTAGTTATGCCTTGCCACCATTGGCCAATATAAAGCGCCAGCAGGATCATCATCAGAGCCGCGCACAGACGCAGATAGAGAAGGGCGGAGCTGATGCCACTGAACGATGCCATGCCAGCGACGGCGCCGCCAATGAGCGCACCTGCGGTCGCATAAGAAGCCAGACGACCAGCGTTATACAACAACAGGAAAGGAAAGCGCTGGCCTTGTTGCTGACCTGGCATACCAAGCGTGATGGCAGCAGCAATACCGCCGCACATGCCGAGACAATGGCCTGCACCCAGCAGGCCAATCGCAAAAGCGGCAAAGAAATCTGTTGTCACTGTTTTTTCTCTGCCTCAGACGCTTTGGAAAGATGATCAGGCTTTGGATTGTCATCATTTTCATCAAACAGAATGTCATACCCCTGTCTTTCGAGGTCTTCAAACTGTTCTGATTTCACTGCCCAGATAAACACCGCAACCGCAATACAGACGAAAATGATTGCAATTGGAATCAGCAGATAAAGGCTAGCCATCTTCTTTTAATAACCTCAGTGAATTGGACACAACAATGATGGAACTGGCCGACATGCCCAAAACCGCAATGTAAGGGGCAACCAGACCTGCAACCGCCAGGGGTAGAATAACAAGGTTATAGCCTAACGCCCATGACAGATTCTCGCGTATGATCTTGCGTGTTTTCATCGCAAGTTTGCGTGCTTCCAGTATCCGGCTGAGGTGGTCTCCTAAGAGCACCATGTCTGCAGACGATTTTGCAATGTCAGTACCGCTGCCCATCGCCAGTGACAAATGCGCTCCAGCCAACACAGGCGCATCATTGACACCATCACCAATCATCAGAGTAATCTGATGCTTATCCAGTTCCTGCAGATAATTCAGTTTGCCTTGTGGTGTCGCCCCGCTTACCAGCTTATCGACAGCGAGTTGTTCAGCGACGCGTGTAGCGTTGTCTGAATGATCACCTGTCAGCATGGTGACCTGAATTCCTTCCGACTGAAAGGCACTGATTAATGCTTTACTGTCAGGGCGAATCGGATCATCCAGTTTGAAAGCGGCGATTGCCTGTCCATCACAAGTCAGCCAGACCTGAAAATCCTCTTCGTTTGGCATCTGGGCTTGATTAAAAAGCGCAAATGATGCTTTACCAATTCGCCACTCCTGGCCATTGCGATATCCTTTCAGCCCAAAACCGACTTCATTGATCACCTCATCAAACGAAAAATCGGAGTTTCGGTGAGATGAAAATGCTCTGGCAATCGGGTGATTCGCAAAGCGTTCAAGTTCGGCTGAGATTGAAAGAACTTCAGCTTCACACTGGTGAGAGAAACACGCCGTTGTCACAATTCGGACATTGCCTTCTGTGAGTGTTCCGGTTTTATCAATCACAAGCTGATTGATATTACATAAAGTTTCCAGAACATGGCCGCGTCTTAACAAAATACCGAGGCGTCCAAGACGGGACGTTGCACACGTCAGCGCTGTCGGTGTTGCCAGCGATAAGGCACAAGGGCAGGTGGCGACCAAAACAGCCAGTGTGATCCAAAGGGCATCGTCGGGCCTGGTCTGATGCCAGTATAGCCAGGTGCCGGCTGCAATCATCAGTATTGTGGCAACAAAATATCGCGCGACAACATCAGCTAATTCAGCAATCTTGGGTTTTGATGCCTGAGCTTCATCCTGGAGTCGGATAATATTCGAGATCAGAGAATGCTGGCGATCCTGGGTCACTTGAATATTCAGGTTGCCATCACCATTTATCGTACCTGCGTAGACATCCTCACCACGGATTCTGCGAACAGGTAATGGCTCGCCTGTCAGCATGGATTCATCAATCACGCTGCTTCCTGAAACAATTACGCCGTCTGCAGGCAGGCTCTCTCCGGGCAGAACAGTGACAACGTCACCTACTTTCAGGCTTTTTGCTGCAATCTGACTGCCATCGGCGAGATTGGCCATGGCCGGGATAAGCTTGAGCAGATTCGCACTGGCAGCAGCAGCTTTACGCCTTGCTCGCATTTCCAGGTAACGCCCAATCAATAAGAAGAAAGTGAACATCGAAATAGATTCAAAGAAGACTTCACCTTTCTCTGTGACTGTTGCATAAAAACTGGCTACGTAAGCAAAAATCAGAGCGATAGAGACGGGAACGTCCATACCCAGTGCTCTGGCTCTCAGATTCCGCCAGGCATTGAGATAAAAGGGTAATGCAGAATAGAGCAGGACAGGGGTTGCAAATAAAAGGCTTACCCAGCGGAAATAATTTCTGAAGCTTTCATCAAGATCACCGAAAACTTCAAAGTACAGCGCTACCGCCAGCATCATGACTTGCATCGTTGCCAGACCAGCAATGCCCAGCCGGTACAGGTAGTTCTTCATTGTCTGATGGTAATGCTGTTCCTGATTATCAGCTTCAAAAGGAGCCGCTTTGTACCCGAGACGATGTATCGCAGATAAGAGTTGGCTGAGTTTTGCTTGAGCAGGATCCCAACTGAGCAAGGCACGATGCGTCGTTGTGTTTACCCGAATATTGAGCACCCCATGTTCACGTTTGAGCTGCTTTTCAATCAACCATGCACAGGCCGCGCAAGAGACACCTTCGAGTGACAATGTCACTTCGTTTGCATTCTCACTGGATCGGACAAAATCCTGCTGAATATCTTCGTTATCGTAGAGAGACAAAGATTGTAGTTGCTGAGGCACCAGATCGGCTTTATCTGCTGTGGCTGTACGATACTCGTAATAAGATGTTAAACCACTATCGACGATAGTCTGTGCAACAGCTTCGCATCCCGGGCAGCACATACTTCGTGCCTCTCCCAGGATCTCGACATTCAAATGAGTATCTTGTGGAACCGGATCACCACAGTGGTAGCAAGATTCACTCATCTTTGCTTCTGTCCATAAAGTGGAATCGGGTCAGATGAGGGGAGATTCAAACGACCATTCAGCATCCAGTCGCCTTTGAAAGGCTCAACTTCAACAAACCAGGGACCGTCAATTGACTCCGGAGCGGAGAAACGATAATTCCCTTGCATATCCGGGCTGATCATTTGAGTGAAGTCTTTTTCAGCCAGCGTTCGGTGCGTAAACATCACACGTAAAGTCGGGAAGGACTTCAATTCACCCTTGTTCAGACGGAGAACGATATCGGTGTCGCTTACGCTGATATTCGCCTGGATTTTCAGAGCGTCAGAAACACGAAGTCGGGAAAAGTCCTGATTGATTCCTTTTCCTTTCTTGTAATAATCCTCAGCAACTAAATCGACCTTGTTCTGCGAGAAGACATACAGTGCCGTCATACTGTAGACGACAGAGATGGTTGGGATCGCAATTATGAACCAAGGCCAAAACTGCTTATACCATGGTTTTTGCATTGTGAATCCTTTATCGAATCTATAAAAAGAGCCCCTGATTTTAGCAGGGGCTCAGTGGCATATCTTCAGTGAAATTGTCAGCAAACGTCAACAATCAACTGATTCGTAACAGAAATATGAATTACTGTTCGCTGTTGCTCAGACCCCAGACATATGCAGAGATAAGCTGGATTTTTTCTTCACCCAGAATATGCTCCCATGCTGGCATAACACCTTGACGACCGTGAGTGATCGTCTCAACAACCGCACGACGTGAACCGCCAAACAGCCAGGTGTTATCTGTCAGGTCAGGTGCACCGAAAGCCGGGTTACCTTTACCGTCAGTACCATGGCAGGCAGCACAGACAACAAAGCGTTGTTTACCTGCAGCAGCTTCTTTGGCATTTACTTTACGTCCAGACAGGCTAAGAACATAGCTGGCTACTTCTTGTACACCGTCTTCACCTAAAGTGTCAATCCACGCAGGCATTGCACCTTGACGGCCATGCATGATGGTTGTCTTGATCGTCTCAGGTTCACCACCGTACAGCCAGTCGTTGTCTGTCAGATTCGGGAATCCTTGCTGACCACGAGCATCAGAGCCATGGCACTGAGCACAGTTCTGCAGGAACAGACGCTGGCCAACACGACGGGCTTCCGAATCTGCTGCAATCGCTTCGATTGGACGAAGATGATTACCAGACTCATCATAAGCCAGTGTCTTAAACAGCTCACCGTAGGCTTGCTCAGCATCACCCAGCTCTTTGGCATACTGGTTCAGCTCTTGTTGTTGCTGGGCGTTTGCAATAGAAGCTTTTGACTCAGCGACAGTACGAACTGTTTGATCTGAACTCTGCCAACCAAACAAACCTTTGAAATTACCTAAGCCTGGATAAAGCGCCAGATAAGCCAGTGAGAAAATGATGGTCCCCCAAAACATGTAAGACCACCACTTAGGCAGTGGGTTGTTAATTTCACGAATACCATCGTATTCGTGTCCCATGTCTTCACCTTCTTCTACACCCATTTTGTCGCGGCTACACCAGATCAGAAGACCTGCCATCGCGGCTAAGGTGCCAAGCGTGATGACTGAGACCCATATACTCCAAAACGTAGACATTCTTATTTGCTCCTGTCTTTTTCACGCGTGGCCATATCCAGTTCTTCGTCGGCAAACACAAGGTTTGCAGCTTCGTCGAATTGAGATTTACGGCGTTTACTGTAGGCCCAAAGGACAATACCAATAAAGCTAGCGAACAGGATGACTGTCCAAATGCTATGAATGGTTCCAATATCCATGGTGCCTCCTTATTTCATCGCGTGACCTAACGACTGAAGGTAAGCAATAAGTGCGTCCATTTCAGTCTTGCCTTTCACATCATCACCAGCTTTTGCGATTTGCTCATCAGTGTAGGGAACACCGAACTTATCACGGAATAATGCCAGCTTTTTAGAGGTGATTTTTCCATCTAACGTGTTCGTTTCCAGCCAAGGGAAACCAGGCATGTTAGATTCAGGAACGACATCACGTGGGTTACGAAGGTGGACTCGATGCCATTCATCTGAATAACGACCACCAACACGCGCCAGGTCAGGACCTGTACGTTTTGAACCCCACAGGAATGGGTGTTCCCAAACACTTTCACCGGCAACGGAATAATGGCCGTAACGTTCTGTTTCTGAACGGAACGGACGAACCATCTGGCTGTGACATACGGTACAACCTTCACGGATGTAAATATCACGGCCTTCCATTTCCAGGGCGGTATATGGGCGCAGGTTTTCAACAGGCTCAGTGGTTTGCTCCTGATAAATCAGCGGTGTGATTTCAACCAGGGCACCAAAGCTGATTGCAATGACAATCAGAATGGCCAGCAAACCAGCATTTTTTTCTACAAGTTCGTGACGAAAGCTCATCTGTTGTACTCCTTAAGCTGGTTGCTCTACGGCTTTCAGGCTGTCTTTGGGTGCGACAATCGTCTTATATGCGTTGTAAGCCATTAAGAGCATGCCTGTTACAAAGACCAAACCACCGCAGAAACGCACGAAGTAGAACGGATAAGATGCTTGTAGGGCTTCAACAAAGCTATAAGTCAACGTACCGTCAGTATTCACCGCACGCCACATCAGACCTTGCATCACACCAGAGATCCACATTGCAACGATGTACAGAACTGTACCAATAGTTGCCAGCCAGAAATGCACGTTAATCAGTTTGATTGAGTACATACGTTCTTGGCCAAAGAGTTTTGGAATCAGGTGATAAACCGAACCAATGGAAACCATTGCAACCCAGCCTAATGCACCGGAGTGTACATGGCCGATTGTCCAGTCGGTATAGTGGGACAGGGCGTTGACTGTCTTAATTGCCATCATTGGGCCTTCGAAGGTTGACATGCCGTAGAACGACAGAGAAACAACCAGGAAGCGCAGGATTGGGTCATAACGCAGTTTATGCCATGCGCCTGACAGCGTCATGATACCGTTGATCATACCACCCCAGGATGGTGCAAACAGTACCAGAGACATCACCATACCCAGAGACTGAGTCCAGTCTGGCAAAGCGGTGTAGTGCAGGTGGTGAGGGCCTGCCCAGATGTACAGAGAAATCAGTGCCCAGAAGTGCACGATAGACAAGCGGTAGGAATAAACAGGACGACCAGCTTGCTTAGGAACGAAGTAGTACATCATTCCCAGGAAGCCGGCAGTAAGGAGGAAACCTACTGCGTTGTGACCGTACCACCACTGAACCATGGCATCGACAGCACCAGAGTAAACCGAGTATGACTTCGTCATAGAGACCGGAATTGCCATACTATTTACAATGTGCAGCACAGCCACTGTCAGGATGAAGGCACCGAAGAACCAGTTTGCCACATAAATGTGGGAGGTCTTTCGTTTAATCATGGTCCCGAAGAATACGACAGCGTAAGCAACCCATACGACAGCAATCAGCACATCGATTGGCCACTCCAGCTCAGCATATTCTTTACTGGTTGTGAATCCCATTGGCAGCGAAATCGCTGCTGACAGGATGACGGCTTGCCAGCCCCAGAAGGTAAACGACGCTAACTTGCCACCAAACAACGTGGTTTGACATGTACGTTGAACGACATAATAGGATGTCGCGAACAGCGCACTGGTACCGAATGCGAAAATCACTGCATTGGTATGCAGCGGACGCAGACGGCTGTATGTCAACCAAGGGGTGTCAAAGTTAAGTGCCGGCCATACCAACTGAGCGGCAATAAATACACCAACGCTCATTCCGACAATTCCCCACAGTATGGTGGCTATAGTGAATTGACGAACGACCGTATAGTTGTAGTTTTGATCAAGCTGCTTTACTTGGCTCATGTTGCATGCTTCCACTAAAAATTTTCAACTACACTCTTGTTTCTTTGCGAACAACTTCATTTCGCAATGCCACCCAAAGCTTAGCTATATGCTGTGTTGTTTTTATAACCAATTCGACACAGAAATTGCTATTTTGTTGTAAAAGTGGCATTTTCAGCACGCATAATACTTGAGATGAGAAATGAATGACAGTGCGATGGCAACGCACTTGTTATCGCTCACTATTTTTATGTGAAAAGTTTGAACTCTGTAACATGGGAAATGTATACAATCATGGCAGCTCAAAAATTAACAAAAGCCCGACTGATTCAAATTCTGGTCTTACTTGCTGTGCTGATCACAGCATTTGTATGGAGAACAATTACATATAAAGAGGTGAGGCCTGCAGAGGAAGTCTCTGTTTTGTGCCAAAAGGAGTCGGGAGAATGTGTTGAAGATATATCAAAAAGGAAGATGGAAATTCGCTTAATTCAGCTTCCTGAAAAAGGGGGGAATCAATACCAGTTGCAGTTGCCTTTGGACTTTGTTGTGTCTCATGCGGTGCTGATTTCCCCCGCAAATGTCACTCAGGCAGAGACTATTGTTTTAAATGTTACTAAGTATTTCATACAAGGTAACTTTTCTCTGCCTGAAAGCTCTGCGATGACCTCAGGATGGAAAGTCAGAATTGAGTCTGACGAAGGTGTTTATATATTGATTTTTTAGATCAAAATAATTCATATTAAACATGTAGATATGATTATTTTAATCAACTTTTCATGATTTGATTGCTGATAATAAATTTAAATGGCTTTTTTATCAGAAACTCGATTTGATACTTTAAAGACCTGACCATTCATGTGAGCAGTTTCTTTGCTAACTAAAAAACGTACCATAGCCGCGACATCACTAATTTGATTTGCATCAGTTTTATCATCTTTTTTACTGTTCAGAGAGTAACATGCAGCATGTACCCTCACATCTGGCGACAAACTGTTCGCCATCGACTCAGTCAGGCCGATCAAACCATGACTGCAGACGGAGAGTACTTCATTGTTCACTGCTGTGTCCTGCGGGGTAGGAACGACATGGACAATTACACCCTGGGTTGTTTTGAGTAAGGGAAAACACAGTCTGGCTGTAAATAGGGGGGCAGTTATCTGTTGGTGTAAGGCCTGATTCCAGTCGAACAGATCCAGCTCTGTGAACGAGATATCATGACCTGGCGGAGTCAGTGGCGGGTTATTTACTAATGCATCCAGTCGACCAAACTGCGACTGAATTTCTTGCACCACAGATTGAATATCAGACTCTTTGTAGCAATCAGCCTTTCGAAACCGCACTCTCGGATCCTCTGCCACGAGGTCAAAACCTGCATTTTCATCATTACTTAACGCGATGACAATCGACTGCGTCGCAGCGATCTCTTTACAGATACGTTTGCCTAACGCTGTTGTTCCTTCTGTTACGATGATTACTGGTTGCTTTGTCATGTCCGTATCTGCTCTGTGAAGAATTGCTACCTAGTAATAACGGTAGCTTGTCCGCAGACTTAAGAGATTTTTTAATAAAAATTCAATCGTCTGCTGATCCTCAAATTGAAACTGTCTATCATGAGGAAGATACACTAACAGCCGCGAATGAAGCATGGAAATCCTTACCAGTTACTCCACCTTGGGTGATACAGAGTCAGCAATTGGCGAAGCCGTTGAAAAACTCAAAGCCAGGCTGGTTCGTCCCAGCCTTCTGCTGGTTTACTTTTCCGGACATGAAGATGCCAATCTCATCAGGCAGCAGCTCGTTGCCGACTTCCCTGATACTCAGATCTTAGGGTGTTCATCCTGCCAGGGCATTTTGACAGAATTAGGATATTTTCCTGATACCGTGATTGGTCTTTGGGCCGTTTTTGATTTTAACGGCGCTTATGGCTCGGCATTGGTTTCCACACACCAAAGGCCAGGGCAAATGGCCCGGCAAGCCGTATTAAAAGCAATCCAAAACACGGGCCGTTTAGGCGAGCTGCCTTCAATGATTTTATTGCACGCCAGCCCTGGCGCAGAAGAAGAAGCGATCGAAGCAATTTCTCAGGAGTTCGGTACCCCGGTTCCCATCATAGGCGGCAGTGCAGCCGATGCAAATGTTGCAGGTCAATGGCAGCTTTTTACTCAGGACCATACCTCTTCTGAAGGGGTCGCAGTCAGTGTCTTCTATCCAACTTGCGAAGTCAGTTTTTCATTTCATTCCGGGTATGCGAAAACAGGGCTGTCTGCGGTTGCGACTAAGGTTGACGGCAGGGAACTGATCGAACTTGATCACCGTCCTGCTAAAGAAGTCTATGAGGAATGGATAGAGCATTCGTTAAGCTACAACGAATCGATCATGTCTCTTTCGGCCTTGTACCCGTTGGGGCGGGTTGCCGGAATCTTACATGATTTACCTTATTTTAAACTGGCTCATCCCAATTCAGTTACTGAACGTGGCGGAATTACGTTATTTGCTTCTATAAAGGAAGGAGAACGTTTTTATCTGATGACGGGCACAGAAGACAATTTGGTGAACCGTGCCGGTCGTGATGTTGGCGGGCTGGTAGAAAGTCATCATCAAATTGAGGCGATTGGTGGCATCAGTATTTATTGTGCAGGCTGTATGCTTCAGGTGAAGCCAAGAATGGCACAGGTTGCTGAAAAAATGCGGCAGGCTATGTGTGACGCGCCATACATTTGTCCATTTACCTTCGGCGAGCAGGGGCAGTTTGTTGGTGGTGAGAATGAGCACGGCAATTTGATGATATCTAAAGTTTTATTTTACCGGGAATGAAAAGCATGACAGGGAAAGAAACAGAGACTTTACAGGAAACCCTGCTTGCATTGCTGAGAAGCCAGGAACGGGAAAAACAACTCAGAGACGAATACTCGGCAATTCTGGCTGGCATGTCTGCAATGGCTGGCGCAAATAATAAGCGTCAGGTATTTAACAGTCTGCTGGCCGTTTTGCGTAAGTATATTGGTTTTGAACACGCCCTGGTTCTGACTCGTGAAGATGAATCCTCTCAACTTGAAGAGCTCGTCACGACCTGTGTTCATTTCGAAGGCTGCAACTGGGAAGTCAATCAAACCTTTATCCGGGCGATTAATGGTGAAAGTATCGCGCTGTTTGATCCTGCACAGGTTTCTGAATTCAAGAGGTTATCAAAAGATAAACTTGCCTTATGTCGTTCCGTTTTGATGACCGGCGTCAAAGTCAGCTCCGGAGATGCGTTACTCCTGTTTATTCATTCTGAACCAGGACAATTTGGTTCCGCCTGTAAAAGGGTTCTCGCGCGTTTCAGACCGTTACTTGAGCGTGCCATCATTGATATCGATTACCGGGAAAGACTGCAAACTCTGGTCACGGTCAGAACACAAGAACTGCTACACAGCCAGCAACGATTCAAAGACTTTGCGAATACAGTTGGTGACTGGTTTTGGGAGATCGACACAGAATTTCGTTTTACCTACATTTCGGCTCCTGATCTGTCCAACCACGTGATTGATAAAAAGAGTCTTTTGGATTTATTTGATGACGACAAAGATTTTCAGACTAAGCTGCGGCATAAGCTACTTAAAAATGAAGATTTTGAAGATCTTGAATGGCAGTTACCAGGCATTGAGGGTGGGGCATGGATTAGTTTCAGTGCCAGTCCATATTTCAATAAGCATGGTGAGTTAAGAGGTTACCGGGGTACGGCGAAAGACATTACCAGCAAGAAGCAACGTCTGGTTGAGTTACAACAGGCCCGGCAACAAGCGGAATCAGCGAACGCAGCCAAGTCACAATTTCTGGCGATGATGAGCCATGAGATACGTACTCCGTTGAATGCGGTTCTTGGTTTGATGGATACACTGGCTGATTCAGGCCTCGATGCTAATCAATTGAAATGGATCAATCAGATGGAGCAGTCTGCCCAGCTTCTTCTGACTATTATTAATGACATTCTGGATTTGTCCCGTATTGAATCTGGCAAATTCGATTTATATCTGGAGCCGATGTCTGTCACGGATTGCGTCAGTCTTGTGGTTGAGCAGCTTGAAGATCAGGCCATGAAGAAAGATATCACTCTGAGTGTCAGTGTTGATCCAGCTGTGCCGGCAAGGATGCTTGGTGATAAAAACCGTGTCACCCAAGTCATGTTCAATTTGATCGGGAACGCCATTAAATTTACGGATCAGGGTTCAGTCAAAGTTGCTGTCGCAACAGAGAATAATGAAGTCACGGTAAAAGTGATTGATACGGGCATTGGTATTTCTGCAGAAGCACAGAAGAATCTGTTCAATCCATTTGTGCAAGCAGATGGCAGCATCACTCGGCGTTACGGCGGCACGGGTCTTGGTTTGGCAATTAGCCGGCATCTCATTGAGAAAATGCAGGGAAGAATTTCACTTCAAAGTCAGCTCGGGCAAGGAAGCTGCTTTACTGTTTTCTTGCCGATCACTGTGGTTGAAACACAACAAGAAGAACAGACACTGAAGCCCAAAAGCACTCAGAGTCGATCGCTTTCTATTTTGTTGGCCGAAGACAGCAAGACAAACCAGATGGTTGCAAAACTAATGCTTGAGAAGCGAGGACACAAAGTACAGGTTGCCGATCATGGCCAGATGGCTTTGGATATGGTTATGGCATCGCCAACGCAATTTGATTTGATTTTGATGGATATTTCTATGCCTGTTATGGACGGTATGGAAGCAACCCGAAAGCTCAGAGAAAAACAGTGCGAGCTTCCGATTATCGCTTTGACGGCAAACGCCATGCATTCTGATCAGGTCGAGTACCGGGAAGCTGGAATGGATGGATTTTTAGCAAAACCAATCCGCGTTCCGGAACTTGATAAAATGTTAAGTGAGTATGCTGAAATTGTCTCGGTGACAGAATAATTCTCATCTTTCCACAGACAAACGCTAGGCGTTTGTCTGTCAGGTTATTCCACTTAAGATTGAAGGACCAGGCAAACTAACATTTGCAGCAGAGCTTAAATCATAGTGTGAATTACCTATTTTATGGTAAATCCGATTATGGTTAAATTGCTACTCAAACATGTCAGAACCAAAGCCATTTGAGAATAGGAGTACGCAGGATATAAAAAGTATAACTTCCTCCGGACACATTATTTAACATAATCTATGTTATGCGCACCGAGGGTGTAAGATCTAGTTAGAAGTGTCAGGTTTGAGCCAGATTGAAATGTCCTGTTTTTACCTATCTTAATTCACATCTGTTTGGTTGATGTAAGCTTTAAATGATGTTGGTAACCATGACTGACAATGAATTACTGAGAATCAAGCTTATCCAAGACATCTGTGACAAACGGCTCACCGATGTTGAGGCTGCCGGTTTACTTAAACTGAGTCGCGCCAAGTTTATCGTTTGGTCAAACGCTTCATTAAATTAGGTGCTGCATACCAGCGTATATCCTAATAAAGTTACATTGTAACTCATTCTGTATTTGAATATGCTCCAAGGAATCCGCCACGCGATCATTTCCGATATTATCAGCATCAGCCAATACTGGACGGAACCTCACACAAAAAGTTACGCGGTAACCTGGCTAGCTTATACTTAAGCGATTTTTAATTTCACGAAGAACACGTTCAGGGTCAGATTGCCATAGCTGGAAAGGTACCGGGAGTACTTGCAGTCCGGCGCGCTGGAAGGTTCTGTGAGTATTGAGGTCAAAGTATCCTTCAAAATCGCCACTGTAACCGATTAAATCGAGGCCTAGCGTGCTTTCTCCATGCTGACAGATCACGTCAATATTTTCGCCTGCAACAAAAGCGCCGACCCAATACTGAATCCCTGCCCGTTCCAGCGCTTGTTTGATCTGGTTAGTGAAATCACAGATAAATGATTCCGCGTTTTGCTGCGTCGTTGTAGCTTTATCGTCATGAGAAAAGCCAAGATACTGGCGGAGCAAATTCTGATGACTCAACACTTCGGGAATGAACGAATGAAAGATGACCTGTGACTTCCTTGCGCGGGTCACCATGACATTAAACATATCCTCCCGATTTAAGTATGCTGCAGCCCGAGCACTGTTTTCATCTACAGCCATCGACAGAATCATGATGTCACGCTCTTCACCTTGAAATCCATAAGGCGTTGAGACCCGCAGCGCATGCCGTTGTATTACTTCATACGAAAACTCTTTCTCTACCGCTTTCTCAATAAAAGCAGCCTGTTCTCTGAACGGAGAGATGACTCCGATTTTTGGTGGGTACACCGCGTTACGAAAAGCATCAAGATAAGATTGAATTAAAGTAATCACAGCTTCTTTTTCTGCTGAGTTACGCCCTGTTTTAGTACGTTGGCCTTCTGGCAAATAAATAAATTCTAATGCAGGTTGCTGTGAGCCCCCCGGGCGTGCCTGCATGATTTTCAGACGATTACCATAGAAGTATTGATTGCTGAATCTGATCAGATCGGCTTGGCTCCGGTAGTGCTCATCCAGAAACGTCACAGCACTTTGATTGGATAAACTGGCAGACACACAATCCAGCAGTGACTTATCGCGATAAGCGAAGTTCTCTAACAAATGTTCTGGTAAGCCTTCTTCATGCCAGAATTTGTTCTGTTGGCCGCGAGAAAGAAAAGAAACATGACGGAGTTGCTTCACATCACCTGCAACAACCGCCCGCTTGGCACGATAAAGTGCCGGCAGCGCGCTTGCGATATCGCATTGGGTCGCTTCGTCAAAAATGACCACATCAAATAAGGATTCGTGCAACGGTAAAGACTGGCTCAATTCATCTACTGTAACCAGCCAAATCGGTAATGCTGTCGTTATCGTTGTAAAATCGGTATCCCTGAAACGTTCTTCCTGAGTCTTTGAGTTCCTTGCTTTCAATGCATCCCAGAACTGATGCATTGTCCTGCGCTGTGTCTGAAGTACATCAGCCAGTTGTTCATTCCTGGTCCGGTTAATTTCTGACATCGCCAGGCTGTTATAAACTTGTGTGGCACGTTGCAGCGTCTCTTGTGTTTCCCATAAGGCGTTTCCTTTAATAAAACGACTCATAAAATTTGCTTTGAGTTTTTGTAACCAGGTTCCGGAGTTATGTCCGCTTGCGTAACGGGCAATCCATAAAGCTCGTGAAAACTCTTTTTCAACCTTTGCGAGTTCAGCACCTGTCTGTTTCAGCTGCTGTGAAGAGTTGTCATTTTGTGACGCCGTCACTCTTTGACCGGACAGCAGAATACTCTCCAGATACTGGCGCATCGTTTTATTAAAGGATGTGCTGTTAGCATGAACAAAGCCACCTTCAAGACCAAAACCATCCCGGAGTTTTTCCGCAATCACATCAATGGCCTGATCTGTTTTAGCTACGATTAAAACAGATTCACCATGCATCATACGGTCAATAGCCATCGCAGCAATGGTAAAACTTTTCCCAGTGCCTGGAGGTCCGGACAGGATGCTTAAAGGTTGGAGCGCAGCATTTTTCAAGGCCTGTTGCTGAGGCAAACTCAACTGATATGGTAAATGGCATGCGTGAGATGTTGTTTTTCTTTGTTGCTTCTCACGATGGCTTTCTAAATGAAACAATTGCATTAATGGCTGAGAAAGCGATTGCCGTTGTTGCATCAGATTCAATTCATGTAAAACGCCCCGACTCCCTCGGCTTCTGTCTGCAAGAAAGAGTCCGCTGGCACACACCAGCTCAATGTTATCCGTGCCGGAAATTTTCATTGTCTCTGATGCGCATTCTAAAAACGGCCATCTGGCTAAACTTTCAAGGCGTTGTACCTGGCAATGTGTCCCCAACCAGTGTCCGACTTGGGCAATATAAATGTCGGTCAGCGGAAACACTGGTTCTGGAAATGTATCAATCACCTGCGGATCAATCTCAGGGTTAAGTATTTGCCTCAGGAGCGCGTTGTTTAATCGAATGTCAGTCACATCAACCTGAACACATCTGTGTTCGACATCATCAAGAATCAGTTCAGCCGGCAAATAAATTAATGGCGAAAACAGCTGTCGTTGTGCAGTAATACCATTCGTAATATTTATCTGGCCTTTGATCATCAAACTACCGTAGATCAAACGCTTTTCTCTTCGATACAAATCGACCTGCTTCGCCATCTCTTCCGCAACTTTATCGACGACAGGTTGCCTGGGTAATTTACCGCTGAGCAGGTTTTCTTCTTCTCGAATCCATAGCCTTCTATCCTGCCGAATTTTTAAGACATTCGACAAAGAGAGATCATGACTGTCTTCACGATAACAGCGCCGATAATATTTCAAATAAGCGAGTGGAGAAGCCTGCATTGACAAGGTTACACCTGATACATTGAGTGATGATGGCTGAGTTTGAAACCATGTTTATGACAAACATACCATTTTACTGGGATGCCCTTCTCTTGGGTTGATAGATATCGTGAGGAATATCTAAACTTTCAGCAATCATTCAGTTCAGCAGAGATGTTCCCTGTTTAAGCTAGATAATGATGTAATTAATGTTTGTATCATTTTGTATTGTGAACTTGTTTATATTTTTGCTAAAAAATAAGTTATGGTGCATTAGATGCAATAAGTAATGCCTAAATTTTCTAGATTGTCGATGAAATCTTTTCTAGTATCTAAGTAAATAAAAACCCATAAAAAGAAAAGGATGGCTGTGGATGAAGAATGTGCTGATTATTGAAGATAACAAAGTGATGGCGCAGATTTTAGCACAACTTCTGAGAAACAGCGCCCAACCCAAAACGCTTCTTTATGCAGGTTCAACTAGCCAGGCCGAAGCCATCTTTGCTAAATCCAAATTGGTTGGTCATTCACTCGACTGTGTATTTCTTGACCTGAATCTTAACGTTCCCCTCGACGGCATTCCCCTGCTGACACAAATTAAACAGGACTTCCCTCATTTACCGGTGATCATTGTTACAGGAGAAAGTGAAATAGAGACCGTGAAAAAAGTGATATCCCATAAACCTGACGGCTATATTGTAAAACCACTTTCAATGAAGAAACTGAACCAATGCCTGGAGAAAGTACATCAAAGTCGCCAAATGAGTGCTCAAGGCTAGCGGTTCAGTGTGAATGTCATTTATATTGTTAGATAGAAAGTAAAGTTATAGTGCGCTAAGGTGGAGCAAAAAAGGTCTGGTGGGTATTCAGACCTTAGATTCAATTCATGCGCGTTTATGCCCCACCTTTTTATTACTGTTTGTAAACGGGAACACGTTACGGATTTTCTGTTTTACTTTGACCGGTACATCTCTGGAAAAAATCAACTTCGTCGTAAAACGGTTTTTATACACCTTGACTTTTCCATTAAAAGGCTCTCTATGAGCAATATCTTTGCAGCTATTTAAAAAGCCAGCTGGGATATTCCCTTTCGTTTTGACCAACTCCCCTTGCTCAAAGGTTAACACCATCACCGGACGATCTTTAAAAACCAGGATAAGTACTGCGATTGCAAGTAAAAACACATATTCCATTGTTTCCATCCTCTAACAAACAGCGCCTGATATTAGGTATAGCGAATCAATCAAGCTGAAGCAATTTACTTAAGTCTTGTTTGATGTCCTGAACTTTTTTATTGGCTTCCAGCGACTTACTACTCTCACTCAGCAGATACTCAATCGTATCGGATAGCGTACAGTCTAGCTCTCTGGATTTATCAGACAGCTTTTCCCAAACCCGATAATCCAGATCAATCGATTTCTTCCGGGTGTGGACCTGTTCAGCATTGAAGTGACGTTTTCGTTTTGCACGAATCGCCTGCTTCATTTTGTTATCCAATGCCGGAGACATATGGTTTTGAATCCATTCCAGCACTTTTGTTGGCTCGTGTTCCAGCGCAAGAAAAGACTGCACAGCCGCTTCTGCTTCACTCGTGTCAATGTATCGAGTGATAGCCTCTCCTTCCTTATATTTCTTTGCGAGATAACCCCACTTCCAGCCAGCTTCCAGGTTTTCCAATTGCTGATATTTCATAATCCGCTGCTTATCTGAGTTTGTGAAAGACTACAATTAGTATAGAGTGACAGTGTAACCAAGTTACCCATGAAGCACAATGATGCAGTGAGTAACCTTTTGTTTTTTAGGCCCAGCTAACACAAATCCTGGCTGACCGTTTTCACCTGACCAGCAAAATCCAAACGTCTTCTATTATGCGGACAGCGATTCCTTTATACTGCTGTCTTTTTCACAGTAACGGAATTTACATCGAGATATGCAAGAAGAATCCTGGCGTACCATGCTTCCAGACTATTCGCAGTATGAATCAGTTCTGGCGCAATATGCACAACTCCCCCCTGCACCGACAGGCATTTTACAAGATCGCCTGTGCGATGCTGTACGCCGATTCACAGCAGTTACTATTCAACCCAGAGTTCTTCGGGTTACAGCTCCGGACAACAAAATTTACCGTGATTATGTGATTGATTTAATTCATCACTTCCACAGCGCACCTCAAACGTCAGTTGAAGAATCCTCTGTCATCATTGCAGGTGACAACGTCACTGAAATCAACTTATTTGGTGCAGTTTACCCGCCGCTTGAAGACGGAAAACTGACCAAACCTCAGGTCAAACACGGGTTACTTCATCAAGCCAACAACGGTTACCTGGTCCTCTCTGTAGCGAGTATCCTGGCGAATCCAAGCCTGTGGCCAAGATTAAAAGCCGTATTGATGAATGGACAGCTTGAGTGGCAACCAGTAACTCAGAAGAAATTATACCCACTTCCTACGCCAGAATCGCTGAATGTAAAACTCGTATTGATTGGTGACAGATACCTGATGGCTGAGCTTGAAAATGCTGAGCCTGATATTGCTTCCGGATTCAGTATGTACGGGGAATTCGAACAGGATATGCGCCTGGCTCAGGATAACCTGCCGGATTATCTGGGTTATCTGAAATCGATGATTCAAAAAGCAAAGCTTCCCGATATTGCAGACACCGAAGCACTGAAACTGCTGATGAGAACAGGTGCTCGCCATGAAGAAGATCAGAATCGCCTGCCCCTTTGCCCAATCTGGTATTTAAGTTTGCTTTGCGAAGCAGCCATCGAGTCCGAAGGCCAGTTAATTCATGCTGAGCACATTCAACGTTCGCTCAAAGCCAAAGAATATCGCAGCGCTTATTTGCCTGAACGGGCTATTGAAGATATTCATCATGGCCAGGTGATCATTGACTGCCAGGGCAAGGAAGTCGGCCAGGTGAACGGTTTAACCGTCGTTGAGATGCCAGGCCATCCAACAGCCTACGGTGAACCCGCCCGTATCTCTTGTGTCGTGCATTTCGGTGACGGCGATATTTCCGATGTCGAACGTAAAGCAGAGCTCGCCGGTAATATCCATGCCAAAGGGATGATGATCATGCAGGCATTTTTAAGTGCTGCTTTGAATTTGGACCAACCGCTGCCTTATGCTGCCTCGATTGTTTTTGAACAATCCTATAGTGAAGTAGATGGTGACAGCGCTTCTCTGGCAGAGCTTTGCGCATTGGTTTCAGCACTGTCTCAGCAACCGATCAATCAGCAAATTGCAGTTACCGGCGCCGTCGATCAGTTCGGACGTGTCCAGGCCGTGGGTGGCATTAATGAAAAAATCGAAGGTTTTTACAAGGTTTGTGCGTACCGCGGATTAACTGGTCAGCAAGGTGTCATATTACCGAAAACAAACCTCAGTAATCTGTGTCTTTCCGATGAGGTACTGGAATCGATTCAGCAAGGTCGTTTCCATATCTGGGCTGTAGAGAGCGTGAACGACGCCCTGCCTCTGCTGACGGGTAAAGCTTTCAGTCGTGATGCAAGCAAAGAAGACGGTCAGGAAGACACGTTGCTGGACGTCATTGCAGATCGTATTGAGCATGTACATAGCGGACACAGTGATGACCGCGGCTGGCTGTCATTTTTCAGGAACTGGTTGGGCCACCACTGATCCGAGTTGTTATAGCGTACAGGTGTAAGCTAAATTGCCCCAATAATTTCAAAGAGAAATAAGCATCCAATGAAGAAGTGCAATTCTTATAACCGTGACGATCTCCTCGAATCTAGCCAGGGCAAACTGTTTGGTCCTGGCCGTCCTCAATTACCAGCACCAAACATGCTGATGATGGATCGGATTACCGAAATCACCGATCAAGGTGGTGAGTTTGGTAAAGGTCTGATTACTGCTGAACTGGATATCAATCCGGATCTTTGGTTTTTTGACTGCCACTTCCCTGGTGACCCAGTCATGCCTGGCTGCCTGGGCTTAGATGCAATGTGGCAGCTGGTAGGTTTCTTCCTGGGCTGGATTGGCGGCGAAGGTAAAGGCCGCGCACTGGGTGTGGGTGAAGTGAAATTTACCGGACAGATCCTGCCGACGGCTAAAAAAGTCACTTACGAAATTCAGATGAAGCGTGTCATCAACCGTAAATTGATCATGGGTGTTGCAGATGGCCGTGTATTGGTTGACGGTAAAGAAATTTATGTCGCCAAAGACCTGAAAGTTGGTCTGTTCCAGGACACTTCTAATTTCTGAATCTGATTCAGTTATTTATCTTTCAAAAGCCGCATTCATGCGGCTTTTTTACGTTTCAGCATCCAGAAAAGGAAAAGCCCCTACTCCAAAGGGGCTCTGCATGGTTGTGGATATGAGGGTGAAAGACTATTATTTATTTCGCGCGGCCAGATTGCACCTCTTCTCTTGCATCACGCCAGCCACCTAGCCAATTCATACGGGCGTCCATTGTTTGATATGGACATGAATCACTGGAACGACCATTTAAACCAGCCTGATAGCCTCGAGATTGTGCGCGTTCCATACGATCCCGCTTTTGTCTCTTCATAGTTCGATCCTCATCCTTATTCATATTCATCATTACCATTACATAATGATGGAGCTTTTGTGACTCCACTTCTAAGGATTGGATATTTAGAGAAAGATATCAACCTTCATAAAAAATCAGGCTCACAACTTGTGAGCCTGATTAAAATTTAAACAAAGTTTGCAAGATTACTGTTTCCGGCGTAACCCAAAAAACACCAGAAGTGACAGCGTCACTAGCCCAAGTGAACCACCTTTCCGGGTGACCTTCTCTTTTTCATCCAAACGTGCTTGTACTTTTGCATCCGTTTTGGGAACAAGCTGTACCGCGACCAAACGCTCTTCGCCTTCACACTTGGCATCTTTGCTGAGGTTTTGAAAACCATTCTCGCATTTAAGTGCCGTTGCAGAAATCACTCCGGCATCATTGATCCCGGTCGCCTGCGCAATACGGAATTTATTGGCATTACCGCTAAGGACATCATCGTTCGTCAGATCATCAAGCAACCATGCGGACTTCGCTGGCAATGCATCTGTGACAGTGTCACTGCCAGCCAGATAAGTGAATGCGCGTTGACGACGTTGACGGCCATTCACCTGGTTCACGGTCTCCGTATCAACCCACCCAACGATTTGGTCATTGTTATTAATCTCACTGGCAAAACCATTCGCACCTTTAAAAAATAAGCTGCTCACGGAAGAATCCAGCCAGGAGAACTTTTGTGTGTTGACGTCGTATACATACAACTTTTCAGCAAATGAACGCTCTTCGGAGCGTGCTGACTTCGCAACACCAATAACCTTGCCGTTTTCATTAATGTCCGTCGCGAGCGTATAGCGATAGACACGCTCATCCCCTGATTCAATATTCAGATTCGGGATATAGGATACTGTCCAGTCTTTAGCTGTTGGTGTTCCTGTGACGCCGTCTTTCAGCTTGTAGACAGCGGCGCGCATTGCATAATAGTCATTGCCGACAGAGTCGGTTGTATAACCCACCATCACAGGCTTTTGGTTCACTAAAGCAACAGCCCGAGCTGAAGCCTGGAAAGAACGGTTCTTATCATCCGGATCAAGTGCAGGACGGTTCGAAGCCCTTTCAGACAACAGCTGTGCCTCAGGATTCGTTGCACTGCCGTCAACGTTCCAGAACACGGCATCATTCGCAAACACAACAAACTGACATGCCCAAGAGTTGAAGATCTGACTCGGGTCGGCACCATTCGTTTTACAATTCGTTAGATCGCTTCGACTCACAGACACATCATCTGGCACCTTCATGTTGTTATTCAGTTCAGAAGGCGAAAATGCTGCGCTGCCAACCACCAGCAGATTACCGCTGTTTTCAGGATATTCCACGGCATCCCAGGCTAACGTCTGGCCCATATTCTTCACCAGATCGTTTCCGGTGACAGGCAACAAAGACACCTGATTGCCATTAACATTCACGAAGCCACGCTTGTTAAACTGGCGTGCGTAGTGATTATTGTTGGCGAAATAGGCAGAGCTCGTGACACCAAGGGTAAAATCTCCCAACGTCGAGCTTCCTAACGCATTCACGGCAGCGTTCGTCGTGACATGATCACTGCTGTCCACCAGCGAACCCAGTGACGGTGTCACGCTAGAGTCATATCCAGCAGCCGTATTGGCAAAGGTCGTTACTCGTTCAAGGTTATCTGACCCATTATCAAGCAATGGTAAGGTATTCGCGTAATAGTTGTTCTGCCATGCAAACTGCTCACGACGTAAACCGCCAAAGCTTTCTCCGTTTTCCGGATTATCTGAATTGTAATCCGTGCCGAAGTAACGGATCTTCGCCCAGGTATCACATGTGTTGAAACCTAATGCTGAATTACAATACCTTTCCAGAGACCACTGATCGTTAATCTGCTGAAAATTATCCAACTGGAATGGGACTTCATCACGAATATCGACACCATCACTGCCAAAACGGCTTTCACCGTAGAGTTTGTGATCCGTAGAAGCACAACTGGTTTCAAAACAGTTCACACCGCTTGCCGACGGTTCAATCCCCTGACCGTAAAACTGTACCTTCTCAGCCAGCGTACTCGTGTTTTTATCATAGTACTGCAGTGTCTCTACACCGCTCGTGTCACCCGTAATTTCGATGACATCATAAACCGCCGCTTGAGCCTGTGTAGCACTGGCGATGAACACCGCCAGTGCAGAAAACGTGAACGTCTTATGTCGCATTAGGATTCCTTTTGCATTGCTTCTAGCTCTTCCCAGCGCTCAAATGCTTCTTCAAGAGCCTGTTCCGCCTCGGCAAGGCGTGACAGCGTCACTTGAGTATCATCTGGCGCACTCTGGAAGAAGGCAGGATCATTAATTTTCTCCTGCAGACCGGCAATCTCATTTTCCAAATTTTCTAAACGAGCAGGCAGCTCTTCAAGTTCCTTCTGGAGCTTATAAGACAGTTTTTTACCCGGTTTCTCACGGTTTGCCTGCTGCCGCTGTTTGTTCTCAGCTTTTTTCTTTTCTGCCTCAATGGCTTCAGCCTGCGCTTTTGCTCTCTGAGATGCAGAATTTTCTCTCTGGGCCTGAGCATCATGGTAACCACCAACGTACTCATTAATGACACCCTGACCTTCAAAAATCCAGCTTGTGGTCACAGTATTATCAACAAACTGTCGATCGTGGCTGACTAAGAGCAAAGTGCCCTGATAATTGGCAAGAATATCTTCTAAAAGTTCCAGAGTTTCGATGTCCAAATCGTTTGTTGGTTCATCAAGCACCAGCAAATTATTTGGTTTAAGGAACAATTTAGCCAGCAGCAGCCTGTTTTTCTCACCTCCGGAAAGTGCCTTCACCGGTGTGCGGGCACGCTTGGGATGAAACAGGAAATCCTGCAAATAGCCCAGCGCATGCCTGCTACGACCGTTGACCACGACTTCCTGCTTACCCTCAGCCAGGTTATCCAGAACCGTCTTTTCCGGATCCAGAATTTCACGATACTGATCAAAATAAGCAACTTCGAGTTTCGTACCACAGTGGAAATGCCCCTCTGTCGGCTGGAGTTCACCCAACAATAACTTGAGTAATGTACTTTTCCCGCAGCCATTCGGGCCAATCAGTGCAATTCTGTCACCACGCATCACATTGAAACTGAAATCCTGGATAATTGGCTTTTCATCATAGCGATAACTGATGTTTTCCGCTTCGAAGACCACTTTTCCAGAACGGCGGGCTTCCTGGAGCTGCATATCAGCCTTACCCGTCACTTCGCGACGCTCGCTTCGCTCAACACGAAGCTGCTTCAGCGCGCGAACACGCCCCTCATTACGGGTACGACGGGCTTTAATCCCCTGACGTATCCAGGCTTCTTCCTGAGCCAGCTTTTTATCAAACTCAGCATTTTGTTCGCTCTCAACACGCAGCAGTTCTTCTTTCGCGTCCAAGTACTTATCGTAAT
Organism: Photobacterium sp. 53610; assembly: GCF_036409375.1. Classification (NCBI taxonomy): domain Bacteria; kingdom Pseudomonadati; phylum Pseudomonadota; class Gammaproteobacteria; order Vibrionales; family Vibrionaceae; genus Photobacterium; species Photobacterium sp. 53610. The sequence goes on along the minus strand of NZ_JAXOFS010000001.1, from coordinate 843,439 downwards.
CCCCAGGGAAAGAATTCAACTGCCCCCGATCCAAATCCACAATCCGGGTCGACATGGAACGGATAAAGGCACGGTCATGCGAAATAAAGATAATGGAACCGCGGAAGTCTTTCAGAAACCCTTCCAGCCATTCAATCGTGGAGACGTCCAGGTGGTTCGTCGGCTCATCAAGCAGCAGGATATCAGGATCACTCACCAGAGCTCTCGCCAGTGCTGCTTTCCGTTGCCAGCCACCCGACAAATCGGTCAGCAAAATTTCCGGTTTCAGCTCCAGATGTTCAAGCACCGACGTGATCTTATTATCGAACTGCCATGCATCTGCGTGATCCAGCTTCTCCTGCACCTTGGCCAGTCTTGCGAAGTTCGACTCACTTGGGTCAGTGGTAATACTGTCCAGCAGATGATGATATTCACGGAGCAGACCACCGACATCCGACAGCCCTTCCGCAACATAATCAAACACAGTGCCGTCTGCATCGCGTGGCGGATCCTGTTCGAGACGCGATACTTTCAGCTCGCTCATCCGCTGAATGCTTCCGTCATCCAGCAGCACATCACCGGCGATGACTTTCATCAGGGTAGATTTACCGGCACCGTTCCGGCCAACCAGACACACCCGCTCATTGGGCTGCAGCAAAAACTCAGCGTTATCCAGCAGAGGATGATCGCCATAGGCCAGCTGCGCATTACTAATTTTAATTAACGCCATGACTCTTTAACCAATTAGTCAGTTGGCTGGCATCAAACGGCCAGCCAAGCTCAGAAACAGATCCATTCGCTTCAATGGACACCACAGGGATCGTGACACCGTAACGAGAAAACAGGCCGTCATCAAAAGCAATATCAACAACGTCAACCTGTCCGGCAACACCCGCCTCTGCAAGCAGCGCATAAGCCTGTTCGCAGAGGTGGCACCCTTCCGTACTGTAGAGGATGATAGGCAAGTAACAATCCTTAGTTCTATGTTATGGGCGGCTCAGAGGCCGCCTTCCTTATGCGTGATAATCCAGCAGTTATGAATGTGTTTATTCCGTGCAAAATCCTGAGGTAATGTCTCAGACGAAATATTCTTCGCTTGCAGGCCTAACGCCAGCAGCCCTGCTTCATCCATTTTGAAATGGCGCTTGTTGTTGGAGAAAACAATCTGGCCGCCCGGACGCAACATACGCTTCAGGTTCTCCATCAGCATGATGTGATCACGCTGAACATCAAAACTTTGCTTCATGCGCTTTGAGTTGGAAAACGTTGGCGGATCAATGAAGATCAGATCAAAAGTGTCATCCACTTCCTGCAGCCACTGCAGGCAGTCTGCCTGAATGTACTCATGCTGCTGACCCACCTGTCCGTTCAGCGCCATGTTTTCCTGAGCCCAGCGCAGATAGGTATTCGACATATCGACTGTTGTAGTCGATTTGGCCCCCCCACAAGCCGCATGGACAGTCGCGGAACCGGTATACGCAAACAGATTTAGAAAATCTTTGCCCTTGGCCATCTGACCTAAACGGCGGCGGGTGATTTTATGATCCAGGAACAGACCGGTATCAAGGTAATCAAAAAGATTGACCTGAAGTTTCACACCGTATTCATCGACGGTCATGTAACGGGCAGCACTGGACAGCTTCTGGTACTGACTTTTGCCTTTCTGACGCTCACGTACTTTCAGCACGACTTTATCGCTGTCTACACCAGTCACCTGAATCGTTGCACGCATGATATCCATTAGACGGCGACGGGCCTTTTCTTCAGGAACGGATTTCGGCGCCGCGTATTCCTGAATCACGATATAGTCTTTGTATTTATCGACCGCAGCGTTGTATTCCGGCAAATCAGCATCATAGACGCGATAGCAATCCAGCTTTTCCTTCTTCGCCCATTTATCCAGCTTCGCGAGGTTTTTCTTTAAACGGTTCGCAAAATCCGGGGCAACCTGCTGCTCTTCCAACTCACCTTCCTGAGCACCTTCCACCTGCTTCACACCGCCAGCGGTGATCTTGTAGGTCTTCAGGACACAGTCCAGCGCACCATTGCGAAGTTTAAACTGTTTATCTGCGCGCATTCGCATACAGCTTAACAATTCGTTTGAAGATGAATAAATCGAGGCAGTGGAACCGGCAAATGCTAATTTCAGGCGATTACCCAGCTCGGTATAAAGTTCAATCAGCTCCGGTGTCGTTCCCAGACGTTCACCATACGGTGGGTTACACAAAATCACCCCGGTTTCGAAATCTTTCGGGCGAACCAGTTGCGCTGCATCACCGTATTCAAAATCCATCAGCTCAACCACACCTGCGCGGCCGGCATTATCTCTGGCAATACTCAGGACACGTCTGTCCATTTCACGGCCATAAAACTTAACCGTAACTTTACTCACGCCACGACGAGCCTTCACGGATGCTTCAGCATGGATTTCCTGCCAGGCCGGCTCATCGAAATCTTTCAGTGCTTCAAAGCCCCAGTGCTTACGCTTCAGGCCGGGAGCAATCTCCGCAGCAATCATGGCGGCTTCAATCAATAACGTACCTGAACCACACATGGGATCGAGCAATGGTTGTTCAGGCGTCCAGCCACTTTTCATCACCAGGGCCGCAGCATGTGTTTCACGTAATGGTGCCTGACCGGCTTCAGTCCGGTAGCCACGCTGATGCAGGCCGCTTCCCGCCATATCCAGACCCACAATGGCTCTGTCATTGGACAGACGAACATGAATACGCAAATCAGGGCGTTCACGGTCAATGGTAGGACGAGGCTGATTACCTTTGACGAAACGATCAACAATGGCGTCTTTGACCTTCATGGCCCCGTACTGGCTATTTCGTATTTCTCGGTTCGTACCGTTGAAATCCACAACAATGCGTGTACTGGAACTGAAATACTGGTCCCAGTTGATAGCCGTTGCACCCAGATAAAGATCCAAATCATTTCTGACGTTGAATTCACTCAGAATCTGAATGATGCGCGATGCTACTCGAGTCCAGAGGCAACAACGATAAGCAGTGTGCTGATCAGCTGAAAAACGCACGCCAGCATGCACCACTTTCACTTGTGAGGCACCCAATTGTGACAGTTCATCGGCTAGGAGATTTTCCAGGCCACGGGAAGTAATAGCGAGATATTGATTCATGAGGTTCTTTTCATACAAATGTTGCGGGCGATTATACCTGAAATCATCGCTAAACACCTGTATCCCGGGTATCAGACGCCCTTTTTTTGCACATTTTCCCTGTCAGGCGACCACAATCGTTCATGTTCAGTTGCTGCTCAGTTGCCTTCATTCACCAGCTCAAAAGTGAGCTGACCGCATTGCATATTCAATGCTCCTCTAATGTTCAGACAAAAAAGACCGTTTCCCAGGGGAAACAAAAATGCGTACCCATCTGAAACCTCGATGAATTTTGATTGTGTGGAAGCGCTAACATTCACATATATCGCTTGTTTCCCCATGGAAACAACCAGAATAAATTCAAATAAATCAGAATCTTAATTAATTTAAATCAACTACAGGCACTCTCTTTTGCTACAGCTTAGTCATTATTTGCAGGTGAATACTCGCTCTCTCCGCAAGGCTCATTCAACATAGGATTCATTCTTTCCGGAAAGGAAACCCTCATTATTTCCCAGCAGGAAACACTTATAGCAGAGTAATTTTCATCACTGTTACGGACTTTCATAATGGAGGAAAATGGGGAAATATTGATGAGAGTGAACGATATTTATTGTGATGAAGCTTGTATTTTTTTGCTGTAAAAAGACAAAAAGAGGCACGAAAAAATGCAAATTTTTACGGTCTTTTGACCTTGGTACCGATTTTTAGATTCGCCGATATGCCCTGAAAATGAGCCATACGTCGAAAAATCAGTCATTGTAGTGGTGAGGTTCAGCATCCTTTAACATTTTGCGGAAGTCAACTGTCCCGTTGGGCACAGCAGAACACTACCCCTGCTCAACGATTGTTCAGGCCTGATAACACGAATTGCTTTCACAATCCTATGCGTCAGTGTGAATCAGAAACAGACATCAAACTGCTGCTGTTCAGTGAAAACGCGAGCAGTGACAGCTTCGAAAAATAGAGAATCTGGAGCGAGGATTACGAAGGAAGAAAAGGAAGGTTCAGCCCCGGTTTAACCGACCAGGGCAAAGCCTAATTCATCATCTATGCGGACAGACTGCATTCTGTCATTCATGACCTTAATAACACCACAAAAGTCGATATCCTTACCGATTGCCAGCTGGTGTGGCTCAACATCGGCCAGCATACACAGACTTGCGCAGCCGCTATTTTCAATCACCAGGTATTTCCCAGTGGCCAGTTCAGTGTCCAGAGCAATAATTTCACCATTTCGTGGCTCATATCCCCCATCTTGTTGAGTGAAGAACCAACTTTTCGGCATCATTGGCTTATGAAACCGGCTTGCAGCGACCGCATTCAGTGCCAACTCGACTTTGCGTGGGGCTGACAGCTCCAGCGTCGCGATGTTTTCCAGGAATGTTTGATAGGTACTTGCATCATCCACAGTGAATTCACTGCGGTTGAACGCACAGGTGATGAGGTGTTTACATGGAATGGAAACGCGGAAAACCATCTTTTCGCCCAAATCGAGCATCAAAGAGTCATTCTTCTGGTCGTAATACCACGTCCATGAATTATTTGGTTTTAACACGATAAGCTCCAATGTCCTTCTATGGACAGTCATCAAAGCAAGAAATTGAGTACGCACAATGAATTGTACTAATCAAGTGATAAATTAAAAGGGGAAAAGACTCAGAAGATCATGCGCTTAAGGAATGTAATTTTGACAACATTCCTACTTTTATCACGCTTATCTATGAAAAAACGCTCACATAAAATGTGAGCGTTCAGATTGGAAGCTGTTTACTGATAAGTGACAGTGTCACCCACTAGCGCATATCGCAATTCATCACGATGTCTTTCACCAGTTGCGGACCATGGTAAATGAAGCCTGAGTATATCTGTACCAGACTCGCACCAGCCAGCAGCTTCTCACGCGCTGCAATCGCTGAATCAATACCACCGACACCAATGATCGGAATCTGCCCTTTCAGCTCGTGATTCAGCATTCGAATCACCTCTGTACTGCGATGCTGCAGTGGCCGGCCGCTCAAGCCCCCTGCTTCATCACAATGCGGCATCCCCTGAACCAAAGTGCGATCCAGGGTTGTATTGGTACCTATCACACCATCGATCTCATTTCGGATCAAAGAGTCGGCAATCTGGATCAATTCGTGATCCTCAAGATCCGGCGCGATCTTGAGTGTCAACGGTACATATTTGCCAAATTTCTCCGCCAGAGCTTTCTGCTTGTGTTTCAACTGAGTCAGAAGATCATCCAGTGCTTCACCATACTGCAGGTTACGCAGCCCAGGTGTGTTGGGAGAAGAGATATTGACAACAATATAACCCGCATGATCATAGACCTTATCCATACAAATCAGATAATCGTCTACCCCTTTTTCCAGTGGCGTGTCTTTGTTTTTACCAATGTTGATACCAATAATGCCGTCGAACTTGGCTTTCTTGACGTTTTCAACCAGTTGGTCAACCCCTTTATTATTGAAGCCAAAGCGGTTGATGATGCCTTCAGCCGGCTTTACCCGAAATAAACGCGGCTTATCGTTACCTGGCTGAGGTTTTGGAGTCACGGTCCCGACTTCAACGAAGCCAAAGCCCATTGCACCAAAAGCATCGATACATTCGCCGTTTTTATCAAGGCCGGCGGCCAGACCTACAGGGTTTTTAAAGCGAAGTCCCATGACTTCAACAGGACGTTCCGGGAGGTGTTGACGGTAAAAAATATCGAGAGGAGTACCGGTGATGCGAGAGAAGTTCTTAATAGCCAAATCATGCGCTTTTTCAGGGTCTAGCTGAAACATGGCCGAACGCGCGAGGCGGTAAAACATTATACCTCCTTAAAAAAAAGCCCCGTATAAACGGGGCCACATTATTCACTGATTTGGTTTGCAATTCAAATTTAATAGCACTAATTCACGCATTGCGACTGAGAATTTCGCGAATTCATGGGTCGTCCCCACTTTGAATTCGGTCAGAACGCTTTCCCAGCGCTGAATCGCAGGATGATGGTGATCAACCCACAGGTCAATCAATGCTTCCGGCGCTTCACTGCCCTGACCTGCACCAATCACCGCTGAAGTCAGCTGACGTTGCTGCCAGTCCAGATCTTCACGGAAAGAAGCACGAGCCAGTGCCTGCCAATGGTTTTCTACAGGCTGGTTATGTACCTGCTGCAGGAACCAGTGCAGAGACAGCTGAGCACCCAGAACAAAGTAAACGCGGGCAATGAAACCAACCTCTTTGTTCAGCTCTTTCGCAATCTGAGCAATATCCATTGCTGAATACAGGCTGCTCAGGCGTGCGATGTTGTGTGCCAGTTGAGCCGGAACACCCTCTTTGATCATGCTGTTCGCCTGATCATCATGTTCCTTCACTTCCTCTGCAACCAGGTATTTCTCCAGGTTGTCACGCAGGATGTTCAGCGTAGGCTGATAGAAAGCAATTTGCTCTTCAATGCCCATCTTACGGTCGCGGTTGCGCAGGAACCAACGAGTGATACGGCGCAGCATACGACGGCAGCGGTACATCATTTCGTACTGGATATGAGCCGGAACCTGATTATCCAGTTCACGAATCTGCTCGAAGAATTGCTCAAAACCAAACACAGCACGGCCAACAGAGTATGCAGAAGAGATTTCCGCTACAGTAGAGCCGGTTTCTTCCATCAGACGGGTCACGAAGTTGCAGCCCATTTCGTTCGACATCTGGTTTGCCAGAGAAGTTGCAATCAGCTCACCTTTCAGCGGGTGATTTTCCATCTGTGCACGATACTTCTCTTGCAGTGCTTTCGGGAAATATGCTGGCAGCAAGCGGTTATGATAAGGATCTTCAGTGATCTCTTCAGTCACCAGCTCTTCTTTCAGAACCATCTTACCGTACGCAACCAGTACCGCCAGTTCAGGACGCGTCAGGCCAATACCGTCTTTTTCACGCTCAGCAAGTGTTTCATCATCCGGCAGATATTCCAGCGCACGATCAAGTTTGCCTTCTTTCTCCAGGTGATGGATAAAGCGGATCTGCTCTTTCAGCAACTGTACATTCTGGTGCTGAGTCACAGAGATAGATTCACTCTGGGTGTACGCATCATCAAGGACGATCTCACCCACTTCATCTTCCATCTGCTCCAGCAGTTCATTACGTTGCTTGTAGGTCAGATCGCCGGCAGCAACCAAGCCATTCAGCAGGATCTTGATGTTTACTTCGTTATCTGAACAGTCAACACCACCCACGTTATCAATGAAGTCGGTGTTTACGCGTCCGCCGTTCTTCGCATACTCAACACGGCCCAGCTGAGTCATACCCAGGTTACCGCCTTCACCAACAATCTTGGCGCGAAGTTCACTACCGTTCACACGCAGTGCATCGTTCGCACGGTCACCAACATCCGTGTGAGTTTCAGTTCCGGACTTCACATATGTTCCGATACCACCGTTCCACAGAAGATCCACGTCCATGGTCAGGATCAGTTTGATCACTTCATTCGGAGTCAGCGTCTGTTTGCGGGTGCCCAGCAGTTTCTGGATCTGAGGACTCAGTTTGATTGACTTACTGCGACGGGAGAAAATACCGCCACCCTCAGAAATCAGACTGCTGTCGTAATCTTCCCAGCTTGAACGAGGCAGATTAAACAGGCGGTTACGCTCTTCCCAGCTGGATGCCGCATCCGGCGTCGGATCCAGGAAGATGTGCATGTGGTTAAATGCTGCAACCAGTCGGGTGTGCTTCGACAGCAACATACCATTACCGAATACGTCACCAGCCATGTCACCCACACCGGCACACGTGAAATCTGTGGTCTGGCAGTCAATACCCAGCTCACGGAAGTGACGTTTCACAGATTCCCAGCCGCCTTTCGCTGTGATACCCATGGCTTTGTGGTCATAACCGTTCGAACCGCCAGAAGCAAATGCATCCCCCAGCCAGAAGTTGTAATCAGCTGATACTGAGTTTGCCAGATCAGAGAACGTCGCCGTTCCTTTATCGGCAGCAACAACCAGATACGGGTCATCTTCATCATGACGAACCACGCTGGCAGGCGGAATAATCTCACCTTCATGGATGTTATCTGTCACATCCAGCAGCGCACGGATGAAGCGTTTGTAGCAACGCTGACCTTCAGCCAGAATTTCCTCACGAGTGGTCATTTGTGGCTGACGCTTACAGACAAAACCACCTTTCGCACCCACAGGGACGATCACGGTGTTCTTCACCTGTTGCGCTTTCACCAGACCCAGGATCTCAGTCCGGAAATCTTCCTGGCGATCAGACCAACGCAGACCACCACGGGCGACCTTACCACCACGCAGGTGAACACCTTCGATATCCGGTGCGTACACGAAAATTTCGAAGAATGGCACTGGTGCAGGAATTTCTGGGATCTCAGACGGACGCAGTTTCAGAGACAGCCATGGTTTTGGCAGACCACTTTCATCAAGCTGATAGTAGTTCGTGCGTTGTGTCGCCTGAATCATTTCCATGTAACGGCGGATGATACGGTCGTCATCCAGGCTTTCAACTTCTTCAAGCTTGGCATGCATGTCTGCAATCAGCGCTTCTTCTGCTTTATTGCTGAAATTACGTGCAGGATCAAAGCGCAGTGCGAACAGCTCAACCAGATCACGGGCCAGATCCGTATGATTTGCCAGCGTATCTTCAATGTATTGCTGACTGAACGGGAAACCAACCTGACGCATGTAGCGTGCATAACTCCGGACAATCGTGATTTCACGGCCGGTCAGTCCTGCACACAGCAGCAGACGGTTAAATCCGTCACTTTCCAGTCCACCGTGCCAGATTGCAGCAAATGCGTCCTGGAAACGATCACGTGCATCACTCAGATCAATCTCGCGAGTGCCGGTAACCAGCATAGCGAAGTCCAGGATCCAGTAAACCGTACCGTTCGCTGTAACAACCTCATACGGTGATTCACCAATCACGCGCAGACCTAGGTTTTCCAGCATTGGCATCACATCAGACAGATGGATGGGCTCATCACGATGATAAAGTTTCAGCTTCACAAAACGTGAATCGGTCGCAACTTCCTGCGGACGATAGAACAGCATGCCCAGCTTGTTATCTTCACTCAGGCCTTCCAGCAATTCGATGTCTGCAACTGCAGAACCTGGCAGCATTTGCTCTTTATATGAACGCGGGAATGCACGAGCGTAATTCTTCGCCAGCGGCGTTCCCTTATTTTCACCAAAGTTGGAGATCAGTGAATCACTCAGACGATCTTCCCAGGAAACAGCTGCTTCAACCAGATTACGTTCGATCGCTTTTACATCTACATCAAAGTTATTGTTATCTACACGCACAATATAATGAGTTCTCGCTAGTGGGCCTTCAGAGAAAGAAGTGGTGAAATCCACGTTCTGGTCGGAGCCAAAGTACTCCTTGAAAATTTGCTGCGTTTTAATACGCAGTTCGGTGTTGTAACGCTCGCGGGTTACATACACCATGCAAGAGAAGAATCGGCCAAAAGGATCCCGGCGGACAAACAAACGCAGCAGATCTCGATCCTGCATACGTACAACGCCGCTGGCCACTTCCTGCATTTCTTTTTCGCTGGCCTGGATCAGCTCATCCCGCGGATAAGTTTCCAGGATGTTGTTCATCGCTTTCCAAGAATGAGAGCCTTCGGAATAGCCGCTGCTCTTGAGAATACGAACGACTTTATTGCGGATCAATGGGATGTTCATCGCCGTCTGATGATAAGCGGTTGCAGCATACAAACCGGTAAAACGATGCTCGCCGATGACATTACCGTCTTTATCAAAGCGTTTAATACCAATGTAATCGGTATAAGCCGGACGGTGGATTTTTGATCTCGCATTACTCTTCGTCAGAATCAGCAGATTTGGTTTTCTTGCTTCAACTCGAGCTGATTCAGGTAATTCGGACAACATTAATGTGCGGGCTTTACCCGGCTTACTCAGCAGACCCAGACCTTGTTCATCACAAGGACGCAGTTCAAAGTCCCCTTCCACAGGAATCAAATCATACTGATGGTAACCCATGAAGGTGAAGTTGTGACGAGTGACCCACTCCAGGAATTCAATCGCTTCATCACAATGACTCTGTTCTACCGGCAGGCTGGCAGTTTTTAATTCTTCAGCAATTGCAATCATCTTGCTCTGCATTGCCTGCCAGTCATTCACAACCAGCTCAATGTCCTGCAAGACTTGCTCAAGTTCAACTTTCAGCGCTTCCATTTCTTCTTTGCTGGACAAACGATCCACTTCAATGTGGAACAGCGTCTGTAAGTCGCCATCTTCGCCACAGGCTTCGATGATCGTGCCTTGTTCATCGCGCTTGAAATAATAAGGACCATTAAACATCAGGTGACTGTTAATCCCCTGACGATTGAGTGTCATACGTACTGAGTCGACCAGGAACGGATGGTCAGGCGTCACAATTTCCACAACCGTGTGGGTTGACTGCCAGCCATAGCGGCTTAATGTCGGGTTATAAACACGAACAGAAGTCTGGTCCGGTTGGTTTTGCACGAGATGGTGCCAGAGACTCAGAACAGCACCATACAAATCAGATTCATTCCGTTGAAGCAGATCGTCTTCTGCCAGTTGTCCTAACAATCGTTGAGCAAACACTTCGACTAATGACTGCTGAGGGGTTTCTATCTTGTCCTGGATTAAGCCATACACTTTTTCAAGTAGTACCGGCACTATTGGGTCAGGTGCGGTCATAGCAGATGCTCCATCGTTATTACTTTTATCAATCTAGTATAGGGTTTGATAACGACGCCCCGAGTTCAGCACTAAAAACTTCTCTCTGGCGAGGTATAGTTGATTCGGAAGCTATTGTAGGGCGTTTTGTTGCCAAATGGTTACGATAATTACTCTGTAATCAGAAGAAAAAATCGAATATGTGACTAAGGTAGATGTTTTAGCTCGGGGGGACACGGCCAAGGGATAATATGACGCACTCTGTTGCTGTTAACCCTTTAATCTGGTCTAACCATCTAGAAATCAATGGTTTTTCACAGCAAAAAAACTAAATAGCAAAACTGAATTCCCGTCAGAATATGCTTTATTCAAAACAGATAAAAAATCTACATTCGCATAATTATGTAGTGTTTTTGTTAATTTCTGACTAAAGCAAGGTTCTAAGCGATTTTCTCCAATTTTTCCAAGCGATTTTCCAGGCTGACACTCACTCTGAAACGCCCCCGAACCCCAAGCTGACTCAGAAACGGTCGCAGTCTGCTGGCTGGAAGCTGAAGACGCAGGCCTTCATCCGTATACACCAGCACAGCACTGGCAGCACCAGAGTAATGCTGAAGGAAGGTTTGGTAAGGAATGTTGACTGAAAAGGTGTATCTCTTCATGTAAACAGGCCATCAGACAGATAAAAAGAAAGCTCCCTTTTTGGGGGAGCTTTCTGATTAAAGCAAATCAGGCTTATTGTTCAAGAGCTTTTTCCACTTTCTCGAACAAATCTCTCGCCAGATTTTCCAGTTTCGCCAGTTGTTCCAGTTCGGCACGCATCAGCGCCTGACGAGCCTCGTCGTACAGACGATACTTCAGGAAAGGTTCAATCAGTCGGGAAGCCACCTGAGGATTCGAACTGTTCAGTGCCGTCAGAATCTCAGTCAGGAAACGATAACCGCTGCCGTCTTTCGCATGGAAACGAACCGGGTTATTCGCACAGAAGCTTGCAACCAGACTACGCGTCCGGTTCGGGTTCTTCAGGCTGAATGCCGGGTGCTTCATCGTTTCACGAACATTGACCAGTGAATCAGCCGCTGGATTTTTACCCTGCAGAATAAACCACTTATCCATGACCAGACCATCATGACTCCATTTGCTGCTGAAATCGGCCATCTGAGCTTCACGGCAAGCCAGTTGCGCTTCATTCGCAGCACTCATCGCAGCAATTGTGTCCGTCATATTGTCGGCTTGAGCGTACTGAGCAGACACCAGTTTTTCACCCTGCTCGGTATAAGCCAGATAAGCCAGGCAGCGATTGCGCAGCGAACGTTTTGCTATCGCATCATGAGTAATGTTGTACCCGCTTTGTGACAGAGAGTGATAGATAGCAGACAACTCATCTTCCAGCGCTGAGGCAAGGATCTCTTCGATCTGAGCCAGCACTGTGTGGATCGCATCGACATCTACCCGCTCATACCAGCCGGCGACTTCATTTTCACTCGGCAGTGTCAGCATTTCAGCAATGAAAGCAGGATCCAGTTTTTCATCCAGCAGTGCACCACGGAATGCATCAACCACATTTTCCGGGAAGACTATGGCATTACCTGCCTGAACGGCCAGGACATTGCTGCGGATATACTTCGCAAGCAGCATCTGACCAGCATCCCAGCGGGCAAATTCGTTGCGGGCATGTGTCATGAGGAAGACCAGCTCTTCATCGCTGTAATCATATTCAAGCACAACCGGCGCAGAGAACTCACGCAGCATTGAGATGACTGGCTTTTCGCTGACCTGCTCGAACTCGAAGGTTTGCTCAGCCTGAGTAACGTTCAGGACATGGTGCACCTTTTCACCGTTACGCTGTAACTCAATCACATCACCTTTGCTATCGTAAAGCTCAATATCAAACGGAATGTGCAGCGGCAGCTTCTCTTTCTGACCCGGCGTCGGTGCAGTCTGCTGCTTCACCGTGACAAGGTAACGTTTTCCATTAGCGTCATACTCTGTGCTGACGCTCAACACCGGTGTGCCTGACTGGCTGTACCACAGTCGGAACTGGCCAAGATCAACTCCGGAAGCATCTTCCATTGCCTGAACGAAATCATCACAGGTTGCAGCCGTGCCGTCGTGACGCTCGAAGTATAATTTCATTCCCGCCTGGAAGCCGTCTTCGCCCAGCAACGTATGCATCATCCGAATTACTTCACTGCCCTTCTCGTAAACGGTCAGGGTGTAAAAGTTATTCATCTCAATCACTTTTTCAGGACGGATTGGATGAGACATCGGGCCACGGTCTTCAGCAAACTGAGGACCACGCATGATACGAACATTATTGATTCGGTTCACCGGACGAGAACCCAGATCTGAAGAGAACTCCTGATCACGGAAGACCGTCAGACCTTCTTTCAGGCTCAGCTGGAACCAGTCGCGGCAGGTCACACGGTTCCCGGTCCAGTTATGGAAGTATTCGTGACCAATCACGGCCTCAATACCCAGGTAATCGGTATCTGTCGCTGTTGCCGGGTTCGCCAGAACGAATTTGGAGTTGAAGATATTCAGCCCCTTGTTTTCCATGGCGCCCATGTTGAAGAAATCAACGGCAACAATCATGTAGATATCCAGGTCATACTCAAGACCAAATCGCTCTTCATCCCATTTCATGGAATTGATCAATGACTGCATGGCATGCTCTGCGCGATCCAGATTGCCTTTATCGACAAAAATTTCCAGCGCGACGTCCCGGCCACTAACCGTTTGATAGCTGTCCCGAAGCACGTCGAAATCACCTGCAACCAACGCAAACAGGTAGCAAGGCTTCAGGAACGGATCCTGCCACTGAACCCAGTGGCGGCCATTGTCCAGATCACCATGACCAACTTTGTTTCCGTTGCTCAGCAGATAAGGGAAACTGGCTTTATCGGCGATGACTTTGGTTGTAAAACGGGCCAGTACATCCGGACGATCCTGGTAATACGTAATTCTGCGGAAACCCTCAGCTTCACACTGAGTACAGAAGCCGCCACCCGATTTGTACAAGCCTTCCAATGAGGTATTCGCTTCCGGATTTATCTCGGTCTCAATGGTCAGTTCAAATGCGGCGGGCAGTTCGCGAAGAATCAGACCACTTTCGGTCTGCTCAAAGTGCTGCCAGCTTTCGCCGTTAATTTCCAGCCGATGCAACACGAGCTCATCACCGTCCAGCTCCAGCGAAGTCACCCCTTCTGTTTGTTGCTTCACTTGACTGACAGCAATCACGCGGGTGGCAGTGTCGTGCAGGTCAAATGTCAGGTCGATATCCGTGATTGTGAAATCCGGCGCCTGATAATCTGCACGATATTTTGCAATCGGTTGTGCGGCAGTTGGTTGATCAGCCATTTCTATTCTTCCTTAGTCATCCATATTGGCAGTCTCGCCGTCAGGGGGAAGCCTTCCAAAATCATGCAAGGCCATCAGCCCTGATGCGTTTCAGTCATTGAAACACCAGCAGCGAAACTGAAACATTACAAAAACCAGCTCATGATGATGATAGCTGGCCATTCAGCGGATAAAGACAAGTCTCATTGCATCCTTACTGCCTGTGATACAAAAAAGGCAGACAAGTTTGCTTAAAAATGCGTCAACTATACTTAATAGTAATAGCTAAGCATGATCACATTTGGTCTTTTCTCTGAATTAAGACAAAATGTTAGCAGATAGCACTTGAGCTGAAAATCTTATCTTTTTACTTGTTACCCATCTCATGTCGCGTAACAATGGCAAGTCTGAAAAATTCCAACCTATGCACACTGCCCAAATAGATTGATTTTAGCCGTTTTAACAGGAATTACTCTGCAATATGAACCACATTATGCAACCTTGGATCATTGATTCACTGCTTGATACCGATGCCTACAAACTCCATATGCAGCAGGCAATCTTCCACCTTTATCCCGATGTAGACGCCGCCGCCGAGTTTCGTTGTCGCAGTGGCGAGGACCTCCGGCCATTCAAGGCTGAAATCAAAAGACAAATCGAACATATGGGTGAGCTGAAATTTACCCAGGAAGAAATTGAATACCTTGCTTCACTGCCTTTCTTCAAACAGGACTATCTGGATTACCTGAAAGACTTTCGTCTGAATCCTTCGCAGGTTGAAGTTGGGGAAGACGATGAACAACTCACGGTACGCATTCAAGGTAAATGGCTGGATCTGATTTTGTGGGAAGTTCCTTTACTTGCCATCATCTGCGAGCTCCGCTGTCATCACCATTATCCTCAATTGTCAGTTACTGATGCCATTGAGCAGTTGAAACATAAACTGGCCCATTTTGATGAGCTTGGCCGTGATACAGATACCAGTCATTTTTCACTGGTTGACTTTGGTACCCGGCGCCGTTTTTCAAAAGATGTGCACTACGCAGTCGTGAATTACCTGAAACAGCATTTTCCTCACCTGAGCGGCACGTCAAACTACCATCTTGCCCGGACACTCAACCTGACACCCATTGGTACACAGGCCCATGAATGGTTCCAGGCACATCAGCAACTGGCGGGTGAACTTGCAGATTCACAACAGCTGGCCCTCAACCGCTGGTTACAGGAATACCCGGATAGCCTGGGGATTGCCCTCACCGACTGCATCAACATGGATGCTTTCCTGCGCGATTTTGACCTGCGTTTATCCCAGCGATTTACCGGACTTCGTCACGACAGTGGCGATCCGATCGCCTGGGGTGAAAAAGCCATAGCCCACTATGAAGCACTGGGTCTGGATCCGAAGAGTAAAACGCTGGTGTTCTCAGACAGCCTGACACTGGAACGTGCACTGACCATTTACCAGCATTTCTATGAGCGTATCAACGTCAGCTTTGGGATTGGCACCAGCATGACGTGTGATTTACCGGGTGTGAAAACTTTAAACATTGTTTTGAAGCTGACTGAATGTGAAGGACGGCCGGTGGCCAAAATTTCAGATGAACCGGGTAAAAGTATTTGTCATGATGAAGCCTATCTTGATCAGCTGAGACAAGCATTTAAAATTGCCAACGATTAACTGCACTTAAATCGTTCCCAAAAAAGAGAGGCTATTTCAGCCTCTCTTTGCTTTCTGATAAATGAAGTTGACTTACTGACGTTGCATGACTGCTTCCATACCAAACTGTTTATTCGTCAGGGTGAGTGTGTTATCTCCCCCTAACTTGAAATGACTGTCGTGCTGACCATCTTCATAAATCAGGACGATCCGATCGTCCTCAAGATAATAGATACCTTTGTGCTCGATTTGCTTCCCGTCCTTACCAATCACCTGAGCCGAAAACAGAAAGTCAGGCCGTAACGATAACTTCAGTTCCGATACCCGTTTATCGACATCCTGGCCTTTAATCATGGACGAGCGCCAACGGCCCGGCAGATTTTCGGGGGCTAATTTTGTAAAACGGGCCCCATCCAGCAGGAACTGGTTATAACTGAGTACATATTCATGCTGCTGTGCAGGCTGGCCGGCTGAGTTCATCGTCAGTGTTGTTTCGTCAATATCGTACTTCCCTTCCCACTCATCAATACGCCCGTCTGTACGGAGCAGCCGCACCTTAAAATGGTATGCAGAATTGAACTTGATATTCATTGCACGATAGTGAATCCCCTCACTTTCGACGCCTTCATCCGTGGTACTGAACCAATACCAGTCTCCCAATAACAGCGGATAGTCAAACTCTGTCAGATCATCCGCAGTGACAGTGTAACTCCATGTAAACAGACTCAATATGAATGATAAAAAGATGGAACGCAGCATGATAGTACCCCTGACAAATACCAGCCCCTACTATTCAAACTAGCCCTCGTTTTTGTTTCTCGCGCAAGAATATGACAAGCGTCACAAGTATTCCTCACCCTGTTTCAAATCTGAGACGACAGCATGCGGATGACAAGGCCTTGACAGGAAAGAAAGTGTTGATGGATGTCTCGTCTTTTCAGAAGACAAAAAAAACGGCACAACTGATGTGTGCCGTTGATAGGATGTTGCGTCGGATCAGTGAAGCATTAACTCTGCTCAGCCTTGACTAAGTCAGCAGTAATGGCAACTGCTTCGTCCAGGTAAGCATCAGGTGCTTCATAATCCTTCGGTACATCTTTGAGTGCCAGGAATGGTTTTTTGCCCAGTGCTTTTTGACGGACATTCAAACGATCCAGACGTTCTCTTTCTTCTTTATCCTGCTCTGCTCGCCGTTTGCTCTCATTCAACGATAAAGTATTGTTGTCTTTTTCAGCTTTATACTTCGCAATATCGTCAAAGATAAAGCCAAACTCTCTGTCGCTTTTAATGCGTTGCATGTGCTTCGCACGCAAAGAAGGCAGTAATGGCGAGAAGTCATACATCTTCTGATAGCCCGCAGGCTTAATGCTATCCCAAGGTAAAGCATTGTCTTCTACGCTTTCACCTGTATCCGCAGGATCAACTGCAGTCGGGAAGCTAATATCCGGGACAACACCAAGATTCTGAGTACTACCGCCATTAATGCGATAGAACTTTTGAATCGTGTACTGAACATGACCCAGCGGCTTATCAAACAGATCGTAGATATGATTCAGAGAACGGTGTTGCTGAACGGTTCCTTTACCAAAGGACTGCTCACCAATAATGACGGCACGGCCATAATCCTGCATTGCTGCTGCAAAAATCTCAGATGCAGAAGCACTGTAACGGTTAATCAGAACCGTCAGCGGACTATCGAAATACACACGATCGTCAGAATCGCCATTCACTTTGACCCGGCCGTAACTATCGCGAACCTGCACCACAGGACCACTGTCAATAAACAGTCCGGTCAATGCCGTGGCTTCAGTCAGTGCACCACCACCATTATTTCGCAGATCAATCACGATCCCGTCAACTTGCTGCTTGTTCAGCTTGGCCAGTTCTTTCTTGGTGTCTTCGGAAAGTCCCACGTAGAAACTTGGGATTTCAAGAATGCCGATCTTGCGTCCCTGATAAACTTCGACTGAAGATTTCGCTGCTCTGTCTTCAAGGCGAATTTTATCGCGAACAATTGTGACACTGTAACTCTTGGCGTTACTGCCCTCAGGCAATATCTCCAGACGAACTTTACTGCCTTTCGGGCCTTTGATCAGCTGCACAACGTCGTCAAGGCGCCAGCCAACAACGTCGATCATCTCTTTCCCTTCCTGGCCAACACCGATAATCCGGTCTCCGGCAGCAAGTTTTTTCGAGTTGGACGCCGGGCCACCAGCAACCAGTGAACGAATCACCGTATATTCGTCATCGACTTGCAGAACCGCACCAATCCCTTCAAGAGACAAGTTCATTTCAGACTGGAATTGCTCAGCGCTGCGAGGTGAAAGATAACTGGTATGCGGATCAACTTCACGCGCGAAAGCGTTCATGTAAAGCTGGAATACGTCTTCACTGTGGCTTTGAGTCAGACGCTTCAGTGCGTTGTTATAACGCTTACTCAATGTCTCCTGGATGTCTTTCCAGTCTTTGCCCGCCAGTTTGAGATTCAGTTCATCCGATTTAACCCGCTCACGCCAAATCTCATTCAGCTCAGCCCGGTCTTTTGGCCATGCCAGTTCAGATCGATCAATCACCATATCTTCGTTCACACTAAAAGACATGGGTTTATCCAACAGACTTAATGCATATTGATAACGATCAAAACGACGTTTGAGGACAGTATTGAAGATATCGTAGGCTGCGGTGGTTTCCCCCCGCTTCAGTTGATCATCCAGCTGAAACTTCCATTGGTCAAACTGCTGAATATCAGACTTTGTCAGAAAGCTTTTGTTGTAGTCCAGCATTTCCAGATAACGATCGAAAATGTGGGCTGAGAATTGGTCATCAAGTGAGAATTGGCGATAGTGAGATCGAGTAAACCGTGAGGCTACTCGCTTACTGGCGGTCGCATGCTGTTTTTCAGGTGTTAAAACAGGCAATTCACTTTGAGTATGTGTGGCTTCCAGGGCCTGGGCTGATGCTGCCAGCACGATGCCGGCAGCGATCAGTGAGAAACGGAATCGACATTTCATACGTCGAGCATTCTCCTTTACGAACGAAGGTGCTCCGCTTTCACAACCATGGTCAGGCCATTAGTCAGACGGACACGCACATCGTCCTTATTAATTTCCACAATTGTTGCCGGCATGTTGCCATTGCCCATATTGACACTGACATCCTTACCAACTTTCACTTCATCAGAAGACAAAGCGCGAGTTGTTTCTACCGGCTTCTTATCTAGCTTAGACGTTTTTGGCTTCACGTTTCTAGCTTTAGGCGATTTTGCTCGAACTTTCTTTGGCTTAGCGTCACCTTCTGAGGCGGCTTTCGCTGCTGCCTGTTCTTTACGACGGGCACGAACTTTAGCTTTGCTTTCTTCAAGCGCTTTCTGTGCGTGCTCGACATGTTCCTGTTCTAACACACCACACTCATTGCCATCAAGGTCAATACGGCTAGCACCGGCTTTGACACCATGAAGATAACGCCAGGAAGAAGTGTACTGACGAAGCGCTGCTCGCAGCTGAGTTTTGCTGACTTTAGGATCGTCACTCAGTCGTTCAGCGAGGTCTTGGAAGATACCAATTTTTAATGGTTTAGCTTCACCTTCAACAGTAAAACACTTTGGAAATTGCTCAGCAATATAGGCAATCACTTCTTTACTGTTCGTTAACTTTTCAGAGTTTTCCATGGAATTTCCTGACAAAGCGAGAGTATCTCGCTGTTAGTGCTTTTTAATTAAAACCAATAAGTGCGGGCTATTATAATTACCTAATACTGAAAAACCACCGAAAGCATACAATTAGAGCTTAATTTGTAGTTCCTCAATGAATGAAACTAGTCCGTCTTCATCTTCCTGGTCAAATCTTGACAGACTTGGGCTATCAATATCCAACACGCCGTACAACTGGCCCTTCACAGAGAATGGAATCACGATCTCAGAATTACTGGCCGCATCGCATGCAATGTGACCTTCAAATTGATGAACATCACTCACTCGCAGCACTTTATTCTCAGCGATTGCGGTACCACAAACACCCCGCCCCACAGGTATACGAACACAAGCAGGATTGCCCTGGAATGGGCCCAGCACCAATTCATTATCTTTCAGTAAATAGAAACCTACCCAGTTAATATCCTCTAACTCCATGTTGAGTAAGGCACTAATATTAGAAATATTAGCAATGATATCGGTTTCCCCGTCAACCAGTGCCACTGCCTGTTGGGTTAAACGCCGGTAGAATGCAGATTTATTTTCCATGGCTTACTCCTTATATAGCCGCTAAAATGGCACCCTTTCATAGAAATAGGAATCATTATCATAGTGAAAGACTCAACGAATCAAATGATTAACTGGTCATGGCTGATAAAGCAAGCAAAACATCATAAAAACAGGTTAATCGCTGCCAATATCATCGCAGTTGTTGCCACGCTGATCAGCGTCCCGATTCCACTGCTCATGCCGCTGATGGTGGATGAAGTTCTCCTGCAACAACCCGGCAAAGGTGTCGCTCTCCTCAACAACTTTCTTCCTGAAGCCTGGCAAACATCAGCGGCCTACATTGTACTGGTCCTGCTGATGGTCGTGCTGATGCGTTCCGCAAGCCAGGCACTGAACATTTTGCAGAGCCGGCAATTCACCCTGGTCGCGAAAAATATCACTTATCAGATGCGACGCCATCTGATTGATAAGCTGGGCCGGATCAGCATGCGCCAGTATGAAGAACGAGGAAGCGGCGGGATCACGTCTCATCTGGTCACCGATGTCGAAACAATTGATAAGTTTGTCGGTGACACACTCAGCCGATTCCTGATTGGTATCCTGACCGTCACCGGTACAGCCGTTGTGCTGCTCTGGCTGAACTGGGAACTCGGGCTGTTCATCCTTCTGGTCAATCCGGTGGTCATATATACTTCGCGAAAAATGGGGAACCGGGTCAAACACCTGAAACGCAAAGAAAACCAGGCGTTTGAAAAATTTCAGCAACGACTGGTCGAGACCCTCGACGGGATTTATCAGCTGCGGGCAGCAAACCGTGAACGGGACTTTCTGGCCAATCTGAAAGAACATGCCAACAGTATCCGCCACAATGCTGACAAGTATGCCTGGCAGTCTGAAGCCGCCGGACGCGTCTCTTTCCTGCTGTTTCTGATTGGTTTCGAACTGTTTCGGGCCGCTGCGATGCTGATGGTCCTGTTCAGTGATTTAACCGTCGGCCAGATGTTCGCCGTCTTTGGCTACCTCTGGTTTATGCTGAGTCCGGTGCAGGAATTATTGGGGATCCAATTTGCCTGGTACGGTGCTTCTGCGGCGATGCAACGGCTGAATCATCTGATTGCTCTCGAAGAAGAAGTACGTCCGGTTGCGAAAGTAGACCCGTTCAGCGCAGGTGAACACATTGCCATAGAGATCAATAACCTTGATTTCTCCTATGATGAAGATAAGAAGGTTTTGAATGGTCTGAACTTGTCTTTGCCGGCCGGGAAACGAGTTGCTTTGGTGGGCGCATCCGGTGGTGGTAAATCGACGCTGATTCAGTTGCTGCTTGGCATCTATCAGAAAGACAGCGGCGATATTCTGATTAACGGCCATCCGGTAGAAGACGTCAGCTATGAAGCGCTGCGGGAAAAAATGGCTGTTGTGTTACAACAACCGGTTTTGTTCAATGACACACTGCGGAACAACCTGTCTCTGGGCGCTGATTACAAAGATGAACAATTGTGGCAGGCGCTTGAAATCGCGCAGTTAACGGATGTGACACAACGTCTGAGTGAAGGACTGGAAACTCAGATCGGACGTCAGGGAATTCGCTTATCCGGCGGACAACGTCAGCGTCTGGCAATCGCGCGGATGATCCTGACCAACCCGGATTTCGTGATTCTGGATGAAGCAACGTCTGCACTGGATACGGCCACAGAAGCTGCCCTGCATACAGCCCTGAACGATTTCTTGTATGACAAAACCACATTGATCGTGGCGCACCGTCTGTCGGCAGTAAAGCAGGCTGATATCATTTATGTTCTGGAAGACGGACAGGTCAGTCAGACCGGTACGCATTCCGAACTGGTCAATACAGCCGGTCTATATCAGACCCTGTACGGCTCAGCCCAATCCAGCGAGACTGAACAACCGTTGAATAACGCGGGCCTGACAGTAGCCAGGATCAATACAAAATAATATAGTGTCGCCAGTTCAAGCAGTTAACCGGAATAAAGAGGACGGAACCATCCATGTCGACAGTAAGACTCTGCCCTTGCTGTGATTTGCCTTTAACCCCGATGGTGACACCCCGGGGCCAAAGTGCATTCTGTCCTCGCTGCGAATCACGCCTGTACCGGGGAGGCATGCCCTCCCTGCGTGGCGACCTGGCGATTGCCGTCACTGGGCTGATATTGTTTCTGCCAGCCCATCTGTATCCCTTGATTACAATACGCCTGTTCGGTGTGATGATTCCGGCAACCATTCCTTCAGGCACTTTCACGCTTGCGGCTGACTTTCCTGCCGTGGCAGCTCTGATCCTGTTTTGCAGTACAATCGCGCCTTTTTTGGTCTTTCTCGCTGTACTCGGCGTCCAGCTGGGTCTGGCGAAAAGACAGCTCACACTCTTTAAACGTTCATTGTGGTGTATCGAAAAACTGAAACACTGGGCCATGTTTGATGTTTATCTCGTCAGCCTCGGGATTGCCTGTTTCAAAGTCAAAGATTACGCCGACATTTATGCTGGCCCCGGACTGTTTTGTCTGGTGAGCATGCAACTGCTCATGGTCATCATGCTGACCCGCATCCACGTGAAACGGTACTGGGAGCTCTGGCAGCCGGAAACCGAACACCGGGGAACCAGACTAAAGTTACATTGTCACACTTGCCACATGAGTCAGGCCGAAGGTGAATATTGTCAGCGCTGTCACAGCCCGATTCACTATCGCGCCCCTCATTCCATTCAGAAGACCTGGGCATTTCTCATCACGGGTGCAATTTTTATCATCCCGGCCAACGTCTACCCGATTTCGATTTTCCTCAATAATGGCAAACGTCTCGAAGATACTATTCTGTCCGGAGTTGCCACCCTGATTAATACCGGCATGGAAGGCATTGCCGCGCTGATATTCTTTGCCAGTATCGTTGTTCCGATCGCGAAAATACTCGGACTGGCATTCATCCTTCTGTGTATTCATTTCAAAAGAAATATCAATCATATTTACCGAATGAGGATGTACCGTATTATTCAATGGATTGGTAAATGGTCCATGATGGACCTGTTCGTCATTTCCATCATGGTCGCACTGATTGACCGTGGCCAAATTCTTGATTTCACGCCAGGCCCTGGCGCGATTGCCTTTGCTACGGTTGTGGTACTGACCATGTTAGCCGCAGAAAGTCTGGATCCTCGTCTGATTTGGGATAACTATGACAAAAAATAACTACCCTCCACAGTCTCCGTTTGGTCCGCCTGTCGGCCCGCAGCAACCACAGCCGGTCAATGTCAAAAGAGACAGGCAAATCTCTCCGCTGTGGATTCTCCCGCTTCTGGCGCTGGGACTGGCCGCCTGGCTTGTTTTTCAGGCAGTCAGTGAAGCCGGACAGCGGATTACAATTCACTTTGAAGATGCCGCCGGTCTGATTGCAGGCCGGACAACAATTCGTTATCAGGGTCTGGAAGTCGGGATTGTCCGGGATGTCAAACTGTCTGAAGATCTGCACAGTATCTATGTCACGGCCGACATCTACCCGGAAGCGGTGCAGATCCTGCGAAAAGGCACCCGTTTCTGGCTGGTGAAACCGAAAGCCTCCATTACTGGTATCAGCGGACTGGATGCATTGGTCTCCGGCAACTACATTGCGTTGCTGCCCGGACGAGGGGAACCAACCAATGAATTCACGGCTCTGGACAGCCAGCCCGCAGAAACACCGGCTGGGGACGGCCTGACGATTCAGCTTCAGGCGCCCGATTTAGGCTCAGTGTCAGTGGGCGCGCAGGTTTACTATAAAAAAATCCCGGTGGGTGAAGTCTATAACTACACCCTGAGTAATAATAAGAAACGTGTTCTGATTGATGTGCTGATTCAGCCTCAGTATGCCAATCTGGTGACGAACAAAAGCCGCTTCTGGAACGTCAGTGGTGTCAGCGCCAATATTGGCTTAAATGGCGTGGATGTTCAGTTTGAAAGCTTGTCTGCGCTGATTGCAGGCGCCATCGCTTTTGACTCCCCTGACGAAGGTTTACCGATCCAGCCAAATCACCTGTTTCGGCTCTATCCGGACCTGAATACCGCCGGACGAGGGATCGCCATTACCATCGAATTACCGGATAACAACAATATCAGTGCTAGTGGTGCACCCATTGTGTACCGGGGATTGCAGATTGGTCAGATTTCCGACCTGCGTCTTGATCGTCAACGAAAACGCATTATTGCCAGTGCAGCCATCGAACCCAGCATGAGCGACCTGCTCACAACGGGCACCAGCATGCTGCTGGAAGAAGCCGATCTGTCCCTGAGTGGCGTCAAAAACCTCGGGAATCTGATTAAAGGGAACTTCCTCACCCTGCTCCCGGGGGAAGGCGAACCGTCGCGTCAGTTTCAAGCTTTCACTCAGGAACAGCTGGAAGAAAAACGTCCCGGTGCAGCCAGTATCCAGTTGAGTGCAGACCAAAGCTATGGCATCAGCAGAGGCACCAAAGTCACGCACAAAGGCATGACAGTCGGCAGCGTAAAACAGGTCATTCTGGATAAAGACAAGGTGCGTTTTGACATCATTATCAAGCCTGAATATACCGCACTGGTCCGCAGTCAAAGCCGATTCTATATTGATGGTGGCATCCAGGCTGATATCAGCCCGGAAGGGATTAATGTGTCAGTCCCGCCGGCAGAGCAACTGATCAGCAACAGCATTGCTTTCACCAGCGCAGGCCAAAGCCCAATGCGCCGGCATTATCAATTGTTCAAAAATCAGTCGCTGGCCCGGCTTGCAGGCAATCAGCAACAAGGCAGTACAACCATTCAGCTTTTTGCTGATGCCTTGCCTTCAGTCAGTGAAGGCAGCCCGGTTCTCTATCGCAACCTGCCGGTTGGGAAAGTCAGGCAATACGCCCTGACCCGTGACGGTGTCACAATCAAACTGGCAATTCAAAACCAGTATCGCCATTTAATTACAGCCAGCAGTGTATTCTGGAATCAGTCTGGTGTGGAAGTTGAGGCTGGCCTGAGCGGCGTCAACATCAAAGCCAGCCCTTTGGCTTCCCTGATTAAAGGCGGCATTGCTTTTGACAGCATGAGCGGCATTCCAAACCGGGTCGGCAAGCAGTTCAAACTCTTTGCCAGCCTGAAAGATGCCAAGGAATTCGGCACTCAGATCAGCCTGACCGCCAGCCATGCAAAAGGCATCTCGGCCGGTACCAATATTCAGTTTCAGGGGGTTGTGGTCGGTAAAGTCCTGACGCTGACACCTGATTTTAAAACCGGACTGGTGACCATCAATGCCCGACTCTTCCCGCAATTTGCAGATTCACTGACCCGAACCGAAACGCACTTCTGGCTGGTGGCACCGAAGATTGACCTCACCGGAGTGAAGAATCTCGACAGTATCCTTCGCAGTTATATCGAAGTAGAACCCGGAGAAGGAAACTATCGCCAGACGTTTACACTTTCCGAACAAGCCAGCGAAACCTTTAATGGCCTGACCGTCATATTGGAAAGCGTTGCCCGCGCATCCGTGCGTCCCGGCACGCCCTTGTTATTCAGAGACATTCAGGTGGGCCAGGTCAGTAATGTGGCCTTGGGTGAGCTGGCAGACCGGGTTTTGATTGAAGCGCAAATCGAACCTGATTTCCGCCATTTGGTCCGGGCCGATACTGTGTTCTGGAATACTTCCGGATTAGATGTCAGCCTGGGACTGACCGGCGCCAGTATTCAGGCAGGAACAGTGGATACGCTGATTCGGGGCGGGATTGCCCTGGCAACACCAGAGGGACAGCCGCTCTCTGCTCCGGCTCAGACAGGCACCCATTTCCTGCTGCACGAGAAAGCCAATCCTGAGTGGAAAAAATGGCGCACTGCCATTCCAGCTGAGTAAGGAGTCAACAACCCATCCCTCACAGGCAAGCCGGTGTGCTTGCCTGTTTCGTATCTGCCGGATCTCAGCCAGACCGGGCTATATCCAACCGCCGGTTTGTTATAGACTTGCCGCCTCTGCATTCTAACTGAGATAAAGCAAGTGCATCAGTCCATTTATATTCCAGACGACTTCATTCACCACATTCGCCAGATTTTGCCAGATGGTCTGGATATGGACAGCTTTCTCGCCTGCTGCCGCACCCCGCTTCGGCGCAGTATCCGGGTTAACACCCTGAAAATTTCAGTGTCCGATTTTCTGGAGCGTATCCGGGACAAAGACTGGCAGCTCACGCCAATCCCATGGTGTCAGGAAGGCTTCTGGATTGACTACGATGAAACCAGAACTGAATCACTCGGCAATACCCCCGAACATCTGGCCGGACTTTTCTATATTCAGGAAGCCAGTTCCATGTTGCCCGTCACCGCATTGCTGACGGATAACGACCAGATTGGCTGCGTGCTCGATATGGCTGCAGCGCCCGGTTCAAAAACCACTCAGATCGCGGCAGCAATGCAGCATGAGGGAGCGCTGGTTGCCAATGAGCTGTCTGCCAGCCGCATCAAGGTTCTTCATGCAAACCTGCAACGCTGTGGCGTTTCCAACACGGCACTGACTCATTTCGACGGCAAAGTGTTTGGCAGCTGGACGCCAGAAGCTTTCGACAGCATCCTGCTGGACGCACCATGCTCAGGCGAAGGCGCGATTCGGAAAGATGAAGATGCAATGGCGAACTGGAGCCTGGCACATATCGAGGAAATCGCAGCAATCCAGCGTGATTTAATTGTCAGTGCTTTTCAGGCGTTGAAACCTGGGGGGGTTATGGTGTATTCCACCTGTACCCTGAACCGGACAGAAAACCAGGGTGTCTGCCTTTATCTGAAAGAGACCTTTGGTGAGGCCGTTGCGTTTGAACCGCTGAGTGAACTCTTCGAGGGCGCAGAAAAAACCTGTACTGAAGAAGGCTTTTTGCATGTTTTCCCGCAGGTTTACGACAGTGAAGGCTTTTTCGTGGCACGCATCCGCAAACTCGCCCCCGTTGAAACCGAGCAGCCCCAAAAACGGAAAGCCAAATTCCCTTTTTCCCCGGCTTCCCACAAAGAAAGTGAGCAGATTCTGAACCAGTTAAATCAGGATCTTTCACTCCGGGTTCCGGATGACCGGGAACTCTGGCTTCGTGATCAGGAAATCTGGCTCTTCCCTGCCCGGCTTCGCCCGCTACTGGACAATATTCGTTTTCAGCGTATTGGCATTAAACTGGCTGAACAACATAAAAAAGGTTACCGCTGGCAACATGAAGCCATCATGACACTGGCAACAGGCAAAGAACCGCAATGTATTGCTCTGACTGAGGCCCAAGCCAATGAGTGGATCATGGGCCGCGATATCCGACCGGAAACGATGACAGGCAAAGGTGAAGTCATTGTTACCTATCAGGATTTCCCGTTCGGATTGGGGAAATGGGTCGGCAGCCGCATTAAAAACGGCATGCCCAGAGAACTGGTCCGAGATACGGGTTTATCTGGGAATCGCTGTTAAATTCGGAGCAGATGATTAATTAATGGTTCTATCTCAGTAGCCTTGGCTGTCTCAGGGCTAAAACTGGCAAAAAATACTGTGTGAACTAAGATTGATATTGTAATTGATCTCCATTTACAAACCAGTTAGCGCAAGGCTCTCACGAGCCATTCCCCTAAGCCCGAAACAGGAGTCGTTTCGGGCTATTTTTTATCTGATTTTCAGAGACTTGCCTTTCAGGTTATTCGTCTTCTTTGTACAGATATTCCTTTCCTTCAAAATTGTTGAACAAGTTACACAACTTTTTCAGCTTTTAGCTGCGTACTTCAAGTTTTATAGTGAGTCCCAAGTTCAGCAACTCCCCAGCATTTTTATTGAAGGAAGCGTGTTATGTCTAAAATTCTTGTTCTGAAATCCAGCATCCTTGGTGGTTACTCTCAATCGAATGCACTGATCGACCATCTGGTTAATACGAAAGCAGACGACATCTCAACCATTATTGAACGCGACCTGGTTGCTAATCCACTGCCTGTACTGGATGGCGAACTGGCTGGCGGTTTACGCGGCAGTGATAACCTGACTCAGCGTCAGCAAGAGACCATTGCCCTGTCAAACCAGCTGATTGAAGAAATTGAAGCCAGTGATACGCTGATCATTGGTGCGCCAATGTACAACTTCAGTATCCCGACGCAGTTAAAAAACTGGTTTGACTTAATTGCCCGTGCTGGTGTGACTTTCTCTTACACCGAAAATGGCCCTGTTGGCCTGCTGACCGACAAAAAAGTCATTGTTGTCACCTCTCGCGGTGGCATGCACCAAGGGAATGCAACGGATACAATGGTCCCTTACCTGAAAACGATTCTGGGCTTTGTTGGCATGACCGATGTTGAGTTCGTTTACGCCGAAGCGCTGAACATGGGTGATGAAATGGCAAGCAAAGGCCTGAATCAAGCCAAAGCTCAAATTGAAACCTTAGCTGTTTAAGCACCGTCCTTGTACGCGTACTTGCCTTTTCAAAAAAAGCCGCCTTTGCGGCTTTTCTTTTTAATCAAGTGCCATAAAAAAAGCTGCGCCTGAGCGCAGCTTCCTTCATGATTCATTTGAACCGCGTTATTCACCCATTTACTTGGTTGGGCGACTCGCCAGTTCAGTTCGTTTTTGTTCTTTGAGCAGTTTACTGGCTTCACGGCGCTCTTTAGACAACTCGGCACTGATAATAATGTGGTCATCAACACGATCTTCATAATCGCCTTTCATTGTCTCAATGATGCTGACAATTTCATCATGTGACATTTCAGGCTGAATATAGTCAATCAGGTTTTCAAGCAGTTCGACACGCTTGCGGTTGTCTCTGATTTTACGGTCATTATCCAGAATTTCTCGTTTTAGCTTATTTCTGCGTCTGGCAAGCCGAACCAATTCCAGGATATTGTTCATGTTTTGTCCTTACTATGAAACTTGAAAGCCTTAATTAATCTGGGTTATATCAGAAACCCCTCTTGCTTCTCAAGTAAGATCTCAATGAAATCAATTCCCCCTTCATTTCATTGATCTCACTCAGGACTTCATTGTTTGAATCGCATATTTAACCAGACAATGATGTCATCATAGCTTGCCAATGTGATGACAGTTGTTTTTCATTTATGAGACAAGGAGTTAAAAAACAAATATGCGCATAGTTTCTTGTTAGGTGACTCACAAACTTCCGCTTAATTATTTGCTTTTGGTATATCAGAGCCTACTCTTTCCAGATACCAGTAGTGATTTGGCAAGATGCAATACGCGTGCAACACTTCTCGTCAAGGTTTTTTCTGAAGGCTGTTGTCCTGAAGCTAGCAGTACGTTGGCATTCACGTTAAAAAATTATTGGTTAGCTACGTAAGAGTTAGAGATTCAGGAGACAACATGTCTAAAGCAACAGGTACCGTTAAGTGGTTTAACGAAGAAAAAGGATTTGGTTTTATCACTCAGGATAACGGTGGCGCTGACGTATTTGTACACTTCCGCGCGATTATTGGTGATGGATTCAAGACACTGGCCGAAGGCCAAAAAGTGACCTATGACGTTGAGCAAGGCCAGAAAGGTCTGCAAGCGGCGAATGTCGAAAAAATATAAGTTAACAGAACGTTAGCGACCAAAAGGGCTGACTGGCCCTTTTTTTGTACCTGCACGTTATCCGGTCAGTCATCCGACCAATTTACGTTATTCATATCACTGCTAACCACTTGAATCCCTTTTCAAAATCCACCATAAGTGAAGCTAACATCACAATTACTCAGATTTTTTTAGGTGAAACTCACTATTTCCTTGCCGTCGACCTTGCAATATGGCCTAATGGGCCTGCCTATAATGCAACGCTATTTATGCAACAAAGTGAAAAGTATACTTCGTTACACCCGCTTCACCTTAAGCGCCGTTGTCCTGAAGAGCTACATCCTTGTCCATAAGCAATCCATTATGTTGGCATGAAGCACGCCCCTGGGCGTTATTGTTCCTAATATTTTCAGGAGACATCCTATGTCTAAAGCAACTGGTACTGTTAAGTGGTTTAACGACGAGAAAGGTTTTGGTTTCATCACTCAAGACAACGGCGGTGCTGACGTATTCGTTCACTTCCGTGCTATCACTGGTGAAGGCTTCAAATCTCTGGCTGAAGGTCAGAAAGTGAAGTTCGATATCGAGCAAGGCCAAAAAGGTCCTCAAGCTGCTAACGTTGAGCGCGTATAAGCCCTCTTCGTAAAAGAACATGATTGAGAGCGCCTTTGTGGCGCTCTTTTTGTTTTCCATGCCAATAAACACGCACCTGCCCGTTTCACTCTGCCTCACAATTTTTCTTTCCCGGAATTGAAGTTGAAACTTCATCACTTTCAATTTGCCGTCTGAACCCATCAAGCTGATCCGCCTTTGAAATATCCGTTTCATGTTTGCTCTTGCCCTCTAATTTTCCACCTTCGGCAACAGACCTCTTTTTCATGTCTTATATTAACTACACACGAGCATTATTTTTTGTGCAAACCAGTCATTTTGCATTTCAACCCATTCCACCTTGCAGGAGTGAACCATGACGACTGTCGCGAAACTCAACTACCGGAGAAAGCTGGCAGGACTTCCGCTTATCCGCTTCAATTTGCTGCGCCTGAATCCGGAGGATGTTCAGGACCTACGCGATGCTTACGCAGCCATGTATGAAATATCAGACCTCGCCATTGGTGACCGACGGGGTTACTACGCTTTAGCCAGAGGCCATGGATACGATCAGGACCTTTGTCACGATGACAGCCGGACATTTCTGACCTGGCATCGTTCCTACCTCTATTCTTTTGAGAAAGCCCTGAACACCGCATTACAGTGGAAACGTAAAGACAAGGAGCTGGAGCTGACGCTTCCCTACTGGGACTGGACACAGTTCAACAAATCCACTCATGCTGCCAATGGACTGCCGAAATTACTCAATGACACAAGCTACAAGAATCAGAACGGCGATACTGTCGAAAACCCGCTGAACCGTGCCAAAAGTTTGTATCGTACCCTCTCGCAAGGTTTAGCCGGTGAAGAACAATACACCCAGCGATTCCCTGCAGCGTTTAAACACAACATCAACCAATTAAAGGATGATGTTGACCGCTATATGGATAACCCCAACTTTGTGAGTTTTCAGGATGACTTTAACTTTGGCGCCCATGGTGCGATTCACGTACTCGTCGGGGGTATCGACGATTCGCCTTTGCCCGACAACAATGGCGACATGTGGGCCGTCATCTCCGCCGCCTATGATCCATTATTCTGGCTGCATCACAGCATGGTCGACAAAGTCTGGTTCGACTGGCAGACATTGCACCCGGATGCCAATATTCCTCCCCATGTGCTGCAAAAAGTTGTGTACGACGGCAGAGTCGGCAAGGATCTGATCGATGCTGAAACTTCCCTGAAATACATCTACTCCGAGAACTCCGTCGAATCTGCCGTTGCAGCCACGGGGACCACCAATACGCTGCCTGCCCGATCCCTCTCCGCGGCTGCCAGCCATGCGAAAGAGCTTTCGTTTGGTCTGGTTGAAGGCGGCTTTGTCCGGGCTCAGCTTGATTTTCTGCGGCTTCATCCGCCGAAAGACAGCTATGAAATTCGTGCTTATATCGACAATCCAGCCTGCAACGCTGGAACAGGTTATGACGATGACAGTTATTCAGGACGCCTGGTGCTTTTTGGTCACGGTAAATGCCACGGCGCTCCCGGTCACTGCAACCCGGCACAAGCGCTGAGAGATGAATACGATATCCGCCCCAAACATCCCTTACGGTATGAGCATACCCGCTACACGATCGACCTCACCCGTGGACTACGACGATATATCGGCAGGAAGAAGTCGGTGGAAGATCTGAAAATTTATCTCATCGTACTTGATGGCAAAGGCAAGGTGGTTGCCCCGGACAGCATCAAATATGACGGCTGCTCCTTACGGACATTTGCGAAGCAATAAAATTCTTCCCCGTGGTTGAAGCGTTTCACAACCACGGGGAGCTATACTCAGGATCTTATGAAAATTACTGTGCCCCCTCATGCCGCCCGGGATGGCGCGCTTCGTATCTGGCTGCGCCGTATCCCTGTCAGAAGCCAGATCGTCTATGCCTTCCGCTCAGGCAAAAGTCAGGATGAAAACCATCCTGTCAGCCAGGCCGTTCTCTATGGTCGTGGTGAAGGTTCAAGCGCTTCTGAACGTGTAATGTTGCTTTTCCGGCCCAACAAAAATGAACCGCCTTTCCAGGCTGGCGAAGTTTTAACGCTGAAAGTACACCACACAGATAAAGACGAATTTCAGGAGATTGACTTCGATGTGAGTCATATTGAGTAGCGCTGCGGGTCAATGCAACCAAAGGAGATTTTTGAGCAAGTCTAATCAAACTCAAACAGCCAGGTGAACCTGAACCTTCGGGGCATCGCTGCGCGATATAGATTCAGACATCGTCATGACAGCAGCATTACCGTGGTTTGATTGCAACGACAGAAAACGTATGCCAGTGCTTCTCCTTCCCGATCAACGTTGTCCCCGGTTCATTTCGTTCCTGAAACTGAACGATTTCAAATCCCTTGAACAAATGAAGTATATCTTGTTGGCTCAAAGGCGCTGTCGCACTGTGAAAACCAGATGCCCAGCTGTCATCCGTTCCCATAAAATCACCCGAGAAAACACCACCTGCTACGATGCTCGATGTTATTGCTTGCCAGGTGTCTTTCAATTGTATGGGGTCGGCAAAAAACAAACTGGCATGCGCAATGATCAACCCAGCCTGCGGGTAAATAAATTGCTCAAAGGTCGATTGTGAAACATTCACTTGTGGCGTGTGTTCGAAGCGCTCATGGCAGATAGCAACTGACTCATCATTGATATCGAAACCATGCACCTGATACCCCTGCTGCACAAGAAAGGCCATATCACTTCCTGTACCACAGCCACAATCAACCGCAACGTTCAAACCCGATTCATTCTGCTTCACCGCAAGTTCAGTTGCGAAAGCATGCTTCCTTGCGATGGCTTTCTCGTAAAATTGACGCCAGTTGTTTTGTTTACCTTGTTCATCCTTGATGGGCACGGTTTTCTCCTTAACGATTTGGGAAGATCACAGGCCATTCATCTGCGAAGAGCCAATACCGTAAATTTGTCACTCAATCGATGCTGACATCACTTGATTTATCTTCAACTGCCAAAGCTTCCATAATTGCAAACCTTAAAACACATTGCAGAACTGATGAGAGTGAAAATAAGAACTACCGTATATCAAGATAATATAGACAGTACCCCAAATATTGGGCTGAATACCTTAGTAACTTTCCTTGAAGCCGCATGATATAAAGCATTAATCGTAAGTCATTTATATAAAATGAATTCCCCCTTCGTTCTTGATTGTTAGCACCCGTTTAATTTGCCCTTTTTTGTCCCCATCAGCCAAATTTGAACGTTTTTTTTCGAAACGTTTGTACCTTTATTACCCCTATAATTTTAGGTCCACCAGGATCAAAAATAACAGTCTACACCCATTAGGCTTTCTAATTCATAACTGAATGAGCTTATGTTAAAGAGGATTTTCGTCCATTAACTAGCTGGACTATAAAAGTCCAACCACAACCCATTATTTTAAAGGAAAAATCATGCTATTGAGTGAATAGATAGGACACAGATTGAACACATAAAACAACTTTAAATTAATGTAATTTCTGAAATTTTAAACCTTCCACCAGCAAACTTCCATGCCGGACGATAACCACTTTATACGAAATAAAATTATAGTGGTAAGTAGATAGAATCTTACAAGATAAAATTCTATCTACTTAATGCAATCCAATTAAGTCAACACTGAAAACCTAAGGCTTATCTTAAACAGGAAAATTAAAGAAATAATCTAGAACAATGTGTTTAGATGAGCTTCATATAAAAAAATAACACTATTTATGAAAAATTTTACACAACAAACAAAATAACAATTTTCATTTAAGAAAATGATGACAAAATTGCTTGATAACGACTATCCTTACCCAAATTAGGTAATTGCTGATTGGTAGCCTGTTGAATAAACCCAATTGCTTGCAATGAAATTTGATTTGTGGTTCTGTCCCAAAAAAAGTCAGCTAAATTCTTAAAACCTTGGTTACATGGATTTAAACACACCCTTGAAGAAAACTCACTATCAGAGAGAAGACAAACAAACTCCTTAATTTCATCATCCCCAAACTTAATTAGCATATTGTCATAATATTGTTCTGACATTACGGAAATTCCATGACCATTGCCTATTTTTGCCATTACAACTGTTTTTACGTATTTCTTACGAACGGGATCAGGCACCACACCTGTAGAGGAAACATAAGAATCTAAAATTCTTGCATGTGCTGGTTCATTATAGAAGTTGTTCCGACCAATATGTGCCATATAAAGATTATCAATTTTTTCAGATAACTCCACAGATAAGGTATCTTGTGGGAGATATGGTATCTTGTGGGAGATATGGTAAACCACCAACAATAGTTAAAAAATCATTTGCAGCATCCTTCCTTAATACCTCTCCATTTGATGCATAAGTCGCATATTTTAAACCACATTCAAAACGAACTGAATCTTGAGCTATACTCCATGATTTCTTGCATATTAGACGAATGTTGCTTTTAACCTGTACAGAAGCATTTGGGGCTGTATACATACCAAATAGTGTTCTTAATAAGGATGTTCCTAAATCCTGAGGCATATGCTCTAAAGCAACTATAATATGATCTGCGTCTGTAGAGGAAAGTACATTATTACGGATATTACCTAGAAATCTTTTAATTTCTATTGCAACACCCTCTGGCTCCTTTCCAATAACTTCTTTGATACAAGTTTCTAACCAGGTTATCAATTGCAAACCAGTTAATTCATTTTGATTAGGGTGAGCAGCACTAGCCCAATTACGCATATCACGAATATAATCTAAGTGCTTAAAACCTATATCAGACAGTATTCCTGTAAGGTGGCATCCTCTAACTAGTTCCCACTCTTCAATTTTAACTAAATCATTTTCATCATTGAGTTTTTTCCGCCGACTTTCATCAGTGACTACACTATCATAGAAGTATTGAATATCAAACCGTATAACTTTATTACGTAGATTAACGACTGTTTCATCCCAAATGAAGTTTAATGCAGCATCAAATAACCCCGCTCCACAAGCAGCAATAAATTTCGAGAGATAAATTGAATTTTCACGTTGCCCGTTTTCAATTAGAGTAATAACGTCAGGTAAATTATTTATAACTCTAGCTCTTTCCGTTACAGGAACTAGAACTTGATTTATAGGTAGACCTAGATCACCAAGAAAAGTTGTCAGCCCATTTGAAAATTGATCAACATCTATTGTGACTTGACTCTGAGATGTAATCACCACTTGATCACTCATTTTTTCACTCCACATTTAAATAGAAACACGCACATTATAACCACAGCATAAGAGTTAAATAATTAAAATCATTTCACACATTTGATATAAGTTTTATGAAGGAAAAATACCATTAGAAAACTGAGTTAATTTTCAACTCATATTTTAACGATAAATACTGAGAAATTGCCCATCTAAACCCTATTCCACTTTTCTTCAAATTTAGGATACGAACCTGCTAATTCAACCCTATCTGTTAAAAACGTTATCCAACTCACGTTACGCATAACGCTTATGAGGCACATGGCAAAATCGGCCACTCTGGACACCTGTTGGTGATGACCATAGCGGCCGAAAAATTTTTCTATCGCGGGGGTCGCCCTCGTTTGTTCACCACTGAACCCAGGAAGAACCTATTCTTGTGCAATGCCAGTTACATCATGATAACATTACATCAATTTAACAACATCATGGATTGCTATGTCTAACAACAACTTTAATACCAATACGTTAAGGCATCTCAAGTGGTTATACTCAGGAATGCTAGGGTTTTCTGCTTCATACTTCTTAGTACTTTTAAGTGGTTATGTGCAGCTTTCAGAGTCGAAAATGCTTACCATAAGCACCATCCTATTCTCTATTGCCCTTCCTTTGTTTTTTATCCTAGCTTTGTTCCATATTCTTGTTGAAGAAAGCAATACATCACCTGAAATCGTTCAGGCATTAACTGAAACTTCAATTGCTGACAAAATGACTAAAACTGCATTTTACAGCGTGTTTCTTGCATTCGTTTTTTTGATTGGTCACTATTCTGAAGTGGCATTTTTCACTTTCCTAACATCATCTGCTATTGGCTTCTATTTCGCCGCTCCAACATTTAGGAAGCTTGTAGAAGCTAACAAACAAGAGCCAAACTTCAACATGAATCTCATTTCTTTCAGCATTGACTATGTAGATACTAATGGCATGAACATCCAATATCATGGCCATAAGTACTAACGCTGAGTATAGATAAACCCAATCCCGCCACTATCTTTACTATAGCTTTCGCGAACCAAGTACCCTTTTTCGTTTATACGCTTCAAGAGGGTACTAGCCCAACTTTTTGACAGTCCGCACCTAGCTGCGACTTGTTCTGCAGTTACATTTTCACTAGCTCTTAAAGATCGTAATACAAATAGCTGTGTTTTACTGAGCTTTACCTGTCCAACCTGTTGCGGTACCAGGCGTGCAGCTTGCATCAGACGAGCGTCGATCTGCCCGATTTGAGCATTTTTTTCCATTTTTGAATCATCCTATAAGGTTTATCGGAGGATCTTCAATTGATCCAAATGAAGAGAAGCCTAAGCGGCTATGCCTGAAGAAATCGAAATAGGTCATAGCCAGTCTTGCCCACAGGAATTTAAACAGTCTGGAATGTTCCCTATCTTTCATTTGTTGATTGAACTTGCTTTTCCAATCATTCAGACAGATCCGTTGCTGGAAAATACAGACAGAATCATCCTCCAGAACCACGATTTCCCTCCCACCGCCCCTCGTCATTGCAGAATTGCTCCCCGATTCCCGCAATTCCGTCATGATTTGATGTATCCGCCTTGCCTCCTTCAGGGGAGTTGCGGGATACTTACCTATCTTGATTTACAGGCTGTTTCCGTTGATTCGGCAGTCTGAAATCGTCAGGTGTCATCCTTGAACATGCCCTCATTGAACAATCATGAAAGCGTTCGATTTGGACACACAGAGCAAAATTTTGGACGCAGTTTGGACACAAATGCAAACCCAATCCGAGATTGCTCTGGAATGAACGACTGTGCAGAGAAACTGCACAGCACAGAAAAGCCTCTGAGAGAACAAACAGTTACGATGAATTCAGCGGCTTCAGGAAACAACGATGAATGATACAAATATGCCAACATTGTTTTGGCTGGACTACGAAACGTTCGGTGCCAGCCCGGCGACAGACAGGCCCTGCCAGTTTGCCGGGGTGAGAACCGACATGGATTTGAATGTGATTGGTGAGCCGCTGGTGATTTACTGCCAGCCGCCCAGCGATTACCTGCCTTCTCCGGAAGCCTGTCTGATTACCGGTATCACACCGCAGGAAGCCATGGAAAAAGGTCTGCCGGAACACGAGTTCATTGCCCGCATCCATGCAGAGTTATCTAAGCCGAATACCTGTGTGATTGGCTACAACAATGTGCGGTTTGATGATGAAGTCACGCGCTATACCCTGTACCGCAACTTCTACGATCCTTATGCCTGGAGCTGGCAGAGCGGCAACTCGCGCTGGGATATGCTGGATATCATGCGTACCTGCTATGCGCTGCGTCCGGACGGTCTGAACTGGCCGACCAATGAAGACGGCTTCCCGAGTTTTAAGCTGGAAGATCTGTCTGTCGCGAACGGCATTGAGCACAGCAATGCGCACGATGCCATGGCGGACGTTTACGCGACGATTGAACTGGCGAAGAAAGTGAAAACCAGTCAGCCAAAGTTGTTCAGTTATCTGTTCAACCTGCGCCATAAACGCAAGTTACAGGAACTCATTGATATCGTGGAGATGACACCGCTGGTTCATATTTCAGGCATGTTCGGCTCTGAATGCGGCAACACCAGCTGGATTGTGCCCATGGCGTGGCATCCGGATAACAAGAATGCCGTCATCTGTGTAAATCTGGCGATGGACCCGGCGCCGTTGTTTGAGCTGGATGCCGACAGCCTGCGCGAGCGTCTGTACACCAAACGTGCTGATTTAGGCCCGGATGAACTGCCGGTGCCGCTGAAGCTGGTACATATCAATAAGTGCCCTGTGCTGGCGCCTGCAAAAACACTGACGGCTGACGATGCAGACCGCCTGGGAATCGACCGGGAGCAATGTCTGGTCAACCTGAAAGCGCTGAAGGCGCAACCGCAGATCCGTGAAAAACTGCTCACAGTGTTCAGTCAGGACAGAGAGTTTGCACCGAGCGACAATGTTGATACCCAGTTGTACAGCGGGTTCTTCTCGGCGGCAGACAAATCAGCGATGGACATTATTCGTGAAACCGCCCCGGAAGAGTTAGGCAAGCTGGCGTTGCAAGTCGATGACAAACGGATGAAGCCGCTCCTGTTTCGTTACCGGGCGCGAAACTTCCCGCTGACTCTGGATCATCAGGAACAGCAACAGTGGAAGTACCATTGTCAGGATTACTTCGAATCGAAGCTGCCAGCCTACATGCAAAACCTGGAAGCAATCGCGATGGAGCACCAGAGTGACGAGCGGAAGATGAAAATTCTGAAATCTGTGTACGAATACGTGGGCAGTCTGGTGTAAAGACTCTGCACGATAGCAGACGCAGCTCATTAAGGTAAGCGTCTGATCTTCTCCGCTATTTTCAAGGCCCCGGACATCTCTGTGCCCGGGGTTTCTTTTTTCAGACACTTTTCATCCCCTGAAGTTTGAACTTCATGTGAAGGGCATTAACACTTAAAAAAGGTCGCGACGACCTGCAGCTGGTGTTGTCTGTCACGGAACACAGGAATGCGATGACGGCTCAGCCCCGCAGGTTCTCCCATGGTGTATATTGCCAGACTGGTTAAGGAGTCTGTTCGGGCAATAGTTTGGCAGAAGAGATTGTTATGGCAACTGAATCCCTCACCCGCTGTTACCGGTTTAACCGGGTCGATTTCGAACCGGATCTGCGGCTGCTTGTCTGGCCGGATAAGTCAGAGACAGCCCTGACCCTGCACGAATCACGTCTTCTGGAAACCTTGTGTTATTTTGCGGGGGAAGTCATCAGTCATAAAGTCCTGTCTGATAAAACCTTTCTGCCTCAGGATTCACTCTCACAAGTCCAGCAGATTGATCTGGCCTCTGTCTTTAATTCCGTCAGGCGTAAGCTCACGGTGAATGGCATGATGGCAATCCCGATTGAAGTGCTGCCTCATTATGGTTTCCGGGTCCCCTTACCTAAAGAAACCTGCCGTCATATCCACCGTTTTCAGCAACCAACGGCTTTACCTCCCAAACCGCCACGGCATCCTCCCCAAAATGCCGTGAAAACAAGTCGCCCGAAAGTCTCGGCAACAGAACATATTGTCAGGCACAGCCTGATGCATAAGTTATCTGTCATTTTGCTGGCAGCGGCAGGTGTGGCTATGGTGATCGTGTCGAATATGTAAGCCGTTTGTGTTGGATCAAGTGCAGACCTCAAAGAATTGTGGTTTAGATCCCACCTTTTTTGTATGATTGCGACACCATTCATCTTCATCCTCGTGTATATGAGCTACTTGCGTTCATTTGCAATCATTGCCATTTTTCTGATGGCCGGGAAAGGATTCCAATCTCTCACACAGATCCCCATTCCGGGCAGCATTCTTGGCATGTTGTTTCTTTTTGCGG
The DNA here is from genome assembly GCF_036409375.1 of Photobacterium sp. 53610. Lineage (NCBI taxonomy): Bacteria > Pseudomonadati > Pseudomonadota > Gammaproteobacteria > Vibrionales > Vibrionaceae > Photobacterium > Photobacterium sp. 53610. The sequence goes on along the minus strand of NZ_JAXOFS010000001.1, from coordinate 803,786 downwards.
CACTTTCTGCCGGACTGCTTCCACCGAACTGGGCCAAGCCCGGATGTCATCTGTTTATCCGCCATATGGCAATTCTGTTCGTCCCTGTCGGGGTCGGACTCATGAATTATCTGGATCTGCTTCAGACCAACGCCCTGCCCGTGCTGCTCAGCACCCTCGGCAGCAGCCTGATTGTCCTGTTGTTTGTCGGCTGGTATGTACAACGTAAGGAGTCGGATTGATGTGGTTGTTCGTCACTCTGATCGTATTCTGGCTGGCCCGTCTGTTGTCGAAGCGTTTTCAGCATCCGGTGCTCAACCCGTTGCTGATCTGTCTGGTGGTTATTATTCCGCTGCTGCTGGTCCTCAACGTGCCTTATGAAACCTACTTTGCAGACAACCGCTGGATTCATTATCTGCTGGAACCAGCGGTGGTTGCGCTGGCATTCCCGCTATATGAACAGTTGCCTCAAATCCGCAGCCGCTGGAAAGTGATTGTGACGGCATGTGTGTGCGGCAGCGTTCTGTCCATGCTGGCCGGCACAGCAATCGCGCTGGCACTGGGCGCCGATTTACAGCTGACCGCCAGTATTTTGCCAAAATCGGTCACAACACCCATCGCCATGGCCGTGGCTCAGCAGATTGGCGGAGTTCCTTCACTGGCCGCGGTCATGGTACTGATCGCAGGTGTCTTTGGCGCCGTTTTAGGTTACCCGCTGTTCAAACTTGCCCGCATCACCCATCCGATGGCAAAAGGCTTAAGTATGGGGACAGTGGCGCATGCGTTAGGAACGGCCAAAGCTGCCGAGGAAAACTACAAAGACGGCGCATTCAGCTCTCTGGCTCTGGTCTTGTGTGGTGTGATTACGGCAGTGCTCGCCCCGGTCATCTACCCGTTGCTGTTATCTGTTTTTCAATAATTCTTCACACATTCCCGGAAGAAATATCACAAACGCTGTGTGCATCTGCTCCCATAGGAAAGATGCACACTTATGCGATCTTTACTGCATTGAAATTCAGACACATTTCTCACAAAACCTGTGATAACACTCACTAAAATGCAATAAGAATGAAATAACCCAGGATCAATAGTGACCATGATCACAATAATTATTCTTGACTGCTCTAGAATGCTTTAGTGAATTCACATAGGAGAATCACTATGCGCGCTGAAGTTATGGACGCTTTAGGCCAACTCCCGCTCGAACTGTCACAGGCGCTGAAGCCTGTCATGACTGCTCCAGGCTTTGACGCCACTCTGAGCAAAGAAGAATTTGAACACCTGATGACTGTGACTCAGCTGTCAGATGCAGACCTGCGTATTCAGCTGCTGAAAGTTGCTGCTGCCTATTCCATTGCCAGCCTGTCGAATTTCTATGTCGGCGCGATTGCACGCGGCAACTCCGGCAGACTTTACTTTGGTGCAAATATGGAGTTTGAAGGGACGTCGATGTCTCAGACGGTCCATGCGGAACAATCGGCCATCAGTCACGCGTGGCTGAAAGGCGAAACGGGTATCACTGATATCACCGTAAATTACTCGCCTTGCGGCCACTGCCGCCAGTTTATGAATGAACTCAGCACGGCACAAAGCCTCATGGTTCAGTTACCTGAGCGCACACCAAAAGCATTGCAGACGTACTTACCGGAATCCTTCGGACCTGCTGATTTGGGCATCACCGATTTGCTGTTGTCAGACCATTCAAAAGGTCTGAGCCTGGATTCAGACGATGCACTCCTTCAGGCCGCTTGTCAGGCTGCAGATAAGTCTCACGCGCCTTACAGTAAAAACTTTGCCGGTGTCGCACTGAAAGCCAAAGATGGCCGGATCTTTACAGGCATGTATGCCGAAAACGCGGCATTCAACCCAAGTCTTCCGCCGTTACAGGTGGCGATGATCGATATGAATATGGCGAATTATTCGCTGTCAGACATTGCTGAAGCCGCATTGGTTGAGCAGAAGAGTTCTTTAGTCAGTCTGCTGGCTGATACACAAAACACGCTGGAAAGCTTTCACCCGGATATCCAGCTGTCATACGCAGCAATCTGACCCGATAAAAACAGGGAAACTGGCTGAAACGGATTCAGCAATTCATTCCCTCACGACTTTCCTTGTAGCCGTCAAAGCCGCTTGTTTTGTCGGCTTTTTTTATGAATAAATATTTGGTGCTATGCAGTCATCAGAGTATGATTCCAGATTATTTTTGACTTGAACAATACTTATGACGCATCGACACAATCCAATTCAGGGTGCCTGCTGGATGTTAACCGCAGGATCAGCCTTTGCTGTGGTCAACAGCATGGCGCAATACCTGAGTGTAGTTTTTCATTTGCCTTCAACAACTGTCGGTCTGATCCAGTACTTTATCGCGCTGATTGTCATGCTGCCCTGGCTGTACAGTATCGGGCTGCGTCAGTCGCTGAAAACCCAACATTTTGGCATGCACTGTTTCCGGGTTTTCCTGTCTGTGATTGGTATTCAGCTGTGGCTCTGGGCACTCGCATATCCGGTGCCCATCTGGCAGGGCATTGCATTACTGATGACGTCTCCCCTTTTTGCCACCGTCGGTTCAGGTTTACTGCTGAAAGAAAAAGTCGGCTTTGTCCGCTGGGTTGCGACGCTGGCTGGGTTTTGTGGCGCAATGATCATTCTGGAGCCCTGGTCCGACAATTTTAACTGGGCATCATTATTGCCGGTGGGTGCGGCATTTTTCTGGGCAAGCTATTCATTAATGGTGAAGAAGATGTCTCACCATGACTCCCCGAGCACCATGGTCGTTTACCTGTTGCTGCTGATTACCCCCTTTAACCTGTTTCTGGCCGTGCCGGATTTCACCATGCCTGAAGGCCGGGAAACCTGGTTACTTCTGCTGGGAGCCGGTGTTTTCACTGCGCTGGCCAACTGGGCCATTGCCAAAGCTTACGCTGTAGCTGACGCTTCATTCGTCCAGCCGTTTGATCATGCCAAACTGCCTCTGAATGTCCTGGCCGGATTTATGGTATTTGGCTGGGTACCGCCGGGACGTCTGTGGTTAGGGGCAACCATTATTATTGCCTCAGTTGCCTTCGTCACTCAGTGGGAAAGACGCAAACCGATGTTGCAATCCGCAACCATCAGGAATGCATCCTGACCGGATCAAAAAAGCTGGCATATAAGCCAGCTTTTTTCTTTTGAATCAGTTCAACCGTCAATCAGAAACGTACCCGGACGCCCATCGCGGCTTCAAGCTCCACATCGACATCTTCAACCATGTAGAGCGTCGGACCGACTTCACCATACAATTCAAACTGGTTGACCGGGATTTCCAGACCAACACCAGAACGGATACCAAACTTATCGTGGTGATCATCAACGAACTGCGCCCCGACAAAGGTATAACCCATGTTGAGCTGCGGGTTTTGGGTCAGCGCTCCCAGGTTAAAGGTTTTATCGACGGCCACGCCAAAATCGTCTAAACCCAGAGAGAAACGCAGATCATTCTGCTTATACTGCACGCCACTCATCGGTGACCCCAGAAAAATACCCGCAGATTGTGATGCAACAGCGGACGCAGACAGTCCGCACAATAACAAACCAATCAAAGACTTCTTCATGTTACTGTCCGTTTATTTTGAAAGCACTCTGATTTACAGAGCTATTTTGAATACTGTTGTTCTACTTTATCTGTAATTTCTCAACAATACGAACCTGTCACCATACTTATGACAAATAATTGACATAGAATCTGTCAATTACTCATCAAATTACTTCGTCAATCAATCGGCATCGATCAGGTTTCTCAATACGTAATGCAGGATACCGCCGGCTTTCAGATACGCCATTTCTGTCTGTGTATCCACCCGGGCGCGAACCGGATAACACTGAATCTCTCCCTGCGTGTTCACCACTTCAAGGGAAAGCGATGCTCCCGGAGACAGTGCATCAATCCCTTTGAGACTCACCTGCTCCGTGCCGGTCAGGTTCAGTGTGTCGAGCAAGCCATCAGGTAATTCAACCGGAATCACCCCCATGCCCACCAGATTCGAGCGATGAATCCTTTCAAAACTTTCGGCCAGGACGGCTTTGACACCCAGCAAGCGCGTTCCTTTTGCGGCCCAGTCACGGCTGGAGCCCGTCCCGTATTCTTTCCCGGCGAAAATCACCAACGGCACATCCTTCGCCTGATATTGCATGGCGGCATCGTAAATCGACATGGTTTCACCGGTAGGCTGGAAAATCGTATTCCCGCCTTCCTGCCCCCCCAGCATCCGGTTTTTGATACGGATGTTGGCAAAGGTTCCCCGCATCATCACCTCATGATTCCCGCGCCGGGAACCATAAGAATTAAAATCTGCAGGACGAATGCCCTGCGCCTGCAGATACTGACCCGCGGGACTGTCGGGTTGAATACTTCCGGCCGGAGATATGTGGTCAGTGGTGATCGAGTCACCAAATACCGCCAGAATCGCCGCGTTGTGAATATCTTCCAGCGGCTGAACCGGCTGAGTAATCGTTTCAAAGAATGGCGGCAGCCGGACATAGGTTGAATCTGATTGCCACGGATACGTTTTCCCCGAATCCACCTGAATCTGCTGCCAGTGTTCATCTCCGGAGAAGATGTCGGCATATTCCTGCCTGAACAGGTGATTCGTGACCGATTTCATGACTGTGGCTAACTCTTCCTGCGATGGCCACACATCTTGCAGAAACACCGGGTCGCCATTTAAATCCTCGCCCAGCGGCATGTCCGTCATATCGATGCGGGTCGTCCCTGCCAGCGCAAAGGCCACGACCAGTGGCGGAGAAGCCAGCCAGTTGGCTTTCACCAGCGGATGCACCCGACCCTCAAAGTTTCGGTTTCCGGACAGGACTGAGGAAACTGTCAGATGATTATCCTGTATTGCGGTTTCAATGGGTGCCAGCAATGGGCCTGAGTTACCGATACAGGTTGTGCAGCCATATCCCACCAGCTGAAATCCCAGTTCATCCAGATAAGGCTGCAAACCAGACGCAGCAAGATACCGGGTCACAACTTTCGAACCGGGCGCCAGTGAGCTCTTTACCCAGGGTTTGCGTTTCAGACCTTTTTGAACCGCTTTTTTGGCCAGCAGACCGGCCGCCATCATCACGCTGGGATTGGAAGTATTGGTGCAGGAGGTAATTGCAGCAATCACAACATCGCCATGTTTCAGCGAAAAAGCCTCACGCTCCGTATTTACCGGAACCGTCAGCTCAGGCTGTAACCCGTTCAGTGACAGCAGATCCGTCATGGCTGAATCCATGTCAGGAAGTGCCACACGATCCTGCGGACGTTTCGGACCGGCCAGGCTGGAAACCACATCCGCTAAGTCCAGCGTCAGGGTATCCGTATAATCCGGCTCGGGATCACCGGAATCACGCCACAAACCATTGGCTTTAGTATATGCCTCGACTTTACTGATCAGGTGCTCGTCGCGGCCAGACAAGCGCAGATAGTTGAGCGTTTCCTGATCAACCGGGAAGAAACCACAGGTTGCACCATATTCGGGTGCCATGTTCGCAATTGTCGCGCGATCGGCCAGCGGCAAGCCATCGAGGCCAGGTCCGTAAAATTCAACAAACTTACCCACAACACCTTTTTTACGCAGCATGTCGGTGACAGTCAGCACCAGATCCGTCGCTGTCACCCCCGGGTTGAGCTGGCCGCTGAGCCGAAAGCCAATCACTTCAGGGATCAGCATGGAAATGGGCTGCCCCAGCATTGCAGCCTCCGCTTCAATCCCGCCGACACCCCAGCCCAGCACGCCCAGACCGTTAATCATCGTGGTGTGCGAGTCCGTTCCGACCAGCGTATCCGGAAACAGAGAATCGTCTTCCTGCCAGACGGTCTGCCCCAGATATTCCAGATTGACCTGGTGGCAGATTCCGGTACCGGGAGGCACAACACGAAAATCAGAAAACGCCTGCTGCCCCCAGCGAAGGAACTGATAACGCTCATGATTTCGCTGCATTTCCAGTGCGACATTCTGAGAAAAAGCTTGCTCAGAAGCATAGGTATCAACCATAACCGAATGGTCGATGACTAAATCAACGGCAGACTGGGGATTAATTTGTTCCGGATCTTTACCGGCTTTGGCCATGGCATCCCGCATTGCAGCCAGATCCACGACCGCAGGGACACCGGTAAAATCCTGCATGAGAACACGGGCCGGACGATACTGAATCTCCCGGTCAGAAGCTTTGTTTTCCAGCCATGCAATAACGGCTTCAATATCATCTTTCGTGACCGTGTCACCATCCTCAAATCGCAGCAGGTTCTCAAGCAGCACTTTGAGCGAATACGGCAAACGATCCACATCTCCTAGAGGACTCAGCGCCGCCAGACTGAAATACTGATAGCGCTTTCCATCAACTTCCAGTGTCTGCTTACTATGAAAACTGTCGACCCGGTTTGCTGCTTCCATCACTCACCTCCGTCTTTTTACAGTGACTATAGACGGGATAGGAAGAATGACAACGATGTCTGGTTAGTAATACAGCTTGCATCCTCCGCGCAATCATCTTGATCTCATCAAACATGACCCCATCATGGCGTTCATTTTCAAACTTGCCATTTCCTATCAGGCTTATTACGACGAACCAACATTCCCGACGGTTGAATACAAAGACACGCGATTACCCGGTAAAGAAAAAATATGGGGACTGAATGTCGGTGAGGATTATGTCGCTTACACGGAGTGCTTTGTCTGTCAGCATCAAGCTCCGATCAATGTGGTGATTGGTGCACAGGACATTGTCCTGCACTTTGATGAAACCTATGAAAGCCTGGGAGTTTTCTACAACCACACGGGGAAATACATTCAGGACATCAACTGCTTCGGTGAAACCGAATCCGGCAGACTTGCCCGTGTCGAAACCGTCAAAGCCGGTGCCTACTGGATTATTTGGTCTGATTTCTTTCCTCAGACAGACGTCAACCGTTTATAACATCATGTTTGATATGAAAAAGCAGCGCCGGGCGCTGCTTTTCTGTGTTCGGATCAGGCAGGTGTCTGAATGAACCAGACCTCTTCCGCAAAGCGGCTGAGTCCCTGCTGAATACGCGGGTGTGATTCATCTGCATCCTGACGGCCAAGGTGAACAATCTCACAACCATGGAACAGTGATTTCACAGCATCAGCAGATACGCTGAATGGCGGTCCTGCCATCTCCTCCTGAACATAATCCAGGGTGACCAGCATAATTTTTCCGCCGGGTTTAACCACAGAAAGCAATCGCTGAACATACAACTGGCGCATTTCTTCTGGCATCGCGATGAGCGCAGCACGATCATACGCCGCATCCACCGGCGCGACAGGCGCCGTAAAATAATCGCCACAATAAATACTGACTTCATCAAACTCGTACAACGTGTGCCCATTCCCAAGCATCGTTACCGTCGGCAAATACAGATGCTCTGAAAAATATGCACGAACCGCAATTTCACTCAGCTCAACCCCAATCACCTGATTGTGCTGTTCAGCCAGCCAGCTCAGATCCAGAGATTTCCCGCACATCGGTACAAACACGGCATCTTCCCGGTTCAGTTCCAGGCGCGGCCAATACAGTGGTAAAACAGGGTTGGTCTCGTTCAGGTGAAAACCAATCCGGTTCTCGGCCCAGCGGTTATGCCAGAATTCTGCATCCATTGGCGACTTCTCTCAGTACTGATTGTTACAACTGGGCGGTATCAGACCATATTTCTGACAGGAGATCCAGCCAGATTCGATTCAGCCGAGGGTACAAACGAGGGTACAAAAAAAGGACGCCTGAGCATCCTTTTTCACAATCACCAAATCGTGATGACTGATTGTCTGTGTGCGAGTCTGGTATCAACCGACGCGGAACAACTTAATGGAGTCACGACGGACAGTCACACCACGGAAAGTCACCGGCTCAAGCAAAGTCATCAGTTGCTTTGACACAAAAAACTTACCGCCATAGCTGCGATCGCCACCACGGTTAACCCACTCTGCAAATTCATCTGCCAGGCTGAACATTGAATTTCCTACAAGTAAAACCAGGACTTTCGCAACTTCACTGTCGTTCTGCTTATTAAATTCTGAGTCACGAACCTTCTTGCGGTATTCTTCGACAATTCTCTCAAGGCACTCAAATCTGCTCATCTTCACCACCTCACAAAAAAGAGGTGCGGATACTACTGTTCAATAGGCCTGAAATCAAGACATCCGAGCATGATTTTGGCTATTGCTAACACAAATCAGACATCATTGAGCATATTCGTAATGAATCAATCAAAAAGCACATCAAGTCCCAAAGATTCCATAACCCTTTGTTCACTTTTGTATGAAATTAATGACATCTCTGTGGAGTGCCACAGCGATCACCTTCACCAGACATCCCCGGCTTCACGACCGATAATAATCAACAACCTGCACTGTAATTGGCTCTTTTTGCGGTTTCACAGCCATTTTAAACTGATGCTGACCATCCATTGTCATACTGTTGCCTGATTCACCGGTCACACTCACCCCTTCAATTTTGGTAAAAGGCTGTTCAGTGTCATAAAACATATTGATCGTCAGTTCTGCTTTCTGATTGACCTTCAGCTCAAATTTGCAGATCCCCCGCGGGCAATAGACATCCAGTGCTTTTTCTTTCACCTCGATGCGTTCCACATCTCTGACCGGAGTTGCTGTGATGTTCAGTGGTTCACTGCAGCCCTGAATGAACAGATTTGCAGACACAAGTAGCATGGCAGGCAGCCACAGTGCTGTCCCTCGCTTCATTTTCATCTTGCTCTCTTCTCTTTCACAACATTGACCGGCGCTCAGTCTACTGTACAAAGTACTGTATAAGATACTGTATAAACGCTGAAAGCCGACTTTTTCCCGGTCATCTTTGATTTCCGTCACAAGGTATTCGAGCAATTCACCCCCATTCCCAACTGACAATAAAAGCAATAAATAACAACAAGTTAAACAGAAACACCTCAATCAGCACCCAGGTCAGACCGTCAGAAATTGTGAAGCAACATCGAAAAAAAAGCTTGCATCCGGTACTGTTCAAAACTACTGTATAGACATACAGCATGTATAAATACACACTATCAGCGCATTTAACAAAGGATGGAACTCTCATGACTGCTCATTTAGACAGCTTCCAATCAGTGACTGCTTCTCAGGTGTATAAATCCACTTTTGTGTCTCACTCTTCTACCCTGAGTTCCAACCGTGTCCAGTATCCGATTGAAGTCAGTTTTTGCGATCAGGAAATGGCGCAACTGGCCTACCTGCTGCGTTTACTCAAGCAAGCCAGTGAACAAAATCGCTGGATCATGTTTATTGGTGAAGATGCGTTATTGGATCGTAATCTGATGAAAAGCGCAGGGATAGATGTGAATAAAGTCTTGCTGTTAAAAAAGAAAAACGGGCAGTCAACTCAAGCGCTCATAGCAAAAGCCCTGCATATGGGAAATTGCAGTGCTGTCATTGCAAGCGGCAACATTCTGGAATATTGCAACCAAACCATTCATGACGCAGCAATTCATGGCGATGCAATGGCTTTTATTATCAACCGAAACCACCAGCCTGGTCAGTTGCTGCATTGAACGCAACGATAACAGATGGAAAGCCACCATGTTAAAACGCCAGTACTTTGCAGCACTGGCGTTTTGGTTTGGTCGTATGTGGGTACCATTTCCTTTCCTTAGGAACAGCATGCCACCGAGAAAGCGTGAGCCGGCGCATTACCGATACTCAGGGTTGCGCTAAGCGGATATGCAGTTGCTCGCCGTTATTTCCGACTTCGCGAATATCACACTCGGCTTTTTCCTGAATCAATGCCAGTTGCTCTTTATCTAACGAATAAGGCAGGCAAACATCCAGCTCGAAAATCTGCTCCAGACGCGCCAGTCTCAGTAACCTGATCAGGTTGTTCACATCACTGGTGTTTGTCGACAGCACCTTCAGCGCCTGATTGGTCAGTCGCTCGGTTTTACTGACTTGTGAACCTGTCGTTCTCCCCCAGGAAAACTCCAATGCAGGCAACATCACTTTAAATGCGTCCCACAGCGTTGGCCTGTGATGACACAACACAGACAGGAAGGAGGTGTAATCAAATACAATCTCTTTCGCTTGGTGAGCTTCAACTGATGATTTCATAACTATCCTTCACAAGAATTCAACAGCATTTTTGTGCAAGCTAAAGTAAATTGGACGAATGCTATATTAAGCGGACACTATAATGCCTTCATCCGGGGCTTACTTTTTTAGCGCTTCATTTTTTTGCGCGCGATCGTGTTTTTTCTTGCTTTGCATCAAATAAAAAATACTGGAAAAACACTTGATTAACATACCCTGTACGCAAAATAAACAATTCGCTACGGATTGTAATTTTTATATTTCCTATGATTTGCCGTGAACATTTACGGAAAAGCAACAAAAAGCATACTCTTTGATAACCGATACATCCATTCATCTCCATTTAGATTGCTGTGTTTGCTGAACGGAGATGTTAGCAAATTCTGCGCCAAATGATTCGACACAAGCCGGAACCATCAACGATAAACAAAAAATATCATAAATTTCAATAAATTAAATTCATATTGGTGATACGAAATGATTCAGCGTGAAAAGCTTGTAATAAGGATATGTGTAAAGAAATCGGGCACTTGCACTCAAAACGAGCGAGCACACCTGAAAATTCAAGAAACAAAATAAGTGCAACCAGACGAATAAAGCCAAACTTTCCTGCCATCGATACCGAAAATAAACAGAGAAAAGTTTGGCAATATTTCAGAAGTAAGTAGCGAAAAAAGAATTAAGGTCGCTCGCCTGCAGCCAGACGCTGATTTATATCCATAATAACCGCTGGTAAATCAGCAATGGTGTCTATTTGATAATGTGCATTACTACATTGAAAAGCTTTTCTCGCTTTTTCTCTGGCAAAATCTAATTCTGAATCTGATGCACGCATGAATTCCGCTTCAGTTAAACCCGCTTCATTTCCAGACAGCAACAGTGCCACTGTCCACATGCCCGCATGATGGCCTTCTTCAATGCCCGGTACAGAGTCATCCACTTTGACGCAGCATGCGACATCGCCAATTCCCAGAGAAATGACATTCTGGAGTGCCATAAATGGTCCCGGCCGCCCGCCTGCTGTCAGATCATCGGTAGCAACCACACAGTCGGGTTCAAAACCTCTGGCCGCAGCCGCCGGTAACAGCTCATTCATCACGACTCGCGGATACCCGGAGCAGGAACCAATCTGAATCTTCTGTGCTTTCAGCGCAGCGACTACGTCCAGCGTCCCCGGAATCAAATCTGCATGCTCTGCTACTTTCGCCACCTGAAGCGGCATAAAGGTATGATAGATTTTATCGATATCCTCTGTATTCATCGCCCGCCCGAACCGGTCTTGCCAGCGCGCGGCGACTTCAGGTAATTCGCCGACGGCCTTGATATGATCCCATTTTCCTAAGCCCATAGGCACACGGGCTTCAGCCAGCGAGATCTCAAAATCGTACTCGCGATGAAAAGCTTCAACAAAAATAGTGGTCGGCGCAAAGGATCCAAAATCAACCACTGTGCCTGCCCAGTCAAAAATGACGGCTTGAATTTGCTTTGTCATGATCTTTCTCGTCTGATGATCAGCTGATTCATGTCAGCCGGTTAAATTGGATAATGTTGTTGGCAAGCTTCCGAAATTGCCTGTTCGACCCAGTCCAGAGCCTGAGCCAGATCTTCCCGAAAGATGGTCAGCGGTGGACTGAGCTGTAAAACGTTACCCTGTGACACCTTGAAGCTCAGTCCCAGTTCAAGGCAGCGATACATCACCTGCTCTGCAGCAGCAAAAGCACGCGCCTTCGTGGTTCGGTCTTCCACCAGTTCAACCCCCCACAGCAATCCGATACCCCGTACATCGCCAATGATTGGCAGACGTGCTTTCATCGCATGCAGCCTTTCATACAGATAAGCTGCATCTGCCTGTACTTTCTTCAGTAACTCTTGCTGTGCAATCACGCCAATGGTGGCCAGCGCAGCAGCGCAGCCTATCGGGCTTTTTTCATGGGTGTAATGCCCCAGAGAAATCTGGGCGGCCTGGTTATATCGGTCCCGGGTCAGCATGGCTGCCATCGGCACCACACCACCGCCCAGTCCTTTCCCGATACAAAGAATATCCGGCTCGATCCCAAACGCCTGATGCGTAAACCAGTGTCCGGTCCGGCCCATGCCGTTTGGAATATCGTCGATAATCAGCATGACATGATGCCGGTCGCAGATTTCCCGCACCCGCTGCCAGTAGGCTCGGCTCGGAACCTGTACATCGGTATTGCGCACGGCTTCTGCGATGAAAGCACCCACACCGCCTTCTTTCTCAATTACATATTCCAGATAGTCTGCATAATGGAGATCTGAGCCATCCTGAGACGGCAAAGCGCCACGATAGCTCACCGGCGGCGGTATCCGCTCCACACCAGCCATCAACGGCCCCATACCTTCACGAAAACAGGCTTCCCCGCCAACAGAAATTGCATCCATCGAGGCACCATGAAAGGAATCCCACAGCGACACCACTTTATAATTGCCGGTGATATAACGCGCCAGTTTGAGGGCCATACCAATCACAGATGTTCCGCCAGGCGCAAACAGCACCCGGTTCAGTTCACCGCCCGCAATTTCGGTCAGTGCCTTTGCACAATCCACTGCGGTCTGATGTGTAAAACGGCGGGGTGCAAAAGGTAAAGTCGCCAGCTGTTTCTGGATGGCAGCCAGGACTTCAGGATGTCCGTGCCCCAGCTGATGAACATTATTGCCATGGAAATCCATATACCGTTTTCCGGCAACATCCGTCAGGTAAAGACCATCAGCACTTTCCAGTGCATCCAGACACGGCGTCGACATGGCCTGATGCAGGAAGTAACGGCTGTCTTCCTCAAGCAGCGACTGAGTTACTGCATCAGAAAGACGGGCTGTCCATCGCTCACGGGACGGTGAACGATTCGTATCCCCTTCACAGGCCAGCGCGCGCTGGCTCAGTGACGGTGCATGAGTCTTCATGCCTGAACTCCCGGCTCAACGGATTCTGTCGTCCAGTACATCGAAGTCGCTATCGCTTTCACCAGGCGCTCAATATCAGCAGGATGGACATCGCCAATGTTACCGATCCGGAAACAGTCGGCATCCGATACCTTACCCGGATAGATCACGAATCCTTTGGATTTCAGGCTGTCGTAGAAGCGTCTGAATTCATAAGCCGGCGAGACCGGAGAATAAAATGAAGTGATGATCGGCGAGTGCAAGGTTTGATCCAGCAAACACCGAAAACCCAGTTTTTGCATCCCGGCCACCAGTGTCGTCTGATTGGTGTAATAACGCTGATACCGAGCCGCAACTCCGCCTTCTTGTTCCAGCTCCGTTAACGCCTGCGCAAACGCCCTGACGGTATGCGTCGGTGACGTGAATCGCCATTTACCGTGGTTGACTTCCATACACTGCCACTGATCATACAGATCCAGCGACAATGAACGCGCCCGCCCCTGACATTCCGCCAGCAGCGCACGACGGGCAATCACGAAACCAAAGCCCGGTACCCCCTGAATACACTTGTTGGCAGAGCTGATCAGAAAATCAATGCCCAGTTCACCGATATCCATCGGAATCCCGCCAAAGCTGGACATCGTATCCAGGATCATCACTTTCCCCGCAGCTTTCACACGCTGGGCAACTGCTTCAAGGGGATTCAGCATCCCGGTTGTGGTTTCACAATGCACCATGGCGACATGAGTGATCCCAGTATCTTCCCGTAACAGACGCTCCAACTCAGCAAGATCAGGCGGGTTCACTTCCCCAAGCGACCAGTTGATATGCTCAATTTTCAGATACTCTGCAATCTGCGCAATACGGGCACCATAAGCACCATTATTAATGACCAGCAGTTTGCCATCTGCCGGGATCACCGAGCCCAGTGTCGCCTCTACCGAAGCCGTCCCGCTGCCCTGCATGAGAACGCTGGTATATCCGCTGCGTGAAGTTGCAAGATCAACCAGCTGCTGGCGAATATGCTGCACGACACCCACGTTATACTCATCATCCCAGGTGCACCAATCCTGGAGCATTGCTTCACGGACAGTCCGGGTCGTGGTTAGCGGCCCCGGTGTAAGAAGAAGATATTGATTCTCGGAATTTGCCATTGCTTTATCTCTTTGGACTAGACCAGATTTGAAGTCACTATAGCGGCGCATCGTTGATGCTGTAAACGCGTGGTCCGGACTCTTCACAAAAGTTTCATCTTGAGGATGTTCGACGATTTTCTCTCTGAATTTGCGCTGGATCACGATCACATCGCGCTCATCAAACTGACATCGTTCAATCATTGAACTGTCACAAAGGCCACCTAGCATCTTTCGTGTCGAGCAAATCTGGTACATACCAAATCAACGTTTAGGATGGATTTATGAAAAAGACATGGCTTGTTGCCCCACTGACTGCCCTGATGGCTTTGAGCGCTTCTCAGGCATTTGCCGCTCAGGAACTGACGGTTTACACAGCCTTTGAAACGGACATGCTGGCGAAATTCAAAAACGGTTTTGAAAAAGCCAACCCGGATATCAAAATCAAATGGGTTCGCGATTCAACCGGCATCATGACCGCCAAGCTGCTGGCAGAAAAAGGTAACCCGCGTGCAGATGTTGTGTGGGGACTGGCCGGTTCTTCCATGGCACTGCTGAAAGAAGAAGGCGTGCTGAAACCTTATCAGCCAAAAGGTCTGAATAAAATTCATGCCAACCTGATCGACCCGCAAGCAAACCCAGCCTGGTTTGGTAACGACGCATTTTTCAATGCGGTTTGCTTCAACGAGAAAGTGGCCAAGCAGCTTGGCCTGAGCAAACCATCTTCCTGGGAAGATCTGCTGAAGCCGGAATACAAAGGTCATATTGCAATGCCTAACCCGGCATCTTCCGGTACAGGTTACATGCAGGTTTCTGCCTGGTTGCAATCTATGGGTGACCAGAAAGGCTGGGATTACATGACCAGACTGGATCAAAACATTGCACACTACACGCATTCAGGTTCAAAACCTTGCGTTCAGGCAGGCATGGGTGAAGTGGCTATCGGTATTTCAATGGCCATTCGCGGCGCCAAGCTGAAATCACAGGGTGCGCCAATTGATATCATCCTGCCAAAAGGTGGTGTGGGCTGGGAAGCTGAAGCGGTGGGTCTGGTCAATACACAGTCTGATGCGGCGAAGCGTCTGGTCGACTGGTCTCTGTCGAAAGAAGCCAACACGCTGTACAACGAGTTCTACCCGGTTGTGGGTCGCAAAGACGTGAACAAACCCGTGAAAAACTACCCGAATGTTCAGCAGGCCATGGTGAAAATGGACTTCTCCAAAATGGCAGTCAGCCGTGAAGACGTGCTGAAGACCTGGTCTGATAAATTCGACGCGAAGTCTGAACCTCGCTCGTAATCTCTGAGATCAGACATCCTCCAAGGCAACCTGTCCGGGTTGCCTTTTGCTTTCTCAAATCCCGAAAAACCGTCAACCGCTGTCTTCTGATCGTCAAGCTTCTGTCATTGAAGTGTCATCCACCCGGACTAAGTTTGGTATATACCAAATAGAGAATTAGTTTAGCTATGGAAACTTACCTGAAAATCTCACAAGTCGGTAAACAGTTTGGTCAGTTTACCGCCCTGAAAAACATCTCGTTAACCATCAATCAAGGCGAATTCATTTGTTTTCTGGGGCCATCCGGCTGCGGTAAAACCACACTGCTTCGTGCCATTGCCGGGCTGGATCTGGCAAGTTCAGGCACCATAGAACAGGCAGGACATGACATTACTTTTCTGCCGCCGGAAAAACGCGATTTCGGCATTGTTTTCCAGTCCTATGCATTATTCCCGAACCTGACCGTGAGCGAGAACCTGAGCCTTGGATTACGGAATCAGGGAAAATCATTGTCTGAAGTCGACGCCATTGTCTCCCGCTGGCTGGAAACCATTGCGCTGCCCGATGCCGGACTCAAATACCCCAACCAGCTTTCCGGCGGACAACAACAGCGGGTTGCGCTGGCTCGTGCCTTATCATTATCACCGGGATTATTACTGCTTGATGAACCCCTCTCGGCTCTGGATGCCAAGGTGCGCGCGCATCTGCGTGAAGAAATCCGTCGCCTGCAGCGCCAGCTGGGGATCACCACCATTATGGTGACGCATGATCAGGAAGAGGCACTGGCCATGGCCGATCGTATTGTGGTCATGAACCACGGCTGCATTGAACAGGTCGGCACGCCGCAGGAAATTTATCAGCACCCGGCATCCCGTTTTGTAGCGGAGTTCGTCGGACAGATGAATTTCCTGCCAGCCTCCGTAGTCAGCGAACATCAGATGCGGATTGGTGAGTCTCTGTTGCCGCTGCCAGTGGCTGATTTCAGACGCGGAGAGCAGGTCGAACTGGGACTGCGTCCGGAAGATTTACATTTTCTGCCGCCCGGCGAGCAAAGTGAAAGCAGCCTGCTGGTTCGGGTTGAAGATCTCGAATTTCAGGGCACCTTCATGCGGGCCGACTGCCAGCTTCAGGGCGCCCATCAGCTTCCGATGATTAAAGTCGATGTGCCGATCCGTGAAATCCGGAATCTGGGCCTGAGCCGGGGCCACTATCTGCATCTGCACATTGCTGAAAAACACACCCAGATTTACCGTCAGAACCGATAAACAGGATATTCCCATGACTCAACTGACCCGACAGCAGGATGTGAATTCATCCGGTCTGATGCAATCAGTTTCCCGTTTCCGGCACAGTCTCGGCCGCGATAATCTGACGCTGGGTGCCCTGCTGGTGCTCTTTGCTGGCCTGATGGGCATTTTTATCGTCGCCCCTTTACTGGCCATGCTGCAAAAAAGTGTCCAGAATGCCGATGGTGAATTTGTCGGTCTGACAAACTTTGCAGCATATTTTGCTTCGCCTTCCTTATGGCTGTCCTTGCAAAACACGATTCTGATTGGCGTGGTCGTGACAGGATTTGTCGGTGTGCTGGCCTTTGGTTACGCTTATGCCCTGACCCGCAGTTGTATGCCATTCAAAGGCATCTTTACTGTGATTGGTTCTGCACCGATTCTGGCGCCGTCTCTGTTACCTGCAATCAGTCTGATTTATCTCTTTGGCAATCAGGGCATCGCCAAGGAACTGCTGATGGGACAAAGCATTTACGGCCCGATTGGGATTGCCATCGGCCTGATTTTCTGGACCTTTCCGCATGCACTGATGGTTGTGACAACGTCACTTAAAACCTCAGATGCAAGACTCTATGAAGCAGCCAAAGCACTGAACACGTCTCCGGTTCGCACGTTCTTTCTGGTCACCCTGCCAGGCGCAAAATACGGACTGATCAGTGCCCTGATCGTTGTGTTTACTCTGGTGGTCTGTGACTTTGGCGTCCCCAAAGTGATCGGCGGGCAGTACAACGTGCTGGCAACAGACATCTTCAAACAGGTGGTTGGTCAGCAAAACTTTGCCATGGGTGCAGTAACTTCTGTCGTCTTGCTCTTGCCCGCACTGCTGGCATTTCTGGGTGATCGCTGGGTACAGAAAAAACAGCAAAACCTGTTTGATGCCCGCTCAGTGGCGTACCAGCCCGAACCTAACCCGATTCGCGACAACCTTTGCCTGTTGTTTTGTTCCCTGATTGCCATTGCTGTGCTGACTGTCATCGGCATGGCGGTCTATGGCTCCCTGGTCACATTCTGGCCCTGGAACACCACGCTGAGTCTCAACAACTACAACTTTGCCGAGTTCAGTACTTATGGGTGGGCCCCATATTTCAACTCACTCAAACTGGCAGCTGGTGTCGCGGTAACGGGGACGCTGGTGATTTTCACTTCAGCTTACTGTATTGAAAAAGGCCGCAGCTTCGCTCCGTTACGGAACCTGATGCAAATGCTGGCGATTCTGCCCATGGCCGTACCGGGCATGGTCTTGGGCTTGGGTTATATTTTCTTTTTTAATCAGAGTGATAATCCGCTTTCCTGGCTATACGGCACCCTCACCATCTTGATCGTGAATACCGTAACTCACTACTACACTGTGGGCCATATGACAGCAATCACGGCCCTGAAACAATTACCGGCTGAGATAGAAGCCATTTCAGCCTCGTTGAATGTCCCTCAGTTCAAAACCTTTCTGAAGGTCACGGTGCCGGTCTGTATGCCCGCAATTCTGGAGATTGCCGCTTATCTCTTTATGAATGCCATGACCACAACGTCTGCCATTGTGTTTCTGTATGCAACCGACACGATGCCCGCATCCGTCTCGGTACTGAATATGGATGATGCCGGACAAACCGGACCCGCAGCAGCGATGGCTGTCATGATTCTGATCACCGCGGCGGGCGTGAAACTCCTTCATGTCGCGGCAAATCGCCTCAGTGATCAGTACACCCAGGCATGGCGGAAACGCTGAACGTTCTTTATGCTAATGACGACACGTGATTAGCCTTATATCATAGCGAACCGGCTGAGCCTCTTTGCAGCCGGTAACAGGACAGAAACAGTGCAATATTTAAAAATCATGGAAGCCATCAACGAACAGATTGATGCCGGACTGCTCAGCAGCGGACACAAGCTGCCCGCTGAGCGTAAGCTGGCGGAGTCTTTCAGTACTACGCGTGTCACGCTGCGTGAATCACTGGCTTTACTGGAAGCCGAAGGCAAACTTTACCGTGAAGATCGCCGCGGCTGGTTTGTCTCACCCGACCCTTTACGCTACGACCCAACCTACACCACCGACTTCCCGGCGATGGCAAAAGCACAAGGGCGGAAACCTCGCTCTGAGCTGTTATCGGCGAAAAGAGTGCCGGCCAGTCGAAGGGCGGCCTCATTATTAAATGTCGAGCCATTAACCGAAGTTTACCGGATCGACCGGCTGCGCTTTCTGGATGAACGGCCTGTCGTTGTAGTGACAAACTTTATTTCGCCGACCCATTTTCCGGATCTGTTTAAGCACAATATTACCGACTCGCTCACCACAACGTATCGCGAGCAGTACGGGGTGCTTTATTCGAAAACCCGATTCAGGGTCCGATCGACATCTCTGATGGCAGATACCGCCCATCATCTGCGTGCAACGTCCGGGACCCCGGCCATGTTCGTTGAGCGAATCAACTACGACCAGCATGGCAACCTGATTGACTGCGATCTCGAATACTGGCGCCATGATGCCATCTTAATTGAATCGACGGCGACCATTTAACTTCGCCCTCCGGCGATTCACCTCAGAACCTCACGGAAAATAAAAAGCCCGCATTTCGCGGGCTCAATACTCAGTAACCTGAACATTTATCTCACCCAATGCGCGAATATTTCAGCAGGAACTCTGACTTTGGGCTGATGGGCAGTCGCGTCATCCGGATGCCGGTAGCCGATCGGGCAAATCACAGAGGTTGTCAGCCCTTTTCCGGTCAGCCCTAAGACTTCATCGTATCCTTTGGCGTCAAAACCACCCATCGGGCAGGCATCAACCTTCAGTACCGCGGCGGCAGCCAGAAACTGGCCCAGGGCAATATTGGCCTGCTGGTGCGCCCACGCCAGGCGCTCTTGTTCCGTCTGTGAAGCCAGTGCACCTTTAAACGCATTCACCATGGGAGCCAGATCGGACAACGGCACCTGTCGGGCATCCGATACTCGCAGAGCATAACGGTCAACCAGCTCATTCGCCGGAGCCGTTTGTGCAGCAAATACAATCAGATGAGAGCTGTGCAGCACTTTATCCTGCCCCATGGAATGGGGTAATAAAGCTTCTCTGATTGCTTCAGATTCTATGACCAGCAGACGATAAGGCTGCAGTCCGTACGAAGATGCACTCAGTCTTGCAGCTTCTAACAGTTGCCCGATCAACTCAGGCTGGACTTTCTGATCAGAAAAACGGCGGACGGCATATCGCCAGTTCAGGTCTTGGATAAGATTCATCATTCCCTCTGCGTGTGATTGATATCGACTTTGTGATGACAAAGGTACGCAAAGACAGCGATAAAAAATAATGAATGATTTCTGGTTTATCTATAGATGTTATCAACTGATTTGACACAGTTGCTTACACAGAAACTGAATCACAGCATCATTTTCAAACTGAGGGAAATACCCCAGCTGCAACTGAATTTCACGCTCCGCCCCGCTGCTCAGCGGTAGTCTGACCCAACCTTCTGCATCTGTTCCGGCCAGCATCCATTCCGGCAACCATGCATACCCCAGCCCGGCTTCAACTGCCGATTTTGCTGCATGGAAGTGGGAAACCGTCACGCGTTGCTGACTGCCCAACCAGCCGGTACTGGTATTGTTTCTTATCCCGCCGTCCATCACCACGATCTGGCAATGACCGATCAGATCATCTACCGATAAGGCACTGGCGTGGGCTAACGGATGATGGCAACTGACCACGGCAGCTTTTCGGATGACCATGACCTTTTGCGACAGCGTATTCGACGGCAGTTTACTCGTCATGGCAAGCTGCACCGTCCCGTCCTCCAGCAGTTCTGATGCACGGGACAAACAGGTTTCGTACAGCCTGAGATTGACCTCAGGAAAATGGGCGTGACAAGCCAGAACGGCTTTCTGCCAGGCCTCACTGGGATATAGCGTATCTATCGCCACGGACACTTCACGAATAATTTTGTCCTGATAACTGCCCGCCAGTCTTTCCAGCATCAGGGACTGCTGAACCAGCTGTTTCGCCTGTGGCAGTAAACTGTTGCCAAAAGGCGTGAGCATCGCCTTGCGGCCTTTGACTTCAAACAACGACTTTTCAAGGCTCTGTTCCATCTTACGGATGGCATGGCTGACCGTCGGTTGTGTTTTAAATAACTTTTCACCGGCTTGCGCAAAACCACCTTCCTCAACGACGGCCACAAACATCTTCCATTGCTCAATCGTTACTTTACTCACGCGCTTCTCCTGCCGGTTGTCTGCAAACTCGCCTTATATTGACACATTCAGGCGGACTTAACAGTTTGTATTGGATGACATTTTAAATGCCTGAATTCATATCCGCTGGCAGGTGTCTGGTCAGCCGGGTCATTCTTTGTCAGTTCTCGGCAACTCTTTCGCGATCTTTTTTGATTCCCACAGCCGAAGATGCCTCTCGTGCCCTCAGAATGCAGAGCACAAAACAGTATTCCTTGAACTGGCGTCAATCAAAGCACTTTGATTCCTGCATCTCCGGGCGATCTGGGTTTAAACTTCATTTTATATTTTTCAATCACTTCTCCGGAAACATTTGAATGGACTCACTTTCTGAAAAAACGGGTGCCCTCTCCGGCTATCTGCGATCAGGTTTTGTGATCATGCTGTCGAGCCTGGTCCTGGGTTTTATCGCTGATTATTTGTTTAATCTGACACTCAGCCATGCATTACCGGCTCACCAATACGGTGACTACAAAGTGGCTTATGCTTTTGCGGTGTTATCGAGTGTCATCATTTTGTTGGGGGGTGACAGAATTGCCCCCCGCATTCTCGCAGCAGCCATTGAGAATCAAAACCGGGGCTACGTGCTGTCTTTCCTTCGCTTTTACACAGGCATCGCTTTATTACTCTCTGTGTTGCTCATTGCCGCAACCTATCTGGGCGGAGTACTGCATTTAGGCAAAACTGATCTCTCGGAGCACCATCCGCTGATGCTGATTTCTTTCGTCATCCCGCTGATAGCATGCGGCGCATTATTCAGCCGGGTATTGCAGTCAGCCAAAATGCTGGCGTTATCAAATCTCCCGTGGCGGATCGGCTTACCCCTGATCAAAGCAGGTACTGTTGCCTTTCTGATGATCTCCATCAGCCAGGTGGAATTATGGCAGGTGATTTTATCCGGAGGGATTGCAGTGGCCGGCATTACCTTCTGGCAATGGCGTAAAATACAGACGCTGGGATTGATCGACTCAACCCAGGCGATTCCACCTCTTGCAGAAAAACGGCAGCTGCTGAGCTGGTCCGTCCCAATGATGCTGACCATGCTCATCACCATGGCTTTAAACCAGATAGACCTTTTCATGCTGGAAATCCTTGCGGATGAAAATTCAGTGGGCCACTTTGCTGCTGCGGCCACCACAGCGCATTTGTTACCCGTCGCTCAGGTGACCATTGCCGGTATTTTTCTGCCGCTGATCGGACGAACAATGGATAACGACCCGGAACAGGCAAAAGCCTTGTTTTGGCGGGCACAGAAAATCATTACGCTGTCGATTCTCGTACTGGCGGCCGGTGAGCTTTATTTCGGAGGCTGGTTATTATCTTTCTTCGGGAATGATTTTCAGCAAGCGGAGCAGACACTGTACTGGCTGATTGCAGCCTACGCGATCTGGGGATTCAGCGGATTTGCATCAACCTGGTTACAGTACAGTCACTATGGCCGCAACATTGTTATCATTGGGATCCTGACCCTGATTGCGGATATTTCTGCGAACTTTTGGCTGATTCCGGCAATGGGGATGCAGGGTGCGGCAATCGCAACGTGCCTGGCGATGAGTCTGGCTGCCGCAACAACCTGGTACACCTTTGCTTTTTCTCTGCGTCAGCAACCGATTGAGAAAGAAACAAGTACACAGCACTGACATAAAAAAAGAGCGCAACCTTTCGGCTGCGCTCAACATTACAGGAATTCAGTGAATCATGAATTACAGGTGAACCTGAATCACTTTCTTCGTAACACCGCCATCGTTATCCATCACTTTCAGCGTCACTTCATGATCGCCGTAGCTTGGGAAAATAGTGGTGAAGAAGCGACCACGTTTGATCTTACCGTTTGGCAGCGTCCACTCTGTGTCAACAATGCGGCCATCGCTGTCAGTACTGGTTGACCACATGGTTACCCAGCGACCAACGTGGAAGTAACTTGCGTTGGCTTCAGGCAGTGCATTGGGCACTTCAACAGTGACAGAATAGCTGTAAGTATCGGTCGCACCTTTATCGTCAGTCACGGTCAGGCTTACGGTATAAGTTCCCGCCTGCTGATACTGCCAGCTTGGCGCAGCTTCGTTGCTGTATTTACCGTTACCGAAATCCCACTGGTGGCTGATGATTTCACCGTCTGTATCAACACTCAGGTTCTTCGCAGAAACAGACAGACCATCTACTTTCAGCTCAAAACTCGCTGTTGGCGCTTCGTTCTGAGAACCTACTTTAGACAGACGCACAACACCAAACTCATTGTTCTGACCTTGCTGTACCACATCGATCATCAGACCAAACTCAGTCAGCTTACGACCTGCATCCGGTACTGTTGGTGAAGTGTAATCTTCTGCATCAGAGAAGTTTGCATTACCAATCAGGCTGGTATCTTCCAGTACATCGCCTGTGCTGTCGACCAGACGCAGCGGTGTTTGATCATTCAGCGAGAATGCCGCGTCACGAACCTGGAACCGGGTTTGTGCAGCCTGGCCAGAGTTCGCCCAAACCAGTGCATTCTGGTCTGCATCGACAACACCCAACCAACCTTCACCCGGGTGTTTACCAACCCAGTTATCAGTCAGAGACTCATCCACATACCAAACGACCAGACCTGGTTCGAATGTCATGATCTGACCCATACGTTTGATGTTTGCCAGACCTTCGTCGACACCAGTGTGGCTACGCCATTGCAGCAGGTAATAGTGCGCAGCATCGTGGTAACCATCAGACAGTTTGTAACCGTTGAAGGCAAAGGTAGAACCCGACTCACCATCATCAATGGCTGTCACTGCACCATCAACATCCAGAACCAGGTTGTCCAGGTACATACCTTCCATGGCCAGACCACCGTCAGTGACATAGTCGAAGCCCAGGGTAACTTCCTGACCAGCCCACTGGCTCAGGTCAAACTCAGCGTCAATCCAGCCATTGGAATCACCACCAATCGCAGGCACTAAACCAGTCTTATACGGGTCGTCCATTGAGGTAATGTTACCGCTGATTTGTTGACCATTGATCAACACGCGCGCGAAGTCATAGTCTTTCTCAATCTGATACCAGGTTTTGAACTTCAGCGTAACTTTGGTACCCGCAGGAATAACCAGTTTACGACTCATGCTGTTCTTCAGATCATCGCCTTTGCCGGAATGGAAAGAGTACTGGCCTTCAAATGGTTTCAGGGTTTCAATGCGTTTGTTCGGCAGTGTCACCTTCACCATGTTCGGCAGTTTGGTATCTGTTGTCTGGAACAGTGTGAATTCACGTGGTGAATTCTCCAGATCGCTCAGAGAAACCTGCTGATCATTTACCCAGTGACCACCGATCGACTGTTGCAGGAACTGCTTCGACCAAGAACTGAATGCTGTTGGCTGCGTGCCGCCAATTTTACCGGCCCAGCTGCCCGAAGACATGATTGACCAGTAGGAAACAGGCTCACCTTTACCGGTATATTGCGTGTCGTACTCATCAGGCAGGCCAAGATCGTGACCATACTCGTGCGCACACACACCCGCGGCTGCATCGATTGGCTGAATGGTGTAGTCGAAAGCTGCGTACTG
Source organism: Photobacterium sp. 53610 (assembly GCF_036409375.1). Lineage (NCBI taxonomy): Bacteria > Pseudomonadati > Pseudomonadota > Gammaproteobacteria > Vibrionales > Vibrionaceae > Photobacterium > Photobacterium sp. 53610. Next base: position 779,359 of record NZ_JAXOFS010000001.1, on the reverse strand, counting down.
ACCGTTAAAACGCTCAGGGACATTACTCTTCGTCCCTGCCAGAATATGAGGCTGACCCAGGTTAAAACGGTGAGACCAGATTGCATCTTTACCCAGGACACCACCACCGGCTTCTTCACCGACAGATGAATGGAAGACCATCAGGTGATCGATCACGCCATCAGGCTCGCGATAGTTACCATCACCATCATAGTCATAGCGGTCTTCGACGTCGTAATCCGCCAGATTGATATTTGGATCCTGTGCCAGCTGGTTCAGTGCTTCACGGACCAGCTCCTGAGCGTTCATATCATTGTCAGTCGTCGGTGAGTTACCACCGTAAAATGCAGCATTTTTCGATGCATGATACCAACCGGCTGCCTGACCCATCACAGAGTAGGTATCGCCAGATTCCTGCTCATAGTACTGGCGCATTGAGATGAAGTTCTCGCCGTTCGGACCGGTATAACCTGTGCCCGAGAACAGCAGATCCTGATAGTGAGCAGCTTCATAGCTGTCATACAGCATTTCTGTATGTTCTTTCGTCAGCTTATTGTCATTCCACGGCAGATCCGGGAAGTCGATCAACAGCGCAAGTACTTTATCCGTACGTTTTTGGCTGACATCCAATGCAAAAATATTTGCACGTTGCATGCCTTTATTTTTCTGGATCGTTTTCAGTACTTTTGCACGTTTTTCCAGTGCCTGTTTGCCAAACTGAGCGTCGCCTTTAAATCCTGAGCGAATCTTATTTTCAAGGTACTGATCCAGAGCATGGCGTTTTTGTTCTTCAGATGCCCCAGCATCAACAACCCCATTTCTGACCAGCATTTCAATTAATTTATCTTCGTTCACAACACCCATGTCCACAGGTGTTTGCGCATATCCACTGCCACTGAACAAAGTGAACATTGCTGAAGCCAACAATGTTTTCTTCATGTGTTTCATTTACTGTCCTTATTTATATTTTCCATCGTGAAGTTGTCAAAACCCCAGCCGAGCAAAAAGTACCCGGCTGTTAACAACGCAGTTAAATCAGAGATTACTCAGGAGAAATACATTTCCTTTGTGCCATATCTGATGAATCTGAAGAATTTGTTGTGTCTTTTTCTGTCTGCTTTTTATCTTTCTGTTTTTTATCTTTCAAAATGGCTTTTCTATTCAGATAAATCCTGAGTGCCTCTTGCTTTTCGGCATAAGTCAGACCTTCACAAATGATCCCTTGTTCTTCCAGTGAACGGATTAACCTTTCGTCATCAGCCTGAACCTGAGCCATAGCCACACCAGGAAATAACCACAAAGCGATGAATAGACATGCACGTTTCACTACTCACCCTCCTCTTTGTAAACAATGTGTAACAAAATATATGCAACGATTTTGTTCAGCAAGCTGTCAAAACAGCATGAAGGGCTGAAAATCACACTTTCAACATAAAAAGTTAACTATCTATAAAACAGAAATCATATCCTTATCAGCTATTTAATCAGAAAATAAGAATAAATACTCAGCCCTACCTCTTTTGATTAAAGACCAAAACAGCGCACTCTGCCTTTTGATAAGGTTCACTTCTGTCTCATCTTTATATTGATATAAGCGGAAAAGCCAAACATAGCCACACAAGAGTGAATAAAAATTCTGAGATTGTGTTTATTTATTTTTGAGGATTTTTTTGAAGTGAGTCGAAAAAATGCTTCTATCAGTATTTATGAAGCTGAAACAGATGAATATTCGTGAAACACCCAATAAAAATAATTAACTCGACTATCAATAGAGAATAAAATGATGGTTCAGAATAAGAGAAGCACATGAATTACCATAATTATTTCATGGTTAATTCACAAAAAATACCGCTCTGCGCAAATGAAACCATATTATTCGTCATTATCCGGCTGCCTTTACTGGCTAAACGAGGAAGCACACCGACATAAATATGAAGCGGCCGCTCTGAGGAAAAGATAAATGAAAGGTCGTGATTTCGAAGCAGCCTGTGCAATGAAACAAAGTCAATTCACAGGTGTCATTCAAAGGTAGCTGAAAATAGAGCGCCTGAACAATATTAATGATGGCGATTACAGAAGCAGCACCATCAGTCTGTTTTCATGACAGGCATGATAAATTTAAAGCCGGTACGCTGGAAACCGGCATCTTCATAAAACTGACAAGCGACTTCACGAGATTCAGCACTGGTCACTTCCAGGCAAGTACATCCCTGCTCTGCGGCACTCTGCCTGGCATATGCCAATAATTCTGAGCCAATACCCTGATTTCTGGAATCATCATCCACAACCAGTGCAGTCACACGCGCATAGCGCTCTGCTGTGGGAAAATAATCAAAATAAATCACTGAAATCAGCCCCACCGGCTGACCTTCAATTTCTGCTATCACAATCGTTTCAAGATCTGAATCGGCAACATAAATCATCCGTTCAATCCGCTTCGGCTCAACCGCGTAGCCAAGCTGCACCAAGAGCCGGCTCAATCCTTGTCCATCAGAAGGTTGTGCCGGGCGAATATTAAGCTGAGGTTCAATCATCATGCTGTCCTGTTCGAAAAAAGTGAGAACCCGGTAGGTAAAGTATCAAATCTCCAATACCCTACCGCAGTTCTCACCCGTTCGTCATAGTCAATTCAATGAAATGATTACTTCCAGTTTTTATACATGGCTTCCGCCAGGGCTTCATTTGAGGTCAGGATGACGGTCAAAGGGGCTTTCTCATGCTCCTGATCGAGCAAAATGACTTCATCTCTCGCCAAATAGCTCGACATCACCATCTGAGTTTCATTCCCCAGTTTCGGATTTTGCGGCGCATCGCCAAACTGAATATTAATAGTCTGGTACGGCAGTGCCGGCTTATCAGGCGCAGGCGTCGTCATCTTTGATTCAAAACTCCAGCTCGCCTGAAATTCTGCTTCGCCAAATGGTTTCACCATGACCGTCGTGTCTGTGATGAAGGTCAGTTGGGTCAGCGCTGGTATCGGCGGAACATCATTTTGAAACTCAGCAAGATCTCTTAAGTGATACCACCGCTTGCCAATGAAATCATTTGCTGTCAATTGCGTGCCGGCTTCCTGGAAAGTTGCCTTTGTTTGCCAAACCGCCAGGAGTTTTTTTGAAGCATCGTAGAACAAATTTCCCACAGCAAAGTCGTTGGAAAGATAAAGGAACTTTGCGGTCACTGCCGGTTTTGAATCCACAGTCATCGTCATGCCTGACACACGATAAGGCGTATCATCCGCGATAAAGCCAATGCTGCTGCTCGTGATTTTTCCCGCTTCAAACATTAATTGATGAGGAATCCTGACACCTATATTTGGAAACTCAAGGAAAACTGGCTCACCCCTTTCAAGAAAAGGTTTCAAACCTTTCACCCGCTCCGTTTGCGTCACCTCTCCTTTTTTATTAACGACCAGAGTGACCGTATCAAAATCCACATTATTGTTTTCCAGCGTCTGGATATGAGATTTTAAGGCCTGGATTTGTATTTTCTGAGTTTCCGGCTGATTCCATGCCAGCGTTTCACCCAGCATTTTGGTCATCGCCCGGGCGTACAAATGAATTTTTTTAGCTTCAGGGTTCGAGGCTTTTAACGCAACATAGTCATTTTTCAACAGCGCCGGATCCAGATTCAGGCTGGCGGCGAATTCGTCAAGAGTCTGCTGATTCATCTGGGCCAGCGTCGAAAACGGTGTCAGCAAAACTTCGCCGGCGCCAGCCAGTAATTCAGCATTCTGCCAGACATAACCGGAATGATCGCTGTCTGAAGTTTCTCCCGCGATAATCCGGGCAATCAGTGGATATTTCTGATCACTTGTCTGAATTTTGACTTCACCATTCGCGTCCGTTCTTTTCGATAAAACCTCACCTGCATCGCAGATAAAGTTCATGTTTCTGTCGACGCAGACTTCCGCATTCGACAAGTATCCGTCAACCACTTTCACGGTTATCGTTTCATCTGAATCGGAACCACCTGAACCGCCACATCCCGACAATATGACAGCCGATACCAGTAACGATAAAAACGACTTCTTCATAGACCTTTCCCCAAACGCTGAACTTCGCCAAAATGAGCGAACATTGATGAATAAAGGTTATTTTTCAGACGATTCGATTCTATGTCCATCTGCGCATATCACCAACGTGAATGAAATCGAATACAAATGAGAAGTAAGTCGCAAATCAGAGAGTATTTCAGAAGATTCAAACCATAAAAAAACGGGAGCAACAGGCTCCCGTTTCAAATACATCATGAAGAATGATTAAGCTTCTGCAGGTTTCGCATTCGGAGAAACGTCAACCGTTTTCGCGGCTTTCCCTTCTGCGCCATGCATCCAGCGAATCAGCTGATTTGAGCACACCACCAGAATCAGACCAGAAGCTGCAGCAGTCACTGCGATACCGCCGAAGATTGCCAGAGGGCCGGACTCACCAACATGCGCACCAATCATACCGGCAACATAGTTGGCCACAGCGTTAAAGCCAAACCAGACGCCCATCATCAGAGAGGCCAGACGCAGCGGAGCCAGCTTTGTAATCATTGACAGGCCAATCGGAGAAAGGCATAGCTCACCCATCGTGTGGAAGAAGTAGGCTGCAACAATCCACAGCATGGACGTCTTCGCAGACAAGTCACCGCCCTGCTGCAATACAGCACCAACCATACATACAAAACCAATGGCCAGCAGGAAAAGAGCAATCGCAAATTTAATCGGCGAACTCGGCTCTTTAGGACCCATTTTCACCCACAGGGAAGCCAGAAGCGGCGCCATGGTAATGATAAAGAATGGGTTCAGAGACTGGAACCAGGCTGTTGGCACTTCAAAACTGCCAATCATACGGTCTGCATATTCCTGCGTGTAAATGTTCATCAGACCACCCGCTTGCTCAAAGCCGGCCCAGAAGACGACAACGAACAGACCCATGATCATAATGACTTTCAGACGGTCAATTTCTTTACGCGTCAGAGGTTGTTTTTTACCTGATGAAGACATCGCAGCAGCACGTTTTGCTGCAGGAACCTTACCAATATCGCCCAGCAGTTTTTCTGCAAATACCATCTGAATGATCAGGCTGAGGACCATACCGATACCAGCAGCGACAAAGCCGGCTTTCCAGCCGTAAGCTGATGTCGCCGCTCCGGCGATGATACCAGCCAGTAGTGCACCCAGGTTAATCCCCATATAGAAGATCGTAAAAGCACCGTCGCGGCGATGATCGCCCTCTTGATACAGATCGCCAACCATAGTTGAGATGTTTGGTTTGAAAAAACCATTACCAACGATCAGCAGCGCCAGCCCCAGATAAAAAGCCATTGTGGCACTTTGGCCAACCATAGAATGCGGGAGAGCTAGCGTAAACTGGCCTAACGCCATCAACACACCACCAATAATGATCGATCGGCGCTGACCTAAGAAATTATCCGCTACCCAACCACCGATCAACGGTGCGATATACACCAGACCGGTGTAAATACCATAGAGACTGAGGGCATCCTCAGTAGACCATCCCAGGCCACCACTGACTGTTTTATCTGTCAGATAAAGTACAAGAATGGCGCGCATCGCGTAATACGAAAAACGCTCCCAAAGCTCAGTACCAAACAGCAGGAACAAACCTTTAGGGTGCCCCATCAGGGTCCCATTTCCTTTGTTGCTCATAATTATTCTCTTCGTTGAGGTAGTTATGTATCCATATATCCGGCCCATTTTATAAATTACAAACTAAATCACTGCAAATTTTAACAGAAACAGAACAAAATACGAACAACATAAGTTATTGATTTATAAGGAAGTGTTTTTTACACCCAAATTTGAAATTTTACTTTTAACTAATGAATTGGTGTTTAATTCCACAAAATAATCAATATCACAGAATTAAAACCCACACTATTAACTATTTTTGGTTTTTAATGCTTATTTTTTTGATTATTAATGATTGTTACACTTTGAACGGGCCGGGTGAATGGAAAACAATCAACTCAATAGCAACCGGATTGAGCATCAAGTTGCAAGGTGACGAATAAAAAAAGCAGGTTGATATACCTGCTTTTGAAAAAGATGACACCATTATCCTTTATCAGCTTTTCCTGCTGAACTTGCGAGCTTAGCCAGCTGACAGTCCAGCCAGCGTGGCCGGCGATGATGATCTTCCGCCTTTTCTTTTCTGCGAATCGCATTTCTGATGATCAAAGCGCCAAACCAGCGCAGGGGTTCGGGCGGGAAGCTTGCTAACGGACCCGAGACAAGACCTGAGCGTGTCCAGGTGTTGTTTTCGCCAAGAACAAGTGAAGCAAGAATCTGCCCTCCCATCCAGCTTTGCGCGACACCATTTCCGGAATATCCCAAGCCATAAACAATGTCCGGATTCTCTTTTAAGCGGCCAAAGAATGGCATCCCGGTTGCCGAACGATCTGACGCCCCAGTCCAGGTTGAATCAATCAGCTCAAGCGGGAGCGAAGGAAAAAAACGATGAAAAGCAGCATTTAATATCTGTTGATAACGGCTGGGTTCGTCAAACACCTTTGACATCCGGTTTGCGAACGAAAAGTAATTGCCGCCTTTGCCCAGCATCAGTCTGCCTTCCGGTGTCGTGCGATAGTAGTGAACAAATGTCCGTCCATCGATCACGGTTTTTCCGTCTTTGAGTCCTGTTTTCGCCAGCTTTTCAGGGATCGGCTTGGTGATCATCATGTCTGACGAAACCAGAACGACACTATTTTTAAATTCCGGAAATAACGACGGCATCCAGGCATTCAGTGCTAACACCACTTTTCCGGCCCGGATCCTTCCCTTGGGCGTCGTGATACAGACAGGCTGCTGTTTTTTTTCTATGCCGGTCATCGGCGTCCTTTCATATATGGCAACCCCTGTCTCTTCAGCGACACGCTTAAGTCCCCTGACCAAAAGCCCGGGCTGAACACTGGCAGCGGCCTCAGAAAAATGCCCTTCCTGATGCAGCGCTGAACCGGATTCAGCCTGTACTTTTTCCTTTGTCCAGGGTTGCCATGAACTGATACTGTGTCGTTTCAGCTCATTCAGTACAGAGTCCAGTCCACCCAACTGTGCAGCGTTTGAGGCGGTGTATAATGTGCCATGCCGTCTCAGCTGAGCGTCAATCTGAAATTCTTGACAGAATGCCTCAATCTCATCAATGGCCTGCTCCGATGCTTTCACCAGACGCTTCGCCTCTGCTTCACCATACAACTTTTTCAGGCTCAGAAATTTTGTCGACCAGGTCAGCATACAGCCGCCATTTCTTCCCGAAGCACCGCTGCCGCACAGCTCTTTCTCTATCACAGCAATATTGAGGGATGGTTGTTTCTGTTTGAGTTGGATTGCTGTCCACAATCCGGTAAACCCGCCACCGACAATACATACGTCTGCATGGATATCCTGTTCCAATGCCTGAACGGTAGCGTTTGATTCACGCGCTATAGCTTCCTGAAACCAAAACGAACTGTGCTGATTCGATTGCATCACATCACCAATTGGTATAGACCAAAACAATCTATACTCTACGCAACCTGACATGTATGGCTCAAGTGTATCTGCCGCCCTGACACAGAAAATTCATTGAAACGACATGTGCCCTGTATGAGTCAGGGCACATGAAGAAATCAGTATCTCCGGCTCAGCGGAAACGGCTCATCGCAATGTAATCATGCTCAGCGGGTACTGATGTATCGTCATCATAGCCGTAAATATCATCCCGGATTTGCAATTGGCCTTTTTCATCCAGCCATGCCGTGCGGTAAATAAAGTCAACAGCCAGCGTTTTTCTCAGGTTAATGGTTGCTGTCGTACGCTTTTTCAGCAGTTTTTCATAGCTGGCACTCTGACCCGCATGTTGCCGCTCCAGCAGAAAATGTGCCAGATCGTGCGCCCGCTCAACCCGCACACATCCGGAGCTGAAATTACGTTTGCTTTTATTAAACAATCGCTTGGAAGGCGTGTCATGCAAGTAGATCGAGTAACTGTTCGGCATCATAAACTTCACCTGCCCTAACGCATTGTTGGGCCCGGCGCCTTGCTGAAACTCGTATGGAAAGCTCTTGGCTGACACTGTACTCCAGTCAATCTGGCTGGGATCAATCGATTCACTGGCATTCCTGCGCGAAACGATCCGCATGTTATGGTTCGCAAGGTAATTCAGCGACTGTTTCAATTTCGGAATGACATCCTCTTCTTTAATGGTTTCAGGGACATTCCAGGTTGGATTCACAACCATATGGTTAATGGCTGAAGAAAACAGGTAAGTCGGTCGTTCACTGCGCCCGACGATGACTTTCGATTCAAACAAAACGTCATTGTCATCCAGAATTCTCAACATAAATTCCGGAATATTCACCTGCAGGATCTCACCGTGATTATCGCGGCGAATAACCCGGTTTCTCTGCATATTCAGCGCCAGCAGCTGAGCAACCTGCTGATAGGACCGCGCCATATTCCGGGCTGTTTCCGGCCCGATAACCCCATCATCGTTTAAACCATGACGCTGCTGAAAGTGACGAATAGCAGCATGCACCACGCCGGTGTTCACGACTGCAGCCTCCCGGATTGCTACACTGCCGGTTTCGGCGGAGGTCAGATTTGAATAATCCTGATCAGACAGATCCCCGAAGACATTCAGCATTTTGATCAGCTTTTCACCACGCGGGATGGGTGCACCATATTGAACCGCTGGCCGGCCGGTCAGATAAACGCCGTGAGGCGCTAACTGTTCCAACTGATTGATCTGAGAAACCAGACTTGAAAAGTTTGAGTCAACCGGACGTAATCGTTTGATTGAACTGAGTGTGACTGGTCCGCTCACGCTTGAAGCATCCTGAAGCTCTTTCATCGACAGCGTAAGGTCCGCAGGCCGGTACAGAGTACTGGGGTCACGTTGTATTTGATGAATCATCGCCTGATACACAAACAGAGTGTCAGTCGCCAGCAAATCGAAACCACGCTGATCGCGCTTATCACGGAGTTGATTCAACTCATTGATGCGTAAGGGTAACCCCGGCACTCGCTGCGTTTCTGCCAGCACCATCAGTTGCTGCATAAATTCATCCACAACGGCTGTATCCTGCCAGGCTGGCATAAAATCCTGGCTGGCATAGAACTTTTGCAGCTGTTCGGGAAAGCAAAGCTGATCGGATTGTGAAGGACAAATCACCCGGGTACTGGTCAGCGGCACTGAATCCAGACCCTGTCGTCCTAACTTTGGCACCGTCAGAGTCGCAGACACCATCGCTCCGGAAGCGGGAAGCAACTGGCTTCCCCCCTCTTCCGCAGCCACCATTGGCGAGATCATCAGACTGGCCGTCAAGACTCCGGCTGAACCAAGCTTCAGCACTTCAGTCAACCATTCGCCCAGAAAAACCGGCTTATGTGTCACCCTGTAACTTTTTAATCCACCCATAATCAGACAACCTCAACATCTGCTCTACGCTGTGTATTTCATCCATGACAACGCGATAAAATTTCCACTGGAGACCAAATTTTTTTGTCTTTGCTTAGTTAAAGTTTATGCAAATGCACAATCGGGAAGTGTTCAAATTTTGATAATCACTGAAGTTCAAGCAGCAGGCATCATCATGAACCCGCTCAAACAATCATTGACGATTTTCACGTTGTTTTTGGTGTAAATTTAGTAAATTTGTATTGCAGATGTGGAAGTGGGTACCATAAAAAAAGCCAACATAAGCATCGCTTACATTGGCTTTCCTATGTATCATCTTGAAAAATTTTGAGAATGATTAACGCAATCCGTGCAGGAATTCAGCGCGGGTTGCCGGGTTGCGTTTAAAAATACCACCCAGAGCAGTTGTCGTGGTTTCACTGGTCTGATCCATCACACCACGCGCCTTCACACAGTAGTGTGTGGCATCAATTCTGACCGCAACATCATCACTTTCCAGCAACGTTTGCAGAGCCACAAGAATTTGTTGCGTCAGTCGCTCCTGAACTTGCGGGCGCTGCGCAAAGAACCGAACGATTCGGTTGATCTTGGATAAACCGATGATCTTTCCGCGCGGAATATAAGCAACGGTCGCCTTGCCGTCGATCGTGACAAGGTGGTGTTCGCAGGTACTGGTCATCGTAATATCTTTCACCCGAACCAGCTCATCACAGTTCATTTTGTTATCGATAACTGTGATTTTCGGGAAATTGGCATAATCCAGCCCAGAGAAGATTTCGTCCACATACATCTTGGCAATACGCTTTGGCGTATCCATGAGGCTGTCATCGGTTAAATCCAGAGACATCAACTCAAGAATTTCGCGGACATGATATTCGATGCGCTCTTTTTTCTCGGCACTGTCGACAACTTTGTTTGTCATCGGGGTTTCCAGTCCACGAGACTCAAGCGCCTGACGGACTTTCAATGCTGATTCGCTTAATGCTGTCATTCTCTCCTCCAACTGGCCCAGGCTGATGTTCAAGCCTGTTCTGCCTTGCCAGTAAACACTGAGCCCGAAGGATACCTGTATTTGCTAACAATTACACCTCGTATTTGCTGAGGTAATTCGTTCAACCGAGAATTTTTTGTCATAATAGTCAGCAATTAAGAATAACGCTTGAAGGATTAGCAAATGGGTTCTTGTGACGCACCTGGTCTGATGCCAGTAGAAACTGCAATTGAAAAAATGCTGGCTGTCGTGAAACCAATCAGCAAAACCAATACATTGCCACTGTCAGAAACACTCGGACGTGTATTGGCAACCGATCTTAAATCGCCAGTGAACGTGCCGCCGTTTGCAAACTCTGCAATGGACGGATATGCCCTGAAACGTGCTGATTTAGACAGTACAGATACCCTCACTCTGAGTGGTCAGTCTTTTGCAGGTACACCGTTCGATGGCACCTGTCAGCCCGGACAATGCATTCGTATCATGACGGGCGCAGAGCTCCCGGCAGGAACGGATACTGTCATCATGCAGGAAGAAACAGAAGCCAACGGCGATCAAATTCGCTTCCTGATTCAACCGAAAGCTGGTGACAATGTTCGCCCGGTTGGTGATGACATCAAACTCGGTGAGGTCGTGGTAGCGCAAGGCACCCGCATCACAGCACGCGAGCTGCCGTTAATCGCCTCACTCGGCGTTGCAAACATCCCTGTTTTCGAACGCCCGAAAGTCGCTTTCTTTTCGACCGGTGATGAACTGCGCCCGTTGGGTGAGCCCCTGGCTGCCGGTCAGATCTATGACAGCAACCGTTACGGTATCCGTGCCCTGCTGGAAAAACTGGGTTGCGATGTCTTGGATTTAGGTATCATTCCGGATGATCCGGCTCAGTTAGATGCCGCGTTTACAAAAGCCACCAGCGATACGGATGTCCTGATCACTTCCGGGGGCGTCAGTGTCGGAGAAGCTGACTATACCAAAGACATCCTGACCCAACAGGGCGAAATCGGTTTCTGGAAGATTGCCATGAAACCGGGCAAACCTTTTGCGTTCGGAAAAATCAAAAACACCTGGTTCTGCGGGCTTCCGGGAAATCCAGTATCAGCGATGCTGACGTTTTATCAGATCGTTCAGCCGATGCTGGCTCAGCTGTCTGGTCACAGCCAGTATCAGCCGCCTCAGCGACTGCCAGCTATTGCCGGCACAATATTTAAGAAACGCCCGGGACGGACCGACTTCCAGCGCGGCATCTATCATGTGAATGAGCAAGGCCAGATTGAGGTCGCCACGACGGGGAATCAGGGCTCCGGTGCATTCAGCTCAATGCATCAGGCCAACTGCCTCGTGATTCTTGAACAGGAACGCGGCAAAGTGCAGCCGGGTGAGATCGTGACGATCGAGCCATTTAACGCCACGCTGTATTAAGTAAACGACGAGCAGGAGTCCGGAATGGAAGAATTATCTGATCAGGAAATGCTGCGCTATAACCGCCAGATCATACTGCGCCAGTTTGATTTTGAGGGTCAGGAAGCACTGAAAGCGGCAAAAATTCTGATTTTGGGTGCTGGTGGCCTCGGATGTGCAGCTAGCCAGTATCTGGTCGCGGCCGGTGCCGGACAAGTCACGATGATTGATGATGACAAAGTCGAACTGTCTAACCTGCAGCGTCAGGTACTGCATCATGATGCAACTGTCGGCATGCTCAAAGTTGAATCGGCGAAACTGGCACTTGAACAGCTTAACCCGCACAGCCAGATTCACACCATTGCCGAACGCCTGGATGATGCATCTCTGCTGTCTCTGATCGAAGCGCACACGCTGGTGCTGGATTGCAGCGACAACCTGCCGACCCGCAATCAACTGAACCGTTTATGTCATCAGACCAAAACCCCTTTAGTGTCCGGGGCCGCAATTCGCATGGAAGGTCAGGTCAGCGTTTTTACGTATCAGGACGATCAGCCCTGCTACGCCTGCCTGAGCAGTTTATTTGGCGAACAAAACCTGACTTGTGTTGAAGCGGGTGTGATGTCACCGCTGGTGGGGATCATCGGGGCGGTCCAGGCCATGGAAACCATTAAAGTGATCGCAGCCATGGGAACGCCGTTAACAGGAAAAATTTTATTGCTGGATGCCATGACCATGCACTGGCAGGAAATGAAGCTCATGAAGCAGCCCTCCTGTCCCGTATGCAGTGCATCAGCTTAATTCCTGAGTGATGCTGAAAATGAAACAAAAAGAGCCTGGCATGCCAGGCTCTTTTTATACGTCTCTCCTTACATGATTACTTCATCATATAAAGATCACGGGTATAACGGTATGCAGAAGCGTTCGTGGTTGAATATCCCCCCACTTTCGGCGACTTAATGACAGTTTTCGTATAGAAGTACACGGGAATCGCAGGCATATCCTCTGAAAAAATCCGCTCAGCTTCCTGGTAGTACTTTTTACGTTCTGCATCAGTCTTCGCAGCTAAGGCATTCGACATCGCCTTATCATAAGCCGTATTCGCCCAGTCTGAATAGTTCATCCCCTTACTTTCAAAGTAAGACAGGAAGGTTGAGGCTTCATTGTAATCGCCAACCCACGCATAACGAGCCAGGCTGAAGTCTTTCTGAGAGAGCTTCTGCAGGAAAGTTTTCCATTCCTGATTCGCCAGATCCACTTCTACAGGCAGGCTTTGCTTCCACATTGACATCATCGCCAATGCCAGTTTCTTATGCGCTTCGTTGGTGTTGTACACCAGCTCAAACTTCAGCGGATTGTCTTTGGTATAACCCGCCTCTTTCAACAGTTCACGAGCTTTTTGGTTCCGTTCTTTTTGCGTCAAATTCGCCCAAGGCAGATTTGGCGCATCAAAACCTGCGACGGCTGGCGGAGTCACACCAAAGGCTGGAATCTGGCCCTGACCCAGAATAATCTTCGTGACGACATCACGATCGATCGCATAAGCCAGCGCCTTACGAACACGGACATCATCAAATGGCTTTTGATCCAGATTGAACAGATAGTAATAAGTTGCCAGAGACGGCATTGTCACTAATTCATCCGGACGATCTTTCTTGATTTGCTTATACTGTTCCAGCGGGAAAGTCGAAGTAATATCAATTTCACCGGTACGATAACGGTTGTACTCAGCAGTATCATTTTCAATCGCCAGATATGATGCTTTATTGATGACAGTCTTTGCATCATTCCAGTATTTCGGGTTACGGACCAGATCAATTCGCTCATTCACAACCCAGTTCGTCAGTGTATAAGCGCCCGAGCTCACCATATGTTCCGGACGTGTCCAGCTGTCACCATACTTCTCAATCGCTTTACGATACACAGGGAAAGTCGATGGATGAGACAGCATAATCACAAAGTATGGCGTTGGCTGAGTCAACGTAAACTGAACCGTTTTTGCATCCAGTGCTTTTACACCTAAAGTATCTTTGTCTTTTTTACCGTCGGTAACTTCAGCAGCATTCAGAATATTCGCTGTGGCCAGATACCATGAATAAGGCGCAGCTGAAGCTGGATCGGCATTACGTTTGAAACTGTATTCCACATCATAAGCCGTGAGTGGTTCACCATTCGACCATTGAACCCCGTCACGCAAATAAAAGGTCACGGTTTTCCCGTCTGCCGAAGTTTCCCAATGGGTTGCCAGTGCAGGAATTAAATTACCTTGAGTATCTTCTGAAACTAAGCCATCAAACAGATCACTGATAATTTTGCTGCTGGAATCATCTGTGGTCATCGTCGGATCCAGTGTCGGAACCTCAGTCCCAACGCCCCAGATAATTTCCTGCTTCTTCGCTAAAGCTACGCCAGCCGGAACATCAGCTGCAAAAGTGGCACCAGAAAACATCAATGCGATGCCTGCTGCCAGTGCTTTCATTTTCATTCCTTGCATATTTATTCCTTGTCACATGTTGTGTTGTCAGGTTGAAAAGAACCTTGGATGGGAGCCTGACAAATATGACGGTCAATGGTGTTCCTTACCACTGAACTCTTCGGGGTTCACGACAGGGGTCGCTCAACGTTCAAGAAATCGAAACGTCAGCAACACCGAATTGACATAAACATACGCTGATTATGAAAAAGAGGGAATAGCAGAAGTCACAAAAAAGCCGGTGTCTATCACCGGCTTAAATCAGAGTTGCAGTCTTTTCAATTATCGTTGAGACGGATACCGTCATTTTCTATCAGGAGGACGCCTTTCTTATAAAGTCCCCCAATGGCTTTCTTAAACGTTGCCTTACTGGTGCGGAAAACTTTAAAAATCTCTTCCGGAGACGATTTATCACTCAGCGGCATAAAACCACCCTGGCGCGCCAGTTCCGTCAGGATCTTATCTGCAATATCGTCAACCTTGGCTTTGCCCGCTTTCTGAAGGGATAAATTAATTTTGCCGTCCGGGCGAATTTCTTTGATAAATGCCTTCAGACGCTTTCCGACAAAGAGTTTGCCGAAGGATTCCGTTTTGAACAGCAGCCCCCAGTGCTCGCCTTCGATTACCGCTTTATATCCAAGCTCAGAAACTTCAGCGATTACCACCTGAACTTCATCACCGACCTGATAATGATGCGGTGTTTTATCCAGAAAACGATTAAATTTCATCGAACCGACAATTCTGCCGGATGCTTTGTCTGTATAGACCCGGACCATAATCATCTGGCCGGCTTCCAGGCGGCGACGCTGTTCGCTGAACGGAACCAGTAAGTCTTTTTCCAGCCCCCAGTCAACAAAAGCACCGACACCGGAAATCCCTACAACTTTCAGATGTGCAAAATCGCCGACCTGGGCAAGCGGCTGTTTCGTGGTCGCAATAATGTCATCTTCCGAATCAAAGTAGATGAACACTTCCAGGTTATCTCCCAGAGCTGTACCTTCAGGAACGGACGATTTAGGCAGTAAAATATTGCCGAAATCCTCACCACCATCCAGAAACACGCCAAAATCTACAACTTTCACGACTTCCAGCGTGTTGTACTGACCAATTTTAATCATAAATATGTCACTCTCAGGGTAAAATAATCCGGCGAATGTCCGCCTCATTCTCCTGCTCATACAACTTCTGACACAAAGCTGATGCTGCACCGGAGAAAGCACGCTATTTTGAAACGCGCATTATACGTGATGTTGATTCAGACTGCCTGACCAAAAACAGACTTTCTGAACAAAAAGCATGCTGTCGTGCCATAAGCTATTGTCAAGTGGTGCTATTTAACGACGGCATCAACTAGAATTACCTGAACCGACCCAATTGCGAGGAAAATCTGTAAAGTGATCACCGTTGAAAAGAAAGATGGCCATAACCTGAAACTGTCTCATGTCATTCATGAGGCCAAAAACCGTCAGCTTGATGTTTTTCTTTTCATTCCCGGTGAGCTTGGCCTGAACGCCAACATCATGTCTGAAGATGAGTTCTATCATAATGTCATTCACGGCAAGCGGACTTACTTCAGTGATGTTCATCATCTGCCTCTGGTTCACAGCCGCCTCGCCAGCCGTGGCAACCTGTCTTCGGGCCAGTACCGTTTAAGTCTGAGTTTATTTGCTTACCAGTATGCCGTCGCCCTGGAAGAAACTGTTCACCAGCTTCTTGATGAAAAAGTAGAGCGGACCACAGAAGAACTGGAAGAAGTCGCCAGCATTTCCGGCGGGATTCTGAAACGGCTGCGCAGGAATGTGCCAACCGATGAAGAACTGCTGAAATACTACCAGAACATTGATAACTACCTATCCTGGTTTACTGAGCAGCGCTTTCTTTCGCTGGTTGCTCACCTGCCCCGGACAGAAAACTATGGTGAAATCAAAAGCCTGTTTCTGGATTTCTGCGATGCGGAATCTGAGCATCGCCTGACGAACAACTACAATTCTGAGCGTGCTGCTGCCGATCCAACGCGGATGTCGAACAAAATGCGGCTGCTGCGCCGTCTGATTGAATATCCGGTGACTATGAAAGAGAACACCACCGTTCTCGGCAACACGACCAAAAAAGTGGTGACCGGATTTGCCGCTGGTTTTGTGATGATCTTTGTCACCATCATGCTGATTGAGGCCCGCGGTGTACTCGGGGACATTACTGCCTCTTTCATCCTGGTCCTTTCCGTGATTTATGCGGCCCGTGAAGTCTTTAAAGACGACCTCAAACAGGCGCTCTGGCGCTGGGTCCGAAAAGGTAAACCCAAATGGCGGAAGCAGTTTTCCGACAGTAACAGTAACAAACTGATTGGCAGACAGCTTGAGTGGCTCGAGTACATGCGGTTTGACGATCTGGAAGATAATGTCAGAAAAGCACGCAAACATAAGGTTTCAGCCAAAGAAGAAACCATCCTGCATTACAAAAGCACCACAAGGATGTCGACAACCAAATTTCTGACAGGTTATGAGCAGACAAAAGAATCCATTCTGTTTGATCTGCGATTTCTGTCGACATTGATGGAAAAGGGCTCGCAAAAAATCTATGTCATGCGGGATGGTCAGGTTGCCAGAGAATCAGTTGAAAAACGTCATCTGATCAACCTGATTACCTGTGAAAGCGATGAAGATCAGGAACCCAAAATTCAGCGCTGGAAAATTATCATGAACCGTTCGAAAATTGTTGATATCGAAGCAATTGACTAATCCCGGTTCAATCGGTCTCACCACTGACAGTCCGGTTGGCCTCTTCTATGCTTAATTCAGAGGAGGCCCGCCATCTGCTTCAATTAGCCCTACTTTTTGTCCCTTGTTTACTCACGGCAAGTTGTTACCCTTACTGGCAGTCCACCCGTCCCTTATTTTATGGCACCCAGCATGCGTAAACTGACCGAACTGATTTTTAACAATACCTACAGTGAATTACCCAGCCATTTTGGGACACGCATTACCCCGCAACCCTTGGATAATCCTTCTCTGGTCAGCGTCAATCCTGTGGTTTGCGATATGCTTGAGCTGGATCCGGCTGAAGCAGGCACGCCGTACTTTGCCGACATTTTCACAGGGAATGATGAATTACCGGGCTTTGAACCCATTGCCATGAAATACACCGGACATCAGTTCGGCCAGTACAATCCGGACCTGGGAGACGGCCGTGGCCTGCTGATGGGTGAAGTACTGACGTCAGCAGGAAAGAAATGGGACATTCATCTGAAAGGTTCGGGACAAACCCCTTACTCCCGAATGGGAGACGGACGGGCTGTACTGCGTTCAAGCATCCGTGAATATCTGGCCAGTGCCGCGATGAAAGGTCTGGGCATCCAGACGACCCATGCACTGGCCGTTCTGGTCAGCGACACCCCGGTTTACCGTGAAAAAGCAGAACAAGGCGCGACCCTGATCCGGGTCGCCGACAGCCACCTGCGGTTCGGACACTTTGAATATCTGTTTTA
The DNA here is from genome assembly GCF_036409375.1 of Photobacterium sp. 53610. Classification (NCBI taxonomy): domain Bacteria; kingdom Pseudomonadati; phylum Pseudomonadota; class Gammaproteobacteria; order Vibrionales; family Vibrionaceae; genus Photobacterium; species Photobacterium sp. 53610. The sequence goes on along the minus strand of NZ_JAXOFS010000001.1, from coordinate 761,630 downwards.
CACCCAGCGCCATGAGGATCTGAAATTACTGGCGGATTATCTGATCAAACAGCACTTTTCAGATCTTCGTGATCACCCTTCCCCGTACGCGGCCATGTTCCAGCGCATTGTCGATCTGACCGCTGTGCTGATTGCGGACTGGCAGGCCGTTGGCTTCGCTCACGGGGTGATGAATACAGACAACATGTCTGTGCTTGGACTGACCTTTGATTATGGCCCTTATGGTTTTCTGGATGACTACCAGCCGGGTTTTATCTGCAATCATTCCGATTACACCGGACGCTACGCCTTTAATCAGCAGCCTTCAATTGCGCTCTGGAATCTGTCGGCACTGGGTTATGCCCTGACGCCTCTGCTGGATAAAGAAGCCATTGACACCGCTCTGCACAGTTATCAAACCCGGCTGCAGCAGGAATACAGCATTCGAATGAGAAACAAGCTGGGGATTATGGAGCGGCATGACGAAGACAGCGCACTGTTCAGCCAGATGTTCGATCTTTTGGCAACTCAGACCGTGGACTACACACTGTTTTTCCGGATACTGACTTCGATCCCAGCCAGTCAGTTGGCTGACAGCAGCCATCTGTTTTCTGAAATCATCCGTGATACTGCGCCGCTTCAGACATGGCTCAGCTTCTATGCCAAACGCCTGACGCTGGAACAGCAAAGCGACGAAGAACGCCTTGCGCTCATGCACATGCACAACCCGAAATTCATCCTGCGGAACTATCTGGCCCAAACGGCGATCGAGCAGGCTGAAAAAGGAGACTACGGCATGATAGAAAATTTACTGACCGTACTTGCCCGACCTTTTGATGAGCATCCGGCGTTCGAACAATTCGCAGCCAAGCCACCGGAATGGGGAAAAACGCTGGAAATCAGCTGCTCATCCTGACATTTGGATCCAATCAAAAAAGGAGCCGGTTCAAGGCTCCTTTTTGATGTTTCAACGAATCAGTCTCCGCAGATCACCCGGCTCACATCCTGCTCAATCAGCCAGCGACGAACGGGTTCAGAATTTTTGACCGCCCGGCCAGTAAATTCACAAGGCTTGCCCGCATCCCGGCTCATCTTTAAAGCTCGCTGAGCCAGAAATATCACCGCGTCGTTATTGTGAGAAGCATAATCCAGTGCTGTATTCCCCGGATCTATCGCCAGCGAAAATTGCGCCAGATGATCCAGGTTGATCACCATGCCATCAAAGTAGTGCAGAAATTTATCGGCCATCAAGGCATTTGCCGGTAAATCGCACATGAAATGTACCTGCAGCCCGGCTTTTCCCCTGAACAGTCCTTGCTCCGCGAGTAAGTCATGTACGGACGCAGCATCACTGTATGTCCGGACAAACGGAATCACGATCGCCAGCGGCAAATCACCCGTGACCAGACGCAGGCGCTTGATAAGCTCGCACTGCAGTGTAAATAACTTCGCCCACTCAGGACGGAGATACCGCGACACACCTCGAACACCCATCAGCGGATTTGCTTCCTGCCCATCAATGTGACCCACAGGATCACCCGCTTCTGCACCACTGAATATAATTTTGAAAACGGGTCTGGTGTGCCCTGCCGCGATCCGCTTCTGGGCGAAGTCCGACAACACCTGTACCAGTTTTTCAAACCGTTCCGTCTCAACAGCAGACATCTCACATACAGCATCTGACTGACCGAATGCAGACAAATGAAGATCGATGTCAGCCATACAAGCATCCATCGCGATGAACTCCAGCTGAGCCACCTGCTCCCTTGTCGCATCCATCTGCGCACAACGTGTCACCATCTTCTGATCCGACAAACCGGCTAAAACCTCTTTTGACATCTCCATGTCCCGACTCTCCTTCATCCTTCTCCACCAGCCTTGCTATATTTAATCATTGTGATGCCAACAACCAGCAACATCATCCCTTTTCATGCCATCACATCATTTTCCGGCAACATGAATAATTTTCATTTACTCAAACTCGTACAAACACACGCGATAAAAGCAAGTGAAATGAAACGTTTGGTTTATTCCTGCGGTCATTTGAGCTATCTTTACGCGTCACAATGTTATACCTGAAAGCAGGCGGATTATGCCAAGAAAAACCGATGAACTTCGTACTGTCAGTTTAGGGCGGATGCCTTCTCCTGACGAAGTTGAAGCTGCTCACCCAATCTCAGATGCCATCGCCGAACACGTCGACCGCTCCCGAAAAGAAATTGAAGACATCCTGACCGGTCAGGACGATCGCTTGCTTGTCATTGTTGGTCCGTGCTCTGTGCATGATACAGAAGCTGCGCTGGATTATGCCCGTCGTCTGCTTGAGCTGAAAACACAATACAAAGATAAACTCTGTATTGTCATGCGAACTTACTTTGAAAAGCCGCGTACCGTCGTGGGCTGGAAAGGTCTGGTTTCTGATCCCCATCTGGATGGTAGTCTGGACTTAGTGGCTGGCTTGTACAAAGCCCGAAAGCTGCTGCTCGACATCAACCAAATGGGAATGCCTACCGCGACTGAATTCCTGGATATGATCACCGGACAGTACATTGCCGATCTGATCAGCTGGGGGGCCATTGGCGCCCGCACCACTGAATCACAAATCCACCGTGAAATGGCATCAGCCTTATCCTGTCCGGTTGGTTTTAAAAACGGCACGGATGGCAATGTAAAAATCGCGATTGATGCGATTCGCGCCACCCGGGTACCGCATGTTTTCTGTTCCCCGGCCAAAAACGGGGAAATGACTATCTATAAGACAGCCGGTAATCCGTATGGTCATATCATTCTGCGTGGCGGAAAAATGCCTAATTACCATGCAGAAGACATTCAGGCGGCCTGTGATGCGCTTGCAGACTATGATCTGCCTACCCGGCTGATAGTTGATTTCAGCCATGGCAACTGCCAGAAACAACACAAGCGACAGTTAGACGTTGCCGCAGATATCTGCCAGCAACTGAAAAACGGCAGCCGTCATATTGCCGGAATTATGGCTGAAAGCTTTATTGTTGAAGGCAACCAGTCACTGGAGCAAGGGCTGGAAGATGGCCTGACATATGGTCAGTCTGTCACTGACCCCTGTATCAGCTGGGAAGATACTGTCGACATGATTCAAATGCTGGCTGCTGCGGTGCAAAATCGCTAATTCAGCCAAGCGCAACTACCTTTAAGTCAGCGTTTTATGATATAAAAACGCCCATTAACACTGATGAGCAGGAATTAAACCATGCCTTCTTTTGATATCATTTCTGAAGTCGACACCGTTGAACTGAAAAATGCGGTGGATAACAGTAACCGAGATCTGGATACCCGTTTTGACTTTCGCAATGTTGAAGCTTCATTCAGCCTGAATAAAGAGATTGTCAAAATTTCAGCCGAAGCTGAATTCCAGGTTCTGCAAATGCGCGACATCCTTCGTGCAAACCTGGCTAAACGTGGTGTAGATGCCCGTGCCATGGAAACCAAGGATATTGTGCATTCAGGAAGAACCTTCTCGCAGGAAGCCATGTTCAAACAAGGCATTGATACACCAGTCGCCAAGCAACTGGTAAAAATGATCAAAGATTCAAAAATTAAAGTACAGGCATCCATCCAGGGCGACAAAGTACGTGTCACCGGCAAGAAAAGGGATGATTTGCAAGCCGCGATGGCACTGGTTCGTAATTCGGAAGAACTGGATAAACCATTCCAGTTTGATAATTTCCGCGATTAATCTAAGCCAGCCTTCAGGAAGGTTCCCAGCCTTCCTGATTGGTTCCGGAACGATCCGACTTTTTACTCAACAACAATTAAGTTTTAGCTCAATATCACAACTTCCCGGCAACAGCACCGCTGCTGCATGATTTCCCCTTGAATCCAATCGCAATTTGTCATTTCCCATCAGGACAAAATCTTGATAATCGATACCTTGAACGCAGTCTATTTTTCCGGTCTGACTGCCGGTTTTTTACTGCACGAAAGGAACCAATCATGAAACAAAAACTGTCCCCTCAGTGGGCGCTCAGGACCTTACTGGTCAGCGGTGCGCTCTTCTCTGCCAGTGTGTTTGCAACTGCAAACTATAGTGTAAACGGCGTGTATCAGGCCGGAGAACAGGTAATTTATCAGGGCGTCACCTATGAAGCGCTCAGGACAACGGAGAATGAAACACCCGATGCTCATCTGGGTGATGCCTGGAAACAGGTGACCCCCCTGCAGACAACAAGTACGACGGTCGCGTCCTACCCTGCGTATTCAAACAGCGCGACCTATGTCGGCGGCGATCATGTTTCCTACAACGGACAAATCTATAAAGCCAAATGGTGGACCCAGGGCGAAGCGCCGGATGCAACACCGGGTACCGGCGTCTGGGAATGGGTCAGCGTTGACAACAACCCGGATCCGGGTCCAGGACCGGATCCAGATCCAACCCCAGATCCCATACCATCCAACGGCATCATCGGGCAAAACCCGGATGGCAGTTACATCATGAGCAAAACCTATCTGGATGCCCGTGAAGCCGAACTGACCAGCTCTCCTGAATTTGCCAAGGTGTTCGAATCAATCAGCACCCGCGATAATGCCGTTGTTGAAGCCGTCGTTCCCGGTGCTTCCACCAACCCTGACAATGTTAAACGTGTTGAGTCCCTGATCAATGAACAGAAATGGGATCAACTGTTTCCGGAACGCAACACGGCCTACACCTACACCAATTTCCTGAAAGCCGTCGCCAAATTTAAAGGTTTCTGCGCCACATATACGGATGAGCGTGCTGCTCAGTCTGATGCAATCTGTGCGAAATCACTGGCGGTCATGTTTGCTCACTTCACTCAGGAAACCGGTGCACACAACCCGCATTCACCCTATGAAGAATGGCGCCAGGGGTTGTACTTTGTCCGCGAAGCCGGCTGTTCTGATGATGCAAACTCCTGTGGTTACAACAGCGAATGTGCAGCGACGAACTGGCAGACAGAACAGTGGCCTTGCGGTAAAAATCCTGACGGCAGTTATGTGAAATACTTTGGCCGCGGCGCAAAACAGCTGTCATATCACTATAACTACGGTCCGTTTTCTGACTTCATCTTCAATGATGTGAACGTGCTGCTTCAGGATCCGGATCGTGTCGCCAACAGCTGGCTGAATCTGGCTTCCGCAGTATTCTTCTTTGTTTACCCGCAACCGCCAAAACCATCAATGCTGCATGTCATTGACGGCACCTGGCAGCCAACCGCGACAGACATTGCCGAAAAACGTGTCCCGGGCTTTGGTGTCACAACCATGATCATCAACGGCGGCATTGAATGTACGCTGGAAACAGAAAAGCCGCAGTCCGTGAACCGTATTCAGTACTACCGGGGTCATGCTGCTGCACTGGGTGTTCCCGTTCCTGCTGATGAGCAGTTAGGCTGCGCCGGTATGAAACCGTTCAAGAAAACAGGTGACAATACATTTGGCCTGTACTGGGAAAATGACTGGAGTTACTACCCGGATAACCCGGGTGGCAGCAGCTTTGCCTGCCGGATTGAATCAGGTTACCAGACAGCACACACCACGCTGAAAAAAGGTGACTATACCAAGTGTGTGCAAAAATATTATGGTGTAACCGTCGAATAAGACTCACACCTCCATCCGTCTGATCTCCACAAGCCGGTGCTGAAAAGCCCGGCTTTTTCAATTCCATGCAATGAAAATCGTCATGCTGTGACACCGATTCCCCTATCTGTGACCAAGCCACTGATTTTTTTGGGTCTGGCTGCCGGCTTTGCTAGAGTGCAAGAGTCTGACCGTCCCGGTGACTGTTCGACACATCTCACTCGTTTATATCACTGACGGAATTACCGAATGACACTGCCCGAGCGCCCTTCTGACGATCAGCCGGAAAACCCACTCATCTGGTCAATTTTAGGTTTACTGGAAAAGCAGCATGATGGCTGGATGGTCCACACGATGGCAGATGCGCTGAAGCAACAAGGCCTGATCAACACGCTGGACGACGTTCCCGAGCAGGATTTATTCAAACGTAACTTCCTGTTGATGAATGCTCTCTACCAGCTTCAGGATATGCTGTTGCCTGAGCAATGGCTGCAGGCACAGGCCATGGACATCAAGCTCATGGCCAATTCAGGTCATCAGCAGGTCGATGCAGCCGATCCGCTGAGAGAGTATTATCTGGACTGGCAAAACTACGAAGCAGACGCCAATGCAATCCGCGAACTTCTGTCTTCGTTCTGGAAACAGTACCAAAAGCATATTGGAACCCTCAGTGTGACAACCAATGCTTCCTGGCAGCAGGATCTGGCCATACTTGAACTGACTGCGGAAGCCAGTCCGGCACAAATCCGCCGTCAATGGCGCAAACTGGCCCTTCGCTGGCATCCCGACAGACCCGGAGGAGACACGGAGAAATTCCGTCTGGCCTGCGAAGCGTGGCAACGCATTCAAAACCGCCTTCACAGTTAGCCTGCTGACGCTGCACGACTTTTCCGTCAGCACCTCACCTCTTATTCAATTTTTTCTAATAAGCTGTTCGTCGGTTTCAACTGTTCTGCCTCCCAGAGCCGACGTACACTTTCTGTAACTCCCGGCCACGGCCGGAACCAGAAATTTGGAGGCAATCATGGCAATCAGACAAATTCAAAGCATCCTTCGCGCACACCAGACTTCTGATGGAGATGGCGTCAAAATTCAGCGTGTCCACGGGTTCGAAAATGCCGCATTTTCTCCTTTCCTGATGCTGGATGAACTGAAATCCGACGAAGCCGCAGATTATGTCGGCGGATTTCCGCCACACCCGCACCGCGGAATAGAAACCCTGACCTACATGCTCAAAGGTCACTTTCAGCACCAGGATCACATGGGGAACCGGGGCGAGTTAAAAGATGGCGGTGCTCAGTGGATGTCAGCCGGTAAAGGGGTCATCCATAGTGAAATGCCAATCATGACCGACGGTCAGCTGCATGGTTTCCAGATTTGGATTAACCTGCCAGCCAGTAAAAAGATGCAGCCGGCCCAATACCATGATTTCCAGTCCGACGTCATTGCTGAAAAGCAGTTGGGCCCAAACAATCTGATCCGGGTCATCGCAGGTGATTTGACTATTGAGGGTGACACCGTCACAGGTCCATTACAGCAAACCGGGGTGCCAACCACCATCGCAGACTGGCAAACCGCTGCCGGCGGCCAGTTAAACTCCTGCCTGAACCCAGACTTTCAGGCCATGCTTTATGTCTATCAAGGCGAAATTGACATTGATGGCAGAGCTGCAAAAGCCGGTGAGCTGGCGATCCTGAATGCCGGAGAAGGACTGTCAATCAAGGCCACAGAAGATACGGGCATGCTCTTGCTTTCAGGCATGCCGATTCATGAACCCGTTGTTCATTATGGTCCCTTTGTAATGAACAGCATGGACGAAATTGAGCAAGCCATTCGTGATTATCAGACTGGTACACTGACAGACTGAATCTCACAATTCACCGATAGAAAAACAGCCCGCAAAGACGGGCTGTTTTTTCGTTTGTCAGTTTTATCTGTTAATACAGGGAGGCCTCACCTTCCGGGCGGGTCTTAAACCGGCGGTGCAACCACATATACTGCTCTGGCGCTTCCATAATGATAGGTTCAACAGCGTTTTTATTGATAAATGCTGCCGCCGCATCCGGATCTTTATGCGGGAAGCCTTCCAGTGGTTTAAAAATTTTCAGGGTATACATACCGTCATCCGTATCGCGGACAATGGCAATCGGCACGATGGCACATCGAGTTGCATCGACCAGAATGCTGGTCCCTGTCGTCGTACAGGCTTTATCGACTGCGAATAAAGGCGCAAAAGTTGAACGGCGGCGGCCATAGTCATGATCCGGTGCATACCAGACACGCTCTCCTTCACGGAGCGCGCGGAACATCCCTTTGACATCTTTACGATCCAGCATGTATCGGTTCGACCGTACCCTGCCATGAAACTGAAAATAATCAAAGCACGGGTTGTTGTTCGGGCGATAGACGCCAACCCCCGGAGCCCGTAAACCAAATGCACGCGCACCGATTTCCAGATTCATCGAATGTGCCGCGACCAGCAACACACCTCTGCCCTCTTTTTCCAGTTCATCCAGATATTCAACGCCTTCGAAACGAACGTGACGTTTGAAGCGCCATTCCGGCCAGAACCAGGCCATCCCGGTTTCAAACAATGCCAGCCCAGCATTATCGATATTCTGCTGAATGAGCGCTTCACGTTCCCCTTCAGGCATCTCAGGGAAGCAAAGTTCAAGATTTCGTTCAATCGTAAAACGACGTTTTTTCAGTAGCTTAATCGCCAGTCGGCCAATCCCTTTGCCCATCCAGAACTGAATTCGGTATGGCAGTAAACTGATGAGCTTCATAGTGCCAATCATCAGCAAAGTCGGCCAGTATCGGGGATGGAGAAACGCGATTTTGAATTCCGGTGCCGTCAATTTGCTCATAACAGAGACGATTTTCCTTATTGTTTAAAGCCAAGCCTGCACTGTCATCGTCACGGCAGACAGGAAAAGAACAATGTATTGTATACCAGCATCTTCAGCATGCAAGAATGACGATACCTGGTCCGCTCACAGCAGAAAACCAGTCAAAAAAAGAAAGCCACCCGAAGGTGGCCAGTTGAAAGTTATTTTTGTCATCATTTTTATAGTTATCCTTTTATCCCTGCGAAGTTTCAGCGCTTCCCCTAAGCCCTGGAGCAGTGATAAAGGCTTCCCTCTACACATCGAAATCCTGTTGGCTCAGCCTGAACTCTGATGAGAACGGATACGAGCCTGGTTTCTGTGTTTATAAATGCACTAATCGCGCCAACTTTTTCGGTTTCTGTTTTTCAATCACTTAAAGTCAGTGTTCAAAAACACGCGCAGGAACCTGTAAAAAGACCTGACACTTTTCTGTGCCTGTTCATCCCACCGGGAATAGTGTTAACCTGCATCCACATGCCGACAATGAAAGGGAGTTCAGTTCACAGCCATGTCCATCAGCAAAACAAAATCAAGCTTTTACCGGCGCCTCTATGTCGCCCATCTCATTGATCAAGGCATTGCTACGGTGCCCGCTCTGCTTGAATATACCGGTATGCCCAGACGGACAGCTCAGGACACGATAAAAAGTCTGTCAGATCTGGATATTACCTGTGAGTTTAAACAAACAGAGGGAGAGCGCCACCGGATTGGGCGTTATGAAATACTTGATTGGGGTGCGATCAATAAACACTGGATTGAAGAAAACCTGACCGAAATTAAATCTGTACTGGATTATCCTTAAATTGCACGGTCATTTTTGTCATGAGTCGCAACTTGCAACTCATATTGCAATGCAATTTGCGCTCTTTTTAAATCCGCACCTGCCTTCGGTTCCACAAAGCGTCAAAAAATAGACTAAAAAGAAGGTGGGGTATCGGAAAATCCAGCCACAGATCGATTTACACCCGGGTTTTCGCGCACATACCATAAGGTCATGCAGCCAATGACAGAAAATTGTCATATTGACTTGGTTGCAAAGTAACCTAAGGAACTGTTTCTCACGAAAATAGCGCTAAAAATCGCGTACTCACTGGCAATATTAGCAATGTGTTGTGTTAGTATTCGGCCAAATTTTTCCAATAAGACAGTTTGTCACGGACAAAGAGAAGACGAATATGGCTTTAGACTTTTCAAAAATGACAGTGGATCTATCCGCAATGCCAACCACGATTGATATGGGACACGCCTGGCTGGCTGCCCTTGTTGTGATTCTTCTGCTGCTTTATGTCACAAAGAAAGGCAAAACAGTAGAAGTTGAAAAAATCGTTGAGAAAGAAGTCGAAGTTGAAAAGATTGTCGAAGTCGAAAAACCAGTCGAGAAAATTGTAGAAGTAGAAAAGATTGTCGAGGTTGAGTCGAAGTTGAAAACTGCAACCCCGGATGCCGCATTGCAACTGCTTTCTCTGTTGCAAAAAGAAGCACGTTTTATCGACTTTATGCAGGAAGATCTGAAAGGTTTTGCTGATGCTGAAATTGGCGCAGCAGCCCGTGTTATCCACGAAGGCGGAAAGAAAGTGCTGGATGAATACTTCCGTTTTGTCCCGGTACGCAGTGAAGAAGAAGAAAGCCGTGTTACTTTACCAGAAGGCTTCAATGCTTCTGAAGTCCGCCTGACTGGCAATGTTGTCGGCAACGCCCCATTTACTGGCACACTCATTCACCGCGGCTGGAAAGTCATCGACGTTCACTTACCTAAAATGGCAGAAGGACATGATCCGCGTATCCTTGCTGCTGCTGAGGTAGAGTTATAATGCAAGACATTCAAGAACATAAATACAGTGTGGGGATCGACTTAGGCACAACCCACTGCGTTCTGTCTTATGTTGACCTGCAACAGGACGAAGCGCCCGTTCAAATGATGCCGATTGCCCAGCTCACTGCCCCTGGCAGTGTTGAGGAAAAATCGCAGCTACCTTCATTCATGTATCAGGCGCACGAATCTGAGCTTGCTCAGGGTGATACCGCCCTGCCATGGAACGCACAGCCAAATGCAATTGTCGGTGCCATGGCCCGCAGCCTGGGCAGCAAAACGCCGATTCGCCTGATCGCCAGTGCCAAAAGCTGGCTTTGTCATGGTGGAGTGAACCGGCGGGATGCTTTCCTGCCCTTGAATGCACCGGAAGAGGTCGCAAAAGTTTCGCCCCTCGAGGCCACTCGTGCATACCTGAGTCATCTGGCTGAAGCCTGGAATCACCAGCATCCGGATGCCTCCTTGTTTGAGCAGGATGTCACCATTACGGTCCCGGCATCCTTTGACCCGGCCGCACGGGATCTGACTGCCGAAGCTGCCCGTGAAGTCGGCTTCAAACACCTGACCCTGCTGGAAGAGCCACAGGCTGCGGTTTACAGCTGGATTAAAAACAACGATGAAATCTGGCGGGACCAGGTCAGCGTGGGTGACATTATTCTTGTTGTCGATATCGGCGGGGGTACAACTGACCTGTCGCTGGTTGCGGTGACAGAAGAAGACGGTAACCTGACGCTGAACCGGGTCGCAGTTGGCGATCATATCCTGCTGGGCGGCGACAACATGGATCTGGCACTTGCCTTCCGGCTGAAAGCCAAACTCGCCCAGGAAGGTAAACAGCTGCAGCCATGGCAGATTCAGGCGGTCACACATGCCTGCCGGGATGCGAAAGAAGCCCTGTTGAGCGACGAAAACCTGCGTGCTGTGCCGATCGTCGTTCCGAGCCGTGGTTCGAAACTGCTGGGTGGCACCCTGCAAACCGAACTGACTCAGGAAGAAGTGCAACAGACACTGGTTGAAGGCTTCTTCCCGCAAACCAGTATTGAGGAACACCCGGTTGAAATGCAGCGCGGCGCTCTGACCCAAATGGGCCTGCCTTATGCACAAGATGCCGCTGTTTCCCGTCATATTGCCGGGTTCCTGAGTCGTCAGTCTTCAGCGGTTGATGAATTGTTTGACAGTTTTGAACAAATCCATGAAGGCTTTATCCGCCCGACGGCAGTGCTGTTCAATGGCGGTGTACTGAAATCAGATCAGCTGTCACAGCGCCTGATGTCTATCATTAACCAATGGCTGACAACAGGTGGCAGTGCGGAAGCGAAACGCCTGCAGGGACTGGATCTGGATCTGGCGGTTGCGCACGGCGCCTCTTATTACGGTTCTGTCCGTCAAGGAAAAGGCGTCCGGATCCGTGGAGGCATTGCCAGCAGCTACTATGTGGGTATTGAAAGTGCCATGCCAGCCATCCCGGGCATGGAACCGCCTGTTGAAGCACTGTGCGTTGCACCTTTTGGTATGGAAGAAGGCAGTCACGCAGATGTTCCGAGCCGGGAGTTTGGTCTGATTATCGGCCAACCGGTCACATTCCGTTTCTTCGGCTCAACCGTTCGTCGTGAAGATGCACCGGGAACCCTGCTGGACTGGTGGCAACCTGAAGAGCTGGAAGAACTCCCTGCAATTCAGGTGACTTTACCGGTTTCCGATGGCCACAGTGCCGGAAATATCGTACCGGTGAAACTTGCCGCCCGAGTGACTGAACTGGGTACTTTATGCCTGGAAGCTATCCCGACCGACGGTGGTCAGAAGTGGCAAGTCGAATTCGACGTTCGGGATAACTGAGTCGTTCACAACATTCTTTCTCACGGCGCATTTTTTGCGCCGTTATTTTACCCGGCCCCAGCACAACACAATCACCACGCTTGCGGGCAATCGGGTTGAAATGCTCGGAGTCATACATGTCTTCTCCCCGTTATTTAGTCGGTATTGATTTAGGCACCACCCACACCGTGGTTGCCTACTGCCCTGTCACCGCCTCGTTACAAAATGAAACTGTAAAAATTTTCGACATTGACCAGCTGATCGCGCCGGGCGAAGTGGCACGTAAACCGCTGTTACCTTCGTTTCGCTATCACCCGACACCGGGAGAAATCCCTGCTGAACAGTGTGTGCTGCCCTGGGAAGTCCAGCCTGTCGATGGTGATTTTCCTGAAGCAATCATTGGTGAATATGCCCGAGAACTGGGCGCCAAGGTTGAAGGCCGGCAGGTGACCAGTGCGAAAAGCTGGTTATCTCATACCGGTGTGGACCGGAATCAGCCTATCCTTCCCTGGGCTGCGGCAAAAGGCGTGAAAAAAATTTCTCCGGTGATTGCCAGCGCCAGCTATCTCAACCATGTCAGACAAAGCTGGGACTATCATTATCCGGATGCAAAACTGGCACAGCAGGATGTTGTCATTACAGTTCCGGCATCTTTTGATGAAGGTGCCAGGGCACTGACCGTTGAGGCAGCGAAACTGGCAGGCCTGCACAATTTCGTATTACTCGAGGAACCTCAGGCTGTATGTTATGACTGGTATGCACGACATCACACAGAAGCTGAGTCTTTGCTGAAAGACATTCCTCTGCTGATGGTCTGCGACGTGGGCGGCGGAACAACTGACCTCAGCCTGATCCAGGTCAGCTCTCAAAATGAGCGGCTACAGCTGGATCGTATTGGTGTCGGCGATCACCTGATGCTGGGTGGCGACAATCTGGATCTGGCTTTGGCTCATCTTGCTGAAAGCAGCCTCAATGGTGATGGCAAACGCCTCAATGCAGCAGCGCTGTCAAAACTGATTCAACAGGCACGTCGGGCCAAAGAACAACTGCTCGCTGAACATGCACCCGAACAGGCCACAATCACTTTACTTGGCAGCGGTTCCAAACTGATTGGCGGCAGCCGTTCTGTTTCTGTCAACCAGGAGCAGGTCCGAGACATTGCCCTGAATGGCTTTTTCCCGATTTCAGCTGACGATGAATATCCGAGTCAACGACAAAGCGCCATGGTCGAATTTGGCCTGCCCTATGCCTCAGACCCTGCAGTTTCGAAACATCTGGCGAAATTTATCAGCGACCATGACATGGTTTGCCGCGAAGCACTGAAACGGGCCGGTACAGAACCTGAAGAACACCTTGCTGCCGTTCCGCCAGCGATTTTGCTCAACGGCGGAGTGTTCAACAGTCACATTCTGACCAACCGGATGGTGGATGTTTTCACACACTGGCGAAGTGACGGCGTCACTCTCCTGGATAACCCTCACCCTGATCTGGCTGTCGCATATGGCGCAGTGGCCTACGGAAAAGCCCGGCATGGCGCACAGCTCAAAATTGGTGGGGGTTCAGCACGTTCATTCTTCCTGGAGTTAGACAATCAGTCTCCGCCTTCAGGCATCTGCCTGTTACCCCGCGGAACAGATGAAGGTCAGGAGATTCTGCTGTCAGACAGAAAATTTGCACTGACACTGGGAGAACCAGTCCGCTTTCATTTATTTGCGACAAACGAAGATGCCCCTATTCAGGCCGGCGAAATGATGACACTGGATCACCCGCACATGGTGCCTCTGCCGCCTTTCATTGCTACCCTTGACAGCGATACAGACAGAGAATCCTTAGCCGCCAATCAAAAAGACAGAGTCAGCGTATCCCTTGCCTGTCAATTAACTGAAGTCGGTACGCTGCAACTTGAATGCATTGATACAGAAAATCCGGCAAAACGATGGCAAGTCGAGTTTTCAGTCCGGAAAACGCCTGCCGGGAATCCGGATCGTCAAGAGACAGATAACACCCCCATAGATAGCGCAGCACTGCAACATGCAACGGAAGCGATTCAAAAAGCCTATGGCGGAAGTAAGAAACATGCTGATGACAAGCCAGTCAAAACTCTGCGAAATGATCTGGAAAAATACTTAGGCAAACGCGAAGCCTGGGAAATGTCACAACTCAGATCCCTGGCTGATACATTCCTTGAAAGTAAAAAGCGTCGCCGCCGTTCAGTCGCTCACGAACGCAATTGGCTGAAAATAACCGGGTATACATTACGTCCCGGGTTTGGCGATCCGGTCGACAACTGGCGTATCAGCCAGATTTGGCCGCTTTATCAGCAAAACCTGCAATTTCACCAGTCTGTACAAAGCTGGAATGAATGGTGGATCTTCTGGCGGCGTGTTGCTGGCGGGCTGAATCAACATCAGCAGGAATCGATTTATAAAGACATTGCCAAATATATCAATCCAAGCGCAACCCGACAGCCCAAACTAAATAAAGAAATACAGGAACGCGGCTATGAACAAATGGTTCGGTTGGCCGCTTCTCTTGAAAACATTACATTTGAGAAAAAATTACAACTCATTGAATGGTTGTTTTCTCGATTACAGAAACCACAATATGCTCAGGCGCATTGGTGGGCAATCGGACGTATTGCCAGCCGTTTCCCATTATATGGCAGTCGGCATAATCTGCTCAGCGGGCAGCATATTGCCTATTGTTTGCCTGAATTACTTGATCATGACTGGCGAGAATCACCTGATATTGCTCTTGCGGCAGTGATGATGACACGTAAAACTGGCGACCGGACTTTGGATATTGATGAAGAACTTCGACAGCAGGTGATCGATAAACTTCAGACCAGTAAAGTACCGGAAAGCTGGATCAATATGGTTTCCGAAGTCAAAGTCCTGTCTCAGGAAGAAAATCAACGCGTATATGGTGATTCACTGCCTCGTGGCCTTATGCTATTAGAGTAAAAATTCGCTTATTAAGCTTACGTTAGGGTATGGCTGTTATTATACCGGGCATCAAATCTGCCTGGACAGTCATACCCAGCAGGCCTAAAAAGGAATAACAAGCGAGTAGTTATGGCTATCACACGAGAACAATATAAAGTAATTGCTGATCGCATTTTCAAGTCCCAAAACCAACGCACTGCTGTTGAAGCTGTCGTCTTCGAAGGCTTATCAAGTTACGAAGCAGAGAAGCGTTTTGGTGTGCCCAAGGGAACCCTATCACGCAATGTTCGTAAATATAAAAACGAAGTCGACTACATCATCACAGTCAACCAAGCATAATAAAAAAAGGAGAGTTTTCACTCTCCTTTTTTTATTTCAATTTTCTGTGCAACCTGTCTGAAAATTCAGTCAGATTATTCCTCAACAACAGAAGAATCCATCAATTCTTCCGGATGAACACCATCTTTTTCCATCATTGCCAGAATCTCAGTCATTCTTACCTGACGAGCTTCTTCTTTAAATTCATTCAGAACAGCAATTAAATCATTTATTTTTTGTAACGGAATGCGCTTAATGACAGCACGCTGTCTGCCCGGGACTTCATCCGCAAAATCAATCAGAGCCTGGCGATAGTCAGCTCTCGACTCTTGCAGCTTTTTACCGCTCTCTACATTCTTTAGCATCGCACTCAGTGCTTTTTCTGCATCCGAAAAGTTTGTCATGAATTACCTCTAAACACGATTTTCTGCAAACAGCACTTTCTTGTCATTGCTTCACACCTTCATGACAACCTTTGTGCTATTTGAAATAGAATAAACATTAATAAAGATTTAACCACGATCCCATGAGGGATCATGAGAACAGTATTCAGCCACTTAACTAACGTTCTGACTCCGCTGACGCCAGTGTGATAAGTTTGGTCTACACACCTAATAATTATAGAAAACTCTGTCGAGGATGAAAGAGTAGCCAGCGAGTTAATAAATAATAACCCCAGACTTTGTTCTTGTGAACATAATTTTTGTCAGCTTGACATTTCTATGACCAAACCATGTGAGCGACCATCATATTTTTCGGTCATAATGCATCTTTACCCGGATTCCTTCATTTCTGAAATAATGACGGAAATGTTCTCATCAAACATGCGAGCAAGAGCTTAGCCCGTACCGTTTGATGAAAATATCACCTATTTCTCAGCAATTTAGCTTTACTCTTCCCTTTAAGGGTTGCTAATATAGCCCCCGTTGAGTTAACTTAACAACAAAGCCTTTTGGCGGACATTAGCGCAGTTTGGTAGCGCACTACTCTGGGGGAGTAGGGGTCGCTGGTTCGAATCCAGTATGTCCGACCAAAGGGCTTTTTTTATTTTCAGATATTCTCTTACTAAATTTGCCATTCCTCGTATTTTTTCCAGAACGTATTTTAGCAAATGCTACTAAAGACTATGATATGCCTTTAACGAAGGAGCATAATATGGAATCAGTACCATATTGCACAGCATGCGGACAGGATGAAGAGTTCATCATTATTGATGAACACAGATATATCTGTATTTGCGGATACCAGTTCAGTTGCTTCTATCTCTTACCTTCAAAAACAATTGCATGTGATGTCCCCTCCCCGCTGCCATCTTTTGAATTCCATATTCACTAAAACACATAATAAAAAGACCGCTTTTCACCTGGCATACTTTACAGCCATCAAATGAACTTTGACGCATTCGAATCCTTTTCCCACCTCAAAAACCGATTAAAAAACCACCAAAACAGGTTAATGTCAGTTTGAAATTCTGTTAACAAGAAATGAATTACAAGTTTTCAAAGTGTACCGGCAATTCATGACAATTAAATGTTAAGATATTGAAATAAATAGAATTTAGTACGTTTTCGTTGTAAATATTATGATATTAACAAACGACAACTCAGTGAAAACGTGATCCAGATCCCGAGCCATTTTCAGAATTTTATGCTAACTTCTGCGGCGCAAACTAAGTCACTAAATCAATATATGGGGATTCCTTTCGCCATGTTGCTTACTGCAACCAGGCAATGGATTGCGCCCATCACTTGGGACACAACTTGTTGTCCTGCATCTTAGTCAGTACGACATCACAGGATCATTCTATGAATGCAACGATTAACAATTGGATCGCCTCTCTCAATGAGACATTAATGTCCATTATTGGCGACATCAATGGACTGCTTTGGGGCCACCTTCTTGTATACCTCCTAGTTGCAGTAGGTATCTACTTTACTTTTCGCCTCGGCTTTATCCAAATCCGCCAGTTCCGTCATGCCATTGGCGTATTGAAAAAAGGCAAAGACTCAGACGCTGGCATCAGCTCTTATCAGGTGTTCTGCACTTCAATGGCAGCACGTGTTGGTACAGGTAACATGGCTGGTGTGGCTGTCGCACTGACCATTGGTGGCCCTGGTGCTATTTTCTGGATGTGGGCAATGGCACTGTTTGGTATGGCAACAGCCTTTGTTGAATCCACACTTGCTCAGGTTTATAAAGTCAAAGACGTTGACGGCCAGTATCGTGGCGGTCCGGCATATTACATGGAACAAGGCCTTGGACAGCGCTGGATGGGCAGCCTGTTCTCCGTCTGTCTGATTATCGCTTTTGGTCTGGTCTTTAACGCTGTACAGGCCAACACCATTACCGATGCGCTGTATCATTCGTTCGAAATTGATCGCAGCTGGATGGGTATCGCGATTGTGCTTTGCTCTGCCCTGTTCATTATGGGTGGTTTAAAATCAGTCGCGCAGGCTTCATCACGCATTGTACCTGTCATGGCTGTCGGTTATCTGGCTATCGCATTGCTGATTGTTGCGATGAATATTTCTGAACTACCAGCAGTCGTCATGCTGATTGTGAAAAGCGCATTCGGATGGCAGGAAGCTGCGGCAGGTGGTGTGGCTTACACCATTGCACAGGCAATGCAAAGTGGTATTGCCCGTGGTCTGTTCTCCAATGAAGCCGGTATGGGTTCTGCTGCGAACGTAGCGGCAAGCGCAACACCAAATCCAAACCACCCTGCGTCACAAGGCTTTGTTCAGATGCTGGGAGTGTTTGCAGATACCATTATTATCTGTACCGCATCTGCGGCAATGATCATGCTTTCCGGTGTGATGGATCAACCCGATGCAGCGACCGGTATCGGCCTGCTGCAACAGGCTCTGACCAACGAGCTGGGCGGCTGGACCACTTACTTCATGGCTGCTGCAATTGTACTGTTCTGCTTCAGTTCAATCATTGCAAACTACAGCTATGCTGAAACCAACATCATGTTCCTGAATGGAAACAGCAAGAAAGGCCTGCTGGTTTTCCGCCTGATTGTTCTGGCGATGGTGATGTTTGGCTCTGTTGCCTCTCTGCCGGTCGTCTGGAATATGGCAGATGCCTCAATGGGGATGATGGCACTGATCAACATCATTGCACTGGTTCTGTTGTCGAATCTGGCCATTAAGGTGATTAAAGACTACGAAGCTCAGGTGAAAAAAGGTCAGGTACCAACATTTGACCGCACGAAGTTCCCGGAGCTGAACAAGCTGGACGGTGCATGGCATCCACAGCCAGAGACAGCTGACGAGTCTAAATAAAGCATCAAGCTTCTGAAGCGATTCAAATCTCAAGCCAGCATTCATTCAATGCTGGCTTTTTTGTTTAATCTCTCTCGGACAGACTTTGCCTTATGAAAAATAAAACAAACGGTATCACTGACACACGGAGAACAGATTGAATCAGAAATTTCCGATCTAATCTCAGCTAAGTTTCATTTTGCAGCACACTATTTTCCCGAAACAAAAGCGATATTAAACATTGAATTCACCCACACCTCACCTTCGGTACATCCATCCAACGCGTGGTGTACTGAGGAGACAACAGTGCCCGCCGCATCGCCCACTTTTGTTCGATACCCTGTGCAGCCAGAAACATAGAATGGCTCCCGTACTTCTGGTTGATACAGTCAAACACCTTCATCAATGCAGAATTTGGCGGTGATTCATAAAACAAGTCGCCTTGGGCATACTTTGCGCTGGTCATCGCAATAAATCCGACTCCCACCTTGTAATAACGGACACCTTCGACAAATAACGCATCAACCAGACCAGAGACCGCTTTGGTAATCACCGTTGTATCGTCAGTCGGATAAGCAAAACGGTGAACCTGCTTAAACCCCACAGGCCTCTCGTCATAAGGAGAATTCGATGCGAACACCATCATCACCTGCACCAGCGAACCCTGCAGCCTGAGTTTGGCCGCTGCGATATCTGCATGCTTACACAGCGCCTGCCCCAATGACGTTGGATCTGTAATGCGTTCACCGACACTTCGGGTGGAGAAGATCTGCTTCTTATCGGCCCTCGCTTCATCCCAGAATTTACATCGCTCCCCGTTCAGCTCTCTTATAGTCCTTTCAATTTCAACGTTGAATTCTTTCCGGGCAATCCCCGGCTTCATCCTTGAAAGCTGCAACGCTGTCTCAACTCCCATGAACTGAAGGCGTTTCGCAATGCGGGAACCAATCCCCCAGACATCAGACGTTTTCATTTGTGACAGGATAAGCTCGCGCTGCTTTGCTTCGTGAATGACACACACGCCCTGATAACCCGATAACTTCTTCGCGGCATGGTTCGCAACTTTCGAGAGCGTCAACGTGGGGCCGATACCAACACAGACTGGCAGCCGGCATTCTTTCCAGACCGTTCTTCGTATCCGCATGGCATGCTCAAACAGATCCGGAATGGCGTGATGACAGCGTTCAAACGACAAAAAGGACTCATCAATGGAGTAGACATGCTGATCAGGTGCAAAACGCCCGATGACTTCCATCATCTTTGCCGACAAGTCTCCGTATAACTCATAGTTGGAGGAACAGGCAATCACGCCCCGCGCCTCACACATAGCCCGCATCTCGAAGTAGGCGCGATACTTCTCTACACCGGCTTTCTTTGCCTGCCGGTTCGCCGCTACAACACAGCCGTCATTATTGCTCAGCACCACTATTGGTTTGCCGCGCCATTCCGGGCGAAAGACCTGTTCCGCAGAACAATAAAATGAGTTGGCATCCACCAGCGCAAACATCTTAGTCCTCCATCAGCAAACGGCTGGGCCGGTGACAGCGAATCGAACGCACCACCACCCCTTCAACAGAAAACTGATCGACAGAAGAAATCCAAACCGGATGAAACCCCGGCGCAGCAGACAACAGCCGACGTGCTTTCATGTCCAGAAGCTTGCAGACAAACTCACCGTTCAGGTTTGCGACCACCACATCCATGTTCTGCACCTGTACATGGCGATCAACAATGAGAATGTCGCCATCGTAGATACCGACATTTTCCATGCTCCTGCCATAGGCTCTGCCGATAAAAGTGGCGCTGGGATGTTCCACCAGCAATTCATCTAAGCTCAAAGGAAGCTGTCGGTATTCCGCTGCCGGACTTTCAAAGCCGGTAATACCAGCACTTGCTAATAATGGGATGACATTCATATCGGAAATACTGGTTAAATATACAGTATCATTTTGGTCACGGATTTCCGTCTGGTCAATACGGATCGGGTTTTATATTAGGAAAGATGAATGGAAGTTTTACTATGTGTGGCAGGCTGAACATTCTCGCTAACCTGCTGAACAATCAGGTTTCTGATGAGCTTCGCATCCGGTTCGAAGCCGAAGAAAATACCGACCTGTGCCCCGCACAAAAAGTGTCCACGGTCATCAAACAACCAGATGGTCTGCAGCAACTGGACATGGTTTGGGGGATTCAGCCCGGCTGGTCGAAAAAATTACTCATTAACGCTCAGGAAGAATCTGCAATGCAAAAGCCCACCTGGCGTCATGCAATGCAAACCCACAGGTGCATCGTGCCCTGTTCCGGCTGGTATGAATGGCGGGATGAAAGTGGCAAAAAGAAACAGAAATACCTGTTCAGCCACCCCGAAAACATGCCACTGTATATGGCTGGTATCTGGTTTGAATCAGAGACGCCTCAGCTGGTCACACTCACGACAGCTGCAGACAAAATGTGTAAACCTTATCACCACAGAATGCCGGTGATTATCGATATCACGGAATGTGATTCCTGGTTGGATACGAGTGATCATTCAAAGTCGGAACTCATGCATTTAAATATAGTTATCAACCAATAATTCAATGACATGCTGCAGCATGTATATGAGTTGTCAGTTTCAATGAAATAACCAAAACATGCTGTTTATCAGGGAAGTATCATCATGCTTCCCTGATGAACAATTCTGTAAGGACTGTGACTGAAAACTCATCCCAACCAGGTGCAGTAAAAGCGATATTCCGGACGCTTTTAATAGCGAAAATAGCTTCTTGAACCTCGAAACCTTTTGATTGCATCAAATAAGCAGCAAGGGCCAATCCCGTACGATCTTTGCCAGACTTACAATGAACCAGCACCACTCCATCTCCTTGATTTTGATTTATAAAATCAATAATTCGAGGCAAAGCACCCAGACAAAGCTCCAGATCACCGGCCTGAACTGGCGCATGACTTGAAAGTGGTATATGTCCATAACAGATACCCAGTTCGCTCAACCTTGAAGTGTGGACCATTTCACCGTCGTTCACGGATAGAATTGCTCTGATATTATTCCGCTTCAGTTCGTCGAGATTCCACATAATTTTGTCGGGACCACATCGACCAGCCACTGACTCATCGATAAAAAATATATCTTCCATGCATTCTCCAATCGCCAAATCACACCGCATTAAAAGGTGCAGGCAATAATGCGTTTTCCGCATTGCACTTTAAACACCAAACACAAAGCAAAATAAAAATACCCCGTGTGCTTACCCCCTCCAATTCAGCTTAAATACCTTGTAACACCCCCAGAATCAAAGCTTTTCACTGAACTCTCCACACTGATTACACTTGTAGCCATGTCTGTAAAAGAACAATGGAAAGCCGAGTAAAATAAACACTAAAAAAGCCGGACGCTTGCCTTTTGTATGTGCAGATAAGTCAGGGCTTCCACAATTGGGGCAAACATCCTTTGCTTCATCCGTAACAACGCCATTGTCCAATGATTGTGAGAAGTCACTGTTGAGTATTTGTACCGCTTCTTCTGCATGACCCTCCGCCACCATGAGACGAACACCACCGATAGCGTTTGAGTAAAGCCATTGAGTATTCACCGTATGTTCATCAACGATGTAACTTTCTCTTCCCGCACTATCCAGACTCGCTTTTGCAATGTGGGCTTCATGAGGAAAAGAAAACCTTGCTACGACAATCACATGTTACTCCTTGTGGTATAGAACCACGTTAGGTACAAGCAAAGCTATCAACAAAACAAACCATTGCACCGCTTTCAACATATATCCTAGTGAATATTGCGGCATCTATTCCCCATTTTCTAAGCTGACATATCAACACCCTCGGTTGCTTATGCGTGTCCACTAAAACGGTGCAAGTCCAGAATCACTCCTAAACTTTGCTATACCAATTTTCATTGTGCTCGATAAATTCTGACTCAACTGCGATATATCCACATTCCAGATCTGAAATTTTTTGTTGATTTATCTCGATAGAACGAATTTCTTTCAAATACTCTAAGAACCCATCTAAGGTAAATGGGGAATATTCATCACCTTGAACTTCAAGTATGACAAAAATCGACTCGTCATACTTCTGAGCTAGTGTAATCAGTTTCTTTTTGACATTATCCCAATCACCATCAAACACTTCATAAGTTTCTAATGGCTGCATATTTAAAGCTGACTCACGTATTTGAGCAATACTCTTAGAGGTCAAGCTTCTGAGTAACTTTACACCTTTAGTTGATATATTTTGATTTGGAATTAAAACTATCAAATCACCCCCTCGCGAAACCAATCCCAGGCCCCAACTGTCTCTGACTACAACGTAACCATATCCACGATTGACCAACAAGGTGACATTCCGCTGGCAAAAATGTGTCCGTCAGCAACAAATTTATCCAACCGCACCCGCATCCAATGTTTTCTTGATCGTCGCTTTCACATTCTCTGATCGTGAACCATGGTTCAGCTCCCAGACTTTGGGTGATGGAGAAGAATCCGATGCTCGCGGAGCAGAATAATCATGAAAAATGGAACGTCCTACCTGAAGTGTGACCAATGAAATGATGAACAGAACCAAGATCGGATGAGTTTCAGAGCTCCAGATGTTCACATTGAGCCGTGTCAGGCACAGCGCTGTTAAAGCAGCTTTGATCGTAAGATCCGCTCTGTGATGAACTTGCTCATTCCCCTGTGACATACTTATGACCCCGTGAAAATGTTGACTAGACTTACAGGTAAGAAATTTTTGGACGGTTGTTCTCAAGGCAATCAAAACTCAATTTGAATTCAAAAGTGTAAAATGACAAATATAGCCAGATATATATGGAGTTTAGTGTTGGTGTGGCTGATTTTTGTTGCTGCATACTTCTATTACTTTGAAGAAACGTATGTGGTTCCGGTTGTTGAGGAGTTCCATGTAGAAGAACAACAAGAGCAAGCTCATGAATAGGAATAAAGTGATGAAATTTCTATCTCTTGAGTGCTTCCTGGCTGTTGCTTTTGCTGCAGCAGTTTCGTTTTTTATCTCGTTCAAAGTCGAACATGACATCTTAGGCAAGCTTGAACGCTCGTTTATCGCGCACGCTCAGAGCCTCATCCACATGAGGAGTTACGCCCAACTCGCCGAGCCTGGCAGTGAAAACAAACACATTGAAGATTTATTAGCGCAAATACAGGC
The DNA here is from genome assembly GCF_036409375.1 of Photobacterium sp. 53610. Lineage (NCBI taxonomy): Bacteria > Pseudomonadati > Pseudomonadota > Gammaproteobacteria > Vibrionales > Vibrionaceae > Photobacterium > Photobacterium sp. 53610. The sequence goes on along the minus strand of NZ_JAXOFS010000001.1, from coordinate 737,863 downwards.
ACTTGATTCCGATTTACAAAACCTTGTGTCGACGACCCTGAACATCGAAGCGCTTTTCCCTGATATTGTTTGGCCCAAAGGCCAGATTCAACCACTCGTCGCTAAATATGAAAATACGGCACAAGAGCACATGGGCCTGCTCGATGAGCTTTTAAAAGCCAAAAAGCAGCCTTTAGCCCAGGTGTCGATTGAACCGCTTCAGAGAGCAATTCTGACTGAAGACATGGATGAAGCAATCGAGCACATCCACGAAGAGTTAATGAATGAAATCTTCAAGGCAAACAATGCGATGGTCACTTCGCTCTTGCTTGCTACTTGCGTTATGTTTTTGGTCGTTGTGCTTTATCTCTATCGTTATATTGATGCTCTGAGAGAGGCACAGATTGCGCTCAAAGAGGCAGTAAAAACCGCTCAGGAAGCAACCGCGGCGAAGTCCATGTTTCTCGCCACCATGAGCCATGAGTTAAGAACACCAATGAACGGTGTCATCGGAATGGCGCAGATCATCGCCTCTGAAATGCAGGATGAATCGCAGAAATCCAACCTGAATATCTTGCTGGAATCGAGTGAACACCTGATGTCCGTTCTCAATGAGATTCTGGACTTCTCTAAATTAGAGCAAAACAAACTGGAGTTGGTCAGAGAGCCATTTCCTGTCATACAACTGCTGTCACCTGTCGCAAGCAGCTTCTACCCGCTAGCGGCAGAAAAAGGCATCGTGTTGCAGCTTCATACCAAAAATCTTCCTGATGGCACTATCTTAGTGGGCGACAAAGCCAGAATTCGGCAAATTGTATATAACTTAATCGGCAATGCCGTGAAGTTCACCCCACAGGGGCATATTGATATTTCACTCGAATTTAAAGAAAGCGATGAAACACTGACGATTACTGTTACAGACACAGGGATTGGGATACATCCAGCCAGGCTGGACAGTATATTTAATTCCTTTGAACAAGCGGACGCGACAATCAACCAAAATTTTGGTGGGACCGGACTGGGTTTGTCCATCGTGAAGCATCTCTGTATTGCGATGGGTGGCGATGTATCGGTCAGTAGTGAGGTTGGCGTTGGCAGTACTTTTCAAGCCATTATCAAGACACCAAAGGGAATCACTGACTCTGCCAATCCTAACGCGCAACAGCTTGAAAAATTCAACTTGTCTGAACTTTCTGTCCTTCTGGTTGAAGATAACCGGGTCAATCAGCTGGTAGGGAAACATTTGTGTGAAAAGTTAGGATGCCATGTTTCTGTTGCTGAGAATGGCCGCATGGCTATAGATATGCTGCAAGAGGAATACTATGACGCTATTCTGATGGATAACCGAATGCCCGAAATGAACGGGATAGAAGCAACACGCTTCATCAGACAAAGTTTGAATTACCAGGGGCTGATACTGGCCTGCACCGCAGATGCGACAACGGATACATCTTCAGAATTCCTGGCTGCAGGAGCTGACAGAGCGATCAGTAAACCTTTACGGTTAGAGAAGCTGGAAAGCATACTGACCCAGTACTTTCAGCAGCACGATACTCGTAAAGATTCTCAATCCGTCAGCGTAGAAGATAGAGCATGACACGACAGAACCAAACCCAAACCCAAACCCAAACCGATTATTTTTCTGATATTACGCTTTCCATATCTAATTGAATTTTAATCATAAAATTCAGCATCAATTTGTTCACGGGTTACTGCTTTGACTGTGTGGGATGGGTTTTCTATGAGAAAAGACGGATAACGGTTTTACCCTGTGTTGCAGGCTGATTATTCACACAAGCCTGCTGAAGTATGCATGTTGGTGGATTTCCTATTTTAAGTCATCTCGACTCACTCCGAATCAATCTGTTTTTCCCCTAACGCTAAATCTGACCTACCTGAACCGGTAGGCCAGAAAGGGAATGCCGGCTCTTTCAGCAAAGATCACTCATAAGAGTCTCATATTCTTCCTCGGCCTCATCAATCAGCCGCGTGAGCTCTTTGGCATCCTGACCAGAGAGCTCGACATGCCAACAGAGCTGCTTTGGCCTGTCGTGTTTCTGGCAAACAAGGACAGTGACTTTCCCTTTTTCTTTAAATAATAAATCCTCAAAATCGCCGTCAAGCTCACGCTTCTCATCTCTGACATCGATATGAAGGGTCCCAGTAGGATTGACTGTAACCTGAGCTTTTGGATGGGTTTTTCCAGCGAGAATATAGGAACATCGTTTGGCAAACATGAGATATCTCCTGGATGTGGGTGGGAGAATTCATATTTAAATTATAGTATTACCCGCCCCCTCCACCAGCGTAAATCAAGGTTGATTGATGTAGCTCAAACTCTGCCAACGTTAGCCAGTTTCAGCGCTCCATACGCACAGCAGCACATCTGGATTTGCCAGTTTTTCACACACTATGCTTTGAGAACGACGCGTTTCGTTGTCGTGATGCCATCAAACAACGAAGATCCTTCTTGCTTGCTATATACGTCGCTACTGGCAAGTCAAGAGGAAAACAAATCTGGCCTTTCCTTTAGACCTAACCAATCCACTGCTCAGTGTTAGCCTCGGAGAGATCATTGCCATGTGCAGGAGTAATGTTGTGATGCATTTCATTCTTCATCAGAAAAAACGGTTACAGCAAACGCAGTCAGGTGCCAATCAAGGTCAACCGGCTCTCACGTCACCTTGCTGATGTAAGAGACAGTAAAGCTCTCACCGTGGAAGGCACCCCATCCTTCCACGAACTGCGATCTTTAGCAGAAAGGACTGATAACAAAATTGGGATTGATATTCAGCTCCTGCTTGGTCACCGCGATCGCCGCATGACAGATAAATAGCCGACATCAGCAGTGCTGAGTGTATGGTTGTGGGCGGATAGGCTTTTTCTGATGGTCGACTTAATCATAATTGTCCCGAAGTGAGTTCCAGGGTGGTTCGTAGCGTACGGTCCGTGTTTTACGAACCGAGAAATTTTTGCCCCAAAACATGCTAATAGTGTAGGCTTCAGTTGACTCGAATTTAAAAACCTTCAATTCATACGCTAATGTGTAGCCATCTACAAGGGATATTATTGGCTGACAGTTATTCATCAATGAGGAAATGCCTATGAAGTTCTTTTTTACCTTTACTTGTTATAGCAACTTCGCGATATCCAGGGACTCTTTCAATCCAGTCATTACTTTCAAAAAACTAAGTAGTGATGCCCCTAAGTGACCACCAACGTGGAACTTTCTTTCGCTCCAATCTAAGCATGGACAACATTTTTTCCTTCTAGTTTTTGCATCTATATTAATACCTAACTGTAAGAGCTTTTCTTGCCCTTGCACAGTAAGCTCTTTGCCCTCACTATCCATCCAGTTATTTCTCACTAGAGAATCATACAATTTAACCGCTATTTCACCGGCCAAATGGTCATAACATGTTCTTGCTCTTAGCAGTTCTTTAGGCACTTTGGTACGAGATGGACTACTTACTTGAAAAGTAATTCCCATCATATTTTCTAGTAATGCAGCGACGTTGCTACTATAGAGGCGAAAATATCTATGTCGCCCCTGAGCTAAACATACTACAAGATTAGCTTTCAGTAGACGAGATAGGTGAGCGCTAGTAGTCGATGGTGCAATATCTGCTATCACGCTTAGTTCAGTAGCTGTCCAAGCTTTTCCATCCATTAACGCACATAGGATTTTCATCCTAGAAGCATCCGACATGGCAGCCGCTAAGGCTGCCATGTCGGTTTCCTGACTATAGTCTAATAATTCTATTGAAGAGATACTTTGTTTGCTCAAGTTTAGACTGCCCAATCAACCGTTGCATTTTCGGCCAATGTATAGTTATCAGTTACAAGTATCAACCGATTATCATGATCACTATACTGAACAATAATGTTAACACCTTTATCCGCTAACGCTTTAGCTATCGCACCAAGCTCACCTGGTTGTTCTTGTTTGAGTTTTCGTATAAGTGGAGAAACGACTCCCTTTACTTCAAACCCATTATCAGTAAGAACATCCCTAGCCCTTTCTCCATCTTCAACTAGAAAATGAGCATGGCTATGATTTTCATGAACAAATACGCCCCCGCCTTCTAATCCAATTCCATTCCTTCCAAGGATTTCTCCAAAACGAGATAATTCTCCGGGACTATTTTTTAAAATCACATGTATATCATGCATATTTCTATCTCTATATTATTGAGAACAATATTCTCGAGTTGAGGTTAAAACGTTAATTTTGTAAGCAGAGAAAATAGAAGATTTCCCTTCGTCTTGAGCAAGCCTGTGCTGTACATTTTTCTTCCAATGCTTGATTGCTTCTTCATCTTTCCACCAGGATAGGGATATAAACTTGTCTGGGTTAGTTGTGCTTTGAAAACGTTCGATTGATATAAAGCCATCGATATCACTGAGAAGTGGTTTTAACTGTTCTGCCAACTGGAAATATCGGTCTCTCTTTTCGGCAACCGCCATTGCCTCAAATAATACGGCTATCATGACTTTCCCTATCTATGTCACTTAATTGTTGCTGGTACTATAGCGACTTGGAAAAGAGATACTTCGTTGATGACCGAAATATGGTTGTCGTATGATTACTGTTCAGGAGAGGAGAGTTTACAAACAACACAGTTTTCCATATCTGTGCTAATTCGTGGTTGACTAAATTAAGTTGTAACTCTAAGAAGTTTTGTCCAATTTCGTTTTACGTGATTACTCAAAGCAACACCCACTTCAAAAATATCTGAAACACAAAAAGTTACAGCGAACTAAGGTTCACAATGCTTTCCACTTGGTAATGGTCGTGAGAACTTACTGTCGTTTTGGAGGGAATTATCAAGCAATAAAAAAGCCTGTAAAAACAAGCTCTTTAAGTCATTTGGCAACGAAGTACATGTCCTTCGCGTAGATATTTCCTTTCGGGTTATTACGCGGGAAACCTTTCAGGTTACTTTTGACCAGTCTGGTGTGGTTGTAATAATAAACAGGCATGACCGGTGATGCTTTATCCAGAATCTGCTCCGCCTGACGATACAATCCGTACCGTGTGGGTTCATCAGAGACATCGGCCGCTTGCTTCAGCAGTGCATCAAAATCCGGGTTACAGAACCCGGTTTCGTTCCCGGGATGACCACAGGTAAAACTGTTCAAAATAGATGAAGGCTCAGCATAGTCACCAAAAGCATAAGAACGTGCAACAGTAAAATCTCCAGCAGCTTTCGCGGCCAGATAAGCGTTCCACTCCATGTTTTCCAGTGCGACGTTTACACCGAGTGTTTTCCACATCGCAGCAATGGCTAATGCCAGTTTCTTGTGGTTTTCACTGGTGTTGTACGTGAGCGTCACGTTTAAAGGCTTCGTCTGGCTGTAACCCGCTTTCGTCAGCAGGTCACGGGCTTCTGCCATTCGTGCGTCATGCCGCATCAGCTGATACGCCGGAGTATAATTCCTGTAATTCGGGATAATGTCCGGCACCACAGAAAATGCGGCCGGTTCACCCTGCCCTGTGACTTTTTGCACCAGCACATCCCGGTCAATCGCCATCGTCAGGGCGCGGCGCACATCCGGGTTATCAAATGGTGGTTGCTGGGTATTGAACGCGTATACATACGCCCCCAGCAGTCGCAATGACTTTAACTGTTCCGGGTTTTCTTTCATCAGCTTCTGGTAATACTCAAGCTGAACCCGGTTCGTCATATGAATTTCGCCAGCCTGATATCGCAATAACTCAGCATGTTGCGACGATAACGCCAGATAAGTCACACCGTTAATCACAGTAGAGGCGTTTTCCCGGTAGCGCTCATTCCGGGCCACCTCTACTCGTTCATTCGGTACCCAGGATTTCAGAACATACGCACCATTCGAAACAAAATACTCCGGACGGGTCCAGCTATCCGGAAATTGGCTGACAACATGTGCCGGTACCGGAAAGAAAGTTTTAATGCTCATTAAACTGAGGAAGTAAGGTGTCGGCCGGGACAGAGTGACTTCAAGCTGATGAGAATTGAGCGCTTTCACACCGAGCGCTTCAGGGGGGTGCTCCCCATTCAGAATAGCTTTCGTGTTGAGGATATTAGCTGTAGCCAGATTAAAACCGGTATTGTTCCCGGTTGATTGATTGACTGCACGACGCCAGGCAAACACAAAATCTGCTGCAGTTAAAGCTGTGCCATCTGACCATTGCAAGCCGGGACGCAACTGGAAGCGATACGTTTTACCATCATCGGAAACTGACCAGGATTCTGCCTGTCCCGGGATGATCTCACCGTCAAGGTTCTCGATCACCAGTCCCTCGAACAGATCATTAACGATCACATCGCCCGGACTGCCTGAACCGACAAATCCCGGATCAAGCGTACTGGGTTCAGCGCCATTGGCACGGACGAGATGCTGTGTTTTTGCCAGTTTGACGCCGTCAGGGACAACGGCAGCCGTCACCGAAACAGAACAAAAAACTGCGGTGAGCGCAAAACCAGCAATCAGAATTTTTTGATTCAAGACGAGTTCCCTTCGGTCTTTATCCCATCAACACCTGAAATCCTTGTGTCTGATGTACGCCTGTTTCAGCGATCCATAGAAAGTGCGGGGACTAGATAAAATGATGCCAGACCCTCAAAATGATTCAGGTCTGGCCAAAAGCAAAGCTTTTTTCTTTTCAATCAATTACTTGGGAATGTTAAAACTTTTGTCATTCAGACAGGTAAAAGTGTAGTATTCCGAACGTTCATTGAAATGGCTGAAGCCCTTGCCCTGACAGTATGCACCGTTGATTTCATTCATCACAGTCAGTGTTTGCTGACTCTTCACAGAGAAATAGCTGTCATTTTCACAGACGACCCGGATCTTGCCATCATCCCCCTGAGAGAATGCCCGCACTTTGGCAGCACACAATGAGTAGCTCACATCGACAAAGTCATTTGCTCTTTCATCTACCGATGCACTACAACCCGCAAGCATTACCGCTGAAACTGCAGCGAGACTAATTAAGGCTTTCACGATCATCTCCTTTTTTATATACCTCAGTTAGATTGTAGTGCGGTCGTAAATAAATCGCATCAATTTCCTGCTACTGAATCAAAAATATTTCGCATGGAATCATAAATTTAGACAAATCTAATGTATCACTCCAGGGAAGAAGCCGATGTAAACTCTTTAATTTTTCCGTCAACCACCAGAAAACAATCCATGCCTGCTGCAAGTGCAGCCTGACGTCCAAGAGAAGTGTCCTCAAACACCACACACTGAGAAGGCACAAGGCCGATTCGTTGAGCAGCTTCGAGGAAAGTATCCGGGTGAGGTTTGTGATTTCGGACGTCGTCCGCGGTGACCAGTGCATCCAGTGAGGGAAGAATATCCGTCATTGAGAGTAATTCCAGCGCATTGGACTTTCGGCAGCCTGTGCCGACGGCAATTTTCTTTTCCCCCCGGTAGCGCATCAGCAGCGAAAAGGTGGCCGGAATCACCTCCCCTTTATGCTCAAGGGCTTCAAAGAATTGCCACTTTGTATCTGCGACTACCTGAACACTGTGCTGCAGCTGATACTTTTCATTCATCATTTGCGCGGTTTTGACTGTCGGAGAGCCTCCCAGACTCATCAGCCATTTCGGATCAAACGGAATACAAAACTGTTCACACGCAGCACGCCAGGCCTTAAGATGCGCAGGCATTGAATCAATCAAAGTGCCATCCATGTCGAAAATCAGACCGTGATATTGAGACAGATCCATCCTTAACCTCCAAATCAACACATCTTCCATATTGGCTTAAAGTGCCTTTTCAGATCCAGATCTGTTTTCAACGCTTACCGGCGAAAAGTCACTCGATATCCATCACCACCAATCCCCATTTCTCGGCGATCCGATCGAAAAAACCCTGCGTTTTCTTCAGTTCAATCCAATGGTTAATAAAGTTAATCCAGACTTGATCATCACGAGGTAACAGCATCGCCAGAGGTGTCGCTCGCCGCATGCCCCGGACATTGGGCACAGCCAGCTGTGCAAAGCGGCTGGTCAGTGTGGCAGCCTCAATATTAGAAGTCACAATCACGTGAGCGCGATTGGACAACAGCGCCTGATACGCTTTGCCGCTCTCAACCACTTCTTGTCTGGCTTTCGGGAAAAACTCTTTCACCATCATTTCTTCCACAGAGCCCCGACGCGATGCCACAGTGACTGAAGATGCGTTAAAGTCGCTCCAGTACCTGAAACGACTCTGAATTGATTGATGCGTCACCGGCACAAATCCCAGATAGTAATAAGGACGGCTGTAGCCTACGATTTTCGCCCGGCTGATATTCAGCGCTGCGCTGCCGGTCAGATCATATTTCTCCGTAACAATCCCGCTGACCAGTGTTTTCCAGTCTGTTGCAACATATTCCACCGTCACGCCCAGATCTTTCGCCAGCTCTGTCGTGATATCAATGTCATACCCTTTGTAGAAATTTGTTGCGGGATCCCGCATAGTCATGGGTCCCCAGTCCCCAGTGGTTCCGACGCGGAGTACCCCCCTGTCCATCACTTTCTGTAAACGACTTGAAGCAGCATGAGCCTGGCTTATCATCACGATACACAACAGAAAAGCCAGAAACAGCAGTTTGAAGGACAAGGTAAGCCTCATCAGGACACCTCCGGAAACAACAGCGCAATCTTCACTATGTTTTGAATTAAAGATAGCATTGTCTGTGTAAAAATTTGTTGTGGCAGACAAGTTAATTCTGTCTCAGAAGTACAACATCAGAGGGAATGATGAAATGAAAGTCACTGAAGTAAGGTGTTTTCTCAAAAATAAGAAATCACATCAAAAAAACTGCATTACTGTTGTAATGCAGGAAACACAATATAAGGAATATTCTTTCGCTTGATTGCAAAGGTGATTATTTTCCCCGAACGTGAGCACCAACATTAATTGTGGTTCAGATTGTGTTTTCTCATTCGGAATTCACCCGGAGAGCAGCCCATGTGCTTTTTAAACACTCGCGAAAAATATGAAACATCTTTAAAGCCTGCCGAGTTCGCAATCTGAGATATTTTTTCACGATCTGAACTCAGCAATCCACAGGCAAGATCCAAACGTTTCTTAATAATGTACTGCTTCAGTGTCACGCCCATGATGCTGTGGAACAAACGCGAAAAATAGGTCGGAGAATACTGGCATGCGTTTGCTAAGTCCTCTTCCCTCAACGGTGAGCTGAGGTTTTCATCAATGATCTTGAGTGCCGGTCGGATCGACATCTCTCGATTCTCGAATCCTGGCTCAATATCAGCTTCGATGTTATGCGTATGAAGGCGGCTGAAACATTCTTCCAGTTCCTGTCGGCTCGCATTCGCCGGTAATACATCTTCACCACCGGCCCGGAGGACGTTCAACGCCAGATTTCCGTCGAGATTATGATAGACGACAACGACCTTTGCGGCAGGGAAGCGAGTTTTCACTGCCCGCAGCAATTCAAATCCTTCCGATGTCGAGTCAATGACCTCAAGAAAAACAAGTTCCTGCCCTGTCATTGATGACAATAACTCGTACGGAGAGATCTCGACGACCTTATGCGAAAGTTTCAGGTTTTCTTTCGCTTCTACCTGCTTGTCATGATGACTACTACTAACCCAAATCACACATTCACCTTAAACTACTCGTGTCATATTCCCATGTACATCAATTGATATGTACATGAATGGTGGTTGACACTCCTTGTCGATGAATAAAAAAATATTTATAAGAATACGTATGAATATCAGGGCAAAAATGTATTTACTTAAAATAATTAAGGTTCATTAAACTAAATTAATCCAGTCTTTCCGAAATGTTTCAAATATAAGCATCAATTATTTGAAAGTCTGCTATGAGTAAGACTTCAGTCAGTTGACATAGTTCCGTCATATGAATGATGTCATTTTTTAGTACTTATAATTATAATAATTAAAGCACTTATCACAAATAAGTCTATTTTTTTCACAGTGCTGACTTGTCGCAAAAAAAGACCAAAAGACAAAAAAGTCTGACAGCGAAGCTTAGAAATGCGGTCTTGGAAGGCTATATTTTTGTTTAAAAGGCGTTTTTCAGTATCATCTGAGATCCCATTGACTCCTACTTCAGGTAGCCCGTCAACTGTTGATACAGGTCAAAACTGCTGTCCTCTAACCAGCATTCAGTGATGAAACCCGCTTCCAGCCGAAACTGAATCATACCAGTCATCTGAATGACCTGCTTTTTGCCCGGAATATTCAGCCAGCCGCCCAGGTATTGAGCCTGACAGCGATATCTCACCACAGTTAGCGGAGGCTGACAGACGGTATCAGATATAGAGAATACAACTGATTTAAATTTTTGCCGCCATAACTGAAGGTAGGAAAGGTAACTCTCATGGGAGACCTGCTGCTTGCGGCCGCCCGGCAAATGAAAAATGAAAGGATCGGAGACGTATCTGGTCAGACTGTTACTATCGGCATTTGCCCAGATATCCTGGAACCAGGCATCGACCCATTCCCTTGTTGTCATCTCAGTTACAGCTCCGCTTCAATTCATCGGGACATCGTATTACACAGACTCGAATGCTGCGAAAATTGTGACATTAAAATGCTGCCTCAATTTATACTAGACCTGCATCAAATCCTATGTCGGGGTTTATTATTGCAAATTTTCTTCGCACAATATCAAATTTACTGACAATGAATAAAGTTAGCGTTGTGCATGCCACATCCGGCGAACATCAGACAAATTCTGTTTCGCCTGATCAGATGCATCTGAGAGAAAGAGCTCAGCCTGCCTCAGGTAAAACTTTGCTTTTTCTGGATCTTTTATTAAGAAATAGTTGTGCGCAATCACGCCCAGCAAATCAACGAATGCGCTTTTATCATGGGATCGGCTTGCCTGAGGCAGCATCGACTGAAAAATGAGAAGACTTGTTTCCGGTGTATTCACAGACATAATCTGCGACAGATCAGGGCTGACTGAATCGGGTGTGGCATAACAGTATGTCTTCGTATCATCTGCCCGGACGAAGCTACTCGCTGACAGCAGGCAGTAAATCACAATGCACGGGTAAAATTTTCTCATCACGCAACGTTTCGCTTTGTCCTGGCGGGGTACGCCAAAGGTAAAACAAGAAGTCATGTGCAGAATCATACTGATAAGTTCAACTGCCGCCGCACCAGTATTGTGCTGATTGTGCCAGCTTTGGTGATGGCCTCTCAGAGCCAAAGCAACTGAGAGGTGTGTTACCGTCAATAATACAAGTCAGATATCATTCAGAGCGGATCACTCATGTTCAGTCTGGATAATGCAGCCTGATAATAAGACAGGCTGGGAATGTGGGTATGATGGCTGAGTTTCTTGCCAACGGCCACAAAATCATACCCCAGCTCCTGAGATGCTCTCTGGTTCCACTCCCCTTCGGCAAATACAATCCGTCTTTTAAATGTCATTCCGGAATCCTGTTTGGCCCTGAATGCAGCGAGCGCCATAATCTCAGTCCGGCTTGGTGCATCAGATGATGAGGCGAACGTCATTTTACTGACATCAATCCCAACCGCTTTCAGCTTCATGCGGCTGACTGCCGCCCAGCCGCCGCTGGTAATCGCAACATGGGTGTCCTGACGAGTCCCCATCAGCTCGAGGAATTCCCGTGCGCCTTTGCTGAGCACAGTCTCTGCCGGAAGCGAAGTCAGTTTGTCCGCTAAATAGTCCAGATACTTTTGCTCCACCTGACGATGAATGATGGACCGGCTTGTTTCCACCGGGAACTGACGCAAGATGTCATCCAGCATTGCTGAATCAGTCACCCCTTTTTCCTGATAACGCGATTTATCTAAAGTAATGTGGAGCACATCTTCAATTGCCTGAAGAAAACAGCTCATGTCGATTCCCTGCGCATTCACCAGCGCACCGTCCACATCAACTAACAACAGATTCATCAAAATACCTTTGTTTATATCTTGGGAGATTGCGCCGTACAGCATGAAGATGTAAACAAAATGTTTCAATAACAATTTTGTTAAACTTCATTACTTTTTGAGTCGACTCAAACTCTTATCGTGCCATCAGATGCATTGCGTGTTCAGAACACAGCAAGGGATTACCACAAACCGCATGCTTATCAACAAAAATTTAACATCGTGATTTCTTAGCGATATTTCAGATTCTTTCCCACAATTATTCCGTTCGCCTCAAGAAGCGAGCCATATGTGAGTAATGAAGCAATCAAAGGATAATTATGATGAAAACTTCAACAGACCGCCGACGTTTCCTGCGTCTGACCATGGCAGGAATCATTGGTATCACACTGGGTGATCAAATCTTGCAGAGAAAAGCTCTGGCCAGTGAAGAGCTCCCACACTTGGAAGAGGATGATCCGCAGGCTTCGGCGCTGACTTATACGCACAAATCACCTCATGCAGACAAACATTGCGGAAATTGCATGTTACTCCAGGGCAACGAAGGTGATGAATGGCGCCCCTGCTCAGTTTTCCCGGGTAAATTAGTGAATGTAGAAGGATGGTGCGCAGCCTGGACAGCCAAACCTGCATGATTCCGGAAAGCCCGTTCCGCGGGCTTTTGCCCACCCGATTTTGGAAAAGATAGAATTTCAGAACAGATATCGAATGGAGGCGCGTCCCGGAGTCGAACCGAGGTCCACGGATTTGCAATCCGCTGCATAGCCACTCTGCCAACGCGCCTTATTGAAGCTTGTCTCAGAAGACGAAGCGCATTATCCAAATCCTGATAAAAAGTACAAGCCTTTTCTTCATCGGCCCGAATCAATTGGCGAATCTTCCGCCAAATGAAAGGAATCAGCCAAAAAACAGTCCGACCCGGTCATGGAGATGAACCTGCTCAACGGTTGTCTCGAAGGTTTGCTCAAGACATTCCACGGTCATCACTTGCTCAGGTGTCCCTTTTCCGACACAGGATCCCTGCTTGAGGATGATGACACTGTCGGCATGCCGTAGTGCCCGGTTCAGATCGTGATTGGCCATGACAACCGCAATCCCCTGCTCCGACAGCTCGGCCAGAAGACGGTACAAAGCCGCTTCTTGACCGATATCCAATGCGGTTGCCGGCTCATCGAGCAGCAGCAGACGCCCCTCTGAATGCAGTTCCGGCCAGATTTGCAGACAGGCCGCTGCAAGCCTGACCCGTTGCCACTCGCCGCCAGAGAGCTGCTGAATATGTCGTGACAGCTTATCTTCAATCGACAAACGGCGACAGATCTCCAGAATCGCCTGATGAACACGTTCCGCCTCGGCATCAGGAATGGCAGACACCGCAAGTCGCAGATACTGATACACCCCGACTGCAAAACCGGGCTTATCCTGCTGAGGGAGATAGCTGCGATATCTGGCCATGTCATGCAAGTCCATCGACGAAAGCGCTTCACCCGCCAGCATGACCTGCCCTGAACCGTGAAATAATCCGGAGAGGCATTGAATCGCTGTACTTTTGCCACTCCCGTTCGGACCGATGAAATGGACAATTTCGCCCCGCCGGACCGAAAAACTGAGTGGCAACAATCTGGTATCAAACGCGATATTGTCCACCCGGAGGATTTCTTCTTGTCCTGTCTTATCTGTCATCTTCAATTACTCGGCCTGCGAACGCAGCAGCATCCAGATAAACACAGGCGCGCCCAGCGTCGTTGTCACGACCCCAACCGGCAGTTCTGCTGCCGGTAACGCCACTCTTGCCAGTACATCGGACAAAGCCAGCAGCAACGCGCCAAAGCCAGCAGAAAGCGGCAGCAGATAACGGTTCTCTGTCCCCAGCGCCAAGCGCAGCAGATGCGGAACAACCAGTCCAATAAACCCAATCACACCGGCCAAAGCAACGGCAGCGCCGACCAGCAAAGCAATGACCAGAATCAAACGCCAGCGAAGCGCAGAGACATCCAGACCCAGCTGACGCGCATGAATTTCTCCCAGCATCAGAATGTCCAGTTGTTTACCGCGTGTGCAGAGCCAGATCAGGGCTGGCAGCAAAATCGCAAGGACACTGAGCTGCCCCCAGCTGACACCACCCACACTCCCCATCAGCCAGTACAGCAGCTGACGCTGATTCAGGTCATCACTGAAATAGAATGCCCAGGTCACCACAGCACCGGACAAAATACCCAGCGCGACCCCAATCAGTAAAAGACGCGTGGTTGAGACCCGCCTGACTCTGGCGAGACTGACCAAGAGCAGCGTAAAAACTAATGCGCCCGACATCGCGACAATCATCGTCAGCCAGGGTCCTGGCACCCAGGGCAGCAAAAACAGCATCAAGACCAAAGCCAGACTGGCACCACCGGATATGCCCAAGACACCGGGTTCTGCTAACGGATTGCCAAGAAGAACCTGTAATACAGCGCCGGATGCAGCCAGCGCGGCACCAATAGCCATTGCTGCGACCAGACGGGGAAATCGGATCTGCCACAGTAACTGTTTTTCCAGATCACCCTGAGGCAACCAAGGCAGCACCCAAATCTCACCGACGGACAGCGACAAAAAACTACAGCCAATCAACAACAGAACCACCAGCCAGACGCTGAATTTCCATTGAGATTGCCGTCGCTGTAAAAAACGCTCTAAGTGCATGAATTCGATTATTTTCGTGTGATGGAGTCAGAAAGGAAACATACAGTGTCTGCTAATAAATGAAAAGCAAGCCAGAACAATTGGCTTGCTTTTATACTCGGACAACACTTGTTTTAAAGCTATGGGCAATCATCACCCATTGCTGAGAGTCTGTGAATCAGACTTTCGCCCGGACCTGATCCGTCAGCTCAATGTCTGCTTTTTGTACCAGCAAACAGGCGCGCTGTCCCAAGGCGACATTTGGATTCGGAAAGACAACCGATTCCCCGCCTTCAGCTGCGACATAAGTTTCCCCGTTGTCCTGACCCAGCACTGTGCCTTCAGCAAAGTAAGTAAAATTGGCCTGATTTGCCGGGAAAGTAAAAGAAAAATCAGTTGTCTGTTTGGTCAGTGTGCGGGTGACACGATAAACACAGACTTCTTTGTCACCTGCATAAGCCGCCAGTGAATCCTTTGACACCAGTGCCAGCATCGCCTGGTTAAAGGCTTCCAGCCGGTGAAGATCGTTCTCTCCCAGCCGTGCGACCCGCCCGAGTTCCATTGTCAGCGCCTGAGCACCGTAATAATGCGCACTGTACCAGCTGAATGTTGGCGATGCAGAACCCGATAACATCATGGCTTCAATTTCACCGTGATGCAGGAAATTGAACAGCGCCAGTCCCCGGGTTTTCTTTTCACTGTAAGGGCTGACGGCAAACGTATAATGAGCGGATTCACGAATCGCACTGTGCAGGTCTAAATGCCATCGTTCGGCGTTTTCCAGAGGAGAGTTCTGGTAAAAGTCGTCTACGGCTCGCATCAGTAGATTCGCCTGCCGGCGATCAACATTACTCTCTTCGTTGATGCCTGCAAAAAGGCGGTTCATATTTTCATCAATGAAACGGGTATGCGCATTAATCGCTTCAGGATGACCGATAATCAACAGGAGTCGATGCTTAGGGAGCAGCTCCCCTTGCATAATTTTTTTCACCAGTTGCTGAAGCAGCTCAATTGGCCCTGTTTCATCCCCGTGAACCCCGGAGGACAGAATAATATCTTTACTATCTACTGACAGTAAAGGCGGTGTCACGGTTAATACACCACGCGCGGTCAGCTCACAGCTGACACCATTGTCTAATTGCCATTTTCCGGCTTCAAAAGGTCGTGTTAAATCCAACGTTGCGGAAAGAAACTCTCCTTCCTTTACTGCCTTGACCAAAGCCATCATGACCTCCTCGTCCGTGCAATCGGCATACTTAAATCAAGATTGTTTTATGCAGACATAAAGAATAAATAACCAATAAAACCACATGCTGTCATAAAATCAGTGAAATAAACTGATTTCACTATACATCTTGGCTACATAGTTTCAACAATATCTTGATGATGGCAGGTAATAATGAGACGAAGGTAGACTGAGGCCATAAAATGAAAAACCCAAGTAAGCGAATCGTCTTACTTGGGTTCTTACTAACTTAAACCGCTTACTTTTCGATTTTGATACTCTCAACGCGTGCTTTAAGCTTCTGGCCCGGGCGAAAGGTCACCACTCGCCGTGCCGAAATTGGAATATCTTCACCGGTTTTAGGGTTTCGTCCAGGCCGCTCATTTTTGTCTCGCAGATCAAAATTACCAAAACCGGATAATTTCACCTGTTCGCCGTTTTCAAGTGCCTTTCTGATTTCTTCGAAGAAGACTTCCACCGTATCCTTGGCGTCCCGTTTGCTTAATCCCACATTCTCAAACAGGTTCTCAGCCAAATCGGCTTTTGTGAGCGCCATAGATAACTCCCTCAAGACTGTGTTGAACGATTAGTAAACATATTCATCAACATGCTTACTGCGAATTAGTCATTACAAGACAAACACCGCGATATGCATTTAAATGCATTATAGCCTTCTCTTCAGTGCCTGACCTTAACTAGTGACAAGTTTATGCCAACTCGCTGATTTCCGCCAACTTTTTTAGGCAAACTTATTGTCAAACCCTCGATATATATATACCGGAAAAGCATGACAACATGCACCTTGTTGTGCTTAAACTTGCAAATCGACAACAATAAATACCAAAAATAACAAAAGTATCAGTCAATATGACTGACAAAATGAAAGCTATAAGGAATTCTTACTATTTATCAGAATCTTAGCTCTGTCTGCAAAAAAATCAAAAAAAAGCAGCCTCTGCGGCTGCTTTTTCATCAAATCTCAAGTGATTACAGAGGGTTAATCACGCAGACTCGCACCAAATTGTTCGCCCAGTACGGCGACAATCGCTTCAACTGCCCCCTGAATATCCGCTTCTTCAAGCGTACGCTCAGCGGATTGCAGGTAAAGAGCAATCGCCAGACTCTTCTTACCTTCTTCAACGCCTTTACCACGGTAAACGTCGAACAGGTTAACATCAGTCAGCAATTCACCACCATGTGCCTGACAAGCTGCCAGAACCTCACCAGCAGCTACATCTTCTGCAACCACAACAGCAATGTCACGACGGTTTGCCGGGAACTTGGAAACAGGCTGAGCCTGAGGGATTGCGCGGCTTGCAATTGCAGTCCACTCAATTTCAAATACGATTGTACGACCATTCAGATCGAACTTACGCTCCAGCTCAGGGTGCACCGTACCGATAAAGCCGACTTCCTGGCCATCGACAATAATCGCTGCAGACTGACCCGGATGCAGAGCCGGGTGTTTGGCTGCTTTAAACGTAAAGTCAGCGTTCGCTGTCAGTTCCAGAATCGCTTCCAGATCACCTTTCAGGTCGAAGAAATCAACCGTGTTTGTCGCGATGTCCCAGTGTTCTTCACTGCGTGCACCGGCAATCACACCTGCCAGCATCGTTTCCTGACGAATGCCGTTTTCTGCATTCTCATCCGGAATAAAACGCATACCGGATTCGAACAGACGAACACGCGGCTGCTGACGATTCTGGTTGAACGCAACAGTATTCAGCAAACCAGGCCACAGGCTCAGGCGCATCGCTGACATTTCAGCAGAGATAGGATGCGGCAGAATAATGGCGTCGATTTCAGGAACGATCAATTTTTGCTGCTCTGGCTCAACAAAGCTGTACGTAATCGCTTCCTGATAACCACGATCAACCAGCAGATCACGTACGCGTTTCAGCGGCAGATTTGCTTCCTGATGCAGATTCATGCTCAGCGCAGCCACTGGAGACTGAACCGGAATATTGTTGTAACCATAAATACGGCCAACTTCTTCAACCAGATCTTCTTCAATCGCCAGATCGAAACGCCATGATGGCGCAACCGCACGCCAGCCAGTATCTGTTGGTTCAACGATACAGCCCAGACGGCTCAGGATTTCAACCACGTCTTCATCGGAAACAAAATGGCCCAGCAGGCTGTCCAGTTTGCTGCGACGCAGGATAATGCTGCTTTGCTGAGGCAGAGACTGTTCAGATTCAGCTTCAACAATCGGCGCAACGTCACCACCGCAAATCTCAACCATCAGCGCAGTCGCACGCTCCATGGCTTTTGTTTGCAATGCCGCATCCACACCGCGCTCAAAGCGGTGAGAAGAATCGGTGTGCAGACCGTAGCTACGTGCACGGCCGCGGATTGCATCTGGTGCAAAGAACGCACATTCCAGCAGCACATCTTTGGTTTCTGCGCTCACACCTGAGTGTTCACCACCAAAGATACCGGCCATCGCCAGTGCTTTCGACTGGTCAGCAATCACCAGCGTGTCGCTGTTCAGTTCAGCTTCGGTCCCGTCCAGCAGCGTCAGCTTCTCGCCCTGCTCTGCCATACGGACCACAATACCGCCATCGATCTGGTTCAGATCAAACGCATGCATCGGCTGACCCAGCTCCAGCATGACATAGTTGGTGATATCGACGATTGGATCAATTGAACGAACACCACAACGACGCAGTTTTTCCGTCATCCACAGAGGAGATTCAGCTTTCACATTCACATTGCGAATGATACGGCCCTGATAGCGCGGACAAGCTTCCGGCGCTTTCACTTCGATGGAAATTTTGTCGTCAATTGCAGGTGCAACGACTTCAAATGCTGGTTCAGTGACCGCAGCACGGTTCAGGACACCGACTTCACGAGCCAGGCCAGCAATGCTCAGGCAGTCTGCACGGTTTGGCGTCAGATCAACATCAATGATGACATCGTTCAGGCTCAGGAATTCGCGGAAATCAGTACCGATCAAGGCACTTTCCGGCAGTTCCATGATGCCGTCGGAGTCAACATCAATACCTAATTCAGAAAAAGAACACAGCATGCCGTGAGAAGGCTGACCACGCAGTTTCGCTTTCTTAATTTTGAAGTCACCCGGCAGTACAGCGCCTACCGTTGCTACCGCAACTTTCAGACCCTGACGACAGTTTGGTGCACCGCAAACGATATCCAGCAGTTCTTCTTCACCCACATCAACTTTGGTGACACGCAATTTGTCGGCGTCAGGATGCTGGCCACACTCAACCACCTGACCGACTTTCACGCCGTTAAAGGTGCCTGCGACAGCTTCAATACCGTCAACTTCCAGGCCCGCCATCGTGATCTGGTGAGCTAGTTCTTCGCTGTTGTTAGCAGGATTAACCCACTCGCGTAGCCAAGATTCAGAGAATTTCATAATTTGCTAGCCCCTAATGCTTACTTGAACTGTTTCAGGAAACGAAGATCGTTTTCGAAGAATGCACGCAGGTCGTTCACGCCGTAACGCAGCATGGTCAGACGCTCGACACCAATACCGAAGGCAAAGCCTGAGTATTTTTCCGGGTCGATGTTTACAGCGCGCAGTACATTAGGGTGAACCATACCGCAACCCAGAATCTCCAGCCATTTGCCGCCTTTACGACGCACATCGACTTCTGCTGAAGGCTCTGTAAACGGGAAATAAGAAGGACGGAAACGAATTTCCAAATCTTCCTCGAAGAAGTTTTTCAGAAAATCGTGCAGAATGCCTTTCAGCTGTGCGAAGTTGACGTTTTCATCAACCAGCATCCCTTCAACCTGATGGAACATTGGCGTATGGGTCTGGTCGTAGTCGTTACGGTATACACGGCCCGGTGCGATAAAACGCAGTGGCGGCTGACTCGCTTCCATCGTACGAATCTGTACACCAGAAGTGTGCGTACGCAGCATCAGATCCGGATTGAAGAAGAATGTATCGTGGTCGGTACGAGCCGGGTGATCTTTGGCAATGTTCAGCGCATCAAAGTTATGGAAACCATCTTCGATCTCCGGGCCGGATTCAACGGTAAAGCCAAGTTCGCCAAAGAAGCTTTCAATACGCTCCATTGTACGGGTAACCGGGTGCAGACCACCATTCTCAATGCGGCGGCCCGGCAGGCTGACGTCAATGGTTTCTGCAGCCAGTTTGGCTTCCAGTTCGGCGCGTTGCAAAGCGTCTTTACGAGCGGCAATTGCCTGCTGAACAGCTTGTTTCGCCTGGTTGATCAGCTGACCAGCTTCACGGCGCTCTTCAGGTGGCAATTTACCCAGACTTTGCAGTTGAAGGGTCAGGTCACCCTTCTTACCCAGATATTGGACACGGACTTCGTCCAGAGCGGCGACAGATTCAGCCTGCTCAATCGCTGCCGTTGCGTTGGCAATAATCTCTTCTAGATGTTGCATCGTTTCCTCATCCACACAAGGTGGCATCCTTCAAGGGAGATGATAAATTCGCGTAACGATACATATTAATGAAAGCTGATGCTAAATCCAAACGCAATCGCCACTTAGCGGTGCATTTGCTTAAAAAAATTACCAGCCTGGAGCCTAAAAAGCTGGAATCTGTCCCTTTTTGCAAAGTCTGCACTGTCAGCACCCCGGCCCTCCTGCAACTGAGGGGGCCGGAAGCAATGGACATCTCGCAGTGTGCTTACCATTTATAGGCAACAGAGAACCGGATATCACGCCCTGCACCCGGCACCCCTGCCGCCAGATAAGGTTCGTAGTAACGATCCGTCAGGTTTTTCACCGTCAGACGTGTGATGAAATCCTGATTTGATGGCATGGGCAGCCATTCTGCATACAGTTCCTGCAACGTATAAGATTCACTTTTCACTGAGAGGTAAAACAGATCGTCAGCGGGCGGCGTCCGGTGCTGTCCGTCGTACCAGCGAACTTTCCAGCCTGTTGTCAGCCCTTCATACCATTGATATCCCAGGCCCAGATTGACATTGAGCGGTGCAATACCCGGCAGGTATTCATTCGTGCCGGTACTGTCAGCAAGAGGACCCTCATGTTTCCCTCTCAGTACACTGGCTGACAGATCGGTATACCAGCCGTTCAGGCGATAAAAAGCCCGGAAATCCGCACCATAAATATGGTAACCATCCAGATTCGTGCGCCAGCCCTGCAACTGTTCAGTCGACTTCTCACCACGGCGCTGTGCAACATCGTTTTCAGCCTGATTCCAGTGCAATGTCAGTTCAGCAGCCAGATGATCCCCTGCCGCCACAAAACCTCTCTCCTGATGCAGCACGCCAAGCTTGTACGCATGAATTCGCTCCAATTCCAGATCCCGGCTGCTGCTGATTGCTTTACTCGCACGGGCATACTGGACCGAATAAATATCATCAATACTGGGGGCCTTGAGGCTGTAAGCGTAAGCAAAATTAAACGCTGTGGTCGGCAGCCACTGATAATTCACCGCCAGTCGAGGGCTCCAGCCACGATGTGAGACTTTGCTGTAATCATGCCCGGCATCGGGATCATTGTAATCACTCGCCAGATTCTCTTTCCCTTCACTCACGATGTAATCGTAACGAAGTGAAGGTGTGATCAGCCATTGATCGGTCAGGTGATAGTCATCCTTGATGTAGAAGGAATAAGTATCCTGCGTCCCGGAAGGTTCAAAATACGGTGTGTAATAGCCGAAATTCTTTTTCTCGTTCTTCGCGGCACTTTTATTGAAGACATGAGAGTTTCGATCAATCGATTTATACTGGAGACCGCTTTCGACCACATGCTTACCCAATGTGGCGGTATTCGTCAGGCTGGCGTAGTCACGTCGATAACTCAGCCAGGATTCATGACCATAGTTACCTACGCTGACGTACATCTTGTCCCATGCGATATCCGGCCGTACCCAATGGCGCTCATTTTTCGAGTGGGCAAGGACAAGCTCGACATCAACCCAAGGACTGATCGGAGAATACTGATAATTAAAGGTGGTTGTCTCGTCCGTGAAGGTATTATTGACTGTGTATGCATATAAGGCTGCATCATAAGAGCCGTATTTCTCAATCAAACGATCGGTAATTTCCGGCATGCCCCCCCGTCGGGTTGCCCAGGGTTTCTGGCCTGTATCTTTGTAACGGCTGTGGCTGAGCATCAGCCGGTGCTCCAGGTTTTCATAACTCAGCTTCGCCAGCATGTTGTGCTGCTCATAAGCTGAATAATCCAGTGTCTCCCCATTCCCGAGCGTGACGTCGCTGGACTCGCGAAAAACACCATTGACCAAAAATTGCCAGTCTTCACCGAGCATGCCGTACGCAGTCGCACTGTAACGTTCCAATTCATCGTTTGTGTTGTAACCGCCTTGCAGACGAACACCAAAAGTATCGTTTCCACGCAAGAAATCGGACGCGTCTTTGGTCGTCAGCTGCATGGTGCCGCCAAAGCCACCATTACCGGTACGCACTTCATGGGCACCTTTGGTCAGATAAACTTCGCTGATCAAGGCTGGATCAAAGAAGAAACTACCGTAACGATATTGCTGAAAACCAATGGGCGCGCCGTCCACCATGACATTGATATCATCCGGATCAGAGAAGCCCCAAATGCTGATTCGCTCGCCGCTGGAGCGTGCGCCGCCATCCAGATTCACGCCCGGTATTGCATCCGCCAATTCAGCCAAATTTGTGGGCTGAAGCTCTTCAATTTCACTCAGGGTCATGGTGACTTCACCTGGCTTTGTCAGCACAACCGGCCTGGCCATACGCGTACCAATGACATCAATCGTCTCCATCCCGGCTTCGTCATACGTTGATGGTGCAGCAATAGATAAAGGAGATGAAACCGCCAGAAAAACAGCGACAGAACATAATCTTACTTTAAATAACAACATGCTTAATAGGTAATAAACTGCATAGAACGAAAAGTGCGGGGATTCTATCGCATGGACGCCGCCCTTTAAATGAAAATAATTATTATTTGTAAGTAAGGAGTGTGGATTGATTACATCTCGAGCAGAACAAGTCATCACTGATACCGGATCAGTCACTCTTCCCTTTGCAACGCTCTTCATTTATCAGAATTAATGCCGGAACTTTCAAAGAATTACTTTTTCATCATTCCTTAGCATCAAGGTTGTCATTCCTTTCTGGGATGATGTTTTTTTCATTCTGTTTTTTACTCGCGAATAAGGAACCACTGATGAAAAAACACACAGCCACAATCTTATCTGGTCTCATATTGGCTTCATCTGACCTGGTTTATGCAGGTTTATACCCCGCTCAGCAAAACAGCCCGATAGAAACGGTAAAAACACCTATGTTTATCGCACTGGGTTTTGACGACAATACAGAAGCCGATGGTCTGCGATGGGTCGAGGCAACCCTGAACAACCATACCAACCCCCGGGGGTTGGACGCTTTTGCCGGTTCACCTTTAACTTCCACCTTTTTCATGCATTGCCAGCCGGCAAGAACTCTGCCAGGAATTGTGTCACTCTGGCGACAGCTCAACCGAGCTGGCCACGAGATTGCCAATCACACAGAAACACACCCCGATGACAAAGTGAACTATAACCCGCTGGAATCCTGGATGACTGCGGCGCAATGGCAGCAGGAAGTCGCCCGTTGCAATCAGTTTCTAACGCAGAATGTTGAACAAGGGGGTATCGGCGCACCCGCTATTGCAGGATTCCGGGCCCCATTTCTGACATATAACGACAATACATTAGATGCGCTGACAGCCAATGGGATTCAATATGATGTGAGTTTTCCGGCAGGCATTACTGCCGAAGAAGACGGCACCAACAATTACTGGCCCCACACACTGGATAACGGCAGTCCGTCACAATTCATTGCTCAGCAAGGTGGTTGGAAGCCTGTGGTGAAAAATGTCACCGGGCTGTGGGAAGTACCAATGCAAACGCTGATTGTGCCAAGCGATGAAGAAGCCGCTGCGTACGGACTGCCCTATTCACTCAATGACAAAATAGCCAGCCGGGTTCCCTATTATGATCCGCAGGCGAGAAAAGCTGATAATTTTGACTGGAACCTATACACCACAACCGATTGGGGTGGATATGGCCTGAATGCTGCCGATGTACTCGCGCTGTATAAATACAACCTCGACCTTCATTTACAAGGAAATCGTGCCCCGTTAGTGCTGGGCTTACACTCTGCTTTCTACGGCACAGTCAACGGCGGCGAACACATCGGTATGCCTGACACCACGGTCTCTGAACGCCAGGAAGTGCTCAGATCATTTTTCCGGTACGCGCTGACCAAACAGGAAGTTCGCTTTATCTCTCACCGTCAGTTAGTGAAATGGATGCACGCCCCAACGCCTTATCTGAGTTGCGCTCAAGAGGCATGGTCTGCTCATCGGACATACCGAGCCGGTGATCTGGTGAAATATCAGGGCAGTTACTGGCAGGCAAAATGGTGGACCGTTCAGGAAATACCGGGCACGACACCTGACAGCCCCTGGGAAAAACTGAAGGGTTGTGAAGAGAAATAATCGAATCAATACAAAAAGAAAAAAGGAGAGCCGAAGCTCTCCTTTCCCATCAAACTGAACTGTAATTACAGTGCAGCTTTCGCTTTTTCAACCAGAACGGTGAAAGTCGCTTTGTCGAAAACAGCGATATCAGCCAGGATCTTACGATCGATTTCGATAGATGCTTTCTTCAGACCGTTGATGAATGCGCTGTAAGTCATATCGTTTTGACGTGCCGCAGCATTGATACGTGCAATCCACAGTTGACGGAAAGTACGTTTCTTGTTGCGACGGTCACGGTAAGCGTATTGACCGGCTTTAGTAACTGCTTGGAAAGCTACGCGGTATACACGTGAACGTGCACCGTAGTAACCTTTAGCTTGTTTAAGAACTTTTTTGTGACGTGCACGTGCTTGTACACCACGTTTTACGCGAGGCATAGGAAACTCCTAACTTAAATTAAACGAGAACTAAAAACGATTAAGCGAATGGCAGCATACGTGCTACTGCTGCTACTTCACATGCTGGAAGAATGCAGTTTGGACGCAGCTGACGCTTGTTCTTAGTCGTACGTTTGGTCAGGATGTGACGCTTAGTCGCACGCTTGTACTTAAAACCACCAGCAGTTTTCTTAAAACGCTTAGCAGCACCTTTGTTGGATTTCATCTTAGGCATGATGAGACTCCGCATTGTTGATAGTTAATAACACAGTAATCAGGCGAACAAAAAGCGCTGCTCAAAGCAGCGCTTTGTGCTACTTGAAGGCCTAAATTACTTCTTCTTAGGGGCAAGCATCATGGTCATCTGACGACCTTCAACTTTATTAGGGAAGCTCTCGACGACAGCGATGTCGGCCAGTTCATCCTTAATGCGGTTGAGCAGATCGATACCCAGACCTTGGTGGGCCATTTCACGACCGCGGAAACGCAGTGTGACTTTACCCTTGTTGCCCTCTTCTAAAAAGCGAGTCAGGTTGCGCAGTTTTACCTGATAATCGCCTTCATCTGTACCAGGACGGAATTTAACTTCCTTCACTTGGATTTGTTTTTGCTTTTTCTTTTGCTCTTTAGCAGCCTTGCTCTTTTCGAACAGGTACTTGCCGTAGTCCATCACACGACAGACAGGTGGCTCGGCATTAGGGCTGATTTCAACGAGATCGACACCAGCTTCATTCGCTGTTTCCATTGCTTCTTCAATAGAAACAACACCGATAGATTCGCCATCGATTCCAGTTAAACGAACTTCGCGTACGCCACGGATTTCGCCATTGACACGGTGTGGATTTTGCTTAACTGGAGCTTGAGTTCTTCTTCCGCCTTTAATACCTTATTCCTCCAAAACATTGAGCTTACGACTGCTAATCTCTTGCTGCATGTAAGCAACAAAATCGTCAATCTTAAATTTACCCAAATCGTTACCCTTGCGAGTCCGAACTGCAATCTCGCCTGCTTCGACTTCTTTGTCGCCGCAAACCAGCATGTACGGAACTCGCTTCAAAGTATGTTCGCGGATTTTAAAGCCAATTTTCTCATTTCTCAAGTCCGCATTGACTCGGATTCCACTTTTTTGCAGTTTTTCTACAACTTCGCGAACATATTCTGACTGACTGTCAGTGATATTCATGACAACTGCTTGTTGTGGCGCCAGCCAGGTCGGGAAATAACCTGCATACTCTTCAATCAGAATACCGATGAAACGTTCCAGGGAGCCAAGAATTGCACGGTGAATCATCACAGGCGTGTGACGCTCGTTATCTTCACCCACATAAGTAGCACCCAAACGCTCAGGCAGAGCAAAGTCTAGCTGAACAGTACCGCACTGCCAAGCACGATCCAGACAGTCATGCAGAGTGAACTCAATCTTAGGTCCGTAGAACGCACCTTCGCCTTCCTGAATGTCATATGGAATATTCATGGATTCCAGTGCAACTTTCAGGTCTGATTCCGCGCGATCCCACATTTCGTCAGAGCCGACACGCTTTTCAGGACGCGTAGACAGTTTCACCACGATGTTATTGAAACCAAAGGTCTCATACATGTCGTAAACCATCTTGATACAAGCCGTGACTTCTTCCTGCACCTGATCTTCAGTACAGAACACGTGAGCATCATCCTGAGTAAAGCCACGAACACGCATCAGACCGTGCAGTGCACCTGATGGTTCGTTCCGGTGACAGCTGCCGAACTCCGCCATACGGAGCGGCAGATCACGGTAAGATTTCAGACCCTGGTTGAAGATCTGAACATGGCCCGGACAGTTCATTGGCTTGATGGCATATTCACGTTTCTCAGATTCAGTGGTGAACATGTTTTCAGCGTACTTGTCCCAGTGACCAGAACGTTCCCACAGCACGCGGTCCATCATCAACGGACCTTTCACTTCCTGGTAATCGTACTCAGTCAGTTTGCTGCGAACGAACACTTCCAGTTCACGGAAAACAGTCCAGCCGTTGTGATGCCAGAACACCATGCCCGGTGCTTCCTGCTGCATGTGGTACAGATCAAGTTGCTTGCCCAGTTTACGGTGGTCACGCTTGGCTGCTTCTTCCAGACGAGTCAGATGTGCTTTCAGCGCTTTCTTGTCATGGAATGCTGTACCGTAGATACGCTGCAGCATTTTGTTGTCACTGTTACCACGCCAGTAAGCACCGGCAACGTTCAGCAGTTTAAAGTGCTGACAGAAACCCATGTGCGGAACGTGCGGGCCACGACACATGTCGATATATTCTTCGTGATGGTATAAACCCGGACGATCTTCGCGAGAAACATTCTCGTCCAGAATTTCCATCTTGTACGGTTCGCCACGTGATTCAAATGTATCACGCGCTTCCTGCCAGCTGACTTTCTTCTTGATCACCGGATATTTGGTTTTCGCCAGCTCCACCATACGTTTTTCGATCTTTTCCAGATCTTCGGTGGTCAGCGGTTGCTCGAGATCAACGTCATAATAGAAACCGGAATCAATAGTAGGACCGATCGCCATTTTCACATCAGGATAAAGCTGCTTGATCGCATGACCCAGTAAGTGTGCACAAGAGTGGCGAACGATTTCCAGACCGTCATCGTCTTTCGCAGTGATGATTTCCAGGTTCGCGTCGTTTTCAATCAGATCGCACGCATCAACGCGTACGCCATCAACACGACCAGCGATACAGGCTTTCGCCAGACCAGGGCCGATTGATGCTGCGACATCCATTGTAGAAACCGGGTTATCAAACTGGCGTTGACTGCCGTCAGGAAGAGTAATTACAGGCATTCATTAATCCTTTGTTCAGTGGTGCCACATACCAAGTAGCACATGCAATTTTTTGTTTGACCGCCTGCCAAGATGCAGTACGGTGATGAGAAAGCGTCTGTTTCGGTATGAATTTTGGTACAAATCAAAATTACTGACCCCAGACAGAAGGCGAATTGTAATGGAATGACTCATAAAACTAAAGGAAGAAAAGCCTTTGGGATGTGAGTCACTTGCAAAAAAAGGCAAAAGTTGCTTTCATTTGTATAGGCAATTTAAAGTCGCGTATGACTCAGAGACAACACCATGGCAAACGCACCGCGTTATCAGCAAATTAAAGACTACCTCGATCAGAAGATTCAGAGCCGCGAATGGCCCCCTGGTCATAAAATTCCAACCGAAATTGAGCTGTCTGAACAATTTGAAGTCAGCCGGATGACGGCGAATAAAGCGATCAAAGAACTGGTCAATGAAGGTTTTCTGGAACGCACGCCACGGTTAGGCACTTTTGTCTGTAATAAAAAAGCCGAATCTCCCCTGATGGAAATCCGCAATATTGCAACAGAAGTTACCAGCCGGGGGCACCAGTACTCCAGTAAAGTGATCACCCAAAAGCAAGTGAAAGCCCGCGATGATATCGCATTGCGTCTGGGGGTGCGTCATGACACCACAGTCTACTTTACCCAAATTGTCCATTACGAAAACAGCGTCCCGATTCAGCTCGAAGAACGCTGGGTCAATCCGTATTTTGCACCGGACTACATCCAGCAGGATTTTACGACACAAACGCCGAATGAATACCTGATGCAGACATGCCCGCTCAGTGACATCGAGCATACGGTAGAGGCCATCCTGCCGCCGCCTCACATCAGTGAGCTGCTTGAAATGACTGAAGCATCTCCTTGTCTGCTCCTGAATCGCCGTACCTGGAGCAGTACAAATCTGATCAGCACTGCCCTGCTCTACCATCCGGGCGACAAATACAAACTCAGTTCCAGAACCCGAGTGGGATAACCTGCCACTTCAGCCCGGAACACAGCATACAAAGTCTCCTATCTCTGCTATCTGACTGATTACAAAGCCTGAATGTCATTTTCAGGCTTTTTTGTATACCTCACGCATGTCTTCTTTCACTGACAACAAACACTGCATTCTCAACAGCTGTTAATAGAATCATTCAATATTGATCACATTTTTATTACATGACGTCTTGAGTTTTATCGCATTTCAGACTTTAATTTGTATATACATAAACAACCCCAAGAGATGCAGCTCAATGGAACGCATTCTGACCAATCTCAAACTTGTCACGATGGCACCGGTACACGGTTATCAGGTCATTGATAACGCGATGGTGATCATTCGTCAGGGCAAGATCAGCTATGCGGGATCGTATCAGGCGGACCAGCTCAACCATGCAGAGCGTCAGGCTGAGATTATCGATTGCCGGCAAGCACTGGTCACACCGGGATTCATCGACTGCCACACGCATCTTGTCTTTGCAGGCAATCGTGCCAATGAATTCGAACAGCGTCTGAACGGCGTGCCTTATGAAGACATTGCCAAAGCCGGCGGCGGTATTTTGTCTACCGTACGGGCCACCCGGGAAGCAACCGAAGACGAATTGTTCGACTCAGCCATGGAACGTCTGGCTGGCCTGAAACGTGACGGCGTCACTACAGTGGAAATCAAATCCGGCTATGGCCTGACCACAAAAGATGAACTGAAGATGCTGCGTGTTGCCCGTCGTATCGGTGAACAGGCAGATATCAAAGTCTCCACCACCCTGCTGGCTGCCCATGCACTGCCACCAGAATTCGCAGGCCGCAGTGATGCTTACATTGACTTAGTGTGCGATGAAATCATTCCCGCTGCAGCGCAGGAGAATCTGGCTGATGCAGTCGATGTGTTCTGCGAAGGCATCGGGTTCTCCCCTGCGCAATGCGAACGTGTTTTCAATGCTGCAATCAAACACGGCCTGATGATCAAAGGCCACACCGAGCAGCTGTCGAATCTGGGCGGGAGTGCATTAGCCGCCGAAATGGGCGCCAAGTCAGTCGACCATATTGAATATCTGGATGAAGCGGGTGTGGAAGCACTGGCGAAACACAACACGGTCGCGACGCTTCTGCCGGGTGCCTTCTATTTCCTGCGTGAAACCCAGCAGCCGCCTGTCGCGTTGTTAAGGGAAAAAGGTGTGCCGATGGCAATTTCCACCGATTTCAATCCGGGGACCTCTCCGATTGCTTCCCTGAGAACCATGATGAACATGGCCTGTACCTTCTTCCGTCTGACCCCTGAAGAATGTCTGCGGGGCGTAACCGCCAATGCGGCACAGGCACTGGGACGGAGTGAAACATGCGGGCAAATCCGCGAAGGCATGGCTGCTGATCTGGCACTGTGGCGCGTCGGTTCTCCTGCAGAACTGTCTTATCGCATGGGCGTACCGGATTTGATTGCCCGTGTCGTTGATGGCGAATTCTTTTATCAACCTGAAAATCAGTAACAGGAGGCTGTATGCCGATTGATATGAGTGTCTGGCAAGGCCGCAGTGATCCTGAAGACGGCAACAAAGGTCTGCGCTGGCACGAAAAAGTCCAGCCTGCCGACAACGCAAATGACAGCGGCATCATGCTGCTGGGCTTTGCCTGCGACGAAGGGGTATCCCGCAACAAGGGCCGTACCGGCGCCTATGATGCCCCGGTTGCCATTCGCCGTGCACTGGCCAATCTGGCCTGGCATCACGAAGGGCCGGTGTATGACGGTGGCAACATCAGTTGCGACGACAGCAATCTGGAACTGGCACAACATCGCCTGTCCGAAGATGTCAGCCGTGCCCTGCGTCAGAAGCACAAAGTAATTGTGTTTGGCGGCGGCCATGAAGTGGCCTGGGGATCGTTTCAGGGCATCGGTAACTACCTGCTGCAAAAACAGCATGTTGCGACAGAAGGTAACGACGAAGCACCACGCATTGGCATCATTAACTTCGATGCCCACTTTGACCTGCGCAACCCGCCGGGTGGTCAGCAGTCCCAAAAAGGCAGCTCTGGCACACCTTTTCATCAGGCGGCCCGCTTTTGTGAAGTGCATAACTGGCCGTTCAAATACGCTTGTCTGGGCCTGGCACGGACCAGCAATACAGAAGCGCTCTATGAAAAAGCAGACCGGCTGGGCGTGTTTTACAAAGATGACCATGAACTGAACTATCAGAAGATTGAACAGACACTGGTCGAACTGCAGCGTTTCATTGATCAGTGTGACTACCTCTATCTGACCATTGATCTGGATGTGTTCCCGGCCTCAGTGGCACCGGGCGTCAGCGCCCCGGCCGCCCGCGGCGTGCCGTTCGACATCGTAGAAATGCTGCTGGAACCGATTTTAAAAGCCAGAACCCCGAAAGGTGAATCGAAGATCCTGGTCGCGGATCTGGCTGAGTACAACCCTCGATTTGATATTGATAATCAAACTGCACGGTTAGCTGCACGGCTGGCCTGGACTATCGCCCGCGCGATTCGTTAATCGAAGAGCGGCAAGGAGAGCAAAATGACACAACATAATTCACGACTGGATACCACCCGTACCATCAAGGCGCCAACCGGCACGACGCTGAATGCCAAGTCATGGCTGACAGAAGCTCCGCTGCGCATGCTGATGAACAACCTGCATCCGGATGTCGCTGAACACCCGCATTCACTGGTGGTTTACGGTGGTATTGGCCGTGCAGCCCGTAACTGGGAATGTTATGACAAAATTGTTGAAGTTCTGAAGCGTCTGGAAGACGACGAAACGCTGCTGGTTCAGTCCGGTAAACCTGTGGGTGTATTCAAAACACACAGCAACGCACCACGAGTCCTGATCGCAAACTCGAACATTGTGCCACACTGGGCAAACTGGGAGCACTTCAACGAGCTGGATAAAAAAGGCCTGATGATGTACGGCCAGATGACTGCGGGCAGCTGGATCTACATCGGCTCTCAGGGCATCGTGCAGGGCACTTACGAAACTTTCGTTGCGATGGCACGCCAGCACTTTAACGGCGATGCTTCCGGTCGCTGGATCCTGACCGGTGGTCTGGGCGGTATGGGTGGCGCTCAGCCGCTGGCAGCAACCATGGCAGGTTTCTCTATGGTTGCCGTTGAGTGTGACGAATCCCGTATCGATTACCGCCTGCGTACCGGTTATGTCGACTGTAAAGCAACGACGCTGGATGAAGCACTGGCAATTATTGAAGAAGCAAAACAAACTGGTAAGCCTGTGTCTGTTGGCCTGCTGGGCAATGCCGCTGACGTTTTCCCTGAGCTGGTGAAACGCGGTATCGTGCCAGACTGTACGACAGACCAAACCTCTGCCCACGATCCGCTGAATGGTTACCTGCCACAAGGCTGGACCATGGCACACGCGGCAGAAATGCGTCAGAAAGACGAAGCTGCCGTTGTGAAAGCAGCCAAACAATCCATGGCGGTTCAGGTTCAGGCGATGCTGGACTTACAAAAAGCCGGTTCTGCAACCGTCGACTACGGTAACAACATCCGTCAGATGGCGCTGGAAGAAGGCGTTGAAAACGCATTTGATTTCCCTGGATTTGTACCGGCTTACATCCGTCCGTTGTTCTGTGAAGGTGTTGGTCCGTTCCGTTGGGCTGCCCTGTCCGGCGACCCGGAAGACATCTACAAAACCGATCAGAAAGTCAAAGAGCTGATCCCGGATAACCCACACCTGCACAACTGGCTGGACATGGCGCGCGAGCGTATCCAGTTCCAGGGACTACCGGCGCGTATCTGCTGGGTCGGCCTGAAAGACCGTGCCCGTCTGGGTCTGGCATTCAACGAAATGGTCCGTAACGGCGAGCTGAAAGCCCCGATCGTAATTGGCCGTGACCACCTGGATTCAGGTTCTGTTTCAAGCCCGAACCGCGAAACTGAAGGGATGATGGACGGTTCAGACACCGTATCCGACTGGCCGCTGCTGAATGCCCTGCTGAACACCGCTTCCGGTGCAACCTGGGTATCTCTGCACCATGGTGGTGGTGTGGGTATGGGCTTCTCCCAGCATTCAGGTATGGTGATCGTCTGTGACGGTACCGACGAAGCTGAAGAGCGTATCCGCCGCGTTCTGCGCAACGACCCGGGTACAGGTGTGATGCGTCACGCAGACGCTGGCTACGACATTGCGATCAACTGTGCCAAAGAGCAGGGCCTGGATCTGCCAATGATCACTGACAAATAATTTCGAGCAGGAACAATGACTATGTATCAATTAGAAATCATCCCGGGAAAACTGAATCTGAAGCAGCTGCGTGAAGTGAGCCGCAACCCGGTGAAATTGTCTCTGCATGACTCAGCGCTGGCAGGCATGAAAGCCAGCACTGAAGCGGTTGAAAAGATCATTCGTGAAGACCGTGTGGTATACGGTATCAACACCGGGTTTGGTCTGCTGGCCAACACGCGGATCGCAGTGGAAGATCTGGAAACCCTGCAACGCAGTATCGTCCTGTCACATGCAGCCGGTATTGGCGAATTCATGGATGACGCGACTGTCCGTCTGATGATGGTACTGAAAATCAACAGTCTGTCCCGTGGCTTCTCCGGCATCCGCCCTGAAGTCGTCAATGCCCTGATCACTCTGGTCAACGCTGAAGTGTATCCTTGCATTCCGAAAAAAGGCTCTGTCGGTGCATCCGGTGACTTGGCGCCACTGGCACACATGAGTACTGTCCTGCTTGGCGAAGGTCAGGCACGTCACCATGGTGAGATCATTTCAGGTGCTCAGGCACTCAAAGCTGCGGGTCTGGAGCCGATTGTTCTGGCACCGAAAGAAGGTCTGGCCCTGCTGAACGGTACGCAAGCCTCGACTGCCTTTGCACTGGAAGGTCTGTTTGCCGCAGAGGATCTGTTCTCTGCAGCGACCGTATGCGGCGCAATGTCTGTCGATGCAGCACTGGGCAGCCGTCGTCCGTTTGACCCGCGTATTCACAGCGTCCGTGGTCATCGCAGCCAGATGGATGCCGCCGCAGCCTACCGTCATATGCTGGATCACCGCAGTGAAATCGGTGACTCACACGTCGACTGTGAAAAAGTGCAGGATCCGTATTCCCTGCGCTGTCAGCCACAGGTGATGGGTGCCTGCCTGCAGCAAATCCGTCAGGCCGCCGAAGTGCTTCTGGTCGAGTCCAACGCGGTTTCTGACAACCCGCTGGTCTTTGCGGAAGATGATGACATTATCTCCGGCGGTAACTTCCATGCAGAACCAGTCGCCATGGCAGCTGATAACCTGGCGCTGGCAATTGCTGAAATCGGCAGCCTGTCTGAGCGACGCATGGCGCTGTTGATTGACAGTGCACTGAGCAAACTGCCACCGTTCCTGGTGGACAATGGCGGCGTGAACTCAGGGTTCATGATTGCTCAGGTGACTTCTGCAGCTCTGGCAAGCGAGAACAAAACCCTCGCCCACCCGGCTTCGGTTGACAGCCTGCCAACCTCGGCAAACCAGGAAGACCACGTCTCAATGGCTACTTTTGCCGGTCGCCGTCTGGCGGACATGGCTGAAAACACTCGCGGTATCCTGGCGGTTGAACTGCTGGCTGCTGCGCAAGGGCTGGATTTCCGTTCACCGAGAAAGAGCTCCGGACGAATCGAAGAAGCCAAAGATCGTCTGCGTGAGCGCGTCAGCTTCTATGATAAAGACCGCTACTTCGCGCCTGATATCGAGAAAGCCAATGCGCTGCTGCTTGAAGCCAGCTATAACAATCTGATGCCTGAAGCACTCCTGCCGAGTGTATAAGCCAGACAAAGGTTAAAAACGAAGCCGGGATAATCCCGGCTTTCTTTTTGCCAGAGCCCAAAATCATACGCTGCCTTGCCCATACATCTGGCTTCATTTTCTTGTCCTGCGCGTAACCATCACTACACCATTCCCACAAAGATAACCCGCCACGTGAGAGAATCCAGGTCATTCCTATTTTTGCAAAGCCAATTGCCTGTTTTTGCTCTTTAATCAGTAGAAACACAAGAAATAGTCTAAGCTGTGATGAGGTAGAGCCGGGGCAACTGATATAAATCAAAGAGAATGAATCGCATCAGGCCATAATAGCCGGTAACTGTCAGCGAATACGTGGCAGGCTAACCTGTGCCCCTACAGATTTGGCGTCACTGTCTTTTAAATTCAGTCCGATTGGACTGTGTTGTTCCGTTATTTGATTTGTACCCAAACTGGTTTGTACCCGGAGGATGCTATGTGGCAAGCGATTTCCGATCAGCTTTCAGACGTACTCGAACACCCCTTTACAATCCGAGAGCGGGATACCCTCCCCGGCGGGGATGTGAACGACTGCTACTGCATCAGCGACGGGGACCAGAGGTACTTCATTAAACTCAACGACAAAGAACACCTACCCGTCTTTGAGGCCGAAGCAGAAAGTCTCCGCCTGTTAAATGAAACCGGTTTTGTCACCGTCCCTGTCAGCCGGTATATGGGGGTCAGCCGGGACAAGGCTTTTCTGGTGCTGGATTTCATGCCCATGAAAAGTATGGATACCGAAGCTGCACATACTCTGGGGCAGCAACTGGCGCATTTACATCAATGGGGGGAACAGCCTGAATATGGCTTCGATATGGACAATTTTATTGGTCTGACCCCTCAGCCCAACCAATGGCGGCGAAAATGGTGCCGTTTCTTTGCCGAACAACGCATTGCCTGGCAGCTTCAGCTCTGTGAAGAAAAAGGCATGGAGTTCGGCAATATTGATGTCATCACCGGAAATGTGATTGAAATCCTGTCTGCCCGCCAGCCCAAACCTTCCCTGCTGCACGGCGATTTATGGCATGGCAATACTGCCCTCAGTGTCGACGGCCCGGTCATTTTCGATCCGGCCAGTTACTGGGGAGACCGGGAATGCGACATTGCCATGACAGAGCTTTTCGGTGGATTTCCTGAAAGCTTTTACAATGGCTATCAGTCGGTCTTTCCGCTGGATGAAGGCTACAGCCAGAGACGGGATTTATACAACCTCTACCATCTGCTGAACCACTGCAACCTCTTCGGTGGTGAATACCTGGATCAGGCCGAACACTGTATCCGTAAACTGGACCTGAACAGCAGGTAATCTCCCGCCGCTCACTGCAATTTGACTACCGTCTTCAGGGCTGAAGTGATAAGGTTCACACTCCTTAAGTTTCACTTCAGCCCAAGACAGGATTCAAATGTTAAAAGCCGCAATCTTTGATATGGACGGCCTTCTGGTCGATTCTGAACCTTTCTGGCAACGTGCTCAGGTCGAGGTATTTTCTTCTCTGGGAGTCAAAATTTCTCAGCAGGATACGCTGGAAACCATGGGACTCCGCATCGACCACATTGTTGACCTCTGGTTTGAGCGTCAGCCATGGCAGGGACCAAACTGCCAGGAAGTCAACGACCTGATCACCAAACGCGTCGAAGCACTGGTTCAGGAGCACAAACCCATGTTACCCGGTGTTCTGGAAGCCATCCAAACCTGCCAGGAGCTGGGCCTGAAAATTGCCTTGGCTTCATCTTCACCAATGAGTCTGATCCACGCCACGCTGGATGCGCTGTCGCTCACCGAAGCTTTCAGTGCACTGTTCTCTGCCGAGCACCTGCGTTTTGGTAAACCTCACCCGGAAGTGTATCTGAATGCAGCTGATGCACTGGGTGTTGAGCCCCATCTGTGCGTCGCATTTGAAGATTCGCTGAATGGCCTGCTGGCGGTGAAAGCGGCACGGATGAAAAGCATTGCGGTTCCGGAAGCTCAGCATCGCGAGGACCTGCGCTGGTCCATTGCCGACCGAAAACTTAACTCGCTGCTCGAAGTAAATAAAGAATTAATCACCGGTCTTTAATCAGCTTCAGTGATGATTAGCATTTCTGTTTTTACCAGCAGAGATGCTAATCCATTGAATTCTCAGTTCCTCTGCTTTTTCCAGCCGCATTGAGGCTGTTTTGACTCAAAAAAATAGAGTTCACTTCACACCTTCAGACGCTTGTCCACCGCAGATTTCCGAAGTTGCCAGGCACCCGCTTTCCAATCCGCAAAACTTCTCAGCAACTCAAAGTTTGCGGTTAATTCACGGCAAAAACTAATCCGGCTCGCTAGGATTAACATAACGGTTTACAAATCGATTCTCCGTGTCATTTCAGGA
This sequence comes from Photobacterium sp. 53610, assembly GCF_036409375.1. Classification (NCBI taxonomy): domain Bacteria; kingdom Pseudomonadati; phylum Pseudomonadota; class Gammaproteobacteria; order Vibrionales; family Vibrionaceae; genus Photobacterium; species Photobacterium sp. 53610. Next base: position 701,309 of record NZ_JAXOFS010000001.1, on the reverse strand, counting down.
CGAGGCGCTTTATCTCATCCTCCGGGTTCAGCGCTGAGCCGGACCCGAATGCACAGGGAAAATACCACTCTCCAGTAAGGAAGTTGGACGTAGTGTCTGTGTGCCATTTGGTGTTAGGTACATGTTAAGGAGTTTAGAATGAAGAATTACAGCGAGCAGAGTGTGATTTGTCCGCATTGCGGCCACAATATCCGCATTACGCTGGATACCAGTGCCGGCAGCCAGGAGTTTTATGATGATTGTCCCGCCTGTTGTCATGCTATCCACCTGAACATGCAGGTCGATGACCTGCACAAAACAATTCATTTGTTTGTGGATGCAGACGACGAGCAAATTTTCTGAGCACACCTCCGTCGGAGTGTGCATGAAACACCGCCCTGCCTTATGGCAGGGCGAATAATTTGTGGGCCACGCATCAGCTGCGGGCGGCCATGACACGCTCTACAGTATCAACAACAGCCTGAGTCTGAGGATCAATCTCAATATTGATTGCATCCCCCGGACGCCGGGTTGCCAGATTGGTTCTGGTGAGCGTCTCCGGAATCAGATTGACATTGAAGCGTTGTGCTTCCACATCACCAATCGTCAGACTGGCACCATCAATGCCGATATAACCTTTCGTGAACACATATTTCATCAAAGACGACGGCATCGAGAACCAAATCTGGTAATTGTTTTCAGATTCAATCACCTCATCCACCGTTGCGGTTGTCATGATATGTCCCGACATATTGTGACCCCCGATTTCATCCCCGAATTTCGCCGCACGCTCGATGTTCACCCGGTCCCCTTCACGGAGCAAACCAAGATTGGTCACACGCAGGGTCTCCTGCATCAAATCAAACGACACAAGATTGCCATCGATTCGGGTAACCGTCAGACAGCAACCGTTATGTGCGACGGATGACCCAAGCTCTAAGCCATGAATGAGCTCATCCGGCAAACGAAGCACGTGTGTCTGGAAATCTTTTTTCTTTTTAATTTCAACAACTTAAAAAGTTCCCTGAACAATTCCTGTAAACATCTGTCCTCCGCATTTAAAAGCAAAAACAAGCTTTAACTCACAATTTGACCACAAAGTTAGAACAACTGTCCCAAAATTTTGTGACTCGATTGTATTGGGTCAGGCAAATACTTATCCTTACTCACCGTAATGTTTCGCAGCGGTATTACGCTTAATTTCCTGACCATGTTTAAATCGCACACCAATCACCTGGGCTTCCGAATCCAACTTACTTTAACGACAGTCATTCTTCTGAGTGCCATTGGTGTCGGCATGATTTGGTACAACAGTTCTGAACGCGCCATCACCCAGGCGATTGAAGGATTTTACCGCCAGAGCAATGACGTCGTGAAAGATCACCTGGATGAATTTTTTAACAATGTCCGGCTGATCTACAAACAACAGGAACTGATGTCTGACGAACTGGATGCGATCGTTCAGGACAGAACAAAAATGCAGCAGTACCTGACCGATTCTCTCGTTCAGCACCCTAACATAGAGCACTTTTACTTTGCTACTCCGGAAGGCGGATTCAGGCTGATTGGCCGCGACCCGGATATTGTCCGGTTCAAACTGCCTGAAAGCTATGCAAATTATCTGGAATTTATCGAAACTGAGCGCCCGGAAGCAAGTGCGCTGCACCGCTACATTATTCATCCGGAAAAACAGAACATCCTGCTGAATACCAAGGAATACTATGACGCCCGCAAACAACCCTGGTTTTTTCAGGCGCTGACTCATGACCAGGCCGTATGGAGTGAGCTGATCAAGCGTGAGGAACAGCAAGGTGAGCTGGGGGTTACGTTATCAAAAGCAGAATACGACCAGGCCGGCGAACTGCTGGGTGTCTGGGGCATGGATATTGATTTAACGCCGCTGATTGATGAGCTGGAAAGTATCAAAATCAGTCCGAACAGCGTCATCACCATTCTGGGCCGACAGGGAACAATACTGACCAGTACCCGGCCGGATCATGTGGCTGCCTACGGGGAACTGAAAACGATTGATCCTCAGCAGACGCCGCTTCTCTATAAAGTCTGGAAATACAGATACGGGCACACAACCGAAGTCAGCCCGGTCTACCGTTTTCACTGTCAGGGACAGGACTGGCTGAGCTATACCGGCTATTACACTCTGGACGGGGATGACCGGGTCACCATCGTCATGCTGTCGCCGTTAAGCGACTTCACTTCTGTCTTCATGACAGCCAAAGATACGGCCATCATCCTGACTCTGGTACTCATGATCATCGCTGCCATCTACGGGTACTACGGAAACCGTTACATTCTGACGCCCATTCAGCGCCTGACACACGCGATTAACAATATCAGCAAGGGTCATTGGGGGCAGACCCTGAACCTGAAACGGAATGACGAAGTGGGCCAGCTGGCGGATGCATTCGATGATATGAGCCGGCATCTGGAACAAACCATTACCCACCTGGATCAGGAGCGCGAAGAAACGGCCAGACTCAACCTGTTACTGGAAAAACAGAATCAGGAACTGGAGGCCAGAGTCGCAGCCCGCACTCTTGCCCTGAAGGAAGCCAACAGCCGTCTGGAAAAACTGGCTTTTTATGATCCCCTGACCAACGCACCAAACCGCCGTTATTTCTGGCAGCGGTTCAATGAAATGCGGGATCGGCAAGGGTGCTGGCTGATGTTACTGGACGTGGATAATTTCAAAAAACTGAATGACACCTACGGACACCAGGTTGGCGATCAGGCCCTTCAGCATCTGGTCAATATCTGTAATGACACCTTTGACGAACCTGACTTTATTGGACGAATCGGTGGCGAGGAGTTTGCAATCTGCTCTCTCGCTCCGGATGAAAGCACCATTCGCCGGATTGCAGATAATCTGTTGAAGCGCATTGCTTCAATCCCGGTTTCACTGGGAGACACGTTGATCACCATCACCGTCAGTATGGGGATCACCCAGTGTGAACCCGGCAGTAAAGGCTGTTTTGGCATTGCAGACGGATTGCTTTATCAGGCGAAACAATCGGGTAAAAACAAAGCGCTGATGATGAATCTGCAAGAGCGCGGCTAGCTTAGTGAGACTGATTGAATAAATCGTTGTCTGCCGGAGGGAAGCCGATATAATCACTACTGAATAATCTTCCAACAAGATATCCCTGCCCGCTGGAGCAATTTGTGCATTTTTATCGTCTTGAAACTAAGCGATTGCTTAAACTCGCTATTCCCGTTCTGATCGCTTCTGTTGCCCAGACTGCGATGAGTTTTATTGATACTGTGATGGCCGGTAGTGTCAGCGCAACTGATATGGCTGCGGTCTCCGTGGCTTCCAGCATCTGGATGCCTGCAATTCTGTTTGGAATTGGTGTACTGCTCGCCATGGTACCCATCGTCGCTCAGCTGAATGGTTCCGGACAGAAAGAAAAAATCCCGTTTCAGGTTCAGCACAGTTTTCTCTTAGCGCTGCTACTGTCTGTCCCTGTGATTCTGGTGCTGTATAACGCTGGCGTCCTGATCGATTATATGGCGCTCGAAAGCGTCCTGTCTGAAAAAACCATCGGTTATCTGCACGCGGTTCTTTATGCCGTTCCGGCCCTGTTTCTGTTTCAGGCTTTACGCAGCTTCTCTGAAGGATTATCCCTGACGGTACCGGGCATGGTGATTGGTTTCATCGGCCTGCTTGCCAACATTCCTCTGAACTGGGTCTTTGTCTACGGTAAATTTGGCGCACCGGCTCTGGGCGGTGTAGGCTGCGGCGTCGCAACCGCCATTGTCTACTGGCTGATGTTCTTTGCCATGCTGATTTACGTCCTGGTGAACAAAAAACTCAACCGGATTGGGCTGTTCAACACCCTGTATCAGCCTGAAATGAGTACCGTCACCCGCCAGTTCAAACTGGGTTTTCCGATTGCGGCCGCACTGTTTTTTGAAGTCTCGCTCTTTGCCGCCATTGCCCTGTTGATTGCGCCACTTGGCTCCATTGTAGTGGCCGCTCACCAGATTGCGATTAACTTTTCCTCGCTGGTCTTTATGCTCCCAATGAGCCTGAGCGCAGCGACCAGTATCCGGGTTGGACATCAGCTGGGTGAGAAAAACTTCGACGGCGCCAGAATTTCCAGCCATTGCGGTATCTGGCTGGGCGTCGCAGTCTCTCTGACCACCGCGGTACTCACGGTCATTTTCCGTGAACCCATCGGATTGCTCTATACCGATAACCCGGAAGTGGTCAGTCTTGCCGCCCAGTTATTGTTCCTTGCAGCGGTTTACCAATGCAGTGATGCCATCCAGGTGGTCGCTGCCGGTGCACTCCGCGGGTATAAAGACATGCAGGCAATTTTCGTCCGGACTTTCATTGCCTACTGGATCTTCGGCCTGCCGACCGGTTACACCCTGGGAATGACGCATCTGGTCACCGAGCCGATGGGCCCGCACGGATTCTGGATTGGTAACGTGGTTGGTTTGACGGCCGCTGCCATCATGCTGACAACACGCTTACTGTGGCTGCAACGTCAGGATCACGACTTCCAGCTGGCCCTGTCAGTCCGCTAATCCAGGCTCTGAAATCTGGCAACAGCACATAGAAGGCAGCGAAAGCTGCCTTTTCTTTACCTGAAAAGTCAGCATGTTAGCGTATACTTTGAAAAAACCGTCTGAAGTATCGCCCATGCTTTTTGTTCTCCGTCATTTTATTGCTGATCTGAAAGTCTTCCTGCTGTCGCTCTGCCTTATGCTGCTGAGTGGCTGCGACACACCGTCGTCCGAAAGCAGTTTCGCAAATTATACCGATCGACTGGCCTCGGTTCTGGACAGCAGTGAACCCGAAGCACCCAAGACTGCAATCCCCCCGCTGCCGGAAGTCAGTGAACTACTGCAACAGACAGAAGATGTCCGAATGGGCCTGCTGGATGCTTACGAGTTAAGAGCATGCGGCCTGTTTCAGCTGATTGCGGAGCGAAATTCCGTGCTGGGTAAAGTTCAGGACCGAACAAGGCAACTGCGTTACGAATTACTGTTACTGGACGGTATCGGTCACTGCCTTGCCATGCTGCCACAGAACAGCAAACTACAGGCACAGCTCATTCAGGTCCAGCGCATCAAACAGCAGGATTTACCCAAATATTTCTGGAACATGCTGCTCACCGGTGAAGAATGGCAGAAGCAATTCAAGCCGACCCATATCGCTTTCCCGTTAAACGCTATGCCCGGCGCTTCTGAAAGTCAGCATATTTTCCGCGGAATCGCCGAGATCGCCCGACAAATCAGCGCAGGACAGACGGTGACATCCCAAGCCGCAGACAACTTGCTGACCTATCAGGCAGACATTCATACCTTCCGTTATCTCGGCCAGTTGTTTTACGCCATGGCCCGCGCCCGGGACTGGCTCAATACAACCACCCGGTTGCTGAACAGCCAGGATTCGCAGGTGATGTGCGGTCCAAACCGTAACCAGCAACAAGCCGATTACCTGCAGAACGTGTTTTATAAGTTTTATGTCGGCGAGATTCAGCCCTATCTGGCAAAACTCGACAGTCAATACCAGGAAATTTCGCCCGATCTGCAAGCCTTATTTACAACGCCAGCACGCCCCGCTGCACTGGCTGACTACCAGAGTTATTACATTGACGGTGCATTACACAGTCAGTTTCGTGAAGCCACGCTCAACCATGTGCATTACTGGCAGACACTCTTCAAACGCTGTGGGATAAAGGTCGGACAGACCGGATAGCCTTCGCTATGCTTGATGAACAGAAATCGCGATGGAGTGACGCAATGAAAAAAATAAAAAATGAGCAAAAGTTGCTGAAAAAAGCCATGGAACTCGGCATCGCCTTTGCCCGAAAGCAGGGATACGAAGATTTTGGCAAAGGCATCTCTGAAAAAGACAAAGTCGAATGTATCTATCGCCTGCTGGTCGACGTCAAACAAATCACCCCCCTCGCCCCGGATCAGGAAGACGGCCCCAACATGCGTCACAAACTGGCCATCTGGATTTCCCGGCTGTTGCCGCCGGATCATGAGTTACTGCAATAATTCTTCCCGAAAAACAATCACTCACTGACTGAAAGCGCACCAGGCAGTACAAGTTGCAACCAAACAGTCACGAAAAATAAAAAAGCCAACTCAAACACTTGCACCGGAGGGAGTGAATCGCTAATATTCACCCCGTTCTGATGTAGAGCACTTCCATGATACGACCGTAGCTCAGCTGGTTAGAGCACCACCTTGACATGGTGGGGGTCGGTGGTTCGAGTCCACTCGGTCGTACCAAATTTCGCATTAGAATAACGTTGCTGTAAAGCAACCATAAAATTGAGATTTCGCGTCTGTAGCTCAGCTGGTTAGAGTACTACCTTGACATGGTAGGGGTCGGTGGTTCGAGTCCACTCAGACGCACCATATTTCGCAATTGCCTCCCCTTTCAGGCAGTTTGCAACAGACAATACGACCGTAGCTCAGCTGGTTAGAGCACCACCTTGACATGGTGGGGGTCGGTGGTTCGAGTCCACTCGGTCGTACCAAAATTTAGAAAATCTGCGTCTGTAGCTCAGCTGGTTAGAGTACTACCTTGACATGGTAGGGGTCGGTGGTTCGAGTCCACTCAGACGCACCATATTTCGCAATTGCCTCCCCTTTCAGGCAGTTTGCAACAGACAATACGACCGTAGCTCAGCTGGTTAGAGCACCACCTTGACATGGTGGGGGTCGGTGGTTCGAGTCCACTCGGTCGTACCAAACAAAGAAGCCCGTTCGAAAGAGCGGGCTTCTTTGTTTTTCAGTCATCTGAACACTTTTAATTTCCTTCTCCGCTATCTCTTCCAGTACCTGAAACGCAAGTGCACTCTCCCTACCCTCTGACGATTTCTTTTATCTTATTACCCTATTGATAAACAGACCTTTGTTTTCAATCCATATCCCAATGATGCGCCGCAAAATGGTGGAAGATCGTTTAAAACAGGCCGGGAAGGCCTGGGGGTTCTCAAGAGCAAAAGTCGTCAAGGCAATGTACAAATCCCCCTACACGGTGAAAGCTAGGGAAACGACCGAGCGCAAACCGCGAACCATACGAGAAGTCAAAAGGCTGTGTTCGTTGTCGAATATTCGTGTTGAGTGGTATTTAGCGGACGAAGGCCCGATGCGACCTGTGAAAACCGAAGCCCAAGAACAGGAACTGTTAGCCCTGTTCTCAGAACTAACGAAAGAGCTGCAAGATGCGGTGTTGAGGGTGATGAAGGTTTAAGAACAGACCAATCCAATAATCTCTATAAAACCGATAAACTAGAAAGTTGATAGTTACTTAGATTTATGGAACCAAGAATTTCATCAAAGCTTAAAGAAAGCCTACTCTATCACAATTTTGATATCTGCCTCTCAAACTTTAGCCAAACGTTTAATCCTTTTGATAACATTAGACATGAAAGAATTATTTTTAAATAGTCTACTCACATATGGTTGAGGATATTATGGATAAAGACCTTTTTGTTGTATTGAGTGACATTCATGCAAATAGTAAGAACATAAGTACTATAGAAAGCCGACTAAAAAAATTTAATGGCAAGCTTAATTTTATTAAAAAATCACGCCAGTTAGAGAGAATAAATATATTAGTCTCAGGTGATATTGCATTTAGCGGGAAAGACTCTGAATACGAAAGCCTAAGAGAACAATTTTTAATACTAAAAAATAATTTCAATCTTATACTTGCGCCTGGTAACCATGACCATGATTTTAGTACCTACAGTGCAGCAATGAGAGAAACACTTCTGAAGTTACCAATGGATAAAATTGATCCTGTTATCATTGATAATGTAACAGAAGGCCAAGCAGAGTATTACAAGTTTGAAAATGAATTTACTAACGTAAACAAAGTAGAAGAGAAAAAATTAAGCAAGCTGTACGAAATTAATGGTGATAGTAAATTTTTAATACAGTCATTAAATACCGCCTGGTGTTCAAATTTAAAAGAAATAGGTGGTCAAATAAGCTTCCCTCCATCTGAACTAATTAAGCCAAAAGATACCAAATCTGTTAAGATAACATTTTTCCACCACCCTCTTTCTTGGTTTGAGCCTAACAATTCTAAGGAATTAAGAAACTTACTAAGGGCCAACAATGATATCATAATAACTGGTCATGAACATTCCAAAGATAGCTTCAAAATTGAAACAGATCAGTCTTCATGCTTGATGATTGAATCATGTGCTTTTCATGACCATAACTTAGACGAAAATGGATTTATTACTTTTCAATTCATCGGTGAAGATGTCTCAATAACTCAATACTTGTGGTCACAAGGTGAATTTAAAGAATCTCAAACCACAAAAAAATCTGAAGTAATAAAATCATCTACTGTTTCAAGTCAAGGTTATTATCTATCTTCAAAAAACTTTGAGTTTTTAAATGATATTGGCGCAGGGTATTCACACCCAGATATTGAAAGTATAAAAATTGATGACCTTTTTGTTTATCCAAACTTAAGAAGAGTTCCCAGCGACGCTAATATAAAAAGGGAAAGTTCAAAGCAGTTAATATCTAAAAGTGATTTAACTAGAGTGATTTTGATAGGAGATGAGTGCTGTGGAAAAACAACTCTTCTAAAAAAACTATATTTAGATGTAATCAACAGCAATGATATTGCATTGTTTTTAGATGGAAATAAGATAAAAAAAGCAAATCGTTTTGATCATAATAAATTGAACGATGAAATAATAGATCAATATGACAACTTAGACTTGGAAGAATTATCAAAACTAAACAACAAGAAAACATTATTTATAGACAACTTTGATTTAATTAAAGGTGACAACCTATCTTGTAAAAAGCTCATTGAATTTCTTAATAAGTTTTTCGATCAAATATTAATTACGGTTTCAGATACATATGACATCGAAGAAATGAATCTTAAAGGAGAAAAGGTTTTTTCAAACGATTTTGTTAAATATGAAATTCTTAAACTTGGATATAGGTTAAGATATGAGATTATCCATAAGTGGAACCAAGCTAAACCTCATTGTGTAGACAATAACAAACAGTTAATTCTGACTAATGATGTAGCATCAAAAAAAATAAATAGAATCATTGGGAAAAATTACATACCTTCAACACCGTTTTTCTTGCTAACAATGCTTCAGTCAATGGACAGTAATCAAGCCTCAGACATGAACACTAGCTCTTATGGATATTATTACCAATATTTAATAACTAGTAGCCTAGGTTCAGCCTCAGTAAGAAAAGAAAATCTAGACGAGATATTTAACTATATTACAGAGTTGTCATTTTATTTCTTCAATCATAATACAAATGAAATAAGCAATGAATCTCTATGGGATTTTAATAATTATTTTTGCCATGAGTATGCTTTACAGATTGATTGCAAGGATAGATTAGACCTACTATCAAGGGCGAAAATACTTCAAAAAAATGAAGATCACATCAAATTCAAATATCCATACATATATTATTTTTTCATAGCAAAGTATCTATCCAATTCAATTGGTGAAGATAAAACAGAAGAAATAATCGACACATTAATTTCCACTCTAGATAAAAGAAGAAGCATGGACATATTAATGTTTCTTACTCATCATTCAAAAGACAAGACGATCCTCGATAGAATAATAACTCATACCGAAAAACTATTTAATGAACTCACCCCAAGCGATCTAGGCGTCAAATCATCATTTATTGATAGAATAGTTGATAATTTACCCGAACATACATATGAAAAAGTTAACCCTCATCAATTTAGACAAGAAATAGAAGAACGAAAAGATATAAATAGTGACAGTCATCATTCAGATGAATCAATTGATGATGAAATTAATAGTAAAAATACTGAGATGGATAATGGTGAATCTGAAAACTTCATTAAAAGTATTAATTTAGTATTTAAATCATTAGACCTACTTGGTCAATTAACAAGAAACTATTATGGATCACTAAAAATGAGCCAAAAGGAGCTGTTACTGAAAGAAGCAATTAATGCCCCACTTCGTTCATTAGAATACATCTTCAATAAATTACTAAACAACCCAGATAGATCTTTAGATATGATTGAAGCTAAGTTAAAAGAAAAGTTAACTGGGGAATCTTATACTAAAAGAGAAATTAACAATCTTGCTCGTCAGCTTTTGTTCAATTTAACCACCGCTATTTCATATAACGTAATAAAAAAAATATCTACATCAATTGGAAGCAAAAACTTAATACCTGTTATTGAAAAGATATCCAAAGATAACCCTACCAATTCGCTATTACTTATAGAATATTCAACAAAACTTGATCTAGGTTCTCATAGAAGTATAACTGAACTGAAAAAAATATATTCTCAAGTTGAAAATAGTAGCATTTCAACCATGCTTTTAAAATCAATGGTGTTAAATTACTTGTACATGTTTGAAGTCAAAGATAAACATGTAAAGAAAATATGCGAAATAGCTAAAATTAATTACACTCCAATTTCCCAACAAATAGGTTATGAGAAATTAACAACTAGAACTGGGTAAATCATTTTTGAGCAGATACAAGTACTATCTGCTAATCTACTCCCTACTGCTAATCACCTATAATAGCAATATTTCCCCTCTGAACTACGTTACTATCCGCATTGATAGCAACATATATACTATCCCCTTCGGCACCACACAGCTTGCACTCTGCACATGGCCGTCCTGATCCAGTGTTTCGGTGACACTTTCGCACATCCACTCGCCGTTGAATTGTGGGCGCAAGTGACCGCTGAGAAAGATGTTCCGTTCGGCCTGAAGACCGGGAATTAAAGGGGGCTTCCGCTGATTTCGAGTTTGTATTCTGCTTGCTGAGACACGTATTAAGCCGATTCTGCTGCCGCTCCAGCACTAACTTCATCCGAGTATAGCGTATTGAGCTGTTTGACTTAGCTCTTACTGTCGCCTACCCCACAACGTTTTCGTCTCCGCTGCATCATACCATTTGACGATCACAGACTATAAACTCCCCACCACAATCAAATATGATTCTGAGTGAAATGTGTACCAGACTTAGCGCAATAGCTTTCAGACAACCACAGATGGGATGGTATCCAGTGAGAACCTTTGAACATCGCCTTCGTTTTATTCAGCAAGACCGGGCTCAGTCTAACTGGGCAGAAAGCTTAGGCATGTCTGAGCGCGAGTTTACAGCCCTGTTTACCGGCCCGTTTCCTGATACAGCGTCCCTTCAACTGCTTCGACGGGTTGAAAACGCAAATCTGAACTGGTTACTGACGCATGATGGCGAACCTTTTTTCGTCAACCATCACCTCTCGGGAGAAGCGTTTTCGGGTACGATTCAGGCGAAATTAGAATACAAACCCTGGCAGGTGTATTTGTGTTCACTGGCCGAGCACACAATGCTGATCCTCACCCATCCTGCTCAGGTTGAATACAAGGGCAAGACGGTCGATTATCAGCAGCTTGAGATTCATGTCGGTCCGGGCAGTCTGGCACTGGCCGAAGCACTTCGTCCGTCGGCAGAAAAAGGACAAGTCCTTGTCCCGCATTTCAGTGCGACCGAGAAAAAATCCATTGCCAACGGCCAGCTGGGCACCTACGGCTTGATGCGAAATGGCGTCACTTTAAAAACCGAGTGTCATGTTGCCCTACCTGACTCCCTGCATTTTCCGGACAAGCACGAAGCAAAAGATCAAGCAGACACGATTTTGTTAAAGGTACTCATGGCACTGCTTGAACAGTGCCTTGCTGAATCCGGTGAAGCGCTCAGCGCTGAAAACAAAGCCAAAATTATTTCGACACTTTACGGCTTTTCAGGCCAGATGAAAATGACGGTGACAGACCTGACACCCGCACTGATCCGCACAGCGATTCAGATCATGCACGAACAGAACCAATGAACCGTTTTCTGTCATCGTTCGGGCCATTCAGGCTGTAATCAGCCAGCCCTCTTTTCCACTGCGGATATTAAGTTGCTGATCTGGATTCGAAATGCAACTTGATTCGCAAAATGCAAACCTCGTCTTTCCCATTATATCCTGCCTTCTCGTTTGATTGCGGGACACAGCAGCCATCAGGCATTTGTATCCCTGCCCTGACAAACCATCATTTTTTGGCATGCTTCCTGCCTGAGCATTCACGAGCACATTTCATGTCTTGTTTTCAATGTATTGCATTCACAGTAATGCTCAGAACGTGTCGGGAGTGGTTATGAAGCTGGAATATATTCAGGGAAAAGACAGTCAGATTACTTTGGTCATTCAGGGCGAGATGGATGCAGATGGCTGCCGGGACATCCAGCCTTATCTGGACCAGATCATTGCGCAGGAAAAAGGGCCGAAGGTCCTCATCGATTTAAATCAGGTCCCCTTTATTGATTCATCCGGCATTGGCGCCATTGTTTATCTCTACAAGCGTCTTCGCGAACAGAATTGCACACTGTCGCTGAGTCAGGTTCACGGCCAGCCGCTGGAACTGCTGAAGCTGCTCAGAATCGATCAGGCGATTTCCATCAATCCGTTTGTCCCGGTGACAGAAAAATAAGCTCAGGGAAGTGCCCATGCGTACGGACAGCACATGCAGCATCGCTTTGCTGCTCATCTTCCCCCTGTTTCTGCTGAACGGCTGCTCAGTCTGGCCGGAAAAAGGAAACGGGGGCATGGCAGAACATTATCCGGTCACTCTGGCGCCTGTAATGCCCGATAAGCCGCTGGAGCCGGAGCATGGTCTGCGGTTTGAACTGGACATGGTCAGCCAGCATCTGGACATTCTGGTGCTGGAAGGCGCTGAGCAGTGCTTTCCGGCAACCGTCGTACAGGCAAAACAAAATCAGCAGCGCATTACCAGAGAGCTTGAAGGCGGGCTGAGTTACGATGCAGCCAACGATTTAATCGTTCAGCGCAATCTGCTGAAAAGACTGGAAAACCAGCTTGATGATGTGAAAAACAAAGGGGCATGTCATCCTCAGACGGCGAATATGCAGGCACCGGCGGCGCTCGCCAGCAAGCTGTACCAGTTGCTCAACAGCGACAATCAGTTTGCGTTCAACTCACCGGAAGTGAACCCCAAGTACATGGGACACCTTGCAGAGGCCGCCATTCTGCTGCGGGACATCCCCACTTACCGCCTGCACATTACCGGCCATGCCGACCGGGTCGGCACGCCTGAATTCAATCAGCGGCTCGCACTGAACCGGGCAAAGCAGGTTCAGAGATACCTCGAGATTTTCGGGCTTCCTTCAACCCGGATCACTATCGCTTCCGTCGGCAGTGAAGACCCTTTATTTGACGGCCACGGCCCGGAGGTTCGTCTGACGAACCGCCGAGTCAGCATCGAGCTCGTCGAGATCACCCGCCCCATGCAAGGTAAGGAGTCACCATAATGTCAGGCTTACGTCTATTCCTCTCGGTGGTTCTGGTCATTGTGATGTCTGCAACCGCATCCGCGTATTCCATTCAGCATGGTGACCAGCTGACCATCAGCCTGCCGGGGGAGCAGTCTCTGAACCGGACCTTTCAGATTGACCGTCAGGGCCAGATTCAGTTACCGGAAATCGGCCCTGTGAAAGTCGCCGGACAGACCGAAGCTTCCGTGACCGCTTTCATTCGCGACAAACTGGAGAGTGTGATTCGCGATCTGGATAATCTCAGCGTTTATGTCAGCAAACGACAGTTACTGATCAGCATCCAGGGCTATGTCAACACACCCGGCGAATACACCTTACCTGCCAGCGCGTCGGTACAGGCCGCGATTGTTGCAGCCGGTGGAATGCGGCCGGGGGCGCAGCTGAATGTCATGCAGATCAAGCGCGCCGGCCAGACCCGCACATTTAACTACAAAGCCTTTCTCGACTCCGGCGATCAGTCTTTACTGCCTGTTCTGCAATCTCTGGATGTCATTTTCGTTCCGGCCTCGCCCATGATCGGGAATATCGAGCAGGATTTTGACCCCCAGAATCTGGCAGATGCCGGGGATGCAGCCAGCGACAGAGGTGCAGTTAAAGTGTTTGGTGAGGTCAATCACCCCGGCAGCTTTTCTCACAAAGACACGGCGAATCTGGTCGACCTGCTGATGCGGGCCGGTGGCGTCACCCGTTACGCCGGTGTCGAGCAAATCCGGGTCATTTCAAACAATGAGCCCGTCATCTTCAATCTGAAGCAGTATCTGGATACCGGTCAGGACACGCTGTTACCACCAATCGAGCCGGGTGCGACCGTCTTTGTTCCCCGCCAGGAAGAAGAAGTGAAGCGCGGTGCGAACACCATTTATATCATGGGTGAAGTCGCCAAGCCCGGCGCTTACGAGACCAAACAGGGCACATCCTTTATGGATATTCTCGCCAATGCCGGTGGCCCGACCCGCTTTGCTGAATCCCGCCAGATCCGCATTATCACGGCACAAGGAGACATAAAGTCCTTCGACTTGTCAGGTTTCACAGAAGGCACATCCCGCAGAGCGCTCCCGCAGGTTTCCCCGGGGGACGCGATTTTCATTCCCGAAAAAACCGACATGAACGAAAAGTCATGGCTGAAAGTGTCGCCGCAGCGCGCGGTCAGAATCATGGGGGAAGTCGTGCGCCCCGGACGGATTGAATGGTCCAGTGAAATGAATCTGCTTGATTTGCTGGCCCATGTCGGCGGCCCGACGTCACGGGCAGATACAGCCAGAATTGAAGTGATGACCCCGAATGCTGCCGGTGTGAACCGGACCTATGTGTTCAATCTGGACCAATACTTGAAAAACGGTTCCCACAGCAGTGATTTACCGCCGGTCCGTGCGGGGACAACCGTCCGGGTGCATGATCTACCGCAGGATCCGACCGACAACAAATCGCAATGGGTCCGACAGAGTTCTGAATTGTCTATCTATGTGTTCGGGCAGGTCGGTGCACCTGGTCGGTATCGGTTTACAAACCGCATGCACTTTCTCGATATTCTGTCAGCAGCTGATGGCCCGACCTCCAAAGCGGATATCCACAATATCCGGATTACCCACCGCAACGGCGATTACGCCAGAGTGACCAAACTGAATCTCGCGTTATATTTCGAAACCGGCGATGAAAATCTGTTGCCTAAAGTCACCACGGGGGATGCCATCTACATTCCGGAAAAAGACCGCAACTGGCTGGAAGAAAGCAAAGAATCCACCATCCGGGTGCTGGGTGCGGTCAATAAGCCGGGACGATACCGCTTTGATGACAACATGACTCTACTCGATTTACTCGCACAGGCTGGCGGACCGAGTAACAACGCCTATGTCGAAAAAATTACCGTGGTCAATCTGTCCTGTTGCCGGGATCAGGCCAGAACGTTTGACCTCACCGAGTTTGGCCGGACTGGTAATTTCAGCCTGCTTCCTGTGATTCGTGCCGGGGATACCGTCTATATTCCGGATCGCAGTGAGAGCACGATGGAAGCCTTTCGGCGCGGCATGAACGATTTGTTCCAGCTGGCCGCCACAGCCGCACTGGTGGGCTTACTATGACTATTTTTTCTCCCGACTCGCCCCAGATTGAGCAGATCTATCGTCACATTGTTCAGGAGGAACTGAAAAGTGTGGCAATTACCTCTGTCAATGCTGAGGAAGGTGTCACCTCTCTGGCTCTGGCACTCGCCCAGCGGCATTTGCTTTCAGGCCGCAATACACTGCTGGTCGATCTCAATCTGAACCATCCCACCCTGCTGCCGGTTCAGCTTCACCCCGAAACCACCGCAGAACCTGAATTTGGCACTCCCTGCACGGTTTGTATTGATGCTGCACCTGTAATTCTCAACGGCATCATTGCCCCCTCAGGCAGAGCCGACAGAATGATGCTGCGCCGCCCCCATGCCATTTCAACCTGGATCAAAGAATGGCAGGCGACTTATGACCTCATCATCTTTGATACATCCCCGATCTCACAGACAAGCCATGACTGTATTCCACCGGAAAGCGTTGCAGCCGCATGTGATGGCTGCCTGATGGTCGTGATGGCAGGCAAAACAACCGAAAGTCTGGCAGAGTCCTGCGCCCAGTCTCTGCGCTTCGCCGGTGCCCGACTGACCGGCACGATTATCAACGATCAATGTAATCCGGCACTCCATTCTGAAATACAGCGTGAACTCGGCCGACTGCCGCAATGCTGCCGCCGGTTGGTCAAAGCATTACGTAAAAAAGTGTCTGAAAACAAACTACTCTCCATAGAGCTGTAACATGGTTGACAAGTCAGCCGCCGGACAGGTGCGAACATGCAATGGACCTGGATATGGACACGGATAAGAACATGGATATGAACATAAAAACTGTTTTACTGGACATCGAACAACCCGCCACGCTCGCCAGTGTCACGAAAATCCGGCGACTGCTTCAGCAGGCACTGAGCCTGAGTAAAGCCGACAGTCAGACCGCCAATCAAATCGCTCTGTGTTTTGCCGAAGCTGCAACCAATATTGTCCAGCACAGTTCCCCGTCGGCCCGGATACTGAAAGTCAGATTCAGCATGTCCTCTCAGAACTGGCTGCTGACGCTTGAGGACGATGGCGGGAGCTGGGATCCGACTCTGTTAAACCCGGCCGCGCCGGACGCCCTGACCCTGGATACGCTGATGCTGGATGCTCTGGCGCTGGATGCCGAATCCGGCCGTGGAATTGCGCTGCTGAGATCGCTCAGTGATGAACTCGCTTATCAGGCCGCTGGCACGGATACCGGTGCGTTCAATTGCCTGACGGTCACCTGGCCGCATTGCCAGCAAGATGACAAGCCAACCATTTTTATTGTCGATGACGAGCCGTCACAACGGCGCCTTTATCAAACCTATCTCTCAGACGACTTTCATGTTCTGACCGCCGACAACGGCCAGCAGGCACTTGCGACGATCGATCATCAGCACATTGATTTAGTGCTGTCAGATATTCAGATGCCCGGTATGAACGGTCTGGAGTTCCGTGAACAGCTGAACTCACTGTCTCCCGGCGCTGCCGTTCCCTTCATTTTTCTGACAACAGCCAATGCCAGTGAAATCTTTCAGCAGGCTGCCACCATGGGCATTGATGACTACCTGACCAAACCCGTCAGCAAGCAGCTGCTGTTGCAAACGGTGCACCGTGTACTTGAACGTTCCAGACAAGTTTACCGGCATCTGACCGGTCAGGTGAACCGGCAGATTGCCAATGCCTTATCGCCGCAGATTCCTGCGGGTTGTCCGGGCTGGCGGCTTGCTGTCAGGCAGCGAAATACAGGGATCGGCGGCGGTGATTTTGTGATGGCTCAGCCGTGCGAGAACGGCTTTTTTATCGCGGTTACAGACATCATGGGCCACAACGATACCGCCAAATTTTTCTCTTATGCCTACGCCGGTTATCTGCGGGGAATGTTGCTGAATCTCGCAGAGATTGACTGCCCGCCGGATGAAGTGTTGCGGCGTCTGTCTATGGGCGCGCGCACCGATCATTTCTTGTCTCAGGTGACCCTGACCTGCAGCGCACTTTGTCTGCATCCGGACGGACAGGTCGTTCTGGCCTCTGCCGGGCATCCACCGCCTCTGCTCATCACAAAGCAGCGCATTGAGGCAGTCGACATCAGCGGTATTTTGCCCGGGCTGCTGGAAGACCCGCATTACCCCGCCGTCACTCAGCTGCTGGAACCCGGACAACGTCTGGCGGTGATCAGCGACGGGCTGTTTGAATCGGCAATGACGCCGGATGGCCGGCAGGAACTGGAACGAAAAATGCTTGATGCACTCAGGAAGACACTTTCCCAACCGCTCGAGGAAGCCATTGAGCAGGTCATGCAAGTCTTTGATGACTGCACTGAGGGAAAGCCGAACGATGATGCCCTGCTGCTTCTGATTGAACGGGATTGCCAATGAGTCAATTTCTTCAGATGCAACAGCGCAAGCAAGCCCTAAGGAGTCAAGATGAGAATTCTGATTGCCCTGTTCCTTGCCATTCTGGCTGCCATGCCGGCGCATGCCAGAGAGATTATTTTTGGGATCGTGCCTCAGCAGGCCGCCAGTAAACTCGCCCGTGTCTGGACACCTATCCTCACGCAGGTGTCCGAACTGAGCGGCCATACCATTCACTTTGCCACCGCACCAGATATCCCCACCTTCGAAAAACGTTTAAAAAACGGGGAATACGATATTGCCTACATGAACCCGTATCATTATGTCGTGTTCCATCAGGAGCCGGGTTACCGGGCCATCGCCAAGGCAGCCAATAAGCAAATCAAAGGCATTATTGTGGTCCGGAAAGACAGCGGGATCACCGCCCTGTCTCAGTTGGATCAGCAGACACTGGCATTTCCCTCCCCGGCCGCATTTGCTGCCAGCATTTTAACCCGCACCGATCTGTCTGCCGCCCATGTCCGGTTCACGCCCAAATACGTGTCGTCCCACGACTCCGTCTATCTGGCGGTGGCTCAGGGCATCTTTCCTGCCGGTGGCGGTGTGATGCGCACGTTCAACAGCATTGACCCGGCGCTGCGAAACCAGCTGACCCCCATCTGGACAACCCGGGGATATACCTCACATGCCATCGCTGTTCATCCGGGAATCGACAGTCAAACCGCCACCAGCATTCAGCAGGCCCTGATCACCCTCGCAGCAAAGGAAGACGGCAGGAAAGCCCTGGCTAAATTAGCGATTTCGGGGTTTGAGGCTGCCGAAGACAGCACCTGGGATGATATTCGCGCCCTGCAAATCGATCTATTACAAAATTTACTGCACTGAAGGAGGCCATGATGAGTATTCGTCTGAAAACCATTCTGGGCATTGCCTTCATTGAAGTGCTTGTACTGGTGCTCTTAGTC
The DNA here is from genome assembly GCF_036409375.1 of Photobacterium sp. 53610. Lineage (NCBI taxonomy): Bacteria > Pseudomonadati > Pseudomonadota > Gammaproteobacteria > Vibrionales > Vibrionaceae > Photobacterium > Photobacterium sp. 53610. The sequence continues at coordinate 682,575 of NZ_JAXOFS010000001.1, read as the reverse complement.
AGCAACGCACTGACCTATCTCAGTCAGTCAAACCAGTCCCAACTGGAACAACGCGCACAGGCAGCCACAACGCTGTTTGCCCGGGCCACCAAAGATGCGGTGCTGTCTTACGACCTGGCAACATTAAACAGTCTGGTTGACGAGATCATGGCGATTTCAGACATCAAATACGTCCGGATCTGTAATCAGGTTCAAGTGCTGGCTGAAGGAGGTGACGTGCCTGCGACCTCGCCGCACACAGACAAAGATCAGGGGATCAGTGACGTCGATGACGGCATTTATGACATCCACTATCCGATCGTTGAAGCCGGAACCGTCTACGGCAGCATTGAAATTGGTTTTTCAACCTCCAAGCTGGAGACCCTGCTCACCGACGCCGGGAAGATGTTTACGTCCATTGCGGGACTGGAGGTCATTCTGGTCGCCGTCTGTTCCTTTGTTCTGGGGACGGCCCTCACCCGGCAGTTAAGCCGGCTCAAAATGGCGGTTGATGAGATCACGCACAACGGTCCGGGAATGACACTGCCCAGCCACACCAACAATGAGCTGGGAGCAGTCGTCCGCTCATTTAACACCATGTCACTGACGCTGGCGAAAAATCAGCAGGAAATCCAGGATTTGCTGGCGGACAAAAGCCGGACCCTGCATGAGCTGCATCGTCACGAAAAGATCCAGCAAACCATCCTGACCGCATCTCTGGATGCCATCATTACGATCAATCAGTCCGGCTACATCGTCGATTACAATACCAATGCCGAACACATCTTCGGCTGGCAGAAACATGAAATTCTGCATCAGGACATGGCGAAATACCTGATCCCGCAACACCTGCGTTCGCAGCACTATCAGGGCATGGCGCATTTCATCAGAACCGGTGAAGGACCGGTGCTCGGACAACGCATCGAGACCCTTGCCCTGCATAAAAACGGGCATACATTTCCGGTTGAACTGGCCGTCTCTCCGGTTGAAGTTGACGGGGACTACCTGTTTGTATCGTACATCAGGGATATTACGGCCCGGAAAGTCGCCGAAAAAGAACAGCTACTGGCGGCTCAGGCCTTTGACGCTCAGGAAGCCATCTTTTTTGCGGATGAGTCTGGTCAAATTCTTCGCTACAACCCGACATTTCAGCAGCTGACCGGTTATGATCCGGCATCCTGTTCACCATTGCCCTGCCTTAGCAGCCTCGTGTCCGTGCATCAGACAATGTGGCAAACCATTCATCAGGGCGGGAAATGGTCTGGCGAGCTGGTATTACAACCCATCCGCGGTGAAGCACTCCCTATTTATTTCAGTGCCTCCCCGGTGTTCCCCGACGAACACGCCGTACTCTACGTTTGCCACTTCATTGATATTTCAGAACAAAAGGCACACGAGGCTACACTGCAACGCGCTCGCCGGGAAGCAGAAAAAGCCAATGAGGCCAAAAGCCGTTTTCTGGCTTCCATGAGCCATGAAATACGCACCCCCATGAATGGTGTGCTCGGTATCCTGGATATCCTGCAGGGTGAAACCCTCTCCGCGCATCAGAAAAGCCTGGTTCAAACGGCACATGAATCCGGTAAACACCTGGTTGCGATCATCAATGACATTCTGGATTTCTCCAAAATGGAGGCCAACAATCTGGTGCTGAACCATGAGCCTTTTCATATTCAGCAGGTTTTTCACCAGGTCATTGAACTGATGACGCCGCTGGCAGAGAAGCATCATCTGACCCTGTCATTAACCTTGCCCCCGGAAGCCAACAACTTCGCTCAGGGGGATGCAGGCCGTATCCGTCAGATTCTGCTGAATCTGATCCATAACGCCATCAAATTCACACCGCAGGGCGGGATTCGCGTCGAAGTGTCGCTCACGAAAACCGCTCTCAACACGAAAGCAGGCTGGCTGCTGAATTGTCATGTGATCGACAGCGGGATTGGTATTGCTCCAGAGGCACAGGAAAGCCTGTTTGACGAATTTACCATGTCTGATCAGGGTTATACACGGGCCACGGAAGGCACCGGGCTGGGGCTGGCAATTTGCAATCGCCTGATACAGCTGATGGGAGGTGAATTGGGTCTTTCCAGTACCCTTCAGACCGGGAGTGATTTCTACTTTTCCATTCCGTTGGCAATTGCATCGCAAGATGCGACGCATCCACTGAGCCAGAAACAACTGCCGATTCTCCGGGCCGGGATGAAGATTCTGGTCACCGAGGACAACGCGGCAAACCGTCTGGTGATTGGCCATATGCTGAAAACCGCGGGTATCGAAACCGATATGGTCACCAGCGGCGAGCAGGCGATTCTTGCTGTTCAGCAACGCCACTACGACCTGATTTTTATGGACATCTCGATGCCCGGTATGGACGGCATGGAAGCAACACAGCGGATCCGAGCCCTGTCGCCGGAGAACCAGTCACTGCCGATCATTGCTTTGACCGCTCATACCCTGACAGGGGACAGAGAACGTTTCCTGTCCGCCGGGATGACCGACTACCTGAGCAAGCCCATTCACAAAGCACAATTACTGGACTGCCTGAGCAAATGGGTCAAACCTGTCTCCCACAGCAACGAAAGGCGGTGCACTGTACCGTGTCAGTCCATTGATGAAGCAGAAACCTTCTGTGCGAATAAAGACGAAATTCCTTTATCGCTGTATCCGCTGGTTGATCCGACAACCATCCATCAGTTGATCGAGGACACCTCCTTCGAAGATACCGACATGCTGGTCGAGCTGTATCTTGAAGACAGCCAAAACCGAATCGCCACTATCCGCAAAGCCATTGAGGACAACAACCCGGATCAGCTGCAGTTTGAAACCCACGCGCTCGCCAGCAGCGCTGGCAGTTACGGCAATATCCGGCTGTCGATGCTGGCCAGACGCATTGAACATTTGTGTATTCAAAATTGCAAAGCGCATGCGATTGAACTGGGTGAGCAGTTGCTGACGGTCGCGGAAAAGTCATTCCTGCAACTGAAAGCCTTGGATATCCATAATATTGTCCTGAAAACAGGCAGTTGATCTGCCGGATGAAGACGCACTTTGAGTTGCAGAATGCAACTCAGGTGAGTACAAGGCCGGACATGGCACGAAAGCATGCGTGTCCGGTCTGCCCATATGCCGCCTCCCTATAGGCAGCCTGCCTATCTGCTGCCTGATAGGGTGGCATCAAATTTGCCGGGTTTCCGTATTCTCTTTTTGTCTGCGGGAACTCACATGAGCAAGAACACCTTCACTGCGAGACCAGCGAGCCGCCCGATCTGGCTGATTGCTGACAGCCGGACCCTGGGCGGGATTGAAACTCATATTCAGGAGCTGGCGACCGCATTAAAGACCAGCCGTTATGATGTGCAGGTCATCCTGTGGCAGGATTATGGCCATACTCACCCGCTGATCGCCAGACTGTCGGCCCAGGCTGCGCCCCGGACCCAGCCCGTCCCCGTGTTTGTGCTGGACGGTAAACTCCGTTCCCTGCTCCGCCTTGCCAGACAGATGCGTCCTTTACTGGTGCATACCCACGGGTATAAAGCCGGGATCCTGTGCCGTCTGCTCAAACCCTTTTTGTCCTGCCCGGTTGTGTCGACCTATCATGCCGGAGAAACCTGCCGCGGCAGGCTGGCGCTCTATGATATAGCCGACAGAGCTACGGCCTGTCTCGCCAACGCTACTTTTGCCGTCAGTCACAGCATTGCCAGCCGCCTTTCCCGGCCATCGGTCGTACTGGATAACTTCACCAATCATCTGAGCCAGACGGCTTCTCAAGGACACCAAATTGCTTTTGTCGGCCGACTCAGCCATGAAAAAGGCCCGGATCGCTTTGCCGAACTAGCCCGCCAATGTCCGGCACTTCAGTTTGACTGCTACGGCGACGGCCCGCTCAGAACAGCATTAGAACAAGACAGCCCGGCGAATCTGCACTTTCACGGCATGCAGCAGGACATGACTGACATCTGGCAGAACATTGGCCTGCTCATCATGCCTTCCCGGCACGAAGGGCTGCCAATGGCCGCGCTGGAAGCACTCTCATTCGGCATCCCTGTCATTGCAACAGAGGTGGGCGCTATGAGCCGCGCGATCATCCATGACCACAACGGCTGGCTGATATCCCCGGATGAGCCCGAACACCTGTATCACTGGCTGAAACACTGGTTTGCCCTCCCCGCCGAACAACGCATGAACATGCGTCAGCAAGCGATTCGTTCCGTCCGGAAGAATTTTTCAGCCGAAGCGGTTCTGCCCGCACTGCTGGCACAATATTCGCTTGTTGTGAATCTGACACCGGCAAAGCTGGCCTGAGGGCGCAACCCGAATGTGCTGCGCGGCGTCTGAATTGCTCAGCCTATTCGCACGAAGACACACCGAAACACACGAACACCGATCGACATCGGTTCGGAGGCACTGATGAACAGAGAATCAACCACTGCCAAAACCATATTGTTTGTTCACTATGGCGACGATGGTATCCGGGGAAGTGAACGGTGTTTGCTGAATCTGTTCGCACATCTGGACAGAAAAGCCTTTACGCCGGTGCTGTGGTGTAACAGCCAGGAGCTGGCCATGGCGGCCAGAGCCATGGGCGTCGCCTGCCATGCCACCCCCTTTTCGCTGTTGCTTGGCTGGGAAAAACCCAAACTCCGGCTGTTCGGTTGGTGGCAGCTGGTTCGCGCCGGTCAGCGCCTGATTCATGCTTACCGGGCCGATGTGGTTCACTGCAACAGCGGTGCCCCGTGCCAGTGGATGCACTGGGCCGCGAGATGGTGCCGGACGCCGATGCTTGTTCACCTGCATGCCCACTACTCACTTCGGGATCGCCTGACACTGGGGCTCTATCAGGCCCCTTTGCTGGTCGGCGTCAGCGACTATGTGCTTTCCCCTTTTATGCAGGAAGGATTTTCTCCGGAGAAGTGCCAAATCATTCCCAACGGCATTGATATCGAGGCTTTGGACGCAGTGGAAGCATTCTCTTTCCGAAACACCATGGGCATTCCCTATGATGCCATTGTTCTGGGCTATGCCGGGGCCATGCTGATGGAAAAAGGCATTGATCACTTACTGAATGTTACCCACAGACTGATTGCAAAAGGGTATCCGGTTCATTTAGTGCTACTCGGAAACGGGCGGGATCAACCAACATTTGAAGCAATGGCTGAGAAACTGAATATCCATGATCGCGTTCATTTTGCAGGTCAGCAGGCCGATGTCATTGCCTGGATGAAAGGCGGCATGGATATCTATATCTCCAGTGCACACTCCGAATCTTTTGGTCTGGCACTGGCGGAAGCAAGTCTGGCCGGACTGCCCGTGGTCGTCAATTATATCGGCGGTGTCGGCAGCGTAATCAAAGATCAGGTCACCGGGCTTCTCGCCGCCACAAACAATGAAGTCGATTTGCTCGCCAAAATCGAAACCCTGCTGACCGATCCGGACTTACGGCAACGGTTAGGCGCCTCCGGACGAGACTTCATCCGTAACAACCTGACCATTGAGAAATACTGTCAGTCGTTTGAAACACTCTATCACGCCATCGCCAGCGACGCGGACAGCATCCCGCGCCTGCATAAAGACTGGCACCTGCACGCAATGTACCGGGGCATCCTGAGCTTTCGGCCAAACAGACTGACCCGGTTTCAGGCGCAGCGCTGGTTAGAGGAACCCTGCCATGGCGAAAAGTAACACCCTCTTCATCATCGATCCCATCGCCTTTGGCGGGGGCAGCAAAAATGCGACCGTTTCTCTGTTAAAACAGCTGCCCGCCGGACAATTTCATATCCGGGTCCTGACCAATGACCCGGAGAGCTGGCCCCTGCCAGACTGTGAACATCTCCCGCTGTGGCGCCCCCGGTGGCTCCCCGGAGGAAATCACGGTCTCGGTTATCTGATTCGTCACCTGCTGACTGCAGCAACGGGATTGAAAGCCTGCCTGAAGCATGGCCGGCCAGCACTCTTACTCGGGGCGTCCGGCCCCGGCGTCGATTTTTCTCTTTTCCTGCTGAAAAAACTGACCGGATGGCCGCTGCTGCAACTTGTTCATGGGCCCGTCGGACATTCCCGTATGCTCGGACGAAGCCTGGCCGCGGCCGACAAAGTCTGCTTTCTTGACAGTTGTCAGGACAGCATGACTGCGGCGCTTCGCAAGGCAGGCTACAGATTTACTCCCGTCAAAGCCAGATTTCAGTCTTTCATCAACGGGCTTTGCCCCGACCAGTGGCCTGGTGCATGTCAGTATGAACAGCCCCGTTTGCTATGGGCCGCTTCTTTGCTGAAATGGAAAGGGCTGGACCGGCTACTGCTGGCCCTTGAGTCGCTGCCGGTTGAGCACCGTCCGGATTCGGAGATCTGCTATCTCAGACCCAAACAAACCCAGCTGCCCGTTTCTGAATCCGGGCAGCCGATTGCCCGGATTCACTGGCATGAAAATCCGGTCAACTTCGATGCCATCCGGGCCCGCTGTAACCTGTTTATCTCTACCAGTGTCAGGGAACCCTTTGGTCTTTCCGTTCTGGAAGCCATGGCTGCGGGACATTGTTTGGTGATCCCGGCCGACGGCGCTTACTGGGATTCGGTGTTAATGGACGGCGTCCACTGCATCAAGTACCCGCCTGGTGACCACGATGCCCTGGCCAGCACCATTTTATGGCTGAGCCGGGATATGAAATCAGTTCAGCGAATTGGAACCAGAGCACGCCAGCTGGCCGAAAATTACCGGGCGGAAACATGCTATCAGCCTGTGGTCGATGTCATCACCGAACTCTGCTCTCCGCCTGCAGCCGACGTATCCGTCAGGCTGCCGTTTATCCAGCGCGTGAAAGCCCGCATCGGAGGTGCCAGACATGGTTAAACTCCCGGTTCCCAAAGCCATGCAATACATGGTGTTGTATGGCATCAGCATTGTGCTGATGAAAGGCGTTTCCCTGTTTATGCTGCCACTTATCACCCATCAGTTGCCGCCGGATGAATTCGGTCGGCTGGAAGTGCTGACCAGTATTGCGATGTTCGCCAGCATTATTCTGGGAATGGGGTTAAGCGAAGCGCTGTACCGCTTCGCCGGTGCCGCGCAAAATGAACAGGCGCAGAAATTCCATGCCAGTCAGGTCATGGGGATCACCCTCTGCATTGCAATCCTGACCTTGCCTTTCCTCTGGACAGCCGCTGCGCTGATTGGTGATCTCAGCCCGGCCTTATTTTCCCGTTACGAGTTAAGTCTGATGTTCACCGTGCTGGCCTTCGAAAGCTGCATCGCTGTCCCGCTGGCATGGCTGAGAATGCGAGATAAAGTCTGGACGTTCTTCTTGCTGACCACAGGCAGAGCCATCAGTCACGCGGGCTTGATTCTTCTGATGCTCCATGCCGGTAAGGGGGTGACCGGCATTCTTGAAGCCGGGTTTATGGTCGCCATGACGCAGGCCGCGCTCCTGCTCATCATCCAGTACCGGGACACCGGCATCCGCATCCAGCGGGGCAAAGGACGCGAGATTCTCAGCTATTCCTGGCCGATCATGGGCAGCGGCTTACTGGCATTTACTCTGAACGGATTCGACCGGTGGGTGCTGGCCCATTTCGCCAGCCTGCAGGATGTGGCTCAGTATGCCGTCGCCAGCAAATTTGCGCTCGCCGTGGTGCTGATGATGCAGCCCTTTGGAATGTGGTGGATGCCCAAACGTTTCGGGATACTGTTTGGCGAAAATGGCCGGTATCAGGCCGCCCGGATGACTACCCACGGCCTTGCTCTGCTCGGACTGATTACCGTCAGCGTCAGTCTTGTCGCCCCTGTATTTATTCACTGGCTCATGCCGCCCAGCTACGCACAGGCCAGCCTCTATGCGTTTGTCCTCATCCTCATCGCCGCACTGCGTGAAATCTGCGAGTTACTGAATCTCGGCGCTTTGGCGACCAAAAGCACCCGCTCGCTGATGATGATTCAGGGGCTGAGTGCCGTCGTCGGTGTCTGCCTGATGGTTCTGCTCACACCAGCCTGGTCTGTCTGGGGAATTCTGGCTGCGCTGCTTGCCGCCCAGCTCATTCGTGTCCTGCTGATCTGGCGTTTAAGTCAGGCCCGGCATCCGCTGCCATTTCGCCGGAAAGCCCTGGCCGCAGGCGCTGCCCTGACCGCCATCGTCATGAGCCTGAGCGTGATTTCCTGGAACGCGATAACCCAGATTCTGGTTGCCGGTGTCGCCACCCTCATGCTGGCCTGGTGTTTTCACCACCTGCAGCTTCTACCGGATTTCATCCGGCACAGGGCTCTGTCACGATGACCGATGCGCGTCTCAGGTCATCCAGAAATCAGTGCATGCTCGGGCTGGCACTTTGTGTCGTCTTCGGCGCAATCTGGCGGCTGATTCCGCATCCCCTGCTGCTGCCGGTATTTGGCCTGATACCATTTGCGATTTTATTTGTGCTGACCCGCCCCTTCCTCATGGTACTGCTGTTTGTGGTTTTTTCTTTTTTCCGCATCCATGAAGTCTTCCCGCAACTTTATTCGCTGAAAATCCCGCTGCTGCTGTCGCTGGCTTCTCTGGGAGCACTGTGCTGGCATATTGGGATCTCACAGCGGTATCGCGCTTACTGGCACCGGGATCTGACCGTGCTGACCACCTTCGCCATTCTGGTTCTGATTGGTGTCATCATGGCTGAAAACCGCGGTATTGCGCTGGCTTACTTCAAAGCCACTTACTGGAAAATCCTGATCATGGTCTTTGCGATCGCCTGGTTGTCCCGGGCCGCAAAGGATTTTGCCCTGTCCTCCAACGTGATTGCGTTTTCAGGCATGGTGGTCGGCCTTGTCGCTCTATACAACAAAGCCAACGGGATCGGGCTGGTAGAAGGCACCCGTGTCACCATCGGGCGTGCAATCGGTTCGATGCTGGGCGATCCCAATGATCTGGCACTGGTCCTGATGTTCCCGACCTCATTCGCGGTCGCACTGCTGCTGACCAAATCCATGCCGCTGTACAGCCGTCTCATCGGATTGTTATCGACTCCCATTCTGTTCAGCGCAGTGCTTGCCACCCAAAGCCGTGGTGGTCTGCTGGGGATCCTGACCGTCTTCGGATTATTCGGCTACCGCCGGATGAAGTCCAAAACCCTGTTCTTCTCACTTGGCGCACTGGCAGCTGCGTTGCTCTTTCTGGCCGCCGGTATTTCAGACCGGGCTTCAGGCGGTGCCGCAGAAGAAGGCATCGATGCCTCTGCCATGGGCCGTTTGTATGCCTGGGAAGCAGCCACAAAAATGGCGGTTGCGCATCCATTTACCGGCGTCGGGCTGGATAATTTCTATGCCAATTACTTTTTCTACAGTCCGCACTGGGACGGCCTGAACCATGCGGTTCACAGCACCTGGTTCGGTGTACTGGCTGAAACCGGATTCCTGGGTCTCACGGTTTTTGTCACCATGATTATTTGTCTGATCCGCACCGCTTTTGTCACTCTCGGCCGGATTGAAACGAACCTCGCCCACTACGATCCTGCCGTCTATACAACGGCGCAGGCTGTCCTTGCCGGGTTGCTGGGCACTGTTGTGTCCGGCACCTTTCTGACCCAGGGGTTTACCTGGCCAATCTATATTCTGGCGGCACTGGTGATTGCGGTCGGAAACTATGTGAAAACCCAGGCGTCGCAATCCAGCCCGGAACCACGACGACAGCCTCAACCACATCCGCAATAACCACATCCGCAACAGGAGACTGCATCCGGCGATTCGTCCGTTGCATTTTGCGAAGCGAAATGTCCTCACGCTGAGAACATTCATGACTCTTCTCAGAAGACACTGCCTGACTGACAAACTGGCACTACCTATGCATAAGCCAGATACAAACCTGATTGAAAACATTGATTGTTTCAGCAAGTGTTCCAGCACAGGAGGTCTCATGTCAGTTGTGTCGGTCCATCATGTAAAACAGTGGCTCAAACATAGCCAGAATCCTCTGGCAAAGCGGTTATTTCACCTCAGTCTGTGGCTGCGCCGTTTGGAAGTTCCTGCGCCGCGCCTGCTGAGTCTGCCGCTTTATCACGGCTGGAAAGTCGCTCTCACCTCAGTACAGACCCTGGTCCGGATATGCTGGTGGACCCCGCTGTTCAAAGGCCGTCTGACAGCGTGCGGCCGCGGCTTAAACCTGTATGGCGGCCTGCCATTTATCTCCGGTCCGCTGAAAATCACCGTAGGACATCGCTGCCGGATCTCCGGACACACAACTTTCAGTGGCCGAGCTCACGGAACCTGTCAGCCGGAGTTACAGGTGGGCGATAACGTCGGAATTGGCTGGCAAACTACCATTGCAGTGGGCACTCAGGTGATTCTGGGCAATAACGTCCGAATTGCAGGGCGCAGCTTCTTGTGCGGCTATCCGGGTCATCCGGTTGACCCTGTCGCCCGGGCAGCCGGACAGCCGGATGCCGACTCACAAACCGGCGATATTATTCTGGAAGACGATGTCTGGCTGGGCACGGGTGTGTATATCATGCCCGGTGTCCGTATTGGTCAGGGCACGATCGTCGCTGCCGGGAGCATTGTGACTAAAAGTCTGCCACCGGGTGTGCTGGCTGCCGGAAACCCGGCGAAGGTACTCCGTACCTTGATCCACCCAAGCCCTCTGACCCGGCCGGATGAGGAGAAAACAGATGCCGCATGATCTGATCGTCTTCGGCGAAGACTGGGGAGGTCTGCCGTCCAGTACCCAGCATCTGATCCGGTATCTGGCACAGGATCGGCAGGTGCTTTGGATCAATTCAATTAGCCTGCGTCGCCCGGCACTGACAGGCCGGGATCTTCAGCGCGCCTGGCGAAAACTGTTCGCTGCACGACAGTCCGGCCAGCAACCTCAATCCGGAATATCAGTGCCAGACCAAATGCAGGTCATCAATCTGAAGACGATTCCAGCACCTCGCACCCGTTGGGAACGAAAACTGGCCGCCTGGCTGATGCGTCGCCAATTGCTTCCGATAATGCGGCAATCCAAACTGCACGCTCCCATTTTGTGGACATCGCTGCCGACCGCCGCCGATTTATGCGGACAACTGGGCGAGTCTGCGGTGGTTTACTACTGCGGCGATGATTTTTCTGCCCTGGCGGGCGTCGACCACCAGACCGTCTCCCAACATGAGCAATCACTGGTCCATCGTGCCGACCTGATCATGGCGGCCAGCCCGGTGCTGGCTGAACAGTTTCCGGCTTCGAAAACCCGGCATCTCCCCCACGGGGTTGATTTCTTGCGCTTCAATTCACCCGTACCGCGGGCCGCAGACTTACCGGATGACGGCCGGCCAGTCGCCGGATTCTACGGCAGTCTGTCTGATTGGCTGGATTATCCGATGCTGGCTGAGGTGATCAAACGCTTACCGGACTGGCATTTTGTCTTTATCGGTCAGATTCACACAGACATCAGTCCGATCGCCAAATTGCCTCAGGTCCATCTTCTGGGTCCCCGAGCGCATCACCAGCTACCGTCTTACAGTCAGCACTGGCAAGTCTCTTTATTGCCTTTTGTTGATAATGCACAGATACGAGCCTGTAACCCGCTCAAGCTGCTTGAATATCTGGCTGCCGGTCAGCCTGTGGTTGCAACCCCTTTTCCTGCGCTGAAGCCGTACCGGGAACTGATTCACGTTGCCCGGAGCGCCGATGAGATGGTCAACGCCATTCTGCGGGCCGGTCAGCAATCTCCGGCACCCCATCAGGCAAATGTTGCGGCGGACCATACCTGGCAGCAAAGAGCGGCTCAGGTGAGCCAGTGGCTGGAGGGACTGTGATGCGACTGTCTCATCGGTTTCTGATCATTCTGGAAGCGGCCTGGCGGCGGCGTTATCTGATTGTGTTGCCGATTCTCATTCTCCCGGTGTTCGGCGGTATCATCGGAACCTTCAGCCCGAAAACCTACCGTTCCCATACCAGTATGCTGATTCAGGAAACCTCGAAAATGAATCCGTTTCTGGAGGATCTCGCGGTTTCAGCCATGCTGAAAGACCGCATGGACGCCTTAAAAACCCTGCTGCACAGCCGCCACATTCTGGGCGCTGTCGCACGCGACCGCGGGCTCATTCACGATCAAACCAGCGATGCCGAAGCAGATGCGGTCATTGCCCGCCTTTCTGCCGGTCTTACAGTCAGTATGATGGGCAAGGATCTGATCCGGATTGACTACCGTTCCGGTGCCCGGGAGGGTATGAAGGAAACGCTGGATATTGTGAGCCGGCATTTCATTGAGCAAGTGCTCGCCCCTGAACGGTCTTCCATGAAAGATTCCAGCTACTTTCTGTCTGAGCATATTCAGTACCGCCGGGAAGAACTGGAAAAAGCCGAACAGGCACTCGCCAGTTATAAAAGTGAGCACATCACCGTACTGCCCGAGTTACAGGTGTCGACCATGACGCAGCTGGGTCAGCTCAAACAGCGTTTGGCGGAAAAAAAATCTGAATTGGCAGGCGCCGTGCGCAGTCTCGGCGGTCTGGACCAGCAGCTGTCCAGAACCAATCCGGTGATTGGGCGCATTGAAGAACAAATCATCAAAACCCGCAGTGAAATCACCCTTCTCCGGGCCAGATATACCGATCAGCATTCCGCGGTTCAGGGCGCGCTGCGTGAACTCAGAAGACTGGAAGATGAAAGACAAAAAGTCCTGTCGGCCACACCCACCCCGGTGAACCCCGAACAGCTCTGGGACATCGCCTCACACAACACGGTCTATGACAACGGACACACCCAGCCGTTACTGATTTCGCAGCTCGAACAGCTGCAGTTAGCACGCAGCAAAGTCGATGCGCTGCAGGAAGAAACTGCCAGCCTGAAAAACATGGTGCATGAACTGGAAGCAAAAGCACACGCCTTCAGTAATAAAGAACAGGAACTGAAGCGACTGGAGCGGGATCTGGCCGTCAAAAGCCAGCTGTATGACGAACTGCTCAAGCGATATGAAATGGCCCGGCTCACCAGTTCTCTGGGTATTTTCGAGCAGGACAAACGCATCAAAGTGATTGATCAGCCCTTTACGCCGAGCGGACCATCGAACCTGCCTGTGATTGTTTTCATTCTGTCTGGCGTGTTTGGGGGCATTTTGATTGGCAGTGGTGCGGCACTGGTGCTTGAACTGACCGATACATCAGTCCGGCGCAAAGATCGCCTGTACAGCCTGACCGGTGTGCCTGTGCTGACCCGCCTGCCGCCACAACCCCAGGCAGCAGTCAGTTTGGATCTCAGTGCCTCGTTTGCAGAAAGACGCACAGAAAACAGCATCCCGTTGCCATAAAACTGCACCGTTTTCATCTTGAGTCTCAAAATGCAAAAAAAACGGACATCCGCCAGCAGGACTTCGTGATTTATCAGGAACTCAGGATGGGTTCAATCATGGCACAGCAATTGCTGAATCAGGAAATGAGCATCCAGCCAGGTAAGGTGAAGCGAATGAAGACAGTCATCCAAGTTGTACAACACTTGAAACCGGGCGGTCTGGAAGCACTCGCTCTGGATATTCTCCGGTTTTCTGCCAATAAAGACAGCATGTATATCCTCAGCCTTGAGGGCACCAAAGCCTCAGCGCTGGACCAATGGCCGAGACTCGAAGCCGTCGCGGATAAACTGATCTTCCTGGACAAAGAGCCGGGCTTTTCCCCTGAACTCATCCTGACGCTCACCCGCATTTTCCGCCGGATGAACGCCGAGATTGTCCATACACACCATATCGGGCCATTACTGTATGCCGGTCTGGCTGCAAGGCTCGCAAGAGTTCCCACGCTGATTCATACCGAGCATGATGCATGGCATCTGGCGAATGAAAAACGGTGCCGGCTGCAAAAACTTGCACTCACTTTCAGTCGCCCGCTTCTGGTTGCAGACGGTGCTCAGGTCGCATACCAGTTGTATCAGCGTCTGAAGCGCCGAAACGTCATGACCATACTGAACGGCATAGATACAGAACGCTTTCAACCGGGCAGTCAGGAAAAAGCCCGCCAGTCTCTGGGACTGCCGCAGGATGCGTTGCTTATCGGGACTGCCGGAAGGCTTGAGCCCGTCAAGCGGCAATTCCTGCTGATCGAAGTCCTGCCGGAATTACCCCATCATGTCCATCTTGTCATCGCAGGACACGGCAGTATGGCCGATAAACTGTTCAACCACGCCATCAGCCTGAATGTCACGGAACGCGTGCATTTTATGGGGCTGGTTGAGGATATGCCCCAGTTTTATCAGGCTCTGGATTTATTTTGTCTGGTTTCTGCGGCGGAAGGCTACCCGCTGACCCCGCTTGAGGCCCAAGCCTGCGGGATCCCGGCAGCGGTTACGGATGTTGGTGCCAGCCGGGAAACACTGTGCCCGTTCAGCGGCATGATCCTCAGTCCGGAAGACCCGCGAACCCTGACCTATCAACTGACAACAGCGTTAATGACGAAGCCGAGACAGAACCCGCGACATCATATCCTGCAACACAACGATGCCCGAAAAATGGCGTTTGCATACGATGAACTTGGCCGTCTGGGGAAGCTCCCGGCCTAAAACCGACAGAGAACCGGCATAGAAAAAGGTGACCGATATGTGGCAGCAACTCATCAGCTCTCTCACCCTGATTGCGATTGTTCTGATCATTTATCATCACCTTGGCTATCCATTGCTTTTACGCTGGCTGAGCAAAAAAACGTCATCAATCAAACCACAGACCGTCAAACCGCAGGCCATCAGCCGGGCATTTCAGGACAGCGCATCTGATGCAGACTTACCCCGGATTGCCATTATGGTTCCAGCCTATAACGAAGCGGCCTGGATCGCTGAAAAAATCCGGAATCTCGCTGCGCTGGACTATCCCGGCAGCAAACTCAGTATCGTCATTGCCTGCGATGGCTGTCAGGATGAAACGGCCGCGCTGGCAAGGCAGACAGCCGATGAAATGGCCTGCCGGCATCTGAATATTACCGTGATGGAATTTGCAGAGAACCGCGGAAAAGTCGCAACGATGAATGAAGTCATCCCCTTGCTGGCATGTGATCTCGTGGCGCTGAGCGATGTTTCCGCCATCATTTCCTGCGATGCATTACTACAGGCCGCGGCAAGTTTTGCTGATCCCGCGGTGGGAGTGCTCAACAGCCATTATCAGATCTACCAGCCGGGCACCGGCGGCGAAGAAACCTACTGGCAATATCAGGGGCTGCTCAAGACTCAGGAAGCGGCGCTGGGGGCGACGCTGGGTGCCCATGGCGCCTTTTATCTGTTCCGGCGTGAGCTGTTTGAACCGCTCCCGGCTGACACAATCAATGATGACTTTGTTCTGCCGATGCGGATCGTGGCCAAGGGCTACCGGGCAGCCCATGAAAACCAGATTATTGCGCTGGAACTGGAAGCTTCGTCTGTCGCCATGGATTTCAAACGTCGCCAGCGAATCGGCGCGGGCAACCTGCAACAAGTCGTCCTGTTGAAACAGCTGCTCAGCCCCAGATACCGGGGCGTCGCCTTTCTTTTTACTTCCGGCAAAGTCCTGCGAGTTCTGAGTGGTTATCTGATGGTATTTGCGCTGGTCGGCAGTCTGCTGCTCGCCGGTGAATCCAGCGTATTTCTCTGCCTTGCGCTAATCCAGAGCTTTCTGTATCTGATTGCCGTCACGACGCTGATTTTCCCGGCCGCACCGACAGGCAAACTGGGACACACCCTCGCTTATCTGGTCAGCGGTCATGCCGCCAGTCTGATCGGCAGTCTGAGGTATGCCCTGGGTCTGGAAAAAGGTCGCTGGCAGCGGGTCACAGCTCTCTCCGCATCTGACAGACGCCCGTTCATTATCCACTCCAACCAACGCCAGAGCAGCGCCATGAATCCGATCACCGCCAAAACAAAACGCGTGATGGATATCATCATTGCCGGACTGGGGCTGGCGCTCACGCTTCCCGTCTTCCCGGTCATCGCACTGGCCATCAAACTGGACTCCCCCGGCCCTGTTTTTTTCCAGCAGCGCCGGATCGGACAAATGCTGCCTGAGCAGACCCGAATCTTTAATATCCTGAAATTCCGGACCATGGTCGTGAACGCGGAATCCGTGACTGGTGCCGTATTCGCGTCCAAGGCAGATCCACGCATTACCCGCGTCGGTTCGTTCCTCAGAAAAACCCGTCTGGATGAACTCCCCCAGCTGATTAATGTGCTCCGGGGTGACATGTCAATCGTCGGTCCCCGACCGGAAAGGCCGGAATTTTATCAGCAGCTCGAATCTGCCATTCCCTTTTTCACTGAACGGACGTACGGAATTCTGCCCGGGATTACAGGTCTGGCTCAGATCAACCAGGGCTATGACACCAGTATCGAAGATGTTCGCAGCAAAGTGGCTTTTGACCACAGCTACGCGCTGATACTGGGGTCGTTCTGGCCATGGTTCAGAACTGACCTGATGATTATGGGTAAAACATTCGGGATCATGCTGAGTCGCAGAGGGCAATGACTGTGGTCACCGGTCCGTTTGTTCTCAGCCGTGGTGAGATACATATTGAACTGTGAACCAGCGTGACAAGAAATTAAAACAGCCCCTGCGCTGGCAAGGGCTGTGGTTATCCATGAAGCTTTGAACCAACAATACTTTCAGGCAAACACCATTAAACAAACACGACGGGGCGTCCTCTGCGGGAAGCGTCTTTCTTGGTGTAGGCAACACCGTCAACTTTAAATCCGCGGGCATCCAATAAGGTGATGGTTCCGCCTTTATTCGACAGCTGGGCACCTTCCCCTGAAAGTCTGATCACAGCCGTTTCACCGGGCTGAACGACAGCATCCGGCACATCATCAAAGTTGTCATTACGGTCGAGTACTTTCCAGCCGCTCAGATCCAATGGTTCCTCTGAGATGTTGAGCACGGTGACAAACTCGTTGCCTTCATCTTCAGCAAACGGATTGACCATGGCCGCCACAATCCGGGCTAAATGATACGGTGAGTCAGGTGAAACGACCGGCCACGATGGTGCATCACCGTGAGACGGAATTTCAACATGAACAACCGATGGCGCGCCGGACATAGGCGTTGCATCCTGATCATCTGTATGCCAGACCTGATTCTGGAATTTCAGGAACAAGGCAACTGACTGATTTGAAGACGGAAAGTCAATAAACAAGGCACCATCGCGGTAAGTTCCGTGATTATCACTGGGGTCGCCCTGATTCATGTGAATCATATGCACGCCATTCCCGGGCAGAAAATCAAAGTACTTATCTTCTTTGTCATCTTCCGGTCCCCAACGTTCGCCAAAGGCATACACTGTTGCGTCATCTTCCCGGATAGCCCTGTCAATTAACCCTTCGATGTATTCGAATAAGTCGTTATTCGGGCCGGGTTCCATGTGAACAACCGGCTTCATGTCAGTGGCACGGAACATGTTGCTTCGGATGTAATCCAAGGCGGCTTCATCATCGACACCATCGCGTAAATCATTCCAGCCGATCGGTAACTCCCTTGCGTGATCCAAGGTCGGATGCTGAAAATCATGGACAATCAAGTGCTCAATCAGGCGGCGATGAACCGGCCCTCTGCTGGATCGAACGTTAATCGCAATCCGGTAATCCACACCATTCGCTTGTAATAACAATTCTGAATGAGGGGAATTGTCATTATCGCGTACATAGTTGATAACCGAGCCTTTCAAAACACCGTAGTTCTTCATTGGCTTTCTCTCAGTGATATGCAGTTTAAGGAATCTACAACGCGCTGAGCAGCAGAAAAACCCACCGTTCAGCCCCTGTTTGTGACCAATCACACCAGCAATTGCACGTCAGGCAATAGTCAATTGGTTTCATTCTAGCCAACACGAAAAATGTTTAAAAATATCTCAGTAGAAATATCCACACACATCACTGTTTGAAATTCAGGCTGTCTTGCGAAGCCCGGCGGCGATTTTCACGGTGTGACCATGCAGAATGATCACTATACTTGGCCCTATAACCCCATAAGAAACAGAAGGTAAGCAATGATCCTCATTACCGGAGCCAGCAGTGGACTGGGCGCTGCGCTGGCAAAAACTTATGCTCAGGATAAGCACACGTTAACGCTGACAGGCCGTCATGATGAACGACTGCATGAGGTGGCTCAGGCTTGCCAACCTGCCAATATTTGTACGCTGACTGCAGATCTTTCTGATCCCAAAGCAGTCACCCGGCTTTTTGACCAGCTCCCCGCGACACCGGAAACCATCATTTTCTGCACCGGCAGCGGCCACTTTGGCACGATTGAAAAACAGGATCCCGAAGCAATTGCCCGGCTGATACACAACAACCTGCTGTCTGCAGCCTATTTCCTGCGTGAAGCCGTGATCCGCTATCGCAATACTCCGCTGACCATGGTGATGGTGATGTCTACAGCAGCGCAAACCGCAAAAGCCGGTGAATCGACCTATTGCGCCGTGAAATGGGGCGTCAGAGGATTGATGGAATCCGTCCGGCTGGAACTGAAAGATAAACCCATGAATCTGGTGGGCGTCTACCCGGGCGGCATGGCAACCGATTTCTGGGCCACCAGCGGGAAAACCATGGATCTCAGCGGCTTCATGACAGCAGATGAAACAGCAAACATGCTGAAAAAATCTCTGCATCATGCCAACCATGGTTATATCTCGGACATCACAATCAACCGTTACTGATTCCCTCTCTTTTTCAGGGAACAGTTTCCAGGCATCAGCCAGTCATCCCGGCTGGCTGATGACCTGTGGCCTGTGACTCAAGACACAACCGCGCCAAACTCTGTTTGCATACAATCGGTTAGCATTGTTGAATTACATTTCGCCCCAAAAGAGAAAATTACATGTCCGAATGCTACCAGCTGGTCTCTGAACTCAAAAAGCAACTCAAATTACATGGCGTTCAATATCAGGACATCGCCCGTACTCTGGCACTGAGCGAAGGCTCGGTGAAGCGGTTACTGGCAGATGGCAGCAGTATCAGTCTGGAGCGGCTGGAAAAAATCTGCCAGCTCATGGGTATGGACATGGCTGAACTTTTTCAGCTAACTGCGTCAAGTGAGTCCGGGTTGCAATCGCTGACCCATGAGCAGGAAAAACAGCTGGTTGAAGATAAAGCGTTACTGCTGGTGGCCGTCTGTGTGCTGAACGGCTACCGCTTTGCCGACATTCTGGAACAGTATCATTTTTCAGCCCCGGAACTGATTCAAAAGCTGGCACAATTGGACCGGCTCAGGATTATTGAATTACAGGCAAATAACCGCATCCGGCTGAAAATCTCCCCGTCCTTTTCCTGGCTTGCCGGCGGCCCGATTCAGTGTTTTTTCCAGCAGCAGGTCCAGAAAGAGTTTTTTGCCAGTCACTTCAACGACGACGGCGAAAAACTGGTGATGACAACCGGGCTCATGTCGCTCCCGAGCAATCAGAGAATGCAGCAACGCCTACAGAAACTGGTCAGCGAATTTTATGCGACCTGCCGGGATGATGAGAACCTGAGTATGGATGCCCGACACGGGACGTCCATGATTCTTGCGATTCGTCGCTGGCAGTTTCCTCTGTTCGATGAATTCCATCCGGCACCAAAGTCATAACCTGTGGCACCTCAGGTCTCATGAGAAGTAACCTGTAATTTAACGCTGTTCGATTCTATCAAGTTCCGCCAAGCTTCCCTGCGTACACATTGTGGTCTGACCGCGAACTGCATAGGAGGCACTCATGTCACACCATCGATCACTCGCAAACATTGCAAAGAACATGCTGTCCGTATTTCTCTTCATTGCTGTCGTTTTTGTCTGTCCGGCAGCTTTGGCCAGCGGCCTGCTGAAACCGGTGCAAAGCCAGTATCAGGATTTAAAGATTCAGTCCCATCACGTCAGTGTCGTGATTGAAGACGGCTACGCAACCACCAGTATTGAGCAGGAATTCTTCAACCCGAATGATACCGAACTGGAAGCCCTCTACACTTTTCCCGTTCCGCAAAAAGCCGTTGTCGGTGAATTCGTGTACTGGATCAACGGCAAGCCTGTCATTGCCGAAGCAGTCGCGAAAGACAAAGCCAGGGCAATCTACAACGAACAGAAAGATCAGGGGAACGCAACCGCTCTGACAGAAAAGAACAGCTTCAAGACCTTTGAAATGCGAGTTTTCCCGGTTCAGCCGCAGCAGCAGGTCAAAGTGAAGCTGGTGTACGTGCA
The DNA here is from genome assembly GCF_036409375.1 of Photobacterium sp. 53610. Classification (NCBI taxonomy): domain Bacteria; kingdom Pseudomonadati; phylum Pseudomonadota; class Gammaproteobacteria; order Vibrionales; family Vibrionaceae; genus Photobacterium; species Photobacterium sp. 53610. Next base: position 662,494 of record NZ_JAXOFS010000001.1, on the reverse strand, counting down.
GGATGCCCTGCTGGATCACGGTGTCGGACGTTACGTTTATCCGATGGAAGAAGGTGGTGTGGATGAACAGGCAGCGTCTTTCTGGACACGCAATGATCGGGTCGAAGAAGCATTCACGTTCAATGTCACCGTCAAGTCGGCTTATCCGGTCGATGGCCTGCGTTTGCCTGCCCACCCTCAGGCGCTGATCAGTCAGTCCCAGCAAGACGGGCAAACGGTCTGGTACAGTGAAATCACCAATCAGTCGCAACAGCAAACAACTGAAGCAAACGAAGCTCAGGCGGTCAACCGTCCTTTCAGACTGGATCAGGACATCGTGGTTTACTGGCGGCTGAAAGACGGATTGCCCGGTCGTCTGGATATGATTGCCTATCGCGACCCGCAACGCAGTTCGCGCGGCACGGTCAAACTCACATTCACGCCGGGTGATGACTTAGGCGTCATTTCGCAGGGTCGCGACTGGACATTCGTGCTGGACAAATCCGGCTCCATGACCGGTGACTACAGCACACTGGTCAACGGGGTTGAGCGTGGCCTGGATAAACTGCCAGCCGACGATCGTTTCCGGATCATCATGTTTGACGACAGTGCCCATATGGCAACCAAGGGCTTTTTACCAGTCACGGCAGAGAACATCCAAAACGCCATCGCCTCAGTGAACCGGTATCAGCCAGACGGCGGTACCAACTTATATGAAGGCATTGAAAGCGCCGTCAGCCATCTCGACGCTGATCGCCCGTCCGGCATCGTGCTCGTCACTGATGGCGTGGCCAATGTCGGGACGACTGCGAAGCGTGAATTCCTGAAACTGATGCAAAAATACGATGTGCGCCTGTACACCTTCATCATGGGGAACAGTGCCAATACGCCGCTGCTGGAGCCGATGACCAAAGTCTCAAACGGATTTGCGATTTCAGTGTCTACCGCCGATGACATGTTAGGTCATCTGATGAACGTCACCAGCAAGCTGACACATCAGGCCTATCGCAATGTGCAGCTTGACATTGATGGCGTAAAAATCAAAGACCTGACCCCGGCACAGATCAACAGCTTATATCGGGGTGAACAGTTGACAGTGTTCGGCCATTATTTTAAGCCCGGTCAAACCCGCATCACGCTTTCCGCCACAGTGAACGGTCAGAAACGTGAATACAAAACCGAGATCAATTTGCCTGAAAGCGCTCTGATGAACCCTGAAATTGAACGGCTGTGGGCTTTCTCTGCCATTCGCGATCTGGAAGATCAGATGAACTATCTGGAACAGAAAGACAGCGATATGGAGCAGGCGATTGAATCCCTGGCGGTCGAATATGGCCTGCTGACCGACTACACGTCTCTGCTGGTGGTTGAAGATGAAGTCTTCGAACAATTGGGCATCAAGCGCCAGAACAAACAGCGGGTTGAAAAAGAGCAGCTGGCACGTCAGCAACGCGGGCAGGCCAATGCCGCCCCAACCCAGGCGGATCACGCTCAACCGATGTTTCATCAGTCTGCGCCCAGTTATTCTTCGGGCAGCGGCGGCAGCCTGAACGGATTTGCCCTGTTTGCTCTGCTCGGCTTCACCGCGAGGCGAGTCAGACGACATCAAGGATAACCTCAGAAATTACACGTCTCTCAAGAAGCCAGCCCTCGCTGGCTTCTCGCTGCTCATCTCCGGCCAAACTCACCTTTGAAGCATCAATCCCTTGGCACTCAACTATAATCAGCACTCAACTAAAGCTTTTTCTGACGGGTACTTTTCTTTTCATCGGCTCAGAACCTGCATCAAACATCATCAGGAATGTGCCGAAAAGTGGCCGCAACGGAGATTCCCCCCAAAAAAATGCGGAGGTTCAGATGTCCTCGACCAAATTCAATGACATCATTGATAAGCCAACTTTTTTTGGTTCTTTATTTTTACTTTTCGCCGTCACTCTTCCTTTAATCTTTTTCCCGGATACCGGTGCCGCCTGGGTCCGAAATGCAAAAGATTTCGTGACCGATCAACTCGGTGTGCTCTACCTGATCCTCGGCCTTGGCGCTTTCATCTTCATGGTTTACGTGATTTTCAGCGACATCGGGCAAATCAAGCTGGGTACACCGGAAGAGGATCCGGAATTTTCCACCCTTTCCTGGGCCGCGATGCTGTTCTGTTCCGGGATTGGCGCTTCAATTTTGTACTGGTCGATGATCGAGTGGGCCTATTACTACCAAACGCCCCCTTTTGATATTCCGGGAGAAACCCACGAAGCCGCCAAATGGGCTGTCACTTACGGCATCTTTCACTGGGGGCCCCTGGCCTGGTCGATTTATCTGATCCCTGCCCTGCCAATCGCCTACTTCTACTACGTCCGGAACCATAGTGTGCTGAAAATCAGTGAAGCGCTGATGCCGGTGCTGGGTGATGAACGGGCCCGAGGCTGGCTGGGGAAACTGATCGATGTGTTCTTTATCTTCGGGATGTTAGGCGGCGGCGCCACAACACTGGGCCTCGCAGCACCGCTGATTAATCAGGGGATTCATGAACTGCTGGGTGTTCCCAATAACCTGTATACCCAAATCGTAGTGCTCATCATCTGTACTGCCATTTTTGGTTACAGCGCCTATGCCGGGCTGAAAAAAGGGATTCAGATGCTCTCGAACATCAACATGTGGCTGGCCGTCGGCATTCTGCTGTTTATTTTCATTACTGGCCCAACCCTCTTCATGCTGAATACCGGGGTGGATGCACTCGGCAGGATGATCAATAACCTGTTTGAAATGGCAACCTGGACTGAGCCATTTGCCCAGTTCCGGCAGTTTCCGGATACCCACTTCCCTCAGGACTGGACCATTTTCTACTGGGCCTGGTGGCTGGTCTTCGCACCCAGTGTCGGCCTGTTTATCGCACGTATTTCCCGGGGACGCACCATTAAAACCATGGTCGTCGGTTCTATTTTTTACGGCACACTCGGCTGCTTCCTGTTCTTCATGATCATGGGTAACTACGGCATCTACCTCCAGCTGTCAGAAAAATTAGATGTGATTACCATTCTGAATCAGGAGGGTGCCACCACGGCAATTTTTGCCATGCTGCACACGCTCGCATTGAGCAAGCTGGTGATCCTGGCATTTACCATTCTGGCCGTGATCTTCACAGCCACCACATTTGACTCGATTTCTTATATTCTCGCCGCCGTGGTGCAAAAAGAAATTGATGAAGAACCGGCTCGCTGGAACCGGCTGTTCTGGGCATTCGCACTATCCGTGATGCCGATTACGCTGATGTTCCTGGGCGGACTGGACACCCTGCAAACCGCCAGCGTCATTGGTGGCGTGCCCCTGCTCATCGTGGCATTGCTTTTATGTGTCTCCATCATCCGTGCTGCGCACTTTGATCTGCGTTATCAGCCTGACTTCGAAGATAAAGAAATCTATATCGAAGAGCTGCCCGAGGATGACCCCTGGACCGAAGACGGCTCCTGGGATCAGGAAGCGCCGGAAGAACACGGGGTTTCTCATGACGACAAACCGCATGACGAAGGCGATCCCGACAGTCACCCCTCAAGGCTCTGACATGAAATTGCAATTACAGGGGCCGAATCCCTGCGGCCCTATTTACACACGGAGAGCAACATGCGTCTTCTGATTGGAATGATCGGTGTATTCATTTCAGGGATGGGACTAATTCTGGCCGCAGAACCGAGGCTGATTCTCGATTTTCTGGCCCATCATAAAAAACAGCTCTGGCTTCAGATTGTCGCCGTCGTCGCACGCTTACTGATCGGCTACCTCCTGATTGAATATGCAGACCAGAGTGATTATCCATTGCTGGTGGCCGCTTTAGGCTGGATTGCCATTATTGCCGCACTGTTTTTAATGACCCTGGGCAGAGCGAATTTTAAAAAGCTGATCAGCTGGGCGGTAGAACTGAGTGAAATTCAAGGACGAGCAGGCGGTGTGTTCACTGCTTTGTTTGGCGCCATTCTGGTCTATATCGCGCTGTAAATAGAGATCAGACAGTACACCCGGACAGAACAGCCAGAGAGAATCGGCCGCCAGAGAAAATAAGTCACAGCAGATCTGTATTTCCAAGCCCACTGCTATTGATAGGCTTTACATGTCAGGGCATGGGTGCCGTAACCCCAGGTGACCTTCACCTCTCCCTGATGCTCCCACAAGCTTTCATTGCGTCCGACATATTTTGTCCCACTGCCGCTTTCCTGCAGAAACATCAGTGACACGCGGTCGCCGCGTTCGGCAATCAAGGATGCCGGGTCTGTCGGATAGTAAGTTGCAATGACTTCACTGCCCGGCTGATCCTCGCACCGATAAAACACGGTCTGTGTTGCTTTAATCAGCGCGTATTTCGCCTGCAGCTCTGCAATCCGGCGCTGGTATTCCTGCTCGACACATCGATGTTGAGCATCAGCTTTCCAGCATTCATTCCGGCCTTTGATCCAGCCTCTTTGCTCCGCTTTCAACACCGGGGGATGCTCATTCGTCGCTTTTGCTGTTGCTTGCTGATACACATCCGCCAATTGTTTATCCAGCGCAGACAACCTTTCATCCTGACAAATCATCGCTTCAATACTGCCGGCTCGAACAGCACTGCAATCAAATGAAGGCTGAGCCGATTTCGCCTGCGTATACACCAGCACGCCAGTGGCTATGACACTGAAAACGACCCAGCCGACTTTCACTTTTTTCACTTTTTCCGCCTCCGGCGCTGAACTGCCTGTTACAAACTCAACTATAGGCAATAGAATTTCATCCGTCAGAAAAGCATTCAGCACCGGCAGCGGATTCATTTCAATTTACTGAGCAGGCCCGTCATCTGGTTCAGCTGGCTTGTAGTCATCCCTTCAGCCATCGCTTCAGCACCATGGTTAAAACTGACCAGAGCATCCCGGTAAATCTCTTGTCCGGTTGGTGTGAGTTTCACCAAGCTGACTCTGGCATCCCGGCTGTTTTTCTCTTTCTCCACCAAATGGTTTTTCTCCATTGGATTCAGCAGCCGTGTCACACCAGATGCCGTTAAACCCACCGCTTCCGCCAGTACTACCCGGCTCATTGACTGACCTGCAGTTTCACTGAGCTGATGCAGTACAAAAAATTCAGACACACTGATCCCGTGAGCACTGAGCTTCCGGTCAATATTTTTCATCAGTTTGGTTTGGATTAAAGTCAGTTCCATAAATAGCTGACCCTGCGGACTCATTGCAGACATAAACACCTCGATATAATCAATACTTGATGAATCAAGTATTGATCAACAACTGGTGTGTTATCAAGCAATTTTTATTTCAGGGGCAGATAAATATCTGTCACCGCTTCATGCTCCGCAACATCCGGAAAAAAGCGGACACGTTCAAAGATCAACGGAAAATCTGCCAAAGATTCTCCGCTTTCGGGAAACCACCGGCCATACAACGCCTGCACGACAGGTGCCAGGCACTCATCTGAGCCAATGTGTCTGACTCTGGCATACCGCCCGGTCGGGATCGTTTTACTGACGATTCCGGCAGCGTCATCCGCCATTGAGTGCTTGACCTCAGCGGCTAGATCAAACCGGTATTCATCTGCCGGTGTTGCTTCCGGATCATCGTAAAGCAGGTTGAACGTCCGGCTGATATCGGGCCGCAGGCCAACTGACTTTCGCCAGGCAATAAAACGCTGGATGCTTGACCCAATAGTGACAGGGTCACCTTTGTGTTCAAAGACAGCAAGCTGAATTTCGGGGAATTCGACAATTTCTGTTTCTGGTAATTTATCGGTCATGTTCTTTTTCCTGACATTCGAAAGTGGTTGTTGCAATGTCTGCCAGTATTCCCAGTCAGGATTTGCCTGAAATATCGTGGGGCTCTGACCAAATACCTGCCGGAATGCCCGGGAGAAAGATTCCGCATTTTGATAACCTGCCGCAAATGCGATGTCCGTGATGCGATGTTCTGGCCGATATACCAGTTGATAAGCCGCACGTTTGAGGCGGAGCTGCCGGATATACCCATTCAATGGCATGCCCAGCATTGATGAAAATAAACGGTGAAAATGAAAAGGCGATAAACAGGTAACCTCGCTTAACTGCGCCAGTGTCAGCGACTGCTCCAGGTTTCTGTCGATCTCGTCCAGCACCCGGCTCAACGTTTGATGATAATCAGTCATGATTTTCTCCGGTCATCCGAGCCACCATCATACAAATCTTCCCCGCGGTATGCCTGACCATTCTTGCGCTCATTCAGGATACTCTTCAGGCATCAACAAACAAGCCGGGGCCTCTCGGCACCCGGCTGTTCACAACTACCAGTCTCGTAACAATTTACAGGCCGATGATTCATCAGCGTTCTTATCATCGCGTTATGAAAAGACGTCTCAGGTCACTGCGGTCAGTTTTTTAAATTCTGCCTTATCCCACAGGCCATGAGTCATGATGTCCACCAGCACATCGACACAATCCCACAAATCGACATAGCGAACATAAAGCGGCGTAAATCCGAAACGCAAAATATTTGGCGCCCGGAAATCACCGATGATATTGCGGGCAATCAACGCCTGCATGATGGCAAACCCCTGTTCATGGGTCAGAGAGACCTGACTCCCGCGCACTGCCGGATCTTTGGAAGAAACAATCCCGAAACCAAACTGACCGCACCGCAATTCAATCAGCTCCATAAACAACTGCCCCATCCGCAGCGATTTTTCGCGGATCAGGTTCATGTCAGCAGAGGCCATGATGTCGACGCCCACTTCCAGCAAACTCGCGCAGACCACAGAGGTGGTACCACACAAGGTTCTTTCAATCCCTGGTGCAGGCTCATATTCGTCGCGCATGGCAAATGGATTCGTGTGACCAAACCAGCCGCTCAGCGGTTGCTCCAGATGTGCCAGATGACGTTTCGCGGCAAACAGGAAACCCGGCGCACCCGGGCCGCCGTTCAGATACTTGTAACCGCAACCCACTGCAAAATCGGCACCCACCTGATTCAATGCCACCGGCACCGCGCCGGTGCTGTGGCTGAGATCCCAGATGATCAATGCGCCTTTTTCATGGGCCTTGGCCGTGATTGCCGCCATATCGAACATCGCACCGCTTTTGTAGTGCACATGAGTCAGCACCACCACGGCGGTCTCTTCATCAATCGCGTCCATGATGCGGTCGCGCGACTCTGTGACCAGGCGTACCTTGCCATCCATGAAACTTTCCAGGCCCTGCAGAATATATAAATCTGTCGGGAAGTTACCGGGCTCAGACAAAATTTTGCTGCGACCGGCATTCAGTTTGACCGCTGCGGCAGCCAGTTTGAACAGATTCACCGATGTCGAATCGGCCACGATCACTTCGCCCGGTTCAGCCCCAATCAGACCGGCGATCTTGTCACCGACACGGCGCGGAATATGAATCCAGTCATGGATGTTCCAGCTGCGGATTAAGCCTTGACCCCACTGTTCTTCCACCACTTCCCGGGCTTTTTCTTTTGCGGCTTTCGGCAAGACGCCCAGCGAGTTCCCGTTGAGGTAAATATGGCCTGCCGGCAGCTCAAACTGCCCGCGATATTCAGCCAGCGGATCAACCTGATCCAGCGATTCAAAATAGGCTCTGTCCAGTGTTTGCATGTGACTTTACTCCTTGAAATGATGCCTTACACCACACTGCGCAGCAGTGCCCGAACCGGAGACGCATCCAGCGCATCCAGCTTCAGTGGCGGTGCAATCAGCTCGTAATCGCCCGGGGGTACATCATCTAAAACCAGCCCCTCCAGAATCGCCATCCCATGGCGCCTGACGGCATGGTGCGCACGCATGAATTTAGACGTCTGCGGATCCAGTGACGGGCTATCAATCCCAATCAGGCACGCACCCCGTTCTGCCAGTAAATCGATGGTTTCCGCAGCCACCGCCGTAAAATCAGTAACCCATTGGTTGTGCGGAAATTGCGAGTAGGTTTTCAGAATGACCCGCTCAAGCTGATCCGGCAACTGGCTGATGATGTCCTGCGGTTTCACCCACCCAACCGCCTGAGTTGCATCCACCACCACGCAGGGGCCGATGTAATATTCCAGGCTGACCGCTGCCATGGTTTTCCCTTTGGCATCATAATGAACCGGCGCATCCGCATGCGTGCCCGAATGGGTCGACAGGGTAAACTGACCGACATTCACCGGACACTCGGCACTCATTTCCCAGTGAAAATGCGAAGAAAACTCGGTATCTCCGGGCCAGACTGGTAAGCCTTTCCGCAACGTTTGCGAAATATCCCAAATCTTAATCATGTTTCGGCCCTTCAATCGACGTACGGACCGACCACAACTCTGGGAAGAATTGCAAATCCAGCGCTTTGGTCAGGTATTTCACCCCGGACGTACCGCCCGTTCCGCGACGATAGCCAATGATGCGCTCCACGGTTTTCATGTGACTGAAGCGCCATTTCTGAAAATTGAATTCCATGTCCACCAGCTTTTCTGCCAGCTCGTACAGATCCCAGTATTCGTTACTGTGGTTATAAATCTGAGCCCAGATACGCTCAACGGCCTCACTGGACTGATAGGGCTGTGCGAAGTCACGATTAAGATGGGAATCCGGTACGTCAAAACCGCGATCTTTCAACAACTGCAGGGTAACGTCGTAAATACTTGGCGCATGCAGCACAGTTTTCAGATGATCATAATATTTCGGATGAGCGCGATGGGCCTGAATCATGGCTTCGTTCTTGTTCCCCAGCAAGAATTCCAGTTCGCGGTACTGATACGACTGGAACCCGGAGCTCTGCCCCAGCTCATCGCGGAAACTGGCATAATCTGCCGGCGTCATCGTCGCCAGTACTTCCCAGGCATTCAGCATCTGAGACTGAATTCGTGTGAGGCGACTCATCATCTTGAACGCCGGACGAAGTTTATCCTGACGGATATTCTCAACCGCCGCATAGGCTTCATGCAAACACAGTTTCATCCATAATTCAGAAACCTGATGGATGATGACAAACAGCATTTCATCATGTTGTTCCGTGACCGGGTGCTGGCAGGATAACAACGGCTCCAGGGCAAGATACTGGCCATAGCTCATGTCCTGATCCCAATGCACTTTCTCATTGGCCAGATCCACTTTCAGCTTTGGCGCGTCCTGTGCCTTATCCACTTCACTCATAGCATATGTCCTTATTATCAGAGGTCACTTAACCTTTCATTAACAAGTTTACGAAACGCTTTTTTGCCTGTAAATTTCATAAAATAATCAAAATCCATTCATTTTTTTCATACGATATGGCGACAAAAATCAGTACCCGTCACTTACAAATGGTTATGGCTGTGGCAAAAGCAGGCAGTGTGTCAGAAGCCGCCAGCGAAATCGGGCTCACTCAGTCGGCGCTCAGCCACCGGATCCGGGAAGCAGAAAGATTGCTCAATACCGAGCTGTTTTACCGGCAACATAAAAAACTGATTCCGACTAGCGCGGGCCAGCGGCTGCTGTTATCCGCATCCGTCGTGCTCAGTGAGCTGGAAAGGGCTGAAAATGATATCGATAAGCTATCGGTCGGTATTGAACATGTCATTCGGGTCGGCAATGAAGTGTTCGGGGGATATCACTGGCTGCCCCCTTTTATCAAACAGTTTGGCGAAACATATCCAAGCTATGCCGTCGAAATCATTCCGGATGTTTCCCTTGACCCGTTTACCGCGTTACGCAATGGCACGATTGATCTCGCGATTGTTTCCGGCACGATTACCCAAACCGGATTCCGCACTTTCAAATTGTTCCGGGACGAAATGGTAGCTGTCATGCCCGACCATCACCCGGATGCCGGCAAAACCTGGCTCACACCGCAGGATATCGCCTCAAATACTTACATTACCTACCATACGACCCCCGGACCCGGCCGGGAGTATGAGCAATTGTTCAGCCCAAACCAGCTGCTGCCCCCTAAAGTGATTCGTGCTGGGGTGACAGAGGCGGTTGTTGAATTTGTCAGAACGGGCACAGGCATCACCATTATGCCGACCTGGGTTGTCAAACCTTATCTGAAGGGCGGCGGTTTAAGCACCGCCAAAGTGACAAAACAGGGCCTTTACATCCATTGGCAGGCCCTGATCCGAAAGGATGAACGCCCAGATTCACCTATTGTGACTTTTGCGAAAGCGCTGAAGAAGAGCGACCTTCAGGCGCTGTAGTCTCCGGCACGGCAAACGACAAAGGCTGATAGCGCAGGCCTGCAAGTTCAGCAGGCCCGCCATTTTTCTGAAAGCCCTGAGATTCATAAAAAGAGACCGCATTCAGTGAGGAACGCACCGTCAGCTCCGGATGCCGACAATATGGCAACAGTGACTGCAACAGACACCGGGCAATCCCCTTGCCCTGCCACTCCGGTAAAACAAAAAGCATGGACAAATGGGCGCCCTGTTTCAGTTCAGCCATGCCTGTAATCACATCCTGTTCTTCATACACCAGCATGAGATTGTCTTCCTGAAGACGCAGCAACAATGCTTCCTTCGATGCAACTTTGAAAAAAGTCTGAATCCCTGCCGGGCGCAAGCTGGTCGCAACACAAGCCATAAACGATACTTTGACCAACGCTTCAACCTGTCCGACATCATCAGCTGTCATCTGCCTGATTGCCATCCGCATACTCCCCCTCAATTGAAAATCCGGTTTCAAACCCTGTGCTGACTTGGTTTCTTTTCTCTATCAGGTCTCTCTCCGAACTCTATCCGGCATTGGCCAGCATCGGCAAAACGACCCGGCGATATTCCGCCAGCGCGATGTTATCCGCAGCAATGGTTGCCGGTGCGGTTTCCTGTAAAGACGTCCAGATCACTGCTTCAGCTTCTTGGGCCGAAATCTCGCCGGTCCAATCAGTTACCACGTAATAGTGCAACCGCTGCAATTCCAGCGTTGGATGGTACAGCGTACACAACGGAAAATAACGAACGGGCGTAACGGTAAGTTCTTCTTCAACTTCGCGGTGTAAGGCCTCTTCCAGCGTTTCACCGGCTTCGACATGTCCGCCCGGTATCGCCATTAAACCCGGGTCGACCGCTTTGGTGAGTTTACGTTTTTCCAGCAGTATCTCTTCATCGCGAATCAGCATAAAGGACACGCAGTCATGAATATCTTGCATCATGGTTTCGTTCTGCCTCGTGTTGCCATCGCATGATCAGGATTAAGTTGCAACAAATCCCACTGGTTACCGTACAAATCCTCAAACACCGCAACCGTGCCGTATTCCTGCTCGCTTGGCGGACGTACAAAACGGATGCCCTCAGCGGCCATACGTTCATAGTCACGCCAGAAATCATCCGTGTTCAGAAACAGAAAGACGCGCCCGCCGGACTGATTACCGATAAAATCCATCTGCTCGGGTTTGGAAGCTCTGGCCAGCAACAGTGCAACACCGTCAGAACCCGGCGGAGAAACCACCACCCAGCGCTTGTCCTGCTCTGGCTGATAGCTGTCTTCAATCAATTCGAATTTCAGCTTATTCACATAAAAATCAATCGCTTCATCGTAGTCTTTCACCAACAATGCAACGTGAACTATGGCTTGTTTCATACCTTCAGCCTTCCGTTCTCTGGATAAAAAGTTCAGACATTCTGATTGTCTGAAGCATTAAAAGAATACATCCGGACTTCATCACGAGCGAACCAGCCCAGACGTTCATAAAAACGCTGCGCCGCCTCATTCTCGCAAAAGACAAAAAGATGCGTTTTTGCAATACCAGCCGCCGCCAGCCCTTCCACGGCTTTTTCAATCAGCATCTGACCAATCCCTTGTGAACGATGCGACTCAGAAACGGCCAGGTGCTGCAGATATCCCCTGCGCCCGTCGGTTCCCGCCAGTACGGTCCCCACGACCTTGCCCTGGTGTTCTGCCACAAAACTGGTCCCCGGATTCCGCGCCAGATAAGCTCCAATGCTTTCCGGTGAATCCGCATCCCGCAAAGATAACCCTTCAGATTCAGACCAGATATTCATCACGGCCTGATAATCATCCATCGTCATCTCCCTCAGACTGACCCTCTCCCGCGAACTCACTGAATCCGATGATATGAATGGTGCGACTTCCATGTGACCGTCCCTGTTCTCTTTTTCAACTCTCATTCGCCTTTGCGGCGATACACATATCCGCCCACCCACAACGTTTCGTCTTCTGTGTGCAGATGGATCAGATTGTCATATGCCGGATATCCCATATGAACCCCCTGAGGAAAATCCGTGAAGGGTAAAGCTGCACAGCAGACTGCGCACGCGGGATCTTCCGGGATGTTATACAGCGGGTTCGACGCTCGGGCATAAATGCCTTCTTCAGTGCGGGTATAGAGAATATATCCGCTGAAGTTTTTACCCTGATTCCATGCAGCTAATGCTTCAAGCTCAAAATGAACGGCATTGAGGCTTTCCAGACTATCCAACTCAATACACCATTTCGGTTTTCCGGCACTGAATATGCCTTGTGCCAGCATCTGAGCGGGTGATAACCCGAACCAGCCTGCCTCCGCCACATCCGAAAAATTCGGCGGAACGGCTACAGAAGGCGCCATGCTGACGCTCACCTGATCACCCTGTTTTCGCACCTGGCTGATCCCCGTCCCGGTTTCCACCGAGAATACGGATAACTTCAGATGACTGGCGGCTCCCAGCAATGCATGTCCGCAAATTGGGGCTTCTTTCGAGTCCGGATAAAAAAAGCGAAAACGCACATCGGCACAGTGGCTGTCAGATATCACAACAACCACAGGAATACCTGAGTCCATCGGATTTTCGGCCACATCCGACACAGCCATGATGTTCCCGCCCCGATCCGCACTCTTGCCAAATACCTGATAGATTTCCATGATTTACTCTAAATAAGGTTCAATAACAGACAGGCAGTGATTGACCGTCGCTTCTTTCTCTCCCACTGGGGCAACATAATGGATCGCATTTCTGGCAAACGAGATACCCGCAGATTTTGCAATCAGCCACATTGAAAGATACTGAGATGCCATGCATCCGCCAGCAGTGGCAACCGACTGGCTGGCATGAAATGGCTGCTCCAGTACCTTCAGTCCGGCATCCATTGCCCAGGGCTGCGTGGTCAGATCCGTACAAACCGGCTGATGGTTCTGAATGCCTAATGCCGGTAACCACAATACGCCCGAACACTGGGCAGCCAGCAGCTGTCTGTCCGGGTTCAGCGAAAGTGCATTTAATAAATTTTCATCGGTAACCAGCTGACGGGTACAACTGCCGCTGCCCAGAATCACCGCATCCGCCTGATTGGCATACGCAAGCGGCTGTTGTGCGGAAATTTTCAGTCCATTCATGGAAGTGACTGTCGGTGTGGGGCTGGTGATCTGTACCTGCCAGTGCTCCCCTTTCACCCGGTGAAGAATGGAATAGGCTATCAGTGAATCAAGCTCATTAAACCCGTCAAACGTGAGGATGGCGATCTTCATAGCATTGTCCCTTGCTCTCTTTTATCGTCATTGCGGCATCACTGCCTGAATTGTGTCCGGGAACAGATTAACTTGAACGAACAAAAGGTTACCAGCACTAAATTGACGATCTTATTTTCAGGTTCAACAGGTCTGCTGAAAGAAGCAATCCCCCCTCATCAACGGCTCGGATAGCCTTTTCGGGCAGACTTCAGCTTTATTCCGTGACCAGAGTTCGGGTCGCTTCTGTTTCTGATTCCGGATATAACCTGAACACACCAAAGAAGAAGCACATCAATACCAGGATGAGCAATGCCAGTCCTAATGCTGCAGCGTTAAACGACCAGTCAAACAGGTATGAACAATAAAATGCAACGAATGTATTGCCCGCCGCAATCAGGATATTCTGGGTCGCGGCTGTTCGGCCAGCAATACCGCTGAGTGTCCTTGATTGCAAAAACGAAGCGAGACTCACCGCTGCAAACGTAGTCGAAGCGCCAAAACAAAACAGCATTACCGGCAGCCACAGCAATTGTTCAAACAGCCCGTAGCACAGGAATGCAACAGCAGAGATACCCTGATTCAGCATCAGGAGAAAATCGGAAGAAAGAGACTGGAAACTCCGATGGAATTGCTTCATCAGTATCCCGGACAGAATCGCACCCGATGCATAGCTGACGCTCAGCCACGACAACCAGACGGTATCATCAGAAAATTTTGCAGCCACCAGCGGCGCCAGCAGTAGATAAAAACCTCCCAATGAAGCAGCAATGGAGAAACTGCTGGCCAGACGAACACTGAAAGCCCGGTCGCTTTTGATGAAATCAACAAAATCATGCCAGTTTAGCTGCTGAGGCTTTTCCTGTGCTTCCGCTGTGGTGTTGAAACGGCGGCGGCGATAGATGGAAAGGCTCAGCACGAAGCAGAACCCATAGATCAGTGTCATCAGATAAAAAACGGCAATTTCAGAGTACCAGGATAAAAATAACCCGGTTAGTGATAAACCAATGATCTGACCAAGCTGAGACGCTGATGTCATGCGCCCATTTACCACTTTCAATTCATCTTTTGCAGCAATTTCTCTGACCAGAACAAACAGAGACGTCCGGTAAAATGGCCGGAACACATACACCATCGCGGCAGCAATCAATAAACTGACCGAATAGAGCACGTCATAGCTCATCGCCAGAAAAAGAAACACAGACACACTCAGTGCATTAATGGCAATCAGTATCCGGGCCGGTGCATATCGGTCCGCAAAAGATCCGGCATAAAGCTGGATGAGCGTGACAATTAAAAATTCGCCGCCATAAGCTGTGGCAAATGCCCACAAACTATTCGTCTGATCGTATAAAAGTTTGCCCAGTAACAGCGTAAAAATGGCACTGGCCATCTTGGTAAAAAATTCGATATAAGCCGGAAAATTTTTCAAAACTTCACCCAGTCGATGGATTGATTCAGAGACGCGATACCAGAAAGCAAGGACACACGGGATGAACATTTGGCCCTGAAGTCAGCCTTCAGCGCTCACACCGTTGGCGCTTCGGGCTGATGCGGCACCACGACTTTCAGTCCGGGCCAGTGTTCGAGCCACTGTTTTTCTGCCACTCTTGTCTGAAAAGCCGTGAACGGACGACGTGGATTGTGCGTCAGGCAGCCGGCAAACAAAGATGTCAGGCCAAAGCAGGCAATAATATCCAGTTCTCCTGCCACACTGCGGGCCGCGACAGCCGTCTCACATTCAACCCAATAACTGATGGCATCCATCGTGCTGGTATACGGCTGATCGCCATTTCGTGTGTGCATCAGTGCCTGATTGCGAACCTGCCAAACCACAAACGGATATTCACGGTTCAGCTGTGCTTCTGTTTGCCAGGCTTTTTCCTGTGTCTGCTCAGACGGGTCGAAATAAACCACATCGACATCATTGAGCGGTGTCGGCGGGTTGTAACCATGTAAATGATCCCACACCAGATTTCGGACAAACCCGGCCCCGACATATGCTTGCGGTAAGTTCAGCGATTCTACAACGGCTAACACCGACATACGCAGATCATCCTGTCGCAGCCACTGCGACAGTCTGTCTGCCAGTTCGGCTTCCTGTTTCAACATCTGACTCATTTATTCACGATTTCCGGCGGGACCTTCGGCTGACCATCCAGGTTGAAAAAAGGATTCGGTTTGCCTTTCCCCGTCAGTTTCCAGCCCAGAATTTTCAGCATCACCCGGATCATCATTGGCCAGACCCGGTTTGTCCGCAGAATTTCTTCCGGCAAAACAGGATCAGCATGTTGCGGATAAGCATGTGCGCGAACCGGTCCGAGATGCGCTTCAGTTCTGTCTTCAGGGACAATCGCGGTTTCAATCAGTCCCACGAATGGAAAACCGGGTTTCAGGGTATTTGCAAGCGGGGTCTGACAACAGCCTGCATACCAGCGATAAAGTCCGTCCGGCGTCAAACGCAGACAGCGAATCTGTTCCGCCCCTTTTGTCCATTGGACGCTGGAAGGGCTGAGTTGAAAAATCGCGGTGCCGCGATGTGCGGTTAAGATTCTTTCCGGTTTCAACTGCTCAGCAAATGCCTGACAATCCTTGCAATAGCACACCACACGATTACCAGACGATGGCGCAGGCACCAGTGCAGTCCCCTGAACTTCCCCGCATTCACAAGCAAGACGAATTGTTGCCATACCCCTCTCTCCCTGATTGATAATTCCCGGATGCATTATTGTGTGACGGGCGGTTTTTCTTCAGAGTGCTGCGATATGACTCTTTCTGAATTGACCGCCAATCGTGCACGCAAATGTTTTGCATACTCTCTCAAACGTAACGCATTATTGGCAAACTTTTTGTTTCCGCAGGGAATCCCGCGATAAGAAATTTCCGGACTGGAATAAACAGGCAGCACCTCGTCAGCGTATGACATGATGGTCCCCTTACCAGCGCATTGATAACCAAAAGCATAAAATTTGAAGAATTGCTTTAAATGCGACGGGGTCGTTTCAATGACCTCATCCAGAGTCATTTCCGTCTGCGCTGAAAATGTATCTATATCATGCTGAGCCCAGGCCAGATGCCCCAGTTCATGCTCCAGCGTGTCTTTATCGCAGGCCATATCCAGGGTAAAAAACTGCGGAAAGACGCGGTTATTTGTCATCCCGCAATGCTCCGGCGGCAAGGCTTCAGAACGTTTACTGCTGAATATAACGCCATAATAATGATTCGGTTTTCGGGTCATTTCCTTGATGGATTCCGGGTCATAATATTCCAGCATCGAATGAACCACATTGATGCTCTCAAATTCCTGTAAATTCAATTCATCCACCTCAACAATCTGATGCAAGGTGCGATGCATCGGCACACAAGAATTCTTCAGAATCAGGTTGGCCCTGTTGATCCAGCTTTGAATCATGCCCTCCCGCACATACGGGGAATAATCATCTTTCACTTCTTTCGACAGAAAAAATGTAATCGGCGTTTTGACGACTTCTTCCTGCTGACATTTTGGTAAAATCAGGTTTTCGGGCGATGCCATAACAGAAGCAGACATCAAACAAAACAAAGAAAAGGAAATAAACGTGCGCACAGCTGACTCCGGATCATACAGAAGCCAGACAATATATACTCAACTATGCGCATTGCTTGAGTCCAAGGAAAAAACTGTGTCTGAAGACACAGTTTATCAATGAGTTATACCGCTATCTGTACCACTTCTGGTGCAATTGGGTCAGTTTGTGTGAGATGACGCCGCCATCATGCCGGAAGAAAGACGACGAGCTGCCTGATGTTCCCGAATATCTTCCAGCACGCCGTACAGACAAGGAACGACAAACAATACCAGGACACTGGATGCCAGCAATCCAAAGGTAATACTGATCACCAGCGGGATCATGACCTGCGCCTGCAGGCTGGTCTCAAAGAGCAACGGCAGCATACCTGCGATGGTGGTTGTCGAGGTCAGCAACATTGCCCTGAGCCGTTCCTCACTGGCCTTTCTTGCGGCGTCGTGCAGTGTCAGTCCCTCACCGGCATTCGCTTTTACGAATTCAACAAGCAATATGGCATTGTTCACCACAATCCCGGCCAGCGACACATAGCCCACCATGCTTGGCATGGTCAGCGGGTAACCCATCAGCATGTGTCCGCCGATCACACCAATCAGTGACAATGGAATCGCCAGCATGACAATCAAAGGCTCGGCATAGCTTCTGAACTGTATGCTCAGCAAAACAAATATCCCGACCAATCCGGCCAGAAAACCAGAACGTAATGATATCTGGGTCACCCTGCTGTTTTTCATTTCACCTTCCGCCGTCATCGTTAACCCGGGAAACCGGGCCTGCAATTCAGGCAGAAATCTTGCGAATGTATCGGTGACAACGGCTTGTGCGTTGGTGTGCTGTGTATGGACGGCACCGAAAACTGTGGCAGTCTGCTGACCATTAATTCGGTTGATGCGTGAATAATCCCGTTCAAAATGGATGTCTGCGATACTTGCAAGCGGTATCCGTGTGCCTGTGACCGGGTGAATGATGGGGAAATATTCCAGCGTTTCCAGACTGGCCGATTGCCGGGTATCCAGTTGAACATTGATTTCAACCTCATCCAGTCCCTGATAAACCTGGTCCACTTCCTCACCATGAAAGGCCTGCCTTAACTGTCTTGCGACCTGCGCAGCCTTCACCCCGGCCGCCAGGGCTTCCGGTTTAAGTGTCAGACGCAGCTCCGGACGTCCGGCCCTTAAATCATCAAAAACGTTATAAACCCCGTCATACCCCTGAAGCCATTGCTGCAGAGCAAATGAAGCCTCCGATAAAACAGCGGCATCGCGTCCCTGCAGGCGCAGTTCGATGGCCCGGCCTGCCGGACCAATCGCAGGTTCGGTGAAAATGACTTTCGTCACCTCAGGCATTGGCGGTAACGCTGCCATCCATTCGGCAGTCAGGGTATCGACATCCGTCTTGCGCCGCTCAGCGGTAAGCAGATCGACACTGATGGTTGCCAGATGAGCTCCGGTTTCGAAAGCATCCACATTCTTGTTGAAACTCACGGTCACTGCCTGTACCAGAGGCGCAGCTTCCTGCTGATTCAACGACTCGCTGGCCTGAGTCAACGCACCAAGCACGGTGTCGACGGCAGATTCCGTCTCTTCCAGCCGCGAACCGGCAGGCAGGATCAGCCTTGCTTCCAGCACATCGCCATCCATCTCCGGCAGCGCCTGAAACTTGAGGTCACCACTGGCGAGCATTGCAACGGACAAAATGAATAACGCAATACTGCCGCCAATCACTGCATAACGATACTGCATCGCCTTGTGAACAGCTTCACCCGTAGCAAGCTGCAAACGGCTGAAACCCCGATCGACCGCTTGCCTGAACCAGTTGTGTGTCTGCTGCTTTTCATGCGTCAACGTATGATGTAAATGACTGGGCAAAATCAGAAATGCTTCAATCAGACTGACCGTAATCACAATCAGTAACACAGACGGGACCACCCGCAGGATCTGCCCGATATCACCCTCAATCGACAGCAGCGCTCCGAAAATCAGAACCGTGGTTAAAAAAGACGACAGCACGCCCCGGGCAACCATGGAAACGCCTTCGGTGACCGCAGCCAGTGGCGATTTCCCCTGCCGGGACTGCGCAGCAATACTCTCGGCAATCACAATGGCATCATCCATCAGAATGCCCAGTGCCAGCAGCAGTGCAACGATGCTCATCATATTGAGCGTGATCCCCAGCGCCGACAAAAAGAAAAAGCTTGCCAGAAAGCTGACCGGCAGCCCGGCGACGACCCAGAGGGTATACCGCAGGTTGAAAAACAGCAGCAGGCTGAAGAACACCAGCACAAGCCCCTGCCAGGCGTTATCGATCAGCATTGTCAGACGATCAACCACAATGGAAGTGTTGTCCTTAGTCAGCGTCAGCTGCACGCTGTCCGGCAATTGCTGGCGTTCAGTGGCAAGAAATGCTTCAACCGCAGCCAGCACATCCAGACTGTCATCACTGGTATTTTTCGAGACATTCAGCAACGCGGCCGGATTCCCGTTAAACAGCGCAAAGTCTTCCGGATGACTGAAAGTTTCTTCGATTGTCGCGATGTCTCCCAGCTGGACCTGACTGCCGGTTTGCCCACTGAGGATCTGCAAACGTGATAAACCATCCACCGTCACACGCTGGTCGTCCACACTGAGATCATACGTCTGATGACGGGTCTCCAGATCCCCCAGCGGCAGATTGATATTCTGAGATGCAATGCTCGCGCTGATTGATTCCAGTGACAGTCCGTAAAACCTCAGTTGCTCAGGATCCAGTGACACACGCAACTGCCGGGTGGAAAAGCCTTCAATCCGAACCAGTGGAATCCCTGGTTGTCTCAGCATTTTCTCTTTCAGCTGCTCAGCCAATGCTTTGAGTTCTGGCCGCGTCAGCTGATCGGCTGTCACAGCCACGGTGACGACCGGACTCGTCCGGCCCATTTCTTCAATCACAGGTGTGTCTGCTTCGTCCGGAAAACTGTCGATACCATCCACAGCCGAACGAATATCATCCTGAAATGCTTTGAAATCTTCACCTTCCGCCATCGTCAGTGTCATCATCGCCAGACTGTTCCGGGATTCACACTGCACTTCGTCCATGGCAACAATGGCTTCGGTGGCCTCTTCCAGCGGACGGCAGATGCCATTTTCCACCTCTCGCGGACCAGCACCGGGATAAGGCACCGTCACACGAACCGTATCGGTATCAATCTTCGGGAAAGTTTCCCTCTGCAGGGTTGGTAAATAATACAGGCCCGCCAGAATAAACAGCGCCATCAGCAAGTTGGCTGCCGTCGGGTGACCAGCAAAAAACCGGATCATGGTCTGCCCTCCCCATCCGTTTTCACCAGCTCAGTTGAGGATGAAGACAGACGTTGCTGCAACGCCACGTCCTGCTGCAGGACCAGAGGCATTCCCGCCATCGCGGGCAAGAGATCACTGGTGATTACTGGCGTACCAGCCGGAATCGCATCCGGGCTGAATAATGCCAGATCCTGCATGGTCAAATCTGGCGAGGCCGGTAACCGGCGCAGCTTTGAGTCTTGATCTGCAATCAGCAAATATCCCTCATGCAACGCATGACGCGGAATGATCAGTGCGCGGATTTCTGTCCCGACCAGGCTGGCGACAACCGGCATCCCATCCAGCAAAGGTGGCTTACTGCCCGGCGTCAGATCCTGATAAGGCTGATCAATTGCCAGCCGAATGCCCAGCGTATGCGACTGTGGGTCCAGAGATTCTCCCAGACTGACAATGTGGCCGGTCCAGGACGATTCAGAAAAGCCGGGTACCCGAATCTCGGCCTCGATTCCCATCTGGGCAATCAAAGTGCCGAACACACGGGCATCCGTCACATTCACCGATTGTGTTCTGTCGCTAAAAAGGGTTTGAAAAAAAGGTTTCAGCTTCGCAACAGGAAACTGTGCCGTAACTTCCATTCGGTCAATACCGCTGGCTTCAAATAAAACTTGTCCGGTCTGCATGAACTGCGCCTGCTCCGCCTGTACCGCTGTCACCCGGCCGGTGAACGGCATGACAATCCGGGTTCGTGCCAGGTTTCGCTGTGCCTGCGCCACCTGAGTTTCCGCAACCGTCTGTCTGGCGATCAAGACCTCGCGATTAGCTGGCAGGACAGCCAGCTCATTTTCCAGCAACGCCTGTTCCTGCTGCAGCTGAATTAGCTTCTGACGCTCACCATCGACCTGAGAAGCCGACTGAGCACCACGCTGGTTCAGCGTTTGCTTTCTGTCCAGTTCCCGTCTGGCAACTTTCATCGTATCCAGAATCAGTGTCTGACGGCGTTTCAGAGTCTTGTCTGTCTGTGCCAGCTCAGCCAGGTTGGCCTTCGCAATGGCAAACTCAGCTTCTGCCTGGCTCAACGCCAGCAGGTAATCGGCCTGATCCAGTTCAACCAGGACTTCGCCCTGATTCACCAGACTGCCCTGCTTCAGCAAAGGTGAAACCCTGCTGACCCTACCCGAGACTTCAGCAATCGCTTTGACTTTCACAGAAGGTTCGATAAAACCGTGTCCGGTCAGACGAGGACGCACAAGTGACGGCGTCGCTTCAATGTAAGACACTGCGGTTGGCGAAACCTCGACCGCCTGATGCTTCACCGGGGGCCGGGTAATCACGAGCGTCACCATGACAATCACGGCACAACCGATAAACAGCGGCGCAACAGCTTTCGTTTTCAGTAACTGACGAATTTTAGCGGATTTCATCGGAGTCTCCTTGCGCCGGGAAGTAGCCAAGCCCCTGGGTCAATAACAGGGTTAAATGCTGTTTCCATGCATCTGAACGTAACACCTGACGATCCACACCCAGAACACCTTGAATCAAAGGTTCTGCAATCATGGGGAACGCCATCAGGCTGATCATGGAAGCAGTGGCAAAACGAGGATTAATCTCTGCCCGTAAAATGCCTTTTTGCTGCAAGACCGAAAACATGGTCAGCAACGCATGGCCGATACGGACAGGGAATGTTTTTACAAAATGCTCTCTCAGCCGCCCCTCACTGGCCAGCACTTCATCTTTCACCAGATTGATGAGCCATGGCTCTTCCGTCATGATGTCTGATATCGTCGACACCAGCACAGGCAGTACCCGTTCCGGCTCCGTGCCGAGTAAGCCAGCCACCTGCTGAAGCCTGCGTTGACGCATATCGCCGGTACGATCCAGTAACGCAAGAAACAGCCCTTCTTTGTTGCCGAAGTAATAACTGATCATTGCAGATTGCGTCCCGGCTTCAGCCGCCAGTTCGCGTATGGTGATGGATTTATATGATTTTCTGTTCAGCAAACGTTCGGCAGCATCAAGCAGTGCCGCCATCATCTGTGCCTGCTTTTCCGGATCCTTTGGTCTTCCTCTGGACATAAGCCTTCAATTCATTAATCAAGTGATCAACTAAAAAATAAGAGGAATCTGTCTACTTTGCAATGCCTGAAAACTGAACACAGATCAAAAATTCAGATGAAGATACAGACAACGTTCACCTTGTCCGGGTGACACATACAGCGAACACCGG
Organism: Photobacterium sp. 53610; assembly: GCF_036409375.1. Taxonomy (NCBI): domain Bacteria; kingdom Pseudomonadati; phylum Pseudomonadota; class Gammaproteobacteria; order Vibrionales; family Vibrionaceae; genus Photobacterium; species Photobacterium sp. 53610. Next base: position 640,066 of record NZ_JAXOFS010000001.1, on the reverse strand, counting down.
CTGGCAAAACCTGAATCTGAAATCATTACTCGTGATTTGCATAATAAAATTGCCCGTCTATTTTTATTTTTGCTGACATTTGGGGTTGGCTTTTATTTATAACAATGACAATAAATGGTGGACAAATGAACAAAACAACGGATTTGGCTTTTTATCGCGAAGAAAACTTTGGGGGTACCCCTGAATACTATTCGCTCGGAGATGATGTGACGTTTCACGATGGTGACAACTTCAATGATAAATATTTATCTTTAAAAGTCATTAACCCGGTGAAAGTCAACTGCTACCAGCACTCTGATGGTTCAGGCTTTTTCAACAGCTACACCTATGGCAATTACCCAAGCCTTAAAGAAATGGGCGGACTTTCAAAGTTCCAGGTGACTGAAGTAGATACTCATTTTGCAATCAGTATGCGGTTGATTGATGTGACCGGGGGTGAGCCTCGTCAGTTCCTGATGACATTTAATGCGCATGATATCGGTGATGCACAAATCTGGTCTGGTGATCAGGAATATAGTTTATTGCCAGTCACTGAGAATAGCGATATCGTCACTTGCGCCATTTATATTCGGGACATGACAACCGGAGAATATATTGCCAATGGTTCGATGTATTTCCAGTACAATCCGCACAATGGCATTGTTGAGATCATCACACCAGCAGAAACCTTCCCATCGAATCTGACAGTAAAACGAATGGATAATACGAAGTTCGACTTCACGCTGACCAGCCGATAAAACATAGCTTCCTGTGCCTCAGCAGCAAGTGTCGAGGCACAAAATCAAATGCTTATCCTGCGATCAACATTGATTAGCCAGAGCCGTGAGGACCGCCACGGCCTTGTCTGCTTTGTCGGCAGGGACAAATATATGATCGTGGTAATACGCTGCAATCACATTCGCACTGATTCCGTGCTCAGCCAAAGCGGTGGACACAGCAGCTGTCAGTCCGACGGCTTCCAGGCTGGAATGTACCGTTAAAGTAATACAGCGAAACGTCGTATCAGAGACTGCCCCGATAGCCTCGGCGGCTGACTCTGTGACAACCAGCGTCAGTCCTTCCTGCTCTCTGAACGTTGCAATCGGCGAAAGCGCCAGATATTCAGCCACACCCCCTTTCACACTGCAAAACACATAGGCTTCCGGGCGCAATTGTGGCGACATTGAACGAAGTAAGGCTTGTAAATCCGTCATCCCTGACATTTTTCTCTCCATTTCATCTTTTGATTACAGTGATTTATACATGACAAACGTATCGACATATCCCAAAGTCCGGTGCCGGTAGGCACCAGGAATCGTCCCGACAATCTGATATCCCAGTTTCTGCCATAAAGCGACCGCGGCTTCATTTGTCGACACCACGGAATTAAACTGCATGGCCCGGAATCCAAGCGAAACCGCTATTTGCTGAGAATGTTCACACATGGCTTTTGCCACACCCCGACCACGCGCCTCTGAAGTCACCATATAACCGCAATTACAGACATGATCACCCGGCCCCATCGCGTTCGCTTTCAGGTAGTAAGAGCCCAGCAGCATACCATCCTGTTCGCAGACAAAAGTTCTCAGCGGTTGTTCACACCACAATGCATAAGCCTGAGATGCATTCATTTGCGGCTCAAACGCGTAAGTTTCCTGTTCCTGAATGATGGTCTGAAACGTGGGCCAGAATTGCTGGAAGTCTGAAGAGGTCATTTCTCGGAAAAGCATTCTGATTCCTTTTGATTGCCTGAAGAAAAGCGTGTCTATTTCGGTAAATACAATTTAGTTTGCGCTGTGACGCTGAGCATCAGCTGGAACTGTGTGACGCTCAGTATTTTTGAACATCCGGATATTGAGCTGAGACCTGTTCATGATAAATATCAGCCAGATAACCTGCCAGCTCTGACTCCTGCAAATCTGAAGGAATGACCACATCATAAACCCGGGCTCTCAGAGAAGTCTCGGATTCCATGAAGAGCAACCATTCCCCATCCTTGCGCTGAACCGACATCAGATGACCAAAGACATTAAATTTGATGAACATCATGATTCCATTCCTCCCGGGTCATGTCAGTCTCTGTTGAAACAACATAACAGCTTTTCAGGCAGGGGCAATCACAGGGTTATCTAAGTGTTTCCACTTTCGCTCGGAAGGCGTGAAGAAAGAAGATGTTCTGAGAGGTGAAACCAAAAAAATTCGGGGCTTTGCAGCCCCGCACTCAAGGAACCATAGTTCAGTTTCTTATTATAATTCCGGCGGTTGGCGACGTGGTGTCACCAAGCCATTAACTTAAGCGTATTCAATCGATCACGATATGGCGAAAAATAAACGCAAAAATACGTCAAAATTTCGTCACGATCACGAATGAAACACAGGGCTTCTGTTCAGATTGGCGTAAAATGCACGAAGAGTTAACGAAACCGGTCATTGTCAGACAGACATCAACCCGTTGTATCGATAAGTTGTACCACACCAAAACACAATGAAAGCCTGTTTGCTTTCCTGACAGCCATAAACGAATTGCAGCATCCTAGCATTGGTTTATGACAGTACAAATACGTCTTGAAAGCTTCTGAATGCACACCACAATCTGTATGAAATATACTGCATCCAATTCCTGCTGACTGAACTGATTTATCCGTCAGTTTATATGTCTCTTTCATCAGGAAGCAAAAGGATACATGATTCTCATCAGTTTTGGCAATTATTCTCTGTCCATTCATATGATGCAAATAGGAATATCATTCAATAATAACTTACCATTTCCTATTCAGATCAGACGCATACCTCAGAATTGTCTGCTCATATTTCTTAATGGAAGGACTGTTTGTTTTTTCGACAAGTAACCTCAGTACAATTTCCATCGCTTCTTTATGTCTGCCTAAATGATACAAACACATCGCATAGAATGGTTTTATTTCATCCGCATCAGGATACTCTGCAATAACTTGCTTAAAATAATCCAGTGCATCGTCATAATTTCCCAAACAACGATGAGTACAGGCTAATCCAAACAATGCTTCGAATCGATCCGAACCACTCAATTCTCCTGCCAGTGCAAGTTCATAATGCAGGACCGCTTCTTTTTCTTTTCCCTCATTGTCATAGGACCAGGCGATATGCAAATGTGCCTGTGGAGCGTACGGTGATTGGTTCTCAACTAAGGTAAAAAGTAATGCTCTGGATGCCAGATGTTCCCCTTCCCGCCTCAGTGAAACAGCGCGAGTAATCATGGTTTCCATTTGAAACTCCTTTAACTGATAAAGATAATTAGAAAATAAAACGCCGCAAACCCTTCAATGAGGAAGCATACATTCATCGTCTGAAGGTAAGACTTAAACCATTTCATCTTCATCATGAAAGGTAATATGAATGCCATCAGACAAAATAAGATATCTGTCAGCAGCCTGTTTTCCAGAATAAAACCAGACAATTTCTTATTATTCATGTCACGCATATCGACCCATCGTTCAAGAAGCAATGATCGCTCTAAAAGAATGGCATCCTGTTTTTGGACAGTTTTACAATTTCCCGCATCGACATTTCTTCTTACCAGGACCTTATTCTGAACGATGCCTAACTCGCAGGTATGCCTTTTCCTGAATCCTTCAATATTGCGGAATAAACCATCACCGTACTGGGTGGCGCACGAAGAAAAAACAGATCGGCGAACACAATCAATGCAATAATCCAGATGAATATCCAGGCAGGCAACATATACTGACGTTCAAATATCAGATTCATCGGACTCTCTTTATTTTCCAGGCCACGACATCCCCTTCTGACCGTCTTTTACCCCACTAAGATTCACCAGGAATTACTTCAGCCTTAGCCCTGAACCACCGGCCTCCCAAGACACACACAGCCAAACCGAGAAAAATGAACCCCGCACCTAAAATTTCTGATTCTGCCATTCGCTCACCAAGCAGCAAAGCCGCTGTAATCATCCCGACCACAGGGATCAGCAAGGCAAAAGGAGTGACTGTGGCAGCAGGATAACTCTTCAGTAAGTGTCCCCATAAAGCAAACGCCAGGAGGGTCGAAATATAACTGACATAGGATATTGCCAGCCAGGTCTCTGTTTTTGCTGCGAGTAATAACGAAATTGGGTCAGATGTTTCTGTGAAGTAAGAAATGACGAGCAACGGAGCCGGCGGAACCAGACTCACCCAGACCATAAAATGTAACAGGTTCACCCCTTTCATACGTTTCATAATGCTGTTCGCAATTGCCCAGCAGAAGGCAGCCGCAAGGATCATCACAAGACCCAGGGCAGTGATATTTCCGCCACTTTCCATCAGAAATAAGCTGAAGCCTGTGCTCGCAATCAAGATTCCTATGGCATGATGCTTGCCGATCGCTTCTTTGTAGAGCAACACGCTCAGGCCAATCGTAAAAAATACCTGCGCCTGCAAAATCAGGGAAGATAAACCTGCCGATGCATCCGCTTTCATTGCGATAAATAACAGCCCGAATTTCAATACACCGAGAAACAGCCCGACGCCAAGTACGTTGAACACCGATGTCTTTGGAAAAGGCACAAAAAAGACAGCCGGTAACGCAACCACAGCAAACCGTAATGCAGAAAATAAAATGGGTGGCAGTGTTTCCAGACCGATTTTAATCGCAGAAAAATTCACGCCCCAAATCAGAACAACCAGCAACGCTGTGGCGATATCTTTTGACTTCATGTTTCATTCCTTGATTCAACAGCAGCATCAGGCTTTGTGGACGACAAATTCACCCTTTCCGACCGGTAACAGGCAAGACGTCAACGTGTCTTTGGTACTTAAATAGGCCATAAAGTCTTCCAGTTCATGCCGGTGTGACATGGCATTGTCACACACCAGTACCCCGCCTGAAGACAATCGGCTTAAAAGGTCATCTGCATACGCCAGATATGATGAACGATCAGCATCCAGAAAAATCAGATCGAACATCTGCTGGCTGCCACGAAGAAATTCGCCGGCGTCAGCCTGAACCTGCACAATGCGATCCTGCAGTTCTGCGCGGGCAAAGTTCTCGGCTGCCATCTGAGCTTTATCAGCAAGCTTTTCAACCGTCACAACTTTGCCGGATGCCGGAAGCGCTGATGCCAGCCAAAGCGTGGAATATCCGTTTGAAGTGCCGATTTCCAGCACCAGCTCCGCTTTGGAAGCCTTCACCATGACAGCCAGAAACTCACCTGTGTCACGGGTGATATTCAGCAGTTTTTTGGCTCGGTTCGTTTCACTCGCATCATTCTGTTCACCCAAAATTTCGAGCTCATGCAGCAAGTCTGATAGCGGCATACTTCCTCCCTGAAAGCGCAGTCATGAAGTTGTGGATCTCATCTGACGACAGATGAAAATGATATGCAGCGAGAAACATATCAGGTGTGCAGGGTTTGGGCAATGCTGGCCGGGCAACAAAAAAAGGCTGCACAAGGCAGCCAAGCATCACAACTAACTGGGCTTTTATGCCCATTCTTATACCGTTCAACATCTATCTGCACTGGCAGATGAATGTATCAGTTAGATGTAACGACCCACTGAACGGTGATATTAAACTTTATGATGAAATTAATTGAATTAGTTATCCTTTGCGCAAGGCACAACCAACTTTTCCTGATAACCGCACATGACCGGATAACTAGTCGCATGCCGGATATCAGGCACTTCCGTCAGCACATGATCTTTATAATGCCGCCATGTATATTCAGCCATCCGGACACAGTAGGCAGGGTTTGAGTCGGCATGACATAACTGTCTGGCACGAAGTAAAGCCGACATTTCGACCTTGCACTGTTGGATCTGTTCCTCATCCTGATAGAGCTGAGAACATAACGACAACTGATCTTCATTTGTTGAAACTGCTTCGCGTGAAATATCACGCCAATGGATTTTGGATGACGCACAAGCACAGAGAAAACTGCAGAGTTGCAAAATCAGCAACCACCGAATCCACATAACAAGCCCTTCCTTTCGCTTTAACCCTATAAAAAAGCGACCGTTAAGGAATGGTTCATAAATGTCAGGGGCCGTAAAAAAGCCATGCTTCCGCATGGCTGACTTTTAAACTGAGGTGCTGCGCATCTCTTCGTTAGTGATGTACCGCGGCTGGACGGGATTCCGATTCACCATAAGCCTTTCTGAGCTCAGTCACTGCCGTGCTCGGGCCAAGGATCAAAGATACAAACGCAACACCGCCGACTAATAAGACTCCCCCCACGACAGGCCCCACAACAAAACAATAGAACGCCAGAAAAGGCAGATATACGGTATAGCGAAGTACCGTTAACAAAATAGCTCTGAAGAAAAAGATTGTGTTCATCATCATCTGTACCTCTGAAATAAAATTGAGCGCGCTCATTTATGCTAATTTGAGCGCGCTCAATTTTCAAGGGTATCACTGATACTTTTTTCCCGATGCGTTATTATGGTGGCAAAAGCAGGATCTTAACCGGGCACAGCCACAGATGAATAAAAGAGAACAAACCCGCCTTAAAATTTTACAGGCAGCCTGGCAGCTGTTTCGTCAAACCGGGTATCAGGACACGACCACTCGTCTTATTGCGGAACAGGCTGGCGTTGCCGCCGGGACTGTATTCAGCCATTTTCCATCCAAGCTCTCGCTGCTCAAAGCAGGACTGATGCAACAAATCGATATGGTTTTGAAAAATGCGAAAGCTGAAGAACCCGATACCCACCCGCAAGGCAAGCTCATCCACTACGCAAGCCATCTGTACGCTTTTTACTGCAGTGAAGCCGACTTCAGCCGGGAGTTATTCAGAGAATTAATCTGGCAGCAGGAAGAATTTGAGCAGCAGCTGGATGCCTTTCGTCATCAGCTTTTTGCTCAGGAAGAGAACCACAACCCGGATATGGCTGCCGTGATGATGGATTGTTACTTCATGACTTTAGTTTCCGGGCTGAACGCAACTGAGCCTGATGCATCCGTCATGCTGCATCAGTTACAACGAAAACTGCAGGTGTTACAGCTCAGCGAAGCGCCTGACGACGCGCATGCGCCACAGCAATGAGGCGTTTTTCAAGCACAGATTGCTTACCGGACTGTGCTTTTTCCAGTTCTCGCAGCAAACGGGTGATTTCAGTGTCCAGATATCGGGCATTTTTCGTTCTGACCAGTGAACGAATCACTTTTTCAGCATTCTCCGGTAACGGCTGTTCAATCGCCCAGCGATAACTGTATCCGGCGATACCCGGGTTCACCGCGACCCGGCTGGTATCACTCCTGGCTTGCTCTGGCTGTTTCGGAGCAGGCGCATCTTCTGTCCGCCCCACTCTCGCATAATATTTTTCTGTCACTGGCGTCCCGGCTGCAGGCAACTCACCGGCTTGGTACAACAACGGACCGATGCTTCCGGCCAGTTCGATCGCCGCTTCCCGGACAAAAGCGCTGGCATTGCGCTTCCCTTTTTTTTCTGTATCTGTGTAATACACAGCGGCAAAATCTTTCGCACGGGTCAGTGCCACATAAGCGAGACGTCGCTCTTCTTCCTGATCTGTTTTCATGTCTGTCGCCGCAGGGTTACGGTAAGGGAACGCATCTTTATCCCAAAACGGCAGATAGACCCGGTCATACTCACATCCTTTTGCCCGGAAAATTGTGGTCACCTGGATACTTTCGGATTGCGCTGGCTGTGCGCTTCGCTCCGTACTGACCTGTCTGGACTGAGCCGAATAAAATTCGAAATATTGCAGCGCTTTTTCACACCGTTGGTCCATCGTTTCCAGTACGGTTGAAACCGCATCCAGCCGGTCAATCGCTTCTTCGATTTCACTGGCTGTTGCTTCTGTTTTCCATATCCAGCTGTCCAGCCCGCTTTCCCGGCGATACTGCTCAAAAACGTCAAACGCCTTCTGGCTACCTTTGCGTTGCAGACGCCCCAGTAAATCCAGCCGCTCAATCAGATTGTCCAGTTTGAGATTCGGGTTCGCTTGACCATGACGTTCTGCAAACCCGGTCCAGGCCTTGCTGTTCATTTTCGCCAGCTGGTCACACAGCGGTTTCAGTTCCTTATTCGGCACATAACAATGCGGAAACGACATCAGACTGAACATCAGCGTCGAGCGATCCTGATCAGCCATCTGTTCAAAACGTCCCACAGCAAGCTGCATGACTTCCATCAGCAACCGGACTTCCCTGCTGTTGGCCAGGACAGACGGCACTGGCATCTGGTATGGAATTTGTTTACTGAGAAACGCCAGTTCAAACAGCAACGTCTGGGACCAGCGCCGGACCAGAATCGCTACATCGCCCGGCTTGCCGCCTTGCTCAAGGTGTGTCTGTATTGCGGTCACAATTTCTCCGACCTGACGTGGCGAACCAGTCAGGCTGACCTGCGTATCTGACACGGCCTCCGAAGGAACCGTCAGAAAATCAGAAAAACGGGCCTGGTTATGCGCAATCAAATGACTGGCAGCCAAGGCCAGACTGTGCCCGAAACGAAAGGTCTGAGACAGGGTATAGACAGTCGCAGGTGCGAAGTCTCGCTCAAAGTTGAGCATAAACTGAGGCGCACTGCCCCGCCAGGTGTAAATACACTGATCCACATCGCCTACAGCCACCAGCTGGCAGCCGTCCCCGAGTAACAGTTTCAGCAGGCGGTACTGTGCATTGTTGATGTCCTGAAATTCATCCACAACCAAAAGCCGGCACTGATGCTGATAACGCGCCCTCAGGCTGATATTTTGTTCCAGCAGACCAACCACGGTGACCAGCCAGTCGTCAAAAAACAGCAACCGCTGTGCCTGCCGTAAATGCTCAAAGGCCTGAAAAGCCTGCAGAATAAAACGGTAATCGCTGTTAATTCCGGCCATCGCAAAGACTTCAGCCGGTGGCAGCATATGCGCTTTCACCAGCCCCACAAAACTCAGCAGCAATTCCAGCGTTTTCGGCTCTTTCAGTTGCTGCTGCTTGCTGTAAGCCGTTTCTTTGCCGGCCATTTGTCGCAGCACCTGCTTTGCCAGACTTTTATCGTTTTCACCCGGTTTGAAATCGACTCTGAAGCCCGATTCCGCCAGATAACCGGACTGGTTCAGCACACTCAGACAAAAACTGTGAAAGGTATGCACAGGCACAGGCTGTTCAACACCCGCCTGCGCCAGCTTCCGCTGAAAGTCACGCCGGATATCACTGTTGAACATCAGCACCAGCATTTCCTGGGCTGGCCGCTTGAGAAGCTGTGCCTGAATCAGGCCAACCAGCGTCGTTGTTTTACCTGTGCCTGCACCGGCAATACATAAGGCATTTCCTTCTTCATGCTGAATAAAACGCTGCTGTTCAGAAGTAAAATGCATGTTGAATACACCGTGGCCAGAAAGATGAAGGGACGCGATTTTGCCATAATTTCATCCCATACACGAACCTCTGCTCTGTCTTTGCGATTTCTGCTGAAATTTCAGGGATTGCCGGATTAACCATCAGTCAGAAAAACACCAAGGCAAACGTTTGCTTTTTTGCTGAAAGGCAAAATGACTTCTGCTATTATCTGCCTCGCCAACAGGAGGTTTCGCCCCCTGCCAGTAATTTTCATCGAATTGACTCTTGAAATAGGAACTTCACCATGAGCCTTGCTGATCAAGTTCTCGCTGTAAATGATGATCTCCCAATCCGTACCGACCAGCCGGTTCACAGCGGTAAAGTACGCTCCGTTTACTGGCTGACTGAAGCTGACAGCCGACGCCTGATCCAGGAGAAAGGCTATGATGTCAGCCCGGATGCCCCGCTGGCAATTATGGTCATCAGCGATCGCATTTCTGCATTCGACTGTATCTGGCACGGTGAAGGCGGCCTGAAAGGCGTTCCGGGAAAAGGTGCCGCCCTGAATGCGATTTCAAACCACTGGTTCCGCCTGTTCCGTGAGCAGGGTCTGGCAGACAGCCATATTCTGGATATCCCGCACCCCTTCGTCTGGATAGTGCAGAAAGCGCGTCCAATCAAAGTAGAAGCCATTTGTCGTCAGTATATTACGGGTTCAATGTGGCGCGCATATGCCAATGGCGACCGTGAGTTTTGCGGCATTGAGGTTCCGGATGGTCTGCAAAAAGATCAGAAACTGCCAGAGTTACTGATCACCCCATCCACAAAAGGCATCCTGCACGGTATTCCGGGTGTGCCTGCGGTTGATGATGTCAATGTCACCCGCAACGATCTGCTGAACAATTTCAAAGCCTTCAACTTCAGCAAACCTGAAGACATAGACCATTACGAAACGCTGCTGAAACAAGGTTTTGGCGTGATCAGTGATGCCCTAGCTCAACTGGATCAGATTTTTGTCGATACCAAGTTCGAATTCGGCTATGTCACCGATGCCAGTGGTAAAGAAAAAATGATCTATATGGACGAAGTCGGCACGCCGGACTCTTCCCGTATCTGGGACGGCCCGGCTTACCGTGAAGGTCAGATTGTTGAAAACTCAAAAGAAGACTTCCGGCAGTTACTGCTGAACCACTTCCCGGATCCGGATATTCTGCTGAATAAAGATCGTATGAACGAACGTGAGGCACTGGCACGTGATAACGCATTGCCGAAAGAAGTACTGATGCAGGTGTCCCGCATTTATACAGGTATTGCTGAAAAGATTACCGGCAAGAAAATTGTCCTGGGCGGTAATCCCAAAGAAGAAATCATCACAGTCCTGCGCAATGAATATAGCCTGATCGACTGACAATATTCCTCTCGTTGTATACTTTCAGGGCAGCTTCGGCTGCCCTTTTCAATCCGCACAATATTCTTCACTAGCGTCAAATGTATTATTCCTCACAAAATGATTCTCAAAAAACATTCATGCATCACAAATACAAATTTTCGCTATTAAGGCTTTTTTGCTGCGGGACGACAATAGAAGGACAAAAACATTCAAAGCAGTAGTTGAGGGACCCAATGAAGTTTAGCCACAAGATCGTTGCCACTTCGTCGGCAATACTGTTCGCCGCCTTAGTATTACTTTCAGGTATCCAGTACGTTCACACCAGAGATGATGTCAACAAGTTAGTCAGCAGCAGCATCAATGAGATCGTTTCCGGCGTGAATCAAACGCTGGTCACCGAGATCGCCAGCCGTACCAAATTAGCAAATATGACAACCAGCCTTGTCGAACAAAATTTCTCTCCTGAAAACATTCGTACCGTTATCGGTCAATCCGTTTTAGCAAACACTTTTGAACTGACTGGTGTCGGATTCGAGAAAGATGGCTCCTACATCATCAGTGATCCAAGCTGGCAGCCTTCCGCAGGCTGGGATCCTCGCAAACGTCCCTGGTATACACAGGCCAGAGACGCCGGGCATATGATCATCACATCCGCCTACCGCGATTCAGTCACCAATGAAATTCTGGTTTCTTTTGCTGCGCCAATCAAACAAAGCGGTAAATTTGCAGGCGCCATTTTCTTCGACGTCAGCATGAGTAAAATGGCCAGCCTCATCAACCAGGCCTCCCTGTTTGATGCAGGTTATCTTTTCCTGATATCTGGCAAAGACACCATCATTGCCCACCCGGATAAGAAGAATAACGGTAAAATACTGTCTGAAACTTATCCGGGATTAAAGGTATCAGACAAACCCATTGATACTGAGCTGGATAACGAATCTGTGAACGTCAGCTTCCATAAAGTAGATGGTCAGAATCTGTATATTGGTGCTGTACTGAAAAAAGACATCGCTTTTGCGGCCGTGAACCAAATTAAGCAAAATGCGATTGTGTATTCACTGCTGTTCATTGCATTTGGCTGTGTAGCAGTTTTCCTGATGGTGAAACGCCTGATGCGTCCACTGGACGTGATTAACCAGGCCATGAGAAACATCTCTTCCGGTCAGGCTGATCTGACACAGCGTCTCAACACCGATGCTGAACCAGAATTTGCCACTTTGGCACAAAGCTTTAATCAGTTTGCAGAACGGATGCAACAACAGATTATCCGTTCACAAACCTTAAGCCGCGACATCATGCAAGGCACGGAACTCACCGCAGAGGGTGCGAATCGTTCCGCAGAAGCCATGAACCGCCAGCTGCAGCAACTGGAACAACTGGCCACGGCCATGAATGAAATGGCTTCCACTTCTGCCAATGTCGCTGACAACGCACAAAGCGCCGCGTCTGCTGCTTCTGCAGCCGAAGAAGCCGCACAACAAGGCAGCAATGTCGTTTCCCGTACATCCGTATCGATTCACGATCTGTCGGATCAAATCGATCAGGCCGTTGATGTGGTCAGAGAACTGGAGTCTGCAACCGGGAATATTGAGCGTATTCTTCAGGTCATTAATGACATCGCCGATCAAACCAACCTGCTGGCACTGAATGCGGCGATTGAAGCAGCAAGGGCGGGTGATTCCGGCCGTGGTTTTGCCGTAGTTGCCGACGAAGTCCGCACGCTGGCCCAACGTACCCAACAATCGACCACTGAAATCCGCCAGATGATTGAACAGCTTCAGGCGGGCGCGAGCTCAGCAACCAGCACAATGGCGCTGAGTAAAAACACCGCCAGCAGCACGGTGGCTATGGCACAGGAAGCGGATGATGCTCTTTCAAGCATTCGTGAGGCCATTCAGCAAATTAATGATATGAATATACAAATTGCTTCCGCTGCTGAAGAGCAAAGTCTGGTCGCTGAAGACATTAACGGTAACACCATCAACATTAAAGATCTGTCGGTTCAGGTAGCTGAAACCGCCAGTGAAACCAGTGTTGCCATGGAAACGCAGATTCAGAATGTTCGAGAGCAGAATGATCTGATGAGACAGTTTACGGTTTAAGCTGTGTTTTGCCGCCAGATTAATTATCTGGCGGCATCATTGTTCTATCCCGTGTGGAAATGTCCGGATAAGTGTTCAGACACGAACGAATTTCAGCGTCTCAGGTAAATATGGTCCGCATAACGTTTACCGCCAATTTCGTAAGCTTCAGGAATTTTTTCCTGTAACGTGAAACCGCACTTTTCCAGCACGCGCTCAGATGCGATATTTCCTTCCGTGACCACCGCTTGAAAGGCATCAAGACCACATTCATCTTCAGCCCAATTGATCACGGCGCGCAGGGATTCTGTCCCATAGCCTTTGCCGTAATACTCAGGCATGAACAGATACCCCACTTCCGCAATCCCATCTTTAAGAATGAATCCGGTAATTCCGACTTTTTGATGCGTCTGCTTTTCTGTAACCACCAGTGTCAGCCAGTCATCACTTTCTGGCGTCCAGCCGTTCAGACGTGATTCGAACCTGGTTTTCAATTCGTCTTCTGCTGGCGCATCAAAACATTTTTCAATCACAACAGGGGTAACATGCAACGCATAAAAAAGTGACCAGTCTGCTTGCGTGATTGGTGTCATGATCAATTGCCGGGTTTCTAACTTCATCCGTGATTTCCTCACCTATTTATCCAACACTATTTTATTTTCATTCAGAAACTTAACATAGACACAGGGATTCCCATCAGAGCAAATCAGTAAAAAAACATTTTTAATCAGTCACTTGTCTTATCGGAAATATAGGCAGAGATGTTCTACAGCAACTGGATGTCACACAAAGCCACACTCAAAAGACAGACGTCACGATAGTCACGTCTGCCTTATACAAATCAGGCTTCAGCAATTGTTTGGGTAATGAGTTTGTCAAATATCTCAGACTGCCCCGCTGGAATCAGTTGTCGGTGTGTCGCTCGGCGCTTATCGGCATCATACATTCGCTCAATCAGCCAGCCAGTCAGATACATCTGAGACAAGCATCCGCCAGCCGTTGCTACATTGCCATTCACGACCAGTGCTTTATCCAGTACACATACGCCTTCCGCTTCAAGGGCTGGCTTTGCATCCGGATGGGTTGTTGCCGGCACGCCATCCAGAAGCCCGAGTTTAGCCAGAATAAAAGCTCCGGCACAGATCGAACCGATCAGCTGCTGCTGAGGATTCAGTTTTAAAGCAGACATAAATTCAGGATTGTTCAGGGCCGCAGGCACACCTTTATAGCCACTGGAGAATAAAACAGCATCCGCGTCAGACACTTCAGCAAGATGACCATCTGTTTTAACTGCCATACCCAAGGTTGAAGTATGCACCGACTTTGTTCCCAGTACTTTTACAGTCCAGTCCGATGACTTTCTCCCCAGAATATCCCGCAACAGGAAAAAATCGACATCGGTAAAATCATCAAAAATAACAATAGCTATCTGATACATCCTATTCCTCCAGACTCACATGGTCATTCATATCATTTAGTCGAACGCAGCATGATGAATTGACCTCACCCTCTCTGCGTGCTGAAAAGAGTCATACTTAAAATCGCTGACTAAAACACGATTTCAGGCCGTCGTAGTTACAGCGATTGCTTCAGAAAAGAGAGGGCTTCACTGGTTTTGGTCGGGATAAACTCGGTGATTTCATAGGTTGCCAGCCCATGCTGACGGAAAGGATCGGCCAGCAACACTTGATCTAAAGCTTCACGGTTTTCTGCATTTGCCAGGATGACACCTCCGGTTCGGGGCTCTTTCCGGCCTGACAACAGAAAGACACCGGCAGCATACTGCTGTTCCAGGTAAGCGATATGCGCATCCAGGTGTTTTTCTACTTCACTGAGCGCACAAGTATATGTGAGTGATACAACAAACATAGGCTTCCTTGATTTGATGACGTAGCAGTTTCGTCTGCACAGAGCCAACCAGAGGCACTGATACTTCCAGTTTTCATCGACAAAACAAATGTAACAATTTGTTTATTAAGGGGACCTTAACACATACACACCCAAACGCATATTTCTCTGTGTTGCAGAATCTGTTTTGCAGTTTCGCCTTGCGGCAAAAACACAAAGGCCAGCTCATGCTGGCCTTTGAATTCATTCCTGTCTGTCTATTTTATTATGATGTTGATTTGGCTGTTCCTGCAGAAGAAGCCTCACCATCTACATTCGGCGATTGCTGGCCTTTACGCTTCATACGCTCTTCCCAGTAATCCGCGCCTTTAATGCCCAGTTTGACTGGATCAAATACGTATTCGGTTACACCGGCTTTCTTCTGTTCTTCATAGTCTTTCAGTGCTTTTAGTGCAGGTTTTGCCATGAAGAAGATAATCAGAATACCGACAATGTTCAGCCAGGCCATCAGACCTACACCAACATCACCCATTGCCCAAGCCAGGTTCGCAGTTTTCACAGCACCGTAGAATACAGAGCCCAGCAGTACCAGTTTCAATGCGAAAACCAGTCCCGGAACATGAATCGTACGGTGGATGTAAGCAATGTTCGTTTCTGCGATGTAGTAGTAAGCCAAAATCGTTGTGAATGAGAAGAAGAACAACGCAATGGCTACGAATGGTTTACCCAGACCAGGCATTGCTGTCTCAATCGCCATCTGCGTAAATACCGGGCTGTTCGCCGCAATATCAGCAGGCAGATTCTGTACCAGGAATGCACCTTCAGCACCGTGTACGTTAAAGGCACCGGTAATGATGATCATGAATGCAGTTGCACTACAAACCAGCAGCGTATCGATATAGATTGAAAACGCCTGTACAAAACCTTGCTGTGCCGGGTGATCAACCTGTGCTGCCGCTGCAGCGTGAGGACCTGTACCCTGACCGGCTTCGTTCGAGTAAACACCACGTTTTACACCCCAGCCAATCGCTGCACCCACACCCGCCATTGGCGAGAAGGCATCACCAATAATGGTTGCAAATACATGCGGCACCATATCAATGTTCAGCAGAATGACGACGAAAGCCATCACAATGTAACCCAGCGCCATAAACGGAACGATAATCTGGGTAAAGTGCGCGATACGCTTCACACCACCAAAGATGATGATAGCCAGAACCAGACACACAATTGCACCGGTGATGATCTTCGCAGAACTGAATGTACCTAAAGTGGTTTCGATCATCTCACCAGAACCGAACGCAGCCGCTACTGCATTACCGATACTATTTGACTGTACACCAGGCAAAAGCAGACCACATGCCAGGATTGTTGCGATTGCAAAGACCCACGCATACCATTTTTGTCCCATCGCTTTTTCAATGAAATAAGCCGGGCCACCACGGAACTGACCTTCATCTTCCTCTTTATAGATCTGAGCCAGTGTTGACTCATAGTAAGCCGTTGAAGCACCCAGGAAGGCAACAACCCACATCCAGAATACGGCACCAGGACCGCCAAAACCGATTGCGGCAGCAACACCTGCAATGTTACCTGTACCGACACGACCAGAAAGTGATACCGCCAGTGCCTGGAAAGAAGAAATACCCTTGTCAGAACTCTGGCCAGAGAACAACAAACGAACCATCTCACCAATATGGCGGACCTGCATGAAGCGTGTTGTGATGGAATAAAATAAACCGGCACCCAGGCAAAGATAAATCAGTGCCGGACTCCATATTATTCCGTTGAGAAAATCGACCAATGACTGCATATGAGTCTCCCTGTTATAGTCTGTATGGTTACAACTCGAGCAGTATAATACTCAGATTGTAATCTAATTGTTAAGAACTTTATTTCATCAGCCTTCATTCACCCATTGAAAGCATCATATGATAACAAAAACACAACAAGCAGTGTTTTACACCAATCAATTGTAGTTCAATAAAATTATATTCCAATAAAGACTCTTACATCCTGTAATAATTTGTATAACAATTAGCCAACCCCACCTGAAAAGATCTCAATATTGTGCAGTAAGTCAGCATAAAGGATGCGACAAGGCACATTTTATGCGCATCTTTATGCACAATATTCTGTAACTAAAGCATAATCCATCTGAGGCAATCTGTGAAAAAGAGGTGCCTGATCAGGATAAAAACCTGTCGCACCTCTCAAAGGGGGGAAAGAGCGTTTTAGCTCATTGCAGATAAGCTGACGAGTTCGCGCGTATACTCAGCTTCAGGCTGATGAAACAGCTTCTGCGTCGGTCCTTGCTCAACAACGCGACCATCTTTCAGTACCAATGTGTAATGGCATAGCGATTTGACAACATTCAGATCATGGCTGATGAACAGGTAGCTCAGCCCGTACTTCATCTGTAACTCTTTCAGAAGATTCAGGACCTGGAACTGCACCGTTCTGTCCAGTGATGACGTGGGTTCGTCCAGCAAAATGAATTCGGGTTTCAGCACCAGAGCCCGTGCAATCGCAATCCGCTGCCGCTGCCCGCCGGAAAACTCATTCGGATAACGAAACCGGGTTGCCGGATCCAGCTCAACATCCTGCATGGCCTGGCAGATCATGGCATCCTCTTCCTGTTCTGACAGATGCTGATGTACCTTGAGCCCTTCACCAATAATCTGAGCAACCGACATACGCGGGTTGAGCGCAGAAAACGGATCCTGAAAGACTACCTGTAACCGGCTCCGGTAAGGCAGCATTCCCTTCCTGCTCAAACCTCCGATTTCCTGACCATCAAACCGGATACTGCCTTCACTGCTGAGCAACCTCAGAATCGCCATGCCCGTCGTCGATTTACCGGAGCCGCTTTCCCCCACCAGACCAACACTCTGACCCCGTTTCAATAAAAAACTGACATCCGTCACAGCTTTAATATGCCCGATGACACGTTTCATAATGCCGCCTTTTACCGGGAACCAGACACGCAGCTTTTCAACTTCAAACATCGCATCCGGATCGCCCTGAACCGGCACAGGCTCACCAGGCGGATCGGCCGCAATTAGTTGTTGAGTATAAGGATGCGCAGGGGCGGAAAAAATCATTTCCCGGGTATTGGTTTCCACCAGTTTACCCAATTGCATAACCGCAACCCGGTCTGCAATCTTACGAACAATGCTCAGATCATGGGTAATGAACAGCATCGCCATGCCCATTTCTTCCTGCAATTGCTTGAGCAGATCCAGTATTTGCGCCTGCACCGACACATCCAGTGCTGTCGTCGGCTCATCCGCAATCAGCAGGTCCGGTTCATTAATCAGCGCCATGGCAATCATGACCCGCTGCCGCTCGCCGCCGGAAAGTTCGTGCGGATAAGCATACATCCGTTGCTCCGGATTCCGGATCCCGACTTTCTTCAGCCAGCTCAGTGCGCGCTTTTCAGCCTGCCGCTGACGAACACCCCGGTGTATCGCCAGGGTTTCACACAGCTGGCGGCCGATTTTATGGAGCGGGTTCAGCGACATCATCGGTTCCTGAAAAATCATCCCGATTTTTCCGCCACGCAGTCCCCTGAGCTGGCGTTCGCTGCATTTCAGCGTATCCAGACCATCATAAAGAATCTGCCCTTCCAGATAACGTGCCGACGCCTTCGGCAGCAGACGAAGGATCGCATTGGCGGTGACGGATTTTCCCGAACCGCTTTCCCCGACCAGCGCCAGCGTCTCTCCGCGCCTGATGGTCAGGCTGACTTGTTCCGTCACGGGGCGAACAGGTTTGCCATTCACAAACCCCACAGACAGATTATGAATCGTTAACAGTGCATCACTCATGGTACTTCCTGAACACTACTGTTGATGAGGGTCGAATGCGTCACGCACGGCTTCACCAATGAACACGAGCAGACTCAGCATAATTGACAGAACAACAAAGGCCGACAGCCCCAGCCAGGGTGCCTGAAGGTTGGTTTTCCCTTGTGCCAGCAGTTCACCAAGAGACGGTGATCCCACGGGCAGGCCAAAGCCGAGAAAGTCCAGCGATGTCAGCGTGGTCACTGAACCACTGAGGATAAAGGGCATCATGGTCAGAGAGGCCACCATCGCATTCGGCAACATATGGCGCAGCATAATCCGCCGGTCATTGACTCCTAACGCCTGTGCGGCACGGACATAATCCAGATTACGGCACCGCAGAAATTCAGCACGCACCACACCTACCAGCCCCATCCAGCTGAACAGCACCATGATGCCGAGCAGCCACCAGAAATTGGGCTCCACGAAACTGGAAAGAATAATCAGCAGAAACAGCGTCGGCATCCCCGACCAGATTTCGATAAAACGCTGTCCGAACAAATCCAGCCAGCCGCCATAGTATCCCTGCCCTGCGCCCACCATGACGCCAACCACCGTAGAAATCAGTGTCAGCGCAAAACCAAATAAAACCGATATCCGAAAACCATAAATGATGCGCGCCAGAACGTCGCGACCTTTATCATCCGTCCCCAGCCAGTTCACACTGTCAGGCGCTGAAGGTGCCGGGCCGGATAAGTTGTAATTAATCGTGTCGTAATGGAAGCGAATCGCAGGCCAGATCATATAACCGTCGGCATTGATCAGGTCCTGAACATAGGGATCGGTATAATCCGCTTCTGTTGCAAATTCGCCGCCAAACTCTGTTTCGGCATACTGTTCGGCAATCGGAAAATACCAGTCGCCTTTAAAGCTGATCAGCAGAGGTTTGTCATTGGCGATGACTTCTGCAAATAAACTGATCAGAAAAAGCACCGCAAAAAACCAGAGCGACCAGTAGCCACGCCGGTGCGCCTTAAATCTCGCCCAGCGCTCCTGTGTCAGCGGATTCAATGAAAACATGGAAGATAATTTCTGAAACACCATACTACCTGGCCTCGAAATCAATACGCGGATCGACCAGGGTATAAGTCAGGTCAGAAATAATATTCATGACCAGACCCAACAGGGTCATGATATAGAGTGTGCTGAACACAATCGGATAATCGCGCTGAATGGTTGATTCAAACCCTAACAGACCAATCCCCTCCAGTGAGAACATCACTTCAATCAACATCGAGCCGGTAAAAAAGATACTGATAAAGGCGCTGGGAAAGCCTGCAATAATGATCAGCATGGCATTGCGGAAGACATGCTTATATAAAATGCTGTGATCATCTAACCCCTTCGCCCTGGCGGTCACGACATACTGCTTATTGATTTCATCAAGAAACGAGTTTTTGGTCAGCATCGTCAGCGTGGCAAAACCGCCAATCACCATGGCGATAATCGGCAGGGTCAAATGCCAGAAATAATCCCCGATTTGCTGATACCAGGTGAGCTGATCAAAATCAGAAGAAAAGAGCCCCCGTAACGGGAACCAGCTGACATAATTCCCACTGGCGAAAAAGATGATCAGCACGATGGCGAACAGAAACCCGGGAATTGCATAGCCGGTGATCACCAGTGCGCTGCTCCAGATATCGAAGCGAGTGCCATGATTCACCGCTTTCGCAATCCCTAACGGGATGGACACAAAATAGATAATGAGCGTACTCCACAACCCCAGAGAAATCGAAACGGGCAGACGTTCAATAATCAAATCAATCACGTTTCCGCCGCGGAACAGGCTTTCTCCGAAATTAAATGTGGCGTAGTTTGTCAGCATGTCGACATAACGCTCCCACATCGGCTTATCAAAACCGAATTGTTTTCTGATTTCAGCAACCACTTCCGGGTCAAGTCCGCGCGAACCCCGGTATCCACTGCTGCCATTCCCCTCACCCTGCGTTGTGCCCGATGGTTTGACTTCCTGGCCACCGCCGGTGAACCGTTCCATAATGCCGGACGTGTGGCCCTCCAGTTGCGCTACGGCCTGTTCTACCGGCCCGCCCGGCGCAATCTGAATCACAAAAAAGTTAATGGTGATGATGGCCCAGAGTGTCGGGATCACCAGTAAAAGCCGCCGGATAATATATGCCGTCATACTGCTTACCTGCTTTCAACCCATGATTAACGACGTTTTTCCGGCAGTTTGGCTGCCTTGGCCTGATCTACCCACCAGGTGTCGACGCCCAGCGCATATTTCGGCCGTACGGCAGGACGATCAAATTTATCCCAGGTCGCAATACGGAATGTGCTCAGATACCATTGCGGAATCACAAAGAAATTCCACTGTAATACCCGGTCCAGAGCCGGGCCAAGCGCAGCCAGTGCTTCCGGATCCTGCTGATGCGCAGCAATTT
This sequence comes from Photobacterium sp. 53610, assembly GCF_036409375.1. Lineage (NCBI taxonomy): Bacteria > Pseudomonadati > Pseudomonadota > Gammaproteobacteria > Vibrionales > Vibrionaceae > Photobacterium > Photobacterium sp. 53610. The sequence goes on along the minus strand of NZ_JAXOFS010000001.1, from coordinate 619,251 downwards.
GTTCTGTCAGTGAATCAATCGCCGGATCCTGAACCCCGGCAGTGTTATAAGTCGAGTCCAGATATTTACTGTTCCAGGCAATCAGCAGGTTTTGCGTTGGATATGGGTTCGCACTGTAACCGGAAGACACCATATCAAAATCACGATCACGGAGTCGTTTGATGTACTGCGTGGTGTCAACGGTCCGGATTTTCATGTCGATGCCCATCTGCTTCAGATTTTTCTGTAATGGAATCGCGATTCGTTCAGTCGTCGGACTGTAGATCAATAATTCAAATGCGAACGGTTCACCGGTTTTCACATTCGTCATCACCTGATTTTTCAGCTCCCACCCTGCTTCTTTCAGTAATGCAAAAGCTTTTCGGGCCTGTTTACGAATACGTCCGGAACCGTCTGTCACCGGCGGCTGATAAGTTTCGGTGAATACACGTGGCGGAATTTTATCTTTAAGAGGCTCCAGATACTTTAATTCCGCAGGTGATGGCAATCCTTTGGCCTCATAAGGCGTATTCTGGAAGTAACTCCGGGGACGCGTATATTGGTTATAAAAGAGAGTTTTGTTCATCCACTCAAAATCCATCGCATAATTGAGTGCTTCACGAACTCTGGCATCCTGAAAGACAGGGCGCTGTGTGTTGAACACAAAACCTTGCATTGCCTGAGGAATTTCGTGAGGGATCTCTTCCTTCTTTATGTAGCCATTATCAAAGTTGGTGCCTTCATAAAGCGTGGCCCAGAACTTCGCGACATTTTCCTGCCGGAAGTCGTACTCACCCGCTTTAAATGCTTCCAGCGTGACCGTGTCATCCCGGTAGTAGTCATACCGGATCGTATCGAAATTATGGCGTCCGACATTCACCGGCAGATCTGCAGCCCAGTAGTCTTTCAGCCTGGAATAAGTCACGCTCTGCCCGGCCTGATAACTGGTAATTTTATAAGCACTGCTGCCGACCGGAGGTTCTGTCAGAGGCTCGCTGAGTTTTTTGTCTTTCCAGAAATGTTCCGGCAATACATTCATTCCCTCAACCAGTGAAAACAGCTTTTCGCGGTTCGGGACTGACATCTCAATGCGGGCTGTCAGCGGAGAAATAGCAGTCACAGATTTCACGTCTTTATAAAAAACACGAAACTGCGGCACACCTTCTTTCATGAACTTATCAAAAGTAAAGGCCACATCTTTTGCTGTAATTGGCTGACCGTCGTGAAACCGGGCTTTCGGATTCACATCAATTTCCATCCAGGAAAAGTCATCGGCATAACGGACTTTCTGAGCAATGAGGGGGTAATAACTGTCGATTTCATCATTGGCAGACGTAAACAGAGTGTCATAGATCTCATCTGCCCCCGCAACTGAGACCCCCCGGGATGCATAACGGTTAAAGCTGTCGTATGTACCGACTTCGGCATAGGTGATGCTGCCGCCTTTCGGGGCGCTGGGATTCACATAGTCAAAATGTTTAAAATCCGGCGCATACTTTGCCGTTCCGAAACCTACTAAACTTGTACTTTCAACCACATCAGCTGCAAAGCTGTTCGCACTCACCCACAGCAATCCGGCCAGCAACGGCATGCTTCGTTTTAATCGGTTCTCCATATCCCCTCCAAAACACCTCAACCACTAATTTGACCCATTCATTTAAAATTGTTTTATTTTCATTATTGTATGAATGGTCAATAACAATTAGCCGACATGTACCACAAATATACACCATAAGAAAATAGCCAGCCTGAATCACTGGGCATATCATCAAAGTTATTTTTATGGTCCGTCTATCCTGACAGCACAGAATAAGGCTCAGGACAGACTCATCTGTCCAGTTCAACCAGGAGTCCTCCTGATTGCATCTGTCCTGAAAACGAATTTGAAAGCAATCAAAACTGCGCTTCATGCGAAAATACCGGGAAGACATGCCTATCCAGCCCCGCAATGCACCAGATTTCCGTATAATCGTGCCAATTTTTGCGTTTTTCTTGAGCAATCATTCGCTTCTGGCCAACATCAACGGGTTAAAAGCCAGCGAATAATCATTAAATTACTCAGATCTATGTTCTGATACTTGGAAGTAGTGCTATACTCCCCACCCTGACATGTGACAACAATTGTTCATATAGAGAAAAACAATGGCAGATCTATCTAAATACAGAAACATTGGTATTTTCGCGCACGTAGATGCGGGTAAAACCACTACCACTGAGCGTATCCTGAAGCTGACCGGTAAAATTCACCGTCTGGGTGAAGTACACGATGGTGCTTCTACGATGGACTTCATGGATCAGGAAGCTGAGCGTGGTATCACAATCCAGTCTGCTGCGACGACCTGTTTCTGGAAAGACCACCGTTTCAACGTAATCGATACTCCGGGACACGTTGACTTCACCGTTGAAGTTTATCGTTCTCTGAAAGTTCTGGACGGTGGTGTTGGTGTATTCTGTGGTTCTGGTGGTGTTGAGCCTCAGTCTGAAACGAACTGGCGTTACGCGAATGAATCAGAAGTATCTCGTCTGATCTTCGTAAACAAACTGGACCGTATGGGTGCTGACTTCTTCCGCGTTGTTGAGCAAGTGAAGAAAGTTCTGGGCGCTAACCCTCTGGTGATGACTCTGCCAATCGGCCGTGAAGATGACTTCGTGGGTGTGGTTGACGTTCTGAACCGTCAGGCGTACGTATGGGATGACTCAGGCCAGCCAGAAAACTACGAAATCAAAGAAATCCCAGCGGATATGGTTGATGACGTAGAAGCTTACCGTGAAGAGCTGATCGAAACTGCTGTAGAGCAAGACGACGCACTGATGGAAGCATACATGGAAGGTGAAGAGCCTTCTGTTGAAGACCTGAAGCGTTGTATCCGTAAAGGTACTCGTGACCTGGCATTCTTCCCGACTTTCTGTGGTTCTGCATTCAAGAACAAAGGTATGCAGCTGCTGCTGGATGCTGTTGTTGATTACCTGCCAAACCCAACAGAAGTTGACCCTCAGGATCTGACTGATCCAGAAACTGGTGAGCCAACTGGTAAAGTTGCTACCGTTTCTGTTGACGAACCATTCCGTGCTCTGGCGTTTAAGATCATGGATGACCGTTTCGGCGCCCTGACCTTCATCCGTGTTTACTCTGGTAAGCTGAAGAAGGGTGACACCATCCTGAACTCTGCGACTGGTAAAACTGAGCGTGTTGGCCGTATGGTGGAAATGCACGCGAACGACCGTAACGAGCTGGATTCTGCGCAAGCAGGTGACATCATCGCTATCGTTGGTATGAAGAACGTTCAGACTGGTCACACTCTGTGTGATCCGAAGCACGAATGTACTCTGGAACCAATGATCTTCCCAGATCCAGTAATCTCTATCGCTGTTGCTCCAAAAGACAAGAGTGCTTCTGAGAAGCTGGGTATCGCACTTGGTAAGATGATCGCAGAAGATCCATCATTCCAGGTTGAAACTGACGAAGATTCTGGCGAAACCATCCTGAAAGGTATGGGTGAGCTGCACCTGGACATCAAAGTTGACATCCTGAAGCGTACTCACGGTGTTGAACTGACTGTTGGTGCTCCACAGGTTGCTTATCGTGAAACAATCACTCAAGCAATCGAAGACAGCTACACGCACAAGAAGCAGTCTGGTGGTTCTGGTCAGTTCGGTAAGATCGACTACCGTATCAAACCAGGTGAGCCAAACTCTGGCTTCAAGTTCGTTTCTACTGTTGTTGGTGGTAACGTTCCTAAAGAATTCTGGCCTGCAATCGAAAAAGGCTTCGCTGGTATGATGAATACTGGTGTTCTGGCTGGCTTCCCAGTGCTGGACGTTGAAGTTGAGCTGTTCGACGGTGGTTTCCACGCAGTTGACTCCTCTGCTGTAGCGTTCGAAATTGCTGCACGTGGCGCTTTCCGTCAGTCTATGCCTAAAGCGGGTGCACAGCTGCTGGAACCAATCATGCACGTTGACGTATTCACTCCAGAAGATCACGTTGGTGATGTTATTGGTGACCTGAACCGTCGTCGCGGCATGATCAAAGACCAGGTTGCTGGTACAACTGGCGTTCGTATCAAGGCAGACGTACCTCTGTCTGAAATGTTCGGCTACATCGGTCACCTGCGTACAATGACTTCTGGTCGTGGTCAGTTCTCTATGGAGTTCTCTCACTACTCTGCATGTCCAGCAAACGTTGCTGACGCAGTAATCGCAGAAGTTAAAGAGCGTAACGCTAAGAAATAATTCATTTCTTAACGGACCAATAAAGAACCCCAGCTCAGGCTGGGGTTCTTTTATCTGTACGAATGAAAATTAACGACAATTCAGTGAAGGATTACTCGCTGCATTCACACAGAAAACGCATCAGCCCATACTGCTGTAACCAGACCAGCTGCTCAGGCTTCTTCACCAGAAAGCGGCCGCTGTAATTCATTCCATTTGCAAACAAGCCTTCAATATTATTTGCTGAACGCGGCAAAATCAGCATCCATCGCTCAGTCAGCAGAATATTATGCGGCTTACAGACAGCCCCACCCGCTTCAATCAAAGACAAACGATGCATTCCCTGCAAATAAGCTTCATACAGTTCATCCGTCGTCATGGCTTCAACCAAATACAGACAATGATGAAACGGCAGTTTTCCCCCGGCGATCACTTTCTCAAGCGGGATTTCACTGCGGACCAGCTGCATGTGACGATGTGGCTGGCTGGCACCGGCTAAGGGACCACTGTTATAAAAACCAAAGACATCCGTCTGTGTAAAACCGCCTAACCACGCATGCCAGTCTTCCCAGCTTAACGGCGACTCCTGCGGTACAAAATCTTTCGAGCAAATCAGCAAATGAGGTGAGATCACCGGATACTTATTCAGCAGGCAAACATGGTGTTCTCCCGCTTCACAAACATACATCGACTTTTCATAGGGCAGAAACGGGTTAGCCTCTGGTTTAGACATCAGTCCCTGAAGTTTTTTACCTGCATTCTCTGTGACCACATGACCCAGATAATCGACGCCCTGCTCCACAATCGTTTCTGCTTCCGTCGTAATGGGCATCAGACTCCCGTCTGCCAATGCCCGTTTAGCCACCTGCTCAGCGAGTTTCCAGTTCATATCCGAATCCCTTGTTTTTTTACCAAGATACTCCAACTTCGCGGATGTGTCATAACACTAAGCCGACTTTTAACGAAGAGGCTTCTCAGCAGTCAAAACCTTGCCGTCAACAAAGCTACTTGCGCTGAAGAAAGCATTCCGGGGCATTGGATTGTGTGTACAAAAATATTTACGGTTTGAACATTTTTGTCCAGTTACGAAAACAGGCCCGCACCTAGCCGCTCATCAGGAAAGTCGGTAAGATTCCCGCATCTTTTTGAGGATACGTCATTCACTACTGCTTATCTGTGTCTACAGATCACTACTCCTGCAGCTAGGTTGTTTCAGCGTTCGGTCAAACCTGATACGACTCCGACGATAACGGTCTTGTTCGGTCAAACAGATCTTTAGCATCCTCAGAACAATGTCGTTCAAACGACATTGCAACAGATAAAAAAGGCGCTTCCTAAGGGAAGCGCCTTTTTAACATCAGATGTTCTCTGTGCTACCTGTGACGTTAAATCAGCTCTGCCATCAACAGGAAGCAACCAAACAGAAAGCTCAGTCCCATTGCCATCATGCCGCCACCAGCCTGATACACTTCAGCATTGCCATTGTCACTTGGCTTGTCACCACGCTGTCTGACTTTGATTGTCATTGCCATTGGCACGAAAACCGCAAGAAATACCAGAATAATGCCAGCGTAACTCAGGACCGACAGGAACTGATTAGCTGCCAGCAAAGCACCCAGCATCGGCAGAATGAACGTAATCACATAAGTCACTGCCCGATTTTGACGGAAGGTGTCAGCATTCTGGTCAAACAGTGCCATAGCAACCCCCAGGAAGGACGTGAGCAGTGCCAGGCCGGTGAATACGGAAAGGATGAGTTGCATGCTGCCATGGCTGGTACTCAGTGCCGCAATCAGTTCAGAAACGTTTGCAAAACCGACCAGTTGCTCTGAGGTCAGATTCCCGACTGCAGCGTAGAGCCAGAACAGATAACAGAACAGCGGGATCAAAGAACCCAGGATAACCATATTTCGCAGTTGCTTGTGTGACGCTTCAGGGTTGTAAGTCACCAGCGACGGAATCACCACCATGAAGCCAAAACTGGTGAAGAGGACCGAACTGGTTTTAACCAGTGCGACTTTGTTCTCGCTCCCCACGGATGCCAGATTTTCCAGGCTGATCCCTGGTACCAGCGTCACTAAAGTAATTGCCAGCATCAGAACCATTGCTGCAAACAGGAAACGGTTCAACCGGTCAATCACCCCCGTACCCGCTGCAACGACCAGACCGGCAATCACGGTAAAGCCGACTTGTGCCTGTGTTGCTGTCAGCTCAAGCCCAAGGCTGACTGTCAGCTTTTTCACCAGATCGCCGGCACCAATGATGTAAGCCATCAGCAGGCAAACCAGCAGCGCATACAGCAGGCCATTCGTGATGACCTGGCCGCCTTTACCCAGTGTTTTTCGGGCAATAGAATTCATTCCCAGGCCGCCACCCGCTTTAATACTGGCTTCGAGCAGCAAAAGTGCCGCATAGGTGGTACCCACCCAAATCAGGAGCATCAGCAAAGAGCCCCAGAGCAGGCCAAATTGCGCCAGGACCATTGGAATGGCGAGCATACCGGCGCCTAATGCTGTTCCGGCAATGATCAGGGAGCTACCCAGTAATTTCATATTCACGACTTTGTCCTTTATTTTTATGGAATGCCGTTAACCCTCATCAAAGGCATTCTGAAGCTTGATTCCGCGTGTTCCCTTCGGCTACTGCCAGTGGCTGTATGTGACGCAGGCTTTCGCAAGCACAATTTCGTCAATACCACAGACAATGCTTCAAAAGCTTGCTGACCAGCCCTCAGGCTTCAGCATGCATGGCTTTCGGGATGATGGATGACGCGATAAATCGGTTCGTACAGTGAAAACGCAATGCTTTTACATCATGAAAATCAGTTGTGATCAAAACAGACCAAACTGGCTCAAGCGACTAAAAAACAAAGGACGAAATGCAGCTCGCAGAGAGGTAAATTGCGGCAAAAAGGATGCACAACTGCAGGTTATGGTTCTCTGACGAGAAAAAGCAGGTATAGATATCCTGTCCGGCAAGGTCGCCAGATTCAGGGATCCAGGGTGTAATATCATTAATCGTACTCCTGATACGATAGTTTTTCGGTCATTCTGATGAAAAAGCAAGCATCTGTCCTGCGTTTTCATCTCTTACCAGAGAAAGGTAAGGCGTTCGGTCAGGTAGCAAGTTAATAAGGTGTAGCACAAACCACAACCTGCATTTATGAAATATTTGATTTCGATCTTGAAAAATCTGGGAGGAAGGTCATTTTGACCAGAAATGAGAAGGGAAACAAAAGATCAACCTGGACATTTTCTGTCCAGGTTGTGTGTTTGCAACGGTGATGCGATTACTCTTTACAATAGTGTTTGTGCAGCATAGAAATAATATCTATAACAGCCACATTATCCAGACGATAATAAATGGTCTGTGCTTCCCGACGGGTTTTCACAAACCCTGCACGGCGCAGCCAGGCCAGATGCTGTGACAAAGAGGACTGAGGTATCGGAAATCGCTCATTGAGCTGAGAAACAGACAGTTCCTCTTCCTGTAATACACACAGAATCATTAATCTATGCTGATTTCCCATAGCCTTCAGCAGCTCTACGGCCTGCTCTACGTTCGCCTCCATCTTGGAATAATCTTGCATTCGCGCCCTCGTATTTACTTCATGTTATTTTTAACTATTTTAAGAGACGGTCGATAGTGCCAGAAAACTGCATTCCCGCCAACATTGCAACAACAAAGCCGAAGATTTTTATATTGCCACTCAGTAAATTAGCCACAGCAGGTCCCGGGCAAATGCCCACAAGCCCCCACCCCAAACCAAAAAGTACTGCACCAATAACCAGAGGTTTATCGATCACTTTATTGGCAGGAATAAAAAACTCGCCGCCAAAAACTGGCGTGGAACGTGTTTTCACCAAAAACTGATAACCCAGGCCGAACACCACTAATGCGCCGCCCATGACGAGAATTAAACTGGGATCCCACTGTCCGGTTATATCCAAAAAGTTCAGCACTTTATCCGGATTAACCATCTGTGAAACCGTCAGACCTGCTCCAAACAGCAGACCTGCAATTAAGGCGATGAAAAGTTGCATAACATTAAACTCCGATCAGGTGACGAACCACAAAAACCACAACAATCGCCACAACCATAAAAGTGAGGGTTGCCACAACAGACCGGGGCGACAACCGGCCGATCCCACAGATGCCATGGCCACTGGTACATCCCGAGCCAATTCGGGTGCCTGCGCCGACGAGCAAACCTCCGATCAGAATCACAGGCCAGCTTGCGTCGATATGTTCCGGCAACACCAGTCCAAAAGGCGCAGCCAGCAGCGGGCCAAGAATCAGGCCAAGAATAAACATCCAGCGCCATTTCGCATTCGGATCACTGACCTGCATTGCACCACTGACAATCCCGGATATCCCGGCAATACGGCCGTTCAGTAACAGCAGCATCAAAGCTGAGCCTCCCAGCACAAAACCGCCAATCAGCGCACTCCAGGGCGTAAATTCCGTCATAATTTCCTCTCTGTCTCTTTCATTCGATGATCAATACACATCAGCTGCTATTTCAGCGAAGCACTGACTGACAATGGAATTTTGATATAGGCTTTCTCGTTACTTTCAGCCGCCGGCATCTGGCCCCCTCGGATATTGACCTGAACCGAGGGATACAGAAGCCGGGGAACATCCAGTGTCTTGTCCCTGTTTTCACGAACAGCAATAAACGCCGCTTTTTCTGATCCGTCATGGATATGTATATTGGTACGGAAACTCTCAGCGACCGTCGTCTCATACGCCAATTCGCGTCCTCCCGGCTGATAGTCATGACACATCCAAAGCCGCGTCTCAGGCGGCAGCTGATGCAGACGGTTCACACTGTCGTACAGCACACCGGCATCACCACCGGGAAAATCACAGCGCGCGGTGCCGCTGTCGGGCATGAATAAGGTATCCCCGACAAACGCATTGCCTTCAATCAGATAAGTCACGCTGTCATTGGTATGCCCGGGGGTCATCAGTACCTGCCCCTGAAGTGCACCAATCTGAAACGATTCATTGTCTTGAAATAAATGATCGAACACGTCGCCATTTGCTGCCAACTCAGCATCATCTACATTGAAAATCAGTTTAAAGGTCTTTTGTACTTTGGTAATGCCTTCCCCGACACCAATCTTGCTGTTCAGCTGCCGGCGTAAGTAATGCGCAGCCGATAAATGATCAGCATGAGCGTGTGTTTCCAGAATCCAGTCCACCGTCAGATCATTGTCTCGAACAAAAGCAATCTGCTCGTCTGCAAACGCAGTCCAGACCTTGCCAGAGTTCTCTGCAAAATCGAGCACGCTATCAATGATTGCTGCATGCCCGCCTTGCCTGTCATAAACAACGTAACTGATGGTGCTTGTACTCTCGTGATAAAAGGCTTTGATTAACGCATTCATGGTAAATCTCCCTTTGCATTCTTTTCTTTATATCGTATATTACACAGATACGATTTAACAAAGCAAGTTTTTGAGGTAACCATGATCACCATTTTGTTTGGTTCAGTTGCCATCGGATTAAGTTTAGGTGTCCTGGGCTCCGGCGGTTCAATTCTTACAGTGCCTGTGCTGGCCTATGGTTTAGGGCAGACAGAGAAACAGGCCATCGCCAGTGCCCTGCTGATTGTCGGTCTGATCAGCTCTGTGTCTTCTTTCTCCGGCATCAGACAGCGTCTGGTTCACTGGCCGCTGGTCTGGCTGTTTGGTTTACCCGGGATGGCCGGGACTTACCTTGGCGCCTGGTTCGCCAGCTATACCTCCGGCATCATTCAAATGACGGTCTTTGCAACGATCATGCTGGCAGCCGCCTGGCGCATGTTCAGACCGGCCAAAACCGAACCTGAAACACGACCTCAGCGCTCATACTGGCTGACCGGTTTTCAGGGGTTACTCGTGGGTGTTCTGACGGGCTTTGTCGGTGTCGGAGGCGGATTCCTGATTGTTCCCGCCCTGGTTTTACTGAGCGGCCTGACGATGCGGACAGCGGTTGCCACCAGCCTGGTGATCATTGTGATGAATTCTTTCGTCGGATTCCTGAAATATCAGCAAGTGCTGGCTGAAAGCCATACTGAACTGAACTGGCAGATCATCGCCATCATGGCAGCTATCGGTATTGCCGGCAGCCTTACAGGTCAGCGCCTGTCCGGCCGGTTACCCCAGCAGAAAATCAAAAGTGCTTTTTCTGTGTTCCTGATTCTGATGGCAGGTTTCATTTTGTACCAGTCCCTGCCCGCTTTATTCCCTGCTTCCACGCTCTGATTGAAAAGGAGTCAGACTATGCTTGTGAACGGACGTAAGCTTGCTGAGCAAGCCAAAGAAAGTATCCGTGAAATCAGCTGCCATGAACTTGCGGTATTAATGGACAACGACATCATTTTGATTGATGTGAGAGAACATCATGAGATAGAGAGCGGTATACTGCCGGGTGCAGTCCATATGTCACGGGGGGTACTGGAAATGCAGCTGGAGAATCACCCGTCTGTCGCACATCACCCGGAGCCGTTACAAGTGATGTCTCAGCAACCGGTGTATCTGTACTGCCGATCCGGCGCACGTTCAGCGCTTGCTGCAGAATCGTTACGCCGGATGGGGTTTGCACATGTTTATTCTCTGGCGGGCGGTATCCTGGCTTGGCAGGAAGCGGGCCTCCCTGTGATCAGTCTTTCGCAGCGTCATGCCGGACAATGACATTCAGGGGCATTCATTTATCAGCCCCGATGGCAACTTACAGCCTCCAGTCAGCGTGACGGCCATCAGGGTGTGGGCGTTTCAGAGACAGTTTTTTAAAGTTTAAGCATTCAAGAAAATTAAATGGTGGAATTTTAATGACGAAAATCGTAATTATTGGCGGCGTCGCAGGCGGCGCTTCCGCAGCTGCCCGTGCAAGACGTTTAAGCGAAGATGCGCAAATCATCATGTTTGAGCGTGGCCCCTATATCTCATTCGCCAACTGCGGCCTGCCCTATCATATCGGCGGAGACATACCTGAGCGCAGCAAGCTGTTGTTACAAACACCAGAAAGCTTCAACAGCCGCTTCAATGTCGATGTGCGTGTGATGAGCGAAGTCATCGCGATCAACACATCCGGCAAATCCGTCACAGTCAGAAATGGTGTCTCGGGCGAAACCTATGAAGAGCCTTATGACCACCTGATCCTCAGCCCGGGGGCCGCTCCCATCATTCCGGACATCCCGGGACTGCCAAACCCACTGACACACTCCCTGCGGAATATCCCGGATATGGATCACATCATCCACACCATTGAAATGAACAAGGCTGAACACGCAACGGTCGTCGGTGGCGGGTTCATCGGCCTGGAAATGATGGAAGCACTGCATCAGCGTGGCATCAAAACCACCCTGCTGGAATTAGCCGATCAGGTGATGACACCGACCGACCCTGAAATGGCCGGATTTGTGCATCAGGAAATTCGTGAAAAAGGTGTGGATCTCCGGCTGGGCACCGCGCTGACTGCCGTTGAATATAACGGCCGGGAGCCTGTAGCCAGTGTCGATGCGGGTGAAGATGACAGCGACCAGCACCTGCTTGGACACTTACAGCTCACGCTCAGCACCGGTGAGACCTTGCAGACTGACTTGCTGATCATGGCCGTCGGTGTCCGCCCGGAAACCACTCTGGCCAGCGCTGCAGGACTGACACTTGGCCCGCGGGGCGGTATTCAGGTCGATGATCAGATGCGGACCAGCGATCCGGCCATTTTTGCCGTGGGTGATGCCATTGAGACGCTTGATTTTGTGACGGGTGAACCGATGCTGGTTCCGCTTGCCGGGCCTGCGAACCGTCAGGGACGCATGGTTGCCGATGTCATCTTCGGCAAAGAAGAGCACTACCAGAACACTCAGGGCACAGCCATTTGTAAGGTTTTCGATCTGGCCATTGCATCCACCGGCATGAATGAAAAACGCCTGAAGCATGCAAATATTCCCTATGAAAAGGTATATGTGCACACTGCCAGCCACGCCGGTTACTATCCGGGGGCGGAAGCGGTTTCCCTGAAACTGATTTATGCCCCGGACAGCGGAAAAATTCTGGGGGCTCAGGCTGTCGGCAAAGACGGAATTGATAAACGTATCGATGTTCTGGCAGTGGCACAGCGTGCCGGAATGACCGTGGAACAACTGCAGCATGTCGAACTGTGTTATGCGCCACCCTACGGTTCCGCGAAAGATGTGATTAATCAGGCTGCCTTTGTTGCCTGCAACATCCGAAGCGGTGACATCAGTCCCGTGCATTATCACGAGCTGGGTGAAATCAGTGAACACCAGATTCTGCTCGATGTGCGCAATCCGGGAGAACTGGACGCTCAGGGAGCAATTCCGGGTGCCGTCAATATTCCGGTCGACAGCCTGCGCGAGCGTATGGATGAACTGCCGAAGGACAAAGAAATTCTGGTTTACTGTCAGGTTGGACTGCGCGGCAACGTCGCTTGCCGTCAGCTGAATCATCGGGGATACACAACGAAAAACCTAGTTGGCGGATACCGGACTTATCGCATCGCGCAACAATAATGCATCAGACAGCATTCTGAATCAGGGGATTCGTTCCCCTGATTGGAGCGTGTTGATTTTCCCCGTCGCAGACAAAGATCGCCGCGGTCGTTTGCCTTGGTGACTCGCCTCGTCTACTCACCGTCAATCCAGAGTTTGTGAAAATCACTGTAGCCGGTTTTCGTCACCTGAATCCCCCTGACCTGACAGACGTTCAGGATCTCTTCTTTGCCGAAGAAAAGCGGCAGATACTGGCGTGACGCCAGCAAGTCCTGCTCAATTTTCACGAACGCGTCAGCAGGTGATTGCAGCGACACCGCCTCATCCACCAGCCGCTGATGCTGACGCCAGGATTCAGGTTCAGCATACAAAAAGCGTAAACCTGAAGAAGCCAGCATCCACTCATACACCCCATATTCATGAGGAAGCTCCATTACTTCTTCCAGAAACAGTACATCAGCCCGGTCTTTCATCAGAGACGGATTGCTGATATCTGTCAGCTCAATCACTTCCAGCTCCAGCCCGGTCTCTCTGATCACACCGTGCAGCCATTGTGCCAGCTGCGCTAAATGGGGAATCGTCCAGCGAGGTTCGGTCAGAATCAGTTTTCCTTTCAGCTTGAGGCCAGCGGGCGGTGCTGAATCTGATGGCGCTGAAAACGACAGTCCGGAGACGACATTACCACCATCAACAACATTTCTTTTCGCAGCAATATAATCAATGAGCTGCTCCAGATATTCAGGCAGAATCTCGGCATCTTTGCGAAAGCGTGCCGTCAGATAAGAAAAGGACTGTAGCGTATAGGTTTCTTTGATCCCATCATCCTGACTTTGCTGCCCCAAGTATTCGCTGAGCTCTCCTCCCTGATGACTGAGTGTAATCCGGTCAAGCAGTGCAGATTGGCGGAAGTAAGCCGGGTGTATATTCAGCACCAGCTTGTCGTCGTCCCAGGCTTCGATACAGAATGGTCCTGTTCCAACAAACGCCTGACGGCCATCGCCATAATGCCTGACATCCCGGGTCACGATCGACGCATGAGGCACCGCGAGTGCATGAAGAAAGAGCGGGTTTTGGGCTTTCAGCCGAATACACAGACTGTGGGCAGATAACTGGCTGATTGATGCAATCTGGCTGAACAGATAACTCACGGGTCCGCTTTCAATCACCAGGCGTTCAAGGCTGGCAATCACATCCTCAACCGTCAGGAATTCACCGTCATGGCGTCTGATATTTCTGCGGATCCACAGCGTCACGTCGTTGTCTTCCGTCTCCCAGGCGTGAGCAATCCCCGGCAGCAGTCTGCCCTGCTGATCCTGAATCAGTAAGGTGTCATACACACTTTTGATGACTTGCAGTTCAGCAATCCGGTAGGTTTTCGCCGGATCAATCGTATCAACCCAGGGATAACGTGTAATGAGCAGCTGGTTATTGGCTTCATTCCAGGCGTTCTGTTTCTCGGTCACCTGGGATAACGCCCGCACGGCTGTAGCGCCATAGAGCGACAGTAACTTAGACACAGAGCCAAAATGACCACTCGCAATTTCCGGTTGCAGAACGCTGCAAATCGCCTCCTGCAACGACACTTTCACCATGAGTGTACTTGCTTTGCTTCTTCCGACAGAAGGGAACCAGTCGATCCAGCCGGCTTCGCACAGCTTGCTCATGATGGTCGACGTATTGCGTCTTGACGTGGACAGCACGGCCTCTAATTCTTCAACGACAACAGAATAGACCGTCCGATATTGATATTTGGAAAGGAGTTGGTTCAACCTTCTGAGATTCGCTTCACTCACAACATTCTCAGCCAGAGATACTCAAGGGGAATGCATCATAAAGCAAAAAGCCCCCAATGGGTATGGGGGCTCTTAACCGATGATCAGAAATGGTAGCTTAAGCCCAAAGACAATTGCTGAAACTCAGGCTCAACTGACAGTGATGCACCGGCAACATTCAGCACCTCCAGTTCCGGCTTCAGATAATCCCAGTTCGCACGGACTTTCAGATGCTCATTGAAAGCATATTCAGCACCCAGACCAAACATCAGTGTCGTGTCACTGGTGGAAACCGTTGTATAGCCAGAATAACCATACACGCTGTTTGATGCCGTAAAATCGGCACTGAAGTGCGCAAGGCCTGCTTTTGCAAACACAGCAAACTGCTCGGTCAGCGGCAGTGACAGTTTCGGCTGAACCGCGAAATAGGCCATGCGGTCAACGGTGAGGGTTTCCTCTTCAAGCGCGTCAATACCACCAACCGTCACTTCTACCCCAATATACGAATTGAAGTTATAACCGGCGAACAGGCTGCCGCTCACCATACTTTCATCTGCATCGTACGACTGAGAGCCCGACATTCCGAGAATATTGCCGCTGATATCAACGCTGTTGATTTTCGTCTGACCGAGACTTGCCCCGATATAAGTTTCTGCCTGTGCAGAAAAAGAAGACACGCAAACTGCAAACACTGCGAAAGGAATAATTTTTTTCATTTTTCATTGCCCTGTTTATTTTGATGTCTATCCACTGCGCTTCCATGGGCAATTCAATGACAAAGCTCCGTTTGCTGAATAGGGGCGCAATCATGCAGAAAATGAACAGGGGAAAACAGGAAAAGATACGGCGTTTTTTTTCTCGTTTTTGTCAGTATCCTTTTCATAATGAAACAAAAGGTTGCGGAAATTTTTTCTGCCTGAGGATCACTTCCTCTTGAAACCAGATCAAAAAAGCTTACTCAATCGCTTGATATTCAATCCGGTTAATTTATGTTGTTCTCTTACTCTCAAAATCCCGAGCCATACGTTTCTTTGTGAGGCTCACAGCGCTTCCGCCGGGATGTACCGCCATGATTCTGCATTTGGCTGAGTTCATTTCCAGGCAATTGAAACTTTTACAATTATGATGGATTTATGAATCTCAAAAATCAGCCTGAATCCGAAGCGAACCGTCGTCCGTTAGCGGTCCGGGACGTCGCACTGACCAAACGTATTGCGGTGTGGTTAAGCCGTAAAAACATCACGCCGAATCAAATTTCACTCATGAGTATTGGTTTTGCCGTGATCGGGTTCGCCGCCCTGCTCTGGTATCAGGACGCATCCAACGCTGTGCTTTTACTGCTGGCAGCTGCCTGTATTCAGCTTCGTCTGCTGTGCAATCTGTTCGATGGCATGGTCGCTGTTGAAGGCGGCAAAAAAACACCCGCCGGAGAACTGTTTAATGATGTACCGGACCGCATTGCCGATCCGCTTTTCATCATTGCAGCCGGATTCGCAACCCATTCAGATTTCGGGATGACGCTGGCCTGGAGCAGCGCTCTGATTGCAGTACTGACCGCCTACGTCCGTGTCTTAGGTGTCAGCATGGGTTGCCCGGCCGATTTCCGTGGCCCGATGGCCAAACAACACCGGATGGCACTGCTCACGGGCAGTTTCATTCTGCTGTTTATCAGCCGCATCTTTGACTGGCTGCCGGATATCCTTGGCTATACGCTCGATACCGCACTGGCGGTGATGCTCATCGGCACCGTGATCACCACCTGGCGCCGTCTGGCAGGCATCTATCGCTTTAAAGCCAGTGAGCACCGCGCTGAAATGACCGGAGACACGCATCATGACTAGTATTCCTCCGCATTCGCTGCATCTGATGATCGCCATTCTTGGCGTGCTGGTCCTGGGCACGCTGGTGTATTTATGGAAATCCCGCGCCCATCCGGACCGGGATTATCTGGAACTCAAACTCCGTATCCGATCCTGGTGGTGGATGATTGGCATCGTCTTCGTGGTGCTCTATCTACCCCTCACTTACACGCTGTTTTTTGTCGGTTTTCTCAGCTTCATGGCACTGAAAGAGTTTCTCTCAATCGTGCCGACCCGAATGACCGACCGCCGGGTGATTTTCTGGGCTTATCTGTCGATACCGTTTCAGTACTACTGGCTGTCCATTGGCTGGTACGGCATGTTCATTATTTTTATTCCGGTCTATGTCTTCCTGTACCTGCCGATGATGATGGTCCTCATCGGAGATACCAAAGGCTTTATCCGCTCGGCTGGGATCATTCACTGGGCGATGATGCTGACCGTATTCTGTATCAGCCACATGGCTTATCTGCTGGTCCTGCCGAGTAAAAATCCGGATGCCGGTTCAATGGGGATGCTGCTGTTCCTGCTGGTCTTTACGCAGTTCAACGATGTTTGTCAGTATGTCTGGGGGAAATCCTTCGGCAAACACAAAATTGTGCCCAAAGTCAGCCCGAACAAAACCTGGGAAGGTTTTCTCGGCGGCAGCGCTACCGTGATTCTGGCTTCTTACTTTGTTGCACCATATCTGACTCCCCTGACTTCGTTCCAGGGACTGGTGGCCGGGATGATCATTGCGCTCAGCGGATTTATCGGTGATCTGGTGATTTCTTCTGTGAAACGAGATCTGCAAATCAAAGACACCAGCCAGTTCATTCCGGGACACGGCGGCATTCTGGATCGCATCGACAGCCTGATGTTCACTGCACCGCTGTTCTTCCATTACATCTACTATCTCTATTACTGAGGAAGCTATGGCTCACTTACTCAAGGTGTTGTTCGTTTTTTTCATTGTAAAGCCCCTTGTGTTTGTGGGCTTAGGGCTGAATATCATTCAACGGCAGAACCTGCCGGCAGACGGTCCGGTTGTTGTCGCTGCCAACCATAACAGCCATCTGGACACACTGGTTCTGCTGGCCCTGTTCCCGATTTCAATCATCCACAAAGTCCGCCCGGTTGCCGCGGCGGACTATTTTCTGGCAAACAAGTTGGTAGCTTGGCTGTCACTGAATGTCATTGGCATTATCCCGCTGCGCCGCTCTCCCTCCCCCAGCCAGCGTGAAGCGGTTTTACAGGAATGCCATCAGGCACTGGAACGCGGTGAAATTCTGATCATCTTCCCCGAAGGCAGCCGGGGCGAACCGGAAATCATGAGCGGACTGAAGAAAGGCATCTACCATCTGGTGAAAGACCATGAGCATTGTCCGGTCACACCTGTGGTCATGCGTGGACTGGGCCGCTCCCTGCCCAGAGGCACCGCAATGTTCGTGCCCTTCAATTGTGATGTCGTGATTGGCGAACCCATCGCACATTTCCAGGATGCCGACGACTTTGTCAGCACGATGCAGAATCAATATCAGGCCCTGGCGAAACATTGCATCACACAAACTGGCGAAGATCATGAGAATGCGGAATAAACCACGCAACAGACTGGCAGGCTCTGATTGCTTTTTGAACTGAATTCGGGAAAAATCTGGCGCCTGCCCCTGTCAGAATCAGAACACCAAACGGTTTGTGTTCTGGGATAACTTCTCCGATATCAATAAGGAAAAAGCGTGAAACTCCCCGTTGCCGCAGTACTGGCCTGCTTATGTACCACGCAAGTGATTGCAAAAGAAAACATTCATATCGAACTGCAGCCACCGCAAACACGAGATGAGAAACAAGCGGCCAGTGAAATCAAGACCAGTCATGTGAACCAGACGCTGACCGAACTTTCCGATCACTTTTTTCCATTCGAGAAAACATTGAATATTGTCTACGGCAAAGATGAAGGGCCTTTATACAACCCGGAAAATCATACGATTTATATTCCCTATGATTTTTATACAGAGTCCCGCAGCTATTTTTCTGAAAATAAGTACGAGAAGAAATACGGAAAATCTGCACAAGAAGGTGCACTGGATACACTGTTGCATACCCTGCTGCATGAAGTGGGACATGCCTATATTGAGGACAAGCAGATCCCGGTACTGGGTAAAGAAGAGGACGCCGTCGATAATTTTGCGACAATCATTTTGCTGAACTATGTCGATGACGGTGATGAAATTGCTATCAGCGCCGCAGACATGTTCGCATTCGAGTCGGCAGATCGCCCCGATTACTATGATTTTGGTGAGTATATTGATGAGCATAGTTTTGACTTACAGCGTTATTTCTCAACACTTTGCTTAGTCTATGGCAGCAACCCGGAAAAATTTCAGTATTTACTGGATGAGGTCGAAAAGGATTACCTGAAAGACCGGAAAGAATTCTGCGTCGAAAATTTTGAGGTTGTGATCGATAACTGGCATCGCTATTTACCGTCAGACGAGCAGTAGTCTGCCAATCATTGTCTCCGAGTGAACAACAGCATGTGACCCTGTCTCTTCCTTCCGGACAAAGACGTGGTCACCTGTTGGAAAAACATAAAATGGTTCATTGACTAACTTTCAAAAGAGACACACGAGTCACGTTGTTCCCATTCACTTCGAAGCACACCATACTTCACAGAATCATAATATTCCCCCTGGAAGTAACGCACTTTACGCAGTCTCGCTTCTTGCTGAAACCCAAGCTTTTCAGCACAAGCCATCATCCGGGGATTTCCGGACCAGGTTGTCAGGCCGACCCGTTCAATTTCAAGCGCTGAAAACAAATGGCTGATCCATTGAGGTAAAGCCAGAGCAGCCAATCCTTTTCCCCAGTCGTCAGATTGATAAATGATCACACCCATTTCCAGCCAGCGCGTCGATTCACATTCCCAATAATAACTGACAGAACCGACAGGCCTACCACTCATTGTAATTAACTGCATGGTCTTTCCCTCGCACATGCGTGAAAAGGTACTTTGGGCAAATTCAGTGAAGGATGGCGTGGTATAAGGAAAATATGGCCCGTTAAACTGTGTCCAAGCTTCATCTGAAGTCACTATATGATACAGCTCATCCAATTCACTGAGTCTTGCCGGTCGAATCGTCACTTCGTTCTGTGTCATTTCACGTCCTGTTTCATCAAATTAAGCTGATATTGCAGATGTCACAAATATTACCAGCGCTATTTCGCCGCAGTATTCAATCCTGACAGCGGCATGGCGTAGCACAAACTCTGTTCATTGCATGGCCTTTGCTCAGCGTCTCAGCAATAGCAGTACTACTGATGTACCAGCCACCAGAGAATTCACAGCAATAGAAAATACTCCGTCCTTGGGCTTTATCTGAAACATACTGCGCCAAAGTAAGCGCTTTCACGGGATTGGAAGGAATACCATCACCACGGAGATAAATATTCGCCAACTGAAATTTAGCGAACAGTGCGTCACTATTTTGATTAAAGTACCCCGGTTTCCCCATGGCCCCAACTTGCAAGCTGTTCACCCACTCTCCTTCAGACTCCTGAGCCGCAACTTTTTCATACCGCTGAATCGCAACCGGTATATCTTTCTCTACACCTGAACCCAGTTCATAAGCAACTCCCATACGAAGTTGTGCCCAGGGTTCACCGCGTTCTGCTACCGGTTTTAACACTTCAAACACTGTCTCGTAATCATACTTTTCCCAAGCGAAATCCACAGTACGCTCACCCGGGTTGGGATTTGAACCGGCACAGGCAGTCGGGCCAACTATTGCAGTCAGCATGCAGATAATTTTCATCAATGTCCTTATTGATGGAAAAAGTAACTGAAAGAAATGGACGTTCGTTTCCTTATCGGCTCAACGTGATTTGCGAAAGCACGCCGGGAATTCAAATGCAGCGGAAATGCCCCTGAAGCATCCGCTGCATGTCAAACCGATGGCTCAGAATTTGTGTTCTTCAACAATAAATGCTGAAGATTTATCATGGTCAATGAAGTTTTTCTCATCTTCAAGCAAAGCCGCACTTAACTTCTGGCCTTCGGGTGAACTCATCCCCGCCATCAGCGCGTCAATCGACTCAAACCAAACCTCGGCAACCCCGTCGTACTCAGGCCGCATCCCTCTGGAATCTCTGAGCATCTCATTGAGTGGTGTCTCTAACAAATGTGATTGCACGTATCGTTTGGCGCCCATCGCATCAGCATTTTTCATAAAGAACGGACCATGCTGATTCATCCAGTAATCCCTGAATGCCTCCCGGGTCATCTCTGGATGTCTGGTAATACACATCACAAACTTAATCATCGTCTCCGACTCCTCTGCGGATAAGATATGGATACGCAGGCTTGCTGCAGAAAGCATCACAATAAGATCCGGCATACAGCGTGAATCACGGCCGTCATCCACAGCGATTTATCCGTGGCTTCCATGACTTTTCAGGCAGTCCAATCGTATTAACTCACCACAGTAAACGATGCGCGTGACCTGCCAGGTCGCCGTCCCACAAGTCACATCAAGTATAGTGAACATGATGTGAACATTTCAGAATGAGCCTGTTGCTTATTATCTACAGCCTCGTAACGACGATGCTGCAAACTAGCCTGATACATCATCATTGCACTTTCTGCCTCCTGAGCACCGCACATGTCATGAATGATCCTTTCCGTAGCCCAGATTTAAGCCATGTGTTTTACCTGTCAGGCTCTGGCAGGTTGAACACGCTATTTCCCGGCAGGCCCAACGTCCATACCGTCATATGAGTCAAGACCAAGTTCACTGGCGAACCGGTAAAACTCATGGTTACGCTGATGCAAACTCTCGGGGGTATGCGTTTCTACTTTCTCAACATGAAGCCAAAACAGATCCGGCTCGCTCGGTTCTTCTTTCTCAGAAAGATAAATGCCAACGAAACGATATCCTTTTGCAGCGAGAGCATCCTTCGCCCTCTCAAGTCCGGATGGTTCATGATGTGTAAAATAATATCCCCACAACATGTCGCCAGAGATATCCCAATCCGTTTTCTCTGAAATATCGGAGAACATTGCCTCCAGCTGTCCCAATTGAATCCGCTTATCCGGCAGATCATCTGACGCCTTCACTCCCGGGAATGCGTCTATTGAGCAACTGAGAATGAACAAGGCAATCAAGGTTTTCATCAAGTTGTCAGCAAATAACATGCATTTCCTGCCTTCATAGCAATGAGCAAAACAGATTTCTATCAACCGGTTACACCAGTTTTACGCAATCTCAGAGTGCCTGGTGTTTCGTTCACTTCACTGGAGGTTTTCGGACATAAATGGCGGCAATCATCAGTCCCGATACGAAACTGACAACATGACCCAGTTTTGGGAGGTGATTTTCTGCGTAGATTATATCTAAAACAAATGCCGGGAAAATCACCAGACCCAGCACGAAAGCCGTCATTTTATGTCTCAGCTGACCCGACGCATACAGCACTGTTCCAACAGCTGCGAGGGCCAAGATCCCCTGAGAACCGCCGGTTCCAAGATTCCAAGGAGCTTGTACCATCAATGTGCTGACAAACGTACCTGCAGATCCCCCCAGAAACCAAACGAGTGCCAAAACAAAACGTCCCACCCGCGGTTCAAGTAAACAACCTAACGCAAACAATGAGAGCACATTGTAAAACATATGAAACTGCTTCACATGAATCAGCTGTGATGCGAATAGCCGCCATAATTCAAAATTGACAAGATGCTCAATCGTATAACCACCAAAGGGTTCCAAATCAGGCACTTTTATCTTTCCGATAAGAGTGCCTGAAATTGTATAGTTCACCGCTAAAGACACGACAAATGTCAAAATGCACAGAATGACAGTGAGGTATGGGAATCGGTGTATCTGCATCTGTTATTCCATTCTGACAAAAGCTCAATAAGCTTATTTCCAGAACACTGTCTGCTCAATCACAGCGACTAGCAGGCCACATCAC
Source organism: Photobacterium sp. 53610 (assembly GCF_036409375.1). Lineage (NCBI taxonomy): Bacteria > Pseudomonadati > Pseudomonadota > Gammaproteobacteria > Vibrionales > Vibrionaceae > Photobacterium > Photobacterium sp. 53610. Next base: position 596,986 of record NZ_JAXOFS010000001.1, on the reverse strand, counting down.
CCACACAGATATAGTCCACATCGGCTGAATTTCCCCATGCATTACATGTATCCAGGTAATTCACTCTGATGGGTGATTTCGAATGATAAGCAGCAAGAACCGCAGATAATGTCGCCGGATATCTCGGTGATGTACTGTCCATTGCAAACCGGCCTGTTGTATTACATCCCTGAGCAACATTATTATTCAATTGGAAAATAATAATTTCTTTTTGCTCATGTGAATATGGAATATACCCGGATATTACACCGGATTGAACAGATGCATTCACCGAAAATGATGTCAATGCAATGAGTGTTGCAATTCGTTTTTTCATCTCAATTCCTTTTAAAGTCATGATACACAAATAAAAAATAATAAAACGGAATCAATATATTCCGTTTTATTTAAATGTCATGTTAACTCATACCCAGACAATTGAGCATCATTTTGTATTGCGTCATCTTACTTCTTAAAGATGACTTCATCTATGACAGCATCTTCAATCGATTCCCAATTCCATCCCCATGGTGACTGAAGATACGCAATGAAATCTGGTATTTCAGTGTTCACTTCAATTTGACCAGAACCACCAGCACCAGATGATTCATGGAGATAAAAATCCGTTCTGGGATAATCTGTACACACAGATTTCATACTGCCACAATTGAAGTTTAAATTTGTCCAATGTAAAGTTTCTGATGCATCCAGCTGAAGTGATTTACCGGTATAATCTTTGCCTTCATATAAGGTCACACAGTTTGGATTATTATTTTCGTTCATCATTAGTGTTGGTGCATCTTCTCCAACTTTTAAAAAAGTAAACGCAAAACTTTCAATTGCTGTTTGTGTAAGACTCCGGTACGCAGCCATACCAACGATGGCATACCCTTCTCTTTTGTATGAACAGACAAGACTTCCATAATCATTGTGTGTTCTGATAATCTGATCATTGCTTAACACAAATAATATATTCTGACTCTCTCCATCAAGAGTCATCCCTTTATGTACTCTGATCTCTTTAATATATAAAGGGCTGATATTCCCAGAACCATTTGTAGGTTTACCGGTTTCCGCTTCCCCCGGATAGCCTGTTGTTGCTTGCTCAGTATTCACCCAAAATAAATTATAAACAGCCGGGTTATCAAAATCGTGCATCATCTGCCAACGAATGTAGTCAATATTTGAAACAGGCGTATTCATACTCCCTTTATTCACACAGAGTGTTTTATGAATTTCGCTGTTTGGTACAAGTAAAGAGTCTACATAATATGATTCAAGTGAACCTTGAATTGCTGACCGTCCTGAGACAAGATCGTGTACATAAGCAACAGGGAAATTCGCCACATCTACACTATAATCGTGACCATAGAAATCACTGAAGTTTCCATTCAAAGCATATGCAATCTGATTGACAACTTCGCGTAAATTTAAACTCACCCACATTCTAAGCTGTTGAAATTCGTTGATGTCATTGATAGTAGAAAAAATGCCGTGCATATTTTCTTCAATAAACAAACAATATTCATTTGCGTTTATTAATAAGCTTTGTAAATTGGTTAACTGACCTCTTAAAAATGACTCTTCAAGAGAAAGGGTTTCTGTATATTTCTGGTTAATCCAATAAGATGCCACCATTGATATCCAAGTAGAATAAAACCCAGCAGTGTATGCAGCCGATCTGATGTCATTTTCAAAACTAAATTCTTGTGCAACCCCAACCATTTCCATTGAAATATCTTTATACCTGACATAAGCCTCTTGAATATTCCCATCAGCGATTAAGGCATCAATAGACTTGAATTTTTCTTCGTATTTATTGATTTTGTTATCCAGGGACTGACAAATGGTGTCTAATATTTCTTTTTCTATATAGTTTTTTGCTCTACATAAAAATAAATTATATAAATTACTATAATCTGGATTACTCTTAGGCCATATAATGTTAATGATTTCTGATAGTGGTTTACCGACTTCTGGGATCGCGCCTGCAGAAATGACGAATACCTTTTTCAAGGCATTTAAAGCATCGTAGTGAGCATCAACATTTATTTGTTCACATCCTAAATCATAACTGTATTTTTCATTCATAATTTTAACCTAGCTTTATGTTTGATGATGTCAGTCAAGTTTTGTGAAGAATTTTGAATCTGCTGTGATGAAAAACGTTAAAAGATTAATTACAGAAAACGTTTTACAGTAACTGTACGATAGAACAATTAAACTTTCGCTCAGATAGTTCCTTATTCATCACTAACTTCACAAAATTTATGGTAAATCTAAATTGCAAAACAGAGCATACCTCTGCAGATTCATGATTACAACCACATCAGATCTCATTATATAATTGTTGATTCAGTAGATAGCCATGCCAACAGAATTAAAACTTCATTCATCAATCAGATTACTCAAAAGTCAGAACATGAACGGTGTCAGTTCTGTTTAAATTGAACCTTCAATACCAGGTTTTGGCTTCTCAATAAGTCCAGTGATATTTTTTATTCTCTTCATTTCAAACATTCATTAAACCCAACTCATGAAAACATGCGTCACAATTCGTCAAACTCTCAGCCTCTATTTCTTTTCTCAGCTTTCAGCATGAAAAATTGCGACGCTTGCTTCAAATTGAAGGGTTAAGCTTCAGGGCTGTGACAAACCACTTCGATGTTATGCCCGTCAGGACCAATGACAAAAGCAGCATAGTAGTTCGCGTGATAATGCGGTCGCAGACCTGGCTCACCATTATCTTTGCCGCCTGCCGCCAGCGCAGCCCGATAAAAATCTTCAACTTGCTGACGGTTTTCAGCCGCGAAAGCTAAATGCAGATGTGACGGTTTCTCATCCGTCTGAAATAAGCACAGTGACGTTTTATCATCTGCACTCAGCTCAATTCCAAGCTGGTTCTCTGCAACAATGACGACACCAAGCGGTTCAAGTGCCTTGAGGAAGAACGCTTTACTCTCATCATAATCACTGACGCCAAACACAACGTGGTCAAACATAAGGTCTCCTTACCCTTGAAAAATCCTAATCAACCGATAACCATGCTCGCTTAGCGAGCGCAGCCATTTCATTTACTTCAACTTCGCGAAAGACGAAAAGTCATGTCTTCAACTGGAAGCTTTCACTGTCTTCCTGATTAAACTCATCCCTCATCGCACTGATGTCACTTTTGATAACTTTGCCGGAATCCAGCTCAAGCAGAGTGGTTGCGCATTTTAGCCACTTCAAGCGCTTTTTGTATTTTGATTCGATGATTCGCTTCCCATTCGGCCAACTGCATACCACGTTCTGCATCCAGTTTTTCTTTTGCCATCTGGTACACTTCATTTGCTCTGGATTGCGGAATCGCAACAATGCCTTCCATATCAGCGACAATCATATCCCCGGCACAAACCCTCACCCCACCACAAACAATCGGCATACCTGGCTCAAAAAACTGCTGCTTTTTACCCGGGACAGGAAACACGCCTTTGGCATACACAGGAAATGCCATCTTGGTTATCTCACCCAAGTCCCGGATCACCCCGTCAATAATAAAACCCTGAATACCGCGTTCTTTCGCCACTGCACAGACATTCCCGCCCGCGACTGCATACTGACAGTCAACACCGTCTACAACCACAATGGAGCCTTCAGGTGCACTGTATATGGCTGAATGCAACATCAAGTTATCACCAGGCGCCAATTGCACTGGGTATGCGGGTCCGGAAATTCGCTTCATATGCTGCCAAAGCGGACGAATCGAGAGATCAAAAAAGTGTTCGCGACTTAACACATTTCCATAATCAGTCGTCGCCAAATCAAAGAAATTCAGTTCCATCTTTTCTTCCTTTATGTCCTTCAGTTCAGACAAGACGAGCATTTCCAGAAATATATCTAATGCAATCGCCCAATCTGTCTCCGTTTTATCAATACAAAAATGAATTCATGTGTTCATTCATGACGGGCTTGCCATGTCGCTCTTCGGCCAAAGCCAGCTTCGCTTTCATGAACCGAGAAACGCTGCCCACAAGCTGAACATTGACAGTCAATCTCTGATTCAGATGTCTTTTGATTTGAATTACATGCTCGTATTTTCACCCATCCCCGCTCTGCTTCAGCATAAACAGAATACGAGCAAATGAAATACTTTGAGCAGCGGCATCCTGTTTTCTGAACCCGCTCTAAGAAGCGCACGATTCGGTCAACTGAAATAAGGATTTTCTGCTTCTCTGCAAGTCCATCCCAAACGGATGACCTCGACAATGACACAATATTGACCAGATGATGGGCAAGTTCAACAAGAACTTGATTATCCCGTATATTCAGTACCTTGTATGACAAATCCGAGATTTCTCTTTCATTGCCAGAATTGAGAGACAAGAGCAGCGATTCAATATTCACAGACAAAACCTAGTATGAATGAGGTTAATGCAACTAAATATAGTTTCACTCTCGTGCCAGCAAGTATCAGCGCTGCCACTTCTTTGTGATTTTCAAACATCAGACCATTCAGAAGGAAAATAAACACTTTCCTTCTGAATGGTGAACAATCAAAACCTGCCCCATGGATCAATACAGGTCTCTTACACGACGCAAACAATACCAATGCTCGTCCGGACGAAGGACCCATTCCAGTAAGGGCGGCAGCTTGAAGAAAGACGGCTCAACGCTGGTGATCTGCCAACCGGCAAATGCAGTCTCGATTTCTTCACGATCGACGCCACGAATCAACGGACGAATACGTCGCGGCCAGCATAACAGGATCACAGTGGCATCCGGGGTAGCCAAAGCATCCACACATCGAGCCATATCGCGCTGCTGTTCAGTGTTGAAATCGTGAAACGTACCGGTGTCCAGAATCAGCCGGAAGCCAGAACCCACGTCAGTTTCTGAAAGCCGGGTGACGTCTCCCTGTACTATCGTCATCTCCACACCCTCAGCCTGAACCCGCTCACGTCCTCTTTCCAGCGCCTTCTCAGCAAAATCCACACCGGTCACCTCCCAGCCACGCTTGGCCAGTTCAATTCCCCAGATAGCACTGCCTGTGCCAATATCCAGGGCACGCCCGTATGGCGGCTCACGATCCTGCTCTGCGCGAACGAGCTGCAAAGCTAAAGATTGAAAAAATTCCTGATCGGTATCCTCCCAGGGATGAAAGCCGATCGCATATGCAAATTTCCAGTTCATGTGCCCTTCCTTACACCGCCAGAAATCACATGTGCCAGCGCAGAGGCAGACGGTCACTGTCGAGCGTCTGGTCAAACAACATGTGAGGCATTGCCCTCTGGGCTCAAGGTGATTTCGGATTGAGATGGAGCAGCAACTCCGGTTCCAGAATTTGTCGCGCAATGCCGCTGTAATGATAGTAGTCGTTTTTTAACCGCCACTCATTCAATCGGTTCATTCACCGCCCATGGCATGCAAAAGAAGGATTGGTTCGTTACAGCTCCCTAATGCTGAAACCGCAAAGGTAACCGGATCACAATTCATGCTACCTGTTCATTGCTTTCTGAAGCTGAATTTAAATAAATTTAAATTTATCAATAAAGTTTGAGGCTTTACATTTCACTAAATATCTGTGTATAAAAGTCGCCTTTAATCAGCAGTCCTCTTCAAAAATAAAACCATGAAAATACTTTATATCATCATACTCGCCATTTCGATTTCAGGCTGTTCCAGTATCATTGCCCGAGTGGGTGAGAATCATCAAAATGGGAATGAATATGCTGGCTTTGATTACGCACTGGAAAATGCGGCTAATTGCAATTTTTCGTTATTTGTAAATGCCCCGCCGGCAATCGTCCTCATGCTCCCGATATCAATCGCTGATATCCTTTCGTCTGCAATTCTGGACACATTGCTTTATCCGATAGATGCCTTAATTGAAAATAATAACCAGTACAAATCAGCACTATGCCGGGCGTCTCTGCACTCAAGATAATTGGGTTTATTCACCAGATAAAGTCAGTTGACTCCGTTTAAGTTCACCGAAAGATGGAGCATCAGTGGCATAAATCTGGACCCCGATACTTACGATGATCTTTTGCTGCCCGGGGCTCGCGTTTCAAATTGAGGAAGTGAATCGGTGATTTGATACCAGGGCGCTTTAGACGATACGAAAATATGAGACTGAGGCGTTATTCCCGGATCACCCTGAACCGTCCCGAGCGTGATGCTTGTAACCTGGCCATCTTCCGTCCCGGCCAGAGTCGAGCCGCACGCTTTACAAAAGCACCATCCATTACCTTTTGGCGTTTCGTAGACCTGCAAAAATTCTGTCCCTTCAACCCAATGAAAATCAGTCGGATTTACATCTGCATAAGCCGCAAACGCTGCGCCGTGTTGTCGCCTGCACATTGAACAATGACAGTTACTGGCTTCAAGGAGCGGCCCTGTTACCTCATAAGAAACGCTGCCACATAAGCATCCACCTTTGACTCCCATAGCCACATCTCCCTTGTCTTTCAAACCAATGGGCGGGGCCCGCGCTGATTCTCTGCCAGATAGAGATCGTCGCTTTGAACCCGGATCCAGTCAGCATTTACTGTGGTGTCTGTAACAGATTAAAGATGGCAGGATAAACCTTAGAGGACAAACGCTGTATTCAGTCTGTGCTGGATCCAACGAAAAGACAGCACAATGATCCCATCAACACATGTACCAAGGAAGCGCGCAATCGGAGCGGTTCAACATCGCTGCAGCCATAATCCTTTCATCCAGTATTTCAGCCATGCAGGCACTTCACGGACGTATGAGTAAGTATCGCGCAGCTCAGTATAATCAGGCGCATAACCGTAAACTTCATCAAATCCTGCATGTTTTAATGAAAGCTTTGCGCGAGAGAGGTGGTAGCGTTGTGAAATTGCAACAACCGACATCCCCTGCCCGAACTTAGACACCGCATGCAATGAAGTTAAATGTGTATTGATGCCACTGCTATCAACATCAATATCCTTTGAGGGGATGCCTTTCGCAATCAAATAGTCTTTCATTACCATCGCTTCATCAAAGCCTTCCGGCCCGGTTCCGCCACTGACGAAAATGCTTTCAATCTGATGATGCTGATACAGGTAAAGTGCTGCGGCTAACCTTGCTTCCAGCCTGTCCGATGGCGAGCCATCAGGCTCGATTTTATTGCCATAGACAATACCAACATCCGCGACGAAATTTGTTTTACCATGTGAATCGACATAAATCGCCAGGACGCAAAGAGTAAAAATGATGCTCAAAGCACCTAACATTCTGACCATCAAATGTGGGACTGAATCAGGATATGGATTATTCATATTCAAATATGACAACGAAGTTTTGTGCGATTTTTTTATCCTCTTCAGATAAACCAGAAACAGGAAATGGTGCTAATTTTTTCAATTCATCACTTGCAACATCAAACATTTCATTACGACCTGACGATGAAATAAATTCAGTACTTTTAACAAAACCGTTATCATTTTAAAATAACTCTCATTTTAAAATGACTATTTTTAAATGATTCTATGTGGATAAAATGATTATCAATTCTGTTTTTAACTAGAGCTGTCCAAAGATTCAATTTCGTTGGAACTGCATGTTTACTTTCAAGGCGTCCCCTATATTGATTTGATGTCTCGAGCATTTCAAGGTATTGCTTGACGCGATTGTTTCGTTCTGAAATTTGTTCTGCCGTTGGTGTCATCTGACAACCAGCCAACAAAGCAATTATAAATAAACAGATTACCTTCATCGGTGATTTCCCCTCAAAACACAGAGAAGTAATGATGTTCTTCCGTCAGGAAGAAGATATTCATACACTGATTTCTCAATTTTCATCAACAGCAAAATATACAGAAGTAATATTGCTACTGCTCTTCTTTTACGTGCTTTGCCAGATAATAGTCTTCTGAAAAAACTAAGCTAAGCTATTCTTCTTTGCTTTTAAAGCAAAAATCAGAGGATACGCTTGACTCAAAATCAAATCACAAGTATATGCCTTGCGTTCAACTCAGACGCAAGTGACGCAGAAAAGATCAGGTCTGATGAGCCAATTTTACCTACTTCATTGCTGTCAGAATGCCAAAGAGGATGGCATTCAAAATCCGAGATGACTTTAATTGCTTTCATTCTCTCTTAGTACAAAGCACATATCATTTATAAAATAGCCAAACCTAACTCAACAAAACTGGCCACTTTACTGGAGTAATACTCTGCAAGAAATCACCAAAGAAATCGAATTTATTTGATTAATTTGTGATATATCGCCCTAGAAATGAAAATATTTGGTTTTGAGTGACCAAAACCATAAAAAATATTTATGTGCTTGATTGCATTTTTTTAATTTTAATCCAGAAAGATTCTTGGCACTGATTCGTAAATGTTTTTTTCTTCGGCGTAATTTCCATCTTTGCCGGTTGGTAAATGATTTCATAGCTGATCCAACACTCAGAACATGCTTGTTCACTATATTTATTCGTTTGATCGCGTTCGACCTGATTTTTTAATATCACACCATTTTCAAACTTCACAACCAATTCTCTTTTTTCAATCATGATGTCTCCGTCTACAGCCGTACTCTGATGAAATTCTTGCTCCAGAACTGACACGCCATTCACTTTCTCTTTAAGAGCTAAAACATATGTAAATAGAGAATTCATGTTATTTCATCCTAAAAATAATATAATATCCTGTCTCTAGACCCCAGTGGCAACAAACCAAATTCCTGTCGCTGCGATCAAGGTAAAAGGGATTGACGAACCGATGATGCATCGTTTATTGAATCGTTTATGAAACAAAAGCATCAAACATAAATATGGCATCCAAACCACCGCTGAATACAGCAATGTAAAGCCGACAACATAACGTCCTTCATAGCCTACTGGGTTAGACCCATCATAATATGCTGAAATTCCTATCGTATTAAAATAACACAGGCCGACCATAAGCATGAAAAGGCATACAACTGCGATCTGGAGTAATGACTGACGATTCATTTAAAAACCACTTGGTGGAAGCAGAGACAAACATAACCGAGTTCCCGGCATGCGAATATACATCACCTAATTCTACGCATATTCAGCATGCCATTCAGAAAGATAGACTTGATCGCTAAATACTGCTCACTCGCTACCGAAATCGTCGGGTTTCAGTGTGTTCCGGCTTGCTTTACTTGCTGTTCTCATTTTAAGCCAAGCTCTTTTGATAGAAAATTTTATCAACCCCAATTTTCGGAAAGTCTGTATATCGGCCAACCTCTTTAAAGCCAAGCCGTTCATAAAATCCGGGTGCCTGGAATGTATACGTATCCAGGTATATGTTTTTTACACCCAGACTTCTGGCTTCTGACTCAACAGAATCAATGAGTTTGCTTCCAAGACCTAACCGACGGATCGGCTCAGATAACCAAAAATAGTTCACATGAAGGCTGCTCAAGATGACCTTCCCGACTAAACCACCAAGAATTTTGCCATCTTCATCCCGAATGAAAGCACCAAAACCTTTCTCATCAAGATCAGGAAAATGTGGTTCATTATATTCAACTAAACCACGATATATTTCAGATATCTCATCTTCAGATGGTGAGACAGTAAAATCTAAATTCATCTTAACCTCAGATTGAACAACAACTGACATGGGACTTGACGCTGTCAGGTCTCAGCGATGCCTCTGTATTGCTGATTCCGGCATCTTCAAATACATCCCAAAGAGCGACCTGACGGATCTGCACCAGAACAGACACGCTACCGCTCTTAACACTGAAGTTACCCGGCAGGTCTGTTCTGAAAGAACATCGCATGATATTTCGATATGGGACAGGTTTCACCATTTGGCGTCTTTTTGATTGTATATCTGTGGCTTAGGACAAGCTTCAGGGCGGTAAAAAATCGCCCCCAAATCAAGGAGGCGATTTTATTCACTTCAAACGTTATTGCGTCAGCGCAGAACTACTTCTTGTAGTACTCATAAACTTTGTTGAATGCCGCGGCGAAAAGCGCCATATGCTGTTCTGAATAGACCGGGTGCGTATGGAAGACGATGGATATATCACCCAATTGTCTTGCCGCCGGGCAGTCGGTTTGCGTGTAATCAATCTGACGATGCGCCGGGTCATTAAACGGATAATTATTGGTGCCAAATCCATTTTGTTTCTGGAATGCTTCTTCGTTATAAACTTCCGGCCATGGCACCGGATAACCGGGTACGCCTTCTGCTTCAATTGCTTTGATGAACGTTTTGAGATCGCAGTTGAGCAGGCTGATATCAAGCACAAATGGTGCCCACCAGAATGAGTTTACCCGAACCTCATCATCTGCCGGAGCGTGCAGAACGAGAGGATGTTCCTGCAACAAAGCACTCAGAAAACGGCCGTTTCGGATACGCTGATCCAGTGCCGTTGCTTTGAAACGGGACAACTCGCAAAGACCAATAGCAGACTGAATCTCAGTCATCCGGTAGTTGAAACCAACCTGCGTGTGAATATAAGGAAGTTTCTGAGCAATTTCGAACAGACCCAGTCTTTTGGCAACGTCATAGCCATGATCGCGGAAAGAACGACATTTCCAGACCAGATCTTCCGATTTCACATAGACGGCACCGCCCTCACCGCCGGTTGTTATGTGCTTGCTCTGGCAGAAACTGAAACAGCCGGCATCGCCAATCGTGCCCAGATAAGCATCTTTATATTTAGCCCCTAACGCCTGTGCACAGTCTTCGATGACCTTCAGGTTGTGCTTTCTGGCGATAGCCATGATGGCATCCATGTCAGTCGGCACGCCAAAAGTATGCACAACAACAATCGCTTTGGTTTTTTCGGTAATTTTACTTTCGACGGATTGCGGGTTCAGTGTATGGGTATAATCAACATCAGCAAATACCGGCAAAGCTCCCGCCTGGAGAATTGAAAATGCAGTGGCGATAAAAGTGTAAGACTGGCAGATCACCTCATCGCCCGAACCAATCCCCAGCGCAGCAAATGCCGTGTGCAGTGCAGACGTCCCGTTGGTTGTGGTGACAACATATCCGTCGCCCAGATAGGCAGCTAATTCGGTTTCAAAAGCCATGCCCCGTTTACCGGTCCAATAGTTAATTTCGCCGGTTTTCAGGACAGATTCGATCTCGGTCATCACAGAGAGGTCAAGACTTGGCCAGGCTGGCAAAGCTTCTGAAATCACTGGGGTGCCGCCTTGAATTGCAAGTTTACTCATGATTTTTCCTACTTAAAGATGTGAGGCAAGCCAACGGGAGAGAGAACAAATCGTTAATGCAGGGTTCGCAATACCCAGCCGGGGAAATGCCCCGGGCCCGATGGCATACACGCCCGGCATGGACGTAAGCTCCAATGATTCGGTCAGTGCAATATCACCGCTGCCGCCAATGGGATGCGTGCAGCTTTCATGCTCATAAGCGCCATAAGGGAATACAAATCGTGTGTACACATCGGCTTTTTCAGTTTGATTCAGCGCATCCAGTGCCTGATCAAGCTCGGTTCCTTCTGTTGCTCCGAAGAATGCGCCCGATTGCTCTGTGAGCGTGTCAAACAAAGGCACTAACTTTGTGTTCAGTTGATCACTGGCAAAGTCCACGATCCGTCTGGCAAGCTGGTTATAATTCTCAACCGCGGCAGCAGCATGATTCGACTGGATTTCCAGCGTGGTTTTCCCTTCACTGTATCGACAGTGCAGCTCACTGAATTCAGACTGCTCCGGGTTTTGCTCCATCACCGCCATCAGTAATATCAGGCGCTCCCCACGCTCGAGGTTCGGGCGTTCAACGACAAAAATATTGGCATTGAGATCGTGATGCTCACTGAAACCATGCCACAGCATTTCATGGCGATAATCAGCAATCCGGTCGCCGCCTTTGGTTTTCACGGCTATCCCCAGGCAGTAGTGATCGGTCACCCGGGCGGTCGTTGAGCGTCCCAGCGATTGCGTAATAATCTTGTTATTTACCAGTGCCGAGGCCGAGAGAATGCATCGGTCAAACGGCACTTCATTCACCGTCTGGCCTTGCTCGTCAATCAGATAAAACCCGTCCGGTTTCTTGTCTACTCTGGCAATGGTGGCACGCTCAATGTTGATCACGCCGTCCCGAACAAATGGTTCCAGCTGATATAAAGGGCTGTAAGACGAAAACGCAGCATTCTCCCCGACAACGGCCGCCTGAGGTGCATGCTTCAAAGGCATGCTGACCGTCTGCTGCCGGGTCATTTCCGGATATTTCTCGTTGAATTCCTGCTGCAGCTGACGATAGAGTCCACCAGCACCGTTCAGGCGTTTTTGCCAGACTTCCGGCCAGCTTTCCAGCGCTTGGGGTTCAAGTGGCAGCATGACACCGTGATAGCACAACGAGCGACCGCCCAGGCGTTCACTGATTCCGCCAATGGCCCAGTGTGCATCTGCTGTCCAGTGCACTTTCTTTTCGTCACCCGCCAGCACCCGGGTATCAAAATGAACATGGCCTTTTCGTAGATCTGGCCCGGCTTCATAAACCACAATTTTGTTCCCCTTCACGGCGGAATGAAGCGCGAATTCGAGACCCGCAAGCCCTCCTCCGACTACACAAAACGTCGACATATTTTCTCCCTGATTATAAGTCCCTTTCGGGTTTAAAATTATCGTCTGTCGACGAGGTAAAGAATCAATAACCCCAACAAACCGACAGCCGAAGAAATAAAAATGGTTTTTCCGATATCGAAGAAATAATTACCAATAAAGTAGACAATCGATGAAACAGATGAAGAGATAAAAAATGAAATGGAAAGTAATGAACTGCCGATACCCGGCCGCCCTTCAGCCAGTGATTGTAAAAAACCAATCGGAATACTGATTAAACAGGCGGCCCCCAGCGCGATCATGGGGATTAACAGATAAACATGAATAATATCCTGCGTGACGGACAATAACATGGTAGAGACAGAAAAGATAAATGCACCCGTGATAATGACCCCGGATGTTTTCTTGCGCTGTGCCGTCTTCGACCAGTAGAAAATAAAGAACACTTCGAACACTGCAATACAGGCTTCAAAGATACCGATATCCGAATACTCTCCCTTAACCTGATTCACAATAATAAAAGGTACCGTTGCATCCAGCGTAAACAGCATGTTGGTGACCAGAGAAACACTCACCAGTTTCAAGATGTTTTTACGGTGAAATACCTTGGACACAGGCTCTGAAGACAGCTCAGATTGATAGCTTTCATTCACAAACTTTTCTTTCAGATAAAGCGTAAAAATGAGACAGCACATGATCCCTGAAAACAGCCAAATGAAGATCAACTCTTCTTTTTGTAAGGCCAGCATGCCAATCATGCCTAATGTCAGCACATATCCCATGGAATAGGTTGACCGAAGGGCCGCATTTTCATGATGAGCATTCGCTGCTCCTTCCACATTCCGTTTGGCCGCGGCATACCCAAAAATCAGTGAATTCAGCACACAGAATACGGGCAGCAGCAGACAGTTCGCTAAAAAGTAGGTCAGCGTATTCGGCCAGACATAAACGGCGATGTTCCCTAAGATCCCACAAATGCTGCAAAGCACGATGAATTTGACAAAACTCCCTTCTTTATCCGACTTCATGCCAAAGTAAATGCTGAAGAAGGTAATAATGACGCCTGAGAATAAAATTACCAGACTGTAATAAATCTCAGGTAATCCGATGACATCGACACCAAATATATTTTTATAGGGGTTCACCGCCGCATTTGCACTGGCAAACAGTAAAATCGCAAACACCTGTTTATTGAAGAATAATGAAGCGGATGAATCTGACCGGCCAAGTGACTTTAAAATATTGAACATAATATGCCTTTGTCTCACATACACAAATGAGAACATCATCAAATAAGGATTATTTGTATTCCTGACTATAAAGAGAAAGGTCAGTTGGCGAGAGCGTAATGACAGGTAAAACTTTTTTAAACGACCGAAATAAATTTACTCGAGTGACTTTGAATTCCCTTTCGAAAAAATTCAGCAATCAGACAGTAAAATGTGAGCCAGATTTTCCAAGGTGTTTAAAACACTCACAATATCACGCTGATAAAACATTCATTTAATTCCGAAATACTCGCTGATGAACCAAACACCCTGAATGATTCACTTCTATTTGCATTGTAACTGATACTTTATTCCATCAACCCCTGATTCCTCTTAGGCAGCATCCAATTCGCCATAAGACGGTAGCAGTGTTGGGAAGTTGATCTGTCAGACGGCCTTGGAAACGGGTTCAGGACATAAATATTTTCTCTCAGAAGTCATGGGCTCTTACCCGATAGAACCCTTAGCCGATATATTCCTTAACCGATAACCCCCTTCCTGCTGGTCGAAACCCAGTCTCTCAAACAATGCGCGTGAACGGGCATTTCGCCGGTCAACATCTGCATTGAGCGTCCTGATGCCTTGAGAGAATGCATAATTGATCAGTAACTGAAGCGATTCAGACATATATCCTTGCCGCCAATACGCTGCATTCAGCAGGCAACCCAGCTCACACGATAAACCGCATGCACTAAAACTGTGAATACCACAGGTTCCGATAACTTTATTTGTCGATTTCTCCACAATTGCCCATTCGAATGATTCCTCAGATTGCTCAAGCCGAATAACACTCTCGATCATTTGATGAACTGTTTCCACAGCGCTGAACACAGGATCGGAAGCAAAGGCCATCACCTGTACATCACCATAGATTTCGAACAGGTCCTCAGCATCGGCATGATGAATCGTCCGTAATAAGACACGATGACCGACTAAATCAGGCTTCATGACTCTCCTTTTCGAACTGGCAATTTTTCGATGCGCTTTATCCCGGAAATTTATCAAATTCGGGAGAATTTAATCCGGCCCGGTGCCACGCCGTCTGCTCTGAACAAAAAATGCGGGCATCGACCTTTTTCGATGGTTCATCATTCAGGCTGCCGGCCGGAACAACGAGGTTCTTGCCACTTTTTGACTGATAGGGCAAAGCGGAACCACACGCCGTACAAAACACCTGGGAAAGGAACGCACCGGATCATCGTAACGCTTCAATTGATCCTGCCCATGAAGCCACGTGATATTTTCAGGTGATGTGAACAGATTCGAAGCGTGCGCAGAACCCGTCATCTTTCTGCATTGTTCACAGTGACAAAAGTAGAAACTGCTGAATTGATCTTCCAGCGTATAGGCAACACTTCCGCAGCAGCAACCGCCAGTCAGTATCTTGCGCATTGAAACCTCCTTGTTTTCATCATTTACCATGGACTTTTACGGCAAACTCAAAGCACCCTCCTCATGTCGTATGCTTTGAGTCTGCATGTCAGCCTGATCATTCAAAGTCAACAGCTTAACTCACGCATTCCTTCGCCGTCTTCGCTTTTTCCACCCCCTTTTCAATCAGCGCCATCACATCTTTATCTTTGACTGATGACAGCACTTTATCCATCAGGCTTTCTGCCGTTGCCTCTGAGGATGAATCAATGAAACAGCGATACGCATTTGCAATTTGCTCTGTTGCAGCCATGAACGCGGTAGGATCGCTCAGATCGGTTTCAGCCACTTTCTCCACTGAAGCGGCAAAATCTTTCGCCGACTGCGCTGCATCACCTAACCGGTCAAAATTCATCTGACTCAAATCAACCGATTCAACTTGTTTCTGAAAGCCATCCACGGCCTTGCTGGCAGCTTCTTGCGCCTGATTCATTGCTTTCGTTGCATCCTCACACCCAACTAAAGCAGAGATCAGAAAGAATGCCGTGATTGTTTTTTTCATTTTTCGCCCTTTAAGCAGAGAATTGCAGGTGGGCCATACTAGTTCAAGGCAGAGCGGCATAGAACAAAAATACCGTAACGGAGTGTTTACCGGAACAAATGTGCCAGCCACGATCAATCGGCTTTCACGCTGACACCAGCCGATAAAAAACCCCGCATCATGCGGGGTTTTGATAGGATTCAGTCTCTTTGCTGTTGCCTCAGATAAAGCTCAGGAATTTCTCCTTGTTCTCTGTATTCAGCAGGTCAACTGCAGCGGTGATTGCTGCTGCAATCTTCTTCTCCCGTGCAGCCAGCATCGGCGGCTCATCAGAATCAACTTCATCTTTATGGCGATAAATATTGAGCATTGTCTGGTACAGACGCTTGAGACCATCGTCGTCACTGAATTCTTCCAGATCATCCTCATACTCGTTGGTCTGATGCACCACTAAGATGCGGGACAGGAAAACATACTTCTCGTCCATTTTGAGTTCAGACAGGACATCACAGAAAGCTTCCACCTCTTCTGCGGTCGCATCGCTGCAGAACTGATCGCCCGCTGAAAATTCAATAAAACTGAGCAGCAGGGTTTTCGACGGGAACAGCTGCAAAATCAATTCATACAGACTCAGCAGTTGCTTCTTCTGTGGTTTTTTTGCCACCCGGGCCGCATACAGCACGGAAGCCAAAATCATGCCGATATCATCAGACACGAAGAGTGACGTTCTCTCCTCCTCATCCTCTTCCGCTTCGCCCGAAATGAGCAATTCACGGGCAAAGTGAAGCGCCTGATCACTGGAAACAGCTGCATCGGTCTGTTCCTCCTGAGCCGACTGCTGCATGAAACGGGCAAACAAACCGCCGGAGACTTTCGCCTGTGAATCAATATAGGCTTTGATGCCGGCTATCAGTCGCGTGGCTCTATCCCTATCTTCATCGTCAAACGAATGCCTCAACGCATTCAGGTTTTCCAGTTCACGATAGCAACTCTGGAAAAGATGCTTGTGATAAAACGCCCATAAAGGTTCCAGCGCCGGATCGGCAAAGAAGCCATTTGATTCCTGAGACAAAATATAGGCGACCGACAGCAGCTGAGCCCCTTTCGCATATTCGGCCTGATTCAGCGAAGGAACGACCGCCAGAAGATCGTTGGGGGTATCTTCATACGCGCGCAGAATAATATCGTTGAGTATCTCACCGAAACCAGCTTTATCCCGCTGATAAAGTTCGTGGATCTCCTGAAGGCGTGTCAGACCGAAATGGCTCACCAATGGTTCGTTAATCAGGTCGTAAAGCCTCTGCCGAATCTCTGCGGCACTCAGCGCTCTGATGGTAAAACGGGCAGCCGCTTCTTTTTTACTGCACAGCTCAAAGTCATCCGAGATAATTTTCAATTCAGTGCCACTGAGCTCTTTTTTGCCCATCAAGCGCACCAGCACATCCAGCGTTCGCAGGCACTTGCCGTTCTGAGCCGCTTCACCATCATCGTCAATGTAGAAGCTGTCCGGATTCTGATAGGTCACCAGGAAGCGCTCAATAATATCTTCCAGGGTCACATCCTGCTCCAGGTCAGATGACAGCCGCATTCCGTCGGAGCCGAAATATTCAAAACGCTTGTAAATATAGTGTTTGTGCTCAAACGCCAGCTTTCTGAGATTGACCGGCTGTAACTGTTCCAGAATTTCGGGGTGCTGATTCTCTTCAATGTAAGCCAGAATCTGCTCGCCGTTCTCGAAACACTTCAGGAAAAAGCTTTTGTTGGTCTCGTACTCGTTATACTCGTCGTATTCCTGATAGAAAGGGTCATCCTGAATATCGGCCAGCGTAGTTGTCTCATCATAAACGGGCTGATCGTAATACCAGAGATCTTTCAGAGGCACATCTTTGACCGCTTCGTACATCGCCTGACGCAATACCTCGCGCTCCTCTGCGATGGTCCGGCCATGAAAGTTCAGATCATCAAACTCACCCTCGGCTTCTTCCCGCGAGATCAGCTCATCTGCAAACTCGTCGTCATCATCATAAGCATCGCTGACTTGACTAAAGCCATGTTCCATCCGGACAAAGGGATCATCATCCGCAATATTTCTGGGCCGGCGTTTCAATGACTGAATCAGGGCCTCTTTGTAATATTGATAACGGCTTTCGTCGGCTAAGAAGCAATTCAACAGATCGGGGACAAAATTTTCCGATTCCATGTAATGCGTCATGATACAGCCAAACATCCCGTCAAAGTGACAGCTGGCGTACGCATCCAGTACAAGATTACTGTACCCATGCTGATAGAACAGATACGCCATATAATCAGCACCGTGATACATGATCTGGTTAAAGTCACTGTCTTCCGGATAATACTCGCCAATCAGATAAGCATATTCCGGGTATTTTTCCGCCAGTAACACCAGCAGGTAAATACCAAACAGCATGCTGGATGAGAAAAACAGTTCGTTGGAAGCATTCACCCGCAGGCTGAATTCCACCAGTTCTTCACAGAACGCTACGATCAGGGGTTTCAGGTCTTCCTGTTCTAATGCGTGCTGAAACACCACCATGTGGGAAAAACGCAGGTACGCATCATCTTTGCTGAGCCTGACGAGCGCTTCATCCGTCAGGGCTTCCACGGGTTCGGACTCAAGCTCGTCGTCACTGCGCAACAGGAAGATCGCCTTAAACTGATCTGGGTTGAACAGGTCGCAAGGCTGAAACTGTTTTTTATCGTGGGAAATAAAACCACCGACTCGATGAATCAGTTCACCGGTTTGGTAAGCATGCCGCAGTTGAGATTGAAACGTGAAAATGGCTTCTTTTAATGAATTTTTATCTTTTAAATTGACCTGGATAAACTGCTGTTCCATGACTGTCCCATTCATGCTTTCTTGAAAATCACATCATTCAAATACTCAGGACTGAATGACTTTGAAAACGACCTGTCCTGGATATCCGGCTCTGGTTATCCAAAACATGCCATGATCTCAAATTAATAAAAAGTAACCGACTCCAGCCGATCCAATGAATCCCCCATGGTGAAGGTAAACGGCCTGCCTAATTGAGCTGCCATGTTGCGGCACCTTTGATCAAGAGAAGAACTGGTTGAATAATCAACCTTGCCATATTCGTGGCGGACTGTGCCCAATGAGCCCAGCTCGATCTCTAGCTGGTTCATGCCCCCTCTCCCCTGGATGCGCCGGAGGGACTCACGCGGGGAATTATTGGTGATTTCAGTGGAAAGCAGAATCTGATGATTATCCAGTTTGGCCTGCAGATGAGGATATGCTAACCGGATATCCGTAGGCACGGCATAACGACTTCTCACAACGGACATACCGACAGGCTTCTCATCTTTATGGTCCACGACAATCGCGCTAAATGGCAACGCTGGAGACAGTGTCATCGCAACCGTGCAGAACGCCTCTCCCTCAGTCTGTGTTGTGCCTTGCATCGCCATCAGAAACGAATCCATCATACTGTAAGAAATGCCAACCATAACTTCCTTCACGGTCAGCTCCGTTGTGAATTCTTTTTTCAGTCTCGCTGCTTCCTCGCGATATTCCGCTTTTTCTGTCTCCATATCTTCTGGACGAAGTAAAAAGCGAACATTCATCGTGCTTTTTTTATCCGCCAGAATTTTTTCGAATGCACTTTGAATCGAAGCCTTTTGTGTTTCAGTGATCTTGTTCTTCTCGGATGTGCTTAATAGCAGGCTTCTCACATTACGTTTTTCATCATCAAAATGAATCTTCACGACCTCTGGCGCGATACCAGCCTCTTTGAATATTTGATGCAGCCCATCCAGATAAACCTGCTGAATCTTCTCGTCATCATTCAGCGAGAAACCATCGGCAACCGGACGATCAAAATTCAGCCTTGCGACGTTCACATCATTTCCGCAGCCGCCCAAAACCAAAGTCAAACCAATGATCCCAATGTGAGAAAACTTGTACATCTAATCCCTTACACTCAAATAATGCATTTAGTTGAACAGCTTAGGCGGCAGTGGATACATGAAAGGGAAAGGAAACACCCTTGTTTGGGACAACTATCACATGAGTCATTTGAATGATCGTTTTGGAGTCGTTATTCAACCAATACGGGGATTATGCCCGGAATAAAGACAAGAACGGTTGAGAGACAGAATCAATGAGTGAAATGAAGTAAGTGAGGTGAAGTACGAGTTTTATCATATGTTTCCCAAAGCAAAGGTTGCAACATGGCTTAACTGTTCAGAATCAAAGTCATATTCAACAACTTGTAAGCTTGAGATATTGCCAGAAATACAAAAATCTGTCCGATTCCAATGGCCAGCCATTTCCTGGCACGCCTTTGGATTCAAACTATTTCCGATGCCGATGTGAGGAATAAAATCTATATCTAAACGCAGGTTTTCTGAAAAAGCACCTTCGTACAGCCTGTCATGTAATTTAACCAGATGGCTATATCCTTCATCAGGGACAAGAAAAACATGATAGTAATCGTTGAACGCATCCTTATTGATGGTAGAGCATCGTATTTTGAATTCGAATGGTATGAATCCTCGAGCTATCGACGCCACTTCTTGCGTAAATGTCTCAGTAGCAATATCGAAAACAGGAAAAACCAGCGTGAAATGGGGCTCAACCACGGTATAGAACAAACCATCATGTTTTGCTCTGTAAGCTTGAATCTTGTTGTAGTCTTGCTCAGAGATTTCCGGGACAGCAATAACCAAAAGCGCCATGATTCCTCCTTTTCACATCAGGCCAAGAGCAAAGATAAACATTCGCACAACCGGCCCTGAAAGTGATGCTGCAATAAGAATGGAAAGCCTCATTCAGATTCATCGGCAGTCAGCTTCCCTGAAATCTACCCGCGGCCAAGAACAGGGCAAATGACCACAACACGCCCCAAACACAAACCTCAATACAAACCCATGATGGTCATTTCAGCCATAACATGAAGGAACGCGTCTTAAAGCACATACCAGATCCAATTGAAGATCTTGCTAACTTTTAATACTGAGACCAAAGCTTATTCGCATCAATTGATAAACTTATATCTCTTGCTGAAAGCATTAACATGTGCTGAGAACCTTTTTGACCGCAGCTAATCGAAAGTTTTCTTTCTCCATCCTTTGATAAATACCCATCAAATATTGAAAATACCTTACCTGAAACATGAATGGTTTTTTCAACTTTTAATTTTTTATACTTCCGGTCAAGAACATCAAATATTGATTTCAATTCTATTGAACAAGCAGATGCATCTGGAAAATATTTTTCGGCACTAATTGAGTACACCTTTTTATTTGATTCGATTATTTGAACTTGAATTTCATCAAATATTTTTATCTCTGAAAAATCCAGAACATTAAGTGTAATTAACCTTGTTGGATAATCATTTTGAGCCTCACCAACAAGCTCTTGCGGCAAAGCAATACCGATCGGATATCCCAAAACATTTTTAAGATCAGCATCAAACGCAAAGGCTTGACCACTAAACAATGCTACTACCCACAAGTTGGCATGTGATAATTTCACATTTTTCTCCATGAAAGCTAACGCCCTAAACCAAAACCAGTTCATCCTGAACAGAGGAGTCTGAACCCGCATGAATTGGTGCGATTAACATGCTTTGTGATCTGCATTTTTAATTCAAATCGATATCTGGATGGTCTTTGAGACCGTACATTTCTTCTAAGAGCTTTTTATAAAATTCTAGCGGTGGCATTCCCATCTCGGCTCTTCTCTCATCAACTGTCTCAGGGTTTTCGATGGGCTTGAATACAATTGCTCCGTCACTCCAATTGGCCTGGGTACCATAAAGTTGTTTTTGACCTTTGTCTATACGTACGCGGTCAGTCAATAATGCGACCTCTTGCCCCGTCACACCTTCCCGATTCAAGTAAGATTGCTCCAACAACGGAAGCATTTTCTCCTGGAAATCAATATCCGGTGAATGTTGAACAATTAACCAAGCTGAGTTAATCCCTTCCTTACCCACTTCTGCTTCTGTAAACCAAGAACGTCCATTCAGAATAGATTTTAGTTGTTGAGTGTTTCGTTCATCTATCAGCAATGCCTTTTCCTGTAACGCCTTTGACGATTTATGCCAACCAGATTCACCCAGCTCTTTACGGATTTCCTGATCAACTTTCGCCATTTCTAAAAGTTGGGATTGTAAGTC
The DNA here is from genome assembly GCF_036409375.1 of Photobacterium sp. 53610. Lineage (NCBI taxonomy): Bacteria > Pseudomonadati > Pseudomonadota > Gammaproteobacteria > Vibrionales > Vibrionaceae > Photobacterium > Photobacterium sp. 53610. Next base: position 575,154 of record NZ_JAXOFS010000001.1, on the reverse strand, counting down.
TAGGTTTATTTCTGCTGAGACATAACAAGGGATGATTAGCAATAAATAAAGGATTCGCATGATTGAATGACCCAGTTCGCATAGAACAATCGGTTTACCGAGAAAATTTCTGATACGGTTAAATTTTATCTGATAGCTTTTTTAGATAAGATTTTGCTAACTCATGATTGTCACGACTCAGCCATTTTATGCAATCGAAAAGTTCCCAGATCAGACCTTTGTCACCATTCGTATAAGCCGGAAAGTCTTCGTGTTTTGGAGCCGGTTTGTCCGTTAGCCTGGTATTTACGACATCCGCCTTATCAAATAGCACCTTGTACGGTTTAGAGATTTCAAAAGGCTCATTTAAATCCAGGCAATGGATTTCTGCACTGGTCAAATCGTTAAAAATGTATTTTTTAAAATACGCATTTCCACTGTGAAAACCGTCGAGACAATAGAAGATCTCTTTACCCGATTCGAAGGAGGCAAAACAGGATTCCGCCGCTTGATGAAAACCATTTTGCGTGAAAACGAGTATGTCAGCATCTGAAACACGGTCCCCTTGGCCTGAAGCCAATGAGCCCAGTAAGACCGCTGCAACGACATTTTCTTCTGGTAAAAATGCTGAACATACCGACTGAACTAATTCATATTGAAGCGGCAGATGTTCAAATGTTAAATCGTCCTGACTCAAAATTTTCTCCGTTTGTATCAGACCTCATTCAGGTGTTTGCAACGCCATCATGAAACCGAATCCATTGCACCGCTTTCAACTTAAATTCTAGTGAATATTTCGGTGTCTTATTCCCGTTTCATATGCTGGCATATCAACTTCCTCAACTTCTTATGCGCGTCCACTAAAACGGGACTGGTCCTCGGTCAGTTGCATGGTTTCGTTAAGTGGAAATTTTACAATCCAATAACTTTGAGATATTCCATTATTTTTTCTAAAACATACTTCTGTATATGGCCTGTTGTTAAAGTATTCTGAGTTCGTTTCCCCTCTCGTTCAATACCAGTTGTTCTCCAGGTTGGTTCTAAACAAATAATATTTCTTTTATCAAAAATAATTTGAATGTCTGGCTGTAAACTATATTCACCTAAGTTTCTTTTTTCTGAGGTTACTTTACAACTCATACCAAAATCTTGCAACGCAGAGGTAAAAGCATTTCCTAAACATTTATTGAATTCATGATCTTTACCTGAAGCTAAAACTTGAATCCTATTGTATTCATCTTTGGTTTCTTGTGATGTAGATCTAGCTGAAATTGTACCCACTTTTTCTGGAACAGTTAACACCTGAAAAATTCTTAGTTTTTTTATTGCATCCACAGTATTTGATTCAGTTTCAGACTTCTTAATTAAACTAATTTTTATTGTATCATCACCAAAGCATCTTATTGATGCTAATGCCGCATTTGGTGATAAATCGAATAGTCTCACATCTAATTGTCGCAATAGAAAAATTGCATTATTTCTTCTTTTCCGCCATTCTGATAAATATGCTGAATTATTAGAATTATCATCTAGATATTCTATAACTCGTTCAGCATCAATCTTATTTTTTGTTCCCTGTGTCAGTGCTCTAACGGTTCTTTCTATTTCAACAGAATCATCACCAGCCAAGACAATCCATACTTTAGGTAATAGTTTTTCTTGCATTTCCACTTCAAACGTTTCAATATGCTCCGCTGCTTTTGTTTCAAGAACTGAATAAAACTCTCCAATTGTCTCAGAATCATTAATTTCGTCTTTTAATGATTCTTTCAATAACCCATAACTTTCTAGACCTTCATTGTTGAGTGATTGTGATGTTATATCAGCTGTTTCCCAATATTCTTCCTTTTTTAATCCATTAAAAGCCATAATTCCTTTTGTAGAAGGTCGGACTAAACTATCTCGGCCAATATCCCATGCTATTCTTGATATTTCTTTAGCTTTTTGGTCATCAGTTATTGGCCACAACACAAGAACATTGCCATTTCTTGTTCTGAAAACTCTACGTAAATTTTCAAACGCTTCTCGTAGCTCCGTTTCAGTGTCGGTAGGATTATCTCTATCCGTTAATAAATAAATATCTGTGATATTTTGTTGTATCTTTTCCTTACCTTCTATAAGTTGTGATAATTCAGTTAGCTTACGTGAATGCTCAAATATATTCACTTGTACATTTGAATAAAATAAAGATAAGCTTTTCACAAATGTAGTCTTACCTGAACCAGACTTTCCATTTATTAATTCCAACTTACCAACATTTCCAATTGATATCTCCCTTAATAACTGATCTATATGTTTACTGCTTTCTGGTATCTTTTTTATTATAGATGATAAAGAGACACTATTTTTATCAGCAACATTTTCTAGAACTTCATATCTCTTTGGTAATATCAAACTATCCATTTTTTACCCCATTCCACAAAATAAATGACATAGATTCCACTTCATCAGGCTTTGCCACACTTGCTAAGTGTGATTCCAGACTAGCCGGAGGCCACCATGTCACAATCTACTTATGGCATTGATTGAGCTAAACATCGCTTCAGTGTCCACAGAGAGGCGAACCGAGGCAAGGTGTTGATCCACAAAACAATATCACGATCAAAAGTTCTCTCAACAATTGCCAATATCCCACCCGCGATCAACGGTATGGAAGTCTGGATGTTTCTCACTACTGGATTCGAGAGTGAACAAAACTTGGACACATCCCTGAGATCATGGCATCAAAATATGGCACGCCTTTCAACGCGCTTCGTCAGAATCAAATCGCCCGGTCAATAAGCGATTTTACTGCTGCATCGTGCCCGTGATCATTGGTTTCATGAGCGGACGGCATTACTGAATCAAATTCATTCTGTACGTTAGAGTGTCTGTCCCGATACTTTTTTAAAAACCGAGGGCGTCTTCGCCAACGAAACCAGCTTACTGAAACTGCTCTATACGGGGATGTTGAAGGCATCCGAGAAGTGGACATGGAACTATGACTGACGCTGACACAGAACGATGAACACCCTCCTTCTTAGCGACATCCGTACCTCACTTTGATCCACAAAGATCAGGAGGTACGAATGCACTCTCTTCCAAACCATTTCAAATTTGATCTGAAGTCATACTTCTGACTAGATCCAACAAATTCACGCTAATCAGTCGGACACAAATACGACCCGACCAACGGCACTTCCACTCTTTCAGCCGTTAAACTGCCTTCTACTTCAATGTTTAAAGGATTCGATGAAATTCTAGATTCTTCCACCGGCACGATCGAGTTTTGAATGTGGTATTGATAAATACCTCCCTCTTCAGGATATGAAAACGTCAATCCGGATAAAATTTCGGTTTCTTCTTGTCGGAGTGCAAAACGGCTACGAACTACAAAGTGATCAGCATGCTCTTCAACGTGTTGTTCAAGCAATTCAGCAAAGTCTTCGTAGCATTCAAGCAGCAACATCTCATAATCGTATTGTGATCGATCGTCTCTGTTCAGTAACGGCTTGAAATATACATATAGCTGGCAACGAGTTTCACCTTTATAAAGCAGTTCGATACCTTCTTCGTTTTGCTCAGCGATGCTGAAATCACTTTTGCTAAGAATTAATGTTTGATCAAAATTGATCAGGGTAATGGTTACATCATCCATCGTTCATCTTCTTCTACTTGACCGGTTTGAATTCGATTGTTTTGACGCCGACCACTCTCGGCTACTCACCAGTAGAAAGGCTTTCCCACGCTTGGAAAGTCTGACTCAGTAATCATCGAACGTCTCCATGTCAAAATCTGTTGATGGCATTGATTGAGCCAAACATAGCTTTAAAAGTGTCTGTCCCGGCATTCCTGACAGTTCCTCTGGAATTGCCTGATATACAACTGATTGCAATAAATGCAACTATTTGGTGTCAAAATCAAACTATCGCTTGGTGGCAACTGTCTTTACTGAGACAATCTTCACCGTTATTTCTATACCAACGGACAACCATGAAACTCTTAGTTCGCAACCTTGCACGCACGACAACCGAACACGACATTCGCAAACTGTTTTCTGAATACGGTGCAGTCGCTGAATGCACTCTCGTTTTAGATCAGGAAACTGGTTTATCGAAAGGCTTTGCTTTCGTCGAAATGCCTGACGATTCAGAAGCAAAATCTGCGATTGCCGCACTGAATCTGACAAGCGTTGCCAAAAGCAAGATTCGAGTTAAAACAGCTCAATAAAACAGATTCTTAAACCAGCTGAAAATGCTGGTTTTTTATTGCCCCCAAAACTGCGTAACGCCTGGCAAGGGGGGCAACACATGACCATTCAACTCAAACACAGCAACCCGAATCACCGCTATTCAAAGCGACGGGGAACACCAAACCCTGACAGTCCCTTTTGAGCCGTTGCTATGTGTTTACTCTACGTATTCTTGTTCAAACACTATCCCATTAAATGTATGCGTACAACACTTACAGAATGGTCGTAATGTTGACTCGTTTACTTCAGGATTAGTCACTTTCAGAATACCCAGTTCATCGACATATAAGCCACTATAATAACTACTTTCACCAAGACGAACATAGTCTTGAGCACTATCAAATTCTAATGATACCAGCCAGTATATGGGTTCTTTTTTATCGAGCCTCGAAGCTGCCTCACTAAACACCAAATCCCACTCATTTCCTACTTTAGAAAGAAGAAACTTAAACAGTGGTGTGTAATCTAAACCTCGTCTCACTCCTTTTCTCATACCAAAAGCCGTATCTTTTCTTCGACTCTCTCGATAATCACCACCATGACAATGATGGACATCATGAATTCTGGTATTAACCTTTCGATATAAAGGCTTCTTCTCAAAATTTTTCACTTCAGCCTCTCGAACACAGAATGAATGACATGGACTCCCCCTCTTCAGGCTTTGCCACTCTTGAAAATGTCCACTTCCCCTTTAGCGAAAATACAAAAACAAGCACGTAGTCATTTGTGTCAGGTGACTACACTTGTTAAGCATTTATTTACGAATTCTACCGCCCCGAAGCCGCCACCAGAACCCTTTACAACGAAGTAATAGCTTTTACCAGGAACCAATGGCAAAGGTTTAAAAACCTCATCAAACCCCTCTGGTAACTGCCCATATCTAATGCTCTCTACTTTCTTATAATTCCCATTTATTTCCCATACAGGTTCGTTATAAGCGAAGCCTTCACCTTTTGGCTCTGCGACGAGTACATACTCAATTTGTGGAAGCCCTTTTAAAAACGCAACATCTACATTGCATTCGCTATCAATTTTTACGTCTAGCTCTATCTCATATGAGCAAGCAACTAAGAATAAACCGACGATGATTACAGAAAAGTAGTTAGACATACGTAACCTATGCATAACGAATTGCATGAACTCCCTCTACTCAGACTTTGCCACAATTGGAAAGTCTGACTCTTAATCACCGGAGGTCACCATGTCAACATCTGTTGATGGCATTGATTGAGCCGAACAAAGCTTCAGTATCCACGATGAGATTAACCAAGGCAAAGTGCGACTCTAAAAATAATAATACGACCAAAAGTCCTTGAAACTTTGCAAACATGCCATCCGCCATCATCGGTATGGAAGCCTGACAGGGCAAAGGTACCTGTCCCGATATTTGCAATGGTTTTCAAGTGGCTGCCCCCGTCATGAACTGTAAAAATCTCGCGTCTTTTCCTCTTTTGATCAGCAAGCAGAGCAACGGCCACCTTATCTACGCATGTCTACGCAAAAGGAAAGGTCCAAAGCCGCTTTAATCACATTGTTCAACAAAGGCCCAACGAGATGCGCTTGTCATCGTTCCGTTCAGTTTTACTTTTTCTTTCGCTGCAATTTCAGTAATACCGAGTGATTGTGCGTTCGCTTTCAGATATTTCCCAAATTGTGCATTCCAGGAGACAGAAGGCGGTACTTTCTTATTCTGGTGAAAACCACCCATGTAATTTTCAATAATATCAGTGGTTAGTACAGATGGAAGTTGCTTTTCATGCATCTCAGCAAGGACATCCATTAATCGGTTCGTATCTACAGAAATATGTTCAGCCATCATTACCTGCCTGTTCTTGATGTACATTCACGTTTCCTCAACAGATTTCACCACACTGGGTCAGTCTGACGAAGAAATCTTTGGTGGTCTTCATATCACAATCGGCCAACGTATTCATAAAGTTGAATACAACTTCAATGTCCGGCTGGGAGGCGCATCTCGCCTTTCTTCAGTAACCGCCCTCTTCCATGACTGTCCCGCCATTCAACAAGTGATATTGCTTCGGCTTCCCACTTTAGGTGCCTGTCCCGATATTTACTGCCTTGTCATACGAATTCTATCTCTTGGTTTGGCCATTGGTAGCCCCAAACTCTTAATGACTCACCCTCAATACTAAAGGGAATGCAATTACTCTTGAGAAGGCTGATATAGTACTCGGTTTTGTCCGTGACTTTATCAGGAAGCACATTGCCCCGATGTTCTTTATTAATTGGATATATTTCGAGCCACTCAATATATTTGTATTCTGGAAGATGGTAGTACCAGTCACCATCCCATTGAGGTTCGACTTCTCGTTTATCCCTTAGGCAGCGTACACGCCAAACAGGTTTACGCTCAGTCTCTTCGAGCATCAAAGTTCGGAGCTTTTCCCATTTCGTGTTGTTCATAACTTTTATAAGAGATTCACTAATGATATAGCGCTCTAATCTTCTGCGATCTTTGAGCTGATCTTCAGTATCCATAATTCGTATTCCGAATGACATGAATTTCCCCCTATCAGGCTTTGCCACACTTTGAAAGCCTGACTCTTAATCACCAGAGGTCACCATGACAAAATTTGTTTATGGCATTGATTGAGCCAAACATAGCTTCAGTATCCACGGCAAGGATCATCAAGGCAGATGTTGAACCACAGAACTGCTAACAAAAGTGTCTGTTCCAGTATTTTTAATCTTATCTAGTAGTGGACTTTTTGTTCTTTCCAAAAAAGCTTAATGCTTCCTCTAAAGACAAGATAGTCCAACCAGCCACCTCCACTGGATCAGACAAAACGATACCGAACTTCCTTTGAAGCCAAGCCAGCTCCAAAAGAAGAGGTGAGGTGCGATCAGCTACATTTAGTAAGTACCCGACTTCAGGAGCTTTATAACCTTTCTTTTCACAATGATTTAAAACACCATGCAAAGAGAGGTCTGCTTTTTTCTTCACCGTATTCCAGTCACAATTTGCATAGACATTCTGCTCACCTCGTAAACGATTTATTGTTAACATATCTTCATGTTTAATAAACATATGGCCATGAAATGGTTCTTTCCTATGACAATCAGCACAGAGTGCTATAAGATTTTGAGGTGAATTATCTGACTTTTCACGATTGCGATGATGTACATGTAGCAATCTTTTAGCTTCTTTTAAATCAACTGAACAATATTGGCAAACATAGTTTGATTTTTTTCTGATATCCGCTGACACGCTTTCCCAGTCTTCTGAGTATCCTTTTTTTGCTAAAGAAGCATACTGTTTGGGCAGCTTTCTAAACAAAGAGCTATAGGTGGAAAAGAACTCTTCAATGTCAAATTGATTAACTATTTCGTTTCTTTCACTAACTGTTGCATTAGCAGAACCTTGGTAATTCAAATGATTCAAACAAAGCTTACATACATTTAAGCCAGCCGTACCCTCTAGAAATTGTTTGTTCGCACAATGACCATAAATAGGAAACTCACCAGAAAAATTATTCGTGATTTTATAGCGTTCTTCAAAACTATTTTTTCTCCTCATTTCATCTAACTTTGTACAATCTGCCACATGAAACTTGTTACCCTCAGAACCATCAAGTAAAGCTTTTTCAACTTTAAAGCCATGATCAGGAATAAAAAGTATAACTTGTCGTCCTTTTACACTAAGAATTCCTTCCTCAGAAGTTAAATCCTCTATATCAACGTCAACCCCACTTTCGAGTTCATCATCAAACTCTATATCTCCATCTTGCCAAACTGTTCCAATGTCAAAATCTGTAACTTCAGCCCCCATTTGATGAACACGCGCCCAAAGAGAAGATAAATCGACGCTGAGTTTCATGACTCTTCCCCTTGTAAAATCTGTTTAATCTGAATATCCGCATTAGTTAACACACGAAAGCTTACCCTTCGTGATCTCACTTTATTCTCTGTACCATTTTCATCATAAATCAACTTTGAAGAGGATAAGCCAACTGCTGAAAAATGACTTTTCACCCAAACACTATAATTACTGGTGATTTTTAAACTATACACATATCTAAGCACTGACCTAGTTCTTTCTTGAGATAAACGCATATTTTCAAAATATGCATCATCAGCGTTTAAAGAGTTCCAATCACTGCTCGTATGCCCTTCTATCCTAATTTCATTAATAGATTCTTTAAATGGCATTAAGATAGTCATATATCTTGGGAAAAATTCATCGAGTAGACTCCTATAATCGGGGCTAAGCATTGAACTTCCTTCCTTAAATAAGACTTCCGGGGCTTTAAAAGTAAATGTCAATGTGTCTTCATCAATATCAGCATTCCACCTAGATAAGTCTTGGCTAAACTCCGTCTGCAATGCTTCATATATAGCCACCTGATTGTCTTGATATGCTACTGCGACTTCCTTTATTTTATCTCTCTCCTTGAATGCATTCTGCATCAACGCAATAGCAATAAATAAGAAAACCATCATTAGTCCGGCCATTAGATCTGACACAGATAACCAATGGGACTCATCCTGTTCTGAACTCTTTCTATCAAATACTGTTGACATCTATCCCACCTACGCTTGTTGAGCAACGATATCAGACATTTTTTTGACCAACCGGCTATAGTCCTCTGTAAAACGTCCACTAATCGAGGTCAATGCTGTCCCCATTGACTGCAATACTTTCTCGATTTCTTCTCCCATTGTTTGGTCAATCATGTTCACTTGTTTTTGAACCGACTCTCCGGTGTTAGATAGAGCTTCTTCTATTGTTTTTTCCAATCCAGCGAATATTCGGTCAGCTTGTTTTCTATGTTCTAATGCTTGTTCTTCAATGGTAGATGATAAACTGTTTTTCATTTGTTCCATACTGTCAGAAAATGAAATCCTTACCTTTTCCGTATCCTGAATGATTTGTTCGCTTGCTTCTCTATAATTACTATTAAGTGTTTTGCTACCTTGCTGAATTTCTAAAATCAAGCTATGCATTTGACTGTTTATATCTTCTAAAGTTTTTGCAAACCTCTCTTTAATCTCTTCACTCGAATTTGCTGTCGCCTGGGCTGATTCTGTTAATGCCGCACGTGTTCGATCGACCGTATCTCTATAATTTTCAGCGCCTTCAGATATAACAGCCTTTATGTGCTCGCTACTTTCAACAATTCCGACGGCTAACTTATCACTTGCCTCTCTCGCTCCTGAAATCGCTAATTCAATTTGTCCTCTGATTTCTGGCACAGCTTCTACTGCTTTATCTCTAACATCTTTAAAGGCATTTAAATGACTATCAAGTTCTTGAATTTGGTGTTGATTCACTTCCATAATTTGCTTAAGGACACTCATAGTCTCTGGTATATTTTGGGCTTCTCGACTGATATTTGAAACTGATTCCTCAGTTTTAGCAATAGCTAAAACTCCCAGATCGTATTGTAATTTCATGTCGTTCAATTGATTTTTGTAATTCTCTTGCCAAATAACTAGTTCTTTCACTGCTTCATTTAGATCTGAAAAATTCTTTCCAAATTGTTCGGTGAGCTTGCTATTGAAGTCCTGAATTACTTGCTTTAATGCATCAATAACTTGTTCTGTCGCCGATTTAGACATCATATCAGCAAATTCTTGTAACTTCAGCCATAGTTCTTTTTCAAATTCATTAAATGTGTTCTGCTGTGATTTGGAAATAGATAGTAATTCTGTCGTGTTTTTTGTTATTAGATCAAGAAAAATCCCATTATTCTTATAATTTTCGTTAATATCAGATCGGGTTAATTTTATCTGACCGACTAAGCTTGCTTCATCATTCTCTGAGATAGACTTTCTTAGCAGTGATATACCATCCAATTGTTGATTCATAACTTTATAAAGGTCAACAATATCTATATCTTCTTCAATGGTTCCACCATCTTCAACTTTACTTAGTACACCCGACGAGATGAAAACTTTATAAATAATAGAAAGTAACATCCCCGCTAGACTAGTTATAAATGCCGTTTTTAATCCTTCTAGTAGCGGACCAACACTATTATCAATATCACTTGTATCAAAGTCGAGTAATCCTGAGATAATCCCTGTGAAAGTACCCAATATACCTAAGGATGTAAGTAAAGTAGGCGTGTAATTTGTGAATGCATGATGCTTATCTGATTTCTTCCATAGTAAAGATAAACAAAAAATAAAAACTAAAGTAACCAGAAAAAAATCAGTAATCGAAGATGCATTAACACCTTTCAAATAAAATTCAAAAATAGAAGTTAACATTCCTTTCCATCCAATACGTAAATATTATTAATTTATTTTTTATAACAAGTCACACCAATAAATTAAACTTTATAAACATTTATTCCAATTTAATCACCTCATTAATAGAAATTTAACATCAATTCATTTAGTAAAATGCCCGGAATTTTTGATGTATGCAGTCCAATCTTGTGAATAATTCAGAGACATTCTTTCTCCGTATAATGCTTGATTCTATGCAGCCACATCATGTTGCTTACCTCATTTCACCCCAAAACCACAACCCACCCACGCTACCGCCCTTAACACTGAAGTCACTGGCAGTTGAGCTGTTCTGCCGCAGCCATCCTATTCAGTTATGGGATAGGTTTCACTAAACGGTATGTTTTGGATTGCATATCTGTGCTTTGGGGCAAGTTCTGCGGCGAAAAAAAAGGAGGCGATGCCTCCTTTGTCTGTATCATCGATGGATTATGTGTGGCTTACTGCACCACCACGCTTTTCACCATACCGGCTTCGGCGTGGCCGGGGATATTACAGGCGAATTCAACGTTCGGTTCACCGTGGAAGTGCCAGAGCAGTTCCTTCGCTTTGCCCGGTTTGACGGTCACGGTAGATCCGCTGTCGTGGTCGTGACCAGAGGTCATTTTGCGCATCATCTCGCGGTGTTTGAGTTGTTCTTCCATTGAACCAATGGAGAATTCATGGTCGATTTTGCCGGTGTTCATCACCACAAACTGCACAACGTCATTCGCTTCGATGTTCACTTCTTTCTTGAAACGGATTTTCATGTCATCCGACAGCAGGACATACACCACTTTGTCTGGCTTTGCGCCTTTGGCCGGCATACCGACGGCAGTCATGCCTTCCATATTCATCATCGAGTGATCCATTTTGGCATTATCCATTTGCGCATGACCCATTTTAGAGTGGTCCATACTGCCATGCGCTTTTCCGTCCGCCAGAACCGGGGTAGCACTGAGTGACATGATCAGTGCGAGTGCTGTCTTTTTCATGCCAGCTTTTTTCATCACTGCTTTCATCGTCTTGTTCATTGAATGATTCATTCTGTTTTCCTTTTTAATTTACACGCCTGAGTTGCTTATCTTGCTTCGTTGTATTGGATTCAATCCAGCTTCTGCTCACAGAAGAAACCGGTTCGAACGTTTAGTTTTGGGTTTGAATTTCTCTGCGTTTCCAGAGTTTGAATATGGCCGGAATCACCAGTAGGGTCAGTATCAGGGCCGACGCCATGCCGCCAATCATCGGGGCTGCAATGCGCTGCATCACTTCCGAGCCGGTGCCGGAACCGTACATGATGGGGACCAGACCAATAATGACGGTACTGACGGTCATCATCACCGGGCGAACCCGCAATCCGGCACCTTCACGGATAGCATCGGTCAGATCTTCCGGCTGCAACGATTGCTGTGTTTCTTCAGCCCGCAGCTTGCGGCCATGCCAGGCCTGATTGAGGTACACCAGCATGATCACACCAATTTCGACCGCAACCCCGGCCAGCGCGATAAAGCCAACGCCGACCGCAATGGAGAAGTTGTAGTGCAGGACATACATCAGCCAGACACCGCCGACCATCGCTAACGGCAGCGTCGCCATAATGACCAGCACTTCACCGAAGCGCCGGAAGCTGAAATACAGCAGCAGCACGATGATCATCAAAGTGATCGGCGTGACCACGCTCAGCCGTGCTTTGGCGCGTTCCATGTATTCGTATTGCCCGGACCAGGTCAGGGAGTAACCGGCGGGCAGCGACAGTTCCTCCGCCACCACTTGCCGGGCTTCGGCAACGTAGGATCCCAAGTCGCGGCCTTCAATATCGACAAACACCCAGCCGTTTGGCCGTGCATTCTCGGTTTTGATCATTGGCGGGCCGTCTTCGTAACGGATATCCGCCACATCTGCCAGTGCAATACGGGCGCCATTCGGGGTCACCAGCGGCAGGTTCTGTAACTTAACGACAGAGTCACGATAATCCTGCGGATACCGGACGTTGATCGGATACCGTTCCAGCCCTTCAATGGTTTCTCCGACATTCATCCCGCCGACAGCCGACGCTATTACTTGCTGGACATCCCGGATGTTCAGACCGTACCGGGCCGCCTGTCGGCGTTTGATATCCAGCGTGACATAACGGCCACCGGCCACCCGCTCGGCATACACCGAGGCCGTGCCCGGAATCCGGTTGAGGATTGGTTCAATCTGAGCACCGATCTTTTCAATGGTCTTCAGATCCGGTCCGGCGATTTTGATCCCGATGGGGGTTTTGATCCCCGTTGCCAGCATGTCAATCCGGGTTTTGATCGGCATCACCCAGGCATTGGTCAGGCCCGGAAACTGGACCAGCGCATCGAACTCCTTCCGCAAAGAATCTGTGGTCACACCTTCCCGCCACTGATCCCGGGGTTTCAGCTGAATCACGGTTTCGATCATGGTGAGCGGTGCCGGATCGGTCGCAGTTTCAGCACGACCGATTTTGCCCCACACAGTGTCCACTTCCGGCACGGTTTTGATCAGCTTATTGGTCTGCTGAAGCAATTCGCGCGCCTTCCCCACGGAGATCCCCGGATAGGTGGTCGGCATGTACATCAGGTCGCCTTCATCCAGCGGTGGAATAAACTCACTGCCCAGTTTTGACACCGGGTAATAAGCCGAGGCTAACAACACCAGTGCCACCACAAGCACCGATTTCGGGTAGTTCAGGCTGAGGTTGAGCAACGGACGATACAAAGCCACCAGCCCGCAGTTCACCGGGTTCTTATGCTCGGGCATCACATGGCCGCGAATGAAGTAGCCCATGAGCACCGGCACCAGCGTAATCGCCAGACCGGCCGCGGCGGCCATGGCGTAGGTTTTGGTGAAGGCCAGTGGCGAGAACATCTTGCCTTCCTGCCCTTCCAGCGCAAACACCGGCACAAAGCTCAGGGTGATGATCAGCAGCGAGAAGAACAGCGGCGCACCGACTTCTTCGGCCGCTTTCCCGATCACCTGCCAGCGGTTTTTGTCCGTGAGCGGCGTTCGCTCAATGTGCTTGTGCACGTTCTCAATCATCACGATCGCGCCATCCACCATGGCGCCAATGGCAATCGCAATCCCGCCCAGTGACATAATATTGGCGTTGATCCCCTGCCAGTGCATCACCACGAAAGCTGCCAGAATGCCGACCGGCAGACTGAGCGCAATGACCAGGGATGAGCGAATATGGAACAGGAAGAGTGCACAGACAATGGCGACCACGATGAACTCTTCCGCCAGTTTCTTCCATAAGTTCTCAACGGCGGCATTGATCAGCGTGGACCGATCGTAAGTCGACACAATCTCAACCCCGTCCGGCAGGCTGCGCTGAAGTTCGGCCAGCTTGGCTTTCACCGCATCAATCACCTGACTGGCGTTTTCGCCGTAGCGCATCACAATCACGCCCCCGACGGCTTCCCCTTCGCCATTCAGCTCGGAGATCCCCCGCCGCATCTGCGGGCCGATATTGATGTCAGCAATATCCCCCAGCAGTAAAGGCGTGCCTTTCGCCGTCACTTTCAGAGGCAGTGCTTTGAGATCGTCAACCCCGGTCAGGTAACCGGTCGTTCTGACCATATGCTCGGCCTCGGCCACTTCAATGACCGAAGCACCGGTTTCCTGGTTGCCGAACTGAATGGCCTGATTCACCTGCTGAAGCGTCAGGTCATAAGCACGCAGCTTGGCCGGATCGATCTGCACCTGATACTGCTTCACCATGCCGCCGACCGTGGCCACTTCAGACACCCCGTTCACGGTTTGCAGTTCATACTTCAGGAACCAATCCTGCAGACTGCGCAGCTCCGCCAGATCGTGCTGACCGGTTTTGTCCTGAAGCACATAGCTGTAGACCCAGCCCACCCCGGTCGCATCCGGACCGAGGGTCGGTTTGGCGTTTGACGGCAGTTTCGGCGCGACCTGACTGAGATACTCCAGTACGCGCGAACGTGCCCAGTACATGTCGGTATCATCGTTGAAAATGATGTATACGTAGGAATCGCCGAAGAAGGAATAACCCCGGACCGTCACTGCACCCGGCACCGCCAGCATGGCTGTGGTGAGCGGATACGTGACCTGATCTTCCACCACCTGGGGTGCTTGTCCCGGATAACTGGTTTTGATGATCACCTGAACATCCGACAGATCCGGCAACGCATCCACCGGGGTATTTTTCACGCTGTACAAACCGCCCAGTGTCAGAAACAACGTAGCAATCAGCACCAGAAAACGATTCTTCAGCGACCAGTGAATCACAGCCCCGATCATTGTTCACCCCCTGCTTTTTCTAACTGCCTCAGGGTGTATTCACCCCCATCGCGGGCGATCAGAAACCGGACGGTCTGACCTTCCGAAAAAGCGGACAGGTCAATGTCGTCACCAACGGTGAAGTTCATTTCACCCGGTTGCCACGACCACTCCGGAACAGCCGGATAAGACAGTGTGATCATACCGAAGTCTGCCATCAGCATAGAGATATCACCCGTCACCCAGACTTCACTGGCGAGTGCCTGATCCTTCACCTTGTAATCCATGATCTGGTACTGACCCGCTTCGGTTTTGGCAATCTCGAAATCCAGTGCCTGTCCTGCTTTCAGATCCGACATTTCCAGCGTGTCTGCCAGGGTAAAATTCATCACCATGCCCGGCCAGTTCCATTCCGGGACCGGCTGATGATTGATGGTCAGCATCCGGTGCCCGGCCATGACTTCCGTAATTTCTCCGGTTGCCCAGACACTCTCCTGCGCGGCTTCAACCCCGTTGATCCGCGACAGATCCGCACGCTGACTGGATTCCGAATCCAGCAAGAAATGCGCTGAAGTCACCACACGGTCCTGCGATGTCAGTCCCTGTCTGACCTCAACACTGCCGTTGGCTTCACGGCCGGTCTCAATGCGTGCGGAACGATATTTGCCTTCGCCTTCTGCTATCACCACACGAGCCATTCCGCCGGAACGAATCACCGCAGAAGCCGGGATCGTCAGCACGGCATCCTCCGTGACCGGTTCCAGCGTAATGTTGGCAAACATGTTCGGCTTCAGCGCACCGGCTGCATTGTCGAAGGTCAACCGCATTCTGAGTGTTCGCGTCTTGGGATCGAGGATCGGATAGACATAGTCCACGTTGCCCTGCCAGCTTTTTCCGGGAATAGCATCCAGCCGCATACTGGCCTGACTGCCCTGACGGATCCAGTGAGCCTGACGTTCAAACACTTCCGCATCCACCCAGACGGTATTGAGCGGACCGGCACTGATCACGGCCTGTGCCGGTGACAGATATGCACCTTCCCGGACATTCAGTGTGGCAATCACCCCATTGGCCGGGGCTTTAATTTTCACCGTCTGAACCGCTTTCCCGCTGCGGGCAATTTCCCGGATCTGTGCTTTATCGACGCCCAAAGCGACCAGTCGTTCAAACGCCCCCTTGATCAGGCCATCCCGCTTGGTCCGGTAAGCATTGAGCAATTCTTCCTGCGCTTTCACCAGCTCCGGAGAATACAGGGTGAACAGCACATCCCCCTGCTTGACCTGCTCACCAACCGCATTGATATACAGCTTTTCAACCCAGCCGCTGACCCGTACATTGGTCTGCCACAGATGACGCTCATCAAAGGCGATATACCCCACTGTTTCAATCCGGGGGGACAGCGGCTGCACCTTGGCCTGCTCTGTTTTCACGCCCAGATTATTTTCAACCGACGGATCAATCCGGACGGTACCCGGCTTGTTTTGCGTGCTGCCCGCGTCCTCTTCGTACACCGGAATCAGATCCATCCCCATCGGAGACTTTCCCGGCTGATCACGCTTGTAGTTCGGGTCCATCGGTGCCACCCAGTACAGGGGTTCTTTCTTGCCGGACTGTGTGGCCTCACTCGCATTCACTGCCATGGCGTGCTGATTTAAAGTCTGACTGCCCAGATAACCCAGACCGCTGCCGATCAGGAGTGCCAGTACGGTGATTGTCATTGTTTTCATTGTTGCTCTCCTTGCGAATTCAGTCTGAGAGACCAGGGGTCATCAGCGACGGCGCAATCGCCCGCAATGCCGGACCACCCAGTAAAAATGCCAGGTTGCTGCTGGTCTGGTTCAGGTCGGTGGTTAAACGGGCCATCTCAATTTCCAGCGCCAGCACATCACTGGCTGCGGAAATCACATCGCTGAACTGCGCAGTATTGTTCTGATAGCCCCGCTCCACCGCTTTGGTCCGTTCTTGTGCCTGCGGCAATAAGCGGGACTGATAGCGGGTGAACCTTTCCTGCTGATTCACCCGATCGGCAATCAGCGCATTCGCTCTGGCGTTCATCTGCGCAAGGAGGAGATCTTTCTGTGATTTGGCCGCACCAATCTGATACTGGGCCGCGGCATGCTGACGATCCTGTCGATTGTCAGTAAACAAAGGTAAATCAACGGTGAGATACGCGCTGAGCAAATCAGATGCCGGTTCACCTTTCATGTTTTTTGCCTGTCGGTAGGCATACATGACTTCAACCCCAAACTGAGGCTGATAGGCTTCTCCGGCAATGTCAGCCTGCGTCTCACTGGCCGCAATGGCGGTGTCGGCCACCTTCACCATGGGATGTTGATTGAGCAGCGCATAATACTGATTCGGTTGCGGCTGAGAACGCAGTAAGGTATCCAGATCCTGCCAGTTCAGGCTGTTCGTGGCAGTGAACGCGGTGGTTTCTGAAAGCCACGCAGATCCCAGCCACTCCGACATCTGGGCACGCAGCTTGCGCTGCATCTGCTGGTTGGCCTGAATTTTGTCGTCCAGTTTGCTAACCTGAAGCTGTGCCTGCAGCAAGTCCTGCGCTTCATTCTGACCGACCGAATAATTGGTCTGAATATATCCGGCCAGCTCTGACATCAGTCGCTGGTTTTCCCGCAGCAGCCGTTCGGCCTGCTGCTGATAGCCCAGCTCCAGCCATAACTGGGTCAGACTGTTCGCGACTTCCCGCTGTCTGACCTGACGCTGCCAATCAACACCGTCTGCCTGCTGGCGCATTTTGCGGGCCTCAAGCGTCAGGGTATCCCCCCGTGCGAACTGTTGCATCAGCCCGACGGAGATATTCGTCATGGGGTCTTCGTCAAACTGAAAACTGTCGAGAGGCAACCCGCCGACACCCATTTTCAGTTTCGGGTCCATCTGGGTGGCACTGGCAATCGCCGTTTCCCGCAACGCATCAGACTGCGCGGAAAGGCGTTTCTGACTGGCATCATTGCTGAGTGCCAGTGCGATGAATGTGGGTAATGATACGGGCTGAGAGACCGCCTTCACAGGCAGTGCTGTCGTCTCCGCCGCCATCAGCGGCGACGCAAACAGCCCGAGCGCACTCAATGAAAGTGCGAGTAAGCTCGATTGTTTTTTCACAATGAAATCCACGGTGACTGCCGTTCAACGGCAGAGCAACAACAGTCACCGCACTTCTGTCACGGTGACACGACGTACAAAACGTGGATTTAAGCGATCGGAGGGCGGAACAATGACTGAGCCGTATGCACCGCAGCAACAACAGGCTCCGCAGGCCGCACCGCGAACCGGCTCTGGAGGGAAGAAAATGAATGGTACGAAGGCAGGACCATGGCTGTCCCGCAGGCAGCGGTGCAGCAGGTATGCATGCTCTGATCATGCGAACAGCCGGCTTCAGGCTGCTGCGCAACACTTTGATGATCGGCATGGCTGTTGTGGGACATTTGCGCACAGGGATTGTGGTCAGCAGACATGCTGTCACTGATCATGGCGTCATTGTTCATGACGTCACGGATCATGCTGAACGTCATCACGGACGTACTGTTCGCCACACCGGACACAACCAGTGCCAGCGCAGTCAACACAGCAATCCACATTGTCCGAACAGATTTCCGACGCATAACCAGCCTTCAATTTACAATCCCGGCCACCATAAAGCTTTCCCTAAGGGGAAGGTCAATATTGATGGAACAAT
Organism: Photobacterium sp. 53610; assembly: GCF_036409375.1. Taxonomy (NCBI): domain Bacteria; kingdom Pseudomonadati; phylum Pseudomonadota; class Gammaproteobacteria; order Vibrionales; family Vibrionaceae; genus Photobacterium; species Photobacterium sp. 53610. The sequence goes on along the minus strand of NZ_JAXOFS010000001.1, from coordinate 556,762 downwards.
CTATATCAAAAATATGTGACGGATAAAAAAGGTCAAACACAAAAGTACCACACACACCGTTTATTCCCGTTTGTCTTATGATTGCGACAATCGCTGGCCATCTCACCGGGACAAGACGGTCATACTCAACAGGAAGTTTCAACGGAGCCGGCGCATGCGAACATGGTCTATCCCAACATGGCTGGTGGTTGCTATCGGGTTATTGCTCAATATCATTTCGGCGTTAATGACCAATTTCTACATTGATACCGCCACCATGGATGCAGGCCAGCTACTCCAGCAGCAAAGTAGCAATGACAAACTGATCAGTCTGACCTGGCAGCAGATTGAATCAATCGAGCGGAAACGGGAAGTCACCCTTTCGCTGCTGACGCTGAGTCAGTCCAGCCAAACACAGCTGCCTGAAGCGGTACAAAATGAGTTACTCCGGGAACTCCACGCCTGGCAAGCAATGCGGTTTGAGACCCTGACCCTGAGCACCCTGCCCGACATCATGACCGCCATGAACCGCGAACAGGAACAACTCAGGGAGAAAATCAATCAGCTGTATATCGAGAACCTCACCCTCGGGGAGCAATATACCGGGCTGATGTCTGATATCTCCGGCCTGAGAAACCTGGCGCTTTTTCTGCAAATCATTGGCCTTGCCATGGTCCTGGCGCGGGATTTAAGCCGGAAACAGGGCTGAGCGGACAAATTTAAAATTGCTGTTGTGGGATTGGTCTTAATCACCGCCGCCAGAACAACCACCACCACCAAAATCTCCGCCACCATCATAACTGCCGCCATCATAACTGCCACCAGAACCATATTCGGTTTCCAGTGAGCTAAAGGTAAATTCTGATTGTCCACCAAAGACAACTTCAGAAATTTCTCGTCTCATTTGGTGATAATCATGATTTGTATCAGTTGAATGACAGATTTGAGAGAACTCCCGGGGAGAACAATACATGGCATAAGCGTAGTAGTCATTGGGTGTGATATTTCCACTTGAATGACGTAACCTCTGCCTGATTAAGGCCCGATCAACCTGAGATTTGGAATAATGTTTCTTTTTACCGTATCGCTTCTTTAAATCTCGAGGCAATCTTTTTGCGTAGCTTTTTATTTTCCTGTTTTTTATAAACCGTCCAAACATGGCGAATCCTTCTACAGTCAAACCTTTCTGTTAAACATTCAGTGAAGATGAAAAGCACGCACAAGCCAAGCGCCTGTAATGTGTCATAAGCATCTCCTCCTTCAAGACGAAGTCAATTGAAATCTAACTGACATTCTCGAACCAACGATTTGATACTTTGACAGCAGTCACCTGCCCCTGACAACAAAGTTCATTCTCTGAGTAAAGGTCACAACTTAACGTCATCTTATGCTCACTCAGACTTTCAATCACAGCAACTAATTCAACCTCTTGGTCAATTCGTACGGGTTTAAAATAGTTCACTTCCAATTTTCCTGTCGCATACCACACAGCTTCTCCACTGCCAATCTCCCGGTTGAGTTGCTGATACCCTTTCGCAATTGCCGTGCATATACAATGGCAATCAATAATGGTTGAAATAATCCCGCCATTTAAGAACTGCGTAGGGCCCGCGCTGTGGTGTGGCGCGGGAACAAACGTACAGGCCGATTTATCTTCTCCTATCCAATAACTTTTGATTTGCAAACCGAGAGTATTGTTTGGACCACAGCCAAAACAATGGTTATTGGGGACCTGATCCTGAAATGCTTTTTCACGTCTCATCATAACTCCTAAAAACGAACGCTTGGTGAAAGGCCAACACGTGACAACAAAACATAGCGCTATCAATTCGAAAACTCAATTTTGTATCGACACTACCTACTTTGCATCAACATTGCTTAGCATGAGCCGTTACCGTCATCCGCTGGTTATATTCCGCTATCTGATAAAGCGAACTCGACCCCCTGATTCGCATGAATTTCTGTTGTGTCATACAGGGTTACTTTTGTGTCGCTTTGCTGAACCAAAAGAGAAATTTCAGTACATCCTAAAATAACAGCCTCAGCGCCACGGGCATGCAGCTGATTGATGATATCTAAATATTGAATTCTGGATTGTTCACTGATGATCCCTTGACATAACTCGTTGTAAATCACGTCATGGATAAAATCTTGCTCATCTGCATCAGGAACAATAACCTGAATGCCAAATTTTTCCGTTAAACGTCCTTTGTAAAAATCTTGCGCCATTGTAAAGCGAGTGCCCAATAAACCTACTTTAGCCACATGATTCTGTTTTAATAACTGAGCCGTTGCATCAGCAATATGAAAAATAGGGATCGATATTTCAGATTCAATTTCAGGAACAACTTTGTGCATGGTATTCGTGCAAATCATCAGAAAATCAGCACCACCTGATTCCACAGACTTTGCTGCCTGAGAAAGAATTTTTGCTGTTTCAGACCAATTCCCTTCATGCTGTAGTTTTTCAATTTCCTGGAAGTTGACACTATAAAGACAGATTTTTGCTGAATGTAAACCGCCAAGTCTTGATTGCACCGCTTCATTGATCAGCCGGTAATAACTGGCCGTGGATTCCCAGCTCATTCCACCTAAAAGACCAATCGTTTTCATTTCATCTCCTATATCCTTTTCATTGTGTTCAGTGAACACCCTATACACGGCCTGTCACAGCGAAATACGTAAAAAGGACTGAGCTGTATTGACCTGCGCACAGCCAGCATGTTCGTTCATGACAAGCAACTTATCAGTGCTGTAATCTGTTCTTGTAAACAGCGAGCTGCGCTGCAAAAGCGCGCTGATATGCGGGGCGAGCCTCACCACGGGCAACATAAGCTGACAGGTTCGGATATTCCTCCAGCATGCCCGATGATTTCAGCCTCAGTAACACAGAGATCATCAGCAAGTCTCCGGCGCTGAATCCATCCTCCAGCCACGCTGCATCACCCAAAGATGCAGAAAGCTGATCCAGGCGATTGCGAATACGTTTCTCAACCAGCGGCAAACGCTCTCTGGTCCAGGGCTTGTCGCTCTCCAGCAGCCTGGCCGTTATGAGTTCAAGTATCGGCGGCTCCACGGTATTCAGCGCTGCAAACATCCACATGATCGCCCTCGCACGCGCATTGGGATTTTCCGGCAACAGACCTTCATATCGCTCGGCGATATGCAAGACGATGGCGCCAGACTCAAACAAGGTCAGATCGCCTTCCTCATAGATCGGGATCTGGCCAAAAGGATGCAGCATCAGATGTTCAGGTTCTTTCATCGCGCGTAATGATAAAAGGCGAACTTCGTAAGGTTGACCCACTTCCTCAAACGCCCAACGCACACGCGTATCACGCGCCAGCCCTTGACCACGATCGAGTGGCTGTTCAAATGCAGTGATGATGGGTGTCATGCTGCTCCTCCTGATCGATTGCCGGTAACAGACCATAGTCGAATGAGAAAAGGACAAATCGACAGACGTTCTTAATATGATGGCTTAGTATTGACCTGCTTTGTTATCACTCCACGCCCAGAGACTGACAACACATGATGTGCATTGTTACTTATTGCACAACAAAATTGAATACTTCAAACCCAGCCCCTTCACTTCCATACGATTCATTATATTGAATTGGGTAAGCGTTAATTTTGTCATATTCCACTAAAGTAATGTCGCATTCTGGTTTTGCCTTGCAATCTTTCATTCTTGTAAATAGCTCATCAATAGTTGGCGCTGTTTCTGCACTCAGCACAGCTTCAGGAGTTCCAGTTCCCGTATAATTTACATAAATAACTTCACCATCAGCGACTTGAATTTCCCAAGCGTCGCCTGCTATGGGTGTAAACCCTGTTTCTTTATACTCGAAGCTATAGGATTGAATGTTTTTGGCTTGCCATTCTTTTTGAAAAGCATCTTTGCTTGAAGTGGACGAGTTACAACCTGCAACGAATATACTGAGACAAAAAATAAAGTCTTTTTTCAAAATCGTCTCCTGATCTATAAAATATGATGGCTGTCTAAATGGTGAACTGACTTTATTACCGAACGGAACCGAAAAAACCATCAACAATATGGTTTTTTGAAATAGGAAATACCATGACTTCCAGTTTTACTCTTACTATTTTTTAAAGACACTTTTCAAAGTAATTTACGGGCATGTTCTCAAATAGCCCTGAGCCTCGGGGTTTAAATCCAAGCTGTAACAATATGTGCATTGATGGGGCATTTTCGGATTCCGTCAAAGCCCACACACTTGGACAACCCATTTGCTTTACGTAACTCAAAACTGCTGTACTGGCTTCAAATGCATACCCTTTTCCCCTCGATTGTGTCCTTATCCGATAACCGAGTTCTACGACATCGTTCCCTTGATGCTGAAATGTCTCAATCCCACAATAACCAATGAGTTCGCCTGACAGCTTTTCAACCAATGCCAATTTTCCAACACCAAATTGTTCATAAGCGGTGAGCAATTTCTGAAACCGGCATTCTGCCTGCTCATTTGTCATCGCTCCTGTGGGTGAATACACCATAAATTCAGGATTTTTTAGTAACGCAATTGTATATTCTCTGTCGGTTGGCTCAAACTGTCGGAGTAACAATCTCTTTGTTTCTATCATTCGTGCTTCCCTGCTTATCACTCACTGAAACATTGAATTATACGATGCATCACTACTGAAGTTGCGTTGCAATCAATCCTCGGATGTATTCTAACCAACGACAAACATCTTGCTCTGGCCCTGGGCCGTAGTAAGACCCCATCTCAATAAGGTCTTTTATTCCAGGTTTAGAGAGAGCTGCTGTTTCAAGTTCCATATACAAGTTAGTTGTTAATTCTTTCGTCTCCGAACTGACAAAATCACAAACAACCTCTTCCAGAGAAGCTCCATCAAGCGCATGCTGATATAAATATGCTTCTAAAAAGTAACCAAGTGAGGTTAAATGTTTTAGTCCACTCACAACAACCTTACCGAATAGATTAATTTAATATTCACAAAACGCTCCTAGCTGGGACACAAGGATACGTGTTCAGCTCGAAGGTGATGCTGTCTATGCTGCATTGGCTACTCTGAATTGTATGAACCAAATGGCCCATAGACCACCTTGCCAGAAGCAATACTTTTTTCAAAATCGCTTTGACCAGGCAGGTCACTTACATATGCTTCCCATAAGTCATTTATATGAACTGTCCAATCAGACACTTGCATCTCTTGGATTGGCTGAAGAATTTCTTCAGGGTGTAAACCATCGTCCGCCAGTTTTCGAAGCGCACTCTTCGTCGCATCAATATATGTTTCACCAGCTGCATAACAGCTTACATACGCACCACACAAATCTGGAGGCATTATCGAGTTTTCAAGTGGCTTTACATGGAAAGGAATAATGAAGACTTTCTTTGAACCTTTCTTTTCAGCAAATAGTTTCTTAAACATACTCATTCTCTGGGCACCGGCTCATTACACCCTTGTCATATACAGACAAAACACACCGGTAATCTGGCTGTCATACGTGAGCTTGTCATGCGCCATGGGCAGCTTTGCTGAGCGCGGCGATCAAACGATCAATGTTTTGCTCGTTTGCTGTGCCAGCCCTTTGTTTGACAGCTTGTGCTGTTTCGGCGTCCTCAAAAACTTGCTCCCAGATTAAATCTGTCCCCTCTTTTTCAGGCGTGAGTTCAATCGTCAGCCTGAAGTTTGGAGGGCAATCGTGATGTATGACGATTCTGGAATCTGGTACAAGCTCCTTGAAGAAACTTTCATTAAGATAGCTTTTTCCGTCAGGGCCGTGCATCACAAACTTCCACCGTCCGCCCGTCGTAAATTCAAAAATTTCAAAAGTGTTAGAAAAGCCTTCGGGGCCCCACCACGATGCCAGTAAATCAGCCGATGCAAAAGCACCATAAATTTCTTTCGGCGAAAATGGCAAAACTCTTGATGTGCGTAGTGTTCTTTCTTCAATCATGACGCTAACTCCGATATCTGTCTGTTGAATGCCACATAACAAATGACATGGGCTCCACTTCATCAGGCTTTTCACACTTTGGTCGTCTGATTCTAAGCCCTTGTCGGCCACCATGTCGCAATCTGTTATGGTATGGATTGAATCCAGCACAGTTTCTGTATCCACTGTGAGAAGCAAAGTTAAGGGTTGAGGTTCTGTATACCCAGTTCTTTTTGTTTTCGCTGACTCAAACCGAGTACCACAATACGATAAGACTCTGATAAATAATATTTTAAATCTTCATCCAATGGGCCTGAAGTTTCGACTTGTTGAATCCACTTCATGCCACGATTGGCAAAGTAAGGCGCAGGAATATACCCCTTTGACACCCGCAAGAATTCAAAGTTTAAATCCGAGGTTTTGAAGGTAAATGCAGGCTCGCCGCTTTTGCTCTGAGTTCCAATCGCGAAAACCTTCCCCCCAACTTTCCAGACATGGGAATTCCCCCACTGAACCACATACGTTGTTGCTGGGAAAGAGCGACAGAATTGATTGAATCCGTTGTGATCCATGATTGATTTCCTGATAACTCATCACGATGACATGGATTTCATCTCTTAGCGGAACTGACAGGCAAAAGAGATCATGGCATCAAAAATTGCTTTTTGGGGCGGTTGTCGATGTTTTGCCTGTGTCCACTTTAAATGAGTTACATATTGATCAGCCAAGCCGAAAACATGAAACAACAGAGCGACATGAATACGCCAATGAAAGGGATTTTAAACCAGTATTTGTAAGCTAAAATCAAATAAGCAAAGCCAACGATGACTGGTAAGACAGACAACCAAAGTGAACTTTTCACGACCTCAAAATGGTAAGTCGCGAGTGATATATAGACAGCAGCGAAAAACATAACGCCTAAGCTGTGACTGGCATTAAACCCTACCCATGCTCTCCAAACCGTCGTTTCCTTTGTTAAACGTGGTGATGTCGCTTTCATTGCCTCAGTGACTGATGCATCAAATGGCGTAAATTTTTCTGTGAAAAACGTATAAATCAAGTGAATTGTCCCGAGTAATCCCAAAATCGATAACCCAACGACGAGCAACAATTGATCCATATTTATTCCCTTCTCTGTTGAAGACGACTTTTACAGTTTCATTCGCACATATAACGTTCACGCTGTGGCGTAAACAAAGCGCAGTGTAATTTGTATCCGAAAATTCATGTTCTGATATGACTTTAAATTGACTTTCTGGCTTTGCCATGAGTGAGGACGATACACAAACTTGAAATTTCGGGATTCAATGAGTCCCGACTCATCCCCACATGCTGATTAGCCCTGCGACGTTTTCGTCGCATTAAATCTGGCCTCAGCATCTTTAAAAAGCGTCTTCACTCTGTCGACATTCCAAGGCCGCTCCATCAGCGTTTCGTGATCCCATTCGCTTCTCGGAGTCTTAGGTTCAAAAAAGTCGCCACCGTATACATGAAGCGCGCAAGTCATTTTACCAATTGGATTCAGGACTGAATGAATCACCGAACTATCCAGGATTGCAACGTCTCCGGCCCCCAGAGATTTTGCACCCACGACTTCAATCGTGTTCTCTTTTCGCTGCCAAAAAACGTTATCTTCTCTGCCGCAATAGATACCAACCACTGAAAACATCTGGTGATTATGTGGCATCAGGCTCATACATGGCGCCCAGGCAAAGTTGATAATGGTTAGATTGGGTGATCGATAGAGCGGAAAAAGGCCTGCGTGCTGAGGTTCGCCAAGCTCAGACATTATCCCGGCACCATCAGAAACGGCGTCTGATACAACCTCATTCACGGCCTCACGACCTTCAGCTATCGCTCTGATACAGTCTTCTATGAATTGCTCCTGACGAAACATGACTTAGCCTCCCTCTAGATGGCTCGGCCTGTTGTTGAAACCACGAACGCTCACATCAACTCCCGCCAAAGATTTCAAGACCATGTAAAGAGTGTAGTTCCTGGCCTGTCACTTTTTCAGGTCATGTTTTCATTCGCATTTCAACTGAACGACTTTATATGCAGACTCGTGACAAGCTGTTGAAATATCATGAAGTCTGACCGCCTGCATGATTCTAGCTCTTAACGCCAGGTCATTGATTCAGCTGACTGTTTCACTCAATGCTTTCACCCATTGTTCAGGTTCTGCAATGATGAACTCGTAAACTTGCTCACTGGATAAAGTGATTCGAATTGCATCTCTCGTGACCGGCATGATGCCGCCTCCTTTCCCGAAACACTGCACTACGGAAGCAATTTCATGCCGGCTGAATCTATAGGGGCCTAATCCCAATTGTTGGTTAAACGGTACAAAAGTAACGTCTGAATCCGTGATGGACAATTTTCCATCAGCTCGAGCCACACCAATCTGAACAGTTACTACCGAGGATTGAATGATTTTTTCGGACATAGTGCCCCCTTATTCATAATTTACGTTTGTAAACTAACGAAGCAGTAAGCTGCGACTGAATGGATGTGGCTTCAACGGGTTAGAACCTGCCTCAATCTGAGCTTGGATTGTCTTCTGATTCAGAGCCGCATTCGGCAAAATATCCGAGGCATAGGTCGTGCCTACACCCAAGAGTGCGAGTAATGAAATAAAAAATCTGCCCATATGTTTCCTTGTAATTTAACGTTTCAATCATCCGAGGTATCAGTGGTCGGCTGTATTGATTTGTTAGCACTGTCCGAATCGCTCATATCAGGCACCTCTTTAAGTTTTTCAATGGCTTGTTTTTCTTGCTGTTCTACAAACCGAAAAATACTTTCTCCATCAATAAATGCGTTTGGCGATCCGACCTTTGTTTTTCTATCTCGATTAGCAAACAAATTATTTTTATGTGGATGATTCGATAAATTAACCGTAACTGATGGGCTTTCAGCAGCCAGCTTCTTGATTCGAGCCATACTCGCCAAAAACGTCTTTGCGAGGTGCGGCTTTTGAAAATTCGCTCCGTGTCCCCCCACGACAAATGCCCGATAACGCTGACCATTATCTTTCACCATAAAGTCGATAGACAGATCGCCCTCTGTATGCCCTGGCGTAATATAGAAATTGAACTCAGTATCACCGACCACAATCTTGGAGCTGTCTTGGGCGAACGATTTTACATCTGGGGGCAAGAATTTATTATTGCCACTACTTTTATTTGCTTGCTCTCTGGCTAACTCAAGTCCTTTCTTCGTCATGATCACTTTGGAACCATACATAGACTGGAGATACTCTGCGCCCCCAACATGGTCGGAATGCCCATGAGTGACGAAGATATGGGTTACTGGCTTATCCTCTAATCCCAGCTTTTTAAGGTTGGCGGGTATCCACTTGCTATATGGAAAATCAAGAGAGTCTATAATGACCAGCCCGGATGATGTGTCGACAGCATACGACGATACCCACTTATCACCGACGTAGTACAAGTTTTCAAACATTTTAAAAGGCTCAACATACCCATTTTCGTCACTCATTTCTGGCGCTTCTACATTTGCCAATGCTTTTAACGAAATGAAAAGGAATACAACAACCATCAGTTTATTCATGTAATTTCCAAAATTGCGAACGCTTCGATAAGGGATGAGCAATGCAATACCGAAGCCTCTGCATACCACCTTAAACACAAAACGCAACACATAGTAAAAATGCCACGCATTGCGAATCTCTCTTAAACAGTTTGTAAGGCATACAACTACCATTTCAACAATTCAAGGTTGAGTTCTTTAACGTATTTATTGTAAGGGGCAGTTAAACCATCCACCAATGCAGTCATTTCAGCGTTGGTAACATACTTTCCATATGACCCATGATCCTTAACCGAAGGGATGTCCAGCCAAATCTTATCAAATTCATCAACCATAAATTGAATTGTAGTACCTTCACTGTCAGTGAAACCGATAAAGTTATTAGGACATTGTGCTACGTCTACAAGATATCCATAAATTTCCCCAGTACCTATTTCTATTGGAGACTGGGCGCTTACGTTCTCTTTAGTTTGGGCTATTGAGAAAAACACTCTTTGGTATCCATTTTCTCCAAAAATTTTTTGAGCCACTTTTCCTCCTTAGGAACGTAAAAGATTAAAATACAAACTCATGGCACCTCAGGATGCCTAACGCCGCATTAAGGTGTGAGCAACGCTACCACCTGACCTAAACTATTGCACCGTAAACACGAAACCCAACTTTGAACTGGAAATGCCAAGCGTTGGGAATCTGCCTTAAACGCTTTGTTATGCATATTCCCACTTATCACCTAGAAAATCGCCCTTGGCATCCCACGCAAGAAAATTACTTTGTAATTTAGAGAACTCGCTAAACAAAATGCCCAGCCGATTCAGATCTCTAGGTTCAAGTTGTATACAAAACTCTGATATGTGTTTGTAGGGTAAGGGAGCATTATTGCAGAACCTAATTTGAAGAGCACATTGCCCTCGAGGGCTTACCATAAATGCCCTCAGACGAAAATAATGCGCAAAGTTATCCTCTTTCCTTTCCGAACCTATTTCATACAGAAAAACGTCTTTTGAATGACGCGGGAAAACCTCTAGACCTTTAGCGATTTTCATCAAGTCAGAGGCATTATTATAGAGTTCAAACCTTGTATTCTGCATACCATTTGAAACATCCCACAAAAGTTGCAGATGGTATGGCTCTTCATAAGGAATTCTTTCTATTTTTACGCAATATTCCATTTTTATCCTTATATGCATAACGCCGCGTTAAGTTGTGAGCAACGCTACCACCTAACCTAAACCATTACACCTTAAACACAAAACTCAATTTAAACTGAGAATGCCATGCGTTTCGAATCTGCCTTAAACGCTTTGTTAGGTGTATTTTTCCATAACAAAGTTTCTTAGTTTTTGACCACGGATTTCCATTTCTTGGGCTTGAACTACTTTAAAACCGAAGTGTTCGTAAAATGGGCGAGCAGTAATACTGACTTCAGAAAAATAACGTTTTATACCCCGCGAGTTGCCAACTTTAAAAACATGATTCATTAAAGCTTTACCTACACCTTTGCCTTGAGACTCATGGTGACAAAAGAAATGGTCTATAAGCCCACTAGCTTGCAAATCTGTGTAGCCAACAATGACACCGTCTATTTCAGCAACAAACGGAGACAACCCTTTCATCCGTTTTTCCCAGACTGACGAATCTAGACGTTCTGGAGCCCAAGCTTCGACTTGAGCTTGAGAATAGTCACGAATATTAATATTCCGAATTGTATAAAAGTGAATATCCCATGATGCTTTGGCATCTTCTACGCTGTAATTTCTAATTGTAATCATCGTGCTTACTCCATAATACACCTAACGCCGCGTACAACGGCAATTTGTGAGTCGTGGTTTTGTGGGTTACTTTTGCGCAGCAAAACCACGACTCACAAACTGTCCAGCGCACGAATTACGCGAGTTGCTACGCTTTGTTAGAGCCTTATTATTTCAACTTCATTGCTGCCATTTTCTATAAACCAAACCTTGGCCAAGTTTAGTACTTCTTCAAGTGATTCATCTTCATGACTAGTTGTGGTTATGTGATGCTCGTTGACTGCACGTGTGGGATCTGTGATAAATAAATCCATTGCCATCTCCCACTCAGAACAATACTTACCAAACGCACAAAAAAGCACAATTTCCCTACTGAAAAGATCAGCCAAAAGATATTCATATGCTTCAGAATATTTTTCGTCAGTGACGAGTACTACTTTTTTGGGCTTCACGATTCCTTTGCTCTAACGCCGCGTTAAGGCGTGACGTGATGCGTGCCATACTGTGAGCAAAGCGAAACTGGCACGCGTTGCGGAATCGCTCTTGAACGCTTTGTTATGTGAATGTTTTCTCATAACTAACATAGTGCGTATTTACAGGTAAATAACCACACGCTTCGTAAAATTGACTCGCACTTAGAGTATCTGTAAATAAGGTTACTTTCGTGAAATACTTAGACGCGTGTTTCTCAAGAAATTCGAGCAACTCGCGCCCAACACCCAAACGACGACTGCACTTACTTACATAGAATCGACGCAACCGTGCGGAACTGTCTTGACGATTAATACCACCAATAGCTACCAACTTGCCATCGACCCTAACAGTAACAAGGGTTTCACCATACTTATTAAACTGATTTACTCCGCTTGCAAAATCATTTTGAAGTCGGACTAAAAAGCGAAAACCCTCTGATTCGCTTTCTGTTATCAGAGTTTCAATATCACTTGGTAACTTTTCTACTTTCTCGATCTTCATAAATTCACATAACGCCAAAAGCAGCGGTCGAGCGTAGCGAGGTCCAGCCCATGCGCTTTTTGTATGGGCGATTGTGCTTGGCTTTGTTATACGCCTTCACAAGTAACTCCCATACAATTTCCGATAGTTTTTGTAGATATGTCTATTTGGCAGTTTTGGCTAACAGAGTTTTCAATCTGAATCATCACTGGTCTGATTTTATCAATTTCAGATTGGAGAGGACGGCGATTGATATCAATGTATGTATGCCGAAACTCAGCTATGCCTTTGTAGTTGGTTCGAAAATAGTAATTTCCGTTTAAACCATTGTAGGTGTAGAGAAACCTATCAATAATTTCTGGTTGCTGTACACCACCGAAAGTTAATTCTCGACTGCCTTCCTCTGTCCGGTGCTCTACATCAGAAACACCAGCAACTAATTTTGTCGCCTCTACCATACATTCAATAGGAAGCCTTACAGCGCCAACTGGGGAGTATCGAGAAACACCGTATATAGTGTCGCAGCCCCCTAAAATAAATACGCTAAAAGCTGTAAGTAGTAATTTTGCTTCTCTCATGATCCGAACTCGTATTTCGCATAACGCAGCCATATGGGGCGCGAAAAAGCTTGGCTAAAATTAGCGACGAAGGAGCGAAGCCAAGCTTTTTGCGTCCCATTCATAATGGCTTTGTTATACGCAAATATCACTGAACTTGTATTTTTACAGACTCACGAACAAACTTTGAAGAAGCACCCTGTAATGCCATAAACTCTTTCATTTCTTCAAGTTGGTCTTTGCCAAACGCTAAAACACCTGCTTTTTTTGATGCTGGAATTCTTAGCTCACTGGTAACAACATACGCAGTAATTCCATCAACAACCACTCGCTGGTCGGTAAAGGTGCCATATGGGTTGCCGTGCTGATTCGCGCACATGATTCTTCCGACGGATGTTTTGTGACCACTAACATCAATTTCTTGAGGGCCGTTAAACAAAACATCCGTACAACTTTGCTTGGATAGAGAGAACATTTGCTTTTGAAATGACTCTGCCGAAGTTTTAGACCCTAGCGTTAACATTTGTTCGGTGATTATCCATTTGGATGTTATTGGGCTTTCACCTTCCGGCACCCACTCTTTTATGTATTGAGAGTTATCAGCACGATCCGACACAACCGACCATTTAACATTATGAGGCAACTCGACATTAACGCTGGTAACGCTACTACTAGGCGAAGTTGAAGCACAAGAAGCAAGGAAAGCAGTTCCCATTGCCATTAAGAATTTACGCATTGTTATCTCCTTTTTGCGTATAACGCCCAATTAAGGTGTGAGGCACGCAATACCGATGCTTCCGCATACCACCTTAACCACTAAAACCAACGCATAATAAAAATGCCACGCGTGCCGAATCACTCTTAAATTGTTTGTTATAAAGCGGACTCTACGTTAAATGCTTTTTCTAACCACATCGAGCTAATGTACTGTCCATGTTTCTTTGCATAGTCATTGAAAACACCGACCTCTCTGAAACCAAACCGTTTATGTAATGCAACTGATGCGTCGTTTGGTAATGCAACACCCGACAATACACGATGGACACCATAAGCACTAATTGATGAGAACAACTGAGTATATAGTTTAGAACCTAAACCTTTCCCCTTAGCTTCTTGTGCCAGATAAACGGTAACTTCTACGGTGTCGTCAAAAGCTGAAATTGCTCTGTACTGTTGGGAACATGCAAAACCTAGTAATACGCCGTTTTCTATAGCCACATATAGTTGATATTTGGTCGTGCTAGAGAACTGAGAAAACCATTCCTGACGATTTTCCAGAGTAAATGGAACTTCTTCAAAGCGTGCATTTGTGTGCTCAATATAAAAATTAAAGATATCTGTGATATCAGCAACATCTTCAAGTTTACCTGTTCTAATTTCCACGAAATATCCTTTTTCTTCGAGCTTTATAACGCTGCGTTAAGGGGTGAACAACGCTACCGCCTAACCTAAACCATTGTGCCGTAAACACTAAAACCGAATCAAACCCAAAATGCCAAGCGTTGCGAATCTGTCTTAAACGCTTTGTTATGCCACTCTGAAAGGTATTATTGCAGCTAATTCATCTTCGACATCAAGACCATAAGAAACTGACAATGCACCGACTGTTTTACCCGCTACTTTTCGTAACTTAGATAACTCAGAGTTTAGGATAGAACGCTGAACTGGTTGCGGCTCTAAAGAAATGTTGACTGAACCTACCTCATTGCAAAATGCTCTACATGCGCTTCGAAACGCTCTAACCGATTTGATTAGCTCTTTATCAGTATCGAAATCTTCTAAAAACTTCGTTAAACGCTCGCGTATACTTTCTACAGAGCGTCTAGCGTAACTGATACCCTCTCTGTCCTCTTCGTAGAAAAGAACTCGCCTATCTTCAAGATAGATTATCAGCTTACGTACTTGATCTTTTTCTGTGTTGTCAGGGTTCCAAGAGACACCGAATATGGGTGTACTTATTCCATTAACCCTACCTAAAATTGATTTGTAATCCATATTTTCCTCTGTGTGGCATAACGCCGCCAGCAGGGGCAGACAAAGCGCGCAGCGGTTTGGCTGTCCCTCTGGCTGGCTTTGTTATCTGTTTTAGTCATTTAGTTCTACGAAATTGCAGTGTTCATCTTTTGCGAAAGCAACTCCCGGCTCTCGGTCTAGTAAAGCAAGAATACTGTCATCTTCACGAAGCACCGCACCTAACGAAACATACGATGTGTTATCTGAATCATCCATGTACTCATCTGTCTCGTCGCCAGCGGTAAACCTCCAACCACTATCATCATCGTAATCTGGTTCTTCACGATATAGGTAACCAACTGGTCTCCCTTCATAAAAGATATTGTTCGTTACGAAGCAACGCTTGATGTATTTCTCGGTTATTGAAGGAACTGGATCATCTAGGTCTGTATCAATGATATGGCATTCAGTAAATTCAATTAGATCTTTATGTTTGAGATCCTTTATATATGCCGGGTCATTGTCTAAGTAACCTGAGAACACCCCATCCTTAACATCGGTAATTTCTACCCACATTCTTTCTGCTTTAGGAGCTTCGGGATCATCAGATTCAAACTCAAATATCAACTTAGCCTGATTCCCAACTTGCAACTGTGACACAACTTCACTTGATGGTTTATAAAAGGTATACGGAAACTCGTCTGCAATCTTCTGAGCATCTTCCAATTTCCAGCTTCTATTTTTCACGATCTCTCCGTTCATGATTACAGATAACGCCACGTTAAGGCGTGAGTAACGCAACACAGAAGTTTCCGCATTGCGCTTTAAACACTTTACTCAACGCAAAGCAAAACTGCCACGCGTTACGAATCGCTCTTGAACGTTTTGTTATGTATCAATTACAGTATCGCTATAACTTACGGCAATAAAGAAGTGCTAAATAAGGTTGCATATTATTGTGAGGCTTTCCATTTCCTGTCGAATCGGTGTCATATTTCTGATATTTGCCACCATTTCTATCCCAAAACGGGTCACTATCTCCCCCTTTCCAATTCAATTGCCCCCAAGGTACACGATCAGCTTTATGTGCATGGGGAGGTAATTCATTCACAGTCAATGTGTGTGACTCCTCACCGCCAACATCTCCTAAAGATCTCTGTTCAAGTCCACTTCCTTTACCAACACCAACAATTACGCGCCCTGATAGTTCTTTATAGTCTTGCCAACCTTTTGGACATTCACGGGAATAGAAAGCCACTACAGCCCCTTGAGGAAGCCTGAACTCTTCACTATTTTGTTCTTGCGAGCTTTCTAACACCTCTACTCTTTCTTTTAAGCCAGCATAACTATGTTCAGAGTTGGTTACCCAACTCCCAACCCCAAATGCAAATCCAACCAAACCTAATACTGCACCTATTGCGCCCCAGTTCATGCACACTACCCCTTCAGATCAAATTTCATCTAGAGTATAGCCAATACACGATTGTTAGAATAAATGGTACATAACGCCGCATTAAGGGGTGAACAACGCATTCCACCCGAACTAACCCATTGTGCCGTAAACACTAAAGTTAATTCAAACCAAAACTGCCAAGCGTTGTGAATCCCTCTTGAATGCTTTGTTAGTTGCCAAGCCTAAAGCTTTGATTTGAAGCCAATGACTGCTTTACCAACTATGCTTTTATGTATTTTGAAAAACTAAAATCAAGCGTAGTTTCAAAGCGACTGTCACTGAAACCACTTGGAACTCAAAGCGCCGCAGAAAACGAACCAACAACGCCAAAAAGCTCTTATAGACAGACAATGCCACCGAGCTGACTTTCAACAAATAAATCGGTTTCTGAAACAGAAAATTCAACCACAAAAGAAACCTGAGAACGATTTTCACAAACCCGAACGATTCAAAATTGAAGTACGAAACCCCACCAAAAGCACACTGACTTTAACTCTAAACATTCTGCTTTAGGTACGTTTTTTCTCGTTGGCAACTAACGCCGCATTAAGGTGTGAGCGGCGCTTGGCTATACTTGAGCGAAGCGAAAATGCCAAGCGTTGCGAATCACTCTTAAATGCTTTGTTATAAGCGAACTCACGTTAACTGAGAACCTTATCCAAACGGTTACAAACTCGGTCTCGTTTCCTTTCCCAGGTTGAAAAACTAAGCTTATTTGTGATATTGAACGTTTTTTCAATTTTTTCTTTAAATGAGTTCAGTTTCATTGCATCGGTCAAGACCATACCTTGGGTTAGTGGTAGTACGCCTTTTATGTCGGAGTATGATAGTGGTGGTACAACAAGAGGGATATGCTCTTTCGATAGCACCCAAGCAGCACCCATTTCGCACATGCAGACTGGGCTAGCGTAAAAGTTTTTAGATAGAACAAACAAAACCATTGAGTCTGATGACAACTCATTTTTGATAGCATCGAGAAAATTTTCACCAAGCTCAATTCCGTACCCTTCAAACGAGGTACAAAATATTTGATTAGATTCAACCCCAATTGCTTCAAGCAGCTCAATAATTTCCTCGACAACTTCAGCATCTTTTGAAGCGTGACTAATGAATAATTTATTGATACTTGACTCAGTTTCAACAAACTCTTCTGAAAGTGATAGAGGGGTTTCTTCCTCTAACTCTTGAATATATTCTTCTATGGAGCCTATCAACATTTTAAAGTCACGACGGAAACAACGTAAATGATCCGAAGAGTAGTCACTAGAACTTGTAATTACGAACACTCTATAATGGAATAGCAATGCATCGAAGTGCTCAAACTCAGTAGACTCTTTTCCGAACACCTTTATAAATGTTCTTTCTACCAAGTTCTTCCATTGTTTAAAGTCTGGATCACTACTGCTTTCGACTTTTACCATTTCGGATTTTTCGATAAGCTTCTTTAGCTGTCTAATTTTTTCTTGATTATTCATTTTTCTTCCTAGCTTATAACGCCCTGTTAAGGTGTGAGCAACGCAATACCGAAGCTCCCGCATACCACCTTAAACACAAAACGCAACGCATAGCAAAAATGCCAAGCGTTGCGAATCACTCTTAAACAGATTGTTATGTTTATTTCTTATCAGTAATCGCACTGATTGCTTTGATCATGAAGCGCTTCGAATACAAAGGTGACTCATAGCGCGCAGGCGTCACTTTAACAGCAGAAGTAATTAGGTCTTCTATAGCTTTTGCTAGTCCCTCTTCTTTGTACGCTATTGAGTGATCATTATTATTATACGGTAGGGCTGGATTTGACGTGATACATGGGACTGTTGGGTGTCCAATTTCGGCAAGGTACGCATGGAAAGCACCTTTAGGAATTGCCATGCCAAACTCTCGCCAAGCGTACTTCTTACCCCAGTAGTAACCATCTGTAGCTTTATGCGTTACACGAGTATCATTCTTTTCCTTGTTTACCGCATGTTTACCTTGAGCCTCTTGTTGTGCAAATAAGAAGCTCAACATAGGATTAACACCTTGGTTCTTAGCAACGCAGGACAGGTCGACAATTTTGTTTCCTTTATCGTCAATATAGAAACCAATGCTATAGTGCTCACCTTGCTCTAGTTCGTGAGTTTCGTTGGCAATAAAGCTATACACCGTATCGGTATTTTCAGGTGTAAATGTGTGAGTAAATTTACCATCTCCGTTTGGAGTAATTTTGTAGTTGCTTACGATCAGGTCTTGAATTGTATTTAGTTCTCTTGATTTCATCGAAACATTTCCAATAATGCAAATAGACACAATGCATATGTGGTCATATTTGTTTTTTTCAAGTGCTTAGATAAACATAACGCCGCGTTAAGTGGTGAACAACGCGGCCACCAAACCTAAACCATTGTGCTGTAAACACTAGAGCTGATTCAAACCAAAACTGCCAAGCGTTGTGAATCCGTCTTGAACGCTTTGTTATATACCGATTGGAAGCTCTATTTGGAGTCTCAAAGCGGTGCCATATACCTCGGGGAACAACTAACAGCTGCCCTTTAGAAAGCTCATTTCGCTGTTCTTGACCTTCTACAAGTAACACCAACGTCGTTTGACCTCTTAAAACTTGCACCAACTCATCGCCGTGTGAATGTCGTTCCCACTCACTGTAACCATCGTAGTGACCAATATAGACACCTCCATTTGAATATTCTGACAACATAGCAAAGGCATCTTTGGACTCTTCATCAGTATTTTTTGGGGTACGTCCACTAAGATAGTTCAGTTTAAAAAACTCTTCTTCAATTGTAATAACCGTCGATTTGGCCATTTTTCCCTCCGTCCTTGAATAAGTATATAACGCCGCTAGCAACGGCGGCCAATACGTAGCTTCTGCTGTGTTAAGTTGAGAGCGAAGCGAACAACACAGCAGAAGCGAAGTGTTGGACGTCCAAGCGCACGTATTTTTGTGCGCTGATGTTGCCTAGCCTTGTTAAATGCCAGAAGCGCCAATTACAACAATGCCCAAAAATAATGCAATTACGCCAAGTAACCTTAACCACCAGAAGCGAAAACGCTTAAAAAATAGATTAGCTAAAAACAACAAAATGCTTAGTAGGCCAATAACTATAAGGATGCCCGCAATAACTGCTCCAGGCTCACCTCCGTAAAAATATTGGCGAACTTCTTTCGGTATATGACTCCAGAAGAAGATCTCTATAAGCACAATACATACGCCCAATAACCCCAGAGTCATCCCAGAAACTTCAATTCTTTGCCACATACCTTGTGCCATTTAACGCCGCATTAAGGTGTGAACGGCGCTTGGCTATACTTGAGCGAAGCGAAACTGCCAAGCGTTGCGAATCACTCTTGAATGCTTTGTTATGTGCGCGCTAAACGGTAGCGCCTTACCGTACCCTCACTGTCATCTGTGTAGTTACCTAGGTATTCACCACCACAGTTTTCGATGACCTTTTGAGACGCGGGATTGTCAATTGAGCAAGTAACAATAACTGAATCAGTGACAACATGGTCTCGCACCCAAGCGAGCAGAAATGAGGCTACACCCTTACCACGAGCTGACGGTCTAGTTTCGTAGCCAACATGACCAATGACATTTTCCACATTGGCATTAGTACCTTTTCGAACTCGGATTGCACCTAAAATTTCGGAGTTCGATACACAGTAGTAAGTTGTGCTAGGTAAATATCCCTTTGGTAACTCGGAGATTGCCTTTGAACGTTCGACCAAACCTGACAAATAAGCTGTCGGATCTTGCTCCACACCCGAATATTTTGGAATACCCGATTCTAGGCATTCTTTCGCATAACTCGCTAATATTGGGGCCAAATCAGGGTTGGCCTCTACCACTTCCATGTCAATTTTCCTCTTAAGCACATAACGCCCAATTAAGTAGTGAGCAACGCAATACAAAAGCGACCGCATTGCGCCTTAAACACAAAACTCACTGCAAATCAAAACTGCCACGCGTTGCGAATCTGCTTAAATTGTTTGTTATGTGTTCTCTAGCACTGATTCCAAAAGATTAACATCACTCAGAAAACTATCAACCTGTGTTGATGATGCCTCATTCGCTATGTTTATCACCAACGTACTGCAACTAGACCAATATTCATCATCAGGAGTTGCTAAATACAAGCAATACCAGATCGCCTCTTGTAATGGTTCATCATGCCAAGTTGAAGGGATATGGATCTTTTTATTATTTCTTTCTTCCCAGAGAATGTTTCCGATGTCAAATGCTGTGTGACCTTGACCACACTCTTTACCCCAGCAACAAATATACTTTAAACCTTTATCAATTAGGGACACTGCAATTTCTGATATTTCATCTGCAGATTTAGCTGAATAGTCAGCAAGCAAAAGAATAACGAAATTCGTTGAATCCACAGATACGCTTTCTAGTTCATCCCAATTCTTGATGTCTATACCATAAACAGGGAAAGGGAATTTTTCTCTTAAATTTCTATATTCCTTCATCCGAAGTTTTTACCTCTTTGATACAGACACATAACGCCGCGTTAAGGGGCGACAACGCTTTGCACTAAACTAAACTATTGCGCCGTAAACACAAAACCCAATTTGAACAAAAACGGCCAACGCGTTGAGAGTCCCTCTTAAACGCTTTGTTATGTGCCCAACAAAGCCACGACTTTAAACTGAACCCACTTTGTAACCGCAGGATTTGCAACGCCAACAAAACCTGATGCAAACCTGAATATTTCAGCGCCAAGCCAACGTTAGCAAAGGAGCAATTTTCACCAAAGTAAGCGGCAAAACAACACATGCAAAAGCTTTTGGGAAGACAAACTTTCAATGCTGAATTTTAGCGACTAAATCTGCTTCAACTTCCCCAAAACTTACAACAAACGCGCCGCAATTTGAACGATGGAAAACCTCAAAAACCGACACTTTTTACTGCTAAATTTTCAAGGCACATAACGCCCTGTTAAGGTGTGAGCAACGCAATACCGATGCCGCCGCATACCACCTTAAACACCGAACGAAACGCATAGTAAAAATGCCACGCGTTGCGAATCACTCTTAAATAGATTGTTATATCACGAACTTTTACGTTTTAGTTTAAGCTCACCTTTCTTGTACGATATCTCGTCATATCCTTTAAAAACTGCGATTATCAACGACAACCCTAGAGACGCAGCAATTATAATCCCACTAATTTCCAAACCAGTAAGGGCTGCGATTGGCGCAGCAGCAAACATCGACATTCCACCTGTAAAAGGGGTTGCTGCCAGTGCAGCTGTCAAGGCAGCTAAAGTCCCTGCACCGACATAGGCTAGCTTCTTTGTTTTCTTCAACTCATCCGCAAGTTTACCAACGACTATTATCTCGCTCTCTCCACGGTCTTTAGCTCTTGTTAATTCTTCTTTAGTTCTTACTTCAACTGACATTTATACTTCCTTTTTATATGAGGTGTTTCCTTTGTGATATAACGCCGTTGTAACCGGCAAAAATTGTTGGCTAAAATTTGTGAGGCACGAACAAAGCCAACTGTTTTTGTCCGCGTTTACAACCTTGTTATGAGTACCCTAACTGGACCATTCCGGTTTTTATTAAAAAATCAGAGCCCACTAGGAACGGTCTATGATAACCAGTTTTTGGGTTCTCTGGCTTATTTACTTCAACAAACATTATGCATTCATGTGCGGGGTGTTCGCCTCTTTTAAATAACATGTCAGCATGAGCTTCCGCCGTACAATCTAATATTGAACCGTCCGAGAGAGTTAACCATACATGCGCTTTTACAGGCTCTAGAATATTTGGACTTTCTAGTTCCTTTGAAATACTGTCTTCTGACATACTGCAATAAATATAGTCATCCCAGTACCTATCACCTATAGTGATAACACTATCGACGTCAAGAACGTTTTTAAGCAGTTGTTGGAGCATTAGATGGACAAGTGTGCACTTACCAGCCAAATGCGAAGACGTGGAGTAGCCATATTCATATAATGCTTCTGCGCATAACTGAAAAATTTGTTGCTTTGTATCTTTTGAAAACGCAGGTTTCAATGGAAGTAGATTTTCATCTAATTTAAGAGCGTATTTTTTATTTCTAATTAATGCTTTTTCTAGCCTTTCTAAGTAGCTCAAAATTCAAATCCTTCTTATTCTCACCAAGACTCAGGTTGATTGGTACTCATAACATTTTATTCAACGACATCATGTCGTATAACTCTGTCATATATCTCCACAGACCAAATAAAAATAAGCATCTGATAAATAAGGATATAATCAAAGTATCACATAAACAACTCAATAAGATATACGACATCATGTCGTGTATCTCATTTAATCAAAAATCATAACCATCTGTTTCCAGGCACTTTTACCACCATCTGATAAAACATCCTCATTCAGCGACAGTGTATCCACATCTGAAAAGCGACATCACACCACCACCGACGCCTGCCCCACCACCAAAAATCAAACACGCTACCGCCCTTAACACTCAAGTTACTGAAGGATGTAAATTTCTGTAACAGTCATCATATTGAGTTATGGGCAAGGTTTCATTAAAAGGCATGTTTAGGGTTGCATATCTGTGCTTCGGGACAAAGTTCTGAAAAGGTGGAGAAAGAAGGTGATGAAGTTTGAAGCGGAAGTGCCTGATGTGTTGCCATTGCTTGGCACAGGCGCTGGATTTCAGTCGGAAACAGGATAAGTATGCTCTGTAGGCAACGGATTTCGCCAAACAATGAAACAAAAAGAGCATATGACGACATATGCTCTTTTCAATCTATTGGTAACTGGCTGTATTATTCAAAACTGACTGTTGCAGAATCACTTGGCATGATGGGCTGCGAACCATCATCATCTTCAACCGTTGCCGTCACAGTATTCACATGTGGAGAGCTTGTCACAATTGCAGTAAATTGACAGCTATAGGTGTCTTCAACTTGTGCCGCAGGTTGAATCACCTGAGGTACAGAACAAGTTGTCGACTGAATACTACCCGTGACCTGAGTGATGTCTCCAAACAAATTATCAACCAGACTTGTGATTGTCAGCGCTTCAGCATCCGAATCATTCGAGATACTCACCTGATAAGTCACCACAGCCTGCGTGGCTTGTTTCACCACTGATGCGGCTGGCGGCGCATTGAGAACATTCACCGTCGCATCATCCACAGCACTGACGATTTCACCATCATCATCTAAACCAGACACAGTGATGACGTTCGTCACTGCCGTATTCCCGTTGCCTGAGACAAACGTGACAATCGTACAAGTGTAAGAACCACTTGGTGCTATCACCTGTGGAAGACTACAGTTTCCCTGACCATTCAGCATGCCTAACTTGTCGTCATCAGCGACATCAATGGTCACCGGATCAACACTTGAGGTGTTATTGATTGTGTATGTATAAGTGACGTTACCACCCGGTTCTTCAATCGTTGATGGAGAAGCCGTTTTTATCACTTCAATACTGGAGGGCGTGTTGAGAATCACAACCGTTGCAGAGTCACTCGCGCTGACTGGATTATTTTCATCATCCTTACCTAACGCTGTAACAGTATCGGTTTCAGAACCACCCGCATTCCCAACGACATTGATCTGGAATGAACAGCTGTAGTTTGCCCCAACCGCGATCACTTGCGGGACCGAACAATCACCTTGTCCATTTAAATCTCCATGAATGTTATCGACCAGCGAATTGATGGTGACCGGATCTGATGCTGCCGGACTTGAGTTGCTGACAACGACAGAAAACGTCACTAAACCACCCGGTTCATTCAACTGCTCTGGCGAAGCGGTTTTGACGAGCTCAATATTGGGTAACAAATCAGTGATGGTAACCTGTGCAGTGTCTTCGCCTGATAACAGATTGCCGTTATCATCAATGCCACTGGCGGTCACGATATCTGTTTCTACATCACCCGCGTTACCGACAATATTGGTCGTAAAATGACACGTATAGGTGTCAATGCCTCCCGGATTTCTGTCGTCTGACGGAATAGTCTGCGGAACACTACAAGTCGTACTGACAATACCATCGTGATTTGCTGTCGTAATGTCACCGTAGATGCTGTCTGTCAGTGTATTTAATGTCACGTTATTTTGCGGGTCGATACCCACATTCGTTACCGTCACCGTAAATGTCGCACTCCCCCCCGGCTCTGCTAGCGTTTGTGGATTGACCGATTTCGAAACTAACAATTCCGCTGGCGGGACTGCGATTGGAATGTTAAAGGAATCATCACACTTACATTTAGAAGGCGAGCCCGGGTATGCATCAGAAGGGGTCACGCAAAGCTCATTCGCTCCGGACTGGCGCCAACTCGTACAATATGGCAGGTTTAATTGGCCATCATTATCCGGGTCAACACACGTAGCGGTTAAAGTAAAAGTGGGTGAAAGCGGGTTATACCCAGGCTTTGCAATGTCACCACATTCATCCTGTACACCTGAAGGTGTGGTTGTGCCCGGATAGGGATCGTTTGTACCGTCCAGATCCAGCCAAGGGGGTGAAGGCTGGAACGGTAAAGTAGAGATACTACATTGCCCGCTTTTTGCACCATCCGAGTTAGGATCGCCATCCGTGACAAAGTAGATCCCAACATCATGTCGCTCTTTTGATGTGGTTTCGATATCAAATGTCGCAGTAAACTGCACAACATCACCTTGATAAGCACAGCCGTCATCCAGAATTTCAAGCTTCGGCGTTCCGTCGGGGTTAGTCGCTACACCAGCGATTTTTACATCATTCGCTGTACACTGCACCGCAAAACCTGCGGTTTCTTCCATACAGCCGCCAAACTCAGTACCCACAGCACTGACGTTTTTTATGGGTAGAGCCCCTGTGAAGACCAGGGCGCCTAATATCCAGTGCCTCTTGATTTTAAACATGTATATACTCCTTCCATTAATCATTTCAGATATTAACCCTCACCAAATGGTGAATTAGGGTCAGCGAGTTCAAAAGCATTCACGACACCTAAAACCAATGCTTTTTTACTGCAAAAGAGCATAAACCTGTCACAAAGGGCCCTGAACTTTTCAATTTAAAACCGCAATGAGACTGCATCAAAACCATTCAGTCAGTATTCATGCTTTACCAGACAGTCCACAAAATTCTGTGAAATTTAAATTAAACAAATACATTCTTACTCCAATCTGATATTTAACTGAAAAGTTTCAGCCATACATACAAAAAATTAAGTTTTTATTTTTATCAACAAAAGTAAACAAGATGAATTGAACAAGTACTTGAATAACCTCCTTGAGTATATTAAGTGATACGAATAAACCTCACCCGGTAAATAAACCTGAATTTAAATCAAAAAATCATGTCTTCGTGTATTCCAACATCACGTCGGATAGCGACGCATTAAAATCTGCACGATCGGATCCTGCAATCAGTTTTTAGGGCGTCTGTCCTGATTTTATCCCCACTCTCCTTGAATCAAACACGCTACCGCCCATAACACTGAAGTCGCCGGAGAATTAAAAATAAAAATTGCTGTTGTCGCCATACTTTCCAGTTATGGGACAACTTTCATAAAAGACATACTTGAGGATGCAGAATTGTGCTTTGAGGCAAAGTTCTGAGGGAATTGAAATGAAATAAAAACGATGAGATTTGAAGCGGCGCACTGGAAGCCATACTATGAATTTGGCACTGGATTTCAACAAGAAACAGACTGTATCAGGCGGGTGTAACTGCTGGCAATTCACACCATCACCTAACCCATGTCATTGTTTTATTTCGGGTTGGGGCCATATTCATTAGTGCCGGACTGGCCGTCCTGCACAAAGAAGTAAAGTAAGATGAGGAAGCTCAGAATTGAAAGCCGGTTGAGCAGCATACACCGGCCAGATCGGCCAATGTCATGTAACCCCTGCACACCGACAACTAAGCGATGACAAGGACAGGCACCTAAAGGCTACCCAAAAGGTTAGTCGGCTATTTGAGTGGGAGTCCAATTAGCTTGTTAGCCAAAGTTCACGTTGTTCAAGATAAACTCAGCTCTTTTTCTCAAGGATACCTTTGGAACTTCAACTAAATCATAACCAAATTTTTCGTATGCATAGAGCATCTCCTGATATGTTGCTACAGCTTCAATGAAATCCTGCTGACGCTCTACATCATTTTTGTAAATTGATTCCCATGGAGGAAAAATAAACACTTTTTGATTATAAATCAGTTCACGACATTTATTCAATAAAAAATCAGAAACTGGTATTTTTTCGAGCTTGCTGTATCCATATGAGTCAATGATACTTCGATCATAAAAGGTAATAGCAGCATTTCCATAACCTTCGTAGTTATTAATTTACTCAAGAACCATTTCGTCTCGAAATGCGGTTTTATTTTGCCAAGGTAACGCAGTGCCTTGATATTTAACTTGTGTTTGGATTACTTTTCGCCCCACTTCTGGAGTACTTGGATAGCCCAAGCGATTTAAAAATTCGATTACGGTGGTTTTTCTTGAGCCAGGTCCACCAGTAAAGACAACTCGATTATTCAAATGAATCTCCGTAGACGGCTAACAAATGACATGGCTCCCCCTTTAGGCTTTGACACAACTGGAAAGTCTGAACACAGATCACTGGAAGCCACCATGTCACCATTTGTCTATGGCATCGATTTAGCCAAACATCGCTTTAGTGTTCACGGTGAGGATCATCAAGACAAGGTGCTGATGAACAAATAATCATACGGTCTAAAGTCCTTGAAGCTTTTGTAAACATGCCACCCTGCCAACATCTGCACATTTTTTGGGTGACTGCCACGATATATATTTCATAATGATATAAGGTTAAGAGTTTTTGCGGGAAAGCCTGATAATGCGGCGGCACGTTTGTTGCCTTCTAACAAATGAGAAAACGTAACCGCGTAGTGTCATCAGGGTCATGGTAT
Source organism: Photobacterium sp. 53610 (assembly GCF_036409375.1). Lineage (NCBI taxonomy): Bacteria > Pseudomonadati > Pseudomonadota > Gammaproteobacteria > Vibrionales > Vibrionaceae > Photobacterium > Photobacterium sp. 53610. The sequence goes on along the minus strand of NZ_JAXOFS010000001.1, from coordinate 529,759 downwards.
AAAAGCCAATCAACAGAGCGAATGTAGAGCGGCAGTTCCAAACCTTATATAACCTGACGCTGTTGTTGACAACCGGAGGGAGTCTATGTTGCTGCATTTAGGTGTGAGCAACGATGGAATGAGAAATGCCAAGCGTTGGGAATCGCTCTTAAGCAATTTGTCAGTACATGCGCTACTTCTATTTGTACGCTCCAAGATATTGAAAAGTGGCATAATATGAAAAGCTTTGAACACTGAAGTGAGACTGGCAACTACAAAACTAAACCTCATTTGAGATGACGAAAGCTGGCTAGAAGAAAATAGCACTGAACACCCCTAACTTTGCAAGCTTCAAATTGAAAAAGGATTCGATTCTCGCACTCCGACGACAGCACCGAAGAAAGACAAGATTCGCTTAGAAACAACCGCGAGAATGAAAAATCGCCAAAGAAATAAGTTAAGAGTTAGAAACCGTAAACGATGAAACCAAAGCGAACACTCTGCATTTAGTGTCACCAGAAAGAACGTGAAAGGCACAAACTGTCCGGTGTAAACATGAACACCAATACAAATAAACACCAAAACTTATGACCTTTGATGCCAAATCCGAACTAACGCTTGGGCTCACTGGCAGCCAAAAGCGGAGTGGCTTGGAGCAAAGCAGAAAGCCGCGCAGCTTTTGGTTGTCCGGTGTAGCCCTTTGTTATGCAATTTGATTTATGGAGCAATTACTCCCAGAAGTTTTTTTATAGATATCACTGTACTGGCCACCGAGCCAACGGCTTTAATACCATCAAGCAAAGAAAGCAAGATAGACTTTGCACTAAAGAAATTAGGAGAGTCTTTCTCCAATTCTGATTTTGCCAATTTGGCAGCATCTATTTTTTCATTTCCAACGTCAGAATTTTCTAAATGCTCAATAAGCCGAGAGATTTCAGTTACCAATTCTAATAGTGCTGGTTCTACGGTATTACTGCCATGTTCGTGATTAGAAATCTTGGCGTTTTCTCCGACGGCCAAGTTCTTAGCAGTCAGTGTCCCACCAGTCATAATAACACCTTGATTTTCCTTGTCGGTAGCTCGTGTCACGACTTGTTACCTCCCCCTTTAACAGCTTTTATAGCATCTTTGGCGATAGATGCTCCCTTTCCAACAGCGAATGAATCTGCTTTTACCTCTCCGCCGGATATCATTACGCCCTCGTTAACAATCTTTGTTGATGTCTGTGAAAACTGCTCGGTTGATATATTATTTTTCTCAAGATATTCGCGTAAAGCTCCTAAAAACTCACTTGTAACCAATTTCAGTGCTACGTCCTTGTCAACCTTTTGAAAGTAGCGCTCAAAAGACACAGAAGACCACTTTTCTCTCAATGAGCTATCCCAGCCATAGTTATATAACCTATTAGACTCTAATTCCCTTTTCCAACCTTTCTGACGCGCGCTATCAGCCATAAATCCACCTTGAACGAAAGTAAGCACATTGATTACTACTCCAATCCAGGAAAATGCTCCAGTAAATATTGATTGGATGAGGCTTTCACCAAACTCTTTGCCTGTTGGTTTCAAGGGGATTTCATCAATTGCTAAATATTTTTCTTTTAAAGGAGGAAGGAGAAAGAATCGCGCCTCAGTAAATAAATTGTCCTTAACACTTAAAAATCTATAATACACACTTAGTATCATCTGACCATCCCACATGGGAATTCGCACAACTCTGTAATGACGCTCTCTTTTGTCGTCATTATTTATCTTAGTGTTAATATACTGAAGGTCGACATTATCAACCGGCTTAGAAAGGCGGCCATTTGGAAGCAAATACTCAACCAAATTAACATCTTTCCCGTTGATGTATAACTCATCCGTTATTTCAATATCGTCAATACCAAGAGATAGTAATCTTTTTTTTAGTTGTTCATGCAATTCTGTTACCGAAACTGGCTTTACGGGTTTACTCTTATCCTCGGCTTCTTTTGTATTTATTGTAAAGGACCAGCTATCTAAATCAATGCCAGCACCTACAAATGGAGAATATCCACCAGAAATCATAATATTCTTTTTGTTTGTTTTGTTTTCCTCATCATCTTTATTTTCACCAGCTAAAATTAGCCGAGCTTTTTTCTTTGCGGAACGATTATAAATAAATTCCGCGATAGAAGTTAATGCCAAAGCAGGTATCAACATTACCCAATTGTCTTTTGGGTCCTCAATGAAAATAAAGAAAAAAATCAAGACAACTATAAATATAAATGCCGATTTTCCAAAATGACTTACTTTCGCTTTTTCAAGTTCTTGACTAATTTTGTTTAATTCAACGCCATACTCAGGCGCTGAAGATTTATATGGGTGACTTAACCTCTCTTTCAAGTCTTCTTTAAAGTCGTTCGGGTACAAGTGCGCCGCCGACATTAACAGCCTAGTAGTTTTGTTTGTATTGATCACAACATCCTCCTTTTCATTGTCAACGATGAATTCACTGCGTGGTCTATTACGCATAACGCCCAGCGAAGGGGCAAATTTGGAGCGCATCGGAAAATTTGTCCCGCTTGCGCTGATTGTTAGCTTTCTTTACCTTCAGCCAGTTTGATAACTTTGACTAACTCTTTGATTTGCTCGACCACTTGAACGTCCTGATCCTTTATCTTGATTTTACTAAATGCACTCTCACTAGCTATATTCCAGTTCTCGAATATCTCAACTAACTCGCTCCTTTCCACAGCATTACCATAAATTTCAAAATATAGCTTTCCGAAATTTATCGCATGAGCCCTATCAGATCTTTTTTATAGCCTCGTGCATATAAGCATTACTCACAGTAAATGCGTGCCTTGCCCACAGGCCAAGAACACTCAATACAACAAGTCCTTTAAAAGATATGAAAATAAGTAATGGCCAACCGATATCTTCAGCTTTCTGATCAATGAAACCTGTGCCTAACATAGATATCGATACCGTGACAAGCACTGCAGTAATGAGAACTAGCGTTCCATGTATACTCCAGTTTCTTGCTTTTTCTCTATATTTGGTTTCAAGATCCTCTAGAACCTTTACTGCAGCACTCACGTATTCTGGAACTTTAATTTCTATACGTTGCTGTACCTGTTTTTGATGCTCTTCGTTAAGTTCTGCAACTCTTTGAGCTAGGTTTTCTTCCTGCTTTTTAAGCTCTTTTTCTCTCTGTGAGGTTTCACTGAGCAATGAAGTTAGCCTTTCTTTTGCTATAGCAATCTCTTCATCCAAATGTTTCTTTTTAAGATTTGCTACTTGTTCGGCCTCTGCTAGGGCTTCTTCCTTGGCTTTAATAGCATAAGAAAGATCATCAGCTATACGTTTTCTTTCTTCAACCAAAGACTCTTCTGCTTGTTTTGCACTTTCTCTTAGTTCTCTGCTTCTGTTTTTCTCCCTTCTTATATAGTCTTCCCACTGCTTACGACGCTCCAAAGGAAGAGATTTTATAATGGTTTCTCTCCGCTTTTGATCAGAAGCTACATCAATCAGCTTTTCAATCAAGATATTAGAACTGGCTGCTGAAATTCTTTTCAATGAATTTAATGACGATGCCTGTACATACCACCGCAAGGACTTTTCTGATGCAACATCCAATGCCCGCTTTAATACATCCACTTTAATTTCACTAGAAATCTTCCGTAACGTGGGTTCTTTCGAGTTTTCAAAAATTTTATTGACTAGCTCTGGAGTAGCGATTCTAAGAAAGTTCTCTATTTTTCCAGATTCTTGTGCAGAGAGGAATTCGTCTACTTCTAGTTTTGAAAGCTCTTCCAGCCCAATCTCAAACTCTTTCATATATTCCTCTGAAAGCTAACGCTTTGCTAAGCGGCAACAAAATATCTGGCTAAAATTAGCGAGGAACGAGCAAAAGCCAGCTGTTTTTTGTCCGTTTGAGCAACTTATTAGCAGTACTACAACCCCTGATCCAGTGCGTGCCTCAAAATATGAGGCAGTTCTCGCATCATCATGTATGTGTGTTTATCATCTCGATACATATCCCTCATCATAGGGTGTTCAAAGGAAAACTCTATTAACTCTTGAAATGCTTCGACCGCATCTCTTTTGTTACCTGGCTCATTTTCGCTTCGTAGAGTTTTTACGAGATCGATGCCTGCATCATAGATCCATGGGAAATCTTCGCGAAATAGACTTATTGCAATTTGAAAGCCTGTGAAATTTTTTCTAAACCTAGGATACATATGCAAAAGTTCATCAATCATTCGAGGATGAATCTTTTTCTTTCTTCGCATTCTTAGATCGCGTTCCAGTTCAGATCTAGAAATAATCTCTTGAAGCATATTCCGAAGAGAGTCCAACTCTTTATGAACGTCAAGTTCCGGGCTTCTTAATAGTTTTTGATTTACACGTGAAAGGTCTAGAATTTCTTCTAAGATTTCATTTGAAAATGACTGTTGCTCAGGCTCAGGCTCAGGCTCAGTAGCTTGCTTAGGTTGCTCCTGCAAGAGCGTGTTTAATTGTTTTTCAAGATCTGGATACCAGACCTCAAGAGCTTTTTCCAAACGTTCTGCGGTTAGCTGCTCACCACTATCGGCCTTATTTAAAGATAAAAGTAGTTTTTTTACATCATCTTTTTCAAACACAGTGGATTGGAATTGCAAAATCGGACCATTAACCTCTGAGCGTTTAATATCAAATAAAAACGGACTAACATACGATTTATCCATTGTCTTTGATAAGGCACCTGCTTCAAAAGTAAGCCAAGGTGCGTGTAAATTTTCCTTTGTTACGCATAAAATGCCGTAACTTGAATCAGCCAATTCAGAAGCAATATCAGTACTCCAACGAGCGCCTTTGTCTATATCTTCGGAAGACACATAAGGCTCTATTGATTGAATCACACATGGCAACCAATCACGTAAAGTCAATGCGACTTTATGACTGAGGTCTCCAGACCAACTTAAAAATACTTTCACTTATACACCCTGAATCTTCAAAATACTCTGAACTATGGTTGTACTGCTAACGCCTTGCTAAGCGGCGCAAAATTGCTGGCTAAAATTAGCGAGGAACAAGCGTAAGCCAGCGGTTTTGCGCCGCTTAGCAACTTGTTATACGCAATTATTGGTTAATAAAATCTCGAATGCCGTGGCTATAACCTAAAGCAAAAGCTTGATGAACACTCTTATGACGCCCATCAGCATCAGACTGACTATCACCTAAAGCATTTATATCTAAAGTTACGGTTTCTCTTAATTGAAAGCCTTGCTCGTACCCCTGGTTATAAGCGCACTGACAACATTTGTGTCGACCGTGATCGTGCATTTGATGACGAGTTAAATTACTTAACTCATTTTCATTTAAAGTTCTTATGTGATGATTAGCGCATGGCATTTGATTCACTCCTTTGCGTAAAACATTTTATTCAACGACATCATGTCGTATAACTCTGTCGTATAACTCTGTCATATATCTTTACAGACCAAATAAATCATAAATATCTGATAAATAAAGATATAACCAATAGTTTCACATCAAAATCTCAATAAAATATACGACATCATCCCGTGTATCTCATTTCAGTCCATAATCATTACCATCTGTTTCTAGGTACTTTTATCATCATCCGATAAAACATCCTTATTCAACGACAGTGTATCCACATCTGAAAAGCGACATTGAACTGCCACCGCCGTCTGCCACTACATGCACCAAACACGCTACCGCCCTTGACACTGAAGTCACTGAACAAAATAAAATTGCAGTTATCACCGCACTTTTCAGTTATGGGACAGGTTTCTTCTAAAGGCATATTCGGGATTGCATATCTGTGCTTTGGGGCAAAGTTCTGAGGAGATAGAAAAAAGAAGCAATGAGGTTGGCAGCTGTCGCAGCGACTTCTTGTCAAAGCATGAGGGATTTACGCTTGGAGCAGGATGTATGGGGGGCATCTTTTGGTGAATTACACCATCATTTGACCCATATCGTTGTTTTCTTTCGGATTAGGGCCATATTCGTTGGTGCCGGGCTGGCCGTCCTGCACAAAAAAGTAAAGTAAAACGAGAAAGCCCAGAACCGGGATCAGGCTGAGCAGCATCCACCAGCCAGATCGGCCAATGTCATGTAACCGCCGGATACCGACAGCCACCGAGGGTAAAAGTACGGCCAGTGAATAGACTCCCCCGAGCAGCCCGGTACCATCTTCCGAGCCGGGGGTATTGAGCAGATGATCGACAATGCCCAACGCCAATGTAATCACCAGATTAATCAGGAAGAAGTACCAATACTCCTGTCGCTGAGCACGTCCTGCAAAAACCGCGTACTTTTTGAGTGCGTAAAGATACCAGTTCATCTGACTCCCTCTGGGCAATTGACCTTTCAGGCATGTCTCATTACGAGCTGATGGACACTTACAGTCTAGTATAGAGGCAGATCACAAATTTACCGGGCAGCTCATTTAAAAATAATGAGAAATCGCCTGATAAGCCTGACGAATATGCTCGATCAGTAAGCGAATTTTTTGTGATGGCTGGCGTGTGAACGGGTAAACCGCATAAATTCCCAGTTTCTTGCCAACCTGATTGGGTAACAGATCAATCAAAACGCCCGACATTAAATCGTGGTACACCAGACATCGCGGCATGTATGCAATCCCATAACCGGCCAAAGCTGCCTTTCGGAGCGCGGCGGCATTGTCCGTCGTCAGATTACCGCGGACTTTGAGCGTATACCCTTGCCCGTGTTCATCCAGAAACTCCCATTCTGCTGCGCCAGTGCTCTGATAGGCATATTGCAGACAATTCTTGTGCAACAAATCTTCAGGCTTCCGGGGCTTTCCTTCCCGGCGGCAGTAATCGGCCGAGGCACAGACCACCCATTGCGAATCAATCAGATGGCGGGCAATCAGACTGGAGTCTTCCAGATAGCCGGTACGAATGACGAGATCAAATCCCTCACCCACCACATCCACAAACCGGTTTTCCATCGACATCTCAACCGTGATCTTCGGATGCTGCTGACAAAAACCGGCCACAGCTTCGGCCAGTAAGAGTTCACCTGAAATCGTCGGGACAGACATCTTCACGTGCCCGCTCAGGCTTTCGCCAAAACCACTGACGGCATCCACGGCCTCGGCTGCCGCCTGTTTGACATGTTTTGCCCCCTGATACAGCACTTTTCCGGCTTCACTCAGCCGGATACTGCGCGTGGTGCGAAACAGCAATTGAACGCCCAGTTCATTTTCAAGCCGGGCGATATGCTTACTCACCACGGAACTGGTGATCCCCAGGTTATCTGCCGCTTTGCTGAAGGAGCCGTCTTCTACGACCTGCACGAATAAAATCAGATCATCGGTCTTTATCATCTGGATTCATCAACTTTTGGAATGAATGTTTTTCATTACATTCATTTATTGCCAAAAAATAAAGCGATAGTGTTCACAACCGTTTCACATGGTTGAAAACAAAATGCAAACCTGGGATCCCAAACACCCATTCCTGTTGCAGGCACGCTAGACTCAAAATCAGCACCAAATATCCATCTGATTCATAAACAAAAGATTTTCTCAGAAAACAAAAAGACTCTGACCCAAAAACAACTGAGCAAGGGCACCTGAGCAAAGGCAGATCAATCATGACGAACAATGATCAACAACTGATTTCCCGGCTGACACAGTTCCTCACCCCCGAACAAATCATCACCGACGAAGCCAAGCGGCTGGCTTACGGTACGGACGCCAGCTTTTACCGCATGGTGCCCAAGGTCGTCCTTCGGCTGCACACGCTTGAAGAAGTCATCCAGGTGATTGGCCTGTGTGCCGGGCTGCACATTCCCTACACTTACCGGGCAGCAGGCACCAGCTTGTCAGGGCAGGCCGTCTCCGATTCCGTGCTGATCACCCTGAGCGATCAGTGGCGTCATCATGACATTGAAAATGAAGGACAGAAAATTACGCTGCAGCCCGGTGTGATCGGGGCTGATGCCAACCGTTATCTGGCCCCTTTTGGCCGGAAAATCGGACCGGATCCGGCCTCTATCAATACCTGTAAAATCGGCGGAATTGCGGCCAACAACGCCAGCGGGATGTGCTGCGGCACCGCACAAAATTCATTCCGTACGGTAAATGGCATGACGATTGTGCTCACCGACGGCACCGTGCTGAATACCCGGGATGAAGCAAGTAAAGCTGCGTTCCGGCAAAGTCATGCCGATTTACTGGCGGGAATCGCGGCACTCAGAGAAACCGTCGAATCCAATGCCGACCTGAAAGCACGAATTAATCACAAATACCGGCTGAAAAACACCACCGGCTATGCGCTCAATGCCCTGACCGACTACAGCGATCCCATCGACATCATCGAACACCTGATGATCGGCTCCGAAGGCACGCTGGGATTTATTGCCGATATCACCTACAACACCGTGATTGAGCATCCGCACAAAGCATCTACCCTACTGGTGTTCAGCACGATTGAACAGGCCAGTGAAGCGACTTCTGTGCTTGCAAAAACACCGGTCTCTGCAGTCGAAATGATGGACGGCCGCGCAATGCGCTCCGTCGCTGATAAGTCCGGCATGCCCGCCTTTATGACCGGGCTTGATCTGGAAGCCGCAGCTCTGCTGGTCGAAACCCGGGCCGGTACAGAGCAAGACCTGATGAACCAGTGCCAGAAGGTGATGGACAGCCTTACAGATTTCCGGATTATCGAGTCCGTCCCCTTCACGACCGAGCCGACCACGGTCAATACTCTCTGGGCCATCCGAAAGGGAATGTTCCCTGCGGTAGGTGCGGTGCGGGAAACCGGCACCACAGTGATCATTGAAGATGTCGCCTTTCCGGTTGCAGATCTGGCCCGTGGCGTCCGTGACCTGCAGGCTCTGTTTGATCAGTTCCATTATGATGAAGCCATTATTTTTGGTCATGCGCTGGAGGGGAATCTGCACTTTGTGTTCACTCAGGGCTTTGAGGCGCAAAGTGAAATCGACCGTTACGGCGCGTTCATGGATGCTGTCGCAGAACTGGTCGCGGTGAAATACCAGGGGTCGCTCAAAGCCGAACATGGTACCGGACGAAATATGGCGCCCTATGTCGAGCTTGAATGGGGCAAAGACGCGTATCAGCTGATGCTGCGGATCAAACAGCTCTTTGACCCTCAGGGGTTACTGAACCCGGGCGTGATCATCAATGACAACCCGCTTGCCCATATCACGCACCTGAAACCCATGCCCGCCGCCGATCCATTGGTGGATCGCTGCATTGAATGCGGCTTCTGTGAGCCTGTCTGCCCGTCCAGAACCCTGTCGCTGTCTCCGCGGCAGCGGATTGTTCTGTACCGCGAGCTGCAGCATCGCCAGCGCAGCGGACAAACAGCGCAGGCAGCTTCGCTGGAAAAAGTCTTTAACTATGAGGGTATCGATACCTGTGCTGCCACCGGCTTATGTGCTGAGCGCTGTCCGGTAGGGATTCATACCGGCGAGCTGGTCAAAAAGCTGCGCACCGAAAAATACCGGCGTTTTACGCCGATTGCCCGGTGGACCGCCAATCATTTCTCGACCACCACGCGACTGGTCAAAACGGGTCTGGGCGCTGCGCATGCGCTGGAGTCCATGCTGGGAGAGCCGCGAATGCTCGCGCTCAGTGAACACGCGAGAAAATTTACCCGGGGTGCCACCCCGCAATGGTTACCGGAACTGCCGGTGCTGAATCGCCACCAGCTCAGTGATGCCGACAGCACCCAGGCACATGGCGACAAAAAAATTGTCTATCTGCCGTCGTGTGCCAGCCGTGCGATGGGACAACAACCGGATAATCCGGAAACCCGCGCTCTGACAGAAGTGACAATGTCACTGATTGAGAAGGCCGGATTTGATGTCATCATCCCGCCGCAGGTGAATGATTTATGCTGCGGCATGCCCTACGACAGCAAAGGCATGGCTGAACCGGCCAGCCAAAAGATAGAGCAGCTGGAAGCATCACTCTGGCAAGCCAGTGACCACGGCAAGTATCCGGTGCTGATTGATACCAGTCCCTGTGCCAAGCGCAGTCTGGAGCACTTCACCAAACTGATGCATGTTGTCGAACCCGTTGGTCTGGTTCTTCATTATTTACTGCCTCATCTGGCGCTCAAACGGAAGCAGGAAACAGTCATGCTTCATATTACCTGCAGCAGCCGCCGGATGGGCCTTGAACATGAGATGGTCGAACTGGCAAAAGCCTGTGCCAGTCAGGTTGTGGTGCCGGAGCATATTCAGTGCTGTGGCTGGGCGGGTGATAAAGGATTTTCCACACCGGAGCTGAACGCTGCCGCGCTGGCGCCGCTGAAAGCACAGGTGCCAGATCACTGTACCCAGGGATTCAGTAACAGCCGCACCTGTGAGATTGGCCTGTCACACCATAGCGGGATTCCCTACCAGTCGATTCTCTACTTAGTCGATGAGGTGGCCAGCTGACCCGACGGCCGTATAGCAGATATCAGATGTGCTGTTTTATTTTCTATCAATAGTGGTAGGCAGCGCCCATTTCTCACCGTTAAGACAGTCAGGGGGAACCGTAACCACTAAGATCAGTAATGCCTTTAGGTCTTACAACTAGCGATGAAAAAACCCGCCTTGGGGTACCAATGGCGGGTTTCTTATTTCGGTTTTCGTTTCGGTTTTTAGATAGTCAGAAATGCGCTTCTCCGCCGTTTCAGGACACCCTGAAGAAGCTGACCTGATCCTTCACTTCCTGGCTGACCCGCTGCATGTCATCACTGCACTGAACCGTGTCAGAAGCAATCGAAGACGTCTTATCCGACAATGCCTGCACCGTATGAATATTCTGACTGATATCTGCAGCCACGGCGCTCTGCTCTTCCGCTGCTGTTGCAATTTGCTGGGTCTGTTCATTCACCTGATGGATCATATTCATGATGTCATCCAGCAGCTGATTCGTTTCGGCCATTCTGGATTCAGCCTGATCGGCTTCCGTGGTGCTGTCAGCCATCATATCAACCGCGCTGCTGCATGCCTGCTGCAGCTGAGTCAGCATCTGCTCAATTTCATTGACTGAGGTTTGTGAGCGCTGTGCCAGTCCGCGCACTTCATCTGCAACCACCGCAAAGCCGCGGCCCTGTTCCCCGGCACGGGCAGCCTCGATGGCAGCATTGAGCGCCAGCAGGTTGGTCTGCTCCGCAATCCCGCGAATCACTTCCAGAATGCTTTCAATTTTTCTCGATTCGCCATGCAGCTCATTCACAACGCCCGAGGTCTGCTGCAGAGTTGCCACCAAACGTTGCACGACTGACTGCGTGTGATTGGACGATTCAATGCCCCGCTCTGCCAGCACCAGCATCTGATCTGAAGCCCGGGCTGAATCTGAGGTGTTCGAAGCAATACTCTTACTGGTGGTCGACAGCTCTTCAATCGCCGTCACCGCCTGAATGGTGTGCTCCGACACTTCACCGGCAGCGACCTGAATATTATTGTTGGCTTCCTGCAAAATGTGACTGTTTTCCGCAACCAGTACGCTGGAGCTGACAATTCCTTTCACCGTATTCTGTAAACGATGCACCGTACTGTCGATCGCGCTGCTGAGCTGGGCCACTTCATCCCGACCCTGAACATGAGACAGCACATCCAGATGACCGCTTGCCAGTGCTTCTGCCGTGGCTTTGACCCGGCTGATCCCGTTCACCAGACCCCGGGCGATCCACTGACTCAGGACAAAAGCCATCACCACCGCCAGCACAATCGAGATATAAAACACCATGTTGGCATCATTGATCGCTTTGACTGTATCGTCATTGGCGCGGACAGCGTTCTCCTGACTGGCCTGCTGAATTCGGTCAAACTGTAAGTTCAGCGCCGCATAGCTGTCCACAAATGCCCGGAAGACCGCATACGGGGCCTGATGATTCGGGGCACTTTCCATGTCGTTGACAAATTGCTGTGTATTCTTCTGATAGATATTGAGTTTGGTTTCAAACTCAGTGAACAATGCCGGATCACCGCTGTAATCGTGTTTGAGTGTTTTTACTAACTCAGGAGTCTTTGCACTGTTCTCATCAATGATGGCGCGAAACTCTGGGACCTGCTCCGTGAGACCCAGCAGATAAACGACCTGCAGCCCCCTGACATTCCCGATGATGTCGGCCTGTGCCTGGCGGATCTGCCCGATCAGCAAAGAGACCTGATAATTGTGCTGGTAAAACTCACTGAAATTTCGGCCAATCCGATCATTGGCTGACTTGATAAAAAGCATTGCAACCACAAACAGCAGGGAAACAGCACTACCTAATACGAGAATTTTGTTACGAATGGATAAATGACTCAGCTGCATCGAAGCATCCCAACAATCAGTTGATGTTATTTTGTGCACCAACTATTCACAAATTGGATACTAAAGGCAATAAAATGCGGCATAGGAATGATAGAATGTCCCTCGGGCTCAAATTTTCTTATAAAAATTATCGGTTTTCTTAATTCCGACTTGAATATCGGACAATGATTTGCTTGATCATTGTATACAAAAAATGTATATGCATCGCGCTGATTACATGACGGTATATGACTCACGAACCATGCAGCTCCTGGATATGCGGTGCATACAGGATGAGGCATCGGTGTTTTGTCTCTGTTACTGTGTCGCTGGTACTTTGTGGCTGGTACTTTGTCGCCGTCGACGCATAACTGCCCTGCCGTTCAGCAAAGTTCCGGAAACAGCGATGCCCGAAGGGTCAGGGATGGCCGAAAGGCGGGAGGCGGATTCCAAAAACAAACGCCTTTTTTAGAATAAAACATTCCTTTATGGGATAGTTTAAGAACATTTCGTAATCTAAGATTCCACATTCATACCCTTTCTCCCTGATTTTCAGCCACTTAGCGTTGTCTTCATAGAGTGTTCAATAAACTGCAACAAACCTGTCATAAAACTCTCCTAACCTGTGCCTCGTTCGTTAAACACTGATTGGCAATTTCGCCAAAATCGAAAGGATTAGGAAAATGAAAGCAAAGGTTCTCGGCGCAATCGCACTGGCAGGCTCAATGGTTTTCAACCCGGCTATGGCGGCTGAAACAATCTCTGTCGTAGGTTCTTCTTCTGTGACTCCTCTGATGGAAGTATTCGGTGAAACTTACGCGAAATCACACGATGTTGTCGTTGAAGTTCAGGGCCCTGGTTCTTCTGCAGGTATCCGTGCTGCGCACGACGGTTCTGCTGACCTGGGTATGAGTTCACGTGATCTGAAGTCTTCTGAAGAAGCTCCAAACATCAAGGAAGTGGTCATTGCACGTGATGGTATCGCTGTGGTTGTTCATAACTCAAACCCAGTGAAAAACCTGACCAAAGAACAAGTTTCTAAAATCTACAAAGGCGAAATCAAGAACTGGAAAGAAGTGGGTGGCGAAGACAAGCCAATCGTTGTTGCGACGCGTGACACCGCTTCTGGTACTCGTGGTGCATTCGAAGAAATCATGTCACTGCAAAAGAAAGTGAATGGTAAGAAAGTATCTGCGATTTCTCAGCGTGCACAGGTTGCCAGCGGTAACGGTCAGCTGAAAACCATGGTTGCCAGCAACCCATTCTCAATCGGTTACATCTCTCTGGGTTCAGTCGACAGCTCTGTAAAACCTCTGGCAATCGACGGTCACCAGCCATCTGTTGAAGCGATTAAAGCCGGTGATTACGGTGTTCAGCGTCCATTCCTGGTGGTTTACAAAGAAGGTCGTCCTTCTAAAGCTGCGCTGGATTTCCTGGACTGGATTAAAACTGCAGACGCTCAGAAAATCGTTGCTGCAAAAGGCTTCATCGCAACTCACTAATTTGCAAAACTTTTATGTCCGGTCTGATTTCAGGCCGGACATTTCGATTCCTCAGTACCTGAATGTTTTGGTTCAGTGTCTGGAGTAAGAAATAATGACCATCGCGAACAATTTTGAAAGCGCCAACAACAAATCCCCGCTGCCCGCAGCGGAAAAAATCGACTGGCGTGAACTCTTCTTCAAGTATCTGTTTCTGGCAAGTGCCGTTCTGGGCATCTTGTCTCTGATCACCATCGGCTACTTCATCTTCCGTGAAGGCTATGCGGCTTTTGCAGAAGCTGGCGTGGCCGGTATTGTGCTGGGTGACGAATGGCTGCCACCTGCGCTGTTCGGTATTTTCCCGATGATCGTGGCTTCCGTCGTTTCAACCGCCGGTGCCGTGATTCTGGGTGTACCAGTCGGGGTCATGACAGCGATTTTCATTGCTGAAATCGCCCCGAAACGCCTGTCGGACATCATCCGTCCAATGGTCGAGCTGCTGGCCGGTATCCCTTCCGTGGTTTACGGTTTCTTCGGCCTGGTGATTATCGTGCCGATGATTCAGAACGTCTTCAACGTTCCTGCCGGTAACACTGTGCTGGCCGGGATTATCGTGCTGGCAGTCATGATTCTGCCCACGGTGATCACGGTTTCAGAAACCTCGATTCGTGCGGTGCCCCGCAGCTATAAAGAAGGCTCGCTGGCACTGGGTGCTTCGCACATTTTCACGATTTTCAAGCTGCTGGTTCCTGCTGCCCGCTCAGGCATCATGACCGGTGTGATTCTGGGGATTGCCCGTGCACTGGGCGAAACCATGGCCATCATCATGGTGATGGGGAACTCCCCGGCGATGCCGCAAGGTATTCTGGATTCCGCACGGACACTGACCGCAAACATTGCGATCGAGATGTCATACGCGACCGGTATCCATGCAAGCGCACTCTACGCGACCGGCATTGTCCTGCTTGTTTTCATCATGGTGCTGAATGCAGCGCTGCTCTACCTGAACCGTGAGCGTGCGAGGTAATCACAATGAATTTATCGACTTCGAATATGATCCAAAAGGCAGGAAACCCTGCCAGGCAACAACTGAAAGACAAGATTTATCTGGGCCTGATCTGGACATGCGCCACGATCACCGTCGGATTCCTGCTGTGGGTGGTCTGGTACATTCTGAGCAATGGCCTGGCCTATGTCGACTGGACCTTTGTTTCCAGCAATTACACCACTTTGGGCGAAGAGTCAGGCATCTGGCCGATGATTGTCTCCACCATTTATATGGTGCTGGCTTCCATTCTGGTTGCTGCGCCACTGGGCATCATGACTGCGATTTACCTGACCGAATACGCCCGAGTGGGCAGTCGTCTGGTGAAAGTGATCCGTTTCTGTACCGAGTCACTGGCGGGTATTCCGTCAATTATCTACGGTCTGTTCGGGATGACCTTCTTCGTGGTCGTGCTGGGCTTTGGATTCTCGATCCTGTCCGGCGCACTGACCCTGAGTATCCTGATCCTTCCAGTGATCATCCGGACCACAGAAGAAGCGCTGATGGCTGTGCCGCAAACCTATCGTGAAGGTTCATACGGCCTGGGTGCTTCAAAAATTTACACCATCTGGCGTCTGATCCTGCCAAGTGCAATGCCAGGTATCGTTACTTCTATCATCCTCAGTGTAGGTCGTGTTATCGGTGAATCAGCGCCGGTCTTCATGACAGCAGGGATGGTGGCGCGTCTTCCGGAGAGTCTGCTTGACTCCGGCCGAACGCTCACCGTTCACCTGTATAAACTGACCCAGGAACTCTACACCATTCATGAATGGCACCAGGCTTACGCCACCGCCACCATTCTGATTGTTGTGGTTCTGGTCATTAACCTGTTTACCAAGCTGATTGCAAAACGCTTTAACACTGCGACTTACTGATTTCGAGGAAAGACAAGATGAACAAATTCAACATTGAAAATCTGGACCTGTTCTACGGCGAAAACCAGGCACTGAAAAAAATTAACCTGCCTATTCCAAACCGTCAGGTTACCGCATTGATCGGCCCTTCAGGCTGCGGTAAATCAACGCTGCTGCGCTGTCTGAACCGGATGAACGACCTGATTGAAGGCGTCAAAATCAAAGGCAAACTCACCATGGACGGTACAGACGTCTATGGCAACATCGATGTTTCCAAGCTGCGGATCAAGGTGGGCATGGTATTCCAGAAGCCAAACCCGTTCCCGATGAGCATTTATGAGAACGTGGCCTACGGCCTGCGTGCACAGGGCGTCACGGATAAGAAACAACTGGACGAAGTGGTTGAGCGTTCACTGCGCGGTGCCGCGCTGTGGGATGAAGTGAAAGACCGTCTGAAGTCTCACGCGTTTGGCCTGTCTGGTGGACAGCAACAGCGTCTGTGTATTGCGCGTACCATTGCGATGGAACCGGAAGTTATCCTGATGGACGAACCGACTTCTGCACTGGACCCGATTGCAACCAAAAAAATTGAAGACCTGATGGAATCTCTGAAGAAAGATTTCACCATTGTCATCGTCACCCACTCCATGCAGCAGGCGCGCCGCATTTCAGACCGCACTGCCTTTTTCCTGATGGGTGAACTGGTGGAACACGATGATACTTTCGCCCTGTTCAACAATCCGCGTGACGATCGTACCCGCGGTTATGTGAACGGTGACTTCGGCTGATTCACCCGAAATCAGCAGTGTTCAGCTCAATTGTTCCCGGCAGGCTTTGGCCGGTCTTCCCGGGAACAACCGGATAATAATAGCGATGGTAAACACTTGCCCCCTTTTCAGGGGGCTTTTTTTGTTCTCATTTTTTACTCGTGCCTGACATATGAATCAATAGCCGGACATAGACTCCAAATGAACACTGATTAATTCCCTGAAAGCCAGAACCATGGCCCAGCTCTACAGGTGAAATGATGCAAAAGAGTCATGAACTATCACAAGCAAAGTCCTGGATTGACATGCTCTCAGCTATGGATGCTAAACCTAAACTTACTGGCATTCTCCAGTCTTCAAGAGTCATCACCCAACAGCTGGCAGCATTCAGCCGGCTGCATCATCTGATGGCCTTTGCCTATACCCGAAAAAGCCACCAGCAGTTGCTGGCCGAGACCATTGCTGCGTCTGGCTGCGACACCCTGATCTGTGATCAGCACCACTACCCTGCGCTCTGGTATATGCTGCGTCAGGTGAAACGCCCTATGCTGATTATTCTGAATCAGGAACTGTGGACCCCTGACTGGTGCTGGCAGTTCAGCCATCATCGGTTTCTTTGTCAGCAAGATCTGCTTTAAAAGCATCCCGATCGACCACGAATCACATCGCGGTACGCCTGTGACCGTAATGACCTGTTTCTACCTGTCCGCATGAATCCGGAATCCATTCAATGATACGCAAGCTTTTACTCCTTTTTACCTTCATCACTTTCAGCTTCAGTGCTCTGGCAGAACCTGAAGTCACCCGGTCGAAACTGGACGATCTCGCCCAGCTCAATCAGGAAGTCATGGAACTGTACCAGGCCAGCCAGTCGCGTACCGGCTCCACCCGGGATGTCCTGCGTATGCAGGTGCTCAATAAAAATAACGACCTCAGAGACCAGCTCGGCCAGCTTATCAGTGCCCCGCCTGATGGCTCAGAAGGCAAGCTGATTGACTATGTAAAGCGTCAGGTCCGCTACACAAATGCGACGACAAAATATCTGGCTCAAAAGATTAAAACAGATGAGAAGGCACTGGACAGTGCGCCTCAGGAAGAACAGCTGCTCAAGCAAAAGCAGCTGGATGAAGAGCGCCAGCTCTCTGTCGAAATGCTGGGAGACCAGTGGACAAACTACAACTGGCTAGAGCAGCTGGGCATCAACACTGACAGAGACAAAGCCAGACTGGCCAAAGATATCAGTGAGCGTCTGGCGTTTGTGTCGGCGTCACTTGAGTACAATAACCAGCAGGAAAGAGTGCTGTCAAAGCAGCTGAAAGACGCCTCAGAAAGTGAACAGTCTGCGCTGCAGCTGATGCATATTCTGGCGCAGCGAAAAGTATCCAGCGACATTGATCGCCTGAATTATCTGGTCAGTCTGGGTGACAAAGTTCAGATAGACACCTCCGGCTATAAAAAACAGCAATTTGAAGTGACCGGTGACCTGACCAACGATATTCTGAATTTTCAGGTGATTTACTCGATTTTTGCCACCTGGTCCGGAAACCTCAAAAGCTGGGTGGTCGACTACGCACCGCAGGTGCTCTTCAAGATTTTCATCTTTATTCTGGTCATTCTGGTTTTCCGGTTACTGAAAAACCTGACCCGGAGAGTTGTGAAGCGTGCAGTCTCCTCGCCGAACCTGCGGATGTCGCAGCTTATGCAGGACTTTTTCATTTCAATGTCCGGCAAGACGGTGTTTTTCATCGGTCTGCTGATTGCCCTGTCGCAGATTGGCCTGAACCTGGCCCCGATACTGACCGGTTTCGGAGTGGCGGGTGTGATCGTCGGTTTCGCGTTGCAAGACACACTGTCGAACTTTGCCTCCGGCATGATGCTGCTGATCTACCGTCCCTTTGATGTCGGAGATTTTGTCGAAGCGGGTGGTGTTTCAGGAAAGGTCAGCCATATGAGCCTGGTGAATACCACAATCCGAACCTTTGATAACCAGATCATCATAGTGCCGAACAGCAAGATCTGGGGCGATACCATCAAGAACGTGACTCATGAGCGTGTACGGCGGGTGGACATGGTCTTCAGCATTGGATACCACGACAGCATTGAGCAAGCCGAAGCCGTTTTACACGATATTATTGACAGCCACCCGGCTGTTCTGCGGGCCCCGGAAAAAACAATTAAGGTTCATACCCTGAATACTTCATCCGTGGACTTTATTGTCCGCCCTTGGGTAAAAACAGATGACTATTGGGATGTGTACTGGGATGTTACCCGGGCGGTCAAACTCCGATTTGATAAAGAAGGACTGACCATCCCTTTCCCGCAACAGGATGTGCATTTACACATGGTTCAAGCGGAAAATCTCAACTCGTAACCAACAGCGCGCAATTCACTTCTACAATAAATTGAGTTGCGCGCGGAATTTTTTGTCTCGACGAAAGTCAAAAATACTCAAATCCATCAGGGGAAAAACAATGAAAAAACACCTGCTGACCGCAATGGGCACTGCCCTGTTGTTATCTGCCTGCGCCGGAACAGGTGGCAGTACCGCCTCTCAATCGTCAGGCGATCTGACTCAGTATGAATGGGAACTGACGAAAATCGACAGTCAGGCTGTCACTGTACCGTCCATGGGCGCCGTTCCGACGCTGGGCTTTGAAAATCAAACGATGGCACATGGCCATTCCGGCTGTAACCGCTATTTCGGCAATGCCGAACTGAAAGACGGCCAGTTCCGCATTGAAAAAATGGGCATGACCATGATGGCCTGTCCTGAAGATGCGATGAAACTGGAGCAAGTGATGAGTGACACGCTGAGTCAGTGGAGTAAAGCGGAATTGAAAGGCAATACGCTGACCCTGTCGAACAGCCTGCATACGCTGACGTTCAAAGCGACCCAGCCTCTGTAATCTCAGTCCTTTTTTGTCTGCCTGATCCCAGGCAGACAATCTATCTATCAGCTGAGTGCCTGCTCAGCTGATGTTTCCCCTTCAAGCTGAACCGCACATATCTTATTGAACCCTTCTTCCTGAGCGCGGCTGAGTAGTGCTTCAGTCTGATGGAACAGGGCTTCGGCCGTCATCTCCCGAGTTTCAAACACCGTCAGAACGCCGACCGATACCGTCAGGTATGGATTGGCACTCATTTCCGTGCTGGCAAGATTCAGCCTTTCAGCCGCTGAGCGCAGCTGACGTGCGACGACTTCCCCATTATTGGTGTTCGGTAAGACTGCAGCAAACCGGTCGTCATCCAGACGCGCCATTTTATCTCCGGGACGTTTCAGGGTCCGGTCCAGCTCATTGGCCAGCATCCGCAGGCTCGAATCCAGCATTTCAGCAGAACACTGTCTGACAAAGTGTTCATAGTCGTCGATCTCAATCACCAGCAGTGCCAGCGGTGTTTTTTCCCGCCGGGCAATCCGGACCGTTTTATCCAGCTCCTCCTCAAATGCACGCTGGTTGGCAATCCCGGTCAACGGGTCGACCCGGCTCATGCGTTCCAGTTTCTCATTCACAAGGAGCAAACGGTCATTCTGCTGATTGAGGTTATCCAGATACACCTGACCGCGTTGAAACACAAAAAAGCTCACCAGTGCGGCCAGTGCAAAGAACGCATTGACGCCAAAGAACACCCACCACGGCGTTGATGCCTGGTGACTGGTCACATAATCCTGCAGCGGAACCGCTTCAATCACCCAGCGACGACCACCTTTACTCAGCACCTGATGAATATACCGGTAGTTTTCATCATAGTGTTTTGCCAGTGCATCCGGCGTGAGTGCTTTCTGAACGTAGTGGTAACGCTTCTGCTGACTGACCAGCCCGGTTTCAGCTTCCGGCACCAGACTGAACACCACGCGATGGCCCGAAGGCGCCAGCGTGTCAATCAGCGTCAGTGAAAAAGCGTTGGCCTCACGGGCGCCGGAAGACGATAAAAAGATTTGTGCCGGATTAAAAACGCCGCCCACGAAGCCCAGCAGGCTGTCCTGCCGTTCGACAGAAGTCATGGGCTCCGGAAATTCATACACTGGCAACAGGCTGAGCACCCCTTGCGCCTCGACGTTATTCTGACGTATCTGCAATGGCACGGTCAGCTGCAGCTGACCGCTGTCACGGGCGCGCTGTACGGCTTCAAAGCGCAATGCATGTGACCCTAAGTCATACCCCATCACCGCTTCGTTCCCGGCGACCGGTTCCACATAGTAAACCGGGTAGTACAGGCCCCGGTCTCCGGCTGCCACACGCGCGCCGGAAGCAACCTGTTCGGTAATGACATAACCCGGCAGCCAGGCACTGGCCTCTGATTCATGCACAGAACGCGCCTGATGGTCCACTTCAGGAATCCACTCAAGAGCGGTGATTGCCGGATAACGTTGCAGGATTTTTCCGGTCAGGGCCTGGAAGCCCTTGGCATCAGGAATACCCTGCGTATCCAGGTTCAATTGCAGAGAATATAAAGCTTCGAAATGGCTGTTGATTGCCTGGATAAAAGCATGCGCCGTTTCCGTTACATCCGACTGAAACTCCCGTTCGAGCCGCTTCGTTTCCAGGTGAGAAAAAATGAACAGCAGGACCACGGATAACAGCATCCCGGCGGCGAGCAGTAAACTGATAAAGGTAAGGCGTTGTCGCTTCATTGATTTCCCTTACACACGCTACATTCCATTCGGCCTACCCCTATTTGTATGCGAGTTACATGATATTTGCCAATGAGTGATCGGAATACGGATCCAAGATCAATATGCGGCAGTCTTTCAGGCCAGATGTAATCATTTATAGACGTCTGGATGTTTACACTTCTCTCAAGAACCAGTACCCTGATTCACAGAAAACTTCAGGGACTGAGTGAACATGATCGAGATTAAACACCTTCGCACGTTAGCGGTACTGAGAGACACCGGATCCCTGACCGCAACAGCCAACACGCTGTGCCTGACCCAGTCAGCACTGTCCCATCAGATTAAAGATCTGGAACAGCGCATCGGTGCCCCGCTTTTCCTGCGAAAAACCCGCCCGGTGAGATTCACGGCGGAAGGAGAGATTCTGCTCCGGCTGTCGGATGATCTGATCCCCCGCATTACACGGGCAGAACATGAACTGGCGAATTTGAAGGAAGACGCCAAAGGCCGTCTTCATATGGCAATAGAATGCCACTCCTGCTTTCAGTGGCTGATGCCGGCGCTGAAGGAATATCAGATTCACTGGCCGGCCGTCAGTCTGGATTTTTCTTCCGGTTTCAGTTTCGAACCGATTCCGGCTCTGGCAGCCGGTGAATTGGATCTGGTGATCACCTCCGATATCAACCCGCGCGCTGAAGTTCACTATGAGCCCTTATTCGACTTCGAAATGCGTCTGGTGGTTTCGCCGCAGTCACCGCTGGCTGAACTGAGCACCATCAAACCGGCTGACCTCGCCAGCCAGACCATGCTGACGTATCCGGTTCATAAAAGCCGCCTGGATGTGGTGAAACATTTTCTGCAACCGGCGGGGATTGAACCAATGGTATGGAAACAGGCCGACAACACCCTGATGCTGGTTCAGATGGTATCTGCCGGTCTGGGGGTTGCCGCCCTGCCAAACTGGGCAATTCATGATTTTGCCCGGCAGGGACTGATTGTCAGCAAACCACTGGGCAAAGGGTTGTGGCGCAGACTGTATGCTGCGGTCCGGGCTTCAGAACGAGAACGGCACTATCTTCAGGCATTTTTTGCCACCGCCCGGCAGCAATGTCAGACCCATCTTGAAGGTATTAAAGCGGCCTGACCCATGAAAGACGACGGGCGCCATTTCCGGCGCCCGTCACACTGACTTACTGATTATTTAAACTGATTTGAGATTGGATCGTACCGGTAACCCAGCGACGCCATTTTTTCTCTCAGCGCGTTCTGATCCAGTTCATACCGGGTTGAGAGTTCCTCAATCGTATCGCATTCCAGCCGCAGTCTTTCGTTCACGATTCCCAGGACAATGTTGGCATCCATGTTCAGCAGGTTTCTGATTTCCACAGTCCCTCCTTCGGCGACAGCCGTCCGAGCACCAGCAAAAGGGAAATGGCTTCCCCCACAATGCATCTCAATCAGAATGATTGACATGACCTGTTATTAGCATAGACGCAGACGCTGGTATCTCACCAACAGAGCACCATCCGTATCTTTCAAAGCCAACCTTAAAAGAGGGAAAGCTGCAGACCGGCCGAAACTGTCAATAAGAACGATGCACAGGCAAGCTGCCAGACATGAACGGTTTTCCCCAGAACAATGTGGCCGACCCAGACCAGCTGCGCAGCAATCAGCAGCAGCAGTGCCGCACAGATAACCAGCAACTGATTTTCAACAGCGGCCTGAGGCAAAGTGTACAGCTGCCACAGCATGAGCAAGACCGTCAGCATGGCACTGACCAGACCAGCCGCAGGTAACAGGCGATGAAATGCCTGCAATCGGGTCCGGGCACGGGTCAGCAGCAAATGGGCTAAGGAAGAACCCAGCAAAGCAACCGCAACCAGGCTCATCCCGGATACAGGTAATGACAGTGAAGGCAACAACAGCAACCAGTTCAGCAATGCCGCAGCGCAGGAGACATACAGCACCCACAACGGACCGGCATCGCGGGTTTTGCCGGTTTTCACCTGAAAGGTAAACCAGGCTAATGTCAGTAACGGCAGCAGCGCGGCTGGCTGACTCGCAGTCACCAAAACCCAGCCAATCAGCAGCACAGGCAAAGTTTTATGGATTCGTCCCCGCTGACCCGGGCATATTTCCCCCTTCGTCAAAACCAGAGACAGAATGAGCTGTGCCCCAAGCAGGGCAGGAATCAAAAATGTGGTATAGGCAATATTCATGACAGGCAAACAACGAAGACACAGATAAGGCGCGAATTATATCAGAAGGCTGCCGGAAATACCCAGCGCTCATATTTTGTACACCAAACCCGGTTTCACATGTGTTATATGAACCAGGATCACGGTTTTGAGCCGCATCATGTAGAATAATTGTCCAATTATAAAAATAAAGGACGATTAGCGTCTGTTTTTCATTACAAAAACAGATGTCAGATGAGCTGGAAGCAAAGATGATATCAACCTATAACCATTTTTACAGGCATTTGTGCCATTCCCTCAGGCTCTATGTCCCGGATTTATGGAGTGCGAAGGCGCACACCCAAAATTTCCAGAACACCCGAAGCGGTTATCTGCGCAGCCGCATCTCACTGCTTGCTATCGTCTGGGCGATCCTGATCATCGCCTGGATCCCGTTTGATTTCTTTTATCTGAAAACCGGAGAAGATATCCGCATTGCCTCCGCACGGCTGATTCTGGCAACATTTCTGATCCTGGTTGCGCGGCTGAATGAATCTCACACCACCCTGCGCCAGTCGCAATTCTGTATGGTACTGCTGGTCACCGGGCTGAACCTGTTTTACAGCTATTCCATCTGGGTCCTCGGTTTTCCGAAAGTCTACAGCGGATTTGAATACGGCTATACCCTGCTCCCGATATTGCATGTCGCGATTCTGACGATTTTACCGATCACCCTGAAAGAAAGCCTGTGTTTACTGGCGATCACCGCGATTACGGAAATGAGCGTTGATGCGCAGGCAGGCAGCATACAAACCCCGGAAACACTCGCCAATTACTGGCTGCAAAATATTCTGGCCGTCATTGTGATCTGGTCACAGCTCTCGAAGCTTTATATGCTGATGCGCCTTTACCGTCAGGCAACACTGGATCCGCTGACCGGTATTTACAACCGTCGCATGCTGTTACAGCAAGCCCAGAAAGCACTCGATATTTGTCAGGCAAAACGGCAGCCTTTCGCGCTGCTGCTGTTTGATATTGACCGGTTCAAGCGAATCAACGATACCTGGGGGCATGGTGTCGGAGATAAAGTGCTTCGGGGCTTTGCCGAGCACCTTCAGCAATCCTCCCGAAAAACAGACTTGTTCGGGCGCTATGGCGGTGAAGAGTTCATCCTTTGCCTGCCGTTTTGCGACACTTTAACGG
The DNA here is from genome assembly GCF_036409375.1 of Photobacterium sp. 53610. Lineage (NCBI taxonomy): Bacteria > Pseudomonadati > Pseudomonadota > Gammaproteobacteria > Vibrionales > Vibrionaceae > Photobacterium > Photobacterium sp. 53610. The sequence goes on along the minus strand of NZ_JAXOFS010000001.1, from coordinate 505,374 downwards.
CTCAGAAAATTGCAGGCCGGATGTTGCAAGACATCCGGGAGTTATCATTACCGACCGATATCGAAGACACTCATATTTCCGTGACTGCCTGTATCGGCATCTCCGCCTACACACCAGGTGACAGCCTGATGACCATGATCGACAGAGCCGACCGCGCACTGTACGAATGCAAAGATGCCGGCCGGGACTGCTTTCGTTTTCATCCCCACGGTTATCAACCTGCCAACCATGACCGGAGAACACCACTTGAGGCACGTACAAAGAAAACCCCAAGGGTTGCTGTGGTTGATTAGGGGGAAGAACCTGCTCACTTCCCCCTGAAATCATCCGTTTGTTACTTGTGGGGGAAGTCAACAAAAGTCACTCAGTGAGTGTTTATCGCTTACCTAGTTTTCGACGAATTTCTTGATAACTTTCAATCATAAACTTGATCAAACCACCCTCTGGATAAGAATTATTATGCTCATCCAACGCATAAATATAATTCGATCGGAACTTTTCTACCGCTTCTTCAGGCGTATCTGCATAAATGACATCGTCTTCAACTTCAAAGCCTGATTGCAACAGCTGCTTCTTTTCTGCTAAATACGTATCACTTTCCATATTGATATAGGTAAACTCCCTGCGCTTGGAATCGGGTATACAAAAAAACTGATATTTAGCCACTCTTCATTTCCATTTTCAGTGATAAATGCAGCGACAACCAAGCAGTGATGTCACGACTTGGCTGATATATTTAAGAGATTAATGATGTCGAGAGCGACGTATCCAAACCAAAAGCAATAACAGAAATGCTGCTCCGAAGTCGATACTACCACCACCTCTTTTACTGTTGTTATTGGCTCGCATCAGATCAAGCGTTTCACGCAGAAGATCATATGTGAGCTTTTGATGTTTGATATCAGTTACGCTGACGTGGCTATCTGATTCATTGCTATATTGATGTCTATGATATACCAGACGAACAATATTACTTTGATTATACATCTCAATCGAGTGCGAACCTCGGTTAAAGATGTCACCTAAATTACCGCCTCGCATCGTTTGACTTTCTTTACCATTCACATAAATAGTCAGTGAATCGAGAAACTCATGAGAATGCACCCGATAATTAAACGTCAGCTCTCCTCTTGGCAGGCCTTCTAATACCAGCTCTGAGACTTGATCTTTTTCAAGAGAACTTGTACTTCTCAGATTGTCTCCACTGACTTGCCAAACATTGCCATTATCGTATGCTTTGTGGCCAGGTAGTGTGGATAAATAATCAGTGACCTCTTGAGGCGCATCCTGCAATGCGTGATAGTCGAGCCAAGCAGCAACTTTACCTTCCCTGAAATCATCTGAGTCAAATTCCAGCTGAACTCTACCCTGTTTGAATCTTGGAATCAGATAAGATATCTGGATGTTACACTCAGCACCGGGTTCTAAATCACCACTACATTGGTCTTGACTTGAATCAATATAGCCAAGTTCCATACCATCTACAGTCACTTTAGGGTTATTGAGCCGAATCGTATTGTCAGAGTGGTTCGTCAACGTAAAAGTATGGAAGTAGTTACCCAGTTTTATGATGCCGAGGTCTTCACTTTGGCGATAAGAAAGCCCTTTTGTGTGATCGGAAATCCAATCACTGTAATGACTGACTTTGGTATACACGCCAGGGTAAATACCACATCCTCTGCCCCAGCTCACAATTCCCATTTGTCTGGGACCATCATTCGTGTCGAATATAATTGGACCACCACTGTCGCCCATACAAGTATCTTTACCCGTTTCTCCCGCGCAAAATACACCCTCCCCCAAATTTTGGTAACTGCCGGGCAAGTTTTTGCATTGCGTCAGTGGAACAAAGGGAACTTCGACTTGATGTAAAACAGGAGAACTATCGCTGCCTTCTCTCCGAGTCGGATCATATTGGCGATAGCCAAAGCCAATCGCTGTGAGCCCAAATCCCGCTTTCAACTCCTCAAAATGATTCAGATTCGCTAACTCTATGCGTGACTTTCCTAGCGCTCGGGTTAATTCAAGAATTGCAATATCATCGCCTTGGGCTTTGGAAGAAATTTGATAATTTTTATGCAGGTAAATATGTTTGATAGAGACACGCTCGGCTGGTGATAAGTTATTCATATCATAAGCACCAATCACAACTTCAGCATCGGTTGGCTTTAACCCCTGAACACAGTGAGCAGCGGTCAGAACATATCGATCGCCTAAAAAGCTGCCGCCACATAAGGCGTCATTTTTATTCGGCCGTGTTAAAGCGACCATAAATGGCCATGCGTTTAATTTCGATTTGTCACCACCAATAATTCGGCTAGTTATGTCAGATTCCATTCCAGAAGCAGCAAAGGAGAACGATGCCAGCAAGAGTGCTCCAATCACTCCTGATAAATAGAATTGCTTCATAGATACCTCAAAAATATCCCACAGCCTTCGTGGGAACGGTACCATAGCATGATTGATTCAAAAGTAAATCAAAGAGATTTAGGCGTGAAAATTTTTACGATATGTATACTTTTATAAAACAAATCTCTTTAAATTTTTCAAAAATACCAGGACAGACATCTAAAGAAACAATAACCTTCCCTGATTCGTCTCATTAAAATCAGAGAAATCTAATCAAATTTTTCTATCGGATGACTGCCCCGTCATTTGATGTGCTGGGGCCATTCATATTTAAAACACGCCATTTCCATTTCGAACTTGGCCACCCGTCATCAGTGCATACAACCGCATAGAGAAACTAATCCCTTGTACCGCATCCCAGTGTTCAACCAATCGACCGTCAGAAACTCTCCACGTATCTATAATATTTAAGCCCTGAGTATCATCACCACGATGTTTCGCTTTCAGCGTGGCATGCGAATGTAAAATCACGGAGTCACCATCCACATAAACATGCTTCACGTCATAGCTAAACTCTGGCGCATTTTTAACCAAGTTACTCACCGTTTTAACCACGCCCTCAATCCCATTCGCGATGTTCCGATTATGCTGCTCATAAGGCTGGCCTGCATATCGACGCGTCATTTCGTCAAAATTGTGGTCGTTCATCATTAGCTGTACAAATTCGATTGCCAGCGCTGCATTCCTTTTGTCTGTGCTGCTCCAGTGAGATTTTTCCAGCGCTTCCAGATTGATTTTTGGGGATGACATCGATTCACTCCTCATCATTTCAAGAGACTTTCCAGTGTGACCAGGTGGCCGCTCATTTAACTTTCAAAATGCAAGTTAATCAATTTGCTTGCAATATGCAAGTGTTTTAAACTGAGCACTTCAACTGAAAACGAGGTAAGACATGACACGACGTTCAAACTGCCCAATCTCGAATGTACTGGATATTGTCGGCGACAAATGGAGCTTACTGATACTTCGGGATCTCATCTTTTTTGGCAAACATTCGTATTCCGAGCTACAACATTCGGAAGAGCGCATGGCAACCAACATACTTTCCAGCCGCTTAGAGCGGCTCGAGAAAGACGGCTTGATCACCAAGCAAACTGATGTCAACGACAAACGAAAAAAACGTTATGCGCTGACACAGGCTGGTAAAGACATGTTACCTATCCTGTTAGAGATGATTATTTGGAGCAGCAAATACGATCCGAATACCAATGCACCCACTCAGGTCATAGAGAGAGCACAAAATGAACGTGAAAACCTGATCAATGACTTGCTGGCAAGAATAGAAAACTGACAAACGATATGATCTCGCACATCAGATTAGGCCAACATATCACTCGCGATCATCGGCATAGAAGCCATCCCATAAGGCACTATCATTTGTTATGTTTCTGAGTACATTTCTCAAATCAAGTTCGTACCTTGATTTACTAACAGTGAAATGGACAATGATGACAAACATGATGCATGACAAGGCTCACCAACCAGGTATTGCTACACTTGGTGAGCCTGTTTAATTTAATCAATTCCGATATATGCCACTTGGTTTGATAATTCAGTCGTATCACTCGTATTCACGGAAATATTCACTTTCCTCTCAGCTGCTTTTGCTGCGAGCGCAACAGATAAAAAACCATTAAATGCAGGATGACTTAAATCTGCATGAACATAGGATTTACCACCACAGCTCTGAATGAGTTTAATCACTAACTTGTTTTCAAAAAAATGCTTATCATCGCGCGAACCTTCCACGGTCACTTTATCCAATGTGATACCTTCACAATCAATGGTCTCTGCCATTGAAATACTCGAAAATAAAAGTGGCAAAACCAAAAAAAACTTCTTCATAAGAACTCCACGATTGATAAAAGTTGATACGTCTAACCCTATCGATTCATGCCATAGCGACTCGCAGCGAAATTCATCTGCTACAGCGCCTTCCGAACCAAGCAATACCGCAGAGATGATAAAGATGTATGTGCACCGTTTCATGAATTGATGCATTTCAAGTCGCATCTTTGCGGGTAAGCGCAAAGTTGCATTGAGGAGTCGATCAAAATGCGTGTACTGGAACCAATCAAAGCGCCCCGTCACACAGGAGCGCTATGAATTTCTTCAAGTTAGGAGGGGGTTCTCAGGATAAGACGTTAACAACGGCTGTTTGTTAACGATGTCGTTCCAGTTCAGCCTTCAGGTTCGCTATTGTATGCTGGCTGAACACTTGAATGCCTTCACGCTATAAGAGAGCCGCCGTTACTCCCGGACCGCCCACTCGATGAGCCCCCGTCATAATCGGCCACGTTCTGATGCCCCAGCAAGTGAAGGATAAACGCATCGCTCGAAGAGGCAATCCCACCGCCACAATAGGTAATCACGCGCTCGGCCACCAATATTGGCAGAAACAGCTTACGTAACTCTTCAGCCGGACGATAGCGCATCGTAAAGCACGACACGAGTGCCCTTCCCGATACCTAGCCGGCCCATGTGGTCGGCGAACCATTCCGCGGTTGGCATCGTAAACGTGTAGGAAGACCGTTGGGGATCCGATATTTTCAAGAGATCAGCAAATGTTGCGCCTGGAATGTGGCTGCGCTTAAACTCACGCCTCCCGCTCCTGATACGCGGAAATGGCCAGAGTTTGACTTGCACCGTAGCATCCACGATGCGCAGGTCAGGGTCGTCCAGATGTTTCTCCAGCCACTCTGGTTCGACAAGCGGGTGGAGAGTGCCTGTCTCGGGTAAATGCATATTGAACTGACTCATAGCAATCTCCCTGTGTTCCGTACCAGTGTCTAATCGCGCCTAACGCGCCAAGAATACGCCGAGAGGAGTGCAGCGTATTGAGGTCGGATTTATTAAGATCTGTCAGGTCCTGAAATCAGCTTTTCAGGGTGTCTGTCCCAGTATTCCAAACAGACGATCTGCATGTAACGAAGCTTTTTACAGCATATCGATTAAAAGGGGAAAGCCCCACACTACTTCCATCAGGGCTCAAGTGGGGTCGTATCCTCTTTCGTTGCGGCAGAACGGTAGACCTTATGTTAAAGCAAAATACATCAATACTCATGGAAGTAAAAAGTCATCGAGAGTCGATGACTTCACCGTCAAACAGTCAGATGAAGATATTCACTATGACGGTCTACCTCATGGTATTTTGTTATGACTCTGATGCTTCCCCATTTGGGCGTAGCTGATGTTGCAGACCTAACAAAAAGTTTCGAAGAACTTGGTCTTTGCATTCTCTATAATGTTTGTTCTCAGATTTACGGAAAAATGCACTGAGTTCATGCTTGCTTAAATGAATGTCAACACGCTGCAGAATGTCGAGAATATCTTCAGCTTTCAAATTCAAAGCAATGCGCAACTTTTGGAATACGATATTATTACTCAATTGCGCTTCCGGCTTGGGTTGTTCACCTTCCCGCTTACCACGTTTAAAGTTGATAAAACCGTTTAAAAATATTGCCAGCTCAGTATCGCTAAGTTTGACAAATGATTCGTCGTCTTCATTCTTTAGCCAACCAGCAACTTGTTCGTCTGTCACATTGAGATCTGCTAAAGAGAAGATTTCAGTCATTACATTATCTTGTAAATCAAATGTATAACGTACAGAGCATAAAATATCATTATTGGTCAAAATAGTTCCTAATCTTAGGTCAATCCAGTGCTATCAACGTGATTACTGGAAGACTGGGATTTTACCAGACTTACTTCCTGCTCCCTACCAATTGTGTCATTTGGCCTGAGAATCATAACGAATGATATGACTCACACCAGCCAGGCATAACCACACTTGGTGAGCCTTATTGATGGTTTAAAAATTCAGTCGTAAGGCTCGTGTTCACTGAAAGATTCACTTTTCTCTCAGCGGCAGTTTTCTCTCAGCGGCAGAAATATACGTTCCATTTTGGGCCATCATGATAGCGAAATATGAGCAGCATTTCGGATACCATCTTTGCGGGCAAGCGCAAAGTTGCATGGAGGAGTCGATCAAAATGAGTGTGCTGGAACCAATCAAAGCGCCCCGTCACACAGGAACGCTTTTAATTTCAACAAGTTGAACAGAGGAATTATCAGGACGAGGCATTGGCAACAGTCGTTTCCGACATCGGGGCCAGGTTGCCCAGTTTCCAGCACAGACCGTAAAGCAGCAGATAAAGCCCACTCCCACCCGCCAGCACACCATGCCATCCCCAGTGTTGCCAGCAGGTAATCAGATAAAATCCGCCGAGGCTGCCTCCGAGGTAATAATGCACCAGATAGAGTGCCGTCGCGGTGGCTTTGGCAGTTCTGGCTTTCTGACTTACCCAGGCATAGGCCAGAGAATGGGTGAAAAAGGCGCCGGAGCTGATCAGCAATAAACCGGCCAGCATGGCAGACAGTGAATCAAGCGCTGCAACCCACATACCCAGCACGCTGATGGTCGTGCCAAGTACCATGCCATTGAGCGGCTTATACCGAAGACTCCAGCGACCGCTCAGTTTTGCAGTCAGAGTGCCGCTCAGGTAACACAGAAAAATCATCGAAGCCCAGCTGACGGGTAAATTATACGGCGGAGACACCAGTCTGAATCCCATGACGGTATAAAGATTCACAAATAAAGCAAAATTGATCCCGCCGATCAGCATGGGTATCCATAACACAGGCTGCTGCACATGTCGGATCACATGCTTGGTGTGATGGCGCAGTTGCCCGCGCTGTGGTGTGAAATACTGTTGCGGGGGTAACAGTCGCGCGACCACAACGGCACCAATCAGGCTCAGGACCGTCATGCCTGCAACAGCACCCTGCCAGCCCCAGGCATCAGAGGCGAAACCGCCGAACAGGCGACCGGCAATACCGCCTAAAGAGTTCGCACTGATATAACCGCCAACCGCCAGCGACAGCGCTTTCGGCGAGAACTCCTCGGCCATATAAGCCACTGCGACAGCAGCAAACCCCGCCAGTGAAGCTCCCATCAGTGCTCTCGCTAAGCTGAGCATCAACAGGCTGTTGGCAAACAGCATGATCCCGCCCACCAGCGGGAGCAGAAACAGGCTCAGCAGCATCACGCGACGCCGGCCAATCATTTCAGAGCTGACAGCCCAGGGCACCAAAGTCAGGGCCAGAGCCAGTGTCCCCGCAGCCAGCAGCCAGTTCACCCGGGTCGCACTCGCCGAAAAAGCCTCGGTCATCACCGGTAACATGGGTTGAAACAGGTAAAGATTACAAAACACCAGAAATGAACCCAGTGCCAGCGCAAAACTGGCACGACGATACGCAGCGCTATGCGTTTCTATCATAAACAGCGACCACACAATAAAAAGATACGCAGACGGTAACAATTTCCATATGATAGTGAAAATATATTAAAAATATTGTCTCCATATATTTTATTAATGGATAAGGGTGCAAGCCATGGACGTCCGACAGTTAACCTACTTTATTACCATTGCTGAATGCGGCAGTTTCACCCGTGCCGCATCAAAACTCCATATCGCACAACCTGCCCTGAGCATCGCCATGAAAAAGCTTGAACAGCAGTTGGAGATGCCGCTGTTTCATCGCAGCGACCGGCAAATTGCCCTCACGCATGAGGGCGAGGTATTGATCCAGCATGCCCGGCTGATTTTGCAGCAGGTGGAAGATGCGCGGATAGCCATGGCAGAACTGAAAGGACTCCAGAAAGGAGAAGTCCGGCTGGGCGTTCCGAGTATGCTGGGCTCCTACTTTTTCCCGGAGATTCTGATGGGATTTAAATCCCGTTACCCTAACCTCAAACTGACGCTGGTTGAAGCAGGCACACAGTCCATCCGCAGTATGCTGCTCAGCGGCGAGCTGGATTTAGGGGTTATCCGCAGTGCCGACCTGCCCGACAGTCTGGAAGCTGAGCCCTTACTGACTTCAGAGATGGTCGCCGTCGTGAGCCCGAACCATGAATTTGCTCAGCTTCCCGCCGTGTCGTTTGAGCAGTTCTTCAGTCAGGAACTGGTGATGTTCAAGCAAGGCTACTTTCACCGTGACTATCTGGATTCGGTTTGCCAGAAACACAAACTGAAGCAAAAGATTGCATTTGAAACCAACCTGCTACCGATGATACTCAGCATTATCCGTCAGGAGTTTGCCGTTTCCGCGCTGCTCAAAATGGTGACCCGTCACGAACCGGGGCTGACCGCCATTCCTTTCCGTGAGCCGGTTCACCTGAATCTGGCGATTGCCTGGCGTAAAAATGGTTATCTGTCGCTGGCTGACAGAGCCTTCATGGAGTTCATCAAGGCACATCAGCGTCACCGCAAACCTCATTCCATCTGATTTCGCTTCGTACCAGGATATTTGAGCCCATTGCAAAGACGCAACGTGATCAAGATCACGTGATATTTTCCGATAGATGATGTTTGTGTTTCATTTTCTTTTACAATGGAAGCGAACCTGGAAACCTGATCGCACCGGAATGTCAAAAGCCATACCGGATTTCTGGTTGTCTGATCTCTTTGCTGACAACAGATTTTCGATCAGACTCACACGACCATCATGTGCTGGTGGTCTTTCCGGGCATGTCCACCGTATCACTGACTAGCATGGATGATTCACGAATGTTTGAAAAAATCGTTGCCGCACCTGCCGACCCAATCCTGGGCCTGACTGAAGAATTCAAAAATGACCCTCGCGCTGAAAAAATTAACCTTGGCGTGGGCATCTACAAAGATGAATCCGGTAATACTCCGGTTCTGGCGACAGTGAAAAAAGCTGAAGCAATCCTGCTGGAAAAAGAAACTACCAAATCTTACCTGAGCATTCCGGGTACCGCTGAGTACGGCCTGGCTGTTCAGGAACTGCTGTTCGGCAAAAACGCATCAATTATTTCTGAAAAACGCGCGAAAACCGCGCAAGCACCAGGTGGTACAGGTGCACTGCGTGTCGCAGCTGAGTTTATCAAACGTCAGCTGGGCGATGTGACCGTGTGGATCAGTAACCCGACCTGGGCGAACCACTTTGGTGTTTTCGGCGCAGCTGGTCTGCAGACTGAACAGTACACTTACTACAGCGCCGAAACCAAGAGCATGGATTTCGACGCGATGCTGAGCTCGCTGGAAAATGCCAAAGCAGGCGATGTTGTTCTGCTGCACGGCTGCTGCCACAACCCAACCGGTATCGACCCGGATGCTGATCAGTGGCTGACCCTGGCAAAACTGTGCGCAGAGAAAAATCTGCTGCCGATGTTTGACTTTGCTTATCAGGGCTTCGCCAAAGGCGTTGAAGAAGATGCAGCCGGTCTGCGTATTTTTGCCGAGCATAATACTGAACTTCTGATTGCCAGCTCATTCTCCAAGAACTTCGGTCTGTACAACGAGCGTGTCGGTGCGTTCACACTGGTTGCGAAATCTGCTGACGTTGCAGACACCGCGTTCAGCCAGGTGAAAAGCATTGCCCGAGTGATCTACTCAAACCCACCAGCGCACGGCGCTGCCGTTGTGACTGAAATTCTGAACGATACTGCCCTGCGTGCTGAATGGGAACAGGAAGTTGCAGACATGCGCGATCGTATTCAGGAAATGCGTACCCTGTTTGTACAAACGCTGAAAGATCTGGGCGTTGATGCTGACTTCAGCTTCATCGAGCGCCAGAACGGCATGTTCTCTTTCTCGGGTCTGAATAAAGATCAGGTTGCACGTCTGAAAGAAGAGTTCGGCATCTACATCGTTGGTTCCGGCCGTATCAGCGTCGCCGGAATGACAAAAGACAATATGATGCCGCTGTGCAAAGGCATTGCTGCGGTTCTGTAATTCATCCTGAATCAGGCTGAATATCAGAAGGGGCGCCATGTGCGCCCCTTCGTTATATTGGTCCTGATGGTTTGTTCCTGATTCTTCTGCAATGCCTGAAGTTATTCTGCGATGCCTGAAGGCTGTCAGCCCGATTTATCCAAAGGCAGCACATTACAGAACAGTTCCCGTTCGTACTGTTGTTCCAGCTGTTCACGCCAGGAACGTTTCGAAATATGAACGAGATAGAAATTTTCCCGTGACGTGTCTGTCACGAATGCCATGCCGTATGGCATCAGCTCATAATGAATATCGTGAACAAAACCCAGTGAAAAGCTCTGGCGGCCTGTCAGCTGGTTAATATCCTCACGTGTTAAGCACACACCCTGTTCATCCTCGGCAAAACGGCTTCTGAGCCATTCTGAAAACTCTCGAGCACTGATCATCGTCATATCACCTCGTCTGTGAGTGCCTGCATCCGTGAATAACCCGATCCTCATATAAGGTATAGCAGAGTCACATTACTTCGTCAGAACAAAACGAAATTACACAATAAAATCAGCCAACAACGGCAGAAATAATAAAGACGGGAGCACAGAAAAAGAAAGGATAAACAGTTGAAAGGAAGAGAGATGAAGATACCCGCTCCTGAAGCGTCTCAGGAACGGGACAGGACAATTATAGCGCTTTATATACGACTTTATTGCCAGCCAATTGAAGACGCTCAACGAGGTTTTCTTCAACCAGCTTTTTCAATGCACCTGTTGCCCAGGAAGCGGCTTTGCTGTCTTCCTGACCGGCTTCAAGGCCGATGCTTTTCGGGTTAATGCCTTCAGCATTCTTAGCCACGATATCCAGCACCTGTTGCTGTTTTGGTGTCAGAGAGACTGAGGTAGCGACTTGAGCCGCTGGTGCCGCTTGCTTCTCTTCAACCTGAGGCTTTGCCGCTGCCACTTTAGCTGGGGCTGCCTTTTTCACCGCTGCTTTGGTGACAGGTTTTTGAGCAACTGCAGTGGCTGCTTTAATGCGTTTTTGCAGTTTCAGCTGTACTTTACGTTTGTGAGAGATTCTCATTAACTTCCTACTCCGTTGTACTACTTTCAGTCGCCAGTTTGGATGTCCAGCGGGAAAAAAGTAGCGCGTGTTATACCAAGTATGTCAACGAAATGCCAGCAAACGGCTATTTTAAGCACGATAAAAGCCAGATTTAAGGGATTTTAAGCGACAAGATCTCATTTTTATCTTTTTTACGGACATGCCATTTATGGCATAAAAAGTACATTTCATGCACACTAACTCCCTGTAAATCAAAATGAAGCTGTCAAAGGTTTGACATCAGAAATGCACGTTACAGGTGCTGATGGATCTGCTGTAAATTTGCCATACTTACTCAAGTAAGCTTGTTGATTTTTTGCGCTGTCCCGGAGTGATTTTGAACACGGTCTATATTCTGCCCCGACATCCCAAACCCGGTGCTTACCTGATCTGGCTGAGCCTGCTGGCCATCCTGGGTCTGGGCGTGACCGTCTTTCTTTTTCCCGACATCAATGGCGCTGCAGTTGCCCTCCTCCTGTTCGGGCTGCTCTGCCTGCTGGGGATTGGCATCCGGCTGAACCGGCAGCCACCTGTAGGTTTCACGCTCACTTTCATGCATCTTCAGTATCACAGTCCGCAGGGGGGATGGATCACCAAATGGCAGGATGTGGCTGAGATTGGCCGTGCTTCTGTCGGCTACGAGGGCTGGTATCAGCCTCTACCCTGGATTGGCGTGCGGCTGAAGCATTACGATGACTTTCTGGACAGTATCTGTCCCCGCATCGCCAGCCAGATTCTGATGGAACAGCGCGGGCTGCTGATCATGGCTTACAAGCGTGCAGACAGTCCACCCCATGAAATTGAAGACATGCTGTTCGATGATAAACACTTTGTGGGCGAAAACGGGAAAGTAAACAAAGGGTTGCTTGCCATGCTGGCAAACCGGATGCGTTACAACCGTGAACTGATGGGGTTTGATTTCTTTATTTCGGAAGATTTACTCGACAGACCAGCCGATGATTTCATCGGGCTGGCCCGTCGTTTTCTGGCGCAGTCCAGATAGACGAATCAGTACAGTGGCATTTGATCCGCGACATGCGGATTGCTGGCACGTTCTTCACCGAAGGTAGACATCGGGCCGTGTCCGGGAATAAAACGGGTTTCATTCCCCAATGGCCATAGTTTGTTTTTGATTGAGGCAATCAGTGTTCTGTGGTCACCGCGGGGAAAATCTGTCCGGCCGATGCTGCCGTTAAATAACACATCACCGACAGCCGCGAGCTGTGCTTCCGTGCTGTGCAGAACCACGTGACCCGGCGTATGACCCGGCGTGTGGTACACGTCCAGTTTCTGTTGGCCGAAAGCAATACTGTCCCCTTCCGCCAGCCAGCGATCCGGCTGAAATTGCGTCACCGGCGGGAAACCGAACATCTGACATTGCTGCAGGAGGGCATCAAGCCAGAATGCATCGTCCTGATGAGGTCCCCAGACCGGCACATCCAGCTGACGCGCCAGCGGCTCAGTCCCGCCGACATGGTCCAGATGACCATGGGTCAGTACGATTTTCACAACCCGGATCCCTAATGCATCAATCCGTGCAGTGATACGCTCGATATCGCCGCCGGGATCGACGACAACACCTTCCATCGTCTGATCACACCACAGAATGGAGCAATTCTGCTGGAAAGGGGTCACTGGCACGATTTCAAACTGCAGACTCATAAACTTGTCCTAACTGTTCCAAAACGGCGTCAGCATAACACACTTCATCCGATCCCGGGTTCAACACAATGCAAGCGATTTCAGTCTGATTTACCAGCGACGAACCGGACCGGTATCAATATGGACAAAACCACTGCGGGGATAATAGCCCACCCCACCCAGTTTCAGATCCAAGGCCACACTGCGCACACGGGACAGTGAAACCCCTTCAAGGTTAAAATCGATCGCCTGGCCGGTCATGTGGTAGCTTTTCTTCGCTACACCTTTGGTCGTGTTTCGCAGCATCTGGTTGGTTTTGGCAGAGCGGTAGCCAGAGATAATCCGAACCTGGCCATTGTGTCCCAGTTCTTCCCGAATCTGAGAAAGTGCATCGAACAGACGTCGATCCATCGGAGCGATTTCATTCTGACGGTAATCACGGCAGATATGATTCAGGCGTTTCAGTTCACGGTCGAGGTAGAACTTCCCGTCAAAGTAGCGGGTTTCCACTTCTTCCTTGGTGTGAATGTTGCAAAGATACAGCTCTCGGGGGCTCTTGGCCCGGTATGGGCTTGCCACAGCAATCTGAGGCAACGCCAGGGCGCCTAAGGTCAGCCCGCTCGCGATCAGGAACTGACGACGCTTATTATCTACTTCTGACATCCTGAAAAAACTCAACTGGAAAACACAAACAAAAAACAGGCGCGCAAGCCCGTAAACGACAGCAAGATAGCCGTGTGTTTTCTTTGAGTCAACGCACAGATGTCAAAAAAACAGACATTGAAAAGACGTAATTTTGACTACCTATTGACGAATAAGGAATTTAGTTTTTGTAAACGGATGCAAGTTTTTCTGAGTCTGGTGAATTTTTGCTCTGGTCATCATAACGGTAAACATCATCCCGGTAGTTCACCAGCCCCTGCTCATCCACCCAGGCCGTCTGATAGATAAGGTGAACTTCAATTCGGGGTTTCACACCAATCGTTCTGGTCGATTGTCTGCCCGCAAGCTGCGCAAACCGTTCTTCCGAGACACCGGCATAGGTCAGCAGCATTTTGGCAAGTTCGTCGGCGCCCTGGACACGGATGCAACCTGAGCTGAATGCCCGGACATCTTTATTGAACAGGTTTTTAGACGGCGTATCGTGCAGATAGATCGACTTGTTATTGGGGATATTGAACTTGAAACGTCCCAGCGCATTGTGAGCTCCAGGTTGCTGGCGTAAGCGGTACGGGAAGTTTTTGGCGGAGACATAACGCCAGTTAATACTGCTGATCGGAATCTTTTCGTTACTGTTCCAGCCACGCAGCACATCATAATGATGACGGTACAGATAGCCCTCGTCATAACGGACTTTGGGGAGTATGTCCTTCCTCAGAATGGAGTTGGGTACATTCCAGTACGGATTAAAGACCACGGAAGCGATGCGTGAACTCATCACAGGAGTCGGCCGTTTGGGCTGGCCGACAATCACTCTGGCATCAAAGACCTGCTGATTATCCAGCCGCAGTTTCAGCGCAAATCCCGGAATATTCACCACCAGCTGGGACGGATAATCGGACATCCACGCTCTGCTGCGTTGTGCATTGATTGCCAGCAGACGAATACGCTGTTGAGGTGTCACAACCAGCCAGGCACTTGTCTGAGGGCCGATGGCACCGTCCGCTTTCAGACCGTGGCGCAGTTGAAAGTGTTTCACCGCCTGCACCAGATCCACGTTGTAATGCTTCTTGCCTGATGCCCTGAGCTGTTCGGCCTGATACGGGGTTAAATCTCCCAGACGCTCCAGAATCGTAATCAGAGCATCGGGGTTCCGGAGCCGGGCACCCAGCCGGATAATCCGCCGCTCACTGTAAACGGGCCAGGGCTGCTCAGCCAGACTTTCCATCCGGCGTATAGCCTGCATCAGCTGGTGATATTGTTTACCGGCGGGCTTCAGAGACAGCACGAAAGCATTCAGCTGATCACGCTCGAGGATGCTCATCAGCGTGGTCATGGTCTGTTCAGACGGAGCAGGAATTTGGGGTGGGACCGTTTCACCAAACAGCCAGTGCGTGCGGCTGTCACGTACGTTTTCGATGAAACTCAGATAAGCCAGCAAAGTGTCTGTTGCCAGCAAATCGTATTGCCGCCAGTCGTTTGTCTGTTTGAGGTGCCTGAGCTGACGCAGCCGGTGCTCAAAATCCGGACTGACCTGAGCCAGCGTGAGAAACCAGAGCTGCTTTTCAAACTCGGTGACCGTAAAGCTGTCCTGCCAGAGCGGGACATAACCCAGACCATGGTAGACCTGCGCCAGTTGCTCCCGGTACCGCAACCCGGGTAGCTGGCCGGAGACTTCGTTCACCCAGGCAAGCGACTTCTGGCGGACTTTCGCCAGTTCTGCGGCCTGAGCCTCAGCCTGAATCTGTTCCGGAGTGAGTGCCGGTTCTGCCTCAGCCGGCACGGCTGGAGGAATGGCAGGATCTGCAGGCACTGCCTGCTCAGCAACGGAGGCTACCGTTGCCACAACCATACCATCAGCAGGCTCACCCGGATCTGTCTGCTGACTTTCCCGGGACTGCAGAGGGAGTGAAACGCTGCCCACGAGCAGAAGAAGCCCAAAACGACCTAGCCTCGTCATGTGTGCTCTCCGATTCCGACATTATTATTATGGCAAAGCGAAACACTTACCGCCTGAAGCAAGCGGTAAGTCAAAACTGTTTCGTTCTGTTAATAAAAGTAGCGAGAAGTGCGGAGGGTCAGTTGTTTCAAAGTTTCAACTGAGCAGCAGATTCCAGTGGTTATCCCACATCACAGCAGACTGAGCAATCTGCCCGGCATTTTCAGGGCCACGGGTCAGGATCTTACCGGCCCCGGAGCCCACCACCCATTGTCCCTCGCTGACAGCGACACCGGATGCGTCCGTGAGCGGTCGCAAATCGACCAGCTCACCACTGGCTTCGTGCCAGATCCCGTAACAGTTTCCGCGTGGCGAGGTCGCCAGCAGATAACCGTCCAGACTGGCAATGCTGGCGATGTAGTGATTGAAATGCAGCCATTCCTCGTCTTCAGCCAGTAAGGGCCGGAGAGCCCCGCCACGACGGTGAAGATGAACCAGCGGCGCAGCCTGTTCTGGCTGGCCCCGGTATTGTTGTCCGCAGGCAATTTCACCGGTATCCGTCACAGACAGATGCCGGATGCTGAGCCGCTTATCCGCCAGAACCGCTTTTTCCAGCACTTCCCCGGTCCGGATATCCAGATACACCAGCGCTGGTTGCATGGTCTCCAGATTCAGCGGTTCACGTCCATGGGTATGCACACCACCGACACCAACAGCCAGAGTACGAGCGTCAGCAAGCACCACCTCATGTGGTCCGATGCCAAACCCCGTGTATTCCGCGACTTTCTTTAAACCGGCTGAGGCATCGTAAACACCGATGACGCCCTCGCTGGTTGCTCTGATCCCTTCAGTGGTAAACAGATAGCGGCCATCCGCCGAAAACGCCCCGTGGCCATAGTAATGCCTGCCTTGATCCGCGCGTCGCAGTGGTAATGCCACGCCGGTGTTGGGATTGAAAGCCTGCATATAGCTGCCGGGACGCCTTGCAAACGCAACCGCCAGCTCACCGCCCGGCTGAATGGCGACGCCATGCCCGCGCTCCGGCAAAGCAATCTGATGCAGCGGTCGGCCGTGCGTGTCAGCCACGACCACCGCAAACCGGCCGTCTGGTGTCCGGCTGCAGCCAATAATGCGATCACCTTGTGCCACAGACAGACTTTCATCAGCTTCTGCTGAAACACAGGCCGACAGCACGCCAGCCGTCGGCAGCAGAATCGCCGTACCAAGCGCTTTTTTCAGAAGCGCACGTCGTGTTAAATCAGTCACCATCGGTTGCATTAAACCCTACTACAATTCCCAACGCCTGCGAGACTTCATCATGAAGCGTGAAACGGATGGACTCCAGATCATTGTAAAGACTGATCAGCTCACGATATCCGTCCTTTGATTTCAGCATCGCCCCCATACCCGGACTCTGTGGCCAGTCTGCCAGGACATTCCTGAATTTGTCCGTCAGCCGTTCAGCCATCGCTGTTTCGCCTTTCGCACGCAGCAATGCATCCAGACCATTGCCTTCGGCAAGGTACAGCGCCTGCATGGCTTGAACATTCGCCTTCAGGTTGGCCAGTGAGGTCTGAGAGCGCCACGATTCCGCCTGGTATGGACGCGGATGACCCGGTTTCCCCATCGGCAGCGTCAGTTTCTTCATAGCAAAATCAAGCTGGTTTGTCAGGGCGCCTAAATATTCCCCCAACGCCAGTTGCGGCGTCATTGCCTGCCACGGGTTGTCCTTCCAGGCACGTTCCAGCGCGTCACCGCTTTGCATCAGCCGTTGGCCAATCGCTGTGGCAAGCTCACAGCCGTAAGGCTGGTTCAAACGCTCCGGGTTGCCATACAGCAGCCATTCCATCGCGCCGACACCCTGCACAGCCACGCTTTGATCCGCCAGTTCACGGGCAGTCCAGTTTTTCTGCTGTGCCAGCAACTGCTCCATTTTACGGCCCGTGATGTCTTTTTTGTCCGGCCAGAACTGAATCTGCCAGGACAGAGACAATGCCTCTTCACTGCCTTTTTCCCGCCCCTGCAAGACCATCCAGTCCTGCATCAGCGTCTGCCATGCAGAGCGGCTGGCCTCAAGCGTCTCTTCTGAAGGTGAGGCACACATCGTTGTCACGGCACTTTCAAGCCCTTTAGAGGCGGCATAAACTGCAGCCGCAGCTTGCTGATGTTGCTGGTGAATCGCCGCTGTCACTGAGGCTTGTTTGTCGTTACACCCAGCCAGCCCGGAAAGGACTGGCAGCAGACTGAGCGCAATTATCGATTTTTTCATGCGATTGTCCTTACAGTGAGTGCAGGAAGGCCATCAGCGCTTCACGATCTTGTTTGTTCATTTGCAGAACCTGCGCACGGCTTCGCTCGGCTTCTCCGCCATGCCAGAGGACAGCTTCCATCATGTTCCGCGCACGGCCGTCATGCAGGAAATAAGTGTGACCGTTCACTTCTTCTGTGTAACCAATGCCCCACAGCGGTGCGGTACGCCATTCACGGCCATTCGCCAGGAACTCATCCCGGTGATCCGCCAGTCCTTCGCCCATATCATGCAGCAGTAAGTCTGTATACGGATGAATGGTTTGCTCTGAAAGTGCAGGCAGGCTGTCTACTTTCGCAGTCTTCAGCTGACTCTGGTGGCAGGAACCACAACCACTCTCCGCAAACAGGTGCTCACCGCGCTGCACCTGAGGGTCGGCCAGATTGCGTCGGATCGGCACACCCAGATGGCGGGAATAAAACTCAACAAAGTTCAGAATCTTATCACTGACTTCCGGTTCGCCACCGCTTGGTAACGTCTGGCAGGCGGTTTGTCCGCTGGTGCAATTTTCAACCGGGAAGAGACTGCTGGTCAGCCCCATATCCCCGTTGAAAGCACCGGCATCCTGCTGTTTCAGGGTTGGCTGACCGGCTTTCCATCCAAAACGGCCTGCAACGGTCTGTTGTTTCTCAACATCCCAGACACGATTCAACCGGCCGGAGACGCCTTGATCTTCTTTCAGCTGTGCTGCTGCCAGAGATTCCAGTGTCTGCTCAGGAATCTGCTCCAGCAATCCCAGTCCGATCATCGGTGGTGCGACACGGGCAGACATCATGATATCCGGGTGCATCTCACCATAATTTAAATCGGTGATGGCCAGCTTCGGCTTGCGCAGAGTCACCACTTCACCGTCAGCAAAAATCACCGGGACATCGGTGTAAATCACCTTTACCTGCCCTTCTGGTTTGGCATCCGGCAGTGCAAAGTCCTGAAGTTGTCCGCCGTAAACCGGATCAGGCACCACGCCATCCATAATCAGGGATTTCTTCTGTTCCGGGGTCATCGCCGGAATACTCAGGCGCACCAGCATAGACACACTGTTCTTGTCACCGGCTTCAGGCGGATGGCCGCGACCATCTTTAATGTGGCAATTCTGGCAGCCATTGGTGTTAAACAACGGCCCCAGACCATCACGGGCATCCGTCGTCGCAGGCGCCTGAACCCATGGGTTTCTGAAAAAACTGTTGCCGACACTGAAATCCAGACGGTTCACCAACGGCAGGTTAGCCGCCGGCATTGAAAATGCGTTCGCGCCGGCCTTATTCACACTGGTCTCTCCACCTGATTTCATCAGGGCAGATTCAGTTGTTAAGGCATCAGCGGTCTGGGCAAAAGCCGGAAACGTCAGCGGCAGAGAAAGCACAGCAATCCTGGCTGCAAAAGTCCTCAAATTCATTGTTGATACTCACATTTTTTCATAGTTTTTCTGATGAACAATGACGACAAAAGGGCTCAACTGAGCCCTTCTCTTTATTTATAATTTTTTGACGTCATCACGAATTAAAACTGGTGATCCGCAGTATCCGGATTCAGGCTTGTGACACCCAGAATACCAGCGGCACGTTCAATTTCTGCCGTCTGTTTTACCAGTGCCATAATGGCGTCATTCACAAGCTTATTCCCGGCTTTGTTGCCTGCTGCAATCAGCTGGTCAAAATGCTGGTTATTTTTCTCTGCTGCTTCAACCAGGGCATAAACCTGTGCACGCGTCTGGTCAAATTCAGCATGGATGGCTTTCGCCGCTTTTGGATCTTTCTCAGCAACCAGGTCATGGATGCTCGGACCGGACAAGGTGCTGCCATCAACACGCTTGTAAGTACCGGTGTAGATGTTGTAGATACCCTGCTCATCGTAGAAATGAGAATTATGGGTATTGTCTGAGAAACAATCGTGCTCATCTTCAGTCGAGTTTGCTTCCAGCGCAACTTTCATCCGCTCACCGGCCAGTTCGCCCAGCGACAGAGATCCCATTCCGAACAGCATTTTGCGCAGACCGTTTTCCGGGCTGTCTGCCAGAAGCTCACTGCGGTAATTGCCTTTCTCTGTTGCCGACCATTGCTTGGTCATCCAGCCCAGATCCGTCATCAGCAGCTGAGAAGCGGCTTTCAGGTAAGTCCGGCGACGGTCACAATTGCCGTGAGTACAACCCTCACCGCTGATAAAGTCGGTGTAAGCACGTTCACCTGCACCCGCATTGGTGCCATTCAGATCCTGTCCCCACAGCAGAAACTCAATTGCGTGGTATCCGGTTGCGACATTCGCTTCAGAACCACCAATTTCATTCATGTCTGCCAGCAGCTCCGGCGTAATTTGTGACGCATTGATGGTCACATTGCCAACCTGAATCTGTTCATTTGCAATGATATTTGCCGTTGCGCCTTCATTACCCAGCTCATGATGGTAACCCTGCGCGACATAGTCGATCAGGCCTTCATCAAGTGGCCATGCGTTCAGTTGGCCTTCCCAGTCATCCACAACGGCGTTACCGAAACGGAAAACCTCAGATTGCTGATAAGGGATACGCGCCAGTTTCCAGGCAGCTTTTGCCTCGGCCAGCGTCTTTTCAGATGGGTTTGCAATCAGAGCATCAATCGCCTGGTCCAGGTTGCGCGCTGTCGATTGCGCATCGCTGAATACGTTAAAAGCAATATCTGCATAGTGTTGAACAACGTCTTGCTTGGTGGCCGCCTGTGCATGGCCTGTCGCCAGCACTGAAGCCGCGAGTAAAGAAAGGGCAAACGTCTTTTTCATTGTGACATGTCGTCCTTGATCAGTTTAAAAACAATTAAGGCTAAAATTGATAATCATTATTATTCACATGAGCAACAATAACAAGTAACAGAAAGACACAATTTGAAAAATAACGCACAAAATTTGTACGAACAGAAATATGCAACGATGCTTCGCTGAAGTTTTGTACAACATAAAAATCTCATTTTCACGGCGGCCTTCCGACAGCTTATTCACCCGTACTCACATCAAAGAACCGTCACAATTTATCGCTCACTGCCAGTCGCCTAAACTCAGTAAGAGGCTCCTTCCGGTTGTACAAAACAGCTGCGAAAGCGCTCATCGGCATCCAGAAGCACTAAACAAAGATGAAAAATCGAGCAAATCATGGTTTTTACTGCGTTTTTTGATAGAAGGCTAAACAATTGGCATGCTAGAATTTCGCATCAGCGAAAGGGACCTGCCGGTTTACTCCAATCTCACGCAGCTGTTTACCCTAATATAAGAATCAATCATGCATTTGCCGCTTCAGCTTCTGTCTGAACTTTCAGGATGGACGAACGGCAGAAAGGTGGGAGAGCAACATGGACAAACATGAAGAAGTCCTTATCGCCCTGCGACAAATCATTCGTGCAATCGATTTGCACTCAAGACAACTGAATAAGTCGACCGGACTGACCGGGCCGCAACTTGTATTAATGAAAGCCATTCGTGATTCAGGTGAAGTCACCATCCGTCAGCTTTCCAACAATACCAATATGAGTCAGGCAACGGCGACGACCATTCTTGACCGTCTGGAAAAACGCGGACTGGTCGTCCGGGAAAGAAGCACACTGGACAAGCGAAAAGTCCACGCCCACTTAACCGATGAAGGACGAGCACATCTGGAAAAGGCGCCTCTGCCGCTTCAGGAGAGCTTTGTATCCCGTTTCCAGCAGTTAGATGAGTGGGAGCAGTCGCTGCTGTTATCCTCCGTCCAGCGAATCTCTGCCATGATGAATGCAGAACATCTGGATGTTGCACCGATGCTTGAAGTCGGCAGCATTACGCAGACCCATCCGGACGACACCTCGAACAACTAATCCCTTTTTCCAAGCCGCCAGTATCTCATGACTGGCGGTTTCTTGTTTCCTGTTCCGCATACACACGATTCTTTGCTAGAATTCATTCCGTTTTTTCATGAATGAGTCATCCGGAGACGCTGATGCTGCTTGAAGGTGTGGAAACGCTGCTGGTTCTTGCAAAAGAAGGCACAATGAGCCGTGCCGGCAGCCGTTTGTATATCAGCCAGAGTGCGGTCAGTAAGCGTATCGCCCGGCTGGAAAAACGGTTGGGAAAAAAACTGATTGTTCCCGATGGCCGCCACATCAAACTCACACCGGATGCACAGGCATTAGTGGCTCAGGTTGGCCCCGGATTCAACGAACTGAAAGGCCGGATTTTCGAGCAGCAATCTGTCCGGGATAACACGCCGATCACGATGGCGTGTTCAGAAACGCTGGTCTCCGGCTATCTGGCCCCTTTCATGGGGAAATACCTGAAAACCGATCCCTATATCGTGATCAGTACGCATCACACCCCCGTGATCGTCGAACGGGTGCAGTCCGGGGATGCGACTCTGGGTTTTTGTGCCGGACACATGCCGGGCCAGCATGGTCTTCAGCTCATCCACCTGATGAATGAGCCCTTTACCGTTGTGTACGACCGGCATCTCGCTGAGCCGCCCGCCGCCCTGCTGACCAATGATCTCAGTAATCCGGCCAATGCGTATCAGGCCGGATTACTGCAGCAGGCCGGTATCAAGCCACTGATGGAAATGGACTCTTACACCGCCGCAGCCAAGCTGGCTCTGGCTGGCACCGCACCGGCCCTGGTGCCCTTCTCTGTGGTTCAGACCCTGGCCATTCCACCTGAAAATTGCCAGCACTTTGCCTTTCTGGATGATTTAATCCGCCCGATTTATCTCTGCTACCGCCAGCACAGTTACCGCGCAGAACGGGTCAGAACTCTTATTGAAACCATTGCGGATTTTGTTCCCAGAGCAGCTTTGCAGCCATCAGCATCGACATCGTCACCACCATCGGACGAATCAGCTTCCGCCCCCTGCTGACGACTACTTTGGCACCGAGCCGCGCTCCCATAAATCCGCCCACCGCCATCACCAGACCCACTTTCCAGACCGGCAGCCCGGCCAGAACAAAAAACAGCAACGCGGCAATGTTCGAGGTGAAATTGAGGACTTTGGTTCGTGCCGTTGCTTCCACAATACCAAGCCCCGCCAGCGTCACAAAGCAAATGGTAAATAATGAACCGGTGCCGGGACCAAAGAAGCCGTCATAAAATCCGATGCCCGTTCCCACGGTAAACGCAAACAGGTTGTCAGATATCCGGGCCTTTCCGCCATGAATACTGGCCTGCGGCGCCAGCAGAAAGTAGAGTGAGATGGCAATCAGCAGAACCGGGATCATCATGGTCAGCACACTGGCATCAATCTGCTGAACCCATTCTGCACCGACCGCTGACCCCGCAAAGGTACAGGCAATCGCCAGCCCCATTTGTCTTAAATTCACCATTCCGTGCCGGACAAAATAATAAGTGGCCGAAAAACTGCCAAATGAGCTTTGCAGTTTATTGGTCGCCAGTGCCTGAGTCGGCGGAATCCCGGCGGCCAGCAGTGCTGGCATCGTGAGCAGTCCCCCGCCGCCAGCGATCGCGTCAATAAATCCGGCCAGTCCGGCTACAAAAAACAGCAGCGCCAGAATGTCTAATGATATGTCCATACTTCTCCCTGAAACCAAACACTTACATCAGGCGAGAAAAGTAACAGCCTTCAGCTACGGATAACAGCGAAAGCTGAGATATAAACTCATTCCATAATGGAATTGATATCAATGCCGTGCTGAACAGCAGAATGAAGCTTACCGTTGACGGGTCTACAATTACTGAGGAGGTGCAAATTTATGTGTTTCTGCAGATATTTGAACGCGATTAAGCCAGGTTTTCCGGAAACTGAAACCTTGCAGGAATGGGTCGAAGCCGCCATTCAGGCCATTGAAGATCTGTTTAAGTCACCTCAGGATGCTGCAACGTACTGAATGGATGAACACGATGAAAAAAGGGAGCCTCGGCTCCCTTTGAACATTCAGTTCAGCGTCCTTCGCACACCTTCACCCGGCGTCTGCGGACGCAGGCTGCCACGGAGAGCAGACCAAAGCCCAGCATCGCCATTCCGGAAGGCTCTGAGACCCATGTAGGCGGTTCATCAAAGTACACGGTGCTATGTGCCCATTCTTCATATCCGGAATCAAACTCATCAAAACTCGCATACAGAACAAAGTTGTTCTGCCCGTCAGGGATGGATGACAGATAATCATCATTGATGAAAAATGCTATGTCCGTTGCACCGCTCCCCGGCCCGTTATTGTTCTTCCTTGCATCCAGACGGATTGAATTATCCTGAAACGTACCACTATCACTCCAGTCCAGACTCCACAATAACGTCTTGTCTTGCAGGTGACTGATGTCGTCCACATTCTGGCTTGGTGTACTGGTCGAAAAGAGCATCAAATTCGTCAGCACGATTTCGTTGTCATTTCCTGTTTCATCAACATCCAGAATGAAAGCATAAAACCCGTAAGCGGACTGAAGCTCAGAAAACAGTACATCACGTGTAAAATTTCCTGAGGGGTGCTGATCCATCATGTAAGGATCCGTGGTGCTGGTATTAAATCCTTCCTGAATACCGTTGCCATCTCCGTTGCTGTTTCCGTTCCCGTTGCCATTTCCGCTTTCCTGAATACGCAGGAAAGATCCTAAATGACCTGAGCCGGCCCCGGTTTGCTGGTAAACAGTAACATAGCTGTTACCCTGACTCCCCATGTTCAGAACAGCCTGCTCCGTCCCGGGTGCTGCCAGGTTAATCTCAGCTGCACTGGCCGAGACTGCAAAACAACACGATGCAGCTAATGTTAACTTAATCAACAATTCCATGCTTTTATCCCCTGCGCAAACCACCTTTACATGGGTAATAAAAAGCAAGAAGCAGACCAAAATTAACCAACAGTTTTTCACCCAAAAGTATTCGCCCGAGAAAATGAAGTCTAAAAATTTCCGGCGTCACACTTTAGTATGATGGAAGTCGTGTCATTTCTGCAGCCAGTGTCAGTTGCACCATGACATAACGTTTAAACACTTCATCATAAGGTTGAGCATCCAGTGCATACTGCATGCAATCAAGCCAGGCTTGCTTTTCTGCGCCGTTCAGACGGAGTCGTTTGGGGTTCGCCGACAGATAGCGCCGGCCGTTTGCTTTACTGTATAACGGCGTTTCTCCGGTCATCCAGATCGTGAAAAAAGAAACAAGAGAGGCCCGGAACTCTGACAGATCTTCAGGATATTTCTGACGGATACCGCTCGCTTCCGAAATTGCATCCAATGCATTGCAAAATGCATCAGCAAGCAAACCGATGCCCGCTTCTCCGCCGACAGCCCGCATGCGGTTTTCACCGGAGGAATAATCTTTACTGTCCAGACTGACAATGCCTGAAATATCGCGTTCTGGTGGTATCACAACAGCAAGAATCCCGAAAATCATCCATGTATTGATTATGTGTCAGCTGCTGTGAATTTCTGTATTTGAAATGGGAAAAAGAAAGCCTTCACAACGGGTGAAGGCTTGATATTGCATAACAGGAGAAGAATGATTGGCGTTATGCGAAAAGGGAATTACAGTGAAGCACTGTAAATCGTCTGATTTTGCTGATACAGCTTCAAACGCTGTGTGAATTTCGCAATTCGCTGTGCCTCAACATCCTGCTCCAGCTTATCCAACGCAATTTGCTGGGCTCTGACAGCCTGTAGGAACTGACCGCAGGCAGCATATGCAGCGGCGAGGTTGTCGTAATCACCTGCATCAGGACTGGTTTTACTGATCACCTGTTTTGCCAGTTTCAGCGCCAGATGACCATCACGTGCTTTTTCATCTTTACAGGTTGCATACAACCAGACCAGATTACGTTTCGAATCCAGTGAACCGCCGTTCGATGCCTGAGTAAACCAGTGAATGGCTTTACCGCAGTCCACCTGACCATCCGCACCTGAGGCATAGAACATTCCCAGCTCTTCCATCGCCGGAATGTCACCTTCATTTGCGGCTTTCGTGTACCAGTGCACCGCCAGTTCGCTGTCCTGTGGCACTAACTGACCGTTCTTGAACAGATCACCAATCATGGTTTTCACTTCGGGCATATCCACCGAAGCCTGCTCCAGCCAGTACAGACCCTTCAGCGGATCCGCTTCAACTCCGCTTTTACCTTCCAGATAGGCGCGCCCCAGGAAAAGCTGCATATTTTTATCGCCTTCCTGAGCCTCCAGCTCTACGTACTTCAACGTAGACTCCAAATGATTTGTTGGCTTCGTTGTCACAGATGCCTGTGCCGGGTGAATGCCGTACCCGAACACAGCCAGACCAAGCACTGAACTGAATGCAAATTTTTTGAAAGAAGTGAGTCCGTTCGATGCCGGTGAAAGCAGTTTGCCACTGAATGTCATAGCTGTTTCTCTTTGTTTCCAATACGCGATGCAGAAGGAATGTAATGAATCGGAGGTTAAAAAACAACCAGCAAAAGCTGGGCAGGAAGGGATGAAAACAGCGACATTTGCGACAAAAATCACAAGAATCAAAGAGTTGATATCCAACGATTCAGATAATTTTTGCGCAAAAATGAGATATTGATCTTGCTACAAAAGCTAAAAACTCACATGTACAGCATGATCATCTGAGTGTTCAGGGAGTATTCAGTGTACGCCTCAACAGCAAACCGGCCAAACAAAGTTGGCCGGTTGGTTCGGTTCATGCAACAGCAGCATCTTTAATTCATTGAATCATAAAGGTCGTAGTTACCCGACGCATTATCGGTGACTTCAACATCATACTTACCATAGCCGGAGAACTCAGGGATCGCATCGTCTACATCACACATGATTTCGAAGTCGTAATACCCTTTCGGAATACTGGACATGCCGTAAGAGTATGTACCGTCGCCGTCATCATTGGCCATGGTAATGTAGTCTGGATCACCACCTGAACTTGGTCCTTCAGAATCTGACTTGAACAGATAAATCAGCTTCATTGCATCTTCGACACAAGCCGAGTCCAGCACGTCCCCCACAATATCGACCGCATCAAGCTTATTGACCAACCACATCCCCTTGCCGGTCAGGCCATACGCGCCGTTGTCTTTCATTTCCAGTGCGCTGTACGGGTCAATCATCATGGAATAGGTTTGCGGATAACCATATTTGTCTTTCAGGTTAAAGCCGGCAAATTCCAGCTTACCGCCCAAATCGACCGCTTTGTAATCGCCGTCATATTCCTGCACATAGGAATAAGGACTGCCTGAGCTGATGTCCACATCACCGTCAAAGTCGATGTCGAAACCGCCATAGGTGCCCTGATCATTAATTTTCAGCGTCACGCTGACATAATCATCGACCGGTAAACCGACGCCTTTCAGCAAGTACACCAGATCATTACTCATGTGCAGCAGATCGACCAGTACCATGCCCTCGGGCAATGCATCTTTCACAATATCGGATGGCGGCACGCAGTCCGGATCAGATTCCAGAGCCTGCTGAATGACCTCATTGGTGTATTCAATAATATTGCCGCTGCTTCCTTTCAGCTCCAGACCCGTAATCGCCAGACAGACTTTACGGGGGCCATCATAACCGTTGCCCGGATTGCTCGGGTCAGAAGGATCGCCTGGATCCGTATCCGGGTTCTCCGGAACCTCGATGGTGACAGGTACTTCCTGCTGACCATCAGAGTCCAATGGTGTATTCGCAGCATTGTCCGCACTGCCTGAATCACTACAGCCCGCCACTGCCATCATAGCGAGCATTAAAAGAATTATATTTTTCATGTCATTACCCCTACGACAAAACTGAATGAATCGTTTTTCTACACTCAATCACGGCCGCCAGGCTTCGCTTTAGTATTGAGTGATTAGTCAGATGGCCGACTCCAACACTAAAATTCTAGGCACTCAGTCACAGCGAAAAGCGCTATCGTCAGCGACACTAACGATTGAGAAAGGGGTCTTAGGAACAAGACAAAATTGGGAACAAAAAAAGTCAACGGCTATGGATAAACAATGAGAATTCAGATGAAGTGAGCAACGGCCCTCAATACTGAGGGCCGATACAGGAAGGAGAATAAACGCTAGAAATGAAACAGGGTATTGATTTCAGACTGCAGTAACTGGTCGAGTTTACTTAAACCCTCTTCCAGCTTCTGATCAGAAGAAACTGACATCAGAGATAACCGGATGTGATCAGATTCTTTTGAGTCCGGACAAAAATAACTGCCGCTGCTGACAATCAGATCCCGGCTTTTCGCTTCCATCACAAAGCGCTCGGCCCGCCAGCCGTCCGGTAAAGGCAGCCAGATATGATATCCGTGAGATGTTGTATAAGGCACACTCAGGACCGACTGCGCAATCTGCTGCCGCTGTCTGGCAATTTGCTGCTGCAGCCCGGCCACATGGAAGGCGCTGCCATTGGTGATCATCTCCGCAGCAGCAATATAGTTGATAGGTGAAGACAACCAGATATTGGCCCGGATATGAGCATTCATGGCGGCCACCTGACTGTCCGGAACTTTGATAAATCCGCAGCGTAATGCAGGACTGATCGCTTTCGACAAACTGGTGATATGGAAAGATTGCTCGGGGATCCAGTTACAAATCGCCGGTATCGTCTCACTGTTCAAGAAAGCATAAACGTCATCTTCCACCAGCCACACATCTGATGCTGCAATGACGTCTGCTATCTGCTTCCGGCGTGCTTCAGGCATCGTCACCCCTGTCGGGTTCTGATGTGAAGGGATCGTGACCACCAGCTTCGGTTTATCATGCCTGATGACAGCTTTGAGATGTTCCGGCATCATGCCTTCATCATCCATGTCGACGCCGACGACCCGCCGTCCCAGCAAACTGGCAATCGCCAGAATCCCGGGGTAAGTCAGCCTTTCAACCGCAATCGTGTCGCCGGGCTTTGTCAGCGCGATGATCAGCAATGACAGCGCATTCTGCGCCCCATCCACCAGCAGCGTATTTTCTGGGGTTCCTTTTTCCAGCCCGTAGCGGGCCGCCCACTGGACACCCGCAGCACGGTGCGCCTGATGGCCGGAAAATTCTGTATAACCGATCAAATCGGTACTCAGTTTGTTTGAAGCCTGTGTGAACGCCGCCTGTAGCCAGGGCAGACTCTGTGCCAGACAGGGCTGAAGAATGGAAAAGTTATAGACGGTTTCAAGGTCTGGTGCCTGAATCACCTGACCCAATTCAGTGTTCCCTTTTACAAAGGTGCCCCGCCCTACGAAAGATTCCACGTAGTTCTTTTCGACCAGCAGTTTATAGGCTTTCGCCACTGTTGCGGGGGTTGTTTCCAGTTCTTCAGCCAAATCACGATGCGTTGGCAGTCTTGAATTCGGCGGGTACTGACCACTGTCAATTCTCGACTCTATTGCACTGGCAATCTGCCTGAACTTGTTTTCACTCACGCCCAAACTCCATGAGGTGACCATCTGATTTCAAAGCTCCTTAGTTTAATCACGATTAAAATAATTTGATACCCACATATTGACATATGTCAATTGAATTCATTAAAGTCACCCCGTTGCGCAAATTACATCATGTCATGATCCAACAACGCCACATGCCGCTTTCATACAGTCGGGAACAGCTGAGGCTGTTGTCAGTGCGCTTGGGTTTGACATATATCATTTAAACCATATTGACCCAGAGTCTGGGGGACGGGAGATAATCATGGAAGGAAACAAAGTCGCATTTATCGGTTTAGGCGTGATGGGCTACCCAATGGCCGGGCATTTGTCCCGCGCCGGTCATCAGGTCACTGTGTATAACCGCACAGGCGAAAAAGCTGAGCACTGGGCCCGGACATACGCCGGACAATCGGCTCAGACACCGAAGGAAGCAGCTCACAACAGCGATATGGTGTTTGTCTGTGTGGGGAATGATGACGATGTCCGGAGCGTTATCTATGGCGAGACCGGTGTACTCTCTTCAATGAAACCGGGCAGTATTTTAGTCGACCACACCACAACATCGGCTCATTTAGCCACTGAACTCGCCCGGGCCAGTAAAGAAAAAGGCGTCCATTTCATCGATGCACCGGTTTCCGGAGGTCAGGCGGGGGCTGAAAACGGCGCGCTCACGGTGATGTGCGGCGGTGAAGCCGCGGTTTATGACCGGGTCGCTGAAGTGATCCGTGCCTACGCAAAACATGCTGTGCTGCTGGGCGGTCACGGACAGGGCCAGCGGTGCAAGATGGTGAACCAAATCTGTATTGCCGGTGTGCTGCAAGGTCTGAGCGAAGCCCTGCTGCTGGCAGAAAAGTCCGATCTGGATATCGCGCAGGTCACCAGTGCACTGACGCAGGGGGCTGCAGGCTCCTGGCAAATGGCAAACCGTGCCGTCACCATGGCAGCGGATTCCTTCGACTTTGGCTTTGCCATTGACTGGATGCGCAAAGATCTGCTGATTTGTCTGGAAGAAGCTGAGCGCAACGGCCTGGCGCTGCCGATGACACAGGATGTGAATCAACGCTACCAGCAACTGATCCAGCAGGGTCTGGGCCGCATGGATACCTCCGTCCTGATTCAGTCATACAAAACCTCATTCGCCTCGGTTCATGAAGAAGGGTAACCAATGGATCTATTCCTGAATGACCTCTCTTTGTGGATTATTGGTGCTTTAATGCTCGCTGCACTGGCCGCCGGATTTATCGACAGCGTCGCTGGCGGCGGCGGGCTGATCCTTGTGCCTTCATTCATTCTTGCGGGTTTACCCCCGCAAGTCGCACTGGGTCAGGAGAAAATTGTCAGCACCTTAGGCACCATTGCAGCCATCCGTAACTTTGTGCAGAACCGGAAAGTCATCTGGACTGCAGTGGCAACCGGTATCCCAGCCGGACTCATCGGCGCTTATGCCGGCGCACAGGCCATTTTGTACTTTGACCCGGACACCATCGGCAAAATTATTCTCGCTATGTTACCGGTTGGGATTCTGCTGTCCTTTCTCCCGAAAAAAGAGACGATTGATGCTTCACAGCCGGTTAACGCAACCGTATTGCTGCTCGGTGTTCCGATCGTCGTCTTTATCATTGGTTTTTATGATGGTTTCTTCGGACCCGGGACAGGCAGTTTTTTGATTCTGGCGCTGCATTACATGCTCAGATTTGATTTGGTCTCTGCCTCAGCGACCTCGAAGCTGTTTAACTTTTCATCCAATATCGGCGCACTGATCGCCTTCATGATTTCAGGCAATGTGCTGTACCTGCTGGCTGTCCCCTTAGTGCTGATGAACCTTCTGGGCAATCATTTAGGCAGTGCATCCGCCATGAAATATGGTCCCGGGATGGTTCGCAAAATCTTGTCCCTGTCGCTCACGCTTTTGATGTGTTCTCTGGGATATAAGTTTCTGATGGCCTGATCCGCTGTCGGCACTGCCCCTCAAAATCATCTGTCCTGACCCCAGCCCTTTCAGGCATAAAAAAACCAGCATGTTTCCATGCTGGTTTTTCTCACTTGCCGATGAGACCTGATCAGGCCGGATCCAGTTCCAGTTGCCGTCCGGTTTCCGCCTCAATGGTTTTCGGTTCCTGACCAAAGCCACGCAGGCCGACGACATGGACGTGTTCACGATCTTTAAAGATCTTCCGCACCAGCTTGTAGGTCGTCCCCTTCTCCGGACTGATGTTTTCCGGTGCTGCAATCAGCAACTGCATGTCCAGACGTTCACACAGCTCGAACAGGGTGGCAATTGACTTAGCATCCAGACGCGCTGCCTCATCCAGGAACAGCAGACGGCACGGGATGATATCTTTCCCGCGCAGACGGCGGGCTTCTTCTTCCCAGCTCTGCACAACCATCAGCAGAATCGCCTGGCCTGTACCAATCGCTTCACCGGTCGACAGTGCACCCGACTCGGCCTGCAGCCAGCCATCCGTACCCCGGTTAACCTCGATGCTCAGCTCAAGATAATTCCGGTAATCCAGCAGCTCTTCACCCAAGGTCTGCGGCGAACGCTGACCCATATCAATATGCGGGTTCAGACGCTGGAACAGCTTGGCAATTGCTTCAGAGAACGTGAGTCGGTTATTTCCGAACAGATCCTGATGCTGCTCCTGCTGCTCAGACAGACCCGCCAGCAATGCTTCGTGAGTTTCGCGGACATTGACGTTCAGACGCACGCCTTTCACCTGACCAAAGCTGATATTCTGCAGGCCCTGGTTCAGCATCTTGATCCGGTTCTGCTCACGCATGATGGTCTTGCGGATAATGTTCGCCACGCTGTCTGAACTGATCGCCAGACGTTTTTCACGGGCAGTCAGCTCTTCCGTCAGACGCGCCAGTTCCACTTCCATCTCTTCGATGGCTTCCACCGGATCATCGGTACGGATAATGTCGTGACGGATCCGCTCACGCAGGTGCTGATACACGGCAATATAGAAGAGAACCTTACGCTCCGGACGGGAAACATCTTCCGACTGACGCAGCGCATCGCGCAGGGTCTCATTATCCGAAACAGCCAGACGCAGTGCACCCAATGCTTTATCCGACAGCGAACGCAGCTCATCGGCACTCATGTATGCCATTTCACGGCGGTGCAGACGACGTTCGACATCGCTTTCACGTGCCAGACGCAGGACCGCACACCAGCCTGCTTTAGTGTTCACCACCAGCGTACGCAGGTCGGCATAGTCTTTCTCGACTTTCCGCAGACGCTTCACCAGCCCGCGCATTTCCAGTTCCAGCGAAGTGGTCGCTTTTTCCAGTTCACTGCGACGGTTGCGTGAGCTGTGCAGGCGCTCGTGCAGTTCGTCACGGCGCAGACGGGCGCGTTCTTCCGCTTCCACATCCGCACGGACACCCAGTTCCTGCAATTCACGTTCAAATTCCTGAACCGTCTCCAGCTTCGCCTGATGCGAACTCTTCAGCGAGGCCAGCAGCTGGTTGTATTGGTTATTCTGCGTCTGCGACTGCTTCAGGTTTTCACGCTGACGCGTCCGTTCACGTTCTGCCGCTTCCAGTTTCGATTTGAGCTGTTCGTTCAGCTCAGAGCTCTTGCTCAGCAGCTCAACCGCGTCGGCATAGCCAAAGTGGTGACGGCGCTCGACCAGATCCGACAGGGCAAAGATCTGACTCTTCAGCGTTTGCAGCGCCTGATCGGCTTCCTGGTATTCGCTCTGCATCGCATCGAAACGCTCCGGGTCAGCATCCAGTGCAGACACCAGACCTTCCAGTTCATCCAACGCTTTACCGTGACGCTCCAGATAATGACGTGCTTCGTCGATTTGAGACAGTTGCTGCTCAACCTCTTCCAGTCGTGCTGCCAGTGTGTCATCTTCCAGCATGCCAACGACAGGCTGCAGTTTCGCCAGCAGAGACAGACCTTCACGCGCTGCCGTCAGCTGACTGCGCTGCTGCTGTTCGGTCGCTTCGGTATCACCCAGCTGACGCTGAATCTGGTTCCGTTGCTCGCGGGCGACGCGAATGGCTTCTTCCGGATCCGCATCAAAAGCGACGGCCAGATGACTGGCAACAAAGGCATTAAAGCTCTGATACAAACGCTGCAGTTTCTGTGCATCAAAGGATGCCTTGGCGTGATCTTCAACAACCTGATCCCGTTCTTCACGCAGTATTTCCAGACGCTGTTCACGGGCCGCGCGGCCAAACAACGGGACTTTCGGGAAACGTGAATAACGCAACTGTTGTTCGTTCAGCTGAACACAGACGGCGCCTTCCAGCTCATCAACCACAAAGCTGCTGTCGTCAAACGAGTCGGCATCCCCTTCGATGATATAAAGATCATCCGGGCAGTCATCCAGCTCCGCCAGTTTTTCTCGCACCGCCTGCAGATCCTGAACAACGATCGCATGACGGGCCGGGCCATACATGGCACTGAAATACGGCGCATCATCAATGGTGATGTCATCATAAATTTCAGACAGCAGAGTGCCGCCAAGCACTTCCGCAATCACACGCAGACGTGAGTCATCACTCCCGCCCGGTAGCGCCAGAGGCTCGATTTCATGCTCAACGTCCTGCTTGCGGATCGCCAGTTTGTCACGGGTATGAATCGCTTCACGCTCGGCTTCCAGCGTCTGATGCATGGCTGTCATCACCGCCTGACTGTCATACAGATCCTGACCGGACTGCTCCGCCAGTTTTTCCAGCGCATCACTGGCTGCAATCCAGGCCGGCGCCTTGCCTTCCAGCTCTGTCATTTGCTGGGACAGCTGCTGCTCCTGACGGCGCAGTTCACTGCGTTTTTCCACCAGTTCAGACTGGTTTTGTTCCAGACTTTCCAGCGTGGCTTCGTGGCGGGCCTGTTCTTCTGCCAGTGCAAGTTCACTATCCAGTTCAACCGCAAAGCGTTTGGTATAGGTATCAGCCAGCTCCTGCGCCTGACGCTGGTGTCGCATATTGCGTTCCAGATCGCGGTATTGCGCACTCAGCTGCTCGCTGCGCTGGGCAATCATGCGCATCTCACGGCCGGTAGCCAGCAATTCACGGGCTTTCTGACCGGCTGAAGCGCGATCCACAGCACCGGCAATAGTGATCACCAGTTGCAGACCTTTCTCAAACTGCTGTGCCGCCGCCGCTGACATATCCAGTTTGTGTTTCAGCGCCAGCAGAGCGGTCGTTTTCCCCTCTTGCTGCTGCTTTAAATGGCTCAGCAGTTCATTGGCATTGTCTTTATCCAGCTCAGTATCGCCGGTAATCGCGCGGGCTTTCTCCAGTGCCTGAACCGCCTGCTGATATTGAAGTGCACGGGTTTGCTGCGTGTCCAGCGCCTGCTGGTAATCGGCCAGCTGAGACTTCAGGCTGTCCACTTCTTCTTCACTCAGCATGGCCTGTTCTTCGACCATCGCCAGCTGCTCTGCCGCTTCCTCGACAATCATCACCTGCTCTTCCAGGCGTTCTGTCAGCTCGAGCAGATCGTCACGATAGCGCTCAATTTTTTCCTGCTGACGAACCGCCGTCTGAACCAGTTGCAGGTGGTCAGAAGCGGCCTGATGATCCTGCTCTAGTGCACTTTCGTTGTCTTTCAGCTCGTCCAGTTCCTGCGACATATTGCTGAACACCTGCTGCTGATCAATCAGCGTATTGCGGGAACCCAGCAGTTCGCCACGCAGGTTCAGCGTCTGCTCCAGTTTGGAGCGGCGCTCATTGGCATGACGCATATAGTCCGCAGCAACATAGTTGGTTGCTTCGGTGATTAGGTGCTTGAACAGATCGCGGTCATTCTGAGTGACTTTGATCGCTTCCAGTGTCATGCGGTTTTCACGCAGCGCCGCTTCCATATCCTGGAATGCTTTTTTCACGCCGGAGTTATGCGGCAGCAGGTAGTCGCGCAGAGAACGGGTAATTGCACTGGAAATACCGCCGTACAGAGAGGCTTCAATCAGACGGTAGAATTTTGAGCGATCCGTGCTGTTGCGCAGTTTCTTCGGCAGCACACCAAACTCAAACATCTGAGTGTGATAGTCCGTAACTGAGCTGAAGGTTTTAAACTGCACGCCTTCATACTGAGAAACCGCGTCTTTCACTTCATTGAGCTGACGGATCCGCGCCTGATTCTCAGACAGGGTTTCCATCAGCACATCCGTTGGTTTCACCGCTGCCGGCAGCCCCTGAATCAGGAAAGGTTTGATATCGACTTTCTTATCCCGGCCCGCGACCTGTTGCAGCTTCACTGCAAAAATCACGCGCTGGTTTTTCGAGTTCACCACATCCAGTGCTGAATAACAGGCGCCCGGCTTCAGCTTACCGTGCAGACCTTTGTCACGGGAGGCAGACGAACTGCCCGCTTCTGTGGTATTCCGGAAATGCAGCAGGCTCTGATCCGGGATCAGAGACGTGATAAAAGCGGCCATGGTGGTGGATTTACCCGCACCGTTACCGCCGGAAAGTGTGGTCACCAGTTGGTCAATATCAAAGGTACGGGCAAAGAAGCCGTTCCAGTTGACCATGGTCAGAGACTGATACTTACCGCGCTCCATCAGGCTTGCTCCTCCTGCTCCGTTTGTTCTTCGCTTTCTGAATCCTCGCCCTGCATCTCATCAATCAGGCTGGATTGTGTTGGTGGCTGCTGATGCACCACAGCTTCACCGTCGCGGATCAAGCGCAGCTGAGCTTCACGAATGTCTTCGCTGGTCCGCACATCCGCACCAAAGCGGAATACGGCTTCGCTAATCCGGAATTTACCGGAATCACCCAGCATAATGACCATCCCCAGACGACGCATACGGCGCAGAGAGGTTTTGACTTTGTCGAACAGCTTTTCGCGATCCAGGTCTGAACCCGTGGCACGGTTGGTCACCAGCTTCATCAGCTTCTTTTCGTCTGCCAGTGACAGAAGTTCATCAAAGAGTTCCTGATTGGTGAAGATGCCTTCATGCGCCAGTCGTTCCGGGCTCAGGTACAGGAAACACAGGACTTTGCCCACCAGCATATCCAGTTCAGACAAAACCGATCGGCTGATCAGAGATGTTGAGCGCGGACGCAGGTAAAAGAAACCTTCCGGTGCGCGCACCAGTTCCGCGTTATAGCGCTTGTAGAACAGCATCAGGTCCTGCTCGAATTCCAGCAGGAACGCATGGTTATCCAGATCTTCGCTGGAAACATGACGACCAGAGCGCAGGGCGTTATCCAGTGCCGGAAACAATGGGTTGGCGATGGCCTTTGCCAGATTCTCTGGCATAAATTCTTCAATATTTGTCAATGACATTGGCTTGTACCTTGGCTCCGTAGTCGTTGATCAGTTCCCAGTCAGGCTGGATGGCGGTGAAGTCAGACTCTGAATAGCCTAATCTCACGGCCTGATCGACAATAATACGAGCTAAATCAAAATGTTGAGCATGCGGATGCTGGGCCAGATACTCCCGGATCACAGAACCCAGATTGATCGCAGTTCCCTGTGATTTATGGATATCCAGCATGGCGGCAATTTTTTCGGAGAGCTGATCATTGACCTGACTCAGTTCTTCAAATTCCACCGAATCAGGGACGATCCCGGTCACTTCGTCATCACGCAGGACCAGTTCCTCATCACGCATATCCAGCAGACGCTCGGCGTCCGCATAAGTCAGCTGCCAGGGCGCATCAAAAAATTCTGCGACAGACTGGCGCAGGCGCTGACTGAAGGCCCTGTTTTTATCCATATCGATAGCGGTACGGATGAACTTATGCACATGACGGTCATATCCGATCCACAGGTCTATCGCCTGCTGCCCCCAATTAATAATGCGGTCCAGCTTGGCTTGCAGGGAATACACCATGCCGTCGATATACGCCAGATCCAGCTCAGGTTCGGAAACGACCGCATCCTGAATGGCCAGAAGCTGAGTTTGCAGTTGGTCTCCCGCCGCCTGAAGGGTATCCTGAAGTTCACGCAGGGTGCTGGAGGTTTCATTCAGCAGGCTTTCACAGTTCGTAATCGCCGCGCGCCAGTCCTGGTTCAGCAGCTCAGCAATGTCTTGTTTGACCTGCTGCTGTTGCTCGTCCATGGTGCGCTGGTTGAGATCAATCCGATCGAAAATCTCAGCGACTGAATATTTCAGCACCGCATAAACGTTCAATTTCCAGTGCTTGTCATCGCCGCCTTCATGGGCCGCGACCGCTGCCTTGTTCAATTCATCGGCCACCATGGCAAGCTGAATCGACAGCTTCATCGATGAAAACTCACGATGGCGTGAGTAATAATCGGCAATCCCCAGCGCCAGCGGACTGAGCCGGTAAATATTTGCACCTTCGGTCATTTCGCTGGTAAAACGGGAAATCAAACGCTGACGTACCAGCTCATTGATTGCATTGTTGGCACGAAACACCAGGGTGTCTTTCGACTGGTCAAACAGATCGCTCACAATTTTGAACGCATCAACCAGTTCACCTTCCCCCAGCTCTTCATCCAGGCGCTCGCCGCTCAATACAGCAACCGCCAGTAAAAATGCCAGCCTTTCCGTGGACAGGTTCAGGGCGAATTCATGCTGTTTCACCCACGTCACCAGCTCAGGAACGGTCTGGGATTGGTCACTCATCCGTTGTCCTTATTTGTTAGATTTATTGCATGCAACAGACAAAGAAGTCATTTGCTTACTGCAACGGCTTTTGGGCGTAAACGTGAATATAGCGCCCCAACGATAAATACGGTTCCTGACGGCAGATTTTCTGCTCCATCGCCAGCAATTGTTCCAGACTGAATTCACCGACACGGCTGGTCCGCATATAGTCGTGAAAAGTCCGCACACCGGTTTTGCCTAAAATGTTAAAACCGCCTTCCGTGAGCCAGGCATACACCTCTTCAGGCTTCTGTGCCGATTGCGGCTGAAGCTTAAATCGTTTTCGGTGAGGCATGCCCTGTTCAACATGGGTCAGGTTGCCGCAAATCAGGTTCTTAAACATCAGGCCGTTATAGTTGTAAAACATCACGGAGATGATCCCGCCCGGTTTGACCTGATTCATCAGCGTTTCCAGCGCTGCGCGCGGGTCTGTCAGCCATTCCATCACGGCATGGAACAGAATCAAATCAACAGGCTCATCCAGATATTCATCGATCTGCTGTACCGGACAGTGAACCAGTCGATATTGCTCAAGCAAGCCATTTTTAGCAATTTCCTCGCGGGCCAGTTTCAGCATTTCTCCAGAAAGATCACATAAAGTAATCCGGTGACCCAGTTTCGCAATCAACTGCGAGAGCTGCCCCATGCCACCACCGGCATCCAGGACGTGCAATGATGCGCCCTGACTGGCCGAAGCCACGTCAAGGGTATGTAAAATCTGCTCCAAATCTTGCCATACGACAGTCTGACGGATCAGCCCTTTTGCTGTACCGTAGATGTTTTCTGAGAACTTTTGGGCTAAATCATCAAAATTTCGGTCTCTGATCACGTCAGTTTTCGTTATGATAGCGTTCTTGTCAGACGCTTATTGTGTCACAAGCTTTAGAGGAATAAAGGCTTGGAGCACGTTTTCAAGCTCAATTGCTGAAATTTCGGACGACCTGATATGTTTGAACTGAAAAAAATCTTGTCGGCTTTTCTGATGCCTCTGCCACTGCTGCTGATTATCGGTGTTACCGGTCTGATGGTACTTTGGTTTACACGCCGACAGAAACTGGCCTCCTGGCTGCTGAGCATCTCCCTGCTAGGTATTTTCCTGGTGGCATTCCAGCCTATCTCGACCCATCTGCTCAGACCGCTGGAGCGAGAATACAAAGGCTATATTCCATCCGGACAACCGGTTGATTACATCATGGTGCTGGGCAACAGTCATGTGGTCGACAAAGAGTTACCAATGACCTCGGAACTGTCCCGCGCTTCTCTGATGCGTCTGGCAGAAGCAATCCGCATTCACAACCTCTCTCCGGGCTCTAAAATTATCCTCTCCGGGTATGACGGCGGAACGGAGATCAGCCAGGCACGGATGATGGCGAAAGTCGCAACGGCCCTGGGCGTGAACAAACTGGACGTCCTGCTGCTTGAAACGGCCAAAGATACCTGGGAAGAAGCCTTCCAGGCCGCTTCGGTGGTCGGGAAACGAAGCCTGGTTCTGGTGACCTCTGCCAGTCACATGCCGCGCGCTATCACAGAATTTAAACTGGCAGGCCTGGACCCGATTCCGGCCCCGACCAATTTTCTGGCCAGCAATAAAATTCACCAGCCATGGCTGAAGTACGCGCCGAAAGCACAGTACCTCGAGCAGACCGAACGCTTCTGGCATGAAACCCTCGGCCAGTGGTGGCAAAAACTGCGTGACATGGCCGACAGCGCCGGTCCCGTGAATGTGGTTCAGCCTGTCTCTGAAGACACGACCGCCTGATCCCTTCAGCCCGACCAACTCACAGCCAGGTACTTCCTGGCTGCTCCTCCCCAAAAAAGCGCTTTTTTACTTCAACTTGAACATGAATGCATCCATATTCTGTTTGGTTTTAACATGTTCCATTTTTGAATAGTCAAAGTAATGAGCAGCCATTTCTTCTGCGTCGCTTAATCCCTATGATGCAGGAAAATTTTATACAGTTCTGCGCACTGCCCTGTGCGACATTCCATACAGACTGAACCCCTTTAAGTAGAGAGAAATATGTATCTGGTCATCAATCTGGCGATTTTTGCACTGCTGATCGCCTTGCTGGTTCAACAGCAGAAACGTGAGCAAACACTGTCCAAACGTGTGTTCACTGGCCTTGGGCTGGGTGTTGTGTTTGGTGCTGCACTGCAGTTTTTCTATGGTGAAGGGAATGACACCATCGCCACAACGCTGAAATATGTCGGCATTGTTGGTTCTGGTTATGTCAGCCTGCTGAAAATGATTGTGATGCCGCTGATCATGGTTTCCATTATTGCAGCCATTGTGAAAGTGAAAAACGCAGGCTCACTGGGCAAAATTGCCGGTCTGAGCATTGGTATCCTGCTGGCAACGACAGCGGCCTCTGCGCTGATTGGTATTCTGGTCAGCAACCTATTTGGCCTGAGTGCCGAAGGCATTGTTCAGGGTGCCCGTGAAATTGCGCGTGGCGAAGC
Organism: Photobacterium sp. 53610; assembly: GCF_036409375.1. Taxonomy (NCBI): domain Bacteria; kingdom Pseudomonadati; phylum Pseudomonadota; class Gammaproteobacteria; order Vibrionales; family Vibrionaceae; genus Photobacterium; species Photobacterium sp. 53610. The sequence continues at coordinate 465,245 of NZ_JAXOFS010000001.1, read as the reverse complement.
ATTGCAAACGCGCCTGACATCAGTTGAAACGCTGTCCCTGGCGGACATGATTATTTCTTTCTTCCCGGCCAACCCGTTTGCTGATCTCGCGGGTAGCCGCCCGACATCCACCATCGCAGTCGTAATTTTCTCGGCTTTTGTTGGTGTTGCCAGCCTGACGGTTATCCGCACGCAGCCGGAACTGGGCAAGAGCCTGGAAACATTCGTCAATGTGGCACAAGAAGTGGTCCGGACGCTGGTACGTATGGTACTGGCGCTCACCCCGTATGGCGTGCTGGCCCTGATGACCAAAGTGGTTGCCGGTTCTAACTACAGCGACATCCTGAACCTGCTGAACTTTGTCGTTGCCTCCTACGTCGGTCTGGGACTGATCCTGGTGATGCACCTGCTGCTGGTGTCCGGCATTGGTGTCAACCCGATCCGCTTCCTGAAAAAGATTCTGCCAGTCCTGACATTCGCGTTCACTTCCCGTTCCAGTGCAGGCACCCTGCCCCTGAACATTGAAACGCAGGTCAAAAAACTGGGGAATGGCGAAGCTGTTTCAAACTTCTCGGCTTCATTCGGTGCCACCATGGGCCAGAACGGCTGTGCCGGTCTTTATCCTGCCATGCTGGCTGTGATGATTGCGCCAACCATCGGCATCAACCCAATGGATCCTGGCTTCATGCTGACGCTGATCGCAATTGTCACCATCAGCTCATTCGGTATTGCCGGTGTAGGCGGCGGCGCGACCTTTGCTGCACTGATTGTTCTGTCTGCGCTGGATATGCCGGTTGCTCTGGCGGGTCTGCTGATTTCAATCGAACCCCTGATTGATATGGGCCGTACCGCCGTGAACGTGAGCGGTTCGATGACTGCCGGCACAATCACCTCCCGGGTACTGGGTCAGGCTGACCACAGCGTTTTCGAGCAGGATGAAGAAATCAGCGGTGAGCGCGTCAACGCTTAACGCTCAGAGATTCATGCTCTGAAACCTCCCCTGAGAACGAAACAGCCCGGTCATTTGGCCGGGCTGTTTCTTGTCTGGCGTTTCTTTTTTGTCACTGACTACACCTGAATACCCAGCTTACGCAGACGGCGATACAGGGTATTGCGGCTGATACCCAATATCTTTGCAGTCCGGGAAATATTGCCGTGATTGGCCTGATAGGTTTCCAGTAAAGTGCCCGAAATTGCAGCTTCGAGTTTTTTCGTCTGCTGAGGGGCATCACTTGTATTGGCCGCAGATGGTAATTGAGTCGCGAAATGCTGCGGTAAATGTGCCAACGTCAGAACCGGCTCGCCTTCTGCCAGCGCTGCGGCCACTTTCAGCATATTGTCCAGTTCTCGAATATTCCCGGGCCAGTGATATCCGGCCAGCCGGTCTGATAACTCAGAGCAAATCTGCAAGGTCGCATCACTGTATTGCAGCAAAATCGCCTCGATCAGTTCGGCTTTGTCCTGCCGCTCCCGCAATGGCGGTAAACTGAGGATCAGGCCATTAAGCCGGTAATACAAATCTTCCCGGAACTGCCCTTCTGCAACCGCTTGGGCCAGGTCTTTATGGGTCGCGGCAATAATCCGGATGTCCACTTTCACAGGCTGGGTTGCCCCCACTGGCATCACTTCTTTTTCCTGCAAAACATGCAGCAGACGGGTTTGGGCGGATAATGGCAATTCAGCAATTTCATCCAGAAACAAAATCCCCTGATCCGCCTGTCGGATCCGTCCTTGCTGCCCCTGTCGGCTGGCACCGGTAAAAGCGCCTGGCACATACCCAAACAACTCAGACTCAATCAGATTTTGCGGCAGCGCACCACAGTTCACGGAAACCAGAGGGGCATGCCGTCTGGCACTGTGCTGATGGAGCTGTTTGACGAACTCCCCTTTCCCGACACCGGTTTCACCCAGCACCAACAAGTTAACGCCTTTATCAATCAGTTTACAGGCTTGCTGCCAGGCCAGTTCAACCCGGTCATCACCATGATGCAACGGGCAGGCCGGTGACCATAACTGACGAGATGAGATGCTGTTTTTTTTCTGTGCCGGTTTCATCATTTTCCGCTGAAAAACCAGTGGCAGGGCATGCCGGGTACTCCGCCGGGACGCCACCAGCGCATCAATATCACGGCCCAGCACAGGACGTTGACCCAGCAAGCGCTCGGCAACACTGTTATAAGCCAGAATCTTCCCTTGTTCATTGGCCACCAGAATGCCCTGCCAGCCGGTGTGCAACAAAGTCTGATCGCACGCCAGATCAATGCGTATGCTGGCTTCCGGCAACTGACACAACAACATATTTTCCACTTGTTGCACCATATGCTGAACAAACAGCCGGGTCTGGTCGGAGTGCACCTGCTGTTCGCTGGTAATATCCAGCACCCCAATCAGCTCACCAGACGGACTGAAAACCGGCCCTGCCGAGCAACTGATAAAACGGTGCTGGCGAATGAAATGCTGATCACCGACCACAGTAATGAACTGTTTTTCGGTGAGTGCATTGCCGATGGCATTCGTCCCTTTCAACCGCTCTTGCCAGCACACACCGGACTCAAGCGCAATGCCGGTTAATCGCTGCTCGAATCGGGACTGCCCCCAGGACTTGATAATCACCCCTTCGGTGTCGCCCAGCAGCAACCGGCTGTTGGTTCCGGCAAAAACCTGATTGAACAATGGCACCGCCTTATGTTCGACGGCTGCAATCAAATCAGCAGCATCTGAGCGACGCTCATCCAGCTGTGTGTGTTCCAGACGGATATTTTCAGGCAGCTGGCTCTCTCTCAGCCCGGCAATCTGGCATCGGTGCCATGATTCGGACAGCCAGTCGGCGGGATCCCGGCTTGCAAGTGTCGGCATGATCAAGTGTTCCATTTTGGGACAGTGTTCCATCCCTCTCTGAGAAAGAATGGAACACTGGCAGCGGACAACAGTTCAGCGCCCGAAGCGGCACCGTTTTTAATAATATTCGATTCATCATAGCTTTACATTTATTTAACAACAAGCCCGCCGCGTTGGCCCGCAACTTGCGTTGTGAATCGGGAAAACAAACATCACCCTTTTGTCTATCGCATTGAAAAGACGGGTGATTCGTCAAGGTTTGAAACAACAGGAAAAGGATATTGCTATGATCTACGCTCAACCGGGTTCCGCTGACGCGCTCATCCAATTCAAATCCCATTACGACAATTACATTGGCGGTGCATGGGTCAAACCTGTCTCCGGCCAATACTTCGACAATGTGTCACCGGTCAATGGCAAGGCCTATTGTCAGGTTGCCCGTTCCGGTGCGGCCGATATTGAACTGGCACTGGATGCGGCCCATGAAGCGCGTGTCAAATGGGCCACGACCAGTGTGACCGAGCGTTCCAATATTCTGCTGAAAATTGCCGACCGAATTGAAGCCAACCTCGAAATGCTGGCCATTGCTGAGTGCTGGGAAAACGGCAAACCCGTACGTGAAACTCTGGCAGCTGATCTGCCGCTGGTCGTCGATCATTTCCGTTACTTCGCCGGTTGTATCCGGGCACAGGAAGGCACCGCCGCTGAATTAGATGCCAACACCGCCAGCTACCATTTTCCGGAACCTGTGGGCGTGGTCGGCCAGATTATTCCCTGGAACTTCCCGATGCTGATGGCCGCGTGGAAGCTGGCACCAGCCATGGCCGCCGGATGCTGTGTGGTTCTGAAGCCCGCCGAACAGACGCCAACCTCCATTCTGGTGCTGCTGGAAACCATCGGTGACTTGATTCCGGCCGGTGTCGTGAACGTCGTCAACGGCTTCGGCAGCGAAGCCGGTCAGGCACTGGCAACCAGCAAACGCATCGCCAAGCTGGCCTTTACCGGTTCGACGGATGTGGGTCATCACATTCTGAAATGCGCCGCAGAAAACCTGATCCCGTCCACCGTTGAGCTGGGCGGGAAATCACCGAATGTTTACTTTGAAGACATTTTCGATCACGAAGATGCCTATCTGGATAAATGTGTCGAAGGTTTGCTGCTGGCCTTCTTCAATCAGGGAGAAGTCTGCACCTGTCCGAGCCGGGTTCTGGTGCAGGAATCGGTTTACGACAAGTTCATCACCAAAGTCATTGAACGAGCCAGCACCATTAAACAGGGGAACCCTCTGGATACCGACACTCAGGTCGGCGCGCAGGCATCTCAGGAGCAGTTCGACAAAATCCTGAGCTATCTCGAAATCGGCCGTCAGGAAGGTGCTGAAGTCTTACTGGGCGGTGATGTGGCAGTGCAGTCCGGAGAGATTGCATCCGGCTATTACATCGCACCGACCATGCTGAAAGGTCACAATAAAATGCGGGTGTTTCAGGAAGAAATCTTCGGCCCTGTGATTGCAATAACCACTTTCAAAGATGAAGCCGAGGCGCTGGCGATTGCCAATGACACCGAATACGGCTTAGGGGCCGGGGTGTGGACCCGGGACGCCAACCGCGCTTATCGCATGGGCCGGCAAATCGAAGCTGGCCGGATCTGGGTCAACTGCTACCACGCCTACCCCGCTCATGCAGCCTTTGGCGGCTATAAGAAATCCGGGATTGGCCGTGAAACCCACAAGATGATGCTGGATCACTATCAGAACACCAAAAACCTGCTGGTGAGCTACGATGTGAATCCGCTGGGTTTCTTCTGATACCGGAAGATTCATATCAACCCAAACGCGACCGGAGGCAATACGCCTCCGGGATTGAATGAAATTCAGGACAATTTCCGGCTAGAACTTCTTCAGCATTTTCACCAGCTGATCGAGCAACGCGGCACGCTTTCTGAAATCTATAAAGAAGTTATTCAGCAACAAAACCAGCCCATCACCAGAATAAGGATCAATCATGACTCGGGATAAAATTCCCGGTCCGCCGCCGTCATGTCCCCAAAAAACTTCATTCCTGCCCCATGGGAATCGAAACCATCCCAGGCCAATAGCACTCCCGGTGAGTGGATCCAGACGCTGCATTTGCCATAATTGCTGCATGGTCTCCACTTTGAGTAAAGGCTGTGCCGCATGATTAGAAGGCAGAAAAGCACACAGAAAAGAGACCAGTGATACTGTTGAACTCCCGAGCAAGCCCGCAGCATTAAATGGCGAATCATATTCACATTGGGTAAAGGCATAATAGGCTTCGTCACGATTCATCTGTACTTCGACAGAACTCAGGTAACCTTTCTCTCTCATGGTATTGGTATAGACCGCCATGACAGGTGTCCGCGGGCTACGCTTCGCTTCGTAAGGTGTTATCAGCCGTTGTTGATCCAAGGTACTCGTAGTCCACGCCATGTCTGTGGCCGAGATGGGTTCAAAAATAAAACGACGAGTATAGGATTCAAAAGACATCTGGCTGACCTGCTCAATGAGGTATGCCGCCACCATCGCATTCAGATTTGAGTAGCCGGAAATCACACCCAGTGGATCTGCAGTCAACTGTGGGAAATCACCGGGCCGATAGGGATCAAACACTTTTTTCAGATCGGTTTTCAAACCGTCCGGGGCAATGTTTGTGTCGACCCAATCCTTTAATGTCCCTCCTTCTGCCGAGCAGAAAAAATCGGCCATACTGTCCGGCGCTGACGTCATCCTTCGAGTCGACAAAGAAGAACTGTGCGTGAGCAGATGATAAGGCGTAATCGGTGTTTCCGGATAATCAGGATTTCTCAACGGAAAGCCAAAATAACCACTGACATCACCATGCAGATCAACCTTGCCGTTTTCCACCAGTTGCATCAAGGCTGTCCAGGTGATCAATTTAGAGACTGAACCCAGTGACGGCCAGATACTATCCAGCGTTGCAGGCACGCCGCTATCCAAGTTTTGATAACCAAAACCTTTTCCCCAAACCATCTGGCCATTTTTGATCAAAGCGGCGCTAATTGATGCGGCAGGCAGATCCGTTAAAGCATCATTGAACATGTTGTCCAAAGCCTCCTTCGGCGTTTGCCCGGCATTGAGCCACCACGCGCCTGTGGCACCCGCAACACCGGCAATCACAGCACCTTTCAGTAAACCTCTCCGAGAAATCTTTTCCATCGTTAACCTGCATTTGTCGCCATATGAAGCGTCAGATTTGGGTAAAGCATCGGAGCAATCACAAGTCCAACACCGCCACCTGATAAGCGACTTATTTTATAACGAATAAAAAGGAGAAATCTGCACCATGAGTCACTGATGTGAAATCAGTTGCTAAGAATGGTTGTATATGAATGGTCAAGACGTGCAAAAAGCCGGTCTGATGACCGGCTGTTGAATGTCGTGTTTACTGAATCAGCAAACGGACTTTTTCCAGATCTTCCGGTGTGTCTACACCAGCTGGCGGCGGCTCAATCGCGACATCGACATGGATTTTCTCACCATGCCAGAGCACACGCAGTTGCTCCAGCGACTCGATCTTCTCGAGTGTGCTGGGCTCCCAATGGATGTAAGTGTTGATGAAACCCGCCCGGTAGGCATAAATCCCAATGTGACGCAGCAGGTTCTGATGAATCTCCTGCGGGCGTTTTGCGAAGTTATCGCGATCCCATGGAATCGATGCACGGCTGAAATAAAGCGCGTAACCATTTTTGTCCGTGACAACTTTCACCGCATTCGGGTTAAAGACTTCATCAGCATGGTCAATTTCAACGGCCAGTGTCGCCATCGGCGCGATACTGTGTGCAAGGTTATCCGCTACCTGACGAATAATGCTCGGCGGAATTAAAGGCTCATCCCCCTGCACATTCACGACAATTTCATCTGCAGCGAGCTGATACTTTTCGACCACCTCGGCCAGACGCTCAGTCCCTGAATCATGATCAGCCCGCGTCATGCAGACCTCGCCACCAAAGCCTTTCACAGTATCCGCAATACGCTGATCATCTGTTGCAACAATCACCTGTTTTGCGCCTGCTTTGCTGGCCTGCTCGTAGACCCATTGGATCATCGGCTTTCCGGCAATATCAGCCAACGGTTTACCCGGCAGACGTGACGATTGATAGCGAGCCGGAATAATGACCGTAAATGACATTACATCACCTCTTCCGCACTCAGAGTCCGTGCTTCTGGCTCCAGAAGAACCGGGATGCCGTCTTTGATCGGATAAGCCAGACGATCAAATTTGCAGATCAGCTCATGATTGTCTTTATCAAAGTGCAGTTTGCCTTTACATACCGGGCAAGCAACGATTTCAAGCAGACGATGATCCATATTCTTCCTTCACTTTTTTAATTTGATTCAACAATTCTGTCGACTCCGGTTCAGACAACCGGGCTCTGACAGGCAGATACCACCAGTTTGGCTGAGCGAAATCCTGACATTTCACCGCATCTTTTTCCGTCATCACCAGATGCTGGCCCAACTTCTCCAGCTCGCTCAATGCTTCAACTGTATACGGCTGATGATCCGGAAAAGACTGGCAATGGACAGGGGTCAGTCCTAATGCGTTCAGTGTAGCGAAAAAACGGGGCGGATGACCGATACCCGCCATTGCAACAACATCCTGCAAACGTTCTGCGGGGCGATGTTCCCCTGTCACGAGATTCACCATCATTTCGGGCTCCAGCTGCATACTGATTTCACCCGGCTTGGCATCTCCGCCGTTACAGATCAGGAAATCAACTTCCTTCAGTCTGTCACACGATTCACGGAGCGGCCCCATTGGAATAAGCATTTCATTGCCAAAACGGCGCTTGCCGTCAATTACGACAATTTCGATGTCCCTGTTGAGGGCATAATGCTGAAGACCGTCATCCGTGATAATCACATCGACCTCATTTTCCAGCATCTTGACCGCTTCAGATCGTTGAGGCGCCACCACGACCGGAGCGCCGGTACGACGCGCGATCAGCACAGGCTCATCACCGGCTTCAGCCGTGGTTGTCTGTGCGGTCAGCCGCAACGGATAATGTGCAGATTTACCACCATAGCCACGGGAGACCACGCCGACTTTCATGCCCTGAGCCTGAAGCTGCTCGACCAGCCAAATCACCACCGGAGTCTTGCCATTACCTCCGGCGGTAATATTACCCACAACCACCACAGGTACACAGGCGCGGTAAGCCTGCTTCTTTCCGTTCTGATAAGCCTGCCGGCGGGACCGGCTCAGCCAGCCAAAGAGCTTGCTCAATGGCCAGAACACGGGTGCAAGCGCCCACCCGGCCGGGTGGCGCTCAAACCAGATTTTTTCGATCAGGTTCGCCATGAGGTGCCTGCTCAGTCGCCAAACTGAATGCGATGCAGCTGTGCATAGGCGCCGTCTTTTTCCAGCAACTGCGCATGCACACCGCGCTCAATGATTTCACCTTCATCCACCACCAGAATTTCATCAGCATTCTCGATCGTCGACAGACGGTGTGCAATCACCAGAACCGTTTTGTCTTTCTGCAGCTCATCCAGTGCCGCCTGAATCGCACGCTCAGATTCCGTATCCAGCGCCGAAGTTGCCTCATCCAGAATCAGAATAGGCGCATCACGCAGCAGTGCACGGGCAATGGCGATACGCTGACGCTGACCACCGGACAAGCTGACACCGTTTTCACCGATAACCGTATCCAGACCTTGTTCCATGCCTTGAATGAAGTCCATGGCAAAAGCCAGTTCAGCCGCTTTTTCAATATCTGCGCGGCTGTAACGATCGCCGCTGGCATATGCGATATTGTTGGCAATCGAGTCGTTAAACAGGTGGACATTCTGGGAGACAATCGCGACCTGATCACGCAGATTGGCCAGCTTGTATTCGTGAATATCACGGCCATCGATGGTAATAACACCGGAATCGATGTCATAGAAACGTGTCAGCAGGTTCGCAATAGTACTTTTTCCTGAACCGGAGCGGCCGACCAGTGCCAGCGTTTTACCGGCAGGGAGATCAAAGCTGACCTGACGAAGTGCGGGGGTGTCTTTAGTCGGATAAGTGAAGGTCACGTCTTTGAAAGTGACATCCCCTTTTACACGTTCAGCAACGTATGTACCGTGATCTTTTTCAGTTTCCATTTCCATCAGGCCAAACAGGGTCTGACAGGCGGCCATACCACGCTGGAACTGAGACGTTACATTGGTCAGCGCTTTTAACGGACGCATCATGCCGAACATCGCACCAAATACCAGCGCAAAAGTTCCCGGTGTCAGTTCGCTGCGCAGGCTTTCTGTATTAGCCAGCAGCAGCACAGCAACCAGAGCCATCGACGCAATAATCTGAATAACCGGGTTGGCGATCGCCTGCGCAGAAACCAGCTTCATGGTTTGCTGACGCATACTGTTACTGACTTTCTCAAAGCGGGATTGCTCAACATGCTGACCACCGTAGCTCAGCACAACTTTGTGTCCTTTCAGCATCTGTTCGGCAGATGAAGTGACCGACCCCATGGTGTCCTGCATGTTTTTGGAAATGCGGCGAAAACGCTTGGAGACGATCCGGATACTGACGGCGACCACAGGCGCAATCACCAGTAAGATGGCGGAGAGTTGCCAGCTGTTCCAGAACATCATGGTCATTAAGGCAATGATGGTTGCCCCTTCTCGGACCAGGCTGACCAGCGCGCCACTGGTTGCTGAAGCAACCTGCTCGCTGTCATAGGTAATGCGGGAAAGCAGCGCACCGGACGATTCCTTATCAAAAAAGCTGACCGGCATTTTCATGAAATGGTTAAACACCTGGCGACGCATATTCATCACCACGTTGCCCGACACCCAGGACAGACAGTAAGTTGAAACAAAGCCGCTCAATCCGCGAACCAACATCAACCCAAGAAGATAAAAAGGCATCATTGCCAGGAAATTGGATTCCACGCTGTTCAGACCGCCAAAACTTTCGTCCATCAACGGTTTGATCATCGACAGCATCAGTGCGTCACTGGCAGCATTGACAACCAGAGCGATAACGGCGGCAATCAGCCCCGTCTTATATAAACTGATAGAAGGCCAGAGTCGTTTAAACGTATCCCAAGTGGATTGATCGTTAACTTGTGTCATGTAAAACCGATTGTTATCTGTTAGTGGCGGCTATTCTACTCGTTAACTTGAAATGCACCAAGTCAGTTGCCAACGCCTGCAGGCGCCTCACGCCTGTTTTTACAGCAAATTGCAGATCATTCAGTCAATATCACGGTCTGAACAATGCCTGATACCAGTCCGTTCTGTGATCCTGCCGGTAACGTGTCACCGTGATCTCTCCCTTATGGATACGAAGATTGATTTGCCCGCTTTCCGACGTGTCCAGCCAGGTGATGCCATGCGAGCGATAACGCTCCCGGATCCGCACTGATGGTAAGGGCCAGGGGCTGTATTTCCCCGTTGAAACCAACGCGTAACGGGCTTGCAGCGATTGCAGCCAGGTCTGTGTAGACGAGGTATTACTGCCATGGTGTGGCACCAGTAAAATGTCTGCTTTCAGTTCAGGTTCGAGCCGGGCCAGCAAGAGTTCAGAAATGGCATCAATATCACCGGTTAACAGCAGGCTTGTCTGAGATTCAGGATTCAGCCGGGCATCACTGACCTGGATCACGCAGGAATGCGGGTTTGCTGCTCGCCCGACCCGCTTTGGCGGCCACAACACCTGAAAACTCAAATCCAGCCAGCGCCAGGCTTGCCCGCGGACACAGGGGGCAAAACCTTCACGCCTGTCGCTGCTTCGTTGCCAGTCAGGAGAAAGTCTTTCCAGCACATCTGCCGTGCCACCCGCATGGTCAGCATCCGCGTGACTGAGCATGAAACCATCGAGCCCGGTAATGCCCCACCGGTGCAATACTGGCTCTACCACGGAAAGCACCATGCTGCCTCCCGGCCAGTGGTTTCCGGTGTCATAAAGAACAGCCCGGCCATGTCGCTGAATGATGACGGCAAGACCATGTCCGACATCCAGCATATCGATTTGCCAGTCTTGTGGCGGGACGCGATAACTTTTATATCCGGTATAACTTCCCCACAGCACAATCGCCACACTCAGATGTAAGCCTGCGAACTGACGCCAGGGCAGAAACCATCCCATCGTCAGCAGGACGATCAGAATCAGCAAGCCCCAGAACAATCCATCAGAAAGCGGCAGCCAGGTCCCCGAAGTCAGAGTCGCGACGTTCATCACCGGGTGAAGTGACCCGTCTGCCATTTGCCAGAACATCCCTGAGATTGCCGGAAAGGCCAGCGTAACAACAGCCAGCAGGACCAAAGGCACAGTGATCAGGCTGACCCAGGGTACAGCCAGCAGATTGACGAGCGGCGCGACCGGCGAAATCCCACCAAACCATACCCATTGTAATGGCAGCATCAGCCCCAGTAACACCAGTTGCAGCAACATGTATACCCGGCAGTTTTCTCGCCAGGCAGCGACTCCAGAAACCGAGATCCCTTTTCTGCGCCGGATCCCCCCGACATTCGCCAGATAAAGCACCAGCACTGCGCCGAAGGACAGCCACAGACCAGCCGAATATGTTGCGAGGGGATTGAGGAAGAGACAAACCGTGAACACCAGCAGCCACACTCGCATGCCACTCCAGACCACTTCCAGCCGGATGAGCAATAAGCAGAGGGCGGACATCAGCAGCGCTCTTTGGGTCGGAATACTGAAACCGGCCAGCCAGGCATACCCCAAGGCGAGTAAGAGCGCCAGCCATAACGGCAACCAGTATGTCTCCTGACGTTCCGGCAATGCGCCACGCACGCGGTTCCCGGCCCACCAGCCCCAGGCGACGACCAGTCCGATATGCAGCCCGGAAATTGCCATCAGATGTGCCAGCCCGCTGTCGCGGAGAATTGTCCAGTCCTTTTGATCCAGCCCTTGCCGTTCACCAAAACTCAGTGCCAGTAAATAGGCCTGATAAGGCAACATTTCTGTCTGCTTTATCGCCTGTTCGAACCAGGTCTGGCGAAGACTGGTCTCAGATACCCCGGACAACAGCTGACCGGACAACACGGTACCAATTCCGTGAATTCCGGTTCCGACGGCGTATCGTTCGGCATTAAATCCCGCCGCATTGACACGTCCGTTCGGACGGCGCACACGAATATTGAACTTCCAGCGCTGCCCTTGTCTGAATACAGGTGCGTTGGGCCATTCGAGTTGTAACTGTATCTTTTCTTTGCGCTGAAGATCGCGGTCAGACACAGTTTCAGTTAAGAAAATGAATTTCTTATCAAGAATATTATGATTTATTAGGCTACGAACTTCGCCAGTTATGGTAATATTTCCGCGCTCCAGCGGAAGACGGTTCACGGTCTGACTATAATCAGCTGCAATCAACCAAGCCCAGAGCCCACCCATCGCGAACGTCAAAATTATGACGGATCGCAAACACAGGTATATCGCTCCACCGATAATCATGGCTGTAATAAAGCAGATGTAATCTGGCAAGGATGGCCAGAAGTGAAGTGACAAAATCCCGAGAGATAAACCGGCAGTCATCTGGTACATCATGACAACCCGATGAATACAGCCAAAAGAAAAAACGACATACGATGCCAAAACAACTCATAAAACGCTTCATGCCCAGCCCGGAAATGATTAAAAGCCATAAAGCTTTGAAAGTGTTTGGTACTGTGCTGCATAACCCTAACCTGTGGTGTCTGAACCGCCGCTCTGCCTCAGGCGCATTTGCGGTTGGTCTGTTTATGGCTTATGTGCCTTTACCGAGCCAGATGATCATGGCTGCCGGTCTGGCCATACTATTTGGTGTCAACCTGCCGCTTTCCGTCTCCCTCGTTTGGATCACGAATCCCATTACCATGCCCGTCATGTTTTATGCGGCCTATAAACTCGGGGCGTGGTTAATGAATGTGCCTTACCAGCCGTTCCACTTCGAACTGTCCTGGGCCTTCCTGCAGGAGCAGATGAGTCAGATTGGCCCGCCATTTCTGCTGGGCTGCTTTGTTTGTGGCACGATCTGTGCGCTGGTTGGCTACTTTGGTATCCGGGGATTCTGGCGCTATTCTGTCGTACGCAGCTGGAACAAACGCCGTTTCCGTTAACCGCATTCTGCACCGATACAAAAAAACCTCGCAATGCGAGGTTTTTTATTGGAAATCGAACTGGAAGACACAGCACCATGCTTCCGGAGACATCAGACAATCTGTCTGCATCCGCTCCGGGGCATGTCACACATTTTGCACGTAACCCTACGGTTATTTCGCACTCAGTACCTGTGCCGGTTGTAATGCACTGGCACGTCTGGCCGGATACCAGGTCGCCAGCAGGCTCAGCAAAGTGGCCGTCGCCATGACCAGCACAACATCCTGCCATTCCAGCTGGGTCGGCAGAAAATTCACAAAGTAAATATCCCCGGACAGGAACTTGTGTCCTATCAGACGTTCGACAAACTGTGCGATTGACGTCAGATTCAGCGCCACGGAAGCACCGAGCGCAGCGCCCAGCAGACTCCCCAGCAGTCCTGCAAGCAATCCGTGCCAGACAAAAATCATCCGCACCAGCCGATCGCCCGCGCCCATCGTGCGCAGAATCGCAATATCTGCCGCCCGGTCTTTCACGGCCATCATCAGAGTCGAGATGATATTGAAACAAGCGACACCGATCACCAGAACCATCACCAGATACATAATGGTACGGACCAGTTGAATATCCCGGTACAAATAACCGTATTTCTGAGTCCAGCTCTTCAGGTAGACATAAACAGGCAGGGTCATGCCGACCTCTTTGACAATGGCCGTAGCATCCAGCACTTGGTCGACATTAATCGCAATCCCCGAGATTCCCTCACCCATGGCCAGATAGTCCTGCGCATCTTTCAGCGGAACCAGAGCAAAGTTATGATCGATTTGCCCCCCCAGCGCCAGAACACCGGCCACCTGAAGCCGAATCCGCTTAGGCGCTTTAAGCTGCTGACCACTATCCCGGTTCGGCAACATTGCGGAGATCCAGTCTCCGACACCAATGCCCAGTAAATCTGCGACGCCCTGTCCCAGAATAATCTGCTTCTGACCTGCTTTCAGATTCTGCCAGGCATTGTCTTTCACATAATTTGGCAGCGCACTGACCCGGGTTTCCAGCAGCGGATCAACGCCCCGGACTTCGACCGCTTTCAGCTGAGTCCCTTTCTCCAGCAACGCAGTAAACTGGACATAAGGCGCAGCCGCCTTCACCCGCTGATTCTGCTCAACCGTTTCCAGTACCGGTTTCCATTCGTTGAAAGGCGGGCGAACAGCTTCCAGTTCTCCGTGCGGAATCACAGCCAGCACCCGGTTTTGCAATTCCCGCTCAAAGCCATTCATGGCTGACAGGCCGATGATAATGACCGCCACGCCCACCGCTATTCCCAAAATGGAGGAAATGGAGATAAATGACACCATCCGGTTGCGTTTTCTGGCCCTGCTGAAGCGACTACCGATAAATAATGACAATGGACGCATCAGGCCACCTCAACCGCCGCCAGCTGACCATCCTGCATGTGGAGACAGCGATCCAGCTTTGATGCCAGTTCATTATCATGGGTCACCACCAGAAAAGCCGTTCCGGACTCCCGGTTCAGCTTGCGCATCAGGTCATAAATCTCCAGTGCCGTTTTATGGTCCAGATTTCCGGTCGGTTCATCGGCCAGTACCAGCGCCGGTTTATTCACCAGAGCACGGGCTATCGCCACACGCTGACGTTCACCGCCACTCAGTTCAGAAGGACGATGAGTGTATCTGTGACTCAGTCCGACCTGGCCCAGGATGCTTCTGGCCTGCTCGATTGCCTTCACGGCCGAAACACCGCCAATCATCAATGGCATCGCGACGTTCTCTTCTGCCGTAAAATCCGCAAGCAGATGATGGAACTGGTAAACAAAGCCGATATCCTGATTGCGGATTTTCGCCTGTTTATTCGCACTCATACTGTTGAGTTTCTGGCCTTTGAAAAACACATCCCCTTTCGTTGGCGCATCCAGCGCACCCAGCAGATGCAACAAGGTACTTTTACCGGAACCGGACGAACCGACAATCGCCACCAGTTCCCCGGCATTGATTTCCAGGCTAATATCATTCAGTACCTGGGTTTCCAGTTGGGCTTCCCGGTACACCTTGAAGAGGTTTCGGCATACCAACAATGAATTACTCATAACGCAAGGCCTCTGCAGGACGGACGGAAGCCGCCCGGTAAGAAGGAAATAAGGTTGCTAATAAACTCAGGCTGATTGCGCCAAGAATGACTGTTGCAACCTGTAACGGCTTCACCTCAACCGGCAAAGCGCCGCCCAGATTGACCAGGTTGATCCCCAGCAGCGACATCAGGGGGTTAATATTCAAAGCGAGGATGGTCCCGAGAATGCCGCCGGTTAATGCCCCAATCACCCCACTGCTGGCGCCCTGAACCATAAAAGTCAGCAGAATCTGACGGCTGGTCATGCCCTGAGTTTTCAGAATTGCCACTTCAGCCTGTTTTTCCATCACAACCATGATCAGGGCGGAAATGATATTAAACGCGGCCACACCAACCACCAGTCCCAGCATCAGGCCCATCATGTTCTTTTCCATTTTGACCGCCTGAAACAGCTCGCCTCGCTGCTCCCGCCAGTCAGACCACTGCCAGTTGTCCGGCAACGGCATTTGAGAAAGCTGCGTGACACTGAATGGATCCTCAAGGAACAGACGCCAGCCTGAAAACTCGCCGGGTTTATAACGCAGCAACCGGCCGGCATCTTCAATATTGGTCAGCACCAGTGACTTATCAACATCCGATCCGGTGAAGTAAATCCCGGCAACGATGAAATTACGCTGGCTGGGAATGCGGCCGAGCGGCGTGTAAACACTGACACTCGTGACCATCAGACGAACTTTGTCGCCAACTCTGACACCCAGTTGCTGTGCCATACCATTCCCCAGAATCACCCGGTAGCTGCCGGGTGTCAGGTCGCTGACAGCGCCCTGCACCATATGCGCAGCCAGCGGCTCAAAACCATCCGGCGTCACACCCAGCATAGAGCCCGCAGCCAGCGCATTCGGGCTTTGCAGCACCGCTTCCGCACGGGTCAATGGCGCAACCTGATTCACCTGAGGGATTGCAGAAAGTGCTGCCGGTGGCTGCTCGGGTTGTGTAAAGCGGCCATCGGGATGTGAGATCAGCGCCTGAGGCAACACACCTAAGATCCGATCTTTGAGCTGCTGCTCAAATCCGTTCATGACAGAGATCACAATTACCAGCGCCAGCACACCAATGGTAATGCCTGCGGTAGACATGCCGGAAACAAAGCGGCTGAACCGATCGCCGGAACGGCCTTTCAGATATCGAAGCCCAATAAATACGGGCAATGGATGAAACATCATTCGGTCTGGAACCATCCTGTTAACAGTGTTCAAAAGGATACCTTCTGACAGACGGGATTACCACGAAGTGGTGTAAAAGAAATGAAAAAAGAGTGGCTAAAAATCAAGCTCTTGATGCCTCCGGCTTGCCCGCCAGCCTGTGCTAAGTGATAATCGAAGCATCTGCATGAAAACACGAGTAACACATGAATCAGGACGAGTACTTTTCAGTCCATGCCGGGCTTACCATTAATGTTGAACCTTTGCCGGAACAATTTGAGCTGCCCGACGATCTGACGTTTATCCGCGAAATCCCGCCGCTATTTCGTGTTGCGAGTGAATGCAGCGAACTGGAGCACAATGCTGAAAAGGTTCTGCAGCAGGAAAGTAAAAACATGAACCGCACCCTGCTGGATTATCT
This sequence comes from Photobacterium sp. 53610, assembly GCF_036409375.1. Lineage (NCBI taxonomy): Bacteria > Pseudomonadati > Pseudomonadota > Gammaproteobacteria > Vibrionales > Vibrionaceae > Photobacterium > Photobacterium sp. 53610. The sequence continues at coordinate 448,641 of NZ_JAXOFS010000001.1, read as the reverse complement.
GGCAACCCAGAATCATAAAATCAACCTGCTCCTGTCGTTTGTGCTTGCTCAGCAGGATGACCCGGCATTTCGCCAGATCACACAAACTTTTGGCGCCAGTCAGCTGACCTATATTTCCGGGCAGCCACTGAACGCCGGCAGCCCGGTCCGTTTGAAACTCTTTCTTGAAAATCCGCCTGCTGCCGTGTATTGCTATGCCAGTGTACAAAACTGCCAGCCAGCCGGGGATGATCGCTTTGAAGTTACTCTGCATTACACCCGACTGCAGGAAGAAGACAGGGATCTGCTTATCCGTGCGGCGTTACACATTCAGCAGAAACTGCTGAGGCAACGCGCGATGCAACGAAACGATAACCAATAATTTGTCATGACAATACAGACTTTATTTTCGCTTCCGGTACCAACCAAAGCCGGCGATAAACGATTCGTCGGTCAGGTTTCCGGAGCTGCGCTGGCGATTGCCATTGCCGAGCTGGCCAAGAGTCATCAGGGGCCGGTTCTGGCGGTCGTGCCGGACACTCAGACCGCGCTTCGCCTGCAGCCGGAAGTGAGCCAGTTTACCCAAGTCGAGGTCAATGTGTTTCCGGACTGGGAAACCCTGCCCTACGACAGTTTTTCACCGCATCAGGACATCATCTCCGACCGGCTGGCGCGCCTGTATCAGTTGCCTACCCTGAATGAAGGTATCCTGCTGGTTCCCGTCAGTACCCTGCTGCAACGGCTCACACCGCGCACTTTTCTGCATCAGCATGCCCTGCTGGTCAGCAAGGGCGATCGCCTGTCACTGGAGAAACTGCGCCTTCAGCTGGAAGCCGCCGGTTATCGCCATGTCGATCAGGTGATGGAACATGGTGAATATGCCAGCCGTGGTTCACTGCTCGATTTATTCCCGATGGGGAATAACGAGCCGTACCGGATTGATTTCTTTGATGATGAAGTGGATTCCATCCGCCAGTTCGATCCGGAGTCCCAGCGTTCGACCGGCGAAATCGGCAACATTCATCTGCTGCCTGCCCATGAATTTCCAACCGATGAAGTGGCAGTAGAAAACTTCCGGATGCGCTGGCGCGAGCGCTTTGAAGCACGCCGGGAACCGGAGTCGATTTATCAGCAGGTCAGTAAACGGACCTGGCCTGCCGGGATCGAATACTGGCAACCTCTGTTTTTTGAGCAAACAGACACCCTGTTTGACTACCTGCCGGCAGACACCCTGCTGCTCACCATTGGCGAACTGGAACAGGCCGCCGAACATTTTCTGAGTGATGCAGATTACCGCTATCAGGAACGCCGCGTCGATCCGTTGCGCCCGTTACTTGAACCGAAAGAGCTCTGGCTGTCGGCAAGCGACATGTTCTCTGGCTTCAAAACACTGCCGCAGGTCAGACTGAGCAAAGCGCCGGAAGAAGAAAAAGCTGGTCGATTCAACCCGGCAATCACACCAGTGCCGCCTCTGACGATCAACCATCAGCTCAAAGAACCGATGTCTGCCCTGCGCAAGTTTCAGGAAAGCTTCACCGGCAAAATCATATTCTCGGTTGCCAGTGAAGGGCGCCGCGAAGCCCTGCTCGATCTGCTGGCACGGATCAAATTACGGCCAATGGTTTGCCTGAGTCTGGAAGAAGCGATGGCTGCTGCCAGTCCCTGCACCCTGGTGATCGGAGCTGCGGAACAAGGATTTATTCTTGAAGATCCGCAGCTGGCCTTTATCTGTGAAAGTGATTTGCTGGGTGAACGCGTCATTCAGCGTCGCCGACGTGAAGAAAAACGGACCGTCAGTTCCGATACCATTATTCGCAATCTGGCGGAACTAAAAATCGGCCAGCCTGTCGTCCATCTGGATCACGGCATTGGCCGCTATCAGGGACTGCAGACCCTGGAAGCCGGCGGCCTGACGACTGAATACGTCACGCTTGAATATCAGGGCGGTGCCAAACTCTATGTACCGGTTGCCTCACTACACCTGATCAGCCGCTATTCAGGCGGCGCCGAAGAAGCTGCCCCGATTCATAAACTGGGCGGGGAAGCCTGGCAGAAAGCCCGAAAGAGAGCCGCTGAAAAAGTCCGGGATGTGGCCGCCGAGCTGCTGGATGTCTACGCGAAACGTGAGCTTAAACCGGGTTTCAAATTCAAACTCGATCGAGAAGCTTACGCAGATTTCTGCACCGGTTTCCCGTTTGAGGAGACCCATGATCAGGCACTGGCGATTAACGCCGTGCTGTCTGATATGTGCCAGGCGAAAGCGATGGATCGGCTGGTGTGCGGTGACGTGGGCTTTGGTAAAACCGAAGTCGCCATGCGTGCCGCTTTTGTTGCCGTCGATAATAGCAAGCAGGTGACTGTGCTGGTCCCGACAACTCTGCTCGCTCAGCAGCACTTCGAGAACTTCCGCGATCGTTTTGCCAACACACCGGTCCGGGTTGAAGTCCTGTCCCGTTTCAAAACGGCCAAAGAGCAAAAGACCATTCTGGAAGACGTCAAAGAAGGCAAGGTCGATATTCTGATTGGCACCCACAAGCTGCTCAATGCCGAGGTCAAATATCATGATCTTGGCCTGCTGATTGTCGATGAAGAACACCGATTTGGGGTTCGTCAGAAAGAGAAACTGAAATCGCTGCGCGCAGATGTCGATATCCTGACTCTGACCGCAACCCCGATTCCGCGAACCCTGAATATGGCGATGAGCGGGATGCGGGATCTGTCGATCATTGCCACTCCGCCGGCACGCCGACTGGCGATCAAGACCTTCGTCCGTGAGCGGGAAGATCTGATTATCCGGGAAGCGGTGCTGCGTGAAATCATGCGTGGCGGTCAGGTGTATTTCCTGCACAATGACGTCGAAAGCATCGAAAAAGCGGCCCAGGAACTAGCAACGCTGATCCCGGAAGCCCGGATTACCACAGCCCACGGTCAGATGCGTGAGCGCGATCTGGAAAGGATCATGAGCGACTTTTACCACCAGCGTTTCAATCTGCTGGTGTGTACAACCATCATCGAAACCGGTATCGACGTTCCGACAGCCAATACCATCGTCATCAACAGAGCTGATCATCTGGGACTGGCGCAGTTACACCAGTTACGCGGACGGGTCGGTCGTTCCCATCACCAGGCTTACGCCTATCTGCTGACGCCACATCCGAAACGCATGACCAAAGATGCCGTCAAACGTCTGGAAGCGATTGCGTCACTGGAAGATCTGGGAGCGGGCTTTACGCTGGCAACACACGACCTCGAAATTCGGGGAGCAGGTGAACTGCTGGGTGACGAACAATCCGGCCAGATCCAGTCTGTCGGTTTTACGCTGTTTATGGAAATGCTGGAACAGGCCGTTGAGTCACTCAAAGCAGGAAAAGAACCATCGCTGGATGATCTGCTGCGTGAACAGACCGAGGTCGAGCTGCGTTTGCCAGCCTTGCTCCCGGAAGACTACATTCCGGATATCAACACCCGGCTGTCGCTTTACAAACGCATCGCCAGTGCCGGCAATGAAGAGTCGCTGGATGAACTGAAAGTGGAGCTGATTGATCGCTTTGGTCTGCTGCCGGATGCCACAACGAATCTGCTCACCCTGAATAAGCTGAAACTGAAAGCGGCCAGCCTGGGCCTGCGACGGATTGAAGCCGGCGAAAAAGGCGGTTATTTCGAATTTACCGAAAATGCCGCCATAGACCCCGGTTTTCTTGTGAGTCTGTTACAATCAAACCCACAACAATTCCGGATGGATGGCCCGACCAAACTGAAGGTCACAGCGCCGCTGACGGATCGCCGGGAACGCATCAAGTATGTTGACGGCTTCCTAACACAATTAGCTGAAAACACCCTATAATGGCTGCATACCAGTGCGGAGTATTATCTTGAAAAATCTGATTTATTTACTGCTGCTTGTCATCAGTTTGCCAAGTTTCGCAGAGCGCCAGTTTGACATTGAGATCATCATTTTCAAACGCAATGTGAATCCGGATCAAACCGGTGAATCCTGGCCAGACCAACCCGCACCCCTGGATTATTCCGGAACGGTGCAACTGAGCGGCTCACCACAGCTGTCGAACCGAGGCATTACCATGATGCCTGCCAGCCAGTTTCAGCTGAACAGCCAATTCCAGCGTCTGAAAGACCATGCCGGTTTTACGCCGCTCGCTCATTTTGGCTGGCGCCAGGGTGACCTGAGTAAAGCACAGGCACCAACCTTCCATTTGGTTGCAGGCCGTGACTTTTCTGAACAGTATCTGACAGATGGCTCATCCAAAGCGGAAGCAGCTGCACAAGGTGCAACAGCAATGACTGCACCGCCGAGCTTTGAACTTTCAGAAGACGCAGCTCAGGCAGCCCCTGCTGTGCAGCCAAACACTCCGCTTTATGAGCTGGAAGGTAAAATTCAGGTCTATGTGAACCATTACCTGTTCACCAATGCACAGCTGGACTTGCGTGAATCTGGCCGCCGTGAAGTGGTTGTAGGCACCGAACCCCTGGATGACCTTTCCACCGCGCTGAGTGACAATGTTCAGTTTGGTCAGTTACAGGAAGTGAAGAAGAAAATTGAGGTGGAAGAGTTCCTCAAAACTTTCCGATTTGATCAACAGCGTCAGATGCGCAGTGGTGAAACTCACTATCTGGATCACCCGCTCATGGGGATGGTCGTACAAATCCGACGTCTTGATTCATAACGCATTAACGGGGCCGTCACTGGCCCCGTTTTTGATCGACCGGGCAGATACTCAGATGAAACTGGATTATGTTTTAACCACTCCCCGCCTCTACCTCCGCCCATACAAAATGGTCGATCTGGCTGACAATCTGGCTGCAGTCCTGGAATCGCAATCTGATCTGGCCCCCTGGGTTGAGTGGTGTCATCCCCACTATAGCCAGCAGGATGCTCACGCCTGGATATCAGCCTCCCAAATGAACTGGAAACTGGAAAACGGTTACGAACTGGCTATTTTCACACGCCGTGATGACCAATTTCTGGGTACCGTTTGCCTCAATAACCTGTCCAGACTGACCAACTCAGCCGAATTAGGCTATTGGATTCGCAGCAGTTGCCACCGGCAGGGATATGCCTGCGAGGCTATTTTGTCTCTGGCACGTTTCGCCTTTGAAACGTTAGCGCTCACCCGGCTGGAAATTGTCGTCCATCTCGGGAATCATGCCAGTCAGAAAACCGCTGAACGGTGTGGCGCACGGTTTGAGTCTTTAAGCCGGAATCGCATATTCACACACGATCAACCGAAGGACGGCATGGTTTATTCGCTCATTCCGCAAGATATCACCAGGTTTTTAGGCTAAACTTCTCCTCAGCAGACTTAACAAAAGGTAGGAAAATCAGTGTCTAAAATTATCATTGCTGTCATTCTCATTGGCTTACTCGTTTTCTTCTTCCAACGCAGCCAAAGTAACAAGCAACAGGCACAACAAAATATTGAGGAAGGCAAAGCCTTTCTAGATGCCAACAAAAATCAGGAAGGGATCAAAACAACCAGTTCCGGACTGCAGTACATGGTGCTGAAAACCGGTACAGGCACAGTGCATCCGAAAGCTTCAGATCAAGTCACCGTGCACTACCACGGTACTTTAATCGACGGCACAGTATTTGACAGTTCAGTTGAGCGTGGCGAACCCATTGCATTCAGTCTGAATCAAGTCATCCGGGGCTGGACAGAAGGCTTACAACTGATGGTTGAAGGGGAAAAGGTAAGACTCTTTATTCCTGCCGATCTTGCCTACGGGAACCGCAGTATGGGAAAAATCGGCCCGGGCTCGGTGCTGATCTTTGATGTTGAACTTCTGAAAATCAACTAAATAGGTTGGGAATCCCCAAAAAGAAAACCGCCTGAACTCAGGCGGTTTTTTTCGGCCATCAGCCAGGGAGTCCCCCCAACCATGACCAGGCATGACATTAATGCAGTTTCAGGTTCGGGCGCAGTACGCGGTTGATTCGTCCGACCAGCATCATCAGACTGGTCTTAAAGAAGCCGTGCAACGCAATATGGTGCATCCTGTACAGTGAAATATACATGACACGTGCAATCCGCCCTTCAATCATCATCGAGCCTTTCGTCAGATTCCCCATCAGGCTCCCGACGGTAGAAAAGCGACTCAGTGAAACCAGTGAGCCGTGATCCACAAACACATAAGGCTTCTGTTGACGGTCTGTCAGCTTCGCCACGATGTTTGAGAAACAGCGGCTGGCCATCTGATGGGCCGACTGGGCGCGCGGCGGAACCAGCGTGCCGTCTTTCTGAGTACATGCAGCCAGGTCACCAATGACATAAATATCATCATCACGTGTGGTTTGCAGTGTGTCTTTCACCACCAACTGGTTGATCCGGTTCGTCTCCAGTCCGGCGATATCTTTCATGAAATCAGGTGCTTTGATACCAGCCGCCCAGACCATCAATTGAGCCGGAATATGCTCACCGTCTTTGGTGGTCAAACCGGTTTCATCAGCCTTGGTCACCATGGTAGCCGTGTGAACATTAACCCCGAGTTTGGTCAGTTCACTGTGCGCAGCTGAAGAGATCCGTGGCGGCAATGCCGGAAGAATTCGCTCCCCCGCTTCAACCAGGTTGACGTTCAGGCGTGAACTGTCCAGATCACCAAAGCCGTACAGACGTAATTCTTTGACCGCATTGTGTAATTCAGCCGACAGCTCTACACCGGTCGCACCAGCGCCAACAATGGCAATATCAACCGTTTTCTGTTCTTTATTAGCATGCAGTTTCAGGAACTGGTTGTTCATTTCCGTTCTGAACTTACTCGCCTGCTCCGGGCTGTCGAGGAAGATACAGTGTTCACGAACTCCAGGCGTGTTGAAGTCATTGCACTTTGATCCAATCGCCAGCACCAGAATATCGTATTCCAGTTCACGTTCAGGGATCAGCAGATCGCCATGCTCGTCATTCAGTGCATGTAACTGAATGACTTTCCGATCCCGGTCGATATCTTTGAGCGCACCCAGCTGAAAATCAAAATGATGATTTTTGGCATGCGCCCGGTAACTCAGCGCATCCACCCCTTCATCCAGCGAGCCTGTTGCGACCTCGTGCAGCAGGGGTTTCCACAGATGACTGCTGTTTTTATCGACAAGGGTAACGTTTGCCTTGCCCTTACGGCCAAGTGTCCGCCCAAGTTTTGTGACCAACTCAAGGCCACCAGCACCGCCTCCAACTACGATGATTCTAGTCACAGTCTTTTCCTCTAGTTTTTATAAATCTTGCACAAACCGACAGGGCAAAAGCCCTGCCAGGTATAAATTCTGACTGACGTAGAGTTTGACCAGGTGATGACTGTCATTCACCTGCAGAGGGAGAGGCATATACTCAATTTGTTGCTTTAAACTGCTTTATTGTTTGTAAGTGCTGGGAGATTTTTTTGAATTTATGCGTTTGGGTCTCATCCCAGATGACTCGGTAATATGCGTCCAATGTTCTGCTTGTTGATAGATTATCTAACACTTCATCTTCAGTTGAAAGTATGCAGAGACACTTACCGGCATTTTTTTCCCGAAAATCAACCACACATTTTGTTGCGATATCCGAGTACTCTTCAGGACGATCAATTTTACCTTGCATAATTGTTTCAGGATGTAAATTCGGGTTAAAGATCACTTGCTTAATACCGCAAAGAAATCCGATACGCTCGGCCCAGTAGCCGCCCAGGCCCACCCCACAGATTAAAGGGGAAGGATCATCGCTAGCAGAAATCTGCTTATCTACTTCTTTCAGCAAGTGCTGCATATCATGTTTGGGGTGAAACGTACTGTAAGTCACAGCTCTGACGTCGGGATCAATAAACTGCAGCTGAAGTACTTTTTCATGATTGCCGGGGCTAGTTGAATCAAATCCATGCAGATAAATAATCACTGATGCCTCCAATGTATATCCAGATTAATTTTGTGGATATTTACTATACGCAACATCCCTTCATCACCACAATCTTGAAATGGTTAACAGTTGAGCCAAATCATCAGATCACTGCTGAATCAGCACGGCAATGTCCTTGCGGATGACGGTCAGCTTATCAATGAAGTGCTGACGTTGTTTCTGAGAAAGGCTTTGATTCAGCCGGGTCATGACAGCAAACCGGCGTTGCAGATATTGATCCAGCTGAGGCTGAACCGGCGCATAACGAAAGGCAACAATATCTTTGAGCAGCCGCTCAAGTTGCGCTTCAAACTCAGGACGATGACGCTTCTCCATCAATGCCAGCCACTGCTGATACAACCCCTCGCGGGTCGAGAAAAAAACCGGTTCAATCTCCAGCTGATACTGAGCCAGCTCCGAAATCATGGTCTTTTGCTCTTCAGTTAAAGAGCCTATCCATTCCCGGCTGATTTTCTCAAACCGAGCTTGATATCGCTTGAGCTTCTCTTGCTTGCTCAGTTTGTCCCGGTCTTGACGCAACTGGTCCAGATCTTTGTTGACCCTGGTATTTATCTGTTCAACCTGAATATTGCTGAGATAACGAAGCAGATTGGTCACCGGTGGGGTAAAAACCGCAATCGTCTGCTCACCAAGCGCGGTAAAACTATGGTGATACCCCTGAATTTGAGCTGTCGTCATCGGTCGCTGCAAATCCTGCTGCAACTTCAGAATATGCTGATGCAACCGAGGCAGTTCCTGCGCCCGATGGATGGCCTGAGCCTGCCGGAGTTCACCGATAAAACGCGCTTCTTGAGCAGAAGTCAGACTGACATAATCATCCAGATACCAGGGAACCCAGTAATCCATCGTGTTATAGGCAAGCCGGGCAGTACAACCCGTGAAGAGAATCAGTGTCAGAAAAAGGAAAAGCAGCCTTTGCCGGCAGTTTCGGATCACAGCCACTTTCCCTCCTTGAGCAGATTACACTGCCCGGTTAACTGGCTGGCCATGGCTCATCAGTGCGTCAGCTTTGCAAACAAAGCTTCTGCTTCAAGACGATAGGATGGATCCTGCCACAGATTTGCGCCAGCATAATACCAAAGCATAGCCAAGAAATCGCACCACGGAAGCCATTGCAAAACAGCTTCTGAGACAACCTCGGCGTCATACCCCATTTCCCGGGCATAGGTATTTACAGCCTGCTGAACGTTCAGAGAATTTGCCTGAATTGTCAGCGAGAGATCCAGCATCGGATCACCGGCAGCCGCATATTCCCAGTCAATTACCCGGATTCGGCCATCGGACTGCCGGATCAGATTGTAGTAACCCAAATCATGGTGACAGCAAGTATCCGCAAAACGACTTCGAGGGATCTGCCGGAAAAATTTGGCGCAAACACGCTCTAATCCGTCGTGCCTATCGTCAGGATGCACAGATTTCAGATAATGTTCTGCCCGCTGCCTGACCTCAAGCCGCCATTCCGGAACGGGTAAGCGGTGCACCTGCGTCTGAACCGTGATCAGCTCATTCAATGAAGGGGGCTGTTCGAAAGTTTCGCCTTCAAGCCAGGCGACCAGAATCCCCTCTCCTGTTCTGGCGACAGGCGCAGGAGACAAACCGATATGCTGAATTGCCGTAAGAATTTGATATTCGTGGTCACGGTTCACCCCAAAAGCAAGGCTTGCCTGACTGACGGGGCGCCAGACGGCTGAGGTGGTACTTTTACCGTCGGAAGGAGATGAGACAGGTTTTAATGTCAGTTGCCAGCAACGATTACTCAGCCCGCCCCCTAAGGGACGGGCCTGGATCACATCAAACCCTGCAATACGGGAGAACGGAAGTGCTCCCTTTGCGGAAAGTGATGGCACTTACCAGCCCAGCAGGCGCTTTGCTTCCTGCTTACGGATTTCAGTTTCGTCTGCCCACTCGATGAGTCCTGTTTCCAGATCCATCAGTCGCATGGTCATCTTGTAGTACACATCTTTATCGCTGCCCGCCTGTTTGACGATACTGGACAGGTTGCCGTACATCATGTACTGAGCACCCACCATTTTTCCGAACTGAATGGCTGTGCTCTGGTTCACCAGCTCATCGTTGTTCTGGAAATTCAGCTGCTTACGAACTGACTCAACACGCGTCATATCGACAAAACGGAAACGACCTGAGTTCAACAGCTTCGTACTGATAGAGTCAGTCACAGACTCAGTATCAATGTGCTCACTGGTTTTATTCTTGATGCTTTCGACAAAGATGATCGGACGCTTGCCAGCAGTAATAGCCGCCACAGAACCAGACGACAGCATGCTGTCTGTCATATCTTCTGCAATTTTTTGTAAATCGCTTGAGCCGAAATCAACCGTTGTGGTTTCAACCGCCTGAGCATCCCCGTAAGAAACCTGCTTCGCACAGCCGCCCATCAGTGCAGCAACACCCATTAAAGCAATGACGCGTTTTTTCATTTCTAACCCTTTATCGGTTTAATCTTGTTTTTTGAATGCTGTGCCGGCTAAAAAGCCGACCCAATCCAGAACGCTTACCAAGTAGTCGTGGCTTCACGAATGTAAATACGGTAGTTTTCCGCTTCAGGTTTTTTCGCCATGGCTTTAATCGTCATGGTGTCCTTACCGTGCAGAACAAACTGACGCCACGGACTGTCGCTACCGCCGATTTCCAGTCCTTTTGCATCATACCAGTAGAAACGGTATTGCAGCTTAATGTCACCATCAACTTTACTGACTACCGGCACGCCAGCCTGTAATAAACCGTTTTGCCGCGTCACATCAGCTTTTTCGATGCCTACTTTGTTCGCCAGCTGAGGGTTCGCAATGACAACACTCTGATTACTGCTGTCGATGCTGATCCCTGATGTTGTCGTCCGGGCACATGCCGTCATCATCAGCGCCAAGCAAATCGCTATCACATATTTCATCAGTTTCCTCCTAATAGCACGGACCAACCGTCCATTGTCTCTCCCTGACGGGATACCCAAACCAAGGTTGTTCTGCCTTGTTTCACCTCTGCATCAACCGAATGCCCCTGCCAGTGAATCTGGTGAGTCCCCGGACGCAAATCGTCCTGATAGAGGGTCACCTTTGCAGGCAGAGTCTGCCAGCTTCTGGTATCAGGTTGTTCAGTCAATGTGTTGAATATATTGGCCAGCAAATTACCGACATCATTGCCATTTTGAGCCGCAGCCTGCCGCAGCTGCTCTTTTGCAATCACTCTCAAAACCTGCCGTAAAACTCTCGCCGGCATGCTTTCGCTCAGGCTTTGCTTTGCCATTTGCGTCACATCAGTCAACGACGATGCATTGACTGCCTGCTCACCAATGCTGAGCTGCCCCGGCAAAATCACTGGCCGCGGCGGATAATAAGGCAGCGCCAGATTATGCAGCACGTTCTGACCGTTGTCGTTATACACCCAGTACGGTGTACGTCGGCCTTCCGGCGCTTGCACGACCCCTTGCTCATCTAAAATAATCAGGCGACCAGTTCCAGATTCCGGTGATTTCAGGGCGCCGTATTTTTTAGCCAGCAACTGCTGATCATTTTTCATGCCCAGCCTTACAGCCAGCCGCTGAACGGTTCGGGCCACATACAGGTTATCCGGTGCAACAGCCAAAGCGCGTTTGTAATCGATATAGGCGTCATTCAGATTCGCATCAGCTTCAAACAACACACCGGAGAGATAGAACAGATAGCCATTCTGTACCGCTGCCAATTTGTTCCCTGCACCAGGGTAGTTTGATAAAACGGCACCAATATTGTCGGAAAGCCCTTCATCTTTCATCTGGGTTTCTGCGGCCTGCAGCTCAGATTCACGCAGTTTCTTTGCGGTCTCCTGAACCATGTTTGCACGTCGCATTTCGACCAGCGCACCTTCCAGGTCATGTTTCTGAATGTAGTTCAGAGCCAGATATAAATGCAAAAAACCCAGTTCATAATCAGTGGCTTGGTAGGTGATCATATTGTCATTCGTGAACAATGACCCAGCCTGATTCAGCCCTTCCGAGATCTGAATCTGTGCAGCATCCTGCTGGAGCTTCACAGCATGATCTGCATACTGAAAAGCCGATAAACTGTCCGGGTAGTCCCTTGTGAGAAAGTTCAGTCGCCCGCGTTCCATTCCATCCAGGATAGGACCAGCAGGTTCTTCAGGCAGCGCCTCCAGCGCCGTCTGGTATTGCCCACTAACCAACGCATGCCTGCTGGCAGTTGTGCTGGCACTGTAATGGCTGAACAGACTGTGTCCCGATAAATTGGTACAGCCGGCAAGAACAGAAGCGCAAAAATAGATAATCGGTGTACGCAGGAAATTCTTTTTCATTCGATCCTGTCTGTCATCTGGCAGTCGTCATACTTTATATGTGACGACTGCCAAGGAGATTTCTTTAACGATTAACCAACCAGCATCGGTCCGAGCGGGCGACCACCTAAAAGGTGCATATGAACGTGATAGACTTCCTGCCCGCCAAATGGATTGCAGTTCACGATCAGCCGGTAACCGTCTTCGGCAATCCCTTCCGCCTCAGCCAGCTTGCGCGCTACTGTAAACAGACGGCCCATGGTTGCTTCATCATCGGCTTCAACATGGTTCACCGTCGGGATCAATTTGTTTGGAATGATCAGAATATGACTGGGTGCACGTGGATTAATATCGCGGAATGCAGTGACCAGATCATCCTGATACACAACATCAGCCGGAATTTCCTTACGAATAATTTTGCTGAAGATAGTTTCTTCTGCCATGGCTAGCTCCATTTTCTCATTTCTTACCATCCCCGAGTATGCTCGACTCCTGTCGATGGCGCAATATTGAACACCGTTTTAAACACTTTTTCCAGCATTTATTTTCAGTCGATTCAAGTTTTTGCTACCCCTGGCAAAGTATGTGTAGATAACATTTGTTTATCTTTAAAACACTCATTAGCGCAAGCAAGGAGACCGAACCCATGAACGTCAGAAATCTGACTGTCCATAACAAAACCAGATGATATTTTGATGACATGGTCACGGCTTTCACATGACTTATTTTACGTCGTGAAGCAAACGTTGTATGACATCACATGACAATAACAAATTGATAAAAAAGAAAGGCTAAGCCACCAAAGTTTAAATGGACAGATTTTGCCGATTTCGGCACATGCTGTTTAGGGACGATAAGCAATGAAGAAACAAACCTCTGTTATCAGGCGCATGTATGCGGGTTTTGCCGTCATGATTGCTCTGTTCGCAATGACCAGTACGCTCACCCTGATGGAAACCAAAAACATTTATGGTCATCTTGAGACCGTCAATACAGAATCCTTGCCTCTGGTCACGGTGTCGAGCCAGGCCAATGTCGAGCTCCTGACTGCGGATAAAGTCTTTAAAGACTTCCTGACCAGCAATAATCAGACACAGATGAAGCACGACGAAGCCCAGTTTACCGAAGCCTATGAACAGTTTCGTCGAACGCTGGAACAATTGGTCGAAACAGCGCAGGATGACCCCGCACTGAGCAACCAGCTTGATGCGCTGAATGCCCTCGAAGATCGTTATTTTGCACAGGCTCAGGCTGCCATGAGCAACTACCGGGAGCAACTGGCTGCAAATGAAGCGCGACAGCAATCCATCCGCCGATTTCAGCAATTGCACCGCGATCTGAATGTCCGCATGAAAGATGTGATTGCGGATCGCAGCCGGGTGTCCGAGCTGATGCTGGCCAAGAGTTACTTTGACAAGCTCAGTCAGACAGAAGCCATTACTTCAGACGCCCTAGCTTCTTCTGATGTTGATAAAATCAACGAAGCGATCAAAAACAACAAACGACTGGTGAGTCACCTCAAGAATTCTTACCGGACGTTGAGCAGTATGATCCCGGATCTGAAGCGTACTTTTGATTCGCCCATCGAAGAATATAATCAGGATATCGGCCAGCCGGGCGGTGTGCTGGACGTTCATTTCAACTACATTCAGGCCCAGGAACGTCTTTATGCCAACATCAGTCAGCTGACTGCTGAAATCAACAACGCAAATTCGCTGCTGGCCAGCTTCCGGACTCAGGCTCGCGCAGATATGGATCGTGCTATCGAACAAGCGGGCGAATCTTATCAGTCCGGTGTGACACATACGATTCTACTGGGTTGTCTGACTGCCCTGCTCGCTGTGATCATCGGCTGGTTCCTGGCACGAAATGTCCGCCAGCCACTGGCTTCAACACTGCAAACACTGGAAGCTCTGACTGCAGGCGACATGACACAGCGCATCACGAACAACAAATTTGCGGAATTCAGCCAGCTCAGTCACCACATCAACACCCTGGCCGATCACTTACAGCAGTTGCTGCGCCAGCTTAGTGATGCATCTGGGGAGCTGACCAAGGTTGCAGCACAAAACCAGTCGACGACCACAGATGCCAAAAACCGCCTGCACGAACAGCGTCAGCAAACAGCATCTGTTGCCACGGCAATGACAGAGATGGAACACTCCGTGTCTCATGTCACCCAAAGCGCTCAGCATACACTGGATAAGGTCAAGAACGTTGAATCGGCTGCAGCCACGGGCCGCGATGTCATGGGCCGCAATATTTCGACAACGCATCAACTGTCGGAACAACTCGACGAGTCCGTACAAGCCGTTACCCAGCTGCAGCAAATGAGCAGTAATATCGGCAGTATTCTGGACGTCATTCGCAATATTGCGGATCAGACCAACTTGCTGGCATTAAACGCTGCCATTGAAGCTGCTCGCGCCGGAGATCAGGGACGCGGGTTTGCCGTGGTTGCTGATGAAGTCAGAATTCTGGCCCAGCGCACTACAGATTCGACCGGCGAAATTGAGTCGATGATCCAGGAGCTGCAATCCAGTGCCAGTCAGGGTGTCCGGGTGATTGAAAGCTGCGTGCAGGAAATGGAAAACAGTGTCAGTCAGACCTCGGAAGCCAGCAGCGCCATGGAAGAGATTGAGGCCATTATCATTGAGATCAGTGATATGAGCAGCCAGATTGTGCAGGCAACGGAAGAACAGCGTAGTACTACCGCCAGCATTGCCCGCAGCCTGGAAGACATCAGTGAAATTGCTGATGCCAATCTGGCATCCATGGAAAGCGTCACCAGTGCCAGCCTGAAGCTGGATCAGCAAGCCAAAGAACAGAACGAACTGGTGCGACGATTTAAATTATAGTGTTACCAACTGTCCAATGGCCGGATGATTATCCGGCCTGTTTATCATTTAAGATCAGTATGTTGAGTGCAGGAATTTGAGTTCACTGTATAGCCTCAAACACGCGTTACTTAAAATCAGCTTTTTCCGAGCTCCATCCTAATAGCTGCACTATCTTCCAACCTACATAAGCAATCGACACATAACCGTAACCAAAGATCAGTCCTAAAAAGCAAAGAAACAAAACAGTGGATCCAGCGCTAGAAAAACTGTTCGGTGGGCTAGCGAGCAAAGAGGCGATTGAAAGAAAAGGCAAAAAAATCAGTGGGGTCAACCACATGACCTTTTTCACTTCATGATCGCTTCGGTCCCTCATCCAATAGAGGGTACAAGCCACAAAAAGCGCGTAAGGAAAACCAGCAATCAGGACGGAGAGTACGATAAGTAATACAAGAAAACTGTCGGCAGCCAATCCAAAAGAAAAGTCCAGCAGTATGGCTATCAAGCCGCAGATAAAAGGAATAAAGAGGGCATATCTAAAATAGACTTTGAACGTCATCAACTGAACCACTTCCACTCAAATTTTATAAATTCCATTCACTCAACAGCGACATCGTTCTTTGTCAAAAACTGTGCGCTCATGTCTGAAATACTGACTGTTCTCAAAGTCACAGACTAGGATTTCAACATGAACGCTTTGCGGACGAGCATCAATGCATAACCGAGCAGATTTTCCCCGCGCCATTGCGCCGGATCTTTCGCACGCTCATCGTCGGCTGCCAGACCTATTCCCCAAACTTTATCCACCGGACTTGCTTCAACAAGTATGCTGTCTCCAGTAGAAATCAGGAACGCGAGTAAATCCGGATTTTGACTGAATTTAAGCCGATTCGCCTGAACCACAATACTCAATCGATTTTGATTCCACAGCGTCTCATCAAAGCCTGAAACTTCACGCCCCAGCTTTTTCACTTCATTCGGAAGATCACACCGGATGATTTTTTCGGCCACAGCAAAGTCACCAAACAAAACTGCTTTTTGATACATCATGTAGTGCTCAGCCGTGCGAAACTGAATGCCATTTTCCTCAAAAGAAGCGTCATACCATTGGCTGAAACACGATTTCGACACACCCGACTTTGGCTTCTGATGACCCCAAAAGAAAACATATTCAGGTTTTCCGCCCCGCAAAACAAACTCTAACAGATCTTCATTTTTCTGAATCATAACCATTTGCAAATATTCCTCGTATTCACTATCCCGTCCGGTCAATCAATCCAGCTTTGGCCTGAGATGACGAAAACTAAGCCTTTCGTCATTCCTCAGGATGCATTTTCACAATTTGATTGAAGGACTGTTCTGACTCAGCCAACCCAGAATATTTGAGTTCTGAATTGTCCAGCCGTCATGGCTCTCTTCCATGGTATAAGCTTGCCTGGAGCCCTGAAATGGCCCCGGATTTTGCTGAATGATTTCGATCGACTGCGTTTCTGGATTCACCTGAGAAACAATCGCAACATGTCCGTATGGATTCAACAGACTCGCGTCATAGACAACAATATCACTCACTTTTGGCAACTGTCCTGCACCATTGGTAAACTGAATCAAATCTCGTTGTGTATTCAACGCGCCTGATTGAAGCTTTTTATCAAAGAAATCTTTGGCATGCCCGTAAGTATCAGGCATCCGGTGATGCAGATATTCAAAATAATAGCGCTTGATAAATTCCACACACTGATACTTCAGCCCGATGTTGTAGCCATCTGCAGATAAATTTCTTTCGGAGACATGGTTCACGCCGCCATTGTAGTAAACGACAATGCCGTTCAAAGAATCAATTTCCTCACCAACCTGGAAGTGAGGATTCAGGTTGAACTTTGTGACAATTTGATACGCCCCCAGACCTAGAAAAATGAGCACGGACAATATCAGAATGACTTTTTTCATTGCGGTTAAACCCTTCTCTCTGCCGTTCAGGTTGATTCTATCTAATGCGTCACATCCAGTTCAAAGATGAAATGCTTTAAACGTCAAATTGATGCGGGCATGAAAGCACAGCGTGCAAACAGCGAAGGCTTTTTGCATCGCACAACCGTAAGATTCGGAAAAAAAGACTCAGAAGAAAACACAATGACACATGAAGCAAATCAACCATAAATTTGGATGAGGTGACCCATGAAAACGAAGATCGACCCGCTCACCTTTGTCCTTCTCAGCATATTCCTGAGCTGGAGTTGGACAAAGCTGACGCATGAGCCTGCTTGTCAACAGATCATTATCAATCAAGGCGGCGAATATATCGTTCCGATTGATTGCGATGACGTGCCGATTTCTTAAACAACGCCGAAACACTTTCTTCGGCACCGACAAGGCAGTGATATACAAGCTGGATACCTTCACAGTTCAGAATGCTGAGTTGAATTCAACAATTATACTCATTAAGAATTATCATTAACTTAAACTCTGATCATAATTATTTCCCTAGTTGAATTGATTCAGATCTCATCTTGTGAGAGAATCCACCCCAAACAAATCATGAGGAAATATCTTTGTATTTAGAAAAATCACTTCATGTTCTGGATACTATTTTTAGTTTTTCCGTTATATTCGTTATCCCTTGTGTTTTTTTGTTTGTCATTTTATTTGTGTTTAGAAAAAAATTTTCTCTTTTTTACATTTTTTTAATCTCCCCTTTTGCTCTGCTGATTATCATCATGACCATTTTTCCATATCTGGCACGAGAGAACATTTCTAATGTAACAAAAACAGAAGATTTTTCTATCACAGTAAGCCAAGGTATTAGCATTGAGAAAATAAAAAAGTCTCTCACCCAATTGAAATACATAAATAGTAAAAATTCACACCCAATTGGTGATAAGATTTACATTCAATTAACATCACCTTACATGAAAAAGAAATTATCAATCAGGGCGGACTCAAACAATATAAAAATATATTGGCTTTATGATGAGGATTTTCATTTCAGCCAAGAAAACAACATTGGATATCTATATTTAAAATAGAAAGGAAGCATCAATGAGAATAATAAAAACTTTTATCTTCTTACTACTACACATCCCGTTTTATAGTTATGGGATGAATGTTATTATCGATGGTAACATGAATGAGTGGACTAGTCTAAAAAAAACAAATATCAAGGCTTTCTCTCAAATATATAATGATTCAGAATATATTTACATTAGTTACCTAAATGAATCTGACACTACATTCATTCCAATACATTCTTCTGAAAGTTTATTTTTCATTCCCAAAAGCAAGGTTCATAGCTATCTATCGTTTGGGAAGTCTATAATAAACAATAGCAATAACAACCACACGTCTAGTTCTAACCTTGAAATAACACTTATCAATGGTACACCGCGATTTAAATATCTAACCCCAATTAATAGTTCATACAAATCATTAGTTAAATATAAAACAAAAAAAGTAAACAACCTCTACTTTACTGAAATTGCCATCCCCAAAAGACTATTTGGTAAAAGTACTTTGAGCCAAAATGTCACACTAGTAAATGTATACTCTGGTTTAATAAAGAACAAAATTAGCTATTCTAGCGATATCATGCCTAGAAGTAGTATTCAACAATTTTCTCAAAGTAATAATGGAAGTACTACGATTTCAGACTTTTCTGATGTAACAATTACTGTCGGTATTTCCGCATCTGGACTAGGGACAAACTTTGCAGCTGGACTCGCGGCCGATGATAAGGGCCTAGGAGGATATTTTGACAAAACAGCAGGAGATGCGGATCTAGGCATTTCTATTGATATTGGTGTATTTCAAGGGGATGTTACTGATTTAAATGGTGAAACATTTGGTGGTTCAGCACCAATCAAAGGTGCAGGTATAAAGTTTGAGCGACCTTTATCAGGGTCGCCATTCGGTCAAGGCTTCACTGTTTCTCTAGGTTATAAAGGTGGCTACTCTCAAATACCTGATCTGCAAATTACATCAGGAAGTGCAGCTTACTTTGTTACTGATGAAAGTGCCATGAAAGCAATTGACAGGGCATTTGGAACGAAATTTAGCACTAATTATTCAGGCCCTTCAAACAATGATAATCATTCAAGAAAAGGTGGAGAAAACAAACATGACCACGACTCAGGATTAGATAATGGCCCTGATGCCATTGAAAAAGATCTGAAGACAGGAAAAGTGACAGAAATTAACTTTCCATAAAAATCGTTCATAATAACGGCCACTGCTCCAGCAGTGGTTTTCTATAACCCAGAGAGATTTCTTACGCAACTAAGATTATCGCTCTCAACCACACACCTAATTTTCAACCTATATGTATTCATCTAACTAATCTTCTATAGTTTTTATACCTTAGACTTCAGTGATAACACTCATCCATTAATACTAAAAAGCCACATTTACCAGAACACCAAAACAAGTGAATTTAATTTTTCATTTCAAAACTCTATAGATCACTTACGAGAATGAAATATAAACAATCTAAAAATCATCTTCTATCAAAAAGAAACTGCTACAAAACCCACGCAATATAAAAAACATATTGTTCCTATGATTACTGAATAAAAACGAATATTCATAATTATTATTTCTTCAATTTTATGTTATGAACAATATTACAGGTGATAATGATTAAGACCTTTCAAACCAATCTATGATATAATTCGCCAGTTCCCGAGGCATCTCCAGTGGCAACATATGCCCAGAACCCGAAATACTTGTCACGGTTAGAGACGGATTTAAATGACAAAGGGCATGGAGCCATGTTGAGTCCACCAGCGGATCGTTTTCACTATGATAGAAATGAATTCGACCCGAATACTCTGCGAGTGCTTTCGATAAATCTTTTCGTTCGGACGTATATTGATACTGGCTCAGAAACACTTCGGCGCCCAACGCCTGATCCATGTTCAGGATCATATCTATCAACGCATCGCTTTGATTTCTGCCATCCAGCATGGACGCCGCTTTCCGGCGAGTCATTCCCTTGTATCCGTACTCTCTGACCAGTTGGAGTACACTCCCCCTTTGCTTCAATTCTTCTGGCGGCAAGGCCGTCGGGCTATTCGAAATAACAAACACTTTATCGACGCGTTCCGGATGCTTCATCGCAAAATCAGTTGCGATATATCCCCCCAGAGAAAACCCAATGATGTTTATTTTTTCGTCGGATAGTCGCTGACTGTATTCATCTGAAATGTCATCAAAGCTCATATGAACCGGAATATCCAGATGAACCAGCTCAAATGAGGGAGGTAAATAAGAAGCCATTTTTTCCCAAAGCCTTTCATTACACTGAGTGCCCGGTATCAGGTATAACTTTTGTCGCATGACTTTCCCTTTCATTTCATCAATGTTTCGCTGTTTTTTACTCATCGGCGTCTCATGACGACATAAACTGACTGGCACACCACTCACTTCACCCGTTGCGTGTCATGGTCAAATGCTGTCACTTTGGCATAACCTTCAGACTCATAGAGCGACTTCGCTTTCTCATTCGATACCGCAGTTGCCAGTTTGACAGTGAGTGCATTTGTTTCTTTGGCAAACACTTCGACATGGTTTAAGAGTGCGCGTGCAACACCCTGCTGACGGGCATTTTCTGCAACATAGAGGTCGTTGAGGTACCACATTCTTTTCATGGCAACAGATGAAAATGAAGGATAGAGCTGAACAAACCCCAAAGGCTCATCTGTTTCAGTTCTCGCGAGAAAAATAACGGAATCTTGTTCTTCTAAACGCTTTGCAATAAATGCTCTGGCAGCACCCAGATCTGATTCTTGCGCGTAGAACTGACGATAAGCATCGAACAAAACCGATACTTGTTCTAACGCTGCAAGCGTTACCTGTGAGATGTACATCTGAATATCCTTATTTCAAACTGACGTGATGCTATCTGACTTTCATCCTGAAAGCCCTACTCTATGCCAGAGACTCAAATGAACCACAATAAAGTCAGCATGACAAATGACAATCCTGAATTGCTCTGTACTGTTCGTCTCATGAGGAGCGGTCGCTGAGGTCAGACTCTACGCTTTTTCAAAGTCACTGTCCTTTAACACCGTATCATTTCAATATTCCGAAGCCGTCAAATATAACCATTGATAAAACAAGCCCTCAAAAATACGATTCAAAACGGTCAAGAAAGGGCTTTACGCCCTTTTAGTACTTGAGAACGACGATGTTTGTACACTTTGCTTTGCAAAACATACCGTTTTAATGGATTTGAGTTTGAGGTAGCTGCGATAGGGCCTGATTTGACCGGGAAGATAGTTTTGGTGACACCCAAAGCAGGATCAGCCCGACAACAGCAATGGCAGCCCCCATCCAGATTGTGCTGCGGAGACTGAAACCAAAGTCCAGCATCAGACCGGCGGCAAAACTGCTCGACATGATTCCTACATTCACAACAGACGCATGCAACGTATTAATCAATGACCGTTGCCCCTGTGGCAGTTCCATCAACCGGCTGACCAGAGCCGGGTTGAGGCTCACCCCGCAAAAACCCATTGCCACAAGGCAAACCACGGATACCCAGGCAACGTCGGCATACAGAGCGAACACCACAAAAATCATGATCAATCCCCCTAAACCACCTGCGAGTGTGGCTTTCGCGTGTTTCACCGCAAGCTGAGCCACGAAGTGGTTCCCGAGCAGCATGCATAATCCGTAGACAAACAGCAGCCAGGTGACGACCCCGTCCGGCAATACCGCAAGATCAGTCAAAATAGGCACGATGAAACTGAACGGCGCATAAACTGCGCTGAGGACGCAAAAGCTGGTTGCAAACACCCACCATAACCGCGCGTCCAGTATCCCTTTCAGTTCTTGCTTCACAGGTTGCGGCGCTTCAGCGGGCAGAGACGGAATGACTTTCAGGGTCACCCCTGAACTGAACACGGCCAGTACGGCCACAACATAAAAACTACCGCGCCATCCCCAATGTTCAGCAATTAATTTCGCCAGCGGCAAACCAATAATAGTGCCCAACATAATGCCAGCCAGCACCATGGCGATGGCCCTTAAGGTATCTTGCGGCGCAGTTATCCTTGTGCAAAGCCCGATGGATACCCCAAAGAATGCCCCCGACACCATTCCAGTTACTGCACGAGCAAACATCAGCTGGGGATAGCTTTGTGCAAGCGCGCCGAACAATTCACCCAGAATGAAAACGGCATAAAGGCTGACCAGAATCGTTCGGGGCGGGAATCGGGACAACACAAGCATGAGGAGCGGGCCGCCAATCGCCATACTGGCCGCAAAAGTTGAAACCAGATAACCAATCTCAGCAAGTGAGACACCCAGATCTGCCGCCAGTGAAGGCATAAACCCCAGTACCTGCAGTTCGCAGGAAATCATCATGAAAATACCGAGACTCAGCAGGTAAACCCCTGAAGGTAAAGAAGATCGCATAAATTGATTCCAGATAAAGGATAAGGTTCACCCAGTATCATTTATGAATTATCATCAATAAATATCTTCAAATCATTTCACTAATGACTTAA
Source organism: Photobacterium sp. 53610 (assembly GCF_036409375.1). Lineage (NCBI taxonomy): Bacteria > Pseudomonadati > Pseudomonadota > Gammaproteobacteria > Vibrionales > Vibrionaceae > Photobacterium > Photobacterium sp. 53610. The sequence continues at coordinate 426,141 of NZ_JAXOFS010000001.1, read as the reverse complement.
ATCATGGATGCTGACCTCAATGCCATCCGGCAATTCATCAAAGTTGCCGACAATCGAAGTTTCACTCTTGCAGCAGCACAATTAGGCATCACGCAATCCGGTATTTCACGGGCCGTCAGCCGACTGGAAACACAGCTGGGCGTAAAGTTGTTACACCGTAATACCCGCAGCCTGAGTCTGACCGCAGACGGTGAACTCTTTCTGACCCGCGTCCGCCCTTTGATCGCCGGGTTATCTGACGCCCAGCATGAAATGCAGCACCATGGCACGGCCCCCAAAGGGACGCTGAAAATCAGTGCCCCTTCCGCATTCGGACGCCTGATCCTGATCCCTATCGTCAGCGATTTGCTGACAACGCATCCGCAGTTAAATATCGAGTTAGTGCTGACCGACCGAACGGTCGATATTATCGAAGAGGGATTTGACGCAGTGATTCGGAGCGGCCCGGTTGCAGATGCCAGAGTGATTGCCAAAAGACTGGCACCCGCCAGCTGGGTCACTGTCGCCTCTGCCAAATACCTCGCCCGACGGGGGGTGCCTCAGTCCATTGAGGCATTATCACAGCATAATTGCCTGAGAGTCAGGCTGTCTTCCACCGGGCAGATGAATCCCTGGCAGTTTACGGAAAACGGCAAACCCATCAGCCTTGAGGTCGGCGGAAACCTGGTCCTCGATCATGGTGATCCTTTGGTCGACGCAGCCAATGCCGGAACTGGCATTGCACAACTGCTGACATTTTTCGTCCGCCCTTACCTCGCCGACGGACGATTACAGGAAGTGCTCAGCCAATACGCACCACCGCCACAACCTATAACCTTACTCTACCCGCCCTCGCGCCAGTACTCAGCGAAACTGACTGTATTGCGTGAGGCACTGGTATCGCACTGGGGTGATCACACGACAGGGACACCATTCACGGCCTCTCTCTGAATTGAAAGGTGAAAGTGTTCAGAAAGAAGCACCTGCCAGACCCCAATGGCGACATCGCTGTAACCATTCTGGTAAATCGTCTTCAGAAATGGATTCGAGTTAATCTCCAGCACCTTAAAAAGCCTGACATCAGAATCCATATCACAAGGTGAAAACAAATCGACACCGATGACTTCAAGTTTGGTGGCAGCATAGATCTTCGCAGACCAGTCAACGATTGCTTTTGAAAATGAAGTCCGGAAATCTTCAATGACTCCACCATTGTTCGGGTTTGCATTTGCCGCCAAAGGAATCGTCTGAAATCTTTCCGGAATGCCTGAGAGTGCCCCCACAACACTGGATAAATACTCTTGATAGCGTTCATATTCATAAGGTGATTTATCCAAAAGCGTCTCATATGAATCCATGCCATTCGCGATCAGCATTGGAATATATTTTTTATAGGAAAAGTAAGGCTTCCCTTTCAGAATGACCAATCGATGCTCACATCCGGGGACAACTTCCTGAAGAACAAATCCATTATATTCTCCCGGAAGCAGTACAAGTTGGCGATAAAGCTCAGCATCTGAATGGATGACTCTCGCAAAACGCCCATGAGATCCATTGATCGGCTTAAAAAAAACTGGATAACCAAGTGCATTGGCGTATTGAAATGCTTCTTCAACCCCTTTCGAATAAAGGTTTTCACCTTCAACTTTGAAAAAGTAATCCCCTTGAGGTGTTGCGATTCCCGCTCGTTTTAAGATGATATCTGTATACGCTTTGTCTTGGGCAAGGGATGCGGCAGTTTGTGAGTTACAAAAGTATTGCGGTGACTGAACAAGAATGGACTGATCCAAGCAAGAGATCTCTGCGACTCTCTTTGAGTACTTGTCCAATATTTCAAAGTTCAGCCCAAGACTTTCAGCCGCTTTTTTCACAATTTCCAGGTGGACAGACAATTCCATTTGTTCAATTCCTATTGATAATTACAGCTCATAATATGGACATTTTCTCGCCAGAATTAAGAAAATTGGCAAGCCTGATAACAACGAAAAAACATAGAATAACCACTGAATTTTTCCGTCCCGCTTTTTCAATTTTTCAGGTTCTGCAGAGTTCAGGATGTGAGACGGCATTCTATCATCCATATCATCGGGTTATTCTATTGCATTCATGCAACTGCCGTTTACACAAATGCATACTTATCGGACTACTTTCACTTGCTATCCGAGAGAATTTTTCTTTACTTTGATGATCCTGCGAGTCTTACATCAAATTTTAGCGATGGGTTCCCTTGTCGCGTATCGAAGCGGATATCCAAAATAAAAGGATCATCTTTTGCCAACTCTAGTCCACCTTCCCTAAATCACGATCCAAAATTCCACAAAAAACAAAACAAACCGCCCCATCAGTTATCTACAAATAACTCATCCAACATCGGTCTGGGGTTATTCAGAAAAGCCTTGGTAATCGTGTAATGCTCCGTGTCTTCGTATTTGATCGGGTGTATGCCAGATGGACCGATTTGATAGATCCGGGCGCCGGGATAGGCCATAAGCATCGGGGAGTGGGTGGCGATGATAAATTGCGATTGGTCCTGCACCAGCTGATGCATGCGGCTGAGCACCGACAGCTGACGCATCGGCGATAACGCGGCTTCGGGTTCGTCGAGGATATACAGCCCTTTTCCACCGAATCGTTCAACCATCAAGCTCAGGAAAGATTCGCCATGAGACTGATGATGCAATGACACGCCACCATACGAATCAATAATTGGCGGGCCGAAGCTCGGGGCTTCATCCAGTTCATCAATATGGGTAGAGACGTTATAAAAACTTTCGGCTCTGAGAAAGAATCCGTCTTTGTAACGTCTGAACGATTTACTGAAGCGCAGATATTTGTACAGTTCCGAATGGGTGCTTCGAGTTGAAAAATGAAAGTTTTTCGAGCCTCCTTCCGCGTTGAATCCCATGCCAACCGCAATGGCTTCCAGTAACGTTGATTTGCCACTGCCGTTCTCACCGACCAGAATGGTCACTTCTGCGCTGAAATCAATTTTATCCAGCCCTTTCACGGCGGGAATAGAAAACGGATAGGCCTTGAAAGAATCAATCTGATCGCGTTTGAGCTGAATTTCTCTTAAATAAGGTAAAGGTTCCATGGCTCGGATAACTTCTGGAAATAAGCTGAATTGAGCCGGAGAAATTCTTTTAATTCAAGGAAAATCACATGTTTTGACGGGATTGGCTCGAAAGGACAGAAACAGCACAGGTATAATCCCGGGATCAACAATAAGAAGAGTCGCGCTTTGAATATCCTGATCATTGAAGATGAACCCGCCATTGCGGACACCCTGATTCACGTGCTGGAACTGGATGGCTATCAGGTCAGCTGGTTTCCGACCGCAGGCGAAGGGCTGGCTTACCTGAAAGACCACCAGCCTGAGCTGCTGGTGCTGGATGTCGGCCTGCCGGACGGCAATGGTTTTGAGCTGTGTAAATCCATACGTGAATTCTCCGATATTCCGATTATCTTCTTAACGGCAAGAAATGATGAAATCGATCGCGTGGTCGGCTTAGAAATCGGCGCGGATGATTATGTCACCAAGCCGTTCAGCCCGCGTGAGATGCTTGCACGCATCAAACTCAGAATCAAAAACCGTCCAGCGGCTGAGTTCGAGGCTGCACAAACATCTGCACAGGCGTCCGTACAGGAAACTGTGCCAGAAGTCGTGACAAATAACCTGTTTGCCGACAACTTTGACTTTTGCTACCAGAGCCAGCCGCTGGGGCTGACTGCGGCCGAGTTCAAAATCCTCGACAAACTGGTGCTGGGCAGTCCCCGGGTTTTCAGCCGAGAACAACTGATGGTGGCGGCTGATATGGCCCCGGAGGCCGTGTATGAACGCAATATCGATTCCCATATCAAAGCGATCCGCCAGAAGCTGAAAGCTGTCGGCCTCGCGGAACGGATTCAGACCAAACGCGGCTTTGGTTACTTCTATTCAGACAAGGAACACGCATGAGCCGCTGGCCCCGGATCCCGCTGGGTATCCGCCTGTTTATTCTGTTTTTTGTCCTGGTTGCCATGACAGCCTACGGGGTCAGCACCACGGTGATTCAGGAACTCAAGCCGACAGTGCGGCAGGCGACAGAAGAAACGCTGGTAGATATGGCAAATTTACTGGCTGTGCTTGCTGAGGATAATTTAGTCAATGGCGATATCACTGAAGGCCGTCTGTCTGAATTGATTTCAGCTTACGGGAAGCGTAATCCGAATGCCCGGATCTGGGAAATCGGAAAAAACGCCATCAATCACCGGATCTATATTACGGACAAAAACGGTATTGTCGTGGCCGATTCCTGGCGGCAGGACATCGGACAAGACTATTCACAATGGAATGATGTTTACCTGACCCTACGGGGCAAATATGGTGCCCGCAGTACGCCGCTGGATCCGGAAGATCCCACCTCCAGCGTCATGCATATTGCCGCGCCGGTGTATCACAATGGTGAAATCATCGGCAGTGTCACCGTTGCGAAAGCTAACCGTTCGATTCAGCCATTTATTGATCAGACCAAACGAAATGTAGCGTTCTGGATGCTCTTAATGACCGCTCTGATCTTACTGGTCGGCGGTCTGGTTGCCTGGCGGGTGCATTCTGCCCTGCACCGGCTGGAAGATTACGCTGAAAAAATGGGGGCCGGCAAAAAAGTCGCCCGGCCGACATTTCGGATCTTCTATGAGTTTGCGACCTTGAGTAACGCCCTGGAAAAACTGCGTAATCAGCTTGATGGCAAACAGTACGTCGAAGACTATGTGCAGACCCTCACCCATGAACTGAAAAGCCCGCTTTCAGCCATCAAAGGGGCGAGCGAGATTTTACAAATGCCGCTGCCGGAAGAAAAAGTGGCCCGTTTCGCCGGGAATATTGAGCGGGAAAGCAGCCGGATGCAGCACCTGATCGAACGACTGCTGGAACTGGCGCGACTGGAAAAAATGCCCCAACTGGAGCAGGTCTCCCGGATTCCGCTGTACCCGTTGCTCGACACTGTCGTGCAGTCTTCTGAAGCGAGGTTAAACATCAAAGCAGCGCGCTGCCGGATCAACGCAGATGAAACACTGGCCGTTGATGGTGATCCCTTCCTGCTGCAACAGGCGTTGTTTAATCTGATGGAAAATGCACTGGACTTCGTGACCCCGTCTGGCGACATTCAGTGGCATGCCGAACGGCAAGGCAATCACATCACGGTGACAATTTTTAATCAGGGGCCACAGATCCCTGACTACGCCCTGCCCCGTCTGACCGAACGCTTCTATTCACTCCCGCGGGCCAATGGCGCGAAAAGTACCGGTCTTGGGCTGAATTTTATTGAACAGGTCATGAAGCTGCATGGCGGCGAACTGACAATTGAAAACGTTGCTGAAGGGGTTTATGTCACGCTGATTTTACCAACTCCATAAAATCTCCACATTCTCACCATCATGACTCCAATTGAGGTAGATAAAGTTTCTGCCAACAAAGGAGACGAATGATGAAAAAACTCTTTCAAAGTGAGATTGGCATGAAATTCGGGTTGGTGCTGTTCTTGCTGGTGATGCTACAAATCCTGACATCCATGATTCAGGACTTAATCAGCGAGCGTTCTGACTTGCAGCAATCCGTACGCCAGGACATCGCCCGGAGCAGCAGCGACAAGCAGTCCATTTTAGGGCCGCTGATGATTGTCAAATACAGACAAACCGTAAACGGCAAAGAAGGGCCCTATGAAATCAGAAAGGCCAAGTTCATTCTGCCGGAACAATTTCGCATCAACGCGGCACTAAAAAGTTTTGAAAAATACCGCGGCATTTACACCGCCCGGCTTTATCACGCCGATACCCAGCTGGCCGGACAGCTTGATCTATCGCCGATCACAGAGCTGCCGCAAAGTCAGATTGATACCGTCGAGCTGGTCGTCGCCGTTTCCGACAGCCGTGGTATCAACCACATTGGCAAAGCACAGCTCAACGGCACGGATTACCAGGTTGAGCCCGGTACCGATCTGAAGCACTGGTCCCAGGGATTCCACATTCCGCTGGATCTGGCAACGCTCGATCTTGCCCAACCACTCCGCTTTGATCTGGCCATGGTACTTCAGGGGATGGACTCACTCAGTGTTTCCCCGATTGGAAAACAAACTGAGGTCCGCCTGAGCTCCCCCTGGCCGCATCCAAGTTTTACCGGGGATTATCTGCCGATCGAATCTGACATTTCTGAACAGGGCTTCAAGGCGGTCTGGATGACGAACCACCTGTCCAGTAATATTGACGAGCTGCTGAACCGTTGCCAGTCTGATGATCAGTGTTCACAACTGAACAGCCGTCAAATGGGAGTCAGCCTAATTGAACCGGTTGATCATTATCTGAAGTCATACCGGGCCATTAATTACTCGCTGCTTGTCATCACATTGGTTTTCGCGGCCTTCTATTTGCTGGAAATCTTTCAGGCCAAACCGATTCACCCGGTTCAGTATGGTTTTGTCGGCCTGGCACTGGCGGTGTTTTACCTGCTGCTGATTTCTTTCAGTGAGCACATTGGCTTTAACTGGGCATATCTGGTCTCTGCCATGGCTTCCAGTGCGGTATTGGGTGTTTATGTTTCCGGTATCCTGAAACACAACCGGCATGGTGCAGTTTTCTCGGGATGCATGCTGGTACTGTATGCCCTGCTGTTCGGACTGCTGCAGGCAGAAAGCTATGCACTGCTGATGGGCACCCTGTTGTGCTTCGCCATTCTGAGTCTGGTGATGGTCATGACACGACACATCAACTGGTATGGCAAATCATCCATTCGTGAAGCCTCTGAGCCAGACAACGAGTCAAACACAGAACCCGATCCGACGGCTTAATCACACCACAATATCAACCGTTTCATCTCAGGAGCCGTTTACACAAAACGGTTCCTTTCCTCTGACCCGAATAAAACGAAGGATTCCGATGTTTCGATTTTCCCCTGCTCGCTGCCTGACCAGCTTCATGTTGCTGGTTGTTCTGGTACTGATTGCCCTGTTTGTCCGTGACAGTTTTGTGCGCCCTTTCCTGGGTGATGTGCTGGTCGTGGTCTGGATCTATGCCTGCGTGACCTCGGTCATTCGCTGTCAGCCATGGCTCGCCAGCCTGGGCGTACTCGCATTCGCTTACGCCGTCGAACTGGCGCAGTATGTTCAGGTGCTTCAATGGCTGGGCTGGGAAGATCACACGGCCCTCCGGATCATTCTGGGCGCCACCTTCGACTGGCTCGATATCCTGGCTTACACCATCGGTTGCGGGATATGTCTGGTTGCTGAAATATCCTCCAAACCATCCCGGACTGACAGCTTGTCTGAGCAATAAACGCTGCAAACAAAAAAGCCTCAGGCCAACTGCCTGAGGCTTTCAATGTCTGAAGAACTGAAGTCAGAAAACCAAACGAAACTTACAAACTGGCTTCCAGATGATATTCACCCACCATATCCCCGCTCTCGTTCAGGAAACGATCGTACAGGAACGGACTGATATCCACACTGGTCGGTTCGCCACGAACCAGTTCGTTCAGCAGCTTACCGGTGATGGCTGAGGTCAGCATGCCGGTACGGAAATGACCGCAGGCATTCATGTAACCTTCGATGCCGGGCATCGGACCGAGAATCGGCAGTTCATCCGGCGACCCCGGACGTAATCCGGCCCAGCAGCGTTTGATATTCATATCACGCAACTGAGGGATAGACTTCATCGCCCCCTGAGCCAGCTGCTTCAGCAGGGTCAGATCGGTGCTGGTGTCATAGCCCCGCTCTTCTGTCGTCGAGCCAATCAGGATCTCACCATTGTCTTTCTGCGCGATGTAGCAGTCACTGGTGGTAATACAGCCATTCAGGATCTTTGGCAGCTTTTCTGAAACCAGCACCTGGCCTTTCACCGGGAAGACCGGCATTTGCATGCCTGTCGCCCACAAGCTGATTTGTTCAGCCCAGGAGCCACCGGCATTCACGATCATCCCGCAGTCCAGTTTGCCCCGTGACGTCTGTACCGCCGTGACCCGGTTGCCCTGACGCTCAATGCCGGTCACCTTGGTATTGAGGTACAGGTCAACACCGTTCTGACGAGCCGCTTCAACATAAGCGTCGTTCAGCCGGTACGGGTTGATCTGATGATCCGTATCGAATTCCATGGCACCAATGGCTTCACGGGAAATGTTGGGTTCCTCACTGAGCAGGGTATCCCGGTCAAGCCAGCGAATATGCTGCTGACGGTCGGGCACGGCCGAGGCAATGTGCTCAGCGTAAATCCGGTCATACTGATCGAACAACACAAACTTCAGCCCGGTTTTTTCAAATTTCATATCGACGCCGTGCTTTTCCAGCAACTCCTGATTGAGCGCCGGATACATCGCGTTCGACATCATGGCCAGATCAAAAAACGGCTTTGGCATAATGTGCGGCTTCATGCCTTCGGCCTGCGAGACATCGGCGCCTTCCTGCAACTGCTTCGACAGAGTTTTAAACAAAATTACGCCGCAGCCCAGTCCGGTAGACTCGCCCATTGCCCATAAACCACCAGCGGAAGCCCGTGAGGCATTCCCCGGATTTTTATAATCGACTAAGGCGATCTTCAGGTCCTTATTCCGGCTGAGTGCATAGGCGACCGAACCGCCAATGACACCTCCTCCGCAGATCACCACATCATATTGACTCATGCTTCGTCCTCCATGGCTGAGAAAGGAATTGGATCGAGCGGGAAACGGGTCCTGAAATGTCCCTGCTCATTGTTGTAGCCCTCCTGGGCCAGCCGGTCATAACAATAGTGGCTGCAGGTTTTACCCTGACAGTCGCCCATGGTGACGCGGGTACGCATCTTCAGGCTCACGGTATCACGACAGCCTTCATTGATGGCTTTATCGATAGCTGAACGCTTCACCTGCTCACAGCGGCAAATCACGGTGTCCGACTCTGGCAGTTGCAGGAGCCCTTTTTTCCGCTGATTGGCGCGGTCAAATGCACCCCGGAAACGATAATAACGGCGCAGCGTTTTTTGCAGCTCGGGCAGTCTGGCTTTCACTTCGACCGCCTTCTCCGGCTGAAGTTCGGCCACCAGCGAGAGTGCAGCAATCTGCCCTTCAACGATGGCGACATCCGCGCCTGCAAACCGTGCTGAGTCACCGGCACAGTAAATATTCGGACGACTGCTGCGCTGATACTCATCCGTAACCGGAATCAGGCCGCTGAACTCATCCACACGAACTTCCAGCTCCATTAGTTGCGCCAGCTGAGAACGGGACGCAAAGCCGTACCCGACACCCAGCAGATCCGCTTCAATCCATTGAATATGCTGCTTATCGGCTTCCCAGTTGCGGTTATAAGGCGCCACTGCAACGCGCTCGAGGGCTTCGCCGCCTTCTGCTTTCACAATTCCCCAGCCATGTTTCACCGGGACATGATGTCGTTTGAGGTACGCCATCAGCGACATCCCCTCCAACGCGACCTGCGGACGGTTCAGTAATGCCAGCACCTCTTTGCTGATCTCAGTGAATGGCGTCGCATCATAGACCCCTTTCACATCCACCCCGGCACGGTGGAGCTGGCAAGCCACCAGGATTAGCAGAGGTCCGGTTCCGGTCAGAACGGCCTGATGACCCGGGCGCACCAGCCCGCTTTTCAGCTGCAGCTGAATGCCCCCGGTCAGCATCACGCCCGGCAACTGCCATCCCGGAAATGGAATACTGCGCTCCTGACAGCCCGTCGCCAGAAACAAATAATCGAAATCCAATTGTGACAGCTTGTCCTGATGCGAAAGCAGCAGCTGATTTTGTGCCAGTGGCCCCAGCACCCGGGTTTCGGTCTGCAAATCAATGTTGTCCTGATGCTTCGCCACTAAAGCTTGCTGTAAATGAATCTTTTTCTGCAGGCTTTCATCCAGATGAGGCATGGATTGCGTCGTCCGCCAGGGACCACGGTAAATCACACCGCCAGCTTTAGGTGACTCATCCAGCACGATTGAACGCACACCATATTCAGACAAAGTCGCCGCAATCGACATCCCGGCAGGACCAGCACCAACAATCACAATTTTCTCAGACATTCTTATCCGCTCCCTCAACAACACGGTTACTGCATGTATTAATTTGCATGCCGGGCTGAACGATGGTCTGGCAGGCGCGTTTTTTGTGGCGCCCGTTAATTTTGACCATGCAGCAATGGCATACGCCCATGCCACAAAATGCCCCGGACGACTGGCCATAATCATTTTTCATTAATCGTCTGAATTCGCTGGCCAGTAATGTACTCAGTACACTTTCACCCGGAACAGCGTCCACTTCGGTCTCGTTCACGCGTATCCGAAACGTCTCATCGATGATTGGTGTAATATCCTGCGTTCTTGTTATATGTGTCATTTATTATCTATCTCATGTAGGTATAGTAAGAAATATCACTGACAAAACACACAGTAGTGATACTGCATGCATATTGCGAACGCTATCATGTAATTTTTTCCAACGATTGTTTTCGATCAATCTTTCACGCAATGGTTACGTTTTTTAACGAAAAATTCACAAAACTCTGAGCATACAATGCAAACGATTGCCAGTTTTGAGATCTAAAGATGGAATACGGCTTTACTTAGACAAGTCATACTTTTAGAATCGGTCGAATTTTTTTGGAGGGAGCTATTATGACGTCGATCACTATCACTCGTCCGGATGACTGGCACGTTCACCTTCGTGACGGAGATGTGCTGAAAGATACGGTTCGGGACATCAGTCGCTATATGGGACGGGCCATCGTCATGCCAAACCTGATTCCTCCCGTAACCGACACGCATGCTGCTCTGGCCTATCGTGATCGTATTCTGGCTGCCCAGCCAAGTGAAACATTCTCCCCTCTGATGGTTTTATACCTCACCGACAACACCACTCCTGATGAAATCCGCAAGGCCAAGGCAACCGGTCATGTTTATGCGGCAAAACTCTATCCGGCCGGCGCCACAACTAACTCCGATTCAGGGGTGACCGACATCAGCAAACTGCTGCCAACCATGGAAGCCATGCAGGAAGTCGGGATGCCGCTGCTGATTCACGGTGAAGTGACCCAGCACGATGTGGATATTTTCGACCGCGAGAAAGTGTTCCTGGAAACTGTCCTGGCACCAATTGTCGCCCAAATGCCGGACCTGAAAGTGGTGCTGGAACATATCACCACCAAAGATGCGGTCGATTTTGTGAACAATGCAGGACCGAACGTGGGTGCCACCATCACGGCACATCACCTGCTGTATAACCGGAACCATATGCTGGCCGGCGGTATTCGCCCGCACTTCTACTGCCTGCCGATCCTGAAGCGCAACACGCATCAGGAAGCCCTGATTGCAGCGGCTACCAGCGGCAGCAAAAAATTCTTCCTGGGCACCGACTCTGCACCCCATGCAAAAGGGAAGAAAGAAGCGGCCTGCGGTTGTGCCGGTTCTTATACCGCACATGCTGCCATTGAACTCTATGCGGAAGTCTTTGAGCAGGCGGACGCCCTGGACAAGCTGGAAGCGTTTGCCAGCCACAATGGTCCGGATTTCTATGGCCTGCCACGTAACAGCGACACCATCACCCTGACCAAACAAAGTTGGGATGTGCCGGAAACCATGGCATTCGGCGGCGATGTTGTGGTCCCGATCCGCGCCGGGGAACAAATCAGCTGGAAAGTAGAAAACTAAACCCCTTGTTTAGCCAGAATCATCTCTTTAAGGCTCCCTTGCGGAGCCTTTTGTTTGGGGCTTCGCGAATTCATGAAATTCGCTTGCTTCATTGCCCTTTCCGTTTAGAGTATAAAAATCAATCACTTTTCCGGAGAGACTTCAGTGACTGGCTACGAATCTATCCCCTCGCTGGTGATGTTTGCTGTGCTGGGCTGGATAGCACTCAACACGATTTTTTACTTTTCTCATCGCTGGCGGATGTTTTCCGATATTACCTGGATCCTCTTACTAGGTCTGACCTACGGTGCATTTTCCGCTATGCCGGACTCAAACCTGCCGGATCTGGTTCTGGAACCGCATGTCGTCCTGTATGTCTTCGTCCCGTTGCTGGTGTTTTCCTCAACGCAGTGCATGTGCCTGTTTCATTTCCGGCATGTACTGGTTCCGGCAACGCTGGCGGGGACTCTGGGCATCGTCATCAGTATGGGGGTGATTGCCGCTGTGCTTCACTGGTTGCTTGGCATTCCATGGATGCCCGCGCTGCTGTTCGGCGTCATTATTTCTGCCACAGACCCGCTGGCAATCAGTGCCTTGTTTAAAGACAACCAGAGTGTCACGGAAGATCAGAAACTGCTGGTCGAAGGCGAATCTATTCTGAATGACGGCTTTGTCGTCACCGTTGCGGGGATACTCTCGCTGGTTCTTTTCAGCGAAACCGAGCTGGATCTGGCTATCAGCAGCCTGAGTTTCTTCACCCATATCGCCGGTGCACTGGCCGTTGGTGCCCTGCTGGGCAGAGCCGCACGCTGGCTGCTGGCCCTCTTGCATGAGCGGCACTATACGCTGACGACAAATATCACACTGGCACTGGCTTACGGCAGTTTTGTAGTTGCCGAAGAATTGCATTTCTCCGGAATTCTCGCTGTGTTCGCATCAGCCCTGGCTTATGGCTATAAGCCCTATGAAGATGATGCCGATCATCTGGCACATCAGGAAATCTGGGAGTATCTGGACTATGTCGCCAATGCCCTGCTGTTCTTCCTGTTGGGTTCCAGCGTGTTCACCCTATTGTCACCCGACAACCTGTCCGTCAGCATTATCGTCCTGTCGATCACGCTGCTGTTTACCGCGCGGTTTATTTCTCTCTGGCTGATGCGCCCTATTCTGCATATTAACCACCGTAAACTGTCCCGGCTTGATTTCTGGCTGCTGAATTTCTCCGGCGCTCGCGGAGCAGTCTCAATTGCCCTGCTGCTGATGCTGCCGGCAGATTTCAGTTATAAGCCTCTGTTTCTGACCATGGCCGTGAGCATGATTTTATTCTCGCTCATTGTATATCCGGTGATCACCAAATCAATGCTCGCCCGGCACACACCCGTCAACCAGCAGCCTTAAAAAAACAACCCGGCCAAAAGCCGGGTTGTTTCATCTGGTAGTCAAATCAGGCCTGCCTGGACGGCAAAGGAACACTGTGGAACAGACGGTAAAGCACCGGCACCACAACCAGAGTCAGCACTGTGGCAAACCCCAGACCGAACATGATGGTCACCGCCATTGGTTTAAAGAATACATCCGGCAACAGCGGAAGCATCCCCAGAATCGTGGTAATCGCGGCCATACAGACCGGACGAACCCGGCTGACCGCCGCATCAACGACAGCCTCATATTTATCTTTCCCGCTGCTGATTTCGATCTCAATCTGATCAAGCAGTACGATCCCGTTTTTAATCAGCATTCCCGACAGACTCAGGAAACCCAGCAATGCCATAAAGCCAAAAGGCGTATTCAGCAACAGCAGACCGGTTGCCACCCCAATCACCGCTAGCGGAACGGTCGCCCAGACAATCAGTGCCTCTTTCACCTTGTTAAACAGGAAGATGGTGATCAGGAACATCATCAGATACCCCATTGGCATTGAACTGAACAACGAGGCTTTCGCATCACCGGACGATTCATATTCGCCGCCCCATTCCAGCGCATAACCCGGCGGCAGCTCCAAAGCATCAATTGCAGGCTGAATCCGTTTCTGGACGGTCGCTGCTGTTTCATCCCCCAATGGATCCGGATCGGCCATCACCGTCAGTACCCGTTTTCTGTCTTTCCGGGCAATCAGCGGATCTTCCCAGCGAACATTGACTGCAGAAATCACCTGCTGCAAAGGCACGTAACCCTGAACCGCAGGACTCCAGATTTTCATGCCCTCAATGGTACTGACATCAACCCGTTCCTGATCCGGCAAGCGCGCCACAATTGGCATCAACGTGGTGCCTTCTCGGTAAATACCGACCGACAGACCTGAAAAAGCCATTTGCAGGAAGTCATCAACATCCTTCTTGGTAATCCCGTAACGACGGGCCTGACTTTCATTGAACACCGGCTCCAGCACCTTGCTCCGTTCGCGCCAGTCATGACGGATATTGGCGGTTCCCGGATCGGCACGCATGATATCGACCACCTCTTTCGCGAGACCACGCAGCACTGTCGGATCCGGACCAATCAGCCGCGCTTCAATTTTCGCCCCCGAAGACGGGCCTAACATGATTTGCTTCAGCTTGTATTCCAGCTCCGGGAAGTCCTTCAGCATCACGGACTGCACCATCGACATGGTCGGAACGACATCTTCAAACTGTTTCACCCGAATAATCAGCTCACCATAAGCGGCATAGCTCTTCTCCGGAGAATACGTCAGCATAAACCGCTGTGAACCCTTGCCTGCACTGGTGCTGACAAACTCCACCATGTCGTCCTGCTCAATTTGCTGCTGCAAACGGTTCAGCGCATCATTAGTTGCGCGAATATCCGTTCCTTCCGGCATCCAGACATCCACCATGAACATCGGAGACGTTGAAGCCGGGAAGAATGACTGTTTAATCAGTGTGAAACCGTAGAGGCTCGCCCCCAGCATCAGCACCAGTGCGACCACGGTCAGCCACGCCCGGCGCATACAGAATTCCAGGAACTTGCGATAAGCAACAAAGACAAAGCCTTTGTACGGGTCATCCGCTTCACCGCCGTCTGAAATCTTCTGTGATTTGAAGAACAGATCGCCAAAGAAAGGCGTCAGGGAAATAGCGGTAAACCAGCTCAGCATCAGGGAGATCAGCAGGACGGTAAACAGGGTGCGGGTATACTCACCCGTTGAGTCCTGCGACAGCCCGATCGGTGCAAATGCCATCACCGCGATAACAGTCGCGCCCAACAGCGGCCATTTGGTTTGCGTGACAATGTCAGACGCCGCCTGCAGCCGGGTTCGGCCTTTCTGCATCCCGATCAGGATACCTTCCACCACCACAATGGCATTGTCCACCAGCATCCCGAGCGCAATGACCAGTGCCCCCAGCGAAATTCGCTGCAGATCGATTGCCATCCACTTCATGAACACGAAAGTCGCCAGAACCGTCAGCAGCAGGATCAGGCCGATCAAGAGTCCGGAACGCAGCCCCATGAAGAACAGCAGAACCACAATCACGATAACCACAGCCTGGCCCAGACTGATCACAAAACCACTGACCGACTTATCAACTTCCGAAGGCTGGCTGTACACCACGCCAATATCAATCCCGACAGGCTGCTGCTCTTTCAGCTCTGCCAGCCGGGCCATGACCCGTTTACCGCCGTCTACCACGTTGATCCCGGACACAAAGGAAACCCCGACATTCAATGCCTGCATCCCGTCATAGCTGACAAGATTGTCCGGAATTTCTTTAAAACCGCGTTTGATCGTGGCCACATCGCGCAGATAAATCAGTCCCTGAGAACCGGCATCTTTGATAATCAGATCACCCAGCGCATCCACATTCTGGAACTCACCTGTGGTCTGAACCCGGATATATTCGTCACCAACCCGGATACCACCAGCACTGGTCACCAGATTCTGCTGCTGAAGCGTGCCATAAATTGTTTGCGGTGAAATCCCCAGATTGCTCAGACGCTGCATGGAGATTTCAATGAAAACCTGCTCCTGCTGCGTTCCCGTCACCTGCACTTTGCCGACACCGTCAACCAGTTCAAGCTCGCGGCGCAGATAATCGACGTAGTCATTCAGTTCCCGATAGGAATACCCTTCACCGGTCACCGCCAGCAAAATACCGTACACATCACCAAAGTCGTCGATGACTTTGGGGGTGCCGACACCCGGCGGCAGACTCGGTTTGAGATCATTCACCTTACGGCGTAATTCATCCCAGATTTGCGGCAAGTCATTCGGACCATATTTGTTTTTCATGGTCACCGTGATTTGCGACAGATTCCGACTGGAAATCGAGTTGACCTCGTCAACGTAAGGCAACTGACCAATCGCTTTTTCAATCGGGTACGTGACTTCTTCCTCAACCTGCTGAGCCGTGGCCCCCGGGTAAGAAGTAACCACCATGGCATCCTTGATCGTAAACTCAGGATCTTCCAGCCGGCCCAGATCCAGAAATGACATCGAGCCCCCAATCAGAAAAATCAGGGTCAGCATCCAGCTGATAACTTTATTTTTAATAAAGTAGGTTGCGATATCCTGTTTCATGAGCTGGCTGCCTCCTGGTCGACAATATTCACTTGCTGACCATCACGGAGACGGTTCACGCCTTCAGTCACAATCACTTCACCTTCTTTTAAGCCGGAGACCAGACGCACACCGTTCGGGACAACTTTATCGGTCACCACCTGGCGTTTAGTCACGGTATGATCCTCGTTTACAACCCAGACAAACTTATTCGCAGGGCCAATGTCATCTCCGTCTTCGTTAAACACGGCTTCCAGCGGGATCACCACTTCATCTGAGCGGTAAACCTGCACGCGCTGGGCATCCACTTTCACTTCCACGGCCGTCCCGTCCAGAATAAATTCGTCCTTCGGCATCGGCATGGTTAAGGTGACCTTGAACGACCCCAATTCAGGATCCGGTTCGGTGGTGTACTCTTTCAGGTAAGCGGTATATTCATGACCGGTATCCAGAACCACTTTGGTACCCGGATGTCGGTCCTGAACCTGTCTGGCCGTACTTTTGGAATAAATCATGTCCGGCGCCTGAATGAGAATATCGACATTTTTAGCACTGTGGATATTCATCACCGCTTCCCCAACCTGAACATTCTCAAATTGCTCCACAGGAACACGGGAAATAACGCCGCTAAACGGTGCATGCAGTTCGGTAAAAGTCAGCCGGAGTTTGGCCAGATTCAGCCTCGCCTTAGCGATTTGTCGCTGAGCCGCCAGCTCATCAAATTGAGATTGGGCTAGATATCCCTGCTTCACCAGCTTGGCAGAACGGCGGTACTGGCTGTCGGCCACATTAAACTTGGCCTGCGCATCATTGACTTCAAGCTGGTAATCCGTCGGATCCAGTTGTGCCAGCAACTGGCCTTCCTTTACGAACTCCCCGGGCTTCACATTCACCTTGATGATTTCACCCGGCAGACGGAAAGACAAAACTGATTTATCGGCGGCAGCAGCAACAGCCGGAAAAGACAAAATGGGGGCGCTGTCTTCCATGGTTACGGTGTAAACCGCAACAGGCTGCGGCATTTTCGGTTCATGCTGCGCTTCCCGGCCGCATCCGGCCAGAACCAAAGCGAAAGCACAAGCGGACAAACGGACTAAAAAGGTACTCTTCATCTTAAAGACCCCGCTCCTTCACCCATTCCCGCACAACCTGACCTTCTTTCAACTCAGTCACGCCAGAAACGGCAATCGTCTCACCATCTTCCAGTCCCTCAAGAATCCGGTCATTGTCATCCAGCACAACTTCTACCTGACTGACTTTACCGTCTTCAGCAACCCGCCAGACATAGGTTTTATCATTCTGACGCAGGATCGCCCGCTCCGGCAGAGCACCAGAACCGGTAAACGGAAGCGCTACCTTCACCTGAGCCGCCATGCCCGGCAGCAGATTCTGGCCAATCGGTTTCTCCATGGTCAGCGTGACCTGATAGCTCGCTGTTTTGGTATCCGCTTCGGTGTCAATTTCCTTCAGCCTCGCCTCAAAAGCCTGATCGGGAATCGTATCGAAAATCACCTGTGCGGTGCGGTCATCACTGGCACTGAGGCGGGTCAGCAACTGTTGCGGCAGCTGAAACGAGACACTCAGCAACCCTTCACTCTGAATGTGCATCACCGGCTGTTTTGCCAAGACGTATTCATAATCATTTGCCATCGAAATGGAGACCGTGCCGTTGTAAGGGGCAATGAGCGTCGCATATTTCAGATTCGCCTGCTGTTTATCCAATTCAGCTTTGGCCTGATTTCTGGCCGCTTTCGACTGGTCAAAATCCAATTCAGACACCACATTGGTTTTCAGCAGTTCCGCATTTCGCTTGTACTGCACATTCGCCAGGCTGTAGTTTGCTTTAGCCTGATCAACCAACAGAGTCAGTTCATCCGTTTTCAGCTGGGCAAGCCGCTGGCCTTTTTTGACCTCTTCCCCATCACGCACATCCACACTTTCCAGCACTCCGGAAACCC
Organism: Photobacterium sp. 53610; assembly: GCF_036409375.1. Taxonomy (NCBI): domain Bacteria; kingdom Pseudomonadati; phylum Pseudomonadota; class Gammaproteobacteria; order Vibrionales; family Vibrionaceae; genus Photobacterium; species Photobacterium sp. 53610. Next base: position 408,078 of record NZ_JAXOFS010000001.1, on the reverse strand, counting down.
GAAAGGCCAGTACAGCTTTATCCCCTGCCTCTACCTGAGCAGGAAAAGTTCGATAGGTCTGGCTTTCGCCAACCTCAACCACCATCAGCTTTACCGGCCTGGATGCCGGTTCCGGGGCGGATTGGTTCTTTTCGCTGCAACCGGTTAAACCAGCCGTCAGACACAGGGCCAACAAAGTGAGCCTCATTGATTGCTCTCCAATTCACGACGTCAAAATTTTTCAGCATGATGTATTTACATACACACTTTATAGCAAAAAAATGCCATTTTATTGGCTGATACCTTAATAAGAGATTAAACCAACATGAAAAAAAGGAGCCATACGGCTCCTTTGTTTTTCAAAATATTTCTGACTGAAAGTTATTTATTCGATCAGGCGTCCATTTCTGCAATTTTGACTTTCCAGATATCCGGACCTGTCTGGTGCGCATTCACACCGTCAGAATCTACAGCAACGGTGACTGGCATATCCTGAACGTCGAATTCATAGATGGCTTCCATCCCCAGATCTTCGAAGGCAACCACGCGGGATTTCTTAATCGCTTTGGCCACCAGATACGCAGCACCACCAACCGCCATCAGATAAACAGCTTTGTGATTTTTGATCGATTCGATGGCGATCGGACCACGTTCTGCTTTACCAATCATGCCGATCAGACCCGTGTCGGCCAGCATCATATCGGTAAACTTATCCATCCGGGTGGAGGTTGTCGGACCCGCAGGACCCACGACTTCATCACCAACAGCATCAACCGGACCAACGTAGTAGATAAAGCGATTGGTAAAATCAACGCCTTCCGGCAGACCCTGACCGCTTTTCAGCATCTCCTGAATACGCTTATGAGCCGCATCACGACCGGTCAGAATTTTACCGGACAGCAATACAGTTTCGCCGGACTTCCATTCCTGAATTTCTTCTTTGGTGATGTTGTCCAGATTTACACGACGCGTATTCTGACCCACTTCCCAGGTCACTTCCGGCCAGTCTTCCAGCTTCGGCGGTGTCAGTTCAGCAGGTCCGTTACCGTCCAGTGTGAAGTGAACGTGACGGGTCGCTGCACAGTTCGGAATCATACACACCGGTTTTGACGCAGCATGGGTCGGCGCTGTCTTGATTTTCACATCCAGCACTGTGGTCAGGCCGCCCAGACCCTGAGCACCAATACCCAGCTTGTTCACGCGATTGAAGATATCCAGACGCAATTCTTCTTCCGCATTCTGCGGGCCGCGCTCCATCAGATCCTGAATATCAACGGATTCCATCAGCGATTCTTTCGCCAGTACAGCCGCTTTCTCTGCGGTACCACCGATACCAATGCCCAGCATGCCCGGCGGACACCAGCCAGCCCCCATCAGCGGAACAGTCTTCTCGACCCATTCTGCGATGTCGTCTGACGGGTTGAGCATCACCATTTTGGTTTTGTTTTCAGAGCCGCCGCCTTTGGCCGCCAACTGAATTTCAACTTTGTCTCCCGGCACCATATCAATGTGCACAACAGCCGGTGCGTTGTCTTTGGTGTTGATGCGTTTACCCGCAGGATCAGCAACAACAGAAGCACGCAGCGGATTCACCGGATTGTTATAAGCCTGACGCACACCCTCGTCGATCATTTCCTGCACGGTCAGATCGCTGTCCCACTGAACATTCATGCCGATCTTCACGAAACAGGTCACAATGCCTGTATCCTGACAAATCGGGCGATGGCCTTCAGCTGACATACGGGAGTTAATCAGGATCTGGGCCATGGCATCTTTTGCAGCCTGGCTCTGTTCTTTGTGATAAGCCTTTTCCAGGGCCTGAACAAAATCCAGCGGATGGTAGTAGGAAATGTATTGCAGCGCATCAGCTACGCTGCTAATCACATCGTCTTTACGGATGACGGTCATAGTTGCCCTCGTTGCTTATTGTCGTATTGCGCGCCTGCGATTTGACGGGTCCGACCCGGACTGGACAGTAGGGTGCCAGAGGCAGACCAGAGTCTTGAGCTGAATCATCAACAAACCGGAGAAAAGTCACGGTGCAGGCGTCGCATTTTCATTTTTATGATACTCTTGCCTGCAATCTCGCGCTATGCGCCAATCGAACACCTGTCACAAAAAAGAAAATGAAATATTCTGCTGTCTCTCAACTTCAGGTTTTGCATCTGGACTATAGCAAGGATGCTATCCTGAGCTGGTTCGAACCCCTTTCTGCTTCGCCGTGGGCGATGTTGCTGCGCTCTGCGGCCGAAGGCCACCCGGACAACCGCTACGACATCCTGGTTGCCAACCCGCTGGCAACCCTCGAAACCCGCGGCGATACCAACACCATCACCTATGCCGACGGCACCCGGGAAATCAGACAGCAGGACCCGTTCGCCCTGCTGCAAACTCTGCAAGCGGATTTACTGCCCAATGCTGAACCTGTAGCCAATTTACCCTTCATTGGCGGTACACTGGGCTACTTCGCCTATGATCTGGGCCGTCAGGTTGAAAAAATGCCGTCGCTTGCCATACAGGATATCCATGCGCCGGATATGGCTGTCGGTCTTTACGACTGGACACTGATTGCAGACCATCAGACACAAACACTGACGCTAGTCGCGCCGGAAGTGGACTCTCGCCTTTCCTGGTTAGCGCAGCAACAGGCGCAGCAACAGCAGCAATCTGCCGGATTCCGGCTGACTTCTGAGTGGCAGGCCAATATGTCACCGGAAAGCTACCGAACCAAATTCGACCAGGTCCAGGCGTATCTGAAAGCCGGTGATTGCTATCAGATCAATCTGGCCCAACGTTTTCAGGCTAGCTACGAAGGCGATTCATGGCAGGCGTACCAAAAACTGGAACACAGTAATGGTGCGCCGTTCTCAGCCTTTATCCGTCTTGAGCAGGCCGCAGTATTGTCTGTATCACCGGAGCGCTTCCTGAAACTGGAAGCCAACCAGATTGAAACCAAACCCATTAAAGGTACCCGGCCGCGTTCTGAAGATCCGGCTCAGGATCTGGCCAATGCAGATGATCTGAAGCATGCAGAGAAAGACCGTGCCGAAAACCTGATGATTGTCGACCTGCTTCGCAATGATATCGGACGGGTTGCGACACCGGGCTCTGTTCGTGTTCCCAGCCTGTTTGCCATAGAAAGCTTTCCGGCAGTCCACCATCTGGTCAGTACGGTCACTGCAACGCTGAACCCGGAGCAACATTCTGCCGCTGATCTGCTCCGGGCCTGCTTCCCCGGCGGTTCGATTACCGGTGCTCCGAAGGTACGGGCGATGGAAATTATTGAAGAGCTGGAACCTCATCGGCGCAGCGTTTATTGCGGCAGTATCGGTTATCTCAGCCGCTGTGGTCGTATGGACACCAGCATCACAATTCGGACGCTGATTACAGAAAACAGCCAGATCTATGCGTGGGCTGGCGGCGGTGTTGTCGCAGACAGTGAGGCAAACAGCGAATACCAGGAAACGCTGGACAAGTTGAGCAGGATTCTGCCAATCTTGTAACAGACCCTCAACATTTCGCCGGGAGGGGGCGCTGTCAGGATAGTTTCATGATCACTCAGCATCACATGCTCAGCCGTTTTCTGCTTGCCCAGCCCGGCCAGTATGACCGCAGCCACCACAGACGCATCAAACAACTTTTGCCTGACAGCAGCCGCTTCAAACCTGCGGCTGTGATGATTCCTCTGGTAGCCCGCAATGACGGTTATCATGTGATTCTCACCCGCCGTGCCCGTCATTTGAAACATCATCCCGGACAGGTGGCCTTTCCGGGCGGCCGGTTTGAAATTGAAGACGGTGAACTGATGACCACAGCCATCCGGGAAACGCAGGAAGAAATTGGTATTCTCTGCGATAGAAAAGATATTCTCGGCCAGCTGCCTGCACTGCCGACGCTAAGCGGGTATATGGTGACCCCCTTCCTGTCAACCATCACTGCCGACTACCAGCCAGTTCTGGATCACAATGAAGTCGACAGCATCTTTGAAGTGCCCATCACCTTCCTCCTCGACCCGCGGAATATGCGCACGCAACATTTTATGTTCCGGGGGCGATCACATACGATCTACGCGATCCCATACAAGGAATATGCCATTTGGGGTGCCACAGCGCAGATCGTCAAAGCTTTGTCACATCAAATATGGGTCGATATCCCAAAGTCAGTTCAGAATACAGACTCAAACTGCTGAACCTTTCGCCATCTGAAACAGATTTAAAAAAACTTTTGGTGATCAAACTCTCATTTCCTTGCAACAAATGTTAAATAGTGAGCCAGTTTTTTCACAGATCATTTTTTCATACGCCAAATAAGGGAAAATACGCCTGTTCCTGTTCCCTATCTAATTTGGATTTTCCTATGCAAACAAAAACTGCAACTGTATCTGCGGCGCCAAAAAGCCGCTGGACTGCGCAGGATACAACCTGGGTACTCTCGCTGTTTGGTACAGCGGTCGGTGCCGGTATCCTGTTCCTGCCAATTAATGCGGGTATGAGTGGTTTCTGGCCACTGGTCGCAATGACCATTCTGGTTGGCCCGATGACCTATTTTGCACACCGCGGTCTGGCCCGCTTCGTGCTGTCATCTTCCAAGCCGGGAAGCGACATTACTGAAGTTGTTGAAGAACATTTTGGCGTGAACGCCGGTAAACTCATCACACTCCTCTACTTCTTCGCGATTTATCCGATTGTGTTGATCTATGGCGTTGGTATCACCAATACCGTTGATTCTTTCATGGTCAATCAGCTGGGCATGGAATCCATGCCGCGCGCATTGCTGTCTATCATCCTGATTCTGGGCATGATGTCTGTGATGGTCGCTGGTGAGAAACTGATGCTGAAAGTGACCCAATTCCTGGTTTACCCGCTGGTCGGCATCCTGCTGTTCATGTCGGTCTACCTGATCCCGGAATGGAACCTGTCTGCCGTGAGCATGGACACCATGCCATCTCTGGGTGATTTTGCGGTGACCCTGTGGATCACCATCCCGGTTCTGGTCTTCTCGTTCAACCACAGCCCGATCATTTCTGCCTTCTCACAAGCGCAGGCTCGTGACCATGGTATCCATGCAGAAGAGAAAGCATCACGCATTCTGTCCCGTGCTGCACTGATGCTGTTGGGCTTTGTAATGTTCTTTGTATTCTCTTGCGTCCTGAGCCTGTCTCCGGAAGATCTGGCTGCTGCGAAGAAAGCAAACCTGGCCATCCTGTCTTATCTGGCAAACAAACACGATAATCCGTTTATTTCATATCTCGGCCCGATCGTTGCGTTTGTTGCGATTGTATCGTCCTTTTTTGGTCACTACCTAGGTGCTCGCGAAGGCCTGAATGGATTGGTTTCTAAACAATTAAAGTCGTCTGGTAAGCAAGTTAACGAAAAGAAGATTGACAAATTTACTGTTGTCTTCATGATTGCAACTATCTGGTTGGTCGCGACAGTTAATCCTAGTATTCTGGGAATGATTGAAACATTAGGCGGCCCGATTATTGCGACTATTTTGTTCCTGATGCCAATGTATGCAGTGCATAAAGTCCCTGCAATGAAGCAGTACAAGGGCGCAATAAGCAACGTATTTGTCACGCTGATGGGCCTGATCGCTATCTCAGCCATTCTGTACGGCCTGTTCTTCTAAGCGTCGCCTGTACAGCCTTACTGACAAAATACGTAAAAGAACCGATACTTAAGAGCAGGGGAGCTTTCATCGCCTGCTCTTTTGTTTTGACTATACTCGCCAAGGAAGGGGCGGGAGTTCATCAAAAAGATAACAGTCCTGGGCTGAAGCAAGACTGCTTCCCCGACTGAGGTACTACGCATGATCAGTATTTTTGATATCTTCAAAATTGGTGTGGGTCCTTCCAGTTCGCACACTGTAGGTCCAATGAAAGCAGGTAAAGAGTTTGTCGATGACCTGCGCGAGATGGGCACTATCAACGATGTCACCAAAATCACCGTTGATGTGTATGGCTCTCTGTCTCTGACAGGTAAAGGCCACCACACAGATATTGCCATCATCATGGGCCTGGCGGGCAACAGCCCCGAAACTGTGGATATCGACAGCATTCCTGGGTTTATCGCCAGTGTCGGCGAGACCGAACGTCTTCCAATTGCTGGTAACATTCACACGGTCGATTTCCAGCGTGACGGTGGCATGAATTTCCATAACACCAATCTGCCGCTGCATGAAAACGGTATGAGCATTCACGCCTGGGCGGGTGATGTAAAAGTTTACAGCAAGACTTATTACTCCATCGGTGGTGGTTTCATCGTCGATGAAGAACACTTCGGTAAAGATGATGAATCTGAAGTTCAGGTTCCGTTCCCGTTTACGTCTGCACAAGAACTGGTGCAGCACTGTAAGGATCAGGGCCGCTCTATCAGTTCTGTGGTCATGGCAAACCAGCGCGCCATGCATACTGACGAAGAAATCAAAGACTACTTCTCCCGTATCTGGAAAACCATGCAGGAATGTATGGACCGCGGTATGAACGAAGAAGGTATTCTGCCTGGCCCGCTGCGTGTTCCGCGTCGTGCTGCGGCACTGCGTCAGCAGCTGATTACTTCTGAACGCACCAACAACGACCCGATGACTGTTGTTGACTGGGTGAACATGTATGCGTTTGCTGTAAACGAAGAAAACGCCGCTGGCGGTCGTGTTGTGACGGCACCAACCAACGGTGCCTGCGGTATCATTCCGGCAGTACTGGCGTACTACGACAAGTTCATTCAGCCTGTAGGCGAGAAAGAGTACCTGCGTTACTTCGCTGCTTCCGGCGCGATCGGCGGTCTGTACAAGCGCAACGCATCTATTTCTGGTGCAGAAGTTGGTTGTCAGGGTGAAGTGGGTGTGGCCTGTTCTATGGCTGCAGCTGGCTTGGCTGAGCTGATGGGCGCAAGTCCGGAGCAGGTCTGTATGGCTGCTGAAATTGCAATGGAACACAACCTGGGTCTGACGTGTGACCCGGTTGCCGGTCAGGTACAGGTGCCTTGTATCGAGCGTAACGGTATTGCTGCGGTGAAATCGATCAACGCATCCCGAATGGCCCTGCGTCGCGCCTCTGAGCCACGCGTGTCTCTGGACAAAGTGATCGAGACCATGCTGGAAACCGGTAAAGACATGAACGCCAAATACCGTGAAACTTCTCAGGGTGGTCTGGCAATTAAAGTGATCTGCTAAATCAGCAAATCATATAGACAAAGGGAGGCCATACCTCCCTTTTTTTATTCTGAATTTCCCGGACGATTACGTTTTGGTCCAGATTCGGGTATTGAGCGCCAAATCTTCCACAATCCCAGTAATGAAATCCAAGTCCTGATAAATATCTTTCACGGCATCAAAATTGGCTGCAGACTGAAACAACTTGGGTTCAAAATACTCTTTTCGGGAAGGAATCCCGATATGTAAGCTGTCCCCAACGAAGGATAACGCGACACTTGCGTTGGCTTCTTTCCTGAAGGCAACCAGCCGCTGCATCAGTGAAGTCGAGATCAGATAACGTGCTTCAATCTGATCATCACTGTACACCTCAAAATGACGTTCAAATTCAGGGTCCTCCATTGCAACACGTTCACCAAAACCACTCCCCCCCAACAGATTATTCAGCGATTTTCCAACCGAAGACCAGAAGCCTTCACTGTCAGGCGTGATATAAGTTTTACCATTGAAATGTTTATTGGCATCAGCAATAAATAACACCCCTTTGAAGATGGTGTGCCAGGTTGTCCGCCTCTTGCCTTTAGAGTCTGTCCTGGTCGTCTTATACTGGGTATGAAGCTCCGAAAACTCGATCGCGGTTTTTCCCACGACACCCCGAACGTAATCCTCCCCGTTGTAGCGGTGATAATGACGGCGATATAAGCCACTGACCTTATACTTCTCAGGGGAAATATGATCGTTGGGTGAGTACTCAAAACTGTCGTTGAATGTTTTCAGCAGTTTTCCGACGACCTGTGTTTTATAAGCGTCCCGGTAGACATTCCATTTGAGGGAAACATAGTAATACATTACGATTGACATCAGGCTGGGAAGCCAAAAGATGATCCACTCATTACTTTTTCCGCTAAACGCGAAATACATCGCTATCAATAGGCTGGTCAGGATAGGCATGGCTGACAAATAACAACGTTTCACAGCTTCTTTTCGGATCTTGTCCAAGTCCTCTAGCTGGTCTTTCAGCGTGGTGTCAAAGAGTGTTTTGAGTTCCACCAGATTCTCTCTGGTTTCCATTGAAGCTTCCATGACACTCCCGATTATTTGTGGAACAGTTGGCCAACATTGATATTTTGTCTTTCTTGCTCAGGAATTTCGAACAAGACACGCTGCTTCAGGTTCATTCGGCTGGCAAAAAGACTTGAAGGAAACATTTCGATCGCATTATTCAGGTCGGTCACCGAAGCATTGTAAGCGCGGCGCGCCGCTGAGATTTGCTCTTCAGCTTCATTGATCGAACGCTGCAGCATCACAAAATTTTCACTGGCTTTCAGATCCGGATAATTTTCAACAGCGATGTTGAAACGCGACATTGTGGCATTCAATTGCTTATCCAGCGTGACTTTTTGTTCGCCGGCCAAACCGTCGTGCTGCACCTGAGTCCGGAGTGTCGTCAGTTCCTGCAGCAATGAAGATTCATGCGCCATATAAGCTTTCACGCTCTCCACCATATTAGGAATCAGGTCAAAACGCTTTTTCAGCATCACATCAATCGATGCTTCAGCATTTTCCACCTGATTCTTCTTACCAATAAGGCCGTTGTAAACAGAAATCGCTGCGACGACAGCAACAAGCACAATACCCAGTATGATCCAGATTCCCAATTGAAGTCCTCCTGTCAGTTCAGATTCGTCGGTATGCTGCTCAAACATCAAACAGCATCCCTGTCTTTATTCTCAGACAAATCATCATAGCGACCAATTCGACGATTACCTGAACACAAGCCTATATTTCACGACCGAAGAGCCTTTTTTATGCGCCACAGAGCAAATCTGAACGCCCAGAGATGAGTAAAATTTCAGTTTGCGTCCGCGAATCAACTCACTGAAACATTGAGCGCATTGATGAAAACAACCAACGAGAGCCTGATCACCTCTCCTTATGGTCATGAACACGCATAAATGGCTCGCAAAAATGCAGTGCCTGACATCATCTCTGCTGTCTGTCTACGCAAATCAGGATTTCCAGTTCAGGGACATTCACCGCGGGAAGATCTATCCGTCATCCTGTCGAAGCTGTCATCACATATCCGGCCCCTGCCTTCCCGCTTTATCTGCTGAGTTGCCTTGCAGAACCGGGATTCACAAACTTAAGCCACCCGACATCTGTCACCGTCCCGCCGATTCTCTGAGAGCAGAGATAAAAAAGCCCCGCACATGCGTGCGGGGCAAATCGCAGTTATTCAACGATATCAAGAATTATGCAGCAGCTTTTAACGGCTCAGCAGCAACAACTTTACGCTCGCCAATTGGCAGGATCGTACGGCCGAACTCATTGTTCAGCACCTGAGCCATTGCAAAGTAAATTGCACTCGCACCACAGATGATGCCTTCAAAACCAGCGATCGTACCGATCAGTTCGCTGCCTGTGAAATCACGCGCTGCCAGCAGGAAGAACAGAATCGTCAGCGAAGCAAAAACAAATTGTTTTGCACGCGGGTAGTTCAGAGAACCAATGAACAGGAAAGCCGTGAAGATGCCCCACAGCGTCAGGTACCAAGCCATGAATTTAGCTGGTGACGCTGGCAGACCCATTTTTGGCATCACAATCAGACCAACCAGAGTCAGCCAGAACAAACCATAAGAAGTGAATGACGTGGTACCGAAGGTATCGCCACGCTTAAAGCACATCAGGCCAACCAGGATTTGTGCCAGACCACCATAAAAGATCCCCATAGCCAGGATCATTGAATCGATCGGGAAAAAGCCTGCATTATGGATGTTCAGCAGAATGGTTGTCATACCAAAACCCATCAATCCCAATGGTGCCGGATTTGCAAAATTCGTAGACATTTTATTCCCCTACAGGAAAATTTAAATAAAAGTGATATGAATTAAAAAATTTGCGCAATATAGTGCGGCGCGAATTCTAATCCATGTCTGTAGGGAAAACAACGCTTTCTTTGTGCAAAAAACAACCTTTCAGGGAAAATAGCTGAAAAATCCGGATAAAAGTAAAGAACAAAAATATTCATTTACCGCGAAAGATGTTACCAAATGCATCTGAAGGCCGCCAAATCCCTGATGAAACCTGCATGTCAACCAACCTCTTTACGCTCGATGCATTCAGAGTGAAATACTGAGTTTTTGCAATAACCCAGCACCCTGAAAACCACATTTCCCTGAAAAAATCATAAAAAAACCGCTGCATAAGCAACGGTTTGAAAAAGACATCATGTTTTCAGTCATTTTCGCTGATTACTGAACCTGAGCTGGTGTTTCAGAAGACTGAGGCGACGCAGCCTGTGGTTCGGTTTCCGCTGCCATTTTCGTCTCCATCGGTGGTAGCGGAATTGGTGGCGCAACCTCGGTTTGTTCAGCCAGTTTACCTTTCAGCTGACTGATCTGACGCTGTTGCTGCATGACCAGTGCATTCAGTTCACGGATATATTTTTCCTTCCCTGCGAGCAGCTCTTCATCTGATGAGTTATTCACAACCGCCAGCTTAACCTGCTCTGCATTGTCTTTAATCAGCCGCGCCTGTTCCTGGATCGGCTGGTCACGCCAGTCTTCATCCTTCAGCGCTTTGGAGATCCGCAGTAACTTATTCTCAAACTCAAGAATATAAGCTTCATAATTGTCTTTGCTTAAATCCCGTAAGCGCTGCACTTCCAGTGAAATATGCTGAGCATGAGCCAGTTCGAAACGGATCACCCGAGTCGCCTGCTGAATGGCGTCAAAATCTCTGGGAGTGCGATCCACCAGCGCTTTCCCGGCTTCAATACTACGCTCGATTTGCGCATAGCTGGCAGGGGCATTGTCTCTGACATCCTGACGGCGCAATTCAATCATCATGGCTTCAAGCGGCGCAATGTAAATTCTCTTAATCGTTTTGACTTCCAGACTGTTGCTCCGGGAAAGGAACTCATCCTGGTCTTCCCGCGCTTCATTCAAGTCACCGCTTTCAACAAGCGAGAACAGGCTCTCGTATAAACGATACAGTCTTGTGTATTCACTGCGGTAGTACTGTTTTGCGTCCAGCGACTCAAGATAATTCATCTGGGTAATCGCCGGCGACAACACCGTATCAGCGACTTTCTGTAATTTTTTCAGCTGATTCAAAGCACTTTCGGCATGTTCCAGCTCCAGTTCCAACTGCTGAAGATATGTCGTTGATGAAAACAGAGAATAACTCTTATAGGCCGTTGAAGGCGTTGCCGTAATTTCCTGATAGATCTGTGAGGCCTTCTCCCAGCTTGCACTCAGTACCTGATAATTATCCGGAGAGTAGATGGCCAGACTTTGCGACTTTTCTATCTTTTGCTGCCAATTGCGGTAAGCGGATGTAGCTCGCTGAAAGTCCCCTTGTTCCGAAATGACAGTCGTATCATCATTGTTTAATTCAGATGTACTCGAGCAAGCACTCAAAAATACAGCAGAGAGTAGCATCAGGGCTGAAAGGCCCGTTCTTTTCATAAATAATTCCGTAATGACTTGATTTGCCAGTAAAACCATTCAGACCTATGGATGGCTATATCAATAATGCGACAGAAGTCCAACCAGTATGAAATATCTGAATCCTGCGATTGGTGAGCGATTGGTATCCATCGTCTTCCATTAGAAGCAGATGGATGCCATTTCTTCAATCATGCAAAAACAAAAGTGAGTGAATGCTCAAATAGTTTAACTGAAGCTTAACGGGTACTAAAGCCTTTACTTGCAAGGAAATCCTTCATAAAGGGTCTCGCCTGTTTGGCCAGAGTCGCCGTAATTTGCTCAGACCAGCTCACCGCTTTATTTCCACCGGTGCGGGTCTGATAATAGCGGCGAACTTTCTCATCGTACTCCGCCAACAGCTGACGCGGCAGTTCATGCTGATAACTGTCCTGATGAACCACCAGCGACTGCGGTAAACGCGGTTTTAACTCCGGATTCTGATCAGGATGTCCAAGACAGAGTCCGAATAAAGGAATCACATGATCAGGCAGATCCAGCACCACCGAGACATCCGCCGGATGATTCCGGATCCCGCCAATGTACACCCCGCCCAACCCTAAAGACTCAGCTGCCAGTAAAGCGTTCTGCGCCATCAGAGCGGCATCAATCGAACCAATTAAGGTTTGCTCCGTAAAGCCAAGTTGCGCTTCGGGATGAATTTGCAGATGGCGATGGAAATCCGCACAGAACACCAGAAACTCAGCCGCAGCGGCGACATAAGGCTGATCGCCGGCCAAATGGGCAAGCTGCACCCGCTTTTCTGTATCCACTACCCGGATAACACTGACGCACTGGATAAAACTCGAAGTCGAAGCAGCAATTGCACAATCCAATATCGTCGCCAGCATTTCTGCCTGAATCGGCTCAGAAGTAAAACGACGAATAGAGCGATGTGCGAGTATCGTTTCAATGGTCTGATTCATAATTTCTCTTCATCTGTTGGCATTGAATTGCAGACTCTATCATATGCCGAAAGTTCAGTCCCTTTTGACAGAGCGCTCAAATAACAATCAAAAGTTACACTTATCCCTTTGATTTGGCTGATGGAAATGTCACTAAAGTGACTTTTGAACAACATTTTTTTGTCATATTCCCCCTCTATTCTGCACCTCATCAAAACAGCCATAAAAGCACTCGTATATAAAGCAGGGAAATGACAATGAATAAAACAGTTTTAGCATCAGCGCTTCTGGTCGCGCTTGCATCGGGTACTGCCGCTGCCTCAACCACGGTGTATGAGAAAGATGGTCAGTCTGTCGAGATTAAAGGCCGTATGGTCGGTATGTACTACAGCTCTGACGACAAAGACGAAAAAGGCGATCAAAGTTATTTCCGCTTTGGCGCGAAAGGGAAAGCAGACATCAACAACGACCTGTACGGTGTTGGTGTTTACGAAACCGAAGTCAATGCATCTTCTAAGAAAGATGGCCTGCAAACGCGTCTGTCTTATGCCGGACTGGGCGGTAACTTTGGCGAAGCCACTTACGGCCGCCAGTATGGTGCATATACACTGATTTCAGACTATACCGATACTCTGGAAGAGTTCGGTGCTGATGCCAGTGGTACGGGCACAGACCGTTTCGGTACGGGTAAAGCCAGCTCTGTACTGAAGTACACCGGCGAGTTCAGCGGACTGGCGGTAGAAGCCAGCTACCAGCTGGACAACAACGAAGTGACCCAACCTGACGGCGATACAGCAACATCTTACGGCATCGCAGCTTCTTACTCGCTGCCAATGGGCTTTAAGGTAGGTGCCGGTTATAACCAGGGTGAAGGCGTTGACGGTTCTGACGATGCCAAAGTCGCTGCCGTGTCTGCTGCTTATGATGCCAACAACATCTACGCTGCTTTCCTTTACAGCACCGGTGAAAACTGGGAAGACAAAAAAGGAACTGAGTCAGACACAGACTATGATGGCTACGAAGTCGTTCTGGGTTATGACTTTGGAAATGGTTTCTCAGCACAGGCTGTCTATAACTTCCTGGAAGCTGATGCCGGTTCAAGTGTCGATGTAGAAGATTACTACGTTGTTGGTGCTTATTATAAGTTCAACAAACAACTGCGTACTTACGCAGAGTACAAAGCTGACCAGATCGACGGCAACGAAGACATTCTGGCGCTGGCGATTCGCTACGATTTCTGATTTCGCTTTACCACTACTGCCACGCAAAGCCAGGCTGCCCAGTCTGGCTTTTTTCGTCTGCCATGGAGGAAAGGTTGAGCACTTTGTTGCTCCCTGCTCTTCATCGGAATTTTCTATTGATGCAAATGATAATTCCGACTTTGACTGCTGACTGAGTCACGATATAGTAGCCCCACAAGACAAAGGAGAAGTTCTATGTTCGTCGTTATTTTTGGCCGCCCTGGGTGCCCTTACTGTGTTCGTGCAAAAGAGTTAGCAGACAAACTGAAAGAAGATCGTGACGATTTCAACTACCGTTATGTAGATATCCATGCCGAAGGCATTACAAAAGCGGATCTGGAAAAGACTGTCGGTAAACCAGTTGAAACCGTGCCTCAGATCTTTATTGATCAAGACCATATTGGCGGCTGTACCGAATTCGAAGCTTACGCGAAAGAAAACCTGGCTCTGTTTCAGTAAGCACTGACGCAACCGGTCATCACATTGCGGGTTTTTACGTTTTTGTGAACCCCTGACAGAAAGGCTGTTTAATCAGCCTTTTTTGTGTCTCAAATCTCGAAAATCTATATCACATTACATTTGTTTAAGATAAAATTCCGTCTCACATCTCTAGTAGAAAGCGCTGACTCCGGAAAAATTTGTTGTGAACATCGACGTTGCTGACCTGCTTCGCCAGAATGATATTCTGCTCCTCTTTGTAGTTCTTGCTGTGGGTCTTACGGTCGGAAAACTCCGAATAGCCCAGTTACAGATTGGGAACTCCATTGGTGTCTTACTCACCGCCCTCATCTTTGGAAATGCTGGTTTCATTTTTGATGCTGAAGCACTGAATATCGGCTTTATGCTGTTTATTTTCTGTGTCGGTATTCAGGCCGGTCCCAACTTTTTTGGCATTTTCTTTCGTGACGGAAAACACTATCTGCTGCTGGCATTAGTCGTCCTGATCTCAGCCATCACGATCACCATTACCATGTCGCACTATCTGGGTCTGGATCTGGGTCTGGCGACAGGTTTAATGGCCGGTTCACTGACCGCAACACCAGTTCTGGTCGGTGCGAAAGACGCTCTGAGCGGCGGCTTATCCAGCCTTTCTGACCCATTAGTGATTCAAGAGCTGATTGACAGCCTGAGTGTCGGCTATGCAATGTCGTATCTCATCGGTCTGATCAGCCTGATTCTACTGGCAAAACTGATGCCGAAACTGCAGAAGCAGGATCTGGCCGAATCGTCGCAGCAAATTGCGAAAGAGCGCGGCATCGGCGAAGTCGCACAGCGAAAAGTCTATTTGCCGATTATTCGTGCCTATCGCGTTGGTCCGGAGCTGATCGACTGGATTGACGGCCGGAATTTACGTGAGCTGGGTATTTACCGCCAGACGGGATGCTACATCGAACGCATTCGTCGCCACGGCATTCTCGCCAACCCTGATGGGGATGCCATCCTGCAGGAAGGGGATGAAATCGCACTGGTCGGTTACCCGGACAGCCATGCCCGTCTGGACCCGAGCTTCCGGAACGGGAAAGAAGTATTCGACCGTGATCTGCTGGATCTGCGCATCGTCGAAGAAGAAATCGTGGTCAAGAATGACAACATCGCCGGAAAACGCCTGTCAGAATTGAATCTGGCTGAGTATGGCTGTTTCCTGAACCGCGTGGTTCGCGCTCAGATTGAAATGCCGATGGATCACAGCACCCTGCTCAATAAAGGGGATATCCTTCAGGTCAGTGGCGAGAAAAGCCGGGTACTGGGACTGGCAGAACGTATCGGTTTTATCTCGATTCACAGCCAGATCGCCGATCTGCTGGCCTTCTGCTGCTTCTTTATTATGGGCCTGCTGTTTGGTTCGATCACGATGACATTCGGCCAGATCACCTTTGGCCTCGGAAGCGCCGCAGGCTTACTGCTGGCCGGGATCTCACTGGGTTTCCTGCGGGCAAACCACCCTACTTTCGGCTACGTTCCGCAAGGGGCGCTGAACATGGCAAAAGACCTGGGCCTGATGGTCTTCATGGTCGGGATTGGTCTGAGTGCAGGTTCCAACCTGTTTGAGTCCATTACTCAAATCGGTCCGAGCGTCTTTCTTGTCAGTATGATGGTCAGCGTCATTCCGGTCATGCTGGCTTACCTGTTTGGGGCCTATATCCTGAATATGAACCGAGCGTTGCTGTTTGGTGCCATTATCGGCGCCCGTACCTGTGCCCCGGCGATGGACATGATCAATGAACATGCCCGCAGTACCATTCCTGCTCTGGGGTATGCGGGGACTTACGCCATCGCAAACGTATTGCTCACCGTTGCCGGTACACTGATCATCATCCTCAGCTAACGTGCTGACTGATAACCCGGCTGACTCGCTATCCTCAGAGTCAGCCGAGATTCAGACGTTCAATGATATAATCCTTCACAATTTTCCGGATAGGTTTGTCCCCTGCAGTCCGCTTTGTTATAAATCGGACTTTCAGAGCCAAGCCACACGCTTTTATTGCCTCAGGTAACTAAATTATGATGCGCATCCTGATAGTCGAAGACGACCCAATTTTGTGCCACCATCTGAAAACTCAGCTCAGCGAACTGGGCAACCAGGTTCAATGTGCCAATACGGCTGAAGAAGGCCTGTTTTTTGCTGAAAACTACCCCAATGATGTGGCCATCGTCGATATCGGTCTGCCGGACCGTGATGGTATCACCCTGATTCGTGAGATCCGGGACAAGGGGCTGCGACTGCCAATCCTCATTCTGACTGCACGTTCAAACTGGCAAGACAAAGTCACCGGCCTGGAAGCTGGTGCCGATGATTATCTGGTGAAACCGTTCCAGAAAGAAGAGTTGGTTGCCCGCCTGAGTGCCCTGGTCCGCCGCAGTGCCGGCTTTATCAAACCGGAAATGATTGCGGGTGAAATCCGGGTCGACCTGCTCGCGAAACAGGTTTTTGTCAGCGAAAACCTGCTTGAACTGACGGCATTTGAATACGAACTGCTTGAATACCTGATGCGCCACAGCCGTCAGGTTGTTTCAAAACAGCGTCTGCTGGATGTCCTGTATGAAGATCAGGAAGGGGATCCAAACACCATTGAGGTGATGATCAGCCGTCTGCGTAAGAAAATCAGCCAGACCGGGCAGGAAAACCCAATCTCAACCATTCGGGGTCAGGGGTATATTTTTGAGATTGCCGCGCAATGAAGCTGGCCATCTTGCCCCGTCTGCGACACCGGGTCATGATTACTTCGATTGCAATCATTGCCCTGATCACTTCGGCCCTTGCCTGGGTGATCAATGAACTCTACAGCCAGAGTTACATGGCGGCCTATTCCACGGATCTGGTCGCCCAGATGCCGCTTGTCGTGGCCCAGCTGAACCGGGCCGGTCTGATTAAAGACGTCGATAAGTGGATTGACTCGCTGGATCCCTCTGCCACCGACTACATGTCTGTCCTTTGTGACCGGAGTGACAATACCATGTGGCTCTCGGATGAAGCGAAAGCCGCTGGCCTCAGCGAGATTTGCAGCAGCCTGCCGGATGCCATGCAAACCCCGACCCTGGTCAAAGCCGAGAACGATCAAAGCTATATCGCTTACGATATCAGCCGTGACCGCGAAAACGGCAATGCCTATCAGCTGATTGTGCTTCGCTCCGGGACGGCTTATGAGACATCATTAAGCCGGCTTCATCACCGCACGGCACTTTACCTCGGTCTCTTCGTACTGATCGCAATTGCATTTTTGATTGCCGCCTTTCACTGGAGCTTTCAGCCGCTGCGTAAACTGGCCCGGCAGCTCAATCAGGTTACTGATGCCAAGCGTGACCAGCTTGACAATAACTATCCGACAGAATTGCAGGACGTGACTCAGTCACTGAACCGGCTAATTCGGATCAGTAATGACAAAACGTCCCGTTACCGGCATGCCATGGATGATCTGGCCCACAGCCTGAAAACCCGACTGGCTGCTGCAAATGCTCTGCTGGATGATCACTCTCTGCCCCGCTGCGATCTGAACTACCGGATGCTGGAGCAAATCAGCCAGATGGATGATTTAGTACAGTACCAGCTCAAGCGGGCACTGATGGGCCAGCAGGGCCTTCAGAAAGACCGAACGCTGCTCAATCCGGTTGTCGAAAGCTTTGAAGGGATGCTGAAAAAGATTTACAGCAGCAAGGAAGTCACTCTGAAGCGACAGTTTGACGCAACCTTATGCCTGCCCGTTAACCGGACGGACCTGATGGAACTGCTCGGGAATCTGCTCGAAAACGCCTTTCGCTTTTGTATCAGCGAAATTCGTCTGAGTGCAACCCGGCATCAGGGCAAGCTCGTGATTCGCCTGGAAGACGATGGTCCCGGCGTCAGTGATGATATGCGTGAAGCTATTTTCCAGCGGGGTATCCGGGCCGATCAACGCAATCCAGGTCAGGGAATTGGTTTGTCTGTCTGCCACGACATCGTGACCTGTTATGGCGGGCGCATCTATGTTGAGAAAGCCAGCATTGAAGGGGCTGCATTTGTCATTGAACTGCCGGAAGACAATAAAAGCTGAGGCAAAAAATGACTGACTGCTGATGAGCCTGTGACATTTCACCTCCAGAATCTCAACAGCAGTTATCTGCACCCATTGATCAATACCCATAAAAAAACCGCCTTTCACGGCGGTTTTTTCGTTTTGTTTCAGTGGCGCAATTACACGTCCTGAACGTCGAATTCAACAATTGGATTCACATCAGCGTCATAGTCCACGCCTTCAATGCCGAAACCGAACAGCTTCATGAATTCATCTTTGTACAGCTGATAATCAGTCAGCTCGAACAGGTTCTCATTGGTCACCTGTGGCCACAGCTTCGTACAATGCTCCTGAATGTCTTCACGCAGCTCCCAGTCATCCAGACGCAGACGGTTGTCGCTGTCCAGCTCTGCAGCAGTACCGTCAGCTTTGTACAGACGCTGTGAGAACATACGGAAGATCTGCTCCATACAACCCTCATGAACGCCTTCTTCGCGCATTTTCTTGAAGACCATCGCGATGTACAGAGGCATCACAGGAATTGCCGCACTGGCCTGAGTCACAACACTCTTCAGAACTGCCACGTTTGCAGTACCGTTAGCAGCAGACAGTTTCTTGCTCAATTCATCCGCAGCACGGTCCAGGTCCATTTTGGCCTTGCCCAGTGCACCGTGCCAGTAAATCGGCCAGGTGATTTCTGTACCAATGTAGCTGTAAGCAACAGTCTTACAACCTTCAGCCAGAACACCTGCATCTGCCAGTGCATTGATCCACAGCTCCCAGTCCTGGCCGCCCATGACTTTCACTGTATCTTCAACTTCCTGCTCAGTTGCAGGCTCAACACTGGCTTCAATCAGTACATCTTTGTTGGTATCAACCGCGGTCGCCGTGTAGGTTTCACCCATAGGTTTCAGGCTGGAGCGGATCAGCTCACCACTGTCCGGCATTTTACGGACCGGAGAAGCCAGGGAGTACACAACCATATCAATCTGACCCAGATCTTCTTTGATCAGCTCGATAACTTTTTGCTTCATCTCGTGAGAGAACGCATCACCGTTCAGACTCTTGGAATACAGGCCTTCTTCTTTGGCGAATTTGTCGAATGCCGCAGAGTTATACCAGCCCGCAGAGCCTGGTTTTTTCTCGGTGCCCTGCTTTTCCAGGAAAACACCAATGGTTGCAGCACCGGAGCCGAAAGCAGCAGCGATGCGGGAAGCCAGACCGTAGCCAGTGGAAGAGCCAACCACCAGTACACGCTTCGGACCGTTCTCCAGTTTCGGCTGGGCCTTGGTGTACTCAATTTGCTCTTTGACGTTTGCTTCACAACCCACAGGATGAGTTGTTGTACAAATGAATCCACGAATTTTTGGTTTGATGATCATTTCGTTTTCTTCCTTTGTTCTGTTGCCCGTAGGATAAAAGGTTAGTCACTAATTCGCATCAGTTTTATGTTCGAAATCGACAAAATTAGCCAGTGGTTGGAGGTGTTGAGGCAGAATATTTGATATTGAGCCATGAGTTGCCGAAGAAAACCGCAGTCTGTCTGCATCTCATTTCCCCCGGAACAGAAGATATCATGGTCGATCGATAAAAAAATACCGCGCAAATGCGCGGTATATTTGACCACCAGGTTTATTCTTCGACTAAGCAATCAAATTGCTTATCAGGCAGCTTTCCCTGGCTGTAAGACGCCCTTTTTAAACGCTTCCGGTGCAAAGTGATCCACTTGGATCGCACGGGATCTCAATTGGTCAGCATTATGCACTTTCTCAACTTCAGCGTCTGTGATAACGCCCGCATCCAGAGCAATTTTCAGCTTCTCAGCCAGCGGCGCCTTGCGTGGCACGGTGCCAGCTTTCACTGCTTTCGCAATTTTACGCTCAACGTCACGCACACCATACATCGCAACAAATGCACGTTCCATAATCGCAACCGGATCGCCGTCTTTCTCACCGACGTAGCAATTGGTCGTCAGGCGATCACGCGCTACTCCCGGCGTCATCATGAGTTTTGAAATCGCCAGCTTCAGCTCATCCTTCGGCGCTTCATAATGAATCCCCAGCGGGAATGTCAGTGTACGCAGCACACGACCCACACCTTTACGCGGGAAGTTGTTGAAGACTTCATCGAAAGCAATACCACACTTGTGCAGGCAGTGTTGCAGCGCGTAATGCACCATAGGTAAGTCTTCCTGCTGACGCCCTTCCGTTTCAAAACGTTTCAGAACCGCAGAAGCCAGGTACAAATGACTTAAAACGTCACCCAGACGAGCCGAGACCATTTCACGGCGTTTCAGCTCACCACCCAGCGTCAGCATGGAGAAATCAGCTGCCACAGCCAGTGCACGGCTCATGCGGGACAGATGGCGGTAGTAGTAAGCCGTTTCACCTGCAACAGGTGCACGGTTGAGCTGAGAACCGGTAAACGCGTTCAACAGTGCCTTACTGACGTTACCCACTGCAAAACCAATGTGCTTGAACAGCAACTGGTCAAAATCTTTTGCCGCCTGATCGGCATCAGGATTCGCCGCAGCTTCCATTTCCTGCAGAACGTATGGATGACAACGCGTGGCCCCCTGACCGAAGATCATCAGGTTACGGGTCAGAATGTTCGCACCTTCCACGGTGATTGCCACCGGAATACCAATATACTGATTCGCCAGATAGTTCATCGGACCAGCCTGAATCCCGCGACCGGCATGAATATCCATCGCATCATTCAAAATGGTGCGGGCCATTTCTGTCATGTGGTATTTGGCAATCGCAGTCACAATCCCCGGCTTCTCTTTCATATCCAGTGAAGTCGTGGTCAGTGTGCGGGCGGCCTCCAGCATGTAGGTCATCCCGCCGATACGGCCCAGCGATTCTGCGACACCTTCAAAGTGACCAATCGACATGCCAAACTGCTTCCGGACATAAGCGTAAGCACCGGTAGTCCTTGAAGTCAGGTGGCCGACAGCAGTTCCCAGTGCAGGCAGAGAGATACCACGTCCTGCAGACAGACATTCCACCAGCATCCGCCAGCCGCGGCCAACGTAATCCTGACCACCGATGACCCATTCCATCGGAATGAACACATCTTCACCCCGGGTCGGACCGTTCATGAATGCACCGCCCAGCGGGTCATGACGTTCGCCGATTTCAACTCCGGCATGATTTGCAGGAATCAGGGCACAGGTAATGCCGATATCTTTCTTGTCACCAATCAGGCCATCCGGATCCTGAAGTTTGAATGCCAGTCCCAGAACCGTAGCAACCGGTGCCAGCGTGATATAACGCTTGTTCCAGCTCACACGGATACCCAGCACATCTTCACCTTCGTGTTCGCCGTAGCAAACAACACCCATATCCGGAATCCCACCGGCATCTGAACCCGCTTCCGGGCCAGTCAGGGCAAAACAAGGAATATCTGTGCCATCGGCCAGACGCGGCAGCCAGTAATTTTTCTGCGCTTCCGTACCATAATGAGTCAGCAGTTCGCCCGGACCCAGAGAGTTCGGCACCATCACAGACACCGCCGCACTCTGGCTGCGGGTCGCAATCCGAGTCACAATCGTTGAGTTCGCATGTGCCGAAAACTCACGACCACCATACTGCTTACCAATGATCAGTGAGAAGAACTTTTCTTTGCGCAGGTATGTCCATACCTCAGACGGCAAATCACGGTCTTCCCGAACAATCTGGTTGTCATCCAGCATCGCCAGCAGGGTTTCCAGCTCATTATCAATGAAATGCTGTTCTTCCTCGCTCAGCTTGGGGGTCGGATATTTCAGCAACGTGTTCCAGTCTGGTTTTCCGGCAAACAACTGGCCATCCCACCAGACACTCCCCGCTTCCATCGCTTCTCGCTCTGTGTCGGATAGCGGCGGCAGTACTTTCTTAAAAACCTTGAAAGCCGGATCACTGATGTAGCGTTGTCTCAAGCTTTTGTTACTCATGGGTCACGTCCTTTTGTCTCTCTGCCTCATCTTGGCAACATTTATTGTTTTGCAGGGTTCAGTATGAGTTTTCTATTGCATTGCTGACTGGTGACGTCATCTCGATGGGGGCTGCAACGCCTGCAGCCAGATACGGCACCATACGATCAATTAAATCAGCGGTGGTGACGGCACATTTGAAATCGTTCTCTGCAATTTCCCGCAGCGCAGTACTGGAAGCCATCGTGAATACTGAAGCGCCCAGGGTGAAATGCAGACGCCAGAAAAGTGTTTCCGGATCCAGAGAAGGGTTCGCACGGCAAACGGCTTTTGTGAACAGATTCAGCACCTGACTGTAGCGGGTGACAATAAACCAGCGCAGGTGCCCCTGAACATCTGTATAGCCACGGCCAATCAGAGACATAAAAATCGTCGCGCCATTCGGGCGGAAATCACTGAGCTTCAGCAGCGGCTGTTTAGTACAGCGAAAGACATCTTCCATCGAGAAATCATCGCGGGTCAGCAGCACTTCCAGCTCTTGCTTCAGGGCAGGCATGAACTCTTCCAGATAGCGGCTGAGCACTGCACGAATCAGGGTTTTCTTATCACCATAGTGATAGTTCACAGAGGCCAGGTTGACTCCCGCTTTGCTGGTAATAGTACGCAGCGAAGTTTCCTTAAAGCCATGCTCTGCAAACAGCAGCTCAGCGGCATCCAGAATTCGGCTTTTTGTATCAGCTTTGATTGCCATGTTAAGTCACCCGTATTAAACACATGTTTAAACTCTACACCCTGCTAACAGATTTAACAAGCGATGAACAGAGTCGTGAGATTGAATAACAGAAAAAAATATAAAAAATGAGAGATGAAATGGGAACCATGCTTTATTGACGTAGTCATACATAGTGCCACTGCTTTTTCTTAGAAGATTTTCTTCAAAGCCCGTTTCCATTTGGTTACGGGTTTTCTTTCATTTGAAGCCAGTGAACGCCACATCGCCAGCCTTAAATGCATTCTTCAAACAAATATCAGCTTTATTCCCGCTTCGAAATCAGCCAGTTAGAAAAAAACATGAAAAAAGTAATGTGAATGCGGAACTAAGCCCATGCCCTCAGGTCATAACAAGTGACATTAAGATTAACGAATTGACTGATTCACCGGCCGCCCATGAATGGTTCATTGAACAGCTTTAATCGACAATGCCACTGCTGCTAAACTCCTAATTGTGTTAAGGATACATTCCTCCCGCTGACAATTCAGCGGGATTTTTTTATCTGCGTCACGAAGCAAAATTCAGTCTGCAAGTCGGCTGAAGTCAGTACTCCGGCGCCAGTGACAACAGATCCTCATGTTGCCAATCAAGTCCCAACTCGCGGGCAGTCCTTTCTGCATTGATCCATTTTCCGTTTTCACCTTCTTGCAGAAACTCAGGAACCGGTAACCCGGCCAGCCTTGCCATTTCACGGTAATAAAGCTCACGACTCGGATGCTGCGGTGCACATAAATGCAGGGTGGTCATTGTCGGCCAGCGTTTCAGCATTGCCATGACAGCACGAATGACGTCATCGAGATGTACCAGATTCACAGGCGCCCTGCCGTTGGCAATTGCCTGCCCGCCGGCCAGGTATTTAACCGGGTGGCGATGAGGGCCAATCAGACCGGCAAGCCGCAAGACGATCAGATCCTGTCCCCACATCTGACGCAGACTTTGCTCCAGATGGAAATGAGCCTGACCAGATATCGTCGTGGGAACAGGTATTGTGTCTTCAGTGACTTCCCCTTCTGCATCACCATAAACTGATGTCGTGCTGATAAAAATCATCCGCTTGCAGCCCGCTTGTTTTGCAGCCTGCGACAAACCGGTAATTTTTTCGATATAAGATGCAGCAGTCATGTTACGGCGACCCGGCGGGACGTTCACGATGAGCAGATCGGCCGACAAAAAATCTTCAAGGGATGCAATATCAGCAGTACCTAACGGCAGCTGCAAGACAACACCATCGATCCCCGCTTGCCGAAGACTTTGAATACCAGACTCACTCTGTTTTGTGCCTGTCACCGGAAAACCGGCCTGACTCAGAGATTTAGCAAGAGGCTGCCCCAGCCAGCCACAACCGCAAATACTGATACGCATTTTTGTTTCCATTGAGATATTCCTTGTCGTCAGCGGGCGTTGTATTTTTGTTGTACATTTAATTCAATCTGTAAATTAATTCCGCCACTTGAAAATTAATAACGCAAACCAGCGGAATACTCGGTATTTCATTCATTTTTCCCCTTTAAAATCATTTCAAAACTGAAAGGGAAAGTAGATCGTGATCAAACTATAATAAAAAGGAAAAGTGATTTTCAGAGATTTACTAGGAGGCGTGAAAAGAAAAGTAGTATAGTTTCATCATATTCGACATCGTTCCTACGATCTCGCCAATTTTGAAATTCAGTAACGAATCGCGGTTATCGCTATGAATACCCTTGAAAAAATACAAAACAATCTGGAAAACTTCAGTAAGTCCGAGCGTAAAGTTGCTGAAGTGATCATTGCTTCCCCGCAAACCGCTATTCATTCAAGCATCGCGACACTGGCCAAAATGGCCGATGTCAGTGAGCCAACGGTCAACCGTTTTTGTCGTCGCCTGGATACCAAAGGCTTCCCGGATTTCAAACTCCACCTTGCCCAAAGTCTGGCAAACGGCACACCTTACGTGAACCGTAATGTTGAAGAAGACGACAGTGCTGAAGCCTACACGGCAAAAATTTTCGAATCAACAATGGCTTGCCTTGATGTTGCGAAAAGTAGTCTGGATGCCATGCAGATAAACCGCGCTGTGGATCTGCTCACGCAAGCCAAGCGTATTTCTTTCTTTGGGCTGGGTGCTTCAGCGTCCGTCGCGCATGATGCCATGAACAAATTCTTCCGCTTTAACATCCCAATTGTCTGTTTTGACGATGTTGTGATGCAGCGGATGAGTGTCATCAACTGCAGTGATAACGATGTTGTGGTTCTCATTTCTCACACCGGCCGGACCAAAAACCTGGTAGAAATTGCTGCCATGGCCCGTGAAAATGGTGCCACCGTGATCGGGATTACCGCTAAGGACTCGCCACTGGATCGTGAATGCTCGCTGTCTATCTGCCTGGATGTCCCGGAAGATACCGATATCTACATGCCGATGGCCAGCCGCGTCGTCCAGATGACTGTCATTGATGTGCTTGCCACAGGCTTTACCCTGCGCCGTGGCCCTGGCTTCAGAGAAAACCTCAAGCGCGTGAAAGAGTCGATCAAAGACTCCCGTATCGCGAAAGAAGGTCTGTTTTAAACGCAGAGCTCCGGCTACGGAAAAACAATCTCCGCAAAACCAATGCGCTGAAAATCCCTGAAAGCATGGCTTTATCGCCATGCTTTTCTTTTTTATACTCTCAGAGTTTGAAACAGAACATTCACATTCAATTTTCATGGATGAAAATGACGAACATGGACTGTTAAATTCATCAATTCATTGTCCTATGTCGCCTTTTCATCACAATCACCTGTAATAATATTACAGATAGTGATAACACTATATAGCCACGCATCCTCAGGATGCCTGGGTATTATAATTACCTCATCTCAACGTATCCTTTCGACTAGATGGAGAGCTTCATGTCTCAAAGGCTAAGACGTACCAAGATTGTAACCACACTCGGCCCTGCTACCGATCGCGACAACAACCTCGAAGCCATCATTGCGGCCGGTGCTAACGTGGTACGCATGAACTTTTCTCACGGCAGCCCTGAAGACCATATCCAGCGCACTAAAAAAGTACGTGAAATTGCCGCTAAACTTGGCCGCCACGTTGCCATTCTTGGCGACCTGCAAGGCCCGAAAATCCGGATTTCGACCTTTAAAGAAGGCAAAATTCACCTGGCTGTCGGTGACACCTTTACGCTCGACAGCGAGCTGCCAAAAGGCGAAGGCAGCAAACAGGCTGTAGGCCTGGACTATAAAGAATTACCCAAAGATGTCGGCCCTGCCGATGTTCTGTTGTTAGATGACGGCCGTGTTCAGCTTGAAGTCACTCAGGTCGAAGGAAACAAAGTTCACACCAAAGTGATTGTTGGCGGTCCGCTGTCAAACAACAAAGGAATCAACAAAAAAGGCGGCGGTCTGTCTGCTGAAGCCCTGACTGAAAAAGATAAAGCCGACATCATCACTGCTGCGGCAATGAATGTTGATTACCTGGCTGTCTCCTTCCCGCGTAACGGCGAAGACATGCACTACGCTCGCCGCCTTGCGACGGATGCAGGCCTGAATGCGCGTCTGGTAGCAAAAGTTGAACGTGCTGAAGCTGTGGCCAGTGAAGAAGCCATGGATGACATCATCCTGGCTTCCGATGCCGTTATGGTCGCCCGGGGTGATCTGGGTGTTGAAATTGGCGATCCGGAACTGATTGGCGTTCAGAAAAAACTGATTCGACGCGCGCGCAGCCTGAACCGTACGGTCATCACCGCCACACAGATGATGGAATCAATGATCACCAGCCCGATGCCAACCCGTGCCGAAGTCATGGACGTTGCTAACGCCGTGCTGGATGGTACCGATGCCGTGATGCTATCTGCGGAGACAGCGGCTGGGGATTACCCGGTTGAAACGGTACAAGCCATGTCGAGCGTGTGTCTGGGTGCGGAAAAAGAGCACAGCGTCAATGTTTCTTCTCACCGTATGGACCGTACTTTTGATACGGCCGAAGAAACCATTGCGATGTCTACCATGTATGCCGCAAACCACATGGTGGGTGTAAAGGCCATGATTACCCTGACAGAATCCGGCCGCACTCCGCTGATGATGTCACGCATCTCCTCTGGTCTGCCTATCTTTGCGCTGTCGCGTAATGAACAGACTCTGAATCGTGCGGCGCTGTACCGTGGCGTTACACCAGTGTATTTTGACCGTGAAGGTGATGCGGGTCTGGATGTTGCAAAACACGCCGTGAACGATCTGAAAGAACTGAACCTGCTCAAATCGGGTGACCTGGTCATTATCACGCAGGGCGACATCATGGATACAGTCGGCAGCACGAACAACATGCGAATTCTGACTGTAGAATAAAGCGCGCTGCATTCAGTAAAAGAAAAAAGCTTGCGTACACCGCAAGCTTTTTTTCTTTCAAACAGTCACAATTCTGGCTGAATCCAGTGCGGATTGATCCGGGCGGTCAGAATATGATCTTCCCATCGCCCATTAATCAGCAGATATTCTCTAGCCACGCCTTCCTGTTCAAAGCCAGCTGATTTCAGTACCGCTGCACTTCGCTGATTTCGAGGAATATACGCAGCCATCACCCGATGAAAATGCTGTTCCTCAAACATCCAGCGGATCGCGGCATTCAGGGCCCGTCGCATGATCCCCTTCCCCTGCAGCTTTTCATCCAGCGAATATCCCACATGACAGGCATAAAAAGGATGACGGACCAGATTGCTGAAATTAATCACGCCGCAGACTTCGTCTGACCCTTCTCTGAAAATCACAAAATAATAGGCCAGATGATGCTTATGAAGCTCTGTCAGCTGTGCCAGCCGTCGCTCCCACCCCGCCACCGTGAAAAAAGCAGGATCCCGAAGCGGCTCCCAAGGCTGAAGAAAATTTTTATTGCGCTGATAATAAGCAGCAATCTGATGTGCATCTCTGTTGGTCACCAGACGAACTGTCAATTCATCGACTTTCAAAGAGGATGAGCGCTGAATAATTGAATGAAACAAGCTGACCTCTGCTTACTGCATCTATACTTTCTAGTTAACGCGACCGGCATTTTTTGTCGAGCGTTGAATGGCCTGACCCAGGCAGAATTTGTCGCTCTCTGACTATCTAAGGCAACTATGTACTACGATCTCATCCACACGGAGCTCGGCCTTATTTTTCTGCAAGCCGACCAAGAGGGACTGAAATTACTCGCCTTTGCCAGTGACGGTTTCCAACCCTCTCCAAGCTGGATTCACCACCCTGAGAAAATGCACGAATATTCCAGTCAGGTAAAGGAATACCTCAGAGGCCAGCGCCAGCAGTTTTCTCTGTCCCTGGCACCAACAGGCACAGACTTTCAAAAGAAAGTGTGGCTGGCAATTCAGGAAATTCCTTACGGGCAAATCATGACCTGCCAGCAAATTGCTGCACAGCTGGGAAACAAAAAGGCACATCAGGCGGTCGCACTGGCAAAGAATGTGAATCCCATCCCTCTGGTCATCCCCTGCCACCGTGTGGCTTGTGACCATCCCAGATTAAGCTGTCGTTTCGGGCTGGATCTGATTCATCGCCTGCGAGAACTGGAAGCCGGTCATATTCAGCCTCAGCTCTTACCGCTCTGAACTGTCTTCAGTTACAGAGCGGTTCACAGGTTAAGGTTTATTAATACCGTACTCACGCAGTTTATTTGCGACTGCCGTGTGAGAAACACCCAGGCGTTTCGCCAGTTTGCGGGTTGACGGATAACTGCGATACAGGTTTGACAGAATGCCGGACTCATACCGTTTCATGATGTCATCCAGTGTCCCGTCGAGCGTCTCTTCGTTGATCACGCTGGCAGACTCATGTTCCGGCAGATGAATATCATCCACCGTCATTTCATTACTTTCCAGCTGTGTCATCGCACGGAACAGCACATTGCGAAGCTGGCGGATGTTCCCCGGCCACGCATACTGACTCAGCATCTGAGACAATTTATCGGAAAGCGCAGGTTTCGGCTGCTGAAGTTCCTGAGCAAACTGAGACACAAAGAGCTCAGCCAAAGGCACGATATCCGCAGCACGCTCCCGCAATGGCGGTACAACCAGCGACAGCACATTCAGACGATAGTAAAGGTCCTCACGGAACTGTCCCGCAGCCACCAGATCCGGCAAGCGTTTCTGCGTCGAGCAAATCACCCGGACGTCGACCTTCACTTCATGTTCTTCACCCACGCGGCGGAAAGTACCGTCTTGCAGGAATCGCAGCAGTTTCACCTGCAGATGAGAGGACATCTCACCAATTTCATACAGGAAAACGGTCCCGCCGCTGGCTTGCTCGAAAATCCCTTTTTTGCCCGGTTCACCGCCTGTCCCGGCAACCCCGAACAATTCAGTTTCAGCGGCATTGTCTGGCATGGAGACACAGTTCACCAGCAGAAATGGTTTATCCCGTCTCAGAGAACGCTGATGACAGGCACGGGCAAGCATTTCTTTACCGGTACCGGTTTCACCCTGAATCAGCAGCGGAGCATCCAGCAGCGACAATTTCTTCGCCTGCGCTATCAGATGGCGGAAACGCGAAGACTGACCAACCAGATGTTCGAAACCGTTATCACCGCTAATCTGACGCATTGCCAGCGGCATTTTCGCTTCAGAAAGTGATTTCAGCAGAATCACAGCACTGGCCAGCACTTCATTTTCCGCATCATCCGTAACATAAACCGGCAGGACTTCCATCAGATAATCCAGCCCGGCCAGTACGACCATTTCGCTGTAATGTTTGGCGCCGTCTTTCTCCAGCCAACGGTTGAAGTTAAACCCCAGAACACTGTGTATGGTCTCACCGAGGACGGCTTCACGGGATTTCCCCAGAACCAGCTCCGCGGGCTGATTGGTCAGGTCAATTTTGCCGTGCAGGTTGACCGAGAAAAACGGATCCGGCAACGCTTCCAGCAAAGCTTTCAACTCTTTGTGCTCACGCTCGCTGGGCATGAACTGTATTTTGCGAACATCTGTAACACCGTCCAGCTGACGGATTTGAGACATCAGCTGACGAAATTCTTCAAATTCGATTTCCGGACAATTGAGATAAATGATCCCGCTACGATCGATTTCGATACCGTGCAAATCCAATTCACGGCTGGCGAGAATATCCAGTAGTTCGCGGGTCATTCCTAGCCGGTCGACACAAAAGACTTGTAGTCTCATAGCAATTGCCTATTCACTCCAGACTAACTGTCAACAATTCGTGACACGGAAGAAGTGTGCGCGGAAGTTTCCGGATCGTCAAGACAGTAAATGCACAAGGTGAGAGCTGTATCGTGATGATATGGCGGCAAAAAAGCCCAATTGATGATTCATGCCATAGATTGAATAAAAAACAACCAGCCCGAGTCCCTGGCTGGTTGTCTGCAATATCCTGAATCAGGTCTTTGGTGTCTCTGATTGATCCGCCCCCAAGCGCCCGATTAAATCCCGGCGAATATCGCTTAATGCCGGAGCCTGATCCGGTTGCCAGGGCAATGGACGCATCAGATTCATCGCCTTCAGCCCCAGCCGCCCGGTCAGCAGGCCAATCCCCAGTCCCTGCGCAGCTCTGGCGGACAAGCGCCCCGTCAGGTGGACAGACAACAGATCCATACTGCTGTCTGTGATTAACTCACTGGCCCCGGCAATCGCCATATTTTTCAGAACCAGTTTAAACAACTGAATTCGGGACCAGTAACCCAGTTCAATCCCATAGACAGCCGCAATCTGGTCAATCAAACGGAAATTACGCCAGGCCACCAGTAAAGCATCGGCAATCGCCAGCGGGCTGACTGCCACCATCAAAGCAGCTTCACGGGCATACTTCACCACCAGTTTTTTCGCCTGCTTATCCTGCTGACTGACCACCAAGTGATCGTACATCTGCATTACTTCCGCATCATTATGCGTGGCGGCAAGCGACGCCAGCCATCGGCTGTAACCGGCATTTTCATGCGTAATCCCGCCTTGTTTTGCCAATCGGGTACAGAACGCTTTCCCCTGGCCGATACCGTCTTCAGCCAGCAATTGTTCTGCCTGCTCACGCTCCGTCTGCCGTGCTTTCAGACGACGCAGACGCACCCATTCACGGCCAATCGCACCAATTCCCGTGGCAGCCACGGAAGCCACCAGCACACTCCAGCCCAGTGATAGCCAGTCGCCACTCTGATAAGCCGTAGCGACATAATCCACACTCTGCCAGACGGTCAGACCCACGCCCCCGAGCAGCAACGTCTTCAGCCAGCGTCCTTTTGAGCTGCGCTTGCCCAGTGTTTTCTGCAACTGCGCCTCAGCCTGCGTTTCCTGCTCATCTTCAGGTCCGGCGGGCAGAAAGCTCTTCTGTTCACCGGCAAATTCATAACGGGCTTTCAGCTCAGGCGACGCCTGAGCCTGTTCTTGTTCGTCGAATACAATCTTGCTTTGATACGATTTCGTCATCGTAATTTATCTCCCAGCAAAAACGACAGGGTTTTGTCCATTCGGATATGCGGCAACGGCTCATCACTTTGCTGTGGCAACGGCCGGAAGCTGACAAAGTCAAAGCGCTGCGCTTGCCAGAAACTGTCATCCGGCAGTCGTCTCGGAACTTCTCCCGGAAACAGGGTTTGTGCCTGTCCGGATAACGTATGCCCCCGCAGCGCGGGCACCTGCGTTCCCTGATGCGTGACAAAACCCGGTTCAGTCGCCTGAATCGCCGCCAGACTGGTACAACTCATATTGATGCCTTCAAACGATGCGGTCTGCCAGGCTTCGTTAACCATTTGCTGGAGCAGACTGACCAGATTCGGGTGCTGTTCCGGGGTCACATGATCCGCTTTGGTGGCGGCAAACAGCACTTTATCAATCCGGGGCGAGAACAGACGACGCAACAACGAGCTGCGGCCATAATGAAAACTCTGCATCAGTTGATTGAGTGCGTGACGCATGTCGTTGAAAGACTCCGGCCCGGCATTCAGCGGCTGCAGACAATCAACCAGAATGATCTGCCGGTCAAAGCGAGAAAAATGCTCGCGGTAGAAACCTTTCACCACATGCTGCTGATAGTACTTATAGCGGCTGCGCAGCATGCCAAAGTTGGTGTTATCGCCTGCATCCCTGAGCTGGCTTTCGCTGTATTTCTCCAGCCACATGAAAGGAAAGAACTGAAGCACCGGCGCACCGGCCAGTTCCCCCGGTAACACAAAACGCCCGGGCTGAACCCAGTGCAAACCCGCTTCAGCCTTACATTTATAGAGATATTCCGTAAATTGCGCGGCCAGTTTCGCCAATGCGCTTTCATCTGCAGCCGCCAGCGGGTCGAAGGCTTCTCCTGCGCTCAGCCAGCTCTTTGCCAGTGCCTGACGACGTCCCGTCATCAGCCGGACCTGTTGTTTTGACCACGCCAGATAGTCCATCTCCAGCAACGGTAAATCGAGCAGCCATTCTCCCGGATAGTCAATAATATCCAGATACAGAGTGGCGGTATCCTGCAACAATTTCAGCGGGCCTTTCTGCGGCTTGAATCGCAGCGCCATTCGGATCTGGCTGACATCCCGGGTCGGCTCAGGCCAGTGCGGCGGAGTCGTCAGCAATGCCTGCATCCCCTCTTCATAACCGAAAGCTGGTACATGCATGTCAATCTGAGGCACCCGGCGGGCCCCCAGCAGATAACCATCGCTGACGGCCGGAAATAAAGGCAGCCTCGGGTTGGTACTGACATGCTGTAACTGATTAACCAACGAAGTAATAAATGCCGTTTTCCCTGCCCGGGATAATCCAGTCACGGCAAGCCTGACGTGCCTGTCCAGACCTCGGTTCACCAGCTTATTGAGCTCTTGCCCCAAATGAATCATATCCTGCCCTTTGAATTTGAGTTGTGATTGGCTGGAACAGAAAAGCAGGCCGCTGCCTGCTTTACTTCTGACACCTGAATTCATTCAGGTTCATTTTTACGGTTTAAAGCTGCTTAAAAGCTTTCTCGACATTGAAGGCAGAGGAAGTCACATAAGCTTCCATCTCCCGAAGCTTACTTTCCATCCCGTCCATCTCGGTCTCAAGATTATCAAGCACCTGTGATGGCGGTTGTCCCGACTGCCAGGGTTTCTGCTTCAGGGTATGCTCTTTATAAGCATTCTGCTGCATTTGTCGTTCCTCTGGCATCTTGTCCAGAAACAGGCAGGCTGCAACGTAAGCAAGGATGACAAAAAAACCTAACAGCAGAAACGCAGACACGGTGAGGATACGCACCACCCAGGCTTCCATACCGAAATACTCTGCAACCCCGGCACAGACACCCCCCAACTTACCGTTCTTCGGATCGCGATATAAGGTTTTTGTCATGACTTCTGCCTCCAGTGCGGTGCTTCAGCATCCAGTATTTTTTCCAGCGTGATAATCCGCTGCTGCATTTGCTCAGCCCGCTCAACCAGCGCCTGTAATTTACTCGCTTCCTCACCGGAGAGACCCTGCGCGGAATGACGTTTACTGCGATAGTGCAGAATCAGCCACAAGGGGGCGACAAATACCAGAAAGACAATCAACGGCCCGATAATGAATCCCATAGACATGCTATTTCTCCTTCCTAGGCGTTATTCTTTGTCTTTCATACCAGCTTTCAGACGCTCAAGCTCCTTTTCAATCTCATCCTGCGCCTGCAGATCGGCAAACTCCTGTTCCAGGCTCTTACCCCGACCTAAATTATAACTATCGGCTTCAGCTTCCATTTCATCAATACGACGCTCGTACTGTTCAAATTTAGACATCGCCTCATCAACTTTACTGGTGTCCAGCTGACGACGCACATCACGGCGGTTCCCCGCAGCCTGATGACGCATCACCAGTGCCTGCTGACGGGCGCGGGTTTCCTGCAGCTTCCGCTCCAGCTCAGCCACTTCATTCGCCAGCTTATTGATGGTTTCATCCACCAGCTTATATTCTTCCTCCAGCGCCAGTACCACATCACTGATTTTCTGTTTTTCAATCAGCGCGGCACGGGCCAGATCTTCACGATTTTTCTGCAGCGCCAGCGTTGCTTTATTCTGCCAGTCTTCAGACTGTGCCTGCAGGCTGGAAATCCGGCGTTGCAGCTCTTTTTTGTCTGCCATCGCTTTGGCAGAAGAAGTACGGACTTCAACCAGCGTATCTTCCATCTCCTGAATGATCAGGCGGATCATTTTTTGCGGATCTTCTGCTTTATCCAGTAATGAATTGACGTTGGCGTTCACGATATCCGCAAAGCGAGAAAAAATACCCATAATTGTCTCTCCTTCATTGCCGTAACCGCGAAACCGGGTTACCAGCATTGTGATGTTTGATTTCACCAGACAGCCATCTGTCTATGACTCTGCGTTGTGTATTACAAAAGCCATGCCAACTTTCAAAAACATTGAATATCAGCAAGTTAGCTTTACAGACATTGAAAGGGGCTGCTATCTTATGAATGTTTCAGCCAAGTATTGGCGAAATTGACCACCCCAGTTGCTGTAACCCCACTTTTTTGACTGAGACGGAAGAAATGATGCAAAAAACAGACAACCTGATTGGAGAATCAGAATCCTTTCTTGCAGCACTGGACCACGCTTCCCGCCTGGCACCGCTGGAACGCCCGATTCTGATTCTGGGCGAACGGGGAACCGGTAAAGAGCTGATTGCCCAGCGTATCCATTACCTTTCCAAGCGCTGGGATCAGCCGCTGGTATCCCTCAATTGTGCCGCCCTGAGCGAAGGGGTGATTGATTCTGAACTCTTCGGCCATGAAGCCGGTTCCTTTACGGGCGCCAAAGGCCGCCACCAGGGCCGCTTTGAGCGGGCTGAAGGCGGCACGCTGTTCCTTGATGAGCTTGCGACTTCACCGCTTGGCATACAGGAAAAATTGCTCCGGGTGATTGAGTATGGAGAATATGAACGGGTCGGCGGCAGCAAAACCTGCCAGGCTAACGTCAGACTGATCTGCGCCACCAATGCTGACTTACCCGCCATGGCAGACACCGGTAAATTCAGAGCCGACCTGCTTGACCGGTTAGCTTTTGACATCATTCACTTGCCGCCATTGCGAGAGCGTAAAGACGATATTCTGCCCCTGGCAGAGTACTACGCGGTCCGTATGTGCCGTGAAATGGGTTACGGCTACTTTGCCGGTTTCAGCCCAACCGCCCGGCAATCCCTGCTACGTTATCAGTGGCCCGGTAATGTCCGCGAATTAAAAAATACTGTGGAGCGCTCCGTCTTCCGCCACAGCAGAGAAGACCAGCCTGTCTCCACAATCGTTCTGGATCCCTTCTCGCCCCCATGGCATGAAGCACCACAGACAAACAGCACAGAACCTGCTGAACAAAACGCAGAACAAGCTCAGCTCCGATTACCGCTCGATTTACGCGTATTTCAGGCAGAGCAGGAAGTTCAGCTCATCAATCAGGCACTGGAACAAGCCAAGTTCAACCAGCGAAAAGCCGCGCAACTGCTTGGATTAAGCTACCATCAACTCAGAGGCTTACTCCGTAAGCATGATATGGTCGGCAGCAACCAAGAAGAATAAGAAAACGACGAGATTTCAGAAAATCACTTTGGTAATTGAAGGAGATACCTTGGTGCTTGACGCGGAAAGTGGTAAATTTAGCTACTTGTTTTTACTCTACACCTTTTGATAAGAGCGTTGTTATGAACGCCTGTTTCCGATTGCTGCTCGTCTTTACCGGATTGCTGGGTTTGACCGCCTGTTCTCAGCCCCAAGAAGACAATACCATCCGTAAGTGGGGATTTATTTATTGTGGTCAGGATACCCCATGGACCTTCAATCCGCAGTTAACTGACGGCGGCCATACGGCAGACAGCCTGGCAGCCCAGATTTTTGATCGCCTGCTCCAGTTGGACCCGGTCAGTCATTTGCCGCAGCCCGCACTTGCCAGTCGCTGGGATGTCAGTGAAGACGGCCTCGAGTACACATTTACGCTCAGAGACGATGTGCGGTTTCAGCGGACTGCGAATTTTTCGCCGACACGGCGCTTTAATGCTGAAGACGTGCTGTTCAGTTTCAAGCGGATCATCGATCCCAAGCATCCGTATCATGCCGTCTCGGGTGGCCATTATCCCTGGTTTGAAAGTCAGTCGTTTGCCCGTTTAATCGATCGCATTCAGATCATCGACAACCACCAGATCAAATTTATCCTGACCCGGCCAGACAATGCGTTTCTTTCGACGCTGGCAAGCTCTTATGCGGCCATTCATTCCGCAGAATATGCTGACCAGCTGCTGCGTCAGGGACATCCGGATTATATCGATACAAGACCGGTCGGCACCGGCCCGTTCTATATGGATGAATATCAGCCACACGATCTGATCCGGCTGAAACGCCACCCTTATTACTGGCGCGGCGCACCTTTTATGCATCAAGTGGTCTTTGATATCTCTTCGCGCGGTACCGGCTCGCTGGCTAAATTACTCAACCACGAATGTGATGTGCTGTCTTCTCCGGTTGCCAGTCAGTTGCCCGTGATTAAAAACAATCCCAACTTCGAGCTCATTGCACAAACTGCAATGAATGTGGCATTCCTCGCGATCAATAACAGCATCCCGGCACTTCAGGATGTCCGCGTCCGTCAGGCGATTAATCTGGCGATCAATCGTGAAAATCTGCTCGATTCCGTCTATTACGGTACGGGAACCAAGGCCAAAACACTGCTGCCGCCGATGTCCTGGGCGCACGCCTTTGATTTACCGGAAGTCCGTTACGATCCGGACTTGGCACTGAAATTACTGAAAGATGCCGGATACGACCATAACCTGCATCTGATCCTGGCTGTCCCGATGGAACCCAGACCCTACAATCCAAGCCCGCGCAAAACCGCAGAGCTGATTCAGGCCGATCTCCGTGCCGTCGGGATTGAAGTTACTTTACTGCTGCAGGACAGGCCGCTTCGTCCGGGTTCAGCTGCGCAAAAAAGTATCGACCTGACTCTCACGGGCTGGGTTGCAGATAATGGCGATCCGGATAACTTCCTGCGCCCTCTGCTCTCTTGCAGTGCCAAGCAAGCCGGACTGAATGTCGCGAACTGGTGCAATCTGCAATTTGATAACCTGCTTGAACTGGCTTCCCGTACCACTCAGTTGGATCAGCGGATGGACTATTACCAGTATGCGCAGGAAATATTACAGGATGAGGTCCCGGTGATCCCGCTGGCACATGGCATCCATTACCAGATCCACCATCACTCTTTGCACGGGCTGCACCTGAGTCCGTTTGGTACCCGCTCGTTTTCCAATGTGTACCGGAGCGAATAACTGAATGTTTATCTATACCATTCGCCGCCTGAACCTGTTTCTGATCACGCTTGTTATCCTGACCATGATTGGATTCAGTATTTTGCGGATTGAACCCACCAGCTACTGGAACCTGCATGAATTCTGGTCCGGCTGGCTCCTGTATCTCGAAAACCTGATGATTGGCAATCTGGGCCTGAATCAGAGCGGCAAACCCATTCTGGCGGAAATTCTTACGGTGTTTCCGGCAACGCTGGAGCTGTGTTTCTTCGCCTTCATTCTGTCGCTGATTGTGGGCATTCCGCTCGGGACACTGGCTGGTATTAAACGCGGTCGCTGGGTGGATACCTGCATTTCATCTCTGACACTGGTGGGATACTCCTTGCCCTTGTTCTGGCTGGCAATGCTGCTGATCATGCTGTTTTCACTCAAACTGGGCTGGCTGCCTGTAGCCGGACGCTACAATCTGCTGTATCAGAT
Organism: Photobacterium sp. 53610; assembly: GCF_036409375.1. Classification (NCBI taxonomy): domain Bacteria; kingdom Pseudomonadati; phylum Pseudomonadota; class Gammaproteobacteria; order Vibrionales; family Vibrionaceae; genus Photobacterium; species Photobacterium sp. 53610. The sequence continues at coordinate 370,473 of NZ_JAXOFS010000001.1, read as the reverse complement.
TGAGCCTGTGACAGGTTTCGCGCTGATCGATGCTTTCTTATCAGAAGCGTCCTATCGTTCGGCTGCACTGGTGGATGTTGCCCGGCACCTGATCTTGCCGACGCTGGTTCTGGCGATTTCTCCCACCACTGAAGTGATCCGCCTGACCCGGGCTTCTGTGGCAGATATCATGCAGCAAAACTTCATTAAAGTTGCCCAGACCAAAGGTTTGTCGATGGGTGAAATCATCATGCGGCATGTCATGAAAAATGCCATCCCGCCCATTATTCCCAAGCTGGGGATGCAGTTCTCCACCATGATGACATTCGCGATGCTGACCGAATCCATCTTCAACTGGCCCGGGATTGGCCGTTGGCTGCTGGACGCCATTGCCACACAAGACTACGTTGCCATCCAGGCTGGTGTCATTACGGTCGGCGGTTTTATTCTGTTTGCGAATATTTTGTCTGATCTGGCTGGTGCCATGGTGAACCCGCTGACCCGTAAGGAGTGGTATGCCATCAAATAATATTTATCAGGAGCACAGGATTCCGACTCAGTGGGAACGATCCTGGCAGAATTATCAGGCAAACTCACTGGCCGTATTCGGACTCTGGTGCCTGGGCTTTCTGATGCTGACAACCATTTTTGCCCCTCTGCTGGTTTCCTACGGCCCCAGTGATCAGGTGGGTGAGTTTCTGATGCCCCCTTCCTGGGATGCCAGCGGTCATGTGGAATTCTTCTTTGGAACTGATGATCTTGGCCGGGATCTGTTTACCCGAATTCTGCTCGGCAGCCAGCTGACATTCGGCTATGCGATGCTGGTGGCTTTCGCCTCTGCCATTCTGGGCATTGCCATCGGGGTGCTGGCGGGGATGACCCGGGGGCTGAAATCCAGCATCCTGAACCACGTCCTGGATACAGTGCTGTCTATCCCTTCCCTGCTGCTGGCGATTATCGTCATTGCCTACATGGGAACCGGAATCACCAGTATTCTGCTCGCGATCTGGCTGGCGCTGATCCCACGTTTTATCCGTGCCATCTACTCAGCCGTCCATGATGAAATGGAAAAAGAATACATCATTGCGGCCCGGCTGGACGGTGCAAACAGTTTTTATCTGTTGTATCACTCCATTCTGCCAAACATTCTGGTCGTGATTATCAGCGAGCTGACCCGTGCAATCTCAATCGCCATCATTGATATCGCGGCACTGGGCTTCCTGGGACTGGGCGCTCAGTCCCCTTCTCCGGAATGGGGAGCAATGCTGGGTGATTCAATTGAGCTGATTTATCTGGCCCCCTGGACAGTCACCCTGCCCGGTCTGGCCATCACGTTCAGTATCTTAGTGGTAAACTTAGTAGGAGAGGGTCTCCGCCAGGCAATCAATGCGGGGGTAGACTGATGCCATTACTCGATATCCGAAATCTCACCATCGAAATTGAAACGCCACAAGGCATGGTCAAAGCTGTAGAACGTATGAGCCTGACCCTGAATGAAGGCGAAATCCGCGGACTGGTCGGTGAGTCCGGTTCAGGAAAAAGTCTGGTCGCCAAAGCTATTGCCGGGGTGACCAAGGATAATTGGCGGGTCAGTGCAGACCGTTTGCGACTGGGCGACATCGATCTTCAGGCGCTGTCACCACGTGAACGCCGTAAAATCGTTGGCCGTGAAATCGCGATGATTTTTCAGGAGCCATCCTCTTGCCTTGATCCGTCGGAGCATGTCGGCCAGCAGCTGGAAGAAGCGATTCCGCGCAGCTCGTTCAGCGGCGCTTTCTGGCAGCGATTCCATTGGCGTCAGAAACAGGCAATCGCCCTGCTCCACAAAGTCGGCATCAAAGATCACAAACGGGTCATGAACAGCTATCCCTATGAGCTGACTGACGGTGAGTGCCAGAAAATCATGATTGCCATGGCGATCGCCAACCGCCCGCGCCTTCTGATTGCAGATGAGCCGACCAATGACCTTGACCCGATCACTCAGGCACAGATTTTCCGTCTGCTCAGCCGGATGAACCAGCTGAATAACACCACAATCCTGCTGGTCAGTCATGACCTGACGACAGTCACTCAGTGGGCAGACCGGATCACCGTCATGTATTGTGGTCAGGCGGTCGAATCCGGCAGCCGGAAACAACTGCTGACCGCACCGCATCATCCGTACACAGTCGCCCTGCTGCAAGCAATGCCTGACTTCAGTCAGGATATTCCGCACAAAAGCAAACTGACGACACTGCCCGGCTCCATTCCGCCGTTACAGCACCTGCCCATTGGTTGCCGGTTGGGGCCACGTTGTCCTTATGCCCAGCGCAAATGTGTTGAAGTGCCCAAACGCAAAAAGATCAAAAATCATAAATACAGCTGCCATTTCCCACTGAATATGCCGGAGCCAAAATCATGAGTGCCCTTTTGGAAGTTGAAAACCTGAGAAAGGAATACCATCATCGCTCTGGTCTCTTTCGTCGGCGCAGCACAGAAGCTGTCAAACCTGTCTCTTTCAAGCTGGAAGTTGGTGAAACTCTTGCATTGATCGGTGAAAACGGCTCAGGAAAATCGACTCTGGCAAAAATGCTGGCGGGTGTGGTTGAGCCGTCTGGCGGCGAAATCCGGGTCAACGATGAACCGCTGGCGTTTGAAGATTACCGGACCCGCTGCAAACTGATCCGGATGATTTTTCAGGATCCCAATACGTCTCTCAACCCTCGTATTCAGATTGGTCAGATTCTGGAAGGACCGCTGAAACGAAACACAAACATGACGCCGCAGGAGCGTGAAAATCGTATCAAAGCCACACTGCTTCGTGTCGGGCTGCTCCCGGAGCATGCGTATTTTTATCCGCAAATGCTCGCAACCGGTCAGAAACAACGTGTTTCACTGGCACGTGCGCTTATCCTTCAGCCCTGCATCATCGTGGCAGATGAAGCCCTGAACGGACTGGATATGTCTGTCCGTTCTCAGATCATCAACCTGCTGCTCGACCTGCAACAAGAAATGGGGCTGTCATACATTTATGTTTCCCAGCATATGGGAGTGATCAAGCATTTCAGTGATCAGCTGATGGTGATGCAGCACGGTGAAGTTGTGGAACAAGGCGCGACGCAGGAAATTTTCAGCGCCCCCCAGCACCCCCTGACACAAAAACTGCTCGACAGCCACTTTACGGCGCCTTCCCACGATCGCAGTACGCGTATCAGCAGCCGCTCAGCAAAAATTCACGTTTAACTGAGTACAATCCACGCCCACGCTACAGCAGCAACCACTGAAGTCATGACAGGCAGCACAACGTACATCCCGAGTGTACGGCTGCCGATAAACCAGGCCATCAGCATTTTCACCACGCTATTCACACAGGCAGCCAGCACAATTCCGATTGCAGCCGTCTGAATGCTGATCTGAAACTGACTCTGACGCCCCAGCGCCAATGTAATCGCATCCACATCAGTAATCCCGGAGACAGCTGAAAGCACATAAGTCCCCGTGTCACCGAACCATTCCTGCAATACATGAGACAGCACCACAATGACCATCAGCACCACGCCGAACATCAAGGCTGCAGGTAACGCCAGCGGATTTCGCTTCACGGCCGGAGGCTGATAATCTTCCATCGGATTGCGTTTCCAAATCCACACCGCCGGTAAATAGAAACACGCCATCATGAGCAACATCGGTACGGAGACCATGGCGACCAAATTGGCATTGATCACGGAGCAAAGCAGGATAATCCGGGGGAACATCGTCCCACAGCTCAGCAGAATGCCCCCTCCCAGCAGCGGGGAGAGAAATTTATCCTGTTTCGACAAATTGGAGAACTGCAAAGTCAGTGCTGTCGACGAGCTGAGGCCGGCAAACAGACTGGTAAATAAAATCCCTTTACGCGGACCGCCGATGCGAATCGCGAAATAGCCCACAAAGGAAATCGTGGCAATCAGCACAACCAGCCACCAAATCTCAAAAGGGTTGATCGCTTTCCATGGGCCAAACCCTTCATTGGGTAACAGCGGCAACATGACCACTGAGATTAGCAACAGCCGAAACGCAGCATCGAGCTCATATTCTTCAATTTTTGCTATCGCAGTGTGGAGCTCTTCTTTCATATCCAGAATAATGGCCGTGACAACAGCAGCCGAAGCAGCAACGACCGGCTGACCGCTAACCGCAAGACAACCCAGTAAGAAAGTCATCAGAATTCCAATCACACTGGTGATACTCAGATCAGTCGTCAGCTGCAGCCGAAAAATATAAGCAATCCCAATTACGACACTGAGCGCGACTATGGCAAATCCCAGCACAATGGCCGAGTAGATTCCGGAAAGCAGCCCAATCAGCCCCCCCATCAAACCAATCAGTGAGTAGGTCCGGATGCCCGCAACCCGCTGCCCTTCTTTTTGGTTTCGGGTAACCCAGCCACGCTGTAATCCAATAATTGCTCCCAGTAATAGTGCAATCCCCAGACGCCATAGCGGTGACTGCCAGTTCACGACCTGATCCATACTCAAATCCATTTGATTGTTTTCATTGAATTTTAGAGCGTGTTTGTCTTTCTTGCATAACAGACTCCAGAATCTGTTGTGCGAGGGAGAAAAAACAAAAATCTGAGTGAACGGCCAGAGAAAAGAACCCCCGCACAGGGCGGGGGTGGAAGGCGTCAGGAAAATCAGCCCTGAAGGGAGCGGTTAATCTCAGCAAGGACCGCAGCCGGATCAGCCGCCTGCGTAATTGGCCGGCCAATCACCAGATAGTCAGAACCGGCTTTCACCGCGTCAACCGGTGTCATCACACGACGCTGGTCGCCGGCAGCGCTGCCTGCAGGCCGGATCCCTGGTGTAACCAGTTTAAACTCAGTGCCCAGATGAGACTTAAGCATCGTCGCTTCCTGCGCAGAACATACCACACCGTCCAGACCGCTATTTTTCGTCAGGGTCGCGAGGCTGAGCACATGCTCCTGAGGCGTGCGGGTAATCCCGACACCCGCCAGATCCTGCGCTTCCATACTGGTCAGGACCGTCACCGCAATCAGCAGAGGGCGATCTTTTCCGTAGGGTTCCAGGATTTCACGGGACGCCGTCATCATCCGTTCACCGCCGCTGGCATGGACATTCACCATCCACACGCCCAGATCTGCTGCAGCCTTGACTGCTCGCGAACAAGTATTCGGAATATCATGAAATTTCAGGTCCAGGAACACGGAATGACCTTTATCATGTAATTTGCGTACAAAGTCAGGACCAAACAGCGTGAACATTTCCTTGCCGACTTTCAGACGGCAGCTGCCCGGCTCGATTCGATCAACAAAGGCCAGTGCTTCATCCTGAGTCGGATAATCCAGCGCCACAATTACTTTTGGATCTAACATGCTCTCTCCTAGACTTTGGTTCTGTCTTGCTTCTTTCAAAAGAAAGGGCCATCACCACAGGTGATCAGCCCTTTCAATAATACGTTTGCATTTCGCTTATTCCCCGTCCAGACCGCGGATGGGCTTGACGGCCCCCCACCCTTTACAGGACGGACACTGCCAGTACAGCGAATGGCTTTCAAACCCACATTTCCCGCATCGGTAATGAGGCTTCATTTTTAACTGCTCGCCCACCAGGCCGCGCAATGTCGATAAACTGTCTTTTGCCCGGCCTTCTTCAGCTTCATCCAAATGGTAATCCATCAGCTGATAGAAACCTTTCATGGTTGGATTCTTGACGAGCTGGCGCGTCATAAAAGTCTGAGCCATCACGGCGCCTTCATGACGGGCAATTTCATCTGCCAGCATCAGTTCTGCGGTCGCACCAGCATTATTGTCAACACAGTGGCGCAGATACTGAATCCAGCCGCTTTCATTTTGAGTTGCTTCATAGCACTCAAGCAGCATCGGCAGGGTTTCACTGATGTAATCTACATCTTGCTCGGTCACCCGCTCCAGTTGCTGGGCAGCCGATTTATAATTTTTTTCTGCCATCAGAATTCGCGCCATGCTAATCGATGCGCGAACACAGTTTTTGTCAGCTGATAAGGCTTTCTTGAGTAATTGCTTTGCTTTATCCGGATTCTGAGTACTCAGCTCCAGCATCGCCTGTTCACACCAGAAGTGAGCGATATCATGACGGAGCTTATGTTTGCCCATTTTCACCAGCTGGGTCGCCATCTCAATGGCACGATCCCACTCACGGGTTTGCTGGTAAATCGTTAACAGTTGCTGCAAAGCACCTTCCCGATGATCGGGCTCATCCAGCAACTGCTCAAAGATTTTTTCTGCCCGGTCAAAAAAGCCGGCGGCCATGTAGTCTTTGGCCAACTGCTGCAAAGCAAGGTTTCTCTGGTCAATAGTCAGGTTGGGGCGGGCAATCAGATTCTGGTGGATGCGTATCGCACGATCAACCTCGCCCCGGCTTCGGAACAGGTTCCCCAGGGCAAGATGTGTATCTATCGTTTCACTGTCAACCTGTAAGAGTTCAATGAACAGGTCGACAGCTTTATCAGATTGATCAGACAGCAGCAGGTTCAAACCGGTCACATACTGACGTGACATATGATGTGACTTTTCCTGCCGCTTATTACTCGCGCTTCTGTTACCCATATACCAGCCATATGCTGCGGCAATCGGCAGTAACAGAAACAACAGCTCTAGCATGAAATAATTATTCCTTGGCGGTCTCTGCAGAACGCAGCTGTTCTAGTTCTTTTTCTTGCTTGGCGACTTTTTTCGTTAAGCGGTTTTTTGTAAAGCGGGCTTTCAGGTACATTGAACCACAAATCAGCCAGCCAATCGCAAAGCCGATTCCAAAGGTGACACCTAAAAGCGTAGATAACTGAAACTGTCCCTTGGCAATCAGAAAATCGAAGTCAACCATCACCTGATTCTGTGCACCTAATGCCAGCGTAATCAAAAAGCACGCTATCAGAATAATAATGCCTACTATTTTCATCGTGAATCCTCTCACTAGATCAAAAACTTGATGGCTAGATTATGCAGTAAAACGACTCATCAGACCATGATCAACAGACATAAAAAAACGGCATACTTACAGCATGCCGTTTTCTTGTGCTAAATACGATTATCCTGCATTCGGCGTATTCACGCGATCACGCAACTCTTTACCTGGTTTAAAGTGAGGAACGTACTTGCCGTCCAGCTCGACCTTATCCCCAGTTTTTGGATTACGGCCAACGCGCGGTGCGCGATAATGCAAAGAGAAACTACCAAAGCCACGGATTTCAATACGGTCCCCTTCAGCAAGGGTTGTGGCCATATGCTCAAGGATTTCCTTGATCGCATCTTCTACTTGTTTCGCAGAAAGATGTGTTTGTTGGCTGCAGAGCCTTTCGATCAATTCAGACTTCGTCATAATCACCCCGTTTTTTAGTATGTTTCTCAATAGTATAACCGTTAAGGGGGAAAATACTTCCCCCTTGGGGCAAATTATTCGCCTTTAGCAGCTTTGAACGCGTCAGCCATAGCGTTACCGAACGCAGCATCATCTTGCTGGTTCAGGCTAGCCATTGCTTCTTGCTCTTCGTCTTCGTCTTTCGCACGTACAGACAGGTTGATTACGCGGTTCTTACGGTCAACACCGGTGAACTTCGCTTCAACCATATCACCTTCAGACAGGATCAGAGTCGCGTCTTCTACGCGGTCACGAGAAGCTTCAGATGCACGCAGGTAACCTTCTACGCCTTCAGCCAGCTCAATAGTTGCGCCTTTCGTGTCAACAGCAATTACTTTACCGTTAACCAGAGTGCCTTTCTTGTTCATTGCAACGAAGCCGTTGAACGGGTCTTCTTCGATTTGCTTGATGCCCAGAGAAATACGCTCACGCTCAGCGTCAACAGCCAGAACAACTGCAGAGATCTCGTCGCCTTTCTTGAAGTCACGAACTGCGTCTTCGCCTGCAACATTCCAAGAAATGTCAGACAGGTGAACCAGACCGTCGATGCCGCCGTCCAGACCGATGAAGATACCGAAGTCAGTGATAGACTTGATCTTACCAGTTACGCGGTCGCCTTTAGCTTGCGCTTCAGCGAACTGCTGCCATGGGTTAGATTTACATTGCTTCAGACCCAGGCTGATGCGACGACGCTCTTCGTCGATGTCCAGAACCATAACTTCAACTTCGTCACCCACGTTAACCACTTTAGATGGGTGGATGTTCTTGTTGGTCCAGTCCATTTCAGACACGTGTACCAGACCTTCAACGCCTTCTTCGATTTCAACGAAGCAGCCGTAGTCAGTCAGGTTAGTTACGCGACCAGACAGCTTAGTGCCTTCTGGGTAACGCTTAGCGATAGCAACCCATGGATCTTCACCCAGTTGCTTCAGACCCAGAGATACGCGAGTACGCTCACGGTCGAACTTCAGAACTTTAACGTTGATTTCGTCACCAACATTAACGATTTCTGATGGATGCTTAACGCGTTTCCAAGCCATGTCAGTGATGTGCAGCAGGCCGTCAACACCGCCCAGATCTACGAATGCACCGTAGTCGGTCAGGTTCTTAACGATACCTTTAACTTCCATGCCTTCTTGCAGAGAAGCCAGCAGCTCATCACGCTCAACGCTGTTTTCAGACTCGATAACAGCACGACGAGAAACAACAACGTTGTTGCGCTTCTGGTCCAGCTTGATAACTTTGAACTCTAGCTCTTTGCCTTCCAGGTGAGCAGTGTCACGTACTGGACGAACGTCAACCAGAGAACCAGGCAGGAACGCACGGATGCCGTTCAGCTCAACAGTGAAGCCACCTTTAACTTTACCGTTGATGATACCCATAACGGTTTCAGCATCTTCGTAAGCTTTCTCAAGCTGGATCCAAGCTTCGTGACGCTTCGCTTTCTCACGAGAAAGTTGAGTTTCACCGAAACCGTCTTCAATCGCGTCCAGAGCTACGTCAACTTCAACGCCAACTTCGATTTCCAGCTCACCAGCAGCATTTTTGAACTGCTCAGCAGGAATAGCTGACTCAGATTTCAGGCCAGCGTCAACCAGAACGAAACCGTTCTCAATGGCAACTACAGTACCTTTAACGATCGCGCCAGGGCGTGTTTCGATTTCTTTTAGAGACTCTTCAAAGAGTTGAGCAAAAGATTCAGTCATTTAAATAATCTTCAGTATATGAACAACCATGGGTATCCTACCGCATGGGGTTGAAAACAAAGTCAGTTATCACTCCTTGACACCGACATACCATCAGGCTGATTTCTCAGCCGACAATTTTTCTTCAATGTGAGCCAGCGCCTGTTGGGTCACCTGCTCAATCGACAGATGCGTAGAGTCTAGCACTAAAGCATCTGCTGCGGGACGCAATGGTGCTACCGCTCGGTTGCGGTCGCGATCATCACGTTCCTGAATTTCGCTTAAAAGACTATCAAAGTTAACACTTAAGCCTTTTTGTTGCAACTGGTTCATGCGACGCTTGGCGCGTTCCTCAGCGCTCGCATCCAGAAAAATTTTCACTTCGGCACCCGGAAAAACAACGGTCCCCATGTCCCGGCCGTCTGCGACCAGACCCGGTTCGCCACTGAATGCACGCTGACGACGAAGCAATGCTTCACGGACACGGGGTAAAGCCGCGACTTTTGATGCCGCATTTCCGACTTCTTCGGTACGCAAGGTTGATGAGACATCCTCACCTTCCAGAATCACCCTGACCAGTTCACCCTCAGCAAGAAACTGCACATCAAGATGAGCAGCCAGGGGAACTAAAACGTCTTCAGAGTCCAGTTCTACGCCATGATGAATTGCTGCCAGTGCCAGTACACGGTAGATAGCACCGGAGTCCAGTAAATTCCAGCCCAGCTTTTCTGCTAACAGCATGCAAAGTGTTCCTTTACCGGCTCCACTTGGCCCATCAACAGTGATCACTGGCGCGTTTGTAGACATAGAATTCTCCGAATTTGTTTAACCTTCAGCAAAGTTGCTGTTTTAACGCGGGCCGTATTATACGGTAATTTTGACTCAGAGGCACTTCAAGTCGCGGAAAAAATTCACCCGGCATTCAGGCCGGGTGAATCGTCAGCGCATCAATTATCAATTATTCGTGGCTGAGTGAGGCCAGTTTCTCGAAATAATCCGGGAAGGTTTTGGATGTACACTTCGGATCATTGATTGTGACAGGTGTATCCTGACTCAATGCCACCAGCGAGAAACACATCGCCATCCGGTGATCATCATAAGTATCGATGGCAGCATGCCGGAGCTGTGCCGGCGGGGTAATGATGATGTAATCCTCGCCTTCTTCGACGGTCGCACCAACTTTACGCAGTTCTGTCGCCATCGCGGACAGACGATCCGTTTCCTTCACGCGCCAGTTATAGACGTTGCGAATCGCCGTTGTTCCTTCAGCAAACAGCGCGGTGGTTGCAATCGTCATAGCTGCATCCGGGATATGGTTGAAGTCCATGTCTACGCCATGCAAACTGCCGCGGCGGGCAATGACGTAATCTTCACCCCATTCGATCTCAGCTCCCATTGCAGCCAGAGCTTCAGCAAACTGGGTATCTCCCTGAATACTGGATTTCCCAATTCCCGTCACTTTGACTTCACCGCCTTTAATCGCTGCAGCAGCCAGGAAGTAAGATGCTGAGGATGCATCCCCTTCCACCAGGAAATCGCCCGGTGACTGGTATTGCTGACCACCTTTCACGATAAAGCGCTGATAGTTATCGTTTTCAACCGAAACGCCAAACTGCGCCATGATGTGCAGCGTAATATCGATGTAGGGTTTGGAAACCAGCTCACCTTTAATTTGAATCACAGTGTCGCCAGATGCCAAAGGTGCGCTCATCAGGAAAGCCGTCAGAAACTGACTGGAAATCGACCCGTCAATCTCAACTTCACCGCCTTTGAGGCCGGTTCCCTGGATGCGCAGCGGCGGGAAACCTTCATTTTCAAGATAAGTCACTTCCGCACCCGCACTCTGAAGTGCTTCGACCAGATGCCCGATCGGACGCTCTTTCATTCGCGGTTCGCCAGTCAGTACGTACTCACCCGCACCCAGACACAATGCAGCAGCGAGGGGGCGCATCGCAGTGCCTGCGTTGCCTAAAAACAACTCAAGCGATTCTGGAGTATGGAAAGCCTGGCCTAATCCCTGTACTTCACATACGGTCTTGTCTTCTGAAAGCTGATAAGTCACGCCCAGTTTTGTGAGCGCATTGAGCATGTGACGAATATCATCACTGTCGAGCAAATTCGTGAGGCGAGTTGTGCCTTTCGCCAGCGCAGCCAGCAGCAATGCACGGTTCGACACACTTTTGGAACCAGGCAGGTTCACTTCTCCATCAATACGCTGAATTGGCTGTAAGGTTAAACTCTCCATTGGGTGTTTTATCTGTCCTGTTGTATTTGCGTTTTTGCAGAGTAGCGAATATTTCTGGGTGATGCCAGAGTAAAACACATCGTCTCCACATCCAGCCTGCGCTGACACCCAATCCATCATGCTCTTACACAGCACTGACAGCAGGTATTCCACTGTCTCTTCAGGCGCAGACTTCTCAATTCAGCTGGCCTGACAGGACATCCCGATGTCACATTCTACTGGTGAATAAAGCGATGATATCCCGCTACAACTTCTCCCAAAAACAGTCTTTTATTGCTAAAAAAACAAAAGCCGCCCAAAAAGGCGGCTTAGAGAGATTCAGACCTGGACACAATCAGGCATTTTCACGCTCAAATTCAGCCATAAAATCAACCAGAGCCTGGACACCTTGAATTGGCATCGCGTTATAAATGGATGCTCGCATCCCCCCGACCACACGGTGACCCGCCAGCGCCTTCAGACCTGCCGCATCCGCCTGCTGCAAAAATACTTTATCCAGCTCAGGGTTCTTCAACTGAAACGGCACATTCATCAAAGAACGGTTATCCGGGTGCACTTCGTTCCGATAGAAATCAGACTGGTCGATAAAGTCGTACAGCACCTTGGCTTTGGCTTCATTCCGGGCCTGCATCGCTTCCACGCCACCAATGCCCTTCAGCCATTTGAATACTTCGCCAGCCAGATACCAGGCAAAGGTCGGTGGTGTATTAAACATCGAGTCTTTTTCCGCCAGAACTTTATAGTCCAGGATACTTGGCAAAATCTGTTTTGCTTTACCCAGCAAGTCATCACGTACGATCACAATCGTCAGACCGGCAGGACCAATATTTTTCTGAGCACCGGCGTAAATCACACCGTACTGGGACACATCAATCTTGCGCGAGAGAATGGTAGAAGACATATCTGCCACGATTGGCTTGTCCGTCTGAGGCAGATCACGGATCTCAATACCATCGATTGTTTCATTCGGGCAGAAATGAACGTAAGCAGCACCGTCTGACAATGGCCACTCACCGGCTGGAAGGACAGCTGTCTTCCCGTCACGTTCACAAGCAATCGAAACGATGTTTGGCTGACAGTACTTTTTCGCTTCTTCAATCGCACTGTGTGCCCAGTAACCGCCGTCGATATAATCTGCGCGCTCAGCATCTCCCAGCAGGTTCATTGGAACTGCCGCAAACTGCGCTCTTGCACCGCCATGGCAGAAAAGCACATGGTAGTTATCAGGAATGTTCAGCAAATCCCGCAAGTCGCGCTCGGATTGCTCAGCAACTGCGATAAAGTCTTTACTGCGATGGCTGATTTCCATGACGGAAGTTCCCAGACCATTCCAGTTCACCAATTCCTGTTGGGCTTTTTCCAAAACCTCTGCTGGCATCATTGCCGGACCGGCACAAAAGTTATAGACCTTATCCATGATGAGAAACATGCTCCTGCTTTGCAAAAATGACATGATCAGGTTATTGGCAGCACCAGTCATCCGATCTTCGTCCTGATTTTTTACACCTTTCGCCCTTTACTGAAAACCTTTTTTGTTGCGCAAACGACAAAAAAAGCCCGCTGAAGGCTGAATTAAGATGAAAGACCGTATTTTGCTAAAAAAATGTTATAAAAAAACGCAGCTCTGAGGCTGCGTTTTCTGTTCCGTCAGCGAAAATTAATCTTCGCTGCTTTCTTCCGCATCATCCGCAGATACCTGTGGCGTTTCATCAGTTGCGACATTCGCTTCATCTGATGCTTCACCTTCAGACATTTCACCTTCATTGAAAGGCAAATCATCTTCTTCCGGTTCTTCAATGCGTTGCAGACCAACAACCTGCTCGTCTTCCGCAGTACGAATCAGCGTCACACCCTGCGTATTACGGCCCACGCGGCTGACTTCAGCCACACGGGTACGAACCAGTGTGCCGGCATTGGTGATCATCATAAATTCATCACCATCCTGCACTTGAACAGCCCCAACCACAGAACCGTTTCGCTCAGAGACTTTGATTGAGACCACACCCTGTGTCGCACGGCTCTTCGCCGGATACTCTGCCAGATCGGTCCGCTTACCATAACCATTTTCAGTTACGGTCAGCACATCACCCTCATTGTGAGGCACAATCAGCGAAACAACTTTGTCGTCTTCTGCCAGCTTGATACCGCGAACACCTGCCGCCGTACGGCCCATGCCACGTACCTGCTCTTCAGAGAAGCGAACAACTTTACCTGCTGCTGAGAACAGCATGATGTCGTTCTGGCTGTCTGTGATGTCCACACCAATCAGTGAGTCACCGTCACGCAGGTTCACGGCAATGATACCGGCACTGCGAGGACGACTGAAATCAGTCAGCGGTGTTTTCTTCACGGTTCCGTCAGCCGTTGCCATGAAGATGAACTTGTCTTCTTCATATTCTTTGACTGGCAGAATGGCGGTAATACGCTCGTTCTCTTCCAGCGGCAGAATGTTCACAATCGGCTTACCACGGGCTGTCCGGCTGGCCTGAGGCAGCTGGTATACTTTCAGCCAGTACATCCGGCCACGACTTGAGAAACACAGAATCGTATCGTGCGTATTGGCAACCAGCAGACGCTCAATGAAGTCTTCATCTTTCATTCGCGTTGCCGCACGGCCTTTACCGCCACGACGCTGTGCTTCATAGTCAGCCAGCAGCTGATATTTCACATAACCGTGGTGTGACAGAGTAACCACAACGTCTTCCTGACTGATCAGATCTTCCAGGTCGATATCATGGCTGGCTGCAGTAATTTCAGTACGACGTACATCGTTAAACTGCTCTCTCACCAGCTCCAGTTCTTCGCGGATGACTTCCATCAGACGCTCGGCACTGCTCAGGATCAGCATCAGTTCTTCGATCTGTGTCAGCAGACCTTTATACTCGTCCAGAATCTTCTCGTGTTCCAGACCGGTCAGTTTGTGCAGACGCAGATCCAGAATCGCCTGAGCCTGCTGCTCAGTCAGATAGTACCGACCGTCGCGAACACCCAAATCCTCTGCTAACCACTCAGGACGTGCTGCATCAACGCCAGCACGTTCCAGCATGGCTGCAACGTTACCCAGTTCCCATGAACGAGCCAGCAGACCTTCACGGGCAATCTGTGGCGTCGCGGCGTTCCGGACCAACTCGATAATCTCATCAATATTCACCAGCGCAATCGCCAGACCTTCCAGAATATGCGCGCGCTCACGGGCTTTACGCAGTTCGAAAATAGTCCGACGGGTCACCACTTCACGACGGTGGTTAACGAAGCTTTCCAGCATTTCTTTCAGGTTGAACAGCTTCGGCTGGCCATTTTTATCCAGCGCCACCATGTTGATACCGAAAGTGGTCTGCAGCTGAGTCTGCGCGTACAGGTTATTCAGTACAACCTCGCCCACTGCATCACGACGGCACTCAATCACAATGCGCATCCCGTCTTTGTCAGACTCGTCACGCAGTGCACTGATGCCCTCGACTTTCTTCTCTTTCACCAGCTCGGCGATTTTCTCAATCAATCGCGCTTTATTGACCTGATACGGAATTTCGGTAACAACAATGGTCTCTTTACCATTCTTGTCAGTTTCAATGTCCGCCTTCGAGCGCATGTAGATTTTGCCGCGGCCGGTTTTATAGGCGTCAATGATTCCTTTACGACCACTGATCTGTGCCGCAGTCGGAAAATCCGGACCCGGAATGTAATCCAGCAGCTGGTCAATCGTGATCTGGTCGTTGTCCATGTAAGCCAGACAGCCGTCAATCACTTCACCCAGGTTATGCGGTGGAATGTTGGTCGCCATACCTACGGCAATACCGGACGCACCGTTGACCAGCAGGTTAGGAACTTTAGTCGGCAGAACCGCAGGAATACGCTCTGTACCGTCGTAGTTGTCAACATAGTCGACAGTTTCTTTATCCAGGTCCGCCAGCAGTTCGTGAGCAATTTTGCTCATCCGCACTTCGGTATAACGCATTGCCGCAGCGGAGTCGCCGTCAATGGAACCGAAGTTGCCCTGGCCGTCGACCAGCATATAACGAAGGGAGAAAGGCTGCGCCATACGAACAATGGTGTCGTATACCGCACTATCACCATGAGGGTGATATTTACCGATCACGTCGCCCACAACACGGGCAGATTTTTTGTATGGTTTGTTCCAGTCATTGCCCAGTACATTCATCGCGAATAGTACGCGGCGATGCACCGGCTTCAGGCCATCACGCACATCAGGAAGAGCACGACCCACGATGACAGACATCGCGTAGTCGAGATATGAGCCTTTCAGCTCCTCTTCAATGTTTACCGGCGTGATCTCTTTTGCAAGATCGCTCATGGAGCCACTATCCCTCAGGTAGATTCTGTCGTATTTTTATACGTGCAAGGTGCGGGAATATAGCATATTTCCCACTTAATAGGCACACCTTTCGGCGCCTTTCTTGTGAGTAATTTTGCGAATTGAAGATAAACTTCCCCGTCTGCATCCTGACAACTGACGGATTCCCCACCCGAAATTGTTTGATTTTCACCCACATCAAACAACACCGGTGAAGAAGCCATCAATCCCTTCATCCACAGCGAGTTCCGGGCTCAGGATTCATAATCAAGGATTTCAAGTCAGACGGCTTTCGTTATAATGCCCGCTCTGACATCAAAGGAAATGGCGAGCAATAATGACCAAGCAGTTAAATGTCGACCCGGCAGAAATCAGTAAATTCGAAGACATGGCATCCCGCTGGTGGGATCTGGAGGGTGAGTTTAAGCCCCTGCACCAGATTAACCCGCTGCGCCTCAACTATGTGATCGACCATGCCGGTGGTCTGTTTGGTAAAAAAGTGCTCGATGTCGGCTGTGGCGGCGGTATTCTGGCGGAAAGCATGGCCAGAGAAGGCGCTCAGGTCACCGGACTGGACATGGGCAAAGAACCACTGACTGTTGCCCGCCTGCATGCACTGGAAACCGGCACCAAGCTGGACTACATCCAGCAAACGGTTGAAGAGCATGCAGAACAGAACGAAGGGGCTTACGACGTCGTCACCTGCATGGAAATGCTGGAGCATGTCCCAGATCCGGCATCAGTGATCGCATCCTGCGCAAAACTGATCAAACCGGGCGGGCATGTGTTCTTTTCAACTCTGAACCGGAACATCAAGTCGTATCTGTTTGCGATTGTGGGTGCAGAGCAAGTGATGAAACTGGTGCCAAAAGGCACGCACGATCACAAAAAGTTTATTCGTCCGTCAGAGCTCATGGCGATGGTCGATCTGACCGAATTAGAGGACCGTCACATCACGGGTCTTCACTACAACCCGCTCACCGACACTTATAAGCTGGGTCGCAATGTCGATGTAAACTACATCCTGCACACCACCAAACCTGAATAAAACGCAGCAGCCATCAGCCAGCCGGGTAGACACTCGTCTGGCTGTTGGTACCTGACTTTTCACGCCTCACTCCATTTTCTGTACAACGGCTCAAATGATTCAGTTTCCTGATAAGCTTAAGTCATCTCTCTGATCATTCCGGAGCAAAGGAACCTGCCGATGCTGGACATTCAACTTCATGCCGTACTTTTTGATCTGGACGGAACGCTGCTTGATACGGCTCCGGATATGGCCCGTGCAGCCAACAGAGTTCTGGCTGATCACCAGATTCAGCCGCTGACACCAATGCAAATTCAGGCAAACACCAGCTATGGTGCGAATGGCTTACTCAAAGCAGGTTTCGGGGCCATCCCGGATCATCTTGACCCCTTGCATCTCCGGAAGTTATTTCTTGACTATTACCACAGTGAAATATGTCTTGAAACAAAAGCTTACGATGGGATCTTATTGCTTTTACGTTATCTGAATGAGAAAGAGATCCCATGGGGAATAATGACAAACAAACCTGGATTTCTCACCCAGCGCCTCCTGCCCTTTTTTCCGGAACTTTGCCAGACGGAAGTGATTGTCTGCGGTGACACCCTTGATAAAGCGAAGCCACATCCGGAACCCCTATGGCATGCATGCGAGCTTTTAAAGGTTCTACCGGAAAACTGTCTGTACGTCGGTGATATCGAAAAGGACATGATTGCAGCCCGGGCTGCAGGGATGCCTGGCGCTGTCGCAGGCTGGGGCTACATTGGAGAAGAGCATGATCCCAGCCTATGGCAAGCCGACGTGATCCTGCCAGAACCTGAGTCTTTGATCCACCTCCTGGAGCAACAAAATCGTGACGGACGCGCCTTTTTTAATCAATCATACTGCCCCTGAAAATAGAGACGGAAATCGGGAAAAATCAAGGGAAAAAATTTTTTTCCTTCCGGAAAATTTACCCGATTTTGTTTGCATTTTTCTATGATACTGGCAAGTCTGATGAAATAGGTTAGTATGTACTGACTATTCATTTTACATCCCCACGTTATCCACAAGCGGTCAAAAAATACCAGCTTGCAAATTCGGATGCTCATCACTATCTTGTTTGCCTCATGGCTTAACACCCCAACATATAGTGTTTTGGTCTATTATTTTAACTGTAACGAAGATCACAAACTTTGTTTACTTTTTTAATAAAACCTTAAAAAAAGCACTATTAATCAGGGAAAACTGGGAAAACGATTAAAAATGAATCAACAGCTAACTGTTACCAAGCGTGATGGGCGCAAAGAACGCATCGATCTGGACAAGATCCACCGTGTCATTACCTG
Source organism: Photobacterium sp. 53610 (assembly GCF_036409375.1). NCBI lineage: Bacteria > Pseudomonadati > Pseudomonadota > Gammaproteobacteria > Vibrionales > Vibrionaceae > Photobacterium > Photobacterium sp. 53610. The sequence goes on along the minus strand of NZ_JAXOFS010000001.1, from coordinate 352,527 downwards.
GGCTGCTGAAGGCCTGGAGAATGTTTCTGTGTCGCAGGTTGAGCTGAAGTCTCACATCCAGTTCTATGATGGGATTAAAACCGAAGACATTCATGAAACCATCATCAAAGCAGCGGCTGACCTGATTTCTGAAGAGTCGCCTGATTACCAGTACCTGGCAGCACGCCTGGCTATCTTCCACCTGCGTAAGAAAGCCTATGGCCAGTTTGAGCCACCAACACTGTTCAACCATGTCACAAACATGGTCGATAAAGGCAAGTACGATAAGCACCTGCTGGAAGACTACACCCCAGAAGAATTTGCAGTGATGGATGATTTTATCGATCACTGGCGTGACATGAATTTCTCTTACGCAGCTGTAAAACAGCTGGAAGGGAAATATCTGGTTCAGAACCGTGTCAGCGGCGAGATCTACGAAAGTGCCCAGTTCCTTTACGTCATGATCGCTGCCTGCCTGTTCAGTAAGTACCCGAAAGAATCGCGTCTGGACTACATCAAGCGGTTCTATGATGCCGTTTCTACGTTCAAGGTTTCACTGCCGACACCAATCATGTCTGGTGTGCGGACACCAACCCGTCAGTTCAGCTCTTGTGTTCTGATCGAGTGTGACGACAGCCTGGATTCTATCAACGCAACGGCCAGCGCCATTGTTCGTTACGTGTCTCAGCGTGCCGGTATCGGTATCAACGCTGGCCGTATTCGTGCTCTGGGTTCAGAAATTCGTGGCGGCGAAGCATTCCACACCGGTTGTATTCCGTTCTACAAGTATTTCCAGACCGCGGTCAAATGCTGCTCACAAGGCGGTGTTCGTGGCGGTGCGGCAACCCTGTTCTACCCAATCTGGCACCGTGAAGTTGAATCCCTGCTGGTTCTGAAGAACAACCGTGGTGTTGAAGAGAACCGTGTCCGTCACATGGACTACGGCGTACAGATCAATAAACTGATGTACACCCGTCTGATCAAAGGCGAAAGCATCAGCTTGTTCTCTCCTTCTGACGTTCCGGGACTGTACGATGCATTCTTCGCCGATCAGGAAGAGTTCGAGCGCCTGTACGTGAAATACGAGCAGGACGACAGCATTAAGAAACAGACTGTGAAAGCCATTGATCTGTTCTCTCTGCTGATGCAGGAGCGTGCTTCAACGGGCCGTATCTACATCCAGAACGTGGACCACTGTAACACGCACAGCCCGTTTGATCCGGCTGTCGCGCCGATTCGCCAGTCAAACCTGTGTCTGGAAATCGCACTGCCGACCAAACCACTGAACAACGTTGAAGATGAAAACGGTGAGATCGCGCTGTGTACGCTGTCTGCTTTCAACCTGGGTGCAATTGAAAACCTGGATGAACTGGAAGGACTGGCCGATCTGACTGTTCGCGCACTGGATGCCCTGCTGGATTATCAGGACTACCCGCTGCCGGCAGCCCGTCGTTCGACCATGAACCGCCGTACACTGGGTGTGGGTGTGATTAACTTCGCTTACTATCTGGCGAAGCATGGTGTCCGTTACTCCGACGGCAGTGCGAACAACCTGACGCATCAGGCTTTCGAAGCCATTCAATATTACCTGCTGAAAGCTTCTGTCGGTCTGGCGAAAGAGCGTGGCGCATGCCCGGCGTTCAACGAAACCACCTATTCGAAAGGTATCCTGCCGATTGATACCTATAAGAAAGATCTGGATAAAATCTGTGCTCAGGAACTGCGTTATGACTGGGATGCGCTGCGTTCAGAGATCATGACTCACGGCCTGCGCAACTCCACCCTGTCTGCTCTGATGCCATCCGAGACTTCGTCTCAGATCTCGAATGCGACCAATGGTATTGAACCACCACGTGGTTTCGTTTCCATCAAAGCATCCAAAGACGGTATCCTGAAGCAGGTGGTACCTGAGTACAACAAATACAAAGACAACTACGAGTTGCTTTGGAACATTGGCAGCAATGACGGCTACCTGCAACTGGTCGGTATCATGCAGAAATTCGTCGACCAGGCGATCTCTGCCAATACCAATTATGACCCGAGCATTCAGCCAGGCGGCAAAGTGCCAATGAAACTCTTGCTGAAGGACCTGCTGACAGCGTATAAACTCGGTGTCAAAACCCTGTACTATCACAACACCCGTGATGGCGCTTCTGATGCGCAGGGCGATGTCGCTGCAGACGACTGCACCAGCTGCAAGATTTAACACTAACAAAACAAATGGGAGCTTCGGCTCCCCTTTGATGTTGAGGACACAATGGCATACAGCACTTTCTGTAAAACCAATAATAATGCGCTGAAAGAACCCATGTTCTTCGGCCAGCCCGTGAACGTGGCGCGTTATGACCAGCAAAAATTCGAAATCTTCGAAAAACTGATCGAAAAGCAACTGTCTTTCTTCTGGCGCCCGGAAGAAGTCGACGTATCCAGCGATCGCATTAACTTCAATAATCTGCCGGATCACGAGCGCCATATTTTCATCAGCAACCTGAAATATCAGACGCTGCTCGACTCGATTCAGGGCCGCAGCCCGAACGTAGCGCTGTTGCCGCTGGTTTCGATCCCAGAGCTGGAAACCTGGATTGAAACCTGGTCATTTTCTGAGACCATTCACTCGCGCTCTTATACGCACATTATTCGCAATATCGTGAACGACCCGGCTGTGGTATTTGACGATATTGTTACCAATGAGCACATCATCAAACGTGCCGGTGACATTTCCCATTACTATGACCAGCTGATTCACAGCACCAATGATTATCACCGCCTGGGTGAAGGTGTTCATACCGTGAACGGCGAAACCGTAGAAATCAGCCTGCACGAGCTGAAGAAAAAACTGTATCTGTGCCTGATGTCGGTCAACGCCCTGGAAGCAATTCGTTTTTACGTCAGCTTCGCGTGTTCATTCGCATTCGCCGAACGTGAGCTGATGGAAGGGAATGCAAAAATCATCAAGCTGATTGCCCGGGATGAAGCGCTGCACCTGACAGGAACACAGCATATTCTGAACCTGATGCGTACAGGTCAGGATGATCCGGAAATGGCCGAAATTGCCAGTGAATCTGAAACGCAGTGCTTTAACATCTTCAAAGAAGCTGCGGAACAGGAAAAAGAGTGGGCTGAGTATCTGTTTAAAGACGGCTCTATGATTGGCCTGAATAAAGACATTCTGTGTCAGTATGTCGAGTACATTACGAACCTGCGCATGTCCGCCGTTGGTCTGAAACCAGCCTACCCTGGCGCGACTCAGAACCCGATTCCATGGATCAATGCCTGGTTGTCTTCTGACAACGTTCAGGTGGCGCCTCAGGAAGCGGAAATCAGCTCTTACCTGGTTGGCCAGATTGACAATGACGTCAGCGCAGACGATCTGGGCGACTTCGAGCTATGACCCAACTGACCATTACGGTGAACGGACAACGGGTTCAGGGCAATAACTATGAGCCCCTGCTCCTTCAACTGGAACGTGCGGGATTACAGCCCGAGTTCCAGTGCCGCAATGGAATGTGTGGTGCCTGCCGGTGCAAACTGAAAGAAGGCAGCGTGGATCAGCATGAAGCGATGGCGTTTGTTGCGCCGGGTGAAATTCTGGCCTGCCGCGCTGTCCCGACATCAGATCTGGACCTGGAGTTTACGTACCAGTTACAGACGCCTTAAGTTCGGCAGACAGCAATCGGAAATTAAAAAAGCCAGTTTGAATAAATCAAGCTGGCTTTTTAATATCCGGAACAGACTTATTTGGATTCGGCCGGTAAAAACAGCTCACTCAGGGTTTCGAAAGTCACATAACTGCCGATGACCGGCTCTCCGGACTGCCAGCGACGCAGCATATCCAGCATCAGAGTCGCAACCAGCTTGCGATGTGATTTATTGGCGTACTGACGCTTTGTGCTGACATGCTGTGCCCAGTCCCCTTCGGGGGTTGAAAGCGCAACAGCAACCGCACCGTCATGCAAAGGTCCGCAGACTAAGGCTAAGTCTGAACCGGTTTGATGCCGGGCAGCTGCCGCCATCGCCAGAGCGGCTCCCATCGGCTCAGCATCGCTCACGGAAGGCTCAACTTTCGTGGTCAGTAACCATCCCTGATTCAGCGCAGACTGGGTATGGGGATTATCCTGCAGCCAGTTCATCACATCCCCGCCGGTAAACTGCTCAGCAACCGTCAGAGTGTAAGGCTGCTGTTCTAAAACACGACCGATGCTGTCCAGCAGATTGGCTTCGACACCAACAATGTTGTCTCCCAGCCGGGTCTGTATCGCTTCGAAAACCGAGGCGGACTGAACATCTCCCTTCGGCGCAAATAATTTCACCTCGATGAATGGCATGGCTGAACGGTAACCAAGCTGGAAAGACGGCGGCAGGTCCAGAGTCGAAAGTGTATCGTTAATCCCGGATTCTGACAGGCCAAAACAATACAGGCGATGACACGCCATCATAGACACTTCCGGATGAACTTTTTTCAGGCGCGGCAAAATTTCATCTTCGACCATCTTTTTGAATTCGCTTGGAACACCCGGCGTGAAAAAGAGATGCGCACGATTGAGCTTCATCATGAAACCACAAGCCGTCCCCACCGGATTGTCCAGCAGCTCAGCCCCTTCAGGCAGCATGGCCTGCTTCAGGTTTGCCTGAGGCATTTCCCGGCCATACACCCGGAATTTTTCGATCATCTGCTCAACCCAGAATTCAGATTGCTCCAGACCAGCCCCTGCGGCAATGGCCGCCGCCTGCGCCGTCAGATCGTCCGTTGTAGGACCCAGCCCGCCGTTTACGATGACGATATCTGCCGTCAGACTGCACTGTTCAATTTCAGAAGCCAGGCTTTCCAGCTGGTCACCAACTGTCGTCCTGCGTGACAGCGCAAAGCCATGCTGAAAAAACAACCGGGAAAGCCATGCTGCATTGGTATCTACAATATCTCCATGCAGGACTTCTTCGCCGGTACTGATCATGACCACTTGCAACATGTTCTTCCTCTTAGGATTCAAAATTTTACTCACTGTAACACTTCGCTAACGGCGAGAAAATGCACATCATGCTTATTTAAATTATCCAGCACAGACAATATGTTGCATACAGTTTTCAACAAACGGACTGTAAATATAAATTTACAGTTATTTAAACTTAAGTTGACAGTCGTTTTATCCAGGATTAAAGTAGCGGCTGAGAATTACAGCTGACAAAATGATTAATTGTTAGTCAAAAATACCATATGTTGTACAGATGTTATGAGTAAACACTTCATGAAGACTTATTATCGTCGGCCACAATGGTCGACAGCGTTGTAAAGAAAGTTGAACAAATCAATTCCTTCCAACCCGTTACACCATTGTGGCTATATTTTTTCTTCGGAGAGAATCAGCCTGAACAGCCCCCTCTCCCATCAATTAAACCAATAAAAATACAGGGAGTTTTCCTCGATGAGCATGAACAAAACGTTCGGTAGTACATTGATAATTGCCGGCACAACCATTGGCGCCGGGATGCTGGCATTACCTCTGGCCTCCGCCGGACTTGGGTTTACGACAGCGACGTTAACCATGGTAGGAATCTGGGCACTGATGGTGTACACCGCCCTGCTGATGCTGGAAGTCCACCAGCATGCCGAACAATCTGCGACCCTGCATACACTTGCCCGGGAACTGCTGGGGAAAAAAGGCCAGCTCGTGGCAAACTTTGCCATGATGTTTCTGTTTTACGCATTATGTTCCGCTTACATCGCCGGTGGCGGCGAACAGCTGCATGACAAGCTGACAAACTGGCTGGGTCTGAATGTGATTCCTCAGGCTGGCACAATCATCTTTACACTGATCATTGCCACCATCGTGTCTATCGGTACTCACTCTGTTGACCTGGTCAACCGTATCCTGTTTGCTTTGAAAGTTATTGCGCTGACCGTCATGCTGAGCTTACTGCTGCCTCATATTCAGGGCGAACATCTGGTCGACATGCCGGTTGAGAAAGGGCTGCTGATTTCCGCACTGCCGGTTGTCTTCACTTCTTTCGGATTCCACGGCAGTATTCCCTCGATCGTGCGTTACGTGGGGATTGATATGAAAGCACTGCGCAAAGTGATGATTATTGGCGCCTCTGTGCCGCTGGTCATTTACCTGCTCTGGCAAATTGCCAGCCAGGGCATCCTGAGTCAGTCACAGCTGATTGACAACGCGAACCTGAGAAGCTTCATTTCGGCGCTCAGTACGCTGCTGCACAACCCGATGGTCAGTCATGCTGTCTCTGTCTTTGCAGATCTGGCGCTGGCGACCTCCTTCTTAGGCGTAAGTCTGGGCCTGTTCGACTTTTTGTCCGACACGCTCAACCGTCAGAGTTCGGCATCAGGCCGCCTGCAAACAGCTGTTTTTACCTTCGTACCGCCATTATGTTTCGCACTGTTCTACCCGCAGGGCTTTATCATGGCACTGGGTTACGCTGCGATTGCACTGGTTATCCTGGCTATCTTCCTGCCGGTTGCGATGGTTCATGTGCAGCGTCAGCAAAGAAAAGAAGGGTATCAGGTGATTGGCGGTCAGCCAGCCTTGTTCATGGCCGCAACAGCAGGTGTCGTGATTATCACAGCGCAGCTACTGCAGATGGTTGGCGTCATCCCGGCGGTCGGCTAATTGCTTCTGGAACATCGGGTCGCTCAAAGCGGCCCGACATTTTTTGATACGTGACCATTGAAAAATATGGGTAAGACAACGAGATAAATTGATAAGTTTAATTATTAGACAACAAACATCTGTAAATGCATAAAAACAAATAAAACCATCAGTAATTGCATATTTATAGATTACATTTCAATAAATTACACAAATATCACACACTGTTTTTGAACAAAGATCACGCTTTATGCCCTGGTACATATATGCGTAACGTATTTTAGGCTATCGTTGAGACATCGAACCTTTAAAGCCATCCCTTTATCTGGTATGAGCCAATCCTTTACGACCTTTGAGCATCTGCAATCCCCAGTATGGGTTTTCGATATCGAAAACAAAGCCATTGTCTGGGCTAATTCCGCTGCGCTGCCATTATGGGAAGCAGAGAGCCTTCATGAACTGACTACACGGGATCTTGGCCGTGATATGTCTGATGCCGTTGAGGCAACCCTGAATGATTATCTTCAGATGTTCAAACGGGGTGAAGCGCTCAAACTGTGGTGGAGCTACAGCCCCAAAAGCAAAGTTAAGAATGCATTATGTTACTTTTCCGGTATCCCTCTGACAGATGGCCGGATGGCAATGCTGGTGCATGTGATCGCTGAAGAAGCCAGCCTGAGACGGGAGCTGGCATTTTCCGACGGTTCCAATCTGGCATTGCTGTTTTCCTCAGAAGGCAAGTTGCTCAGTGCGAACCGTGCTTTTGTCCATGCGTTTGGCGAGCAGCTTGACAGCCTGGCGACCTTCGTCGGCGATATTAAACTGGCCCAAAAGTGGCTTCAGGAGGCCAGTGAAGGTGGCATCCTGAACCACAGAAAACTCTGCTGGACCGGACGCAATTACGACTGGTTCAACATTGACGGGAAATGGCTGGCAGACAAACAACAGCTGTTGCTCAGCCTGGTTAATATCAGCCAGGAAAAAGAGCAGTTGAAGCAAGCCAAATATCAGTCTGAGCATGATTATCTGACCGGCCTGCTCAACCGTCGTGGCATGATCAACGCCATTCATGCATCTCAGCATACCTCTCAGCCTTATACCCTGCTGTTCCTGGATATCGACGGCTTTAAGCTGATCAATGACAGCTACGGCCATGCCATTGGTGATAAGATGCTGCGTGCCATTGCGATTCGTCTGAGCGAAATTGTGAAGTTCAATGGATTGCTGGCGCGTTTTGGAGGCGATGAGTTCATTATTCAGCTTGATCAGCGCCAAATTGATGAGCCAGCCCAGTTTGCCCGTAAGTTGATCGCCAGCCTGAATAAACCATTCCACCTGAAAGAAGTCGGCGAGCTTTCCATTGGCTGCAGCATCGGGATGGCCAGTTTCCCGACCGATGCCAAGAAGATTGAAACCCTGATCACTCAGGCGGACATGGCCATGCATCGTGCGAAGCTGAGAGGCCGCAACCGCTGCCACCACTTCTCACCGGAAATGGCAGAAGATCTGTATCGTAAAATGACCCTGCGCCATCACCTGACACTGGCGATGGATGCGGAAGCATTCGAGCTTTATTATCAGCCGATTGTCGATTTGAAGAATCACCGGTTGGGTGGTTTTGAAGCGCTGATTCGCTGGTATGACGAAGATCTCGGTCAGGTTGCACCATCGGAATTTATTCCGCTGGCAGAAGAGACCGGCCAGATTGTTCCGTTAGGCAAATGGACACTCAAACAAGCCTGCATGCAGTTGTCGAGCTGGAATAAGACATTCGGGAAGCGTTTTACAGTCAGTGTGAACCTGTCACGGGCACAGCTCCATGCCAGCCTGGCCACTTACATTTCAACGCTGCTGGTTCAATACGACATTGCCCCATCTCAGTTAGCGCTTGAGCTCACTGAGTCGGCCATGTTGCAGGAGTACGATGAAGCCAAGCAATGCCTGGTCGATTTGGCAGAGCTGGGCATCGAGCTGCACCTGGATGACTTCGGAACCGGTTATTCCTCATTGTCTCAACTGCAGAACCTGCCGATCACTCAGGTCAAACTGGACCAGAGTTTCGTGCAGGCGAATACGCAAAGCAGCCGGGCCATTGTGGAAGCAACCTGTGCAATTTGCGACAAGCTCAACTTGAAACTGGTTGCGGAAGGGGTTGAAACCCTGGAACAACTTGAGTTCATTCAAAGCTGCCAGTTTGATTACTGTCAGGGGTACTACCTGGGTAAACCTATGCCGGCCCATGAACTTGAACGACGCCAGTTCAATCTGTTCAACGCCATCCCGATCGCCAGCTGATGAAAACACAAGGCAGAAGAAAGTTAACGTAAGGTTCAGCCTTCTTCTGCCCTGTTCTTGGCGATTTTTCTCTGATCATGCCCACATTTGGCTCAATCCCTGCCACATCGCGGCAATCCCGGCAAAAGTACAGAGGACCAGCAGCGCATACCGCAACCATTCTGTCTTCACCAGATGCTGGACTTTATAAGCCAGTAAGGTCGTGATGATCGGTGCCGGTAAAATGAGTAATGCATACTTCAGGTGCCAGACACTGAAATGATCCGTTGCCGACAGCGCTATCAGAGACAAAACACAACTAAACGCAAAATACAGAGCCAGGTTCGCTCTGAGTTTCCCGGCTTCTGCATGCTGCAGGACCAGAGCCATCGGCGGGCCGCCAATACTGGTGGTCGTTCCCATCAGTCCGGATGTAAACCCAGCAATAAAAAGCGCTTTCGGCGTGGGTTTAAACCGCACCTTCATCAGACTAATCAATACAGCCAGCAACACCCCGCCGCCGAGAATCAACGCCAGATGCTCAGCACTGATATAAAGCAGTATCCAGCCCGCGACCATAGTGCCGGGGACACGACCAATAAACGCCGCACTCATCCCCTGGAACGAAATCTGTTGCCTGTACTGCCACATGTTGATCAACGCAAGCACCAGACCAACAAAAGTGACCACACCCGGAACAAAACGCGGCTCGAAGAAATAAACAACCGGCGCTGCGACAATTGCCATCCCAAAGCCGACGGTACTTTGCACGAAACAACCGGCCGACAAGGCCAGCGCACAATAAATCAGAGTACTGAGTTCCATTCATTCTCCAGTTGCGCGTGAATCAGAATATTTCGCGGCGTGACAGGCTTTTCACAAAAAGTCCCGACCCGCACCTGATAACCGGCACTTTCCATAAAGATTGCCCGATCATAAACCAGCCATAACTCCAGCGGTCGCCGGAACACCTGCCGCACCAATTCCATGCGTTCGATTTGAAAAAAACGTTTTTCACCGGCCTGCTGCCAATGCTGATAGTCCACACCGTCTGGTAAGACAATCCCTTTTTTCTCTGCTGCCCAACGGCAAAAAGCCTCGAACCCTTCATTCAGGAGGGCTTTCTGAACATTCGGAACCGGCAAATAGGTCTCGTTGCAGGTCAGCGTTTGCTGCAAGGCATCAAACCCCAACCGGTAACTGACTTCCACAAAACGCTGGTTGCGTACCCGCTGACCTGCCGTTACCGTCTCCTGCAATGGCATTTTCAAGTCGTGCTTAGACAGTGTTAGTCGGCTTGATTTCGCATCCGCTGATAAGGGCTGGTATACCGCATTGCGGATCAAGTGATAGCAGCAGGGTGAAACACTGACAGCCTGCCCTTTTCGGGCCTCAACCTGTTTGAGCAACGTGACATGCAGGTCGCCACAGGCATGTAAGGCAACCGCATGCTGCTTTGGCTGAATCAGTTGTGCACTTTCCGGTGAAAAAGCGTCACCCTGAACAAACGTCATCGGTAGTGAAAGCTGTGCCGCCATCTGTTGTCCGTCGTCACATAACGCTTGCTGCCACTCCAGACTGGTCACCGGAGTCTGATGAGCTGCAGCCAGTACTCGTCCCAAATGTCCTTTTCCGGCACACCACTCCAGCCACGGCAGCCCATGTCGCGGTAATACACTCTGAAAAGCCTGAGTCTGATGCCACTTACGCCCGGGAACGCCTGTATCCAATCCTCTCGGCAAAGAAGACATCGCATCAGACACTCTGGGCAAAACCGGTAAAGAGGCCAGTTCAAAAAGCGCTGCCGCATCGGGTAAATAAGGGTGAATAGCATCTCTGAGTTTTTCCGCGTCCTGCAACAGACAAGAAATTTCGTCATCAGAAAGCTGATTCAGCCAGTCTGACAGCGCAGGCAGGTCTTCTTGCCAGGGGTAATCCCTGCAGGCAAAAGGCATAAACTGCCAGAGCGCACGATGTTTGGTCAGCAGAACATCCAGCTGACGGAAAACTTCTGAATAAGCAGACATGGTAAACCAGTGACGAAGAGCAGACAGAAAGCCGGTATTTTATCTCATACTCAGCTGCAGAAGTAAGGGACAGAAAAAGAAAAAGCCGCGTCTCGCGGCTTTTGATGATCATGGTCCGATAAACATGATTAACGGACAGGCAGCTTAATATTGGCAAACATCGCTTCAATTTCTTCATTGCTTTTCAGGGCCAGTGCCTGATCAACAACATTCCGGGTCAGATGCGGTGCAAACCGTTCCATGAAATCGTACATGTATGTGCGCAGGAAAGTTCCTTTCTTAAAGCCAATCGTCGTGGTACTGGCTTCGAAAATATGGCTGGCATCAATGGCCACCAGATCCTGATCCGTTGCAGGGTCAATCGCCATACTGGCCATAACCCCCACCCCGATGCCCAAACGCACATAAGTTTTAATGACATCAGCATCCGTCGCTGTGAAGACAATACGTGGTGTCAGACCCGAACGGTTAAAGGCATCATCCAGTTCAGAGCGGCCGGTAAAGCCAAACACATAAGTTACCAGCGGGTAAGCCGCCAGATCATGGATGGTCACATCGCGCTTCTGCGCCAGCGGGTGATCAGCCCGGACCACAATGGAGCGATTCCAGTGATAGCACGGCAACATAATCATGTCCTGATATAAATGCAGGGCCTCTGTTGCTATGGCAAAAACAGTGGTTCCTTTAGAAACGGCGTCGGCAATCTGAGACGGCGTTCCCTGATGCATATGCAGTGAGACTTTCGGATAACGCTCAATAAACCCCTGAATGACCTGAGGTAAAGCATAGCGGGCCTGAGTATGAGTCGTGGCAATGTGCAGCGTCCCCATTTCCGGATGCGTATATTCACCGGCGACCGATTTAATGCTTTCGACTCGCGAAAGGATATCCCGGGAAATACGGACAATGTTTTCACCTGCCGGAGTCACTTTGGTCAGGTGCTTGCCACTGCGCTCAAAAATCTGAATACCCAGTTCATCTTCAAGTAATCGGACTTGCTTACTGATGCCGGGCTGAGAGGTGTACAGGCTTTCAGCTGTAGAGGACACATTGAGATTATGATTCACCACCTCAACGATATAACGTAATTGTTGTAGTTTCATGCTACCGCCCCAAATATAGTCCGTTACATTCTAACAAAGCGTTGTTCTATTTCACTATGTTATATGCACTATCATAGTGCTTCAACGCCGCTTGTACAGTCGTACGACGGTTTGAATCAATTCAAACCATCATAATTGGACAATCATCGGAAATCTAGACAGAGTGGCGTCTGACAGGCCATCATCGTCACACTACATCAGGCAGAAGAAATATACACACTGCGAATGTGAGGCTATGAGCAAAAATCCCCGCAATGCTATGACCTCTTTGCCAGATGGTGTATCTTATTGCTTCGTTTTTATGTGGATTATCTGATCGAGTTTTATGAGTATTCCTTTAGTGATCGGTCTAGTCGGCCTGCTGTTAGTCCTGGTTGTCGGTTATAACGTTATCATTCAGTATCGCCAGCAGCTGGAAAGCCAGAAACAGCAGGAACTGGCGAAACACATCGCCGTCATCGACTCCAGCGAAGACCTGATCAGCCATGCTCATCACCTGCCTTACAGTAAAGACTTACTTGTCTGTCTGAATCACCGGATTCTTTCAGCGCTGGAAAGTATGTACGAAATTGATCAGACGGATCGCTCCATGCCCCAGCGAATTCACAACGTCCGTGAACAGATCAAACAGCTTCAGCAGCACTATACGCCCAACGAAATGTCTGGCTTCAAAGTCCCGACAACAGACCGTCAGGCCATTGCCATGCTGCAGCTGGTCAAACGCCTGAAACAAGTGGTTAAAAGTGAACACAGTAAGGGCCGCCTGGGTACCCAGGCTTTTGTCACCGAAAACGCGCGTCTGGAAGGTCTCCAGCTGCGTATCAATATTGAAAACGTCGTCAAACGTGCTAATGATGCACGAATGAAGCGTCAGATTGGTACCGCGAAACAATTACTTCGGAAAGGTCTGGATGCACTGTCCACCAAGAACCACAATTACGCCAATCAGGCCCGTGAAAAACTTCAGGCCATGCTGGATGAAATCGACAGCTCTCAGAACCAGACACATGCAAAACAGCGTCAGGAAATGATCGAAAAAGAGCAGGACGAACTGGACGTACTCTTCCAGCCCAAGAAAAAGTGGTAATCCACGCAATCAAATACAACACAGGCCGCATTTCGCGGCCTGTGTTCTTTCTGCGGCAATCTTATCACCCTGATTCCGCTGTCATATGCTCACTGAATACCTTCGCCAGCGTCGCACGTGAGAGACTGCCCCGTAAGTTCCCCAGACTATCCAGCACAGGTAAAGGCAGTTCATTTTCCAGAGTCAGCGGCAACACTGCTTCCAGTGGTTGTGCACAATGAATCGAAGGCAGCGCAATCAGCATCGAAGGTTCAAGACTCGAATCAGGGCGTTCAAGAGCAAAGTTTTCCAGTGCATCTCGTGTGATCACGCCCAGACAACCCTGCGTATCATCCCAGACATAAGCAAAGTTCATCTGGCACTCGCGCAGAGACTGCAGCGCCTCTGCAACCGTCCCCGGCTCAATACAGGGAGCCGGTGTCGTCATCACAGCTTCAACGCTCAGCGCTTTTGAACGGTTCACATCCCGGACGAAAGCTTCGATATAATCGTCCGCAGGCCGAAGCAGAATATCGACCGGTTTTCCCTGCTGAATCAACTGACCGTCACGTAATATCGCGATCCTGTCTCCCAGTCGCAGGGCTTCGTCCAGATCGTGGGTAATAAAGATAATGGTCTTTCCCAGTTTTGCCTGTAACGCCATCAGCTGCGCCTGCATCTCACTGCGAATCAGCGGGTCCAGCGCAGAAAACGCTTCATCCATCAGCAAAATATCAGCATCCATGCACAGCGCACGGGCCAGCCCTACCCTTTGCTGCTGCCCACCAGACAGGCTGGCGGGGTAATGTCCGCCATAGCCGTCAAGACCAACGGTCTCAAGCCAGTACTGAGCTTTGTCCTGCCATTCTCTCGCCGGCAAACCCTGTATCTGTAAACCATAACCGATATTTTGCAGTACAGTGCGGTGCGGCAGCAAAGCAAAACGCTGAAAAACCATGGCCAGTCGCTTGCGCCTGAATGCCTGTAATACCAAAGGATTCAATGCGGTCACATCGACGCCGTCGATTTCGACCTGCCCGGCAGAAGGTTCAATCAGGCGATTGAAATGGCGGATCAGAGTCGACTTGCCGGAGCCGGATAATCCCATCACCACAAAGATCTCTCCCGGATATACGGAGAGATTGATATTGTTCAGGCCGACGGTGTGGCCGGTTTGCGCCAGAATTTCTTCTTTACTCATTCCTGTCTGAAGCAATTCGAGTGCCTGCTCAGATTTCGGCCCGAACACTTTATACAGATTACGCACGTGAATCAGCGGCGTCCTTTGGTCTGCCGCAGCCTTTGATGAATCAGTCATGATGCTTTCCTGAAAGGTGCTGTTGCGTCCGGCGGGCATAGCTTTGTGATATCCGGTCAAAAATGATTGCCAGGGCAACAATCGCCAGCCCGTTCAGCAGCCCCAGGGTAAAGTACTGATTGGTGATCGACTTCAGCACGGGTTGCCCCAGCCCTTTCACCCCAATCATCGAGGCAATCACCACCATCGCCAAAGCCATCATGATGGTCTGATTGATCCCGGCCATGATGGTTGGCATGGCCAGCGGCAGCTGGACCCCGGTTAAGCGCTGCCAGCTGCTCGCACCATAAGCTTCAGCGGCTTCCAGTACTTCTTTGTCAACCAGCCGGATCCCGAGATTGGTCAATCGGATGACCGGGGGAATGGCATAAATCACCACAGCAATCAGCCCCGGAATTTTACCGATCCCCAACAGCATCACCACGGGGATCAGATACACAAATGCAGGCATGGTCTGCATAATATCCAGCATTGGAGTGATCACACTTTGCGCCCGGTCAGAGCGGGCCATCCAGACACCCAAAGGAATTCCCGCAACGATCGCCATCAACGCAGAAGCAATAATAATACTCATGGTCCGCATGGTATCTTCCCACATCCCGAACAGACCAATCAGGACAAAGGCAATGATGACACCGCAAACCAGCTTCCAGGAGCGGCTGGCATAGAAAGCCAGTGAGGCCAGGATTGCGATCATCAGCCACCAGGGCGTTGCTAACAACAGCTTTTCAAACCCAATCAACACAGAGAGCAGCGGGTCAAAAAACGCTTCAATACTGTCACCGTATTCACGGGAAAACGTTCGGTATGCATCATCAAGCGTTTTACGAATCGCAAGTAACTGGTGACGATCAAGCTGGGGAAAATCGGAAAACCAGGAAAAATCAGACATCTTTGGTATTGCCATGGATTGCTAAAAAACACAGGCCCGGCGATAAACCGGGCCTGACTGGATCAGCGTGCAGACATCGCTTGCTTGATACGTTTCGCAGCTTCAGGAGATACCCATTGTGCCCACATGGATTCATTCTGCTGCAGGAAATAATCCGTCGCGGACTCACCGTCGGCCTGATTGTCTTCCATCCACGCCAGCATCTTATTCATCTGTGCATTAGTAAATGCGCGCTTGGACAAATACGCCAGGGCCTCAGGCGCCCGCCGGGCGAATTTCTCTGTGACGACTGTATCTACCGGAGAAGGCGGGTACATGGTCGGTTTGGGATCCAGACAATCCGCCTGCGTAATACAGGACTGATAATGCTCGACATCCACCCCGGTCCCGAAGTCAACTTTCACCATCTCGTACTTACCCAGAACCGCCGTCGGTGCCCAGTAATAACCGAACCACGGTGCTTTACGCTCATACGCTTTTGCAATCGATGCAGCCAGACCGGCGCCAGAGCCGGGATCCACCAGCTCGAACCCTGCATCTGCCAGTTTCAGCGCCTCAAATAAATGTTCTGTCGTGATCTGACAGGTCCAGCCCGCCGGACACCCCATCATCGCAGACCGTTCCGGATCTTCCGGATGACGGAATAATTGTGCTTTCGCCTTCACGCCCGCAAGTGTTTTCAGGCTGGGATCGTCTTCCACCATATACGCCGGTACCCAAAATCCTTCTTCGCCGCCGTCAGACAAGGTGACACCGGCATAACGCAGCCGCCCTTCGTTGACGCCAAGATCCAGTGCCTCCCGCATGGTATTGCTCCACATTTCCGGGGCAATATCCGGCTCACTCTTCTCTATCATGGACGTGGTGGTCGGAATGCTGTCGCCGGGCACCAGCTCTGCATCACAGCCATAGCCATGCTGAAGGATAAATTGATCCAGGTGCGCAAGCATCGTCGCTGAGTTCCAGTTCATGTCAGCAATCGTGACATGCCCGCATTCCTCCGCAGAAACAGTCAGACTCAGGGGCAGTGTGGCGGCGGCCAGTAACCAGGGAGCTATCTGGGGTAAACGCATAACAAATCCTTTCGTTGAGATATCCGGGTGTCCTTCGCCATAAGCCGGTCTTGTCACCCGCCACTGATGAATTCCTTTTCAGTATATGCATACCCGAGAGCGATTGACGAGGACACAGACCCGGTTTTTGACCTTAAGTGATTCATTTTTGAGTTCTTTCAGCCGTCAGTGGCCGCCGAAACAGAGCTTTGTTATAATCCGCCCGCTTTTCGTCAATTCAGCCATAAGACCTCTCATGACAGACACACAACACATGATCAACACGCTTCTTTCACCCGTTCATCAGTTTCTGCATTGCGAAACACCGGACAGCTGGATTGAGGAAGCTCGTAAGCCGGAAAACCTGAACGATTTACTGGTTGATCACTGTAACTGTGAGTTAAAAGCCAGCCAGACTGCGATTTATCTGATCCGAAAATATGCCGTCGATGAACAAAGCGGTCAGGCATTGCTGGACTGGGCGAAACCGTATGAAAACTTTGTCTATGGCAAGGCCAGAGATAAAGACACCTTTCATGGGAAGAAAAACGGACTCAGTGCCGAGCTGACCGCCAGAGCCGATTGTCCTTACGGACAAGATTTGATCGACAAAATGGTTCGTCTGATCAAAGAAGAGTTTCACCACTTTGAACAGGTACTGGAGATCATGGAAAAGCGCGGCATTGAATACTCCAGCCTGAATGCAGGCCGCTATGCGCGCGGTCTGATGAAAGCCGTACGTACCCATGAACCCGCAACATTAATCGACAAACTGATTATCGGTGCCTACATTGAAGCCCGCTCCTGCGAGCGCTTTGCCAAGCTGGCACCTTATCTGGATGAAGAACTGAAAAAGTTCTACATTTCCCTGCTGCGTTCAGAAGCCCGTCATTATCAGGACTACCTGAGACTGGCGGAGCAGATTGCCGGCGAAGATATCAGTGAGCGTATTCTGTTCATTGGTCAGCGTGAAGCTGAACTGATCAGCAGCCCGGATGAACGGTTCCGCTTCCACAGCGGTGTTCCTGCAGAAGTCGCCGTTAGCTGAAAACCACGCGGCTGAAATCTATCCAGCCATTTGCCAGCAGTGAAACCCCATTGAGATGCGATCGCACATTCAGCTGCTGGCGGTTCTGCCACAAGGGCTGATATATCCCGAGCGCCACGAGCCAGCATTCAATCGCTTCAAATTGAGCCACTCTTTCTTCCCGGCAGGAATGCGAAAACACCGTCTCAATTTTTCGCATTAACTGTGACTGAGTGTCTGCACTGAGACAAGCCGACAGGGCTGTATTTGCTTTCAACCATTCCATCCAGTCCAGTTCAGGATCCTCCCCGAAAACTTCACCAGAAATCATAATATCGGCCTGAGACAAACGTGCCATCCGGTTAAAATCGGGAAAGGTTTCAATACAACAGCTCGCTGGAATTCCGGCGCTGTTCAGCGCATGTGTGAGTTGCTCCGCCAGCGCGATATGCTCTGTCAGCTGATAAGTTACAACGTTCAGCGGACGTTCCGGCTGAGGCAGTGACTTGAGATCGACGATTTCAGAAAGACCGGCTGGATGCAGCTCCGCTTGCAGCATGCCCTCAGCGTACCGGTAATTGTCCGGCTGTAAACAATCCGGTAACGGCAACTGACGAATAAAGGCGGCCAGTCTCCTCCGGTGTTCTGCCACCGCCATCCAGCGAGTCCGGTTTTCATTCAGCAAGGCATACTCACAGCCCTTTTCCCAGTTTTCCAGCCGCGAGAATTGCTGTGTACGTCCCGGCACAAGCCAGGGGTGAACCACATCACTGTTCATGTCAAAATCCATGGCTTGATCACCGATATTCCAGATTTCGACCGCATCCAGCCACGGGCGGCAACCATGGTAATGATCAAATGCGACTAACCGGGTCAGCCATTCGGTCTGTTCATCCAGCAGAAAAGCCCCTGAGCCGATAATTCGGCCATCACCCGCTTGTTTCGCGATTCCGGCTGCCTTTTGTGTCAGTAACGTCGGTATAAAACCCGGCGTCATCTTTGCGATCATCCTGAAGCGCAGAGGAGTCAGTACTTCCACACCCGCAATACAGTCAAACAGCTGCCGATTGCAGCTGTCTGAAGTGCTGAGCCGCTCAAAATGCTCCCTGACAGATTGCGAAGTCAATGGTGTGCCATCATGAAACATCAGCCCTTTCCTCAGGGTAAAGAGCCAGTCATTGCCTTGTTGCTCCCAGTGAATGGCGAGGTTGCCCTGAATGTCACCCGTCTGCTCATTTTTGCTCAGCAAGCCGGCATAAAGGTAAGAGCCCAGATGAACTTCCGTTCGACGGGAAAGCTGAACCACATCCAGATCATGAATACCGCGGTAAAAAGGGATCCGCAGGACATCCCGGGTATCAACCCGTTTGGCTGATCGAAACCCGGCCAGATAATCCGCCAGAAATCCTTCCCGCGCATGTGCTGGCATCAGTGTCAGTGCCTGTTCTACCTGATTCCGCTCCAGTAAGGCGACTGCCTGCTGCATCACAACAGCGTCTGTCGGTTTCAGCAACATAAGCGTCGGCAGGTTGCCGCGCCCGACGCCGGGAAGCCAGTGTATCCAGCCCTCGCTGACCAGTCTTTTGATCAGCATTTGTGCATTTCGCCGGGTACAGGCCAGTTTTGCTGCCACGGTATCGAGCGACACGACCCATGCCTGCCCAACGTCCAGCTCATCTCTGAGTAATGCCAGTAATCGCCAATAACGCATAAAAGATGAAATCCTTCTCTAATCTCTGCACTTTTTCTTCCACTTTTCCTGTCGATAATAGCGAAAGTTTCTGATGTGAAAAGGAATTTATGATGACAACTTTTGCGCAATCCCGTTTGGGGATCTGGAAAGAACCAACATTTCTGGTGCTGTTTACCAGTGCATTCTTCACGGCCTTTGGTGCCAAAATTTACAGCCTCGCGTTACCGCTGCTGGTTTATGACCTGACGGCTTCGCCGGAATGGATGGGTTGGATGCGGGCGGTAGAGTTTCTGCCCAATCTGCTGCTGGCCTTGTTTATCGGCGTATGGGTCGACCGAGTCAACCGCAAGCACTGGTCACAGGCCATGCTCATCGGGCAGAGCTTCTGTTTATTCCTGGCTTATTCCGCCATCGAATGGATGGCTAACCCTTTATGGGCGCTATTTCCGGCCGCTTTCATGATGATGGCCTTCGATTACGGTTATCACAATGCCCGTCTTGGCATGATGAAAACGGCATTGCCGCAACATCTCCAGAATACGGCCACAGCACGTTTCAGCACTATGTACAGTTTTCTGGAAACCGTTGGGCCTGTGTTGTCGGGGGTACTCCTGCTGATGTCCGCTATCCATCAGATCTTTCTGCTGCTGATCCTGTTTTATCTGCTCGCATTTATACAGTTGCAACGGCTGTCATTTGCCCCTTCCGAAACAGTGCAGCACCCTCCTGTCTTTTCTGCACTCAAGGAAGGCTGGCACGCCCTGAAGGCGGATCAAACGATGTGTTTGATCACTGCTGCTGTTGTCGTGATTAATACCACGGGTGCTGTATTTCATGTTCAGGCCATTTATTTTGCCAAGGCCGAGCTGATGCTCTCCAACCTGGAAGTCAGCTATCTGATTGCAGCCTCGGGTATCGGCGGCATGGTCGGCGGTATGGTTGCCGACAAGGTCAGACGCCGAATCGGACTGGGCAAGCTGCTCATTTTATCCATTGCACTGGAATCCTTCGGCTTTGTCATGCCTGCTGTTTCTCCGAATGCCGGGGTACTGGCAGCCGCTTTTTTCGTCATCAGCAGCATCGGGCTCATGAGTTCAATTTGCATCTGGAGTTACCGTCAGGAAGCTTTCAGTGACAAACTGCTGGGCCGTGTAGCTGGTATCACAGGTTCACTGTTTAAACTGGGAATGCCGTTTGGACTGGCAGCTTCCGGTTATCTGGTCGCACTCCTGGGGACTGCACCGCTCTTTCTGCTCTGTTTTGCTGTCCAGCTGGCCGTAGCGCTGATGCTGTGGTGCACTCAAGTCCGGCGGACGGCATAAAATCATTTCCTCCTGAATCAATTCAGGGCGGTTACCCCGATTGCTCATTCCAATCGTTTGAGGCCTCATCATTTCTTAAAGGGATCATGAAGTTAACTATACCGCAGTCACTTTGATGTGAGGGGCTGGACTGCTCACCCGTGAAAAACTGTCAGGATAAAAAAACCGCCTTTCGGCGGTTTCTTGATTACTTCTCTTTCTTAGCGTTTTTACGCTTGTCCGTAATGATCCACTTCCCGGCATCATACAGTGCGGTATAACCGGTAGGCTTTCCGTCAACCTCAGAACGAACATAGTTCTCTTTGGTTTTACGGCTGAAACGAACGACTGTTTTCACACCATCCGGATCTTCTGTCGGAGCCTCGGTCAGGTACAGGAACTTCGGCGACAGTCTGTCTTTAAAGCGAACCAGTTCTTCCACCAGCGGCGCACGGGTTTCGCGCGATTTCGGGAAAGTGCTGGCGGCCATAAACAGACCGGAAGCACCGTCACGCAGCACAAAATATGCGTCAGGATCCTGAGTACATGGCAGCTCCGGCAAATGCACCGGATCTTCCTTCGGTGGCGCAACTTCGCCGTTCTTCAGGATTTTCCGGGTATTCTTACAGCTCTCGTTAGTACAGCCCATGTACTTTCCGAAACGACCGTTCTTCAGCTCCATGTCTGAGCCGCACTTGTCGCACTCAATCACAGGACCTTCATAGCCTTTCAGTTTAAACTCACCTTTTTCTACCACGTAGCCATCACAGCTTGGGTTGTTACCGCACACATGCAGTTTACGGCCCTGGTCAATCAGGTAAGCATCCATCGCGGTGCCACATTTCGGGCAACGTTTCTTGGCACGAAGCGCAGCGGTTTCCACATCCTCTTCAAGGACGTTCACCACACCTTCTTCATCACCCAGATTAATGGTGGTTTTACAGCGTTCTTTCGGTGGCAGCGCGTAGCCGGAACAACCCAGGAATACGCCGGTTGAAGCCGTGCGAATGCCCATCGGACGCGAACAGGTCGGACACTCAATATCCGTCAGGACGATTTTGTTCGGCTTCATGCCGCCTTCGTCTTCCTCACGCTCGGCTTTTTCCAGTTCATCCGTAAAATCGCTGAAGAATTTGTCCAGAACCGATTTCCAGTTCGCTTCGCCATCCGCAATCTTATCGAGATTACCTTCCATACGCGCGGTAAAGTCGTAGTCCATCAGATCTGAGAAGCTGTCTTCCAGACGATCGGACACAATTTCACCCATTTTCTCTGCGTAGAAACGACGTTGGTCCACTTTCACATAACCGCGATCCTGGATCGTGGAAATAATGGACGCATAGGTCGACGGGCGGCCGATACCGCGTTTTTCCAGTTCTTTAACCAGTGCTGCTTCGGTAAAACGTGCAGGCGGTTTGGTGAAATGCTGTTTTGGCTCCAGATTCTCAAGCGCCAGAACATCTCCCACCTGAACCGTTGGCAATGTGGTGTCTTCATTTTTACCTGAAGGGCGCTGAACCTTGGTCCAACCGGCGAAACGTAACGTTCGGCCTTTGGCTTTCAGAGTAAAGTCCCCGGCCTGAACCGTGATCGTACTGGAATCGTATTGAGCCGCAGTCATCTGACAGGCCACAAACTGACGCCAGATCAGGTCATACAGTTTAACGGCGTCCTGATCCATGCCTTCCAGGTTTGCCGGTAGTATTTCAACGTTGGACGGTCGAATCGCTTCGTGCGCTTCCTGAGCATTTTCTTTGCTGCCGTAAACCACAGGTTTCGCCGGCAGGTAGCTCTCACCGTATTCCGTCGTAATATAGTCACGTACAGCTTCAACGGCTTCTTTCGACAGATTGGTCGAGTCCGTACGCATATAGGTAATATAGCCGGCTTCATACAAGCGCTGAGCCAGACCCATGGTACGTTTTACGCCATATCCCAGGCGTGTACTCGCTGCCTGTTGCAGCGTTGACGTAATATAAGGCGCTGAAGGCTTACTGGTCGTCGGCTTATCTTCACGCTCTGCGACTTTGAAACTGGCCTTCTCCAGCAGCGACACTGCCGCATCGGTTTCAGTCTGATTCACTGGCCGGAAAGCTTTCCCCGCCTGCTGAGCAACCATCAGACGCAGCGCATCTTTTTCACCGGTCAGAGTGTTGGCGTGAATGTCCCAGTACTCTTCCGGTACGAATGCCTTAATTTCACGTTCACGTTCAACAATCAGCTTCACAGCGACCGACTGAACACGACCGGCAGACAAACCGCGCGCGACTTTTTTCCACAGCAGCGGCGAGACCATGAAGCCGACAACACGGTCGAGAAAACGGCGTGCCTGCTGAGCATTTACGCCATCAAGGTTCAGTTCACCCGGATGCTCGAACGCCTGTTGAATGGCATTCTTCGTAATTTCGTTAAAAACAACACGTTTATAGCGTTCTTCATCACCACCGATGAGCTCACGAAGATGCCACGCAATTGCTTCTCCTTCGCGGTCCAAATCGGTTGCGAGATATACATAGTCGGCGTCTTCAGCCAGTTTCTGAAGCTCTTGGACAACCTTCTCTTTACCGGGCAGCACGGCGTAATGTGCTTCCCAATCTTTATATGGGTTCACACCCATCTTATTGATCAGCGCATTCAGCTCTTTTTCTTTTTTGATTCGTGCTTTCTCTTCAACGCTCAGTCCTTTGGCGGACGATGCAGCGGCTTTTTTACCGGTACTGCTACTGCCACCCGTCGACAGGTCTCGGACATGCCCAACGCTGGACTTTACGATGAAATCCTTACCAAGGTACTTATTAATCGTTTTTGCCTTAGCAGGGGACTCCACAATAACGAGAGATTTACCCATATGACTCTATTACGTCCTCGTGCTCGCGAAATTCTCAAATATAAACATGTAGTTGCACGCTAAAAGTTACAGTGTAGGCACGGCAACGCTATTACAATATTGGGCTACTATACAAGAAGGTCAACCTGTTTTTAATAAATCCAGATTGATTGGTCGCCCCTTCTACACTTGTAAACACGGTGTTAAGTGTCCCAATTTTTTCAAATCATCCCTGATAATTCTTATATCAAAGCCAGTAAATTGACTGGGCGCAGATCATTACCACCTCAACGACACTTTGACTATTCCCAGCCCGGATTATTTGTGTCAGCTCACACAAATATGCTCTTACTGATAATGAAATCGTGAATAATGATTATTTTATATGCATCAGATTGGACAAATTGATTCAATGATCTTCAGCACAGTCAAATAAGCGACAAGGCAAAAGAAATAAAAAATAAATATCGGTAAAAACAGCTGTCAGTCACACTGAAAATATATGGAGATAACCCGCATTACTGCGGGTTATCTGTTTCATCAGGCTTACATAATCGGCCGCTGACCGCGACCAATCCATTTCAGTAGCAAACTGTCAGCAGCTTCACTGCCGGCACCTGCCAGACGCTCTGCCAGCTTTTTACGCTGAACATAGCGCACTTGCAGGACTTCACGCTCTTTGCAGGCCGCCATGATGTAGTCATCACTAGTGCCAATCTGATCAACCAGACCCAGTGTAAACGCCTGTTTTCCGAACCAATGTTCTCCGGTTGCCACTTTTTCCAGATCCAATGACGGCCGATGTTCGGCAATAAAGTCTTTGAACAGGCCATGCGTTTCTTCGATTTCACTCTGAAACTTCTCGCGCGCCTTATCCGTATTTTCACCAAACATCGTCAGCGTTCGTTTAAACTCACCTGCCGTGATCTGTTCAAATTCAATATCGTTTTTTTTCAACACTTTACTAAAGTTCGGCAGTTGTGCGATCACACCAATTGAACCAACCACAGCAAACGGTGCGGAGATGATCTGATCCGCCACACAAGCCATCATGTAGCCACCGCTGGCAGCAACTTTATCGACAGCAATCGTGAGCTTCACCCCCGCCTGTTTCAGGCGATCAAGCTGTGAAGATGCCAGACCATAGCCGTGCACCATTCCACCGCCGGTTTCCAGACGCAGCAAGACTTCATCACCTTCCGCAGCTACAGCCAGAATCGCTGAAATTTCTTCACGCAAACCCGCCACTTCTTTCGCATCAATACTGCCGTGGAAATCCAGCACAAAGAGCCTCGGCTCACGGGCAGTTGAAAGTTCGCCGGATTTTGCAGCCGTTTTGATTTCATTCTGACGCGCTTTGTTTTTTTCCTTTTCTGCTTTTTTCTCAGCTTTTTCACGAGCTTTCAGCAGTGGTTTATCGAACAGATGAGACTCCAGATGGTGGATCGTCTCTTTGTACTGCTCAGTCAAATCGTTCACTTCGAGTGAACCTTTACGCGCTCCGTGACGACCGCCTGTGCTTTTAACAATGACCAGGATGCTTACAATCGCTACGACCACCGTCGCGATCTTGGCCAGAAAAAGACCGTAATCAAACAAAAAATCCAAGAGAAATTCCTCATATTCTGGTTTTGTTTCATTGTAATACCAATCCAATCAAGCCTCTAGGGGCTATTCACATCAATCTCTTCGAGCTACCCTATGCTTTTTTGTCTTCAGGTTGTCACTCTGACAGTGATGCGCCTACAATAGCGGCACAAAATGCCCGACTTAGAAGGAAATCAAGTGAATTATCAAACTGCGGCTGACTCTCTGAAAGATCGTATCATTCTGGTGACTGGTGCCGGTGATGGTATTGGCCGTCAGGCTGCGATCAGTTATGCAGCTCATGGCGCTACCGTCATTCTGCTGGGCCGGACTGTCGCCAAACTTGAAGCCGTTTATGATGAAATTGAAGCGCTGGGTTATCCTCAAGCGGCCATCATTCCTCTGGACATGAAAGGCGCGACCAAACAAAACTACGTGGATATGGCTGATACCATCAAGGATCAGTTTGGCCGTCTTGACGGCGTACTGCACAACGCCAGCCTGCTGGGCGTTTTGAGCCCGTTTGATCAACTGGGTGAAGACACTTACGACGACGTGATGCAAGTCAACGTTAAAGCACAGTTTCTGCTGACTCAGGCCATCATGCCACTGCTTAAGAATTCAGAAGATGGCCGCATCATCTTTACGACCTCTACCGTCGGCCATGTCGGCCGTGCATTCTGGGGCGCTTACTCGATTTCTAAGTTTGCCACGGAAGGGATGATGCAGATTGTGGCTGAAGAGCTCAGTAATACCAATGTCCGTGTCAACGCAATTAATCCGGGTGGTACCCGTACCGGTATGCGTGCCAAAGCCTTCCCGGGTGAAGACCCGAAAACGCTGAAAACACCGGCGGATATCATGCCGCTGTATCTGTACCTGATGGGACCGGAAAGCCGGGATGTCAACGGCCAGTGCATTGACGCACAGCCTAAAGACTGAATCCAGTTTCCAGCACGAACAAAAAAGCAGATGCAAAAAAGCCGACCCTTAGGCCGGCTTTTTTCATATTTCTGAACCACTTACCTTACTTACGGGTACGTGGTTTTGCAGGTTTGTTTTTCAACGGATTTCGGCGATTCGCCGCGTTGCCGGTTGGCTTTCGCTTTTGACCAGCCGGACGCTCAGAAACTTCCGCAGCCTGGTTACGCGTTGAAGTCCGGCGACTATCACGACGGCGGCCACGTGATTCATCATTCACGCGCTCTTCATGACGACGGACAGCACGACGGATCTTACGAACCCCTTTCTTACGCTTCTGGCCTTCAACTGTCAGATGAGTCTGGGTCTCTGGCGACAGCTCAACAACATTTCGCAGATAGTTCACTTCCTGGAGCTCCAGCTCCATCCAGCCGCCGCGCGGCAAATCTTTGGTCAGGAAGATATCACCATAACGAACACGCTTCAGACGGCTGACCGTCACGCCCTGAGAATCCCACAGACGACGGACTTCACGATTACGACCTTCAGTGATCACTACGTAAAAGGTGTGGTTCATTCCCTCACCACCGGCATAAACCACGTCTTCAAAACGGGCCATGCCATCTTCCAGCTCAACACCGTTGACCAGGTTTCTCACCATCTGCTCGGTGACTTCCCCGAATACACGCACCATGTATTCACGCTCAACACAACGGCTTGGGTGCATCAGGCGGTTTGCAAGTTCGCCATCCGTTGTAAAAAGAAGCAGGCCTGATGTATTCGCATCCAAACGACCGACGGAGACCCAGCGGCCTTCCTTAAGACGAGGCAGGCGATCAAATACCGTTCTCCGTCCTTCCGGATCGTGTCGGGTACACAGCTCACCTTCAGGTTTGTTATAAGCAAGCACGCGGCACACTTCTTCAGAAGGCTTGACCAGCTCCACTTTATGGCCGTCAATACAGACCAGCGCATCCAGATTTTCCAGGCGATCACCCAGCTGAGCGACTTTCCCGTCAATGCTGACACGCCTTTCCTGAATCATTAGCTCCACTTCACGACGTGAGCCATGGCCGGAACGTGCAAGAATCTTCTGTATTTTTTCACTCATCAGACAAACCTTTGTCGCCTTCACAGGCGTCGAAACATTCTAAAAACATCGTCGTACCTCTGATACAGCCCGTCCAGAAAGTACGAGATACCCGCCATTTATCTCTAGTGAGATAAAGGCGTCAATCCTTAAATAAGACAGCCGGGAATTATGCCAAACTCTTCGGTTTGATACCACTGAAAAAGCAGGGTGAGCAGGATTGTTTCTGCCTGCGCTTCCCTGCAATTCAAACCCGATCAGCGTCTCAGTGAGGGCTTATTCAAACGGGGTAATATCCCCTGCCCCTTGCCGGACGATTTCAATCGTGTCGTTACTGAAGTCCACAACTGTGGTGGGCTGCTCACCCAGAACACCGCCATGAATAATCAAATCAACCGCATGAGCCAGATCGTCCCGGATATATTCCGGATCGGATTCAGCCGTTTCTTTTCCGGGCAGAATCAGACTGGTTGACATCATCGGCTCACCCAAAGCTTCAAGCAAAGCCAGTGCAACTTCATTATCAGGCACACGGATGCCAATGGTCTTCCGCTTTGGATTCATCAAACGACGCGGCACTTCCTTGGTTCCTTTGAAGATAAAGGTGTAAGCACCGGGCGTGTTGTTCCGCAGCAGACGATACGCATCATTTTCCACCCGGGCATACAAAGACAGCTCTGACAAATCCCGGCACAGCAGGGTAAAATTATGCTTCTCATCCAGTTTACGAATCCGGCAGATACGCTCCAGCGCCTGCTTGTTCGACAACTGGCACCCCAGCGCGTATCCCGAGTCAGTCGGATACACAATGACTCCGCCGTTTCGGATAATCGCCACCGCCTGACTGATCAGTCTGGCCTGAGGATTATCCGGATGAATATAGAAAAATTGACTCATCATTCCTCCTGGCCTGTACCCGCTTCAGGGCACAGGCGTACATCATAACTTACTCCAAACCCCAGTCCTGCCAGACGGGTACCGAGACTTTTGGTAACCAAAGATTCCGGCCCAGCTCTGTCCAGGGGGACGGATAGTGAAAATCAGACCCTTGAGACGACAACAGACCAAACTGCTGAGCATAGTCGGCCAGATTGCGCCGTTCCTGCTGTGCCTGCTGAGGTTGCGCGACTTCCATCGCATCCCCCCCCGCTCCGACAAAGACGGTCAGCAGACGTTTCAGCCATTTGGCTGTCATGTTATACCGTCCCGGATGCGCCAGGACTGCCTGTCCGCCCGCTTCATGAATAACACTGACAGCTTCAGCAATACTGCACCAGTTCGGTGGCACATAACCCGGATTGCCCCGCGTCAGATATTTTTTGAATACCGCCTGCATGGTTTTGGCGTGCCCGTTTTCGACCAGCCATTTGGCAAAGTGAGCACGGGTTAATGTTGCTTCACCCGCTATCGCCTTTGCTCCGGCATACGCACCAAAAATTTTGTTTTTTTCCAGCCGCTCTCCCATCAGTACGGCACGGGCTTCACGTCGTTCAGCCTGAGCTGTAATCAAACGGGTGAGCGCCGGGCTTTCCGGATCGATGTTTAAACCGACAATGTGAATATCAAAATTATTCCAGACTGTCGATATTTCAATACCTTTGACCAGTTTTAAGGCCAGATTTTGTCCATCGATTGCCTGCTGGGCAGCATCCAGCCCGGCGACCGTATCGTGATCCGTAATCGCAAGTACATCGACCCGGAATTCAGCGGCCCGCTGAACGAGTTCTGCCGGAGCTAACCGGCCATCAGAGGCCGTGGTATGACTGTGAAGATCAAACAACATAAAAAGAAAGTCTTGACATAATATTCTTGAACTAGTTTACTAGTACGTAATTACCCAGCAACGTATGACTCAGGTTCTGTTTATGTTACAGCAAAAACAACATCATCTTCGCGCTTTCTTCACCTGGTGGTGGCACAACCTATAACGGGTCGTGAGTTTTGCTGTGCCAGCCGCACAGAGCCATGAACCCGCCGACTGCGGGTTTTTTTGTACCTGACCATTGAAAACAAACAATTTCCACATTTGGCTAGCAAGGACAACAACATGATTATCGTACTGAAACCAAACGCAACTGAAGCTCAGGCAAAAGATATTCTGACCCGTATCGAACAAGCTGGTCTGAAACCCCTGTATATGCCTGGTGTAGAACGTATTGTTCTGGGCGCACTGGGTGATGAGCGTGTACTGCAAAAACTCAACTTAGATGCCAACCCTTGTGTGGAAAATATCAAACCGATTCTGACCAAATACAAAATGGTCAGCCGTGAAGTCCAGGCCCATGACACCGTTGTCCGGTTTGGGAATGCGGCTGTTGGCGGCAACAAATTCGCGGTCATCGCCGGACCTTGCTCGGTGGAATCAGAACAACAGCTGCTGTCCGTTGCCGAAGTGGTCAAACAACACGGTGCGGTTGCGCTCCGTGGCGGTGCTTACAAGCCTCGCACCAGCCCGTATGACTTCCAGGGCATGGGGATCGAAGGTCTGAAACTGCTGAAACAGGCCAGTGAGATGCTGAACATGCCGACTGTTTCCGAAGTCATGGAAGTGGGTCAGATGGAAGCAATGTGTGAATACATCGACTGCCTGCAAATCGGCGCTCGCAACATGCAAAACTATGCTTTGCTTAAAGCAGTGGGTGAGAGCAAAAAGCCCGTGCTACTCAAGCGTGGCCTGTCTGCCACCATTGAAGAGCTGCTGCTGGCGGCGGAATACATCTATGATGCCGGCAACCCAAACATCATCCTGTGCGAGCGTGGTATCCGCACATTCGAAACGGCTACCCGTAACACGCTTGATCTGAACGCTGTTGCCTTCCTGAAACAGAAAACCCACCTGCCGGTTGTGGTCGACCCAAGCCATGGAACCGGTGTCCGTGAGCTGGTGATTCCGCTATCCCGTGCCGCTGCGGCTGTCGGTGCGGACGGCATTATCGTTGAATCTCACCTCAAGCCGAGCGAAGCCCTGTCTGACGGCCATCAGGCACTGACCGGACCGATGTTCCAGCAACTGATGCAGGAACTGAAACCCTTTGTTGAAGCTGCAGGTAAAACATTATGAAAACAACGCCTTTAGCTGTCGGTGAACTGGACGTCCTGAGTCTGGACGTCCCTTACGTCTCGGAGCCCACCGAACTGTATTACGCCATCTGTGGCAATCGTCCGCATAATTTGCTGCTGGAGTCCGCAGAAATTGATTCCAAGGAAGATTTAAAAAGCCTGATGCTGATCGACGCGGCAGTCCGCATCGTCTGCCGTGGCCGCGAAGTCCGCCTGGAAGCACTGACAGATAATGGCCTGAACGTGCTTCAGGCGGTTGAAGCACAACTCCCTGCCAATGTGTCGCTGACATCAGACAGCAACGCACTGATCCTGACTTTTGAAGAAAGCGGCAGAGCTATGGATGAAGACAGCCGCCTGCGTCAGTCTTCACCGTTTGATGCACTGCGTCTGATCCAGCAGATTTTCCATCGTCCGGGACAAGCACGTGAGGCCTTATTCCTTGGCGGACTGTTTGCCTACGACCTGGTCGCCAGCTTCGAACCCCTGCCGGGTGTTGAACAAGGAAACCGCTGTCCGGACTATCTGTTCTATGTCGCGGAAACCCTGCTGGTTATTGACCACCAGCGCCGCAAAGGCACGCTTCAGGCCACCTTATTTGGCGGTGACTACTGCACCACCAGCTATTACGAGCTGAGCCGTCGTCTGCAACATATCAAAGAAGTCTGCCTGGAACCTGTGGCGCTGCCTGCTGCTCAGCTGCTGGACCGCTGTGAACCGGAAGTCAGCATCAGCGATGAAGATTTCTGCACGACAGTCGAGCAGTTGAAAGAGTTTGTCGTCAGTGGCGATGTCTTTCAGGTTGTTCCTTCGCGTCAGTTCAAAATGCCGTGCCCTTCTCCGCTCAATGCCTATAAGGCTCTGAAAATCGGGAACCCAAGTCCGTACATGTTCTATCTGCAGGATGCTGATTTCACCCTGTTCGGTGCCTCCCCGGAAAGTGCGCTGAAGTACTGTACGGACAGCAATCAGGTTGAAATCTACCCAATTGCCGGCACCCGCCCGCGCGGCAAAAAAGCCAACGGCAGCATCGATCTGGATTTAGACGGCCGGATTGAGCTCGAACTGCGCTGTGACAAAAAAGAAAACGCCGAGCACATGATGCTGGTCGATCTGGCCCGCAATGACGTCGCCCGTATCAGCCAGCCCGGCACCCGCTACGTTGCAGACCTGCTGAAAGTCGACCGTTACAGTCACGTGATGCATCTGGTCTCCCGGGTCGTCGGACAATTACGCGGTGATCTGGATGCCCTGCACGCTTATCAGGCGTGTATGAATATGGGCACACTGACCGGCGCACCAAAAATCCGTGCCATGCAGCTGATCCGTGATGTTGAACAACAGCGCCGGGGCAGCTACGGCGGTGCCGTCGGCTACCTGACCGGTCAGGGCGACATGGACACCTGCATTGTGATCCGTTCTGCCTACGTTGAAGACGGTTTTGCAACGGTTCAGGCCGGTGCCGGCGTGGTTTACGACTCGGTGCCTCAGGCCGAGGCCGATGAAACCCGCAGCAAAGCCCAGGCCGTTATTACGGCAATCCGCCAAGCCCACAGTGTGTCATAAGGAGCCGAACATGACTCAACCTCAAGTAGATATCGTCCTGCTGGATAACTTCGACTCCTTTACTTACAACCTGGTCGATCAGTTCCGAGCCATGGGTTACCCGGTCACAATTTTCCGCAACAGCCTGAGCGCAGCGCAGGTCGAACAAGCGCTGAGCGAAAAGCGCAATCCGGTGCTGGTCCTTTCTCCGGGCCCGGGTGCGCCGTCAGAAGCGGGGTGTATGCCAGCGCTGATCAAGCGGGTCGCAGGCAACGTTCCAATGATAGGCATTTGTCTGGGACATCAGGCGATCGTCGAAGCTTACGGCGGTAAAGTCGAAGGTGCCGGTGACATCGTTCATGGTAAAGCCGCACAGATGTACCACGGCCAGCATGCGGTGTTCGGGCAGTTACCCAGCCCGCTGACCATTGCCCGTTATCACTCTCTGGTCGCAACTCAGGTCCCGGAAACGCTGAACGTTATCGCTGAGGTAGATGCTCTGGTAATGGCTGTCACCCATGAACAGGACAAAGTATGCGGATTTCAGTTTCACCCTGAGTCCATCCTGACTGCACAAGGCGCCCAGCTGCTGGCAAACACCCTTCACTGGGTCACGACCCCATCCGCCACTGTACCGAATTTTT
Organism: Photobacterium sp. 53610; assembly: GCF_036409375.1. NCBI lineage: Bacteria > Pseudomonadati > Pseudomonadota > Gammaproteobacteria > Vibrionales > Vibrionaceae > Photobacterium > Photobacterium sp. 53610. The sequence goes on along the minus strand of NZ_JAXOFS010000001.1, from coordinate 320,522 downwards.
AAGCTATGGGAGACGCTCAGATGAACAGCAATATTTACCCAATCACAGAAAAACTTTACGACCAGCAAACACTGACCAAAGATGAAAGTCAGACCTTATTCGATGCCATCATCAAAGGTGACGTTGAACCTGCGATGCTGGCTGCTATTCTGACGGCTCTGAAAATCAAAGGGGAAACCCCGGATGAGATTGCTGGTGCCGCGACCGCGATGCTGGCTAATGCCGCGCACTTCCCGCGCCCGGATTACGACTTTGCCGATATCGTCGGCACCGGCGGAGATGGTGCAAACACAATCAACATTTCGACCACATCGGCCTTTGTTGCCGCCGCGTGCGGTGTCAAAATCGCGAAACACGGCAATCGTGGCGTCTCGAGCAAATCCGGTTCTTCTGATCTGCTGGATAAATTTGGTATCAACCTGGCAATGAGCGCCCATGAAGCCCGCGCGGCTCTGGACGAACAAGGCGTCTGTTTCCTGTTCGCGCCTCAATACCATAGCGGTGTCCGCCATGCGATGCCTGCCCGCCAGGCGATGAAAACCCGGACCATTTTCAACCTGCTGGGCCCGCTGATTAATCCGGCCCGCCCGACCATTGAACTCATGGGCGTTTATGATGCAGCACTGGTCCGCCCGATTGCCGAAACCATGATTGCCCTGGGTATGAAACGTGCAGCTGTCGTCCATGGCAGCGGACTGGATGAAGTCGCCATTCACGGCCCGACGCTGGTGGCAGAAATCATCAACGGTGATATTCGCGAATATACGGTTACGCCGGAAGATTTTGGCTTGCAAACCCATCCGTTAGATGCGATTAAAGGGGGAGACCCTGAAGAAAACCGTGCCATTATCAAAAACATCCTGACAGGAAAAGGGACAGTTGCACAGCAAGACGCTGTTGCCGTCAATGTTGCACTGCTGCTTCGCTTGTTTGGTCAGGAAGATCTCAAAGTGAATGCCCAGCAGGCAATTGAAGTCATGCAATCCGGCAAAGCCTACCAGCTGGTAGAGCAACTGGCCGCACGAGGTTAAGAATGGAAACTGTACTCGCCAAAATCGTCGCCGATAAAAAAATCTGGGTGGAAGCACGCAAGGCGACACAGCCACTGGAAGATTTTATTGCAGATGTGACCCCGAGTGACCGGGATTTTTATCAGGCACTGACCGGAGAAGGCGCAGCATTCATTCTGGAATGTAAGAAAGCCTCCCCTTCAAAAGGGCTGATCCGGAAAGATTTCGATCTGGACCATATCGCCCGGGTGTACAGCCGCTATGCCAGCGCAATTTCCGTCCTGACTGACGAGAAATATTTTCAGGGGAATTTTGATTTCCTGCCGCAGGTCCGCCAGCACGTGACACAACCTGTACTCTGCAAAGACTTCATGATTGACCCTTATCAGGTGTATCTGGCCCGCTTTTATCAGGCTGACGCCATCCTGCTGATGCTGTCGGTCCTGAACGATGATGAATACCGAGAACTGGCCACCCTGGCTGAGCAGCTGAATCTGGGCATTCTGACCGAAGTCAGTAATGAAGAAGAACTGGAACGCGCCATTGCACTGAACGCCAAGGTCGTCGGCATCAATAACCGCAATTTGCGTGATCTCAGCATTGACCTGAACCGGACCAAACAACTGGCGCCACGACTGCCTGAAGATACGCTGGTGATTTCAGAATCCGGAATTTATACCAACCAGCAGATACGCGACTTATCACAATTCGCCAATGGATTCCTGATTGGCAGCTCACTGATGAGTGAAGCGAATCTGGAACTGGCCGTACGAAGTGTCCTGCTTGGAGAACACAAAGTCTGTGGCCTGACCCACCCGGACGATGCCTGTGCGGCATACCAGAGCGGTGCCGTGTACGGCGGCCTGATTTTCGTGGAGGACTCACCCCGTGCCGTTGACCAAGAGCTGGCAAGACTGGTGATGAGCGGCGCGCCACTCAAGTACGTCGGGGTCTTCCGCAATGCCGATGTCGATGCCATCGCCAAACACGCCCATGCTTTAAAGCTGGCCGCAGTTCAGCTGCATGGCAACGAGTCACCTGAATACATCGAGACACTCAAGCCTCAGTTGCCTGAAGATTGTGAAATCTGGAAAGCTCATGGCGTCAGCGATGTACTGCCGGACTTATCGGCCTGGCCGGCTGACCGGCATTTACTGGATACTCAGGTTGGTCAGCAAAGCGGCGGCACGGGTCAGCAATTTGACTGGTCGCTGTTAGACCAGTGCAACGCAAAAGAACGCATTATGCTTGCCGGCGGACTCGGACCGGATAACGCCAGAGAAGCCGTCAGCAAAGGCTGCCGCGGCCTTGATTTTAACTCTGGCGTGGAAAGCAAACCCGGCAAAAAAGACAGACAAAAATTACTCTCGGTGTTCAAAGCACTGAAGCCTTAAAGACTGAATCGGCTGTCACCGACAGCGATCAATTCAGACACCGAGAACGATCAGGACAGGAATAGGACAGCACACACATGAGCAAACTCGACCCGTATTTTGGTGAATTTGGCGGCCAGTTCGTGCCGCAGATTCTGGTCCCTGCACTGGACCAATTAGAAGAAGCCTTTATTGATGCACAGAAAGACCCTGCCTTTGAGCAGGAGTTTCTTGCCCTGCTCAAAGAGTATGCCGGTCGTCCGACCGCACTGACGCTGTGCCAGAATCTGACCAAAGGCACCAAAACCAAGCTTTATCTGAAACGTGAAGATCTGCTGCACGGCGGCGCACATAAGACCAATCAGGTACTGGGACAAGCCCTGCTGGCCAAACGCATGGGCAAAAAAGAAATCATCGCTGAAACCGGGGCCGGTCAGCACGGTGTTGCAACAGCGCTGGCCTGCGCCCTGCTGGGCCTGAAATGCCGTGTTTACATGGGTGCCAAAGACGTTGAGCGCCAAAGCCCGAATGTCTTTCGCATGAAACTGATGGGCGCTGAAGTCATTCCGGTACATTCCGGCTCTGCGACTCTCAAAGATGCCTGTAATGAGGCCATGCGTGACTGGTCTGCCACTTACGATAAAGCGCATTATCTGCTGGGCACAGCCGCCGGCCCGCACCCGTTCCCGACCATTGTGCGTGAATTCCAGCGCATTATCGGGGAAGAAACCAAAGCACAGATCCTGGAAAAAGAAGGCCGCCTGCCAGATGCCGTGATCGCCTGTGTGGGCGGAGGATCCAATGCCATTGGGATGTTTGCCGACTTCATTGAGGAAACCAGTGTCAAACTGATTGGTGTGGAACCTGCGGGGAAAGGTCTGGACACCCATATGCATGGTGCGCCGCTAAAACACGGCAAACTGGGCATTTTCTTCGGCATGAAAGCACCGCTGATGCAGGATGAACATGGTCAGGTGGAAGAGTCATACTCAATCTCTGCCGGTCTCGACTTCCCGTCCGTCGGCCCGCAGCATGCCTATCTGAATGCGACCGGTCGCGCGGAATACGGTTCGGTCACTGATGACGAAGCCCTGGATGCCTTCCAGGCGCTCGCACGCAACGAAGGCATTATTCCGGCACTGGAATCGGCCCATGCACTGGCCTATGCCCTCAAGCTGATCAAAGAGGCTCCTGAAAAAGAACAACTGCTGGTGGTAAACCTCTCCGGTCGGGGCGACAAAGACATCTTCACCGTACATAATATTCTGGACGAAAAGGGAGCACTGTAATGGACCGTTATCAAGCTTTATTCAGCCGTTTAGCGGCCAAACAGGAAGGCGCTTTTGTTCCTTTCGTGACGCTGGGCGACCCGAGTCCTGAACTGTCTCTGCAGATTATTGACACGCTTGTTGAATCCGGAGCTGACGCGCTGGAGCTGGGGATTCCGTTTTCCGACCCGCTTGCCGACGGTCCGACCATTCAGGGAGCGACCATTCGTGCGCTGGATGCCGGCACCACGCCGGATGTCTGTTTCGACATGCTGAAAAAAGTCCGGGCCAAATATCCGGAACTGCCCATCGGGCTGCTGATGTATGCCAACCTGGTCTTTGCTGGTGGCATCGAACACTTCTATCAGCGTTGTCAGGCGGCTGGCGTCGACTCGGTACTGGTCGCGGATGTGCCTGTCGGAGAATCCGCTGAGTTCAGGGCTGCAGCGGAAAAATACGGGATCCACCCTATTTTCATTGCGCCGCCAAATGCAAATGAAAGCACACTGAAAACCGTGGCTGAGTTCGGCGGTGGTTATACCTATTTGCTGTCTCGTGCCGGTGTGACCGGTGCGGAAACCAAAGCAGGAATGCCGGTAGACCATTTGCTTGCCTCACTGGCTCAATACAATGCGCCGCCGTCTTTGCTGGGCTTTGGCATCTCCGAACCCGCTCAGGTCACAGCAGCCATTCAGTCGGGGGCAGCCGGAGCCATTTCGGGCTCAGCTGTGGTGAAAATTATTGAACAGCATCTGGACAACCCTTCAGAAATGCTCAATGCTCTCGGTCAGTTCATACATCGCATGAAGCAAGCGACGAAACGCTGATTTCGAACTGAACCGAAAATGCCCCGGGGTCGCATGCGTTCCCGGGGCATTTTTTTAACAAGACATTCACACCCAAGATCAACAAATAATCACCACGGTGCATAGCCATCCACAAGGTTCGGTGAAAATCTGCGCCAATTTATCAACAGAAGTGGAAAGTATCGAAATGCATCATTGATTATCGCATTATTCTGCTGTAAAACCTCACTTCGCAAAATATTGACTCAAAGTCGGTAACATTTACGAAACATAAGACTTTCACAACTTAACAACTTCCAAAATAAGGTATTCAAGGTGCTTAAACGACAAGGACTACTTGGCAACATTGGGGTACAGGTTGTCATCGCCATGTGCTTGGGGGCGCTGGCCGGTGCAGTGATGGGACATTCTGCAAGCATGTTCGCGCCACTGGGTAGCATTTTCATCCACCTGATTAAAATGCTGGTGATCCCGCTGGTTGCGGTTGCCATTATCTCCGGTGCTGCAGGTCTGGGTAACAGTCAGTCTGCCGGTAAGATCGGTCTGATCACGCTGGGCTTCTTTGGCTTGACTTCCGCGGTTGCTGTGGCACTGGCCCTGTTCATGGGTGAAGTGTTCCAGCCGGGTATGGGTGTTGACCTGGCAGGTGTTCAGGGTATGTTTGCCAATACCTATGCTGACAAAGGTGAACTGCCTTCATTCTGGGCAACTATTCTGGGTATGATCCCAACGAACATTTTCCAGTCTCTGAATGAAGCAAACATCCTGCAGATTCTGGTATTCTGCCTGTTCTTTGGTGTTGCGGTCTCCAAACTGGAGAAAGAACGCCGTGATCCACTGTTGAACGGTGTGAATGCTGTTGTTGACGCCATGGTATGGATGATCAACATTGTGATGAAAATCGCTCCGATTGGTGTATTCGGCCTGATGGCTGATGCAGTCGGTACCTTCGGTTTTGATGCCCTGATGGTGGTCTTCAAACTGTTTGTGGTCTACATCGCCGCGATCCTGGTTTATGGTTTCGTATTCTACCCGCTGATGATCAAGTGCTTCAGCAAAACTTCACCGCTGAAATTCCTGTCAGCCATGAAGAAACCTCAGGCTGTTGCACTGTCGACTGCGTCTTCTATGGCAACCCTGCCGGTGACCATGGAAACCTGTGAAGAAGAGCTGAACGTCAAGAACAGCACAGCTTCCTTCGTGCTGCCGCTGGGCGCCACCATCAACATGAGCGGTAACGCCATTTACTACGGTCTGGTTGCCATATTCTTCGCACAACTGTTCAATATTGAACTTGGTATGAGCGCCTACATCGCGATTATTGTGACCTCAACGCTGGGTGCTGTGGGTCAGGCTGGTGTACCAGGTCCTTCGTTCCTGGTTGTTGCTGTCCTGTTGTCTGCGGGTATTCCGATTGAAGGTCTGCCGCTGCTGTTTGCTCTGGACCGTATCTTCGACATGATCCGTACTGCGCTGAACATCACGGGTGATGCTGCCTGTGCCGTGATTGTCGACAGCCTGGTGGGTGAAGAAAAAGCGAAAGACGCCCCAATGGCGACACAGCAAAAAGCATAAGACTGACGTGCTTTTCTGAATTTCAGGCTGCCGGATTCGGCAGCCTTTTTTATTTCTGCATGGCTCATCCAACTTTCGTTCAAACTTCCATCAGATCTGGGTCAGACCAGGTGCATTCTGCTTGCAAGCCAATGCATTATTGATGACCATATAAATACCTGTTCCAAAAAACCTGATTAATGATGAATTCAGAAAATAATGTTCCTCGCGGCCAGTTATTACTGCGCACGCTAGCTATGCCTGCTGATACAAACGCCAATGGCGATATTTTCGGTGGATGGATTATGTCGCAGCTGGATTTAGCCGGCGCAATTCTGGCCAAAGAAATTTCCCACGGCAAAGTCGTGACGGTCTCAGTCGATAATATTGTGTTCAAAGCCCCGGTCGGTGTGGGCGATGTGGTGTGTTGCTACGGTGAATGTAAGCGCATTGGTAATACATCCCTGTCGGTCGCGATGGAAGTCTGGGTAAAACCGGTCGGTAATGACGGCATCGGTGAGCGATACAAGGTCAGCGAAGCAACCTTCAATTATGTTGCGATTGATGCCAACGGCAGACCGCGTCCGATTCAAAAAGGATAAAATATGAGCCCTGACCGCTGGTTGGGGCTTTTTCATTCCGTTATGATAACGGCTGCATTCCACCACAATACAGGGAGACAGAACGCATGTGGTACGTCATTTTTTCTCAAGATGTTGAAAACAGTCTGGAGCGCCGCCTGAGCGTTCGTGAAAAACACCTGGCTCGCCTGAAAGCATTACAAGACGAAGGCCGTCTGCTCGTGGCCGGTCCGATGCCTGCAATCGACAGTGAGAATCCGGGAGAAGCCGGTTTCACAGGCTCAACGGTAATTGCTGAGTTTGATTCACTGGAAGCAGCAAAAAGCTGGGCCGACGCAGACCCGTATATTGAAGCCGGCGTTTATGAAAACGTAATTGTCAAACCATTCAAAAAAGTACTGCCGGCCTGAATGATGATTCGAACTTCCCTCAAAACCTGGTTTGCTGCTGCTGTGGCTGCAGTTATCCTGACCGGCTGTGCAAAATCGCCGGATGAACTCAATAACGAACTGGCAGAGCGCAGGGCAGCCGTGATTAACGCAAAAGCCCCCTACCCGAAAGTTGGCCAGTACCAGATTATGAAAGCCAAAGCCCATCAGAGCATTGTTGAAATCACAATCCTCTATGGCGGCGGCGGTAAAGTGCCGCCGTCAAAGGCCGCACAGGCTGCCGCTGTGAACTTCTGCAACGATCCGGAACTGACCCCCATGGTCAGCGAAGGTCTGGGATACATGATCAGCATTCTGGATATGCGGGGCCGCCCTATGGTTCAGCAGCCAATCAATGAACAGTACTGCAAACAAATCTCAGCTCAGGGAGCGTCGTAAGACTGCCTCCTGGCAAAAGGGCCGGATAGTTATCCGGCCCTTTCTTTTTCATTTATGACGTATGCTGATGGCGTCATCACGGCTGCATTCATGCTGCCTTGAGAACACCATGACTTTTAAGGCACTGTCATGATCCCGGTCGGCAAACTCCGGCGGGTTATCCAGTCGTTCGATGAAACTCAGCTCCGGCGCTTCCTGTGCCATCCCGTCTATCAGGAACTGAGGCGAAACCGCAGGCGAATTGACACAAGCCAGCACTTTCCCTTGCTCACTCAGCATATCCGGTAAACGACGCAAAATTTTGGCGTAGTCCTTCGTCAGTGCAAAACTTCCCTTCTGAAACGAAGGCGGGTCGATCACAATCAGATCATAGGGACCGGACTTCTTCAGCTTGCCCCACGACTTGAAAATATCATGTCCCAGAAAACTCACCTGATTTAAATCATGGCCATTCAGTCTGTGGTTCTCCCGGCCGCGGCTCAACGCTGCCTTGGCCATATCCAGGTTCACCACATGACTGGCACCACCGGCAATTGCGGCCACAGAAAAACCACAAGTGTAGGCGAACAGGTTCAGAACCCGCTTGTCATTCGACTGCTCCTGAACCCAGCGTCGCCCATATCGCATATCGAGGAACAGGCCATTGTTTTGCTTCTGGCCCAGATCAAGTTCGAAGCGAAGTCCGTTTTCGCTGATTTGCTGAAACGTTTTCAGTTCTCCCCAGATGACCTCCATCGGCGAACCCGGTCTGTCTCTGTGCTGCAATAGCAGTGAACTGGCACCGGACTGCTGCCAGACCTGTGATTGCGCCAGTGCCTGCAGTTCATTGTTCAGTGCATCAAGAAATGCGGTATCCGGTTCTTTGAATAACGAGACCAGTACCTGACCGCCCAGCCAGTCAACCGTCAGTTGCTCCAGTCCTTCCCAGCAACGTCCCCGGCCGTGAAATATACGGCGGGCTTCTTCCGGCGGTGACGCCAGTTGAGTCCGCAGGTGTTGAAAAAATTGGGAGAGAGCAGAAGCGTCCATGAATCACCGTACAAAGAAAAATGAAAAAAGATTAAATATCAGCCGTTCTCAAAGCCGCTCAGTGATGAACAGATTTCAGCAGACCCGACGGAAGTGACGGCCAGTCCAGTGTCCAGGGGGATGACCAGTCTTGCAGTGCCGACTGTACCTCTGTCGTCTGCCAGAGATCACCCTGTTCAGGCGGGCAAAGAAAGCGATAGGTTGTTCCCTGATAGGTAAACTGAAGCCCGTAGGCGTGAAGATAGCCGCGATCCGATGTCTCGTGACCATAAATATCATCGCCGGTAATTCCAGAACCGACGCTTTTCAGTGCCACCCGGATCTGATGGGTTTTACCGGTATAAGGCTTGCACAGAAACAGTCTCCGCCCTTCCCCGGCCGCCGTGGAAATAAATTGAGTCACCGCCGGGTTCTGCCGGCTGGTTTCCAGCTTCCAGCTCCGTCGGCGCGAACGGCTCATGTCACCCATCACTGTCCCCTGTTTTTTCTTCGGCTTTTTACTGCCGATCGCCAGGTAGTACTTCTCCACTTCCCGGCGGGCAAAGCTCCCCGACAGCGCCGATGCTGCATCCGCATGGCGACCAAGCAACAGGATACCGGAGGTCATCTTATCCAGACGATGTATCAGGTACAGCTGTGCATCACCCGTCGCTGCCGCGATCTCTGCCAGCAGGGGCTGATCATTGTCATCTTTGTGGACACTGACATTCGCATGCTTGCAAATGACCAGAAAATCGGGAGTTTGGTGAAGCAGTGTAAACATGGCTCAGTGCTATTTCGATCAGGAAAGCGGCAGTATACCGACTCTTCCGGACAGTGCCAGTTTTCTGCGCCCCGCCACCGCGCTACTGCAGAAAAAAGACCAGCAACATCAGCACCGGACAGACAATCCGGACATACCAGGGCCAGATCCGCCAGAACAGGCTGGCTTCCAGTTCCGGATATCCCGCTTTAATTTCGTTCAGAACCTTATCCCGGTGCCATATCCAACCCACCAGAATGGCAAAAATCATCCCGATGATCGGCTGTGCATAAGCCGTCGTCATGGTAATCACAAAGCCAAATAACGACTCAAAATTAAAAACAATCACCGTAGAAATGACACTGATCACCCCGCCAATCCACCATACGGCCCAGTGCCGGGTATGATTCAGCTCTTCAATCACACAGGAAACCGGCACCTCCAGCATGGAAATTGACGACGTCAGTGCGGCAATGACCATCAGGATAAAAAACAGGGTACTAACGAGGATGCCCACACCTCCCATCGTCTCAAACATCGATGGCAGCACACTGAACACCAGAGTGTCCGACGCCAGCAAAGCACCGGTATCGTCATAAATCACCACACCATGATTCTGCGCGACAAACATGGCTGGCAGAATGAGCATTCCCGCAAGAAACGCAACACCGGTATCCAGTAAAGCCACCTGCGCTGCAGTCTTCGGCAGGTTGGCTGATTTGTCCAGATAAGAGCCATAAACCATCATGGTGCAAACACCCAGCGACAGAGAAAAGAATGCCTGCCCCATCGCACTCACAATCAGTTTGGGTGATAAATGGCTGGCATCCGGCACCAGATACACACGCAGCCCTTCCCAGGCACCATCCTGCGTCAGGATATAAATCACCATCACCACAAAAAGCAACAGCAACACCGGCATCAGGCGGGTCGACCATTTTTCAATGCCGTCCGTGACCCCGCTTCTGACCACCATCACCGTCAGCCACATAAACACCAGCATGAGGATCAGGTTTCTCTCCACACCAAATTCTTCCAGCCACTGGGCCTGAGCTGTCAGTCCCAGTAAATCCAGAACCGGGGCAACCAGATAACCCAGCAGCCAGCCGGCAACAATCGCATAAAAACTGAGAATCAGCGAAACGGCAATCATCCCGGCTAACCCGACGAACCCCATCAGAGCCCGTTGCTGAGGCCAGACCTTGCGCAGAGAGGTGATCGGGTCGGCATTTCCGTAACGACCTATCGTCAGCTCTGCCACCAGCAAAGGGTAAGCCAGTGCGAACACCATGAGCAGATAAACGATTAAAAAGACCGCCCCGCCATTGCTGGCGGCCTGTGTCGGAAATCCCCAGATGTTGCCTAAGCCAACGGCCGAACCCGCAGCTGCCAGAATAAAACCAATACGTGAACTAAAATGCGCTCTGGTTGCCATAGTGACTACTCGGTAAAGGCATGATGCTTACAAGATAAGACACTCTGCCCGGCCCCGCACCTTCACTACTGATACACAATGAACATTTAACGCAGCCAACTTTTTCTTAAACCTATGTTTTACAGAGATTCCGGTGCAGAATAGACCCCGGGTATGCAATAGAGAGACAAGCAACATTTATGGACCACATTTATCAAGTTTTAGCCTGGCTCAGCCTGTTCGCTTACTGGATGGCTATCGCCGCTGTAACCATGCGTGTCGTATTCAAACGGCGCGTTGTCGGCGTTTCTCTGGCTTGGCTGATGATCATTTACATCATTCCCATCGGCGGTATTGTTGCCTATCTGATGTTTGGGGAGCTGAATCTTGGTAAAAAGCGGGCGTTACGGGCAAAAGAAATGTTCGACCCCTTTGCGAACTGGTTCCGGCAGCTTTATACCTGCCCCGGCCATCAGCCCCAGTTACTGAACCATCATGCCAAACCCATACACGATCTGTGCGAAAACCGGCTGGGTATCCCGGCACTGGTCGGGAACACAATGACACTGCAGGATAAACCGCATGATATTTTACGCGCGCTGATCCGGGATATTCACCAGGCGCACCGTTCTATTCATCTGGAGTTCTATATCTGGCACCCGGGCGGATTAGCGGATGAAGTTGCGACAGCACTCATTCTGGCGGCAAAACGCGGGGTGAAGGTCAGGCTTCTGCTCGATTCCGCCGGCAGCATGCGATTTTTCCGTTCCCACTGGCCACGGCTTATGCAGCATGCCGGAATCGAAATAAACGAGGCACTGGCGGTGACGCCATTCCGGATGTTCCTGCGCAGGCTGGATTTGCGGCAGCACCGTAAAATCGTCGTGATCGATGCTGAAATTGCGTATACCGGTTCGATGAATCTGGTTGACCCGGCGTTTTTCAAAACCGACGCCGGTGTGGGCCAGTGGATTGATGTGATGGTCCGGGTCACAGGGCCGACCGTTGCCGTGCTGAACTGTATTCAGGCCTGGGACTGGGAAGTCGAAACCGGACAGCGCTTTTTACCACCGGTTCCGGAATGCAGTCTGTCCCATCCTGCAACGGACAATGACATGATTCAGGTGATTCCATCCGGGCCCGGGATGCCTGATGAAATCATCCATCAGGTCCTGCTGATCAGCATTTATCAGGCCCGTGAAAGTGTGGTCATCACCACCCCGTACTTTGTGCCCAGCGAACACTTACTGCATGCTTTAATCAGCGCCGCGGAACGTGGCATAGACGTGCATATTGTTATCCCGGCCAAGAATGACTCTGTAATGGTGGAATGGGCCAGCCGTTCATTTTTCGCGGAGCTGCTGAACGCAGGCGTTACGATTCACCGCTTCAGCGGCGGCCTGCTGCACACCAAATCAGTGGTCGTGGATGGCGCTCACTGCTTAATCGGCACCGTCAACCTGGACATGCGAAGCCTGTGGCTCAACTTCGAAGTGACTCTGTCAGTCGATAATCCGGAGTTCACCCAGCAAGTTTCAGGTTTACAGCAGGAATATATGAAACAATCTACCCAAATCGATCCCCAGACATGGCAGCAACGCTCATTGGGACATAAATTTCTTGAGCAGTGTTTTTATATGTTCAGCCCGCTGCTCTAGAGAACTCTGAAATTCTGCCGGACATATGATTGACCTCTGATCCTGACGGTATTTCCGTCAGGATCAAAATGCCCAGAAATACGGCTTATATGGACGGAATCGCATATATCAGTAAAAACTGAAACACCATTACTGATATGCAACCTGAGGAGCTTTTCGGAAATTGGAATTAGGATCACCTGAAACCCATATAAATAAAATCCTACCAAGCCTGTTCAGGCCATTCAAAAATCCACAAATATTTCATAAATATAAATTATTGTAAGGAATAATACTTACATACCAATCATTCTTCTGCTCACAATCATGCGATAAAAGTATTGCTTTGCTTCTTTATGTGACTATCTTTGTATTTAAGCGTTAAACACACAAAAGCTGAGGGAAGCGTGAGTCTTGGGAAGTTTTTATCATTTGCAGTCGATACCCTCAGATTCAGCTTGCCGCTGGTATGTTGCCTGATTGTATTTCCTGCATTTTCGCTCACACTGCCTCCCATCGTGATCACGGGTTTATCACAGGAAAATCATCCTGTTGAAATTGAGCTGACGCGGGAAGATATTGCCAGCTTTCAGCAAGATACCATTGTCACAACGTTGCCCTGGATAAACGGCAGCGCACGTTTTTCCGGCGTCAAACTTCAGTCACTGCTTACTCATTACCAATTAAAACCCGGCACAATTCATTTGTCTGCCCTGAATCAATACAGCGCCGAATTAAAATGGCAAGACATGGAAAAATATCAGCCTTTACTGGCAGTTCGCCGCGACAATGATTGGATGAAAGTCCGGGACTATGGTCCCTTCTGGCTCATTTTTTCTCTGGACAATTATCCGGAACTGGCCAATAGCGGTTTTCTGGACAAAATGGTCTGGCAATTAAACAAAATCAGCGTGGTGCCGTAACGTGGTCTATTTCAAATCGCTCAGGATGTTTCATTTGTCCGGAATGCCATGGATGAAAAAGCTGCTATTTGTCGCAGCGCCCCTGCTTATTCTGTTCACCTTTGTCTCGGTCAGCTCACTGGAGTCCAATGCCGAATCTGTCAGTAAGGATCAGAATCTTGCCAGCTGGTTCATGATGCAATTGAGTGATGAATACAGTGAACTGATTTTTCAGCTTCAGGAATATGAGGCCGGACGTGCCGACCGAAATACTGTACTGCTGCAGTACGAAATTCTGCTCAGCCGCTTTAACTCCATCAACGTCAGCAGTCAGGTCAAACGGCTTCATGATATCTTCGGTTCCCTGCAAACCTTCAATGAACACTATCTGCTGGTCAAAAGCTACGAATCTTCGCTGCGTCATCTGAGCGAAAGAGATCAGGCTCATGGGTTACTGATAACTCTGAAGACCAACTACGACAACATGATGGGCTATGCTCTCAAAACTTTTCTCTACTCCAACAACACATTACGTTCAAAATTAGATGGTTTTATTTCCCTGCGCTGGCTCATACATGCTTTGCTGCTGTCTACGATCCTGATCGGCGTGATGATGATTTACCTGCTCAAAAAAGAGTCAGAAACACACCACAAACTGGCGATGTATGACTCGCTGACAGGCATTCACAACCGGCTCTGGCTGAACCGAAAACTGAAAGATCTGGAGAAAAACGGCACCGAGTTTGCGTTTTTCCTGATTGATTTGAACGGATTTAAGGAAGTGAATGACACCCTGGGACATGGTGCAGGCGATCAGTTGCTCAAAACCGTTGCCCGCCGTTTGGATAACCTGACTCACGATGGCATGGATGTAGCCAGAATGGGGGGAGATGAATTTGCCGTCATTCAGGTTTTTCCTCATGCCGTAAACAAAGAATATGTCTCACAGTTCCTGATCAATACGCTGGATCACGTCTTGCGGATTCCCATTCTGTTAAGCCATCGCGAAATCACCGTGTCTGCCAGCATCGGGCTGAGCGTGTTCACGCCCGGCAGTAAAAGTATCTCTGATTTACTGCAAGAGGCTGATTTCTCAATGTATGAAATGAAGCAGCAACTGAAGGTTGAACACACCTTTCCCCTCAGCCCGTTGCATCAGCCCAATGCAGACATGATGTCTGAGTATATCGAACGCCGGCCTTCTTAATTAGCCGCCCAGATATCATTGTCCATCACTTTACCGGTCTCCAGTAAGGTTTTGAGGTTACTGATCACGGCAGGCCAGCCTTCACTGACATCCTGATAACTCAGCGAGCCAGACTGAAGATCGCTGTGAATGACTGTCAGTCGTGTATCTGTGCCCAAACTTTCAAGCGCAATACTCACTTGCGATGAATGCACAGCTCCATGATGGCTGTCAGCCTCCTGCCAGCTCAGGACCAGATGGTGAGGTGGGTGGACAAGGAGCACTTTCCCCGTCACATCTTCAATTTCAGATCCATCTGCACGAATATGTGCCCACCGGCTGCCCACTTTCCAGTCAGACTCATTCACATGTCCCCAATACTTCTGGGTCATTTTCGGATCCAGAAGTGCGTTCCAGACCTCAGTATCTTTCGCTGCGATATAACTGACGTATTTAAATTGTTGCAGGCTCATAGTCACTCCTTTCCACAAGACAGCGAATCAGGCAAAGACAGCAAAATGGTCAACAAGATACAACCCACATCATCGTGCACCGTTTCATCTTCTCTATTGAGAGTAGCACTCCGTTGCCCGACCAGCCTGAACCTGCAACTACTTTTAATTACAGCTGTTTTCTCATTTGCAGCAAAGTCCAGGGCTGCCCTTCAAATACGCGGATTGCCTGATCGGCCTGATAGATATCAAAGCCCGCTCCCCGGTAGCAACTGACGGCAGAAAAATTATGTTCAAAAACGGCCAGCGAGACCTCTTCCGCACCAAACTCAACACGTGCTTTTTCGAGTGCAGCTTCAACCAATGCCCGGCCATAACCTTTACCGCGGTCAGACTCATTCACAATCAGCACACGGCAAAGCCTGCAACGTTTGGGATGCTTCTGGTTCAGTTCAACATAGCCTTTCACCTGGCCGGCAACGTGAAATAAAAAAGGATGGATTTCTGGGCGGGAAACGTGGTGTTCGATTTGATCAACTGTCAGGGGAAACTGGTAAACCGGACCTCCCCATAATAAATTGAATTCTTCATCTGCTATCCAATCGATAAGCAATGAGTAATCCTGCGGGGTAAAAGGTTCAAGCTGATAACGGGATTTGAGCCGTTCGGTGAACATGTTCTTCCTTATCACTAACTGACTGACGTATAGGTACTTTTTAATAATATGTCGCCGCGCAAACCGTTGCATTCAACGAAAGAAAAAAATCGTGTTGGTTAACAAAGTCATCTTCTGTTTCCAGATATGAAGACCTGGATAACTCTACGTAGTGAAGTGAATCCAGTTGCACTGCGTGCGCATAGCTTCTCTATAATTACGTTTCAGGTCAATACCTGTATGCATATTGATGAGAATAAACCACGTTTTTGAAGCCCGGGGACAAAAAAAGGAAGCAATCAATTGCTTCCTTTGAGATGTTGATACCCGCCGAAATTTATCACGAGGGGAAAATGTTGGTCCTGCTGTCCTGTCAGTCAGCAATCTCGAAGATCGAATCAATAATGATCGGCAGGTTGCCCCGAACCGACATAGCTCCGAAGACAGATCGGGCATGCAGACCTTTTTCTCCGAAAACTTCTGCCATCAGATCAGAACAGCCATCCAGAACTTTCGGATGCTGTTCGAAAGTCTCAGTCGCATTGATGAACCCCTGCAGCTTCACAACCCGACTGACGTTATCCAGACTGCCAACCGCTGATTTCACTGCAGCCAGAATATCCAGACCTGCTGCGCGGGCAAATGCATAACCTTGTTCGACGTTATATTCGCGTCCCAGCTTCCCTTTCGGTACCTCGGGAAAACCGGTCACCGGGCCTTTCCCGGATACGTACAGCAAATTGCCGGTTCGCACACAGTTCACATAGTTTCCTTGCGGTTCACTGACATGCGGCAATACTAAACCTAATTCAACAATCCTTTGTTCAATTGACATTCAGTCTCCCTCAAAAGCCATGCTTTGAAAACTTACCTCAACTCTCAATGGTGTCGAGATCAAGCTCCATGAAAATACTGAGCGGATGTTCCTGATACTGACCATACGGAGGACGTACCCTGTATCCCAATGTCTGATATAACCCCAGGGCTTCGGGCTGACTCACACCAGCTTCCAGGCGTGCCACCCGGACACCATTGTGTTTCAGATAATGGTGCAATGCATCCATGATCTGCCGTGAAATGCCCAGACCGCGGTAGCTGTCCAGGACAAACATCCGCTTGATCTCGCCATATTCGCCTTCATCATCCATCATTTTGACGGCGCCGATACCGGCCAGCGCGCCGCGTACAAAAGCACCAACAAGGTGAACATTCTCTTTCATCAGAGATTCTTCACTCTCCAGATTGTTTGTCTCCGGCGGATAGAGACTGTACATGTAATCATCGGACGCGCTGAGGATGCCTCGTACGTCGTCACGGTTGGGCATAATTTTTTGAATATACATAGTGTTAACCGAACGAAATTGTCACTGCCACACAGTCAAAAAATAGTGGTAATCATTGTTATCGTATTGAAATCCCAAAACTTATAAAAAGCGGGACAGCTTTTCGTGCTTCGGTCCGGGACCGAAAAAACGGAAGCGAAATCGCATAATAGCAATCTCGCGACAGGAAATTGAGTCTAACTTGCAAATCACCGCATTTTTGTGCACTCACGCACATAGTGACCATTGCTTACAATCCGCGCTGCCATTCCTCACGCAGCGGGATGACTGATTGCCAGATGAATCTGCGACAATAATTTTTGCTTGTCCTGCCCAAGAACACCTTTCAGAACGAGATAATTCGAAGCATGATCCGAACGGAAGATCGTTTTTTCCAACTCCAGATGTTCCAGCAATGTTTGCATCTCATGAAACAGCTCAGGTTGAGTCAACGGCCGGAATTTCCCGTCAAAACCAGCCGAGAAGCGATCCTGTCCCAGCGGAAAAGACACCACCAGCGTGGAAAGGTAATCCGGTTGCGCTTCATTCATCAGACGCGCAGAAGAAACGGCATGCTGTTCACTGAGCGCAGGGCCGCCTAAACCATTGAGAATCATCACCGAGCTTTTCATCCCCGCCGCTTTTATTTTTTCCAGGGCCGTCAGGGAAGAGGCATAGGTTTCGCCTTTCCGGACCCTTGCCAGCACTTCATCATCACCGCTCTCGCAGCCGACATACATCAGGCTCAGACCCAGTGAGCGGAGTTCCGCTAACTGCCCGACCGTTTTATTCGTCAGATTACGGGGCAGACAATAGCTGGATATGCGCGTCACGGACGGCAAATATTGTCTGATTAACTCACAGATCAGTTTCAACCGGGCATACGGCAAGGTCATGGCATCGCCATCTGCCAGAAAAACCCGGCTGACCCTTACACCACTGGCTGCAATCATTGTCAGCTCGCGCTCAATCTCTTCCGGCTTTTTAGGCCGAAACTTTTTCTGCGGCTGAGTGTACATTTCACAAAAAGTGCACTGATTATGACTGCAACCGTTCGTGACTTGTAAAATCAGAGACTTCCACTCAGAAGGCGGGCGAAAAACGGGTTCAATATAATCCAGCATCGGCTCACGTCCTTACTTAAGACATCATCATTTTTGGAGTCATGACAATTTTTGGAGTCATGGCACCAAAGACGGAGGCGTACCTTACTACAGGTTGCAGGGAGCTGCTATAAAACAGCGGAGACTTCAGTATGCTTAGCAAGCTTCAGATAAGATTTTCGCCTGATCCTGTCAGGATTGACCTACAAAGCGATGAGAGCTTCGGGCAGCGGAATACTCACCGTCCGTCCCGCCAGGCTTCTCACCCTATCTCTGCGTGCCAAAGTTCAGACGAAAAAAAACCG
The DNA here is from genome assembly GCF_036409375.1 of Photobacterium sp. 53610. Classification (NCBI taxonomy): domain Bacteria; kingdom Pseudomonadati; phylum Pseudomonadota; class Gammaproteobacteria; order Vibrionales; family Vibrionaceae; genus Photobacterium; species Photobacterium sp. 53610. The sequence continues at coordinate 302,356 of NZ_JAXOFS010000001.1, read as the reverse complement.
CTGATAGTTCAGCGATTTCTTTAAATGTGGCGGAAAGATAGGGATTTATCGCTCGCAAGCTCGCGCCCCTTCGGGCGTTGCCTGAAGGCAACGTGGTCTCGCTGCGCTCGGCTGAACCCAACCAGGCTTCTCACCCCTATCTCTGCGTGCCAAAGTTCAGACGAAAAAAAACCGCTGATAGTTCAGCGGTTTTTTTAAATGTGGCGGAGAGATAGGGATTTGAACCCTAGATACGCTATTAACGTATGCCGGTTTTCAAGACCGGTGCTTTCAACCACTCAGCCATCTCTCCGAAATGTGGCGGTGAGGGAGGGATTCGAACCCTCGATACGTTGCCGTATACACACTTTCCAGGCGTGCTCCTTCAGCCACTCGGACACCTCACCAAATTTTTATGTCACCGCCTGTCGCGGCAACGGCGGCTAATTTACTGGCTTGAGCCAATGGGGTCAAGGGCTTTTCCAAATTAGTTGTACTTTCTTGGCTTGAACGATGATGAAAAGATCAAATCGTTTTTTTCTTAGGCCTGACACTGGCTTATTTCTACACTAATAAGATATCTCTTTCTCATTCCATGACGTTTCAGTATGCGCAGATTCAAATCCCTTTGCCTTCTCTTACTGCTGCTGATCCCTTTTTTTTCTTGTTTCGCCAGTGAAGAGCCGCCAAGCTCGAAAGAAAATAAGCATCTCGCTGAATACAGCCAGGCACTAGAGAAACAAATTGAGATCGTACAGAGCCAGGAATCCACTCCGGAGAACGAAAAATTACTGGAACGCCTGCTTCAGGCACAAGATCAACTCCAAAAATCAAAAAGTTATCTCGAACAAATCAAGACCGACCAGCAACTGTTGGATAACTTCAGTGATGAGACCAAATCACTCAAATCAAAGATCGGAGAATTCAATGCGTCGACGTTCCCTGACTTCAGCAAATGGGGACAGGACCAGCTCACCCTTGAGATTGCAGAACAGGACAACAAACTCGAGCAATTGGATCTCCGCCGCCATAACTTTCGAAACGAACTGGAAGACATTGAAAGAAACATCGACGCTTTTCCAAAACGTGCAGAGCAGCTCCACCAGCAAGTGAACGATGCCGACAAAGCGCGAAAGCAGGCAGAGCGTGACCGGGATACGCAGCTTTTACTGGTTCACAATATTGAATACGACTTTTACAGCAATCAACTCTCAGCACTGGAAAGTGAGCAGCTGTCAGCGGATAACCGCAGAACACTGACCAAGCAAAAACTTCAGCTGGTGAATATTGAAATTGAGGCCCGTCAGGCCTATCGTAATAATCTCCAGCTGATGCTCAACCGGCTGTTAAGGACGGATGCAGAACAGTCTGCGCAGGATACCGATGCGCTGGTACAGGAACTGGAAGATTTGCCCCCCGAACTCAAGCAATTGAGTGAAGAAAACCGCCGCTATGCCAATGTACTGTCTGCCCTGTCTGATCAGCTCGATCAGGTTCAGACACTTCAGGAAAAAACCGATCAGCAGATTGAGCAGGTGGCGAAATCAGCCCAGGACCTGAACAACATGGCCGAGTGGCTGCCACTCAGTCCGGCATTCAGTGAAAACATGCGCACCCGCCTGAGCCGGTTACCAAGCCAGCCGGATATGGCAGGACTCGATAACAACATCGCTCAGAATCAGGTCCGAAAATATGAGTATCACCAGCGCTTTGAAGACCTCTCTGATATTGCCAAGTCGCCGCAGGCCAAAAATCTGTCAGAGGAACAAAAAGCACAACAAAGTGAGCTGATCAAAAATAATCTCTCCCTGCTCGAAAAGCTGATCGACAGCAGCGATATTCTGATTTACCAGCAAGCGACGCTGAAAGTCGCTTATGACAAGCTCGATTCTTCGTTAAATACACTGAAAAACAATGCCGCCAGACTCTTATTCTGGGCACCGGATACCAATGCTTTCAACCTGAAGTTGATTGAGAACACGCTGGAAAAATTACAGTGGTTTTTTTCACCGGTTCATTGGGTGGGCTTACTGAAAGTTCCGTTCGTCGCTGACCCAATCCTGCTGATCTTCTGTCTGGTGATCATCGGTCTGCTGATTACAGCACTCAGCTGGTGCAGAAAACGCTGGAAACGTTACCTGAAAGACACCAGCCATAAGATAGGCAAAGTGACGCAAGACAGATTCAGTTACAGCACAATCAACGTCGCCGTCTCCGGCCTCTTTGCCTGGCCGGTTCCACTGTCCGTTGCCGTTTTCGGTGCACTGTTGACGGCACTCTGGCAGCTTCCGTTTATCCATCACCTGGGTCAGGCATTGGCCCTTCCCTGGCCGCTGGTGATGTATTGTTTCATGCGGGAATTAGTCCGCCCTGACGGTTTACTGATCAAACATTTTGACTGGCACCCCAGCATCATTCAGCGGTGTTTCAGTCACTACCGGCGTTTAATCTGGATCTATTTGCCCATGATGATCCTTCAGAATTTCGCTTTCTTTTATAACGACAGCGAAGTGAACGCTACACTGGGCCGACTGGCATTTCTGATCAGTAATCTGGCCGTCAGCTTTTTCCTGTGGAAAATGGCCAGTGAACGTATTCCCATGACCTACCGGGATCTGCCGCAAGGTAATCTCCACATCGGCCATCATCTATTCTGGTGGACACTGATTCTGTTGCCGCAAATCCTCAATTATTTTGCACTGCAAGGTTACCTCGGTTCGGCACAAAAACTGATGTCGAAACTCGAATACGCGGCTGTTCTGGGTGTCTTTACGCTGCTGATCTATTACCTGATCAAACGACTGATGCTGATTCAGCGTCGCCGCCTTGCTTTTGAACGCGCCAAAGCCAGACGTCAGGAAATCCTCGCCCAGCGGAAAGCTGAAATACTGGAGTCGAAGGAAGAGCATGCCAGTCATGAACTGCAGATTGAAATTGAAGAGCCCGAGTTAGATCTGGATGTGATCAGCGCGCAGTCGCTCAGATTACTCCGCTCTCTCCTGCTGCTGATCTACCTGTTTCTCCTTGCGCTGCTCTCTTCCGATCTCTACCAGGCCACCAGCTTTCTTGAAGATATTACGCTGTGGGATGTCAGCGCGAACATTGATGGCATTGAGCAACTCAGCCACATCACCCTCAAGAGTGTTCTGCTGGCTTTACTGGCGCTGTGGCTGACCGCCATTATTGCGCGGGATTTACCGGGCGCCATGGAGTTACTGGTATTGCAGCATATCAGCCTGAGTCCGGGAACGGGCTACGCCATCACCTCACTGACCCGGTATCTGGCCATTTTCTTTGGCATTATTATCGGCTCTGCACTGATTGGCTTTGACTGGTCGAAGATGCAATGGCTGATCGCAGCACTCGGTGTGGGCTTGGGGTTTGGTTTGCAGGAAATATTCGCCAATTTTATTTCCGGCCTGATCATTTTATTTGAAAAGCCTATTCGTATCGGAGATACGGTCACCATCAGGGATTTAACGGGCGTTGTTGCCAAAATCAATACCCGGGCAACCACGATCGTGGACTGGGACAGGAAAGAAGTCATTGTTCCCAATAAAGCCTTTGTCACGGAACAGTTTGTGAACTGGTCACTCTCTGATTCCATCACCCGGGTGACCATTGCAATCAGCGTGAAGTATCTTTCCGATACTGAACTGGTCACCCGGCTGCTGTTTGAAGCCGCTGAAGAATGCGAGCTGGTACTGGATAATCCGGCTCCGGAAGTATTCTTTCTCAGTATCACTGCAGATGCGCAAAACTTTGAAGTGCGGGCGTATGCCGCTGAAACCGGGCACCGTCTGAGTCTCACACACGATCTCCACAGTCGGATCAAACGTAAGTTTCTCAGTCACGACATTGCCATCGCCCATCCGCAGCTTGAAGTCGCTATCAAGAAGCAACAACGACATCCGATGCGTTGACTTGTCCTTTCCTGACAATCAAAAAAGCAGCCTGAATCGGCTGCTTTTTATCAGATATTCATGTGCTTCAGGCTTGCTGATAATATCCCGGCACTCTGAACATTCGCCGGCAAGCTTCCAAAAACTGTCCGTAGACACCACCAAGCATGCCACTGACAACGGCATTACTGGCAACAGCAGTCATGATTTGCTCAGGCGCTGCGCCCACAGCCCACAAAATTGCGGCGTATACGGGTGACTGGAACAGTACATAAGCCAGCATATCAGAAAGAAATTTCATCCATTTCTGTTGGCTCAGTTGCGATCCCTGCCGAATCATCCAGTCCCGGAACACCCCATAAGGCCAGGCAATGGCGATATTGACCGGAATGGCGAGTGTTCGGGATGCCAAAGACTGCTGAAGCGTCATCCCGGAAACAAACACTTCAATCATCATGCCTGTAATAAAGCAAAAAACGACCATCGCAAAAGTGTCTGCCGCTGCATTACGCACGTTAAATTGTTCTTTCACTGCCACTCCGAAAAAAACAAAGAGATATTAACCAAAAAATAACACGATGAAAGACTATGCGACCGCAAAACCACCAACCACCCAGTCATATGCAGTATTAAATCAGCTTTTTTAAAAAATATCCCACCATATTGATATCAAGGTTGTCAATTTACTACTAATAAGTGTGATTCAGACCGAGTTTTTAGCTACTTGCGCATCATTGGCGTGCTACACGCTCCCAAAAGCACATCTGAAACGGTCATTTTATTACACTCTTCACGGGCAAAAACAGGCTCATGAGCCAGGTTCTGATATCAATAAACAGAATAAATCGTCAGGATAAAGAGTACGTATCAAAATCTGATAAAACGTTCCAAATGACCAATTCATCTCTTTTAAAACAATCTCTTATAAAACAGGCGTAATCAATAGCGAAGGTTTTTCAACGAATTAAATGCCTTTGCGTTACAAAAAAGTGGGTTTAAGGATCGGTACAGAAGGCAGTCGCAGGAAACACAGGAAAAGTGACAATAAAGTAATACATATGCTCATTCGTCACTCTGGCAGTAGATTTCACCAAAGAAAGTAAACTACATTTTCAACCACCAAACAGCAGAAATGAAAAAAGGGAGCCAGGCTCCCTTTCAAGTTTTGTCTCGGACACACTTAGTAGTTCAGGCTTAGCGTCACACCAGAGAAGCTGCTGTAGCCACGAACCATGACATGATATGTCTGTGATGCAGAAGCTGCGACATTACAAGTCTCACTGTTACCATAGCGATATGGACGGCAATCCCAAGAAGTCGTTGTTGGCTGGCTGCCTGCTTTCACATACAGATCCGCGTCACCTGAGCCACCGCTGATGCTTACAGACGCAGTCACAGACGATGGTACAGTGAAGGTATAACGCAGCTCAGTACCAGTGTTACCAGTCAGGCCAGTGATTGGCTTACCTTTTTCCAGCACATCAGTTGATGGTGGTGTTGTGCCACAGTTCGCGTTCACACCAACAGTATTAAAGGCATCAATAACATCAGCCGTGTTATAACCCAGATCCTGTGCCGCTTTCACAACACCACAACCGCCCTGGTCGAAGTTCGAATTTGGTGTCCAGTACATCTGGTTCGCAACCGCAAAGATTTCAAATCCCTTACGTGGATCCCAGCCAGCTTTATTCGACAGCAGGTAGTAAGCACGGTTGAATACACCACTTGAGTAGTGAACATTCAGACCCGAAGTATATTCAGATGCGTGGTCAATCGAACGGCCATCGCGAGAAGGCTGATCGAAATAACGTAATCCACCGGATTGCTTAAAGATATCGCTGCCGACTAACCAGTCAACATGACCGCGCATGTAGTATTCCGCAGCCTCACCCGCAATATCAGAGTAAGCTTCGTTCATACCACCGGACATATCACGGTATTCCAGGCCGGAGTTTTGCTCGGTGAAACCATGGCTGACTTCGTGCGCAGTGACGTTAATGTCAACCAGCGGATAGAAGGTGGTGGCACCATCACCGAAGGTCATCGCACTACCGTCCCAGAACGCATTTTCATATTTGGAACCATAGTGCACACGCATGGTCAGCTGGAACGTCAATGGTGAAGTGTTCAGCCAGTCTTTGTACATGTCGAAAACGACTTTACCAAAGTAGTGCGCGTCATTCAGCGGCGAATATGCGCCATTGATTTGCTTGTGATCATTGTAGTTACTGTCCGTCGAACAGTTATAGCTGAATGCGCTGGAACCCGAAGTTCCACCGTTCAGGTCTACAGTTTTCACCGCACTGGTATTCATGGTACAAGTCGAACCATTTTTCTCAACCATGAAGTTCGGGTAGTCGGTACCAAACTGATACTGACCGATCTTCTGGTTACCACCAGGGCCTGTGCCCGGTGCCTGAATGTGCGCAATGCTATCCCAGTTATCCACAACCGCACCCGTATTTGCATCAATGAAGTAATAAGGGCGTGACGGTTCATCACTGGCAACAAAGAAACTGACCTGATAAACAAGCTGTGCCTGATTGCTCTCATCCAGACGAACCATCAGTTTGACTTGTTCATTCTCAACCGGCAGCACCTCCCCGGCAACAGTATGTGCTGCTGCATGATGCGCCTTAGCAATCCCCAACGCTTTTTGACCTTCCAGTCCAGGCTGAATCGCAGGCAAATCCTGCTCTACATTCTGAACCATCTGACCATGGACCTGGCTCAGACCTTTTGCGTTCGTCGTCGCAACCACGCCCGAATTATAAATAGGTAAGCCTTTATACAGCTGCTGATAACGGACTTTTTGTTTACCATTCGGCAAGGTGATTGTTTTTACTGGTTGAAAACTGTTATTTAAAGGTGTCAGTGAACGTGCCGTTAGTCCTTGCTCAAGCACGGAAGCATCAGTCACATCGACAATGTTTGCTGCCATTGCAGGCAAAGTAAATAGAGAGCCTAGCGTTAATACTGCCAATTTTTGTCGTTTGTTTGTTTTCATTACTCATTCCTAGAGATTTTTAGCGAGCTGTCCTGTTTTTCCCCAACCAATAAACCACTTCACTACAGATGCTTTATCGCCATACTTCTGAGGCCTTCCTGTTTCAGCCCTGTTATAGGTTGATTTGCTTTTTGTTAAAAGCCAGTCAACTGTGGCGTACTTTTTCAATTTGTTGCAAACAAAATAATTAAAAAATAGGGAGGGATGTGTATATGTTAATTAACACTTTATTAACAAACAAAACAGTTATTAAGAGCAAAAACTCTAAAGTCAATGGAAAACAACGAGTTGACACAAATATCAATGTATTAAAATCTTTACACTTTGGTATCAACTAATATACAGATACAGGTGAAATGAAAATTAAAATGTAATTTCTGGAGTGAAAATGAATAGTGACTCGCAAATATTTCCCTTATTTACTTTGGGGAAATATTAAGTTTTATTCAATAAACTTTTTTGATTTTTTCAAAACTTTATTGTGTTAAATCTTAATTGATATGCCGTGTTGAAATCATGTCTCAGAAACATTCCCTGAACATCACTCTTTCATGACATTTTGATGAAAAACGCGAGTTGGTTATTTTTCAATCACAATCAATTCGGACTAGAATTCCAATCAACAGACCATGATCTTCTGACAATGTAGAATGCAACATTTCAATATGAAAAAAGCCCGCTGTATTCACAGCGGGCTTTCAGGATATGGCGGTGAGGGAGGGATTCGAACCCTCGATACGTTGCCGTATACACACTTTCCAGGCGTGCTCCTTCAGCCACTCGGACACCTCACCAAATTGTTTGATCACCGTTTCTCGGCGACGGGGCGTACTATAGTGATCCTCTCATAACAGGTCAACCCAAATTCTTACATTGGCGATCAAGTGGGTAATTTTCCATCAGACATGCCGCAATCCCCCCATTTTGGGACCAATCAAAAGAACAACGCTGTGTCTTCCGGCTTCGCCTGCTACAATACCGGCATTCTGCTACAGGCTCTGCCACGCCAAGCCTGTTCATTCGATAAGAGAACGGATCATGTCTGCACAACTTTCAGTCATTTTGCAAAATTCTGAACTCAGTCAGCATTTACTGTCTGAGCACCAAACCCGAGGCTTTGTCACTGCGATGGCTGCTGCCCCGCACCTGCTGGATCCGGCTGAATGGCTGGCCTATCTGTGGGGCGGAGAAGAGACCTCTCCTTTCACCAGCCATGAAGCATTAGAAGAGTATGCCAACGCTATTGTTGAGCTTTGGAATGAATCCAGACAGACGCTGCTTTCAAACACCTGGCAATGGCCTGAAGCCTGTCAGCTTGATGACAAGGAACTGGTGACTGAAACAACCCGGGAATTTGCAGAGGGTGTGTTACAAGGCTGGCAACTGGCGCGTGACGACTGGGAAACCATCATGCCGGAAAATAGTCAGGACAATGCTTTATTAGGGGGTGTGCTGCTTTCCATCAGTTTGCTGTACGATCCGGAAAGTGCCATGGCGGCACTCACTGAACAAGGTGCAGAAGGCTTAGCGCAATTTGAAGAAATCTACCATGCTGTACCCCAGATGCTGTGCGGTCTTACCCAACGCGCACAACAACTCACTGATGAAAACCCCTGATCTTTTGATGAGCCTCTGATTCTCGCCTTGTTGAGATGATAAAAAGTTAGGATGAAAAAAGCGGCTTTAAGCCGCTTTTTCTGTATGAGAGCAGTACCTGTTTTGTCAGGCGTTCCCTTTCACTTGCATTTGTAGTGAAGCAGCGAAATCCAGCATGCGGTTTAACGGGATCAGTGATTTTTGACGAATCGCTTCATCAACAAAAATTTCGTGCTGCTCACCGCCTTCACGAAGTGCCGTTTCAATCGCTTTCAAACCGTTCATCGCCATCCAGGGACAATGCGCACAGCTCCGGCAAGTTGCACCAGCCCCCGCTGTTGGTGCTTCGATCAATTCTTTCTCTGGCACCATTTGCTGCATTTTAAAGAAGATGCCTTTATCCGTGGCCACAATCAGTTTTTGCTGTGGCAGGCTCTTCGCTGCTTTAATTAACTGACTGGTCGATCCAACAGCATCTGCTAATGCAACCACACTGGCAGGTGATTCCGGGTGGACTAAAATCGCAGCATCCGGATGTAAGTGTTTCATATCTTTCAGTGCTTTGGCAGAGAACTCGTCATGAACAACGCACTCCCCCTGCCACAGCAACATATCAGCACCGGTTTTTTTCTGGATGTAGCTTCCCAGATGGCGATCCGGCCCCCAGATAATTGGCTTACCTTCGCTATCAAGATGCTCAATAATTTCCAGGGCGATACTTGAAGTCACGACCCAGTCCGCGCGTGCTTTTACCGCTGCTGAGGTATTTGCATAAACAACAACGGTATGATCAGGATGTGCATCGCAGAATTCGGTAAACGCTTCCTCAGGACAGCCCAGGTCCAGGGAACATTCAGCTTCCAGTGTCGGCATCAGAACCTGTTTCTCTGGTGTCAGGATCTTGGCAGATTCCCCCATAAAGCGAACACCGCAAATAATTAAGGTTTTCGCTGGGTGCTGGTTACCAAAGCGTGCCATTTCCAGAGAATCACCAACAAAACCACCGGTTTCTTCAGCCAGCGCCTGAATCTCAGGGTCAGTATAATAATGCGCAATCAGCACTGCTTCTTTCTCTTTCAACAGCGCTTTAATTTTCGCTTTATAGTCTTGCTGCTCGTCCACAGTCAGCGGCGTCGGCTTAGGCGGGAATGGGTAAATCATTTCTGTAGGGTCAAATGTCAGACTCATTACGTCTTGCTCTATCGCTCGTCCTTTCAATCCGGGCATTATACACTGCATTAGCAGTGGAGTACCAATACGGATCGCAAAGGATGAAGCTCACCATCAACCCACAGCGTCACTGGATTGATGGCGAAGATATTCATCTGACTGAATGCAGGAGGTTTACTTCAGTGATTTCAGGCTCTTTGTCGCCTGTTGGGAAGTGGCCGTATTCGGGTATTCTGCAATTACCTGCTGATACAGTTTTTTCGCCTCTTCCGGCTTTTTCTCACGTTCAGCCAGGACGCCCATCTTCAGCAGCGCATCACCACGCTTATTCGAATCTTTGTAATTGGCGACCGACTGGAAATGCGATTTTGCCTCAGACAATTTGTTCTGAGTGAAATACAGCTGCCCCAACCAGTAATGCGCGTTCGCTGCATAGACAGATTCTGGATAAGCTGACAGGAATTCGTTAAACGCAGTAATCGCTCCGGCATAATCCTTTTCTTTAAGGATCAGATTCACGGCCTGGTCATAGGCAGAATTCTCATCAGCATTCGCTGCATAAGACTCGCCGCCAGCCGTCTCTGCCTGGTCGTCTTTTGCTTTCGCCGGTTGCTCACGGCTCAGTTTGTCAATTTCACGATATAGCTCACGCTGACGTTCCAGCATCTGCTTCATATCATAGCTATTTCGTTCAACCATACCGCGCAGTTCACCGACTTCACGGGACAGTTCATCAAGTTGACGCTGCATCTCCAGTTGCATCTGGCTACGCGCTTCAAACATACGTTCCAAACGTTGCAGACTGCTTTCACTGCCAGAGGAGCCTGAATTCAGCTCTGTAACAGGAGCAGGTGCGGCGACCACTGGGGTCGCCGCACCAATCAGCAACGTTAATGCGATGTTTCGCATCATGTTACTGTTCATCTTAATGGCCTTTCATTAGTAAACCAGAACCGAACGACGGTTCTTCGCGTAATCGGCATCAGTGTGGCCCAGTACCAGCGGCTTCTCTTCACCGTAACTTACGATTGAAATCTGGCTTGCAGAAACACCCAGTGCTTGCAGGTATTTAGCAACTGCATTTGCACGGCGCTCACCCAGAGCGATGTTGTACTCAGGTGTACCACGCTCATCGGCGTGACCTTCGACAACAATTTTCACATCGCTGTGGTTACGCAGGTAATCAGCGTGTGCTTCCAGCATTTCCTGGTAGCTGTCCTGAATTTCTGCATTATCAAACTGGAAGTAGATAGTTTGCTCTTGACGCAACTGCTGGTTGCGAACTTCCTGCTCTGACATAGCCGCTGAACCAGAATCTACAGGAGTTACAACAGTAGTCTCTGTACCAGTCGTCGCACCAGCGTTCGTTTGAGCTGCAGAGCTGTCAGTACTTTCAGTAGAGCTACAAGCAGCCAGAGTAAACATTGGCAGCGCAATTGCCAAACCCTTTAAAACTTTATTCAGTTGCATTATTTTTCCTTATATATCGCTTTATTGCGGTGAACCTTATAAAAACGGTCCCCAAGATGGTGCCCTAACTCGACCACTGGTGGCTGGCAAACGGGCTTTGAAACGCCCATCAATAGACACCAGAGACAATTCGTTAGACTTGTTATTTACCGAACTGTAGATAACCATCCCACCGTTCGGCGCAATGCTTGGAGATTCATCCAGGAAAGTCTTGGTCAGAATCTGCAACGCACCAGTTTTCAAATCCTGTTTAGCAATGTTGTAGCCAGAATCCGATCTGTGCACCATCACCAAATAACGCCCATCCGGAGTCAGCTGACCACCGAGGTTTTGCGATCCCTGCCATGTCAGACGCTCAGTCGAACCGTCAGCTAAATTTACTCGATATATCTGAGGTTTACCACCTCTGTCTGACGTGAAGATCATCGATTGACCGCTTGGATCCCAAAACGCTTCAGTGTTGTTCGCTCGTCCGTCAGTCACCTGTTTCATCTTCTTAGTCTGCAAATCCATCACGTAGACCTGCAAACTCCCGCTTTTTGACAGAACCATGGCCAGCTTCCTGCCATCTGGCGAGAATCGAGGAGAGCCATTGTGTCTTGGGAATGAGGCGACCATTTCCCGGGTCCCATTTGTAATATTCATAATAAAAATCTGGGACTGCTGATTTTCAAAGCTGACATAAGCCAGCTGATTCCCATCCGGAGACCAGGATGGCGACATTAATGGCTGTTTCGACTTAAGAACCAGCTGCTCGTTATAACCATCGTAATCAGAAATGCGCAGCTGGTATGGATAGTCTGAGCGATCGTCAATCACGACGTAGGCAATACGCGTCAGAAACGCGCCTTTCTCGCCTGTCAGTTTCTCATAAACCACGTCCGAGATACGGTGCGAGAACTGGCGCAGACGGTTCAGTCTGACCGTCGCACGGTTGTGCAACAAAATATGATCACTGGTCTGAACCAGCTGGCCATTTTCCAGACCGCGACTTTCGCCATTTGTCAGTTGCCCGCGCACCACATCAATCAGTTTGTAGTTGATGACATAATTCCCGTCGGCATTCTTCGAAACTGAACCTGTCACCAGGGCATCAACACCCATGGCTGTCCATGCGGCGTAATCAATCTCTGCATCTGTCGCTGGTGTCTGCGGCATTTCGCTGGGTGCGACAGGACTGAATTTACCACTGCGGCGCAAATCAGATGCAATTACAGAAGCCATGTCGACCGGTGCAGCACCATTCCCTTCCCACTGAAACGGAATAATCCCGATAGGCCGGGCAGAGTTAACACCTTCGGTGATCACCAGTTCCAGTTCAGCATGCGCTAATTGACTCATCGTGAGCAGGGCTGCGCACAGGCCCAATATCCAACGTTTCATTTAGCCTTTCCTCTTAACTTACTGGCTTCACGGTTAAGCGAATTGATCGCACTTTCTCCGCCACAGCCGGATCCTCCGGCATCGGGAACTGGCTGACTTTCACAACAGCGGCTTTAGCGGCACGACAAAGACTGTTGTCCCCGCCAACATCCGCAACATCCAGCAATAAGCCGCTTGCCGAAAGGCGCATTTGCAAATTGCATTCTTTCCCGTTAAAACTCGGATCAGTCAGCAGATTTTGTTGAATCATCTGTTTATAGATTTCACCATACCGAGCAGCTTCATCTGCAATAAACTGCCCTTTCGCTCCGCCACGCTGCTCACTTTCCGCTTCCAGACCAGCGAACATATCATTGAGTGCAGCCTCCTGCTGACGCTGCAACTCTTTTGCTTCTTTCGCCTTCCGTTCAGCTTCCTTTCGGGCAGCTTCAGCTTTACGGGCCGCTTCTTCCGCTTTCTTCTTCGCGGCTAATTTGGCTTTTCGCTCTTCTTCCGCTTTACGGGCAGCCTCTTCAGCGCGTTTTTGCTCTTCAACTTTCTTCTGACGGGCAATTTCAGCCTGACGGGCCGCTTCTTCAGCTTCCTGTTTCGCTTTGAGTTTCACCTGACGTTCAGCTTCGGCTTTCTTCGCAGCTTCACGAGCGACACGTGCTTCTTCGTCCGCCTGACGCTTCTCTTCGGCAGCTTTCGCTTTTTCGCGCGAAATCCGCTCACGTTCAGCATCCGCTTCACGGGCCGCTTTTTCAGCCTGAAGTTTGTCGGCTCTCAATTTACGCAGGCGTTCTTCTTCAGCCTGACGTTGCTGTTCAAGCGCTGCAGCCTGTTGTTCCAGACGCTCTAAACGCTCTTTTTCCGCCTTCTTCGCCGCGTCACGCTGCTCGCGGATCTTGCGGGCTTGCTGATTCACCAGTGCCGGATCGACGACCACAGCCTGAATTGTTGACCCGGCGGGTTTCGGTTTCGATGTGGTAAAATCCGCCCCCCAAATCAACGCAGCAATCAGTACAGCATGAAAAAATAACGAAACGATGATAGCAACTGAGTAGTTGTTTTTTTTCATTGACTTCCCTACTGCTCAAGCGGCTCTGTCATGAGTCCCACAGAGCCAACACCCGCCTGATTTAAGGCATCCAGTGTTTCGATAATGGCTGAATAAGGTACTCTTGCATCACCGCCAACCATCACCGGCGTTTTCGGGTTCAATTGCAACTCGGCTTTCACCCGGGTCAGTAGTTCTGTCAGTGCCAGACCCCGGATCATGTCGCCGTTATCGACACTCAGACCCAGCTGTCCGTCTTTATCCACTTCAACAATGATGGGCGAGCCGCTGTCATTTTCACCAGCCAGTTCTGCTGCTGTTTTTGCCGTATGTGTTGCCGGCAAATCAACATCAACGCCCTGCGTGACGAAAGGCGCTGTGACCATAAAAATGATCAGCAGCACCAGCATGACATCAATATAAGGCACTACATTGATTTCAGCCGTCATTTTCCGTTTTTTCGGTTGATACGCTGCCATGGTGTTTACTCCTGGTTAGCAGCAAACGCCTGACGATGCAGGATACTGGAAAACTCTTCCATGAAAGTCGCGTAGTTGTGTTCCAGCTTAGAAACTTTGTTCGACAGACGGTTATAGAACATGACCGCCGGAATGGCAGCAAACAGGCCCATAGCTGTGGCAACCAGCGCCTCGGCAATACCCGGTGCAACCATCGACAAGGTTGCCTGCTTCACCGCACCCAGCGCAATAAACGCATGCATAATCCCCCACACTGTACCAAACAGACCGATGTATGGACTGATAGAACCAACGGTGGCCAGAAATGGCAGATGCGTTTCCATGTCTTCAACTTCACGGGACAAAGACACACGCATCGCACGGCCGGCACCTTCCATCACGGATTCCGGTGCTTTACCGTTATTCCGGTGCAGTCGGGCAAATTCTTTAAAACCCGCGTAAAAAATCTGTTCAGTTCCGCTCAGGTTATCTTTGCGACTTTGTACTTCCTGAAACAGATGAGACAAGTCAATGCCTGACCAGAAGCGGTCTTCAAAACGTTCCGCTTTCGCCGTTGCCTGAGACAGGACCTGAGAGCGCTTGAAAATCAGCGCCCAGGAGATGACCGACATGCCCAGCAGGATCAGCATCACAATCTTGACTAGCAGGCTCGCCTGCAAAAACAAATCCAGAATAGAAAGTTCAGCACTCACTTAGGCTATCTCCGACAATATATTCTTTGGTATCACAATGGGTTTCATTGTTTGAGGGTTGACACAGGCTACCTGAACAGTGGCTTTACACAAGAACTGCCCCTCATTGTTTACTAAAACCTGACAAAATTCGATCGAGGCACGGCGCACCTGGAGCGGCCAGGTACGAACCTTGAGCTGATCGTCTAATCGTGCGCCTTTCAGGAAATCGATGTCCATATGGCTGACCACAAAGCTGTAACCCTGGTCCAGCATGTCCTGTAAGCTGACTCCGAAGCTTCTGAAAAGTTCAGTTCTGCTTCGCTCAAAGAACTTGAGATAGTTGGCATGATAAACAATCCCGCCAGTGTCCGTATCTTCGATATAGATGGTAATAGGCCACTCAAAGGCGTTTTCTTCCGTCATCCGAATACCACTGTGATGATGCATGTTGGACGCCAAAATTATGACGTCTGAGAAAATTTTTCAGCGGTAACTATACCGGAGTTAATTTACAGAATGAAACTCTCAGCCCTCCCCCGGCTTAATTTCCTTTCAATTTTTGACCCTGATGGAATTTTATTAATTTCTCAGAGCATAAAAAATACGGCCCGCAATGAAAGCGGGCCGTATCATGGACAACAATTTTGCTTCAGCTCAGACGAAGCCAGAGGATCACGGCCAGTACAGGTAAGGCAATATAGGGGCTGAACAGTACCTGCCAGTACCACCGGCGCGGCACAAAACCGACGCCAAAAATCATGGCAGTACAGCAAGACCAGATCAGCGCAGGTGAAACGACTGGACCAAAACCGCCAATCTCACGTGCGAACAGCACCGGGTCCCACATCACCAAACCGCCGGTAGCCAGCCCCATCACCAGGGCAAGCAACCGAAGCGGACTGCAGGCCAGCCACGCATGGCTGTTCTTGACCCACAGATCAATCCTATGACTCAATATCTGACTCATCATTCGCATCCATGTTCTCTGTCGTTTCCAGCCACAGCGCATTGATGATGCCAAATGAACAGGCTAACAGGACTCCCAGAATCCAGGCGAAATACCACATTGTAAGCCTCCTTAGTACAGTGAATTCTTGTTGTCTTCGATAAACTGCTTATCGAGACGACCAAACATTTTGTAATAACACCAGCAGGTGTAGCCCAGGATGATTGGCACCATCACAAAGGCAACGCCGGACATAATCTTCAGCGTCAACTCACTGGACGTTGCATCCCACATTGTCAGGCTATGTGACGGAATCTCGCTGGATGGCATGATGAACGGGAACATGGCAAAACCAAAGGTCAGGATAATACCCGCCATGGTCAGACTGGAGAACAGGAACGCAAAACCGGCACGCTCCATACGGGAAGCCAGGACAGTCAGTAATGGCATCACAATACCCAGTGCCGGCGCCAGCCACAGCAGCGGCTGTGCATTGAAATTATCCATCAGGGCGCCCGTTTTACGCAGAACTTCTTTGTTCAGCGGGTTGGATGCCGCATCTCTGACTAGGTCAGTCACGACAACATAGCCTTCCAGGTTTTTCGCCCAGAATCCCGCCAGAATGAAAGCAACCATGGTCATCAATGCCGTAATTGAAGCAACATTGCGAGAACGAGTGTGCAGTTCATCTTTGGTTTTCATCTGCAGATAAACCGCACCCTGCGTGATGATCATGGCCAGACTGACCACACCGCACAGCAACGCAAAAGGATTCAGCAGTGCAAAGAATGATCCTTTGTAGGTTGGAATCAGCAAATCACTCAGGACAAAAGGCACGCCCTGCAGCAGGTTTCCGAAGGCCACACCAAAGATCACAGGCGGTACCAGACTGCCAATGAAGATGGCTCGGTCCCACAGGTTCCGCCATTTCGGATCTTCAATTTTTGAGCGATAGTCAAAACCAATCGGACGCAGCCACAATGCCGCCAGGGTGACAAGCATCGCCAGATAGAACCCTGAGAAAGCTGTCGCATACACCAGTGGCCAAGCTGCGAACAGCGCACCACCTGCAGTAATTAACCAAACTTGGTTACCGTCCCAGTGAGGGGCAATCGAGTTAATCATGATACGGCGCTCGGTATCAGTTTTACCGATCACATTGGTCAGAACACCAACCCCCATATCAAAACCATCCGTCACTGCAAAACCGATGCACAGCACACCGATCAGCAGCCACCAGATCAGACGTAACATTTCATAATCAAACATTTATTATTCTCCTGTCCGACACTGATTACTTCATGACCGGATTTTCAGTCAAATCATACGGCGCTGGGTTCTGCTCAAAATGGTAACGGCCGGTTTTCAGGCTGCTTGGACCCAGACGAGCAAATTTCAGCATCAGATACACTTCCGCGACCAGGAAACAGGTGTACAGCGTAATAATCGCGGCCATTGACGTCAGGATATCCGACGCGGCCAGATTAGAAGCGGCCATACTGGTTGGCAGAATTTCACCGACTGCCCATGGCTGACGACCGTACTCTGCGACAAACCAACCGGCTTCAACAGCGATCCAAGGCAGTGGAATCGAGTAAAGTGCCGCACGAAGTACCCATTTTTTCTCGGTAATTTTGTGACGGCAGGTCTGAATAAAGGCAGCACCAAACACACCCAGCATGATAAAGCCACAGGCCACCATGATTCGGAAGCTCCAGAACAGCGGCCATACGGTCGGCAATGAGTCAGCCGCCGCGTTGGCAATGTCTTCCTCGGTTGCATCAACAACTTTATCTGTATACGGCTTCAGCAGCAGGCCGTAACCCAGGTCTTTTTTCACTTCATCGAAAGCTGCAATGTTTTCCGGCGATTTGTCACCAGCGCGCAGTTTTTCAAGCAGACCATACGCAACCATCCCGTTACGGATACGCACTTCGTGCTCATCTTTCAGATCACGAAGACCCGTCACTTCGGTGTCGATAGAACGCGTCGCGATAATCCCCATCACGTAAGGAATTTTAATCGCATAGTCTGTATGCATGGTTTCCTGATTCGGGATACCAAACAGTGTGAAGGCTGCCGGCGCTTCTTCTGTGTTCCATTCGGCTTCAATCGCTGCCAGTTTGGCTTTCTGGACGTCACCCAGCTCATAACCGGACTCATCACCCAGTACGATCACAGACAGAATCGATGCCATACCGAAAGAAGCTGCGATCGCGAAAGAACGTCGTGCAAACGGAATATCACGGCCTTTCAGCATGTAGTAGGAGCTGATACCCAGAACGAACATGGCACCAGTGACATAACCAGATGCGACAGTGTGAACAAATTTCACCTGAGCAACAGGGTTGAAGACAACTTCAGCAAAGCTCACCATTTCCATACGCATGGTTTCAAAGTTGAACTCTGCGCCGACCGGGTTTTGCATCCAGCCATTTGCAACCAGAATCCACAGTGCGGAGAAGTTTGAGCCCAGTGCAACCAGCCAGGTGACCACCAGGTGCTGACGTTTGGTCAGGCGATCCCAACCGAAGAAAAACAGGCCGACAAAAGTGGATTCAAGGAAAAAGGCAATGAGCGCTTCAATGGCCAGAGGGGCGCCGAAGATATCACCGACGTAATGAGAGTAGTAGGCCCAGTTCGTACCGAACTGAAATTCCATGGTGAGACCTGTCGCCACACCCAGTGCAAAGTTGATGGCAAAAAGCTTACCCCAGAACTTGGTCATGTCCTTATAGATCTGCTTTCCTGTCATCACATACACAGACTCCATGATGGCAAGCAGGAACGCCATGCCTAAAGTCAGTGGGACGAACAAAAAGTGGTACATCGCAGTCATTGCGAACTGTAACCGCGATAGTTCGACGATATCAAACATGATAACTCCTTAAGTCACCAGTCAGCTGGTAACGTACGACATAGTAGATAGAGTACGCCCGGATAGCTCTCGTGCTGGCCGTTTTCACCTGCTGAAAATGACAGCATTCCCAAACTATTAATTATACCGCGCAATACTCATCGTAAGGCTTCGCAAAAATTTCCAGCCTAAATACCTGCGTGATCCTGAACCCTCATCCGGCAGCCCTTCAGGGGATTTCACAGATGTTGCAGGCTTGTTTCGAATTATTGATTTTAATGTAAAACCATAACTCCCCAAGCTGTAACTCATACTACTGACTTCATTGTTGAGGTTCAAAGATATTTGTAAAAAAACGCATGAACCCGCAAAACAACAGACGATTTAAATGGCATAAAATCAGCTTTACCTTGCGATAGATCAAACTTTTCATCATTGCATAGTGGTGTAGATAACACTTTAAAAAAATGTGACTTTTCAGCAATAAAACACGATTTTCCGCAAAATTATTCACATCAAGCCAGCGCCAAAAACCAGAGAAATTCACGTAAAATTTCTCAGTAAAACAGCCATGGGATGATTGCATAACTATTGCTCCCTCTTTATCAAAACAAGTGCTAATACAACGTATTTAAAATCCACAGCACAAAATTATCAGATTAGTTTTTTTAATGATTAATACACTTCACCACCAACCATCCACCGAATGTAACACCAGCAGATGCAGCCAGTATTGATGCCCTGAAAGCATTTCAGGGCACTTTGTTATTAACATTTTCATGTGTAATCACGTAGACCTTGCTCGCATTTTAAACAATGCGCTGGGTCAAACATGCTTCTGCTGGTGATCCGATTTATCCGTCATAAGCCGCAAATTTTGACATGCAACGACCCCGCATCCAGCCTCAGTCCAGACTCGCATGTGCCAGTCAGCCGCTCCCCTTCACGCAAATGTTAAAAATCCTCACCGGATTTTGCGCTTAAACCCAACAATGCCCGGATAAAAAACAAACAAAAACGGAGCCTTGCGGCTCCGTTTTTAACATTTGATGATCCCGGATTTTCAGCTCTCAGGCAAATCCAGCCCGAAGTGAAGGTAAGCGCGCTGCGTCGCAATTCTCCCTCTCGGAGTGCGTTGCAGATACCCCTGCTGAATCAGATAAGGCTCCAGCACATCTTCAATAGTATCCCGCTCTTCACCAATCGCGGCAGCCAGGTTATCGAGACCCACCGGGCCCCCCATGAACTTATCAATAATAGCCATGAGCAACTTTCGGTCCATGTAATCAAAGCCGCTGCTGTCGACATCCAGCATATCCAGCGCCTGACTCGCGATGTCCGCACTGATATGACCGTTCCCTTTCACCTCGGCATAGTCCCGAACCCGGCGCAGAAGCCGGTTGGCAATCCGCGGTGTGCCCCGGGAGCGCCGTGCTATCTCAAGCGCACCTTCAGTCACCATCGACAGGCCGAGACAATTCGCACTGCGCTGAACAATGTCCTGCAAATCAGCAACTTTGTAGTATTCCAGACGCTGGGTGATTCCGAAACGATCCCGCAGCGGTGACGTCAGAGAACCCGCTCTTGTGGTCGCACCGACCAGCGTAAAAGGCGGCAGATCAATCTTAATGGAACGTGCAGCCGGTCCTTCACCAATCATGATATCGAGCTGATAATCTTCCATCGCCGGATACAGTACTTCTTCAACCTGAGGGCTGAGGCGGTGGATCTCATCGATAAACAGCACGTCATTTTCTTCAAGGTTGGTCAGCAAAGCAGCCAGATCCCCTGCTTTTTCAAGCACAGGGCCGGAAGTCGTCCGGATACTCACGCCCATTTCATTCGCGACAATGTTTGCCAGCGTCGTTTTACCCAGCCCGGGCGGACCAAAGATCAACAGGTGGTCCAGCGCCTCAGAACGCAGTTTCGCCGCCTGAATAAAAATCTCCATCTGGCTGCGAACATGATCCTGTCCTTGATAATCCTGAAGCAGCTTCGGACGGATGGCGCGGTCAATCACCTCCTCTTCTTTATTCAGGGGGTAATTACCGGAAACCAGACGGTCAGCTTCTATCATAACGCCTCACTCAATTACACCATGGAACGCAAAGCTTCACGGATTATCGTTTCACTCTGCATGCCTTCCTGTGCAACCTGAGCTACAACTTTCGAGGCCATCTGTGGTTTATAGCCCAATGCAACCAGTGCACTCACCGCTTCATCCTCGGCACGGTTCTGCGCCGATACCATTGGCTGAGCCTGGCTGGCAGCCGTATCCAGTGCAGGTGTCAACAAATCACCCTCACCCCAGCCTTTAAGACGATCTTTCATCTCAACCAGCAGGCGCTCGGCTGTTTTCTTACCCACACCCGGAATTTTGACCAGCGTCGTCACATCTTCATTTTCAACACACAGTACAAACTGACTGGCTGTCATGGCAGACAGAATTGCCAGTCCCAGTTTCGGACCGACACCATTGGCCTTAATCACTTCCCGAAACAGATCGCGTTCGCTTTTCTTATTAAAGCCGTACAGCAGCTGGGCATCTTCACGCACCACAAAATGTGTGGCGATCGTCACTTCCTTTCCCGGCTCCGGCAACTCGTAAAAGCAGCTCATCGGCATCTGGACTTCGTATCCGAGACCACCGGCTTCAATCACCACTTCCGGTGGCTGTTTTTCTATGATGATTCCACGTAATCGGCCAATCACTGCCTTGCCTCTATCTCGCAAACAAAATTGGCCCTAGGATAATCAAGTGCTGGATGGATATCCAGCCCTTTATCGGTGCAGCAATGAGATTAGTGGCGCACCTCAAACTGTCTGGCGGGAGACCAGTGCATTCAGACTGTCGGCCAGTCCTTTCAGGGTTTCAACCCGGCGGGTCAGCTCTGCGCCCTGCAATGCAACCTGATCAGACACCTGATTGGTCTGAACCACACTTTGCGCCACATCGGTGCTCGTTTGGTTAAGCTCTTTTAACGACTGAACCTGACCACCCAGCGTCTCTGCCAACTGATTGACATCATCAGACAGCCCGGTGATCTCCGTGATAATCCGGCCCAGTTCAGTTGCAGTGGCATGAATGACTTTCTGCCCCAGCTCAACTTCCGTTTTGCTTTTTTCAAGTAATCCTCTGATTTCCGTCGCTGACGCATTACTCTTTGCCGAAAGTTTGCGGACTTCATCCGCCACCACAGCAAAACCACGGCCAAATTCTCCGGCACGCGCCGCTTCAATTGCAGCATTCAGCGCCAGCAGGTTGGTTTGCTCCGCAACCGCGGTAATCAGATCCGCAGCCGTCATCACTTCATTATTACTGCTCTGAATTCGTGCAATGGCATCTGTTGACGCCTCCAGCGACGCAGAACTGTTTTGTGCCTGCTGTTCAATCGTTTTACTTTTCTGCCTGAGCTCAATCACGAATCGATCCGACTCATCCAGACTCTCGGTCATTTGTTCAAGTTGCTGACTCATCTGCTCGGCAGCACTGGCCTGAGACAGACAATTCTGATTGAGGTCTTTCACCTGACCGTGAAGGACATCCGACTGCGCTTCCAGCTCTTCCGACACCTGAGCCAGCTGACCGGCATTATCACTGGCTCGGGTCATGATATCCGCCAGCGCCTGTTCACCGTGTTTTGCCTGCTCAGCCAGTGAATAACTGGCCCGTTCAGCCTCAAAGGACTTCGTCAGTGCCGCTTCACGCTGCCGCACGGTAAAAGACTGCGCAATCCCGATCACGACCAGCGGCAACAGCAGCCCGGACCAGGTCTCCAGTTGCTCCGCGGCTGGTGTCAGCACAAGATGCGGAAAATCATGCCCCGCCAGATGTTCTTTGACCATCCAGGCCGAAATCAGCACAACCACGGCACTCCAGACCATCGCCGTCACCGGCCTTGCGGCCAGGAAAAAGGCAACGATCAGTAATGGCATCCAGAACGCCTGGGTCGATACC
The DNA here is from genome assembly GCF_036409375.1 of Photobacterium sp. 53610. Lineage (NCBI taxonomy): Bacteria > Pseudomonadati > Pseudomonadota > Gammaproteobacteria > Vibrionales > Vibrionaceae > Photobacterium > Photobacterium sp. 53610. Next base: position 279,896 of record NZ_JAXOFS010000001.1, on the reverse strand, counting down.
ACAAGACCACCGCTCTGATACACAATATTGACGGCGTGAATCACCATGCCAAGAAAGCCGACATTAATTGCCAGCTCAATCTGTTTCAGCCACCGGACAATCAGGCCGGCACAAATTTCACAGCCAATGAGCGTCACCGAAGTCATCACCAGACTGGTGTGCGAATGACTGGCCCATTTTATCCAGCTGTAGAGACCAACAAAAAAAGAGATGAGGGTGAAAAATAGCAGGGTATCAACCAAGCGGGCCTGTTCGCCTTGCCACTCTTCCGATGAGGGAAGGAACAGACCGCGCCAGAATGCGACTGGGGACATGAGGTTATCCTTGTCTTTGTTTTTATTAGAGCTTCAACAGAGCTCTGACCACTATATTCCAGTTAACAAGGAAGTAACAAAGAAAAAAGCAGCACTAAGCTGCTTTTTTTGATCTGTTCTACACAACGAATACCCTGAAAGGATATCCGCCGGATTTGGATAAACGTCCGGTACTATCTGTACCGGCCCCGACGGGATCCGGTTGCTTGCCCAGCCATAGCGGCCAGCGTTTTGTAGGTATGCGCATGACAAATTGCCACAGCCAGTGCATCCGCTGCGTCCGCCTGGGGTTTTCCGGGCAGTTTCAGCATATGGCAGACCATGTGCTGCACCTGGACTTTATCTGCACTGCCCTTGCCGACGACCGCCTGTTTGATCAGGCGCGCCGCATATTCGTTTACCGGCAAATGCGCGTTCACTGCTGCCACAATCGCACTGCCCCGCGCCTGCCCCAGCTTCAGCGCTGAACTGGCGTTCTTGCCCATGAAGACTTCTTCAATCGCAAAGGCATCCGGACGGAACTGAGTGATCACTTCGGTGACTCCGGCATAAATCTGATGCAAGCGCCCCGGAATATCCTCACAGCTGGTACGAATGCAACCGCTGCCCAGATATTCCAGTTGTCTGCCCACCTGACGAATCACACCATAACCGGTAATTCTGGAGCCGGGGTCAATCCCTAAAATAATAGCCATCTGACTTACAGCTGCGCTGCCACCTCATCGGAGATATCACCGTTATGGTATACCTCCTGCACATCGTCCAGATCTTCAAGCACATCAATCAGACGCAGGAGTTTTGGTGCGGTTTCCGCATCCAGATCGGCTTTGGTCGACGGGACCAGCGTCACTTCAGCGTTCTGCGCTTCAAAACCGGCACTGTCGAGTGCGTCTTTCACGGCACCAAAATCTGCCGGTGTGGTGTAAACATCAATGGAGCCATCATCGTTGCTTTCCACGTCATCCGCACCACCTTCCAGTGCTGCTTCCATGACTGCATCTTCATCCAGCCCCGGCGCGTATGAAATCACACCTTTTTTATCAAAGAGATAGCTGACGCTTCCATCCGTACCCAGATTGCCACCAGCTTTACTGAATGCATGGCGAACCCCGGAAACAGTCCGGTTACGGTTGTCCGTCATACACTCCACCATGACAGCAGTACCGCCCGGGCCGTAACCTTCATAAATCACGGTTTCAACGTTATCGTCACCCTCGCCACCCGCACCACGACTGATGGCACGATTAATGGTGTCGCGGGTCATATTATTTGAGAGTGCTTTATCGACTGCAGCACGCAGGCGCGGGTTACTTTCGGCTTCCGGTCCGCCTTCTTTGGCAGCGACCACAATTTCCCGGATTAATTTTGTGAAGATTTTACCGCGTTTCGCGTCTTGCGCTGCTTTACGGTGTTTGATGTTGGCCCATTTACTATGACCTGCCATAACAATTCTCCGATTGTCTGCTCCCCGAAGGGAACGAATGTACTTTGAGGTTGTTTCCCGGAATCATGTCACCGGGAGGCGTTGATCACTGTTCAGAACACGGTGTGAAATCGTTCATGTGATGGTATGAAGTTTAAAATACAATGTCTTGAAGAGTGATCGGGCTGGCAGAACAGCCAGCCCGGAATAAGCCGATCAGGCTTCTGCTTTTTCTGCGTCTTTCGCCGCAACTTTCACTGCAATGGCCAGTTCTTCCAGCGCCGCCGGATTCGCCAGGCTTGGTGCGTCGGTCATCAGACACGCTGCCGCCGTGGTTTTCGGGAAAGCAATCACGTCACGGATGTTTTCTGTACCGCACAGCAGCATCACCAGACGGTCCAGACCGAACGCCAGACCCGCATGCGGCGGCGTACCGAATTTCAGTGCATCCAGCAGGAAGCCGAATTTCAGTTGCTGTTCTGCTGCATCAATACCCAGAATGTTGAACACAGCCGCCTGCATATCTGCATTGTGGATACGGACTGAACCGCCGCCCACTTCATAACCGTTAATCACCATATCGTAGGCATTCGAGTTTGCCGCTGCCGGATTTGCAGCCAGCTCTTCAGCCGTCACACCCAGTGGTGAAGTGAACGGGTGGTGCATCGCATGCAGGTTCCCCTCGTCATCTTCTTCAAACATCGGGAAGTCAACCACCCACAGCGGCGCCCATGCAGACTCATTCGTGATACCCAGATCTTTACCCAGTTTCAGGCGCAGCGCACCAATGGCTTCGGCCACTACGTTCGCTTTATCTGCACCGAACAGAATGATATCGCCAGATTGTGCACCGGTACGTTCGATGATGGCGTTGATGATCTCTTCTGTCAGGAATTTCGCAACCGGAGACTGAATGCCTTCCATGCCCGCGCTCAGATCGTTCACTTTCAGCCATGCCAGACCTTTCGCGCCGTAGATAGCCACGAACGCAGTGTATTCGTCGATTTGCTTACGCGTCAGCGCTGCACCGCCAGGGACACGCAGTGCTGCAACACGGCCTTTTTCATCATTTGCCGGACCGGAGAACACTTTGAAATCCACATCTTTCAGCAGATCCGCTACATCGACCAGTTCCATTGGGTTACGCAGGTCAGGTTTATCAGAACCGTAACGGCGCATGGCTTCTTCATACTTCATGATCGGGAACGCGCCCAGATCAACATTCAGCAGTTCCTGCCACATGTCTTTGATCATTTTTTCAGTGACGGCGCGCACTTCTTCCGCACTCATGAAAGACGTTTCGATATCGATCTGAGTAAATTCCGGCTGACGGTCAGCACGCAGGTCTTCATCACGGAAACATTTCACGATCTGGTAGTAACGGTCGAAACCAGACATCATCAGCAGCTGTTTGAACAGCTGTGGCGACTGAGGCAGTGCATAGAAGCTGCCTTTATGAACACGGCTCGGCACCAGGTAGTCACGGGCACCTTCTGGTGTTGCTTTTGTCAGAACCGGCGTTTCGATATCCAGAAAAGCATTCTCATCCAGGAAACGACGCACAAAGCTTGAGGCTTTCGCACGCAGCTTGATGCGGTCACTCATTTCCGGACGACGCAGGTCCAGGTAACGGTACTTCAGGCGCTGCTCTTCTGTGTTCTTCTGGTTGAAGTCCAGCGGCAGGACGTCAGAACGGTTGATGATTTCCAGACCTTTGGCAATCACTTCCACTTCACCGGTGGCCATATCTTTGTTGATCTGACTGTCCGGACGCAGGCGGACTTCACCGGTCAGACGGATACAGAATTCATGACGCAGATGGTTCGCAACCTCAAAGATATCTTTCATATCCGGGTCAACCACTACCTGAACAATGCCTTCGCGATCTCGCATATCAATAAAAATAAGACCGCCTAAATCACGACGGCGGTTAACCCAGCCGCAAAGCTCCACGGTTTGTCCCGCATGGGACTTGTTCAGGTGACCACAATATTGGGTGCGCATAAGAATTTCCCGATCTGTTTACTTACAATCCTGTGTGTCCGTCTGCAAATGAGAATGACAGACACCAACTGTGCCAATTCCGGCCGTGATTTCCTCACCACAATCGGAGGATTTAACGCCCGGAACAAAATAACGAGGCATTATAAATGAAAAATCCCACTGTAGGGAAAACCTCAGGCTGAAATCAAGCAAAATAGCCCAATTCACAGCCATATGGTTGACCGCATGGCGGGATCTTCTCCACAATGCAGCCAGAATACGGTTTGATTCCCCCTAAAAATGTTCAGCAAGGTTTCTCAATGGATTTTTCCTCTCCGCTCAGAATCGGTATGGCCATGTGGTCTCACGCTCCCTGGCAGCGCAGCTTATATGGTCGCGGCTGCCCTTCAACCGAACGGCTGAGCCGGTATGCAGAAACCTTTTCGACCGTAGAAGGCAATACCACCTTCTACGCCACGCCGAAACCAGCCACTGTTGTGAACTGGCATCAGGCGACTCCTGAAGACTTCCGTTTCACCTTCAAGCTGCCCAAAACCATCACTCATCAATATAAGCTGATGCACTGTCAGAGCCAGCTGAGCGAATTTTTCCAGGTGATGGCACCAGTGGCTGAAAAAACCGGGATCTGGAAAATTCAGCTGCCCGCCAGCTTCGGACCGGCTGAACTGCCTGCACTTTCCGCATTTCTTAAACAGCTTCCCCAGGATATGCCGGTTGGGGTCGAAGTCCGCCATCTGGCATTCTTTGCCAAAGGTGAAGATGAAAAAGCCCTGAACCGCCTGCTGATAGAACACCAGGCAAACCGCATCATAATGGATACCCGGCCGGTCTTTTCCGCCCCGCCAACCACTGAAGCCGTTATCGATGCGCATCAGAAAAAGCCAAAAGTCCCGGTTCATGCCATCGCTACCGGACATCACCCGGTCGTGCGCTTCATCGGCCACCCCGAACTGGCCGAGAATGATGCCTTTTTTGCCAACTGGCTGCAGCGACTGGCGCTATGGCTGAATGAAGGCAAACAGCCCTATCTCTTTATTCATACGCCGGACAATGACTTTGCCCCTGAACTGGCGGTCCGGTTGTACCGGCAACTTCGGCAGCAGATGCCCCTCAACACGATGCTGCCTGAGCTCAAGCTGCCCGAAGGCGGCGATCAGGGAACACTGCTGTGAACACCGCTCGTTCCGACCTGGGCACCGACCGCCATCGAACCAAATCGCAAGACAAAAGGCATGATTTTATCTACAATACGCGCCTTTTCAGCTGGAGAGGGACCCTCTGCACAGCAAAGAACGCCGACTGGCTACCCCGTCCGACGTTCTACGGGAGTATGGAATCCCCGATGTTCTGGTAATGAATGTGAGGTAAGGACAATGGCAGGCCACGACAATCTGTTCGCCGCCCCGATTGACAAGCTGGGTGATTTTACCTTTGACGAGCGAGTCGCCGAAGTATTCCCGGATATGATCCAGCGCTCCGTGCCGGGCTACAGCAATATCATCTCTGCCATTGGCATGCTGGCTGAGCGTTTTGCCACACCGGATTCCAACGTGTATGACCTGGGGTGCTCACTGGGCGCTGCAACCCTGTCGATGCGCCGTCATCTCAGCCAGTCCGGCTGCAAAATCATTGGCGTCGACAACTCGCCTGCCATGGTTGAGCGGTGCCGTCTGCATGTGAACGCCTATCGTTCCGAAACCCCGGTTGAAATCATTGAAGCTGATATCCGGGATGTGGATATTCACAATGCATCCGTTGTGGTGCTGAACTTCACGCTGCAGTTTCTGGTTCCGGAAGACCGCCGGCAGCTTCTGGAAAAAATCTATGCCGGTCTGCGTCCGGGCGGGATTCTGATTCTGTCGGAAAAGTATGTTTTTGAAAACAGTCAGGCTCATGAACTGCTGATCGACCTGCATCACGATTTTAAACGTGCCAATGGGTACAGCGAACTGGAAATCAGCCAGAAACGCAGCGCCATTGAAAATGTGATGCGTCCTGACAGCATTCCGACACACCGGGCCCGTCTGACTGACATCGGCTTCAGCAGTGTGGAAGTCTGGTTCCAGTGCTTCAACTTTGGCTCTATGTTTGCCATTAAGTAACGTCAATTCATCTGAAGGTCCTGTTTCGCCCCATGTTTAGCTTTTCTGAATTTTACCGTTTACTGGCCAACGACGAGCAACTGCGTCCCTGGCTGAATGTTTTACCGCAGCAACTGTCGGACTGGGAAGCTGCCCAGCACGGTGACATGGGTCGCTGGATACGGGCACTGAAAAAATTTCCGACCGATAAGCCGGATTTAATCGACCTGAAAACCCGGGTCAGTGTGGACAACGAAATTCCGGTTGCCGATGGTGAGAAAAAACGCCTGGAAAGCCTGCTGCGCCTCCTTCATCCATGGCGGAAAGGTCCGTACCATATCCACGGCATCCACATTGATACCGAATGGCGTTCCGACTGGAAATGGGATCGTGTCCTGCCCCACATCTCCCCGCTGAAACACCGGAAAGTGCTGGATGTCGGCTGCGGCAACGGCTATCACATGTGGCGTATGCTGGGCGAAGGTGCAGCCCTGACTGTCGGGATCGACCCGTCCAATCTGTTCCTGATCCAGTTTGAGGCGATGAAGCGCCTGATGGGACAGGATGAACGAGCCTACCTGCTTCCTTTAGGGATTGAACAACTGCCTGAGCTGAAAGCCTTTGATACCGTTTTCTCCATGGGCGTGTTGTATCACCGCCGCTCTCCGCTGGATCATCTGCTTCAGCTGAAAAACCAGCTGCGTCAGGGCGGTGAGCTGGTTCTGGAAACGCTGGTGATTGAAGGGGACGAAAATGCCGTGCTGGTTCCTGCACACCGGTATGCACAAATGCATAACGTCTACTTTTTCCCGTCTGCAAAAGCTCTGAAGGTCTGGCTGGAAAAAACCGGCTTTGTTGACGTCAAAATTGTGGATGAAAATATCACCACCACAGATGAGCAGCGCTCGACGGACTGGATGACAAATAATTCACTCCCTGAATATTTAGACCCGCAAGATTCCTCAAAAACGATCGAGGGCTATCCAGCCCCCCGCCGTGCGGTCCTTGTTGCAACAAATCCTGACTGAAGGTTAACAAAAGGGTGCTACCCGCATCCTTTTTTGTGCGCTAAACTACGGCCCCCTAAAGAAAAACTTATAAAAGACTATACAATTTTTGCGGGAGTGCGAATGCTTGGCCGTGGCGCGACTTTGATTGCATTGACCTTTCTTTCCGGCTGCTCAATGCTCAAGACAGAACAGGTTAATCGACGGGACACCAATACACTGACAGCGATTGAGATGATGGAAACCAATGTACATTTCCGTCTGAACCGCATGTCACAACAAATTAATGAACAAAATGAAAACATTGCTAAGTTAGAAAAAGAGCTATCATCAATGTCAGAAGAACTGAATAAAGTAACTTCTGTGCCACCCCCTAAACCTGAAGTGATTGTTGAGAAAAAAATAGTGCCAGTACCACAAAATTCTATCGACATCGATCCAAAAACTGCCCATGGAAAAGTCATTCTGGGTGAAGAGGAATGGGTCTGGCTGGATTCAGTACAATCCTTTTTTAAAGCAAGGGTAGACACTGGCGCGACCACCTCTTCAATCAATGCCCTGGATATCCAGGTGTTTGAGCGTGACGGCAAACAATGGGCCCGCTTCAACCTCAGTCATAGCGGTGAAGAGAATCAGCCTGCCGACCAGATTGTCGAAGCGCCAGTCATTCGCTGGGTCAAAATCCGACAGTCCTCTGCCGATGATTCAGAGCGCCGCCCGGTGGTAGAAATGTGGCTGAAGCTGGGTAAATTGCATGAGAAAGCTCAATTTACTCTGGCAGACAGAACACAGATGACCTATCCGGTATTACTGGGCCGGGAGTTCTTTAAAGACGTGGCATTAGTTGACGTCGGTAAACAATTTGTACAGGGACGATAATCGCATTCCGTTGGGGCATAACCTGGTTACTGCCCCATTTTCATATTCATCACTTTGCTGATTCAACCAACAAAGGGAAAAATATTCATATTCAGAGGTTGTCATGTCGTCAAGAGTTCCGTTTTATTTTCTCATTACCTTGCTCGTCATTGCCGGCGCCGCACTGAGCCTTTACCGTCATGATGTCTATGGTGTGCCATGGACTCCAGGTGAAAAACGAGCCCTGTGGGAGCTGGAGGCGCGCATTGAATTTGACGCCATTGGTAAGGCCGTCAAAGTTTCCATGGCTGCCCCGGAAACCCAGAAAGGCTTCACCCAGATTGATGAAAGCACCTCTTCTCCCGGCTATGGTGTCGCTTTAATTGATACCGATCAGGGCCGCCGCGCCGAATGGTCCATTCGCCAGGCTTCAGGCCGGCAAGTGCTTTATTATAAAACCCAAATGCTGGTCGACCCTCTGGCCACCTTCTCTTCCGACAAACCCAAAGGCGCACCGGAATCCCCCAGTCTGGACAGCCCTCAGGAAACCGCTGCAACGGCCATTCTGACTCAGGCCAAGGCATTGTCGGCAGATAACCTGACCCTGACCCGTGAAATCCTCAAACAGCTGAATGACAGAAATAACCAGAACGCCTCACTGCTGCTGAATTCTTTCAAGAAAGAAAACGTGGTTGTTTTTTTGCTTTCCATGGAAGGCATTCATGCCCGTCTGGTGGGCGGCTTACAGCTTGAAGATGGCCGCAGACGTCAGAGCATCACACCGATGGTTGAAGTCTGGGGTGGCGAAAAATGGCACCTGTTTGACCCACACACCGGCCAGGAAGGCAAACCCAATGATGTGCTGGTCTGGAACCAGCAAGGCCACTCCCTGCTGGATGTGATTGGCGGACGCAATTCCAATATCAGTTTTTCAATTATTTCTCAGGATATTACGCCTCAGCAGGCCACCCGGGAAAAAATACAGGCGGAAGACCTGCTGAACTTCTCCATTCACAGTCTGCCGATTGAAGAGCAGGCAATGTTCAAAACCATCATGCTGGTGCCAATTGGCGCTCTGATCGTGGTGTTCTTGCGTATTATTGTCGGTCTGAAAACATCGGGAACCTTCATGCCGGTACTGATTGCTGTCGCCTTCGTGCAGACACAGCTGGTGACTGGTGTTCTGGGATTCCTGCTGATCGTCGGCACCGGTCTGATCATCCGGGGTTATCTCTCGCGGCTGAACTTACTGCTCGTCGCCCGGATTTCTGCGGTCATTGTGTCGGTCATACTGATCATCTCTATTTTCACCGTCGTAGCCTTTAAGATCGGCCTGGTGGAAGGGCTGACCATTACCTTCTTCCCGATGATCATCCTGTCATGGACCATCGAACGGATGTCCATTCTGTGGGAGGAAGAAGGGGCAAAAGAAGTGCTGATTCAGGGCGGCGGCTCGCTGCTGACCGCGATTATTGTCTATGTCGCGATGACCAATGACCTGATCCGCCACCTGACCTTCAACTTTATCGGTCTGCAACTCATTGTGATGGCTCTGATCCTCATGCTGGGTAACTACACCGGCTACCGCCTCAGCGAACTGCGCCGCTTTAAGCCGCTGGCGGAGGATTAAACCATGTTTTTATCCCGTTACACCATGCCATGGCGGCTGCGTGAGCGCGGCATTATGGGTATGAACAAGCGAAATCACAGTTATATCGGCCGGTATAATGATCGCAGTTTGTTCCCGCTGGTCGATGACAAACTGAAAACCAAGATCCTTGCCCAGCGCGCAGGCGCCACTGTCCCTGAACTCATCGGGGTGATCCGGAGTCAGGTTCATGTCAAAGAAATTCATGACATGGTCCGAGACTGGCCCGGGTTTGTCATTAAGCCCGCACAGGGCTCTGGCGGTAAAGGCATTCTGGTCATTGTCAAACATGAAAACGGCCTGTATACCAAGCCCTCCGGTGCCGTGATCAACAAACAGGATGTTGAGCGTCATATCACCAATACCCTGGCCGGCCTGTTCTCGCTGGGGGGAAAAAACGATGTGGCGATGGTCGAAAATCTGATTCAGTTTGATGATGTCTTTGATGGCTTCAGCTTTGAAGGCGTGCCGGACATTCGGGTGATTGTCTTTAAAGGTTATCCGGTGATGGCCATGATGCGTTGCTCGACCGCAGCCTCCGACGGAAAGGCAAACCTGCACCAGGGCGCAGTCGGTGTCGGCATTGATATTGCGACCGGAAAAGCCGTGCGGGCGGTTCAGTTTAACCAGCCGGTTGAACATCACCCGGATACCGAGCGCCAGCTGAGTGAACTGTGTGTTCCCAACTGGCAAAAACTGCTGGAGCTGGCATCTGGTGCCTGGGAAATGACCGGGCTGGGCTATCTGGGGACGGACATGGTGCTGGATAAAGTCCGGGGACCTATGGTCCTGGAGCTCAACGCCCGTCCCGGACTGGCGATTCAGATAGCCAACGGATGTGGCTTACTGCCACGCCTGCATCACATTGAAAGCCTGGGCACGCCGTCCAAGATCCCCTCTCCTGCCGAACGAGTCGCTTATGCCGCTGACCAGTTTGGTGCAAAACCACTGTTTTGATATCTATCAGGCCCCAATCCAAGATTGGGGCTTTCTTCATCTGACTGATTCATCGCATAATCACTGAAAGATATCATCAACTTGCCAGAGAAAGCCGATGTCAGAAGACCTGCACTTATTTGATCAGCATATTGACCGTACCCGCAGTAACAGCATCAAGTGGAAGAAATATCAAGGCAGAGATATTTTGCCTATGTGGGTTGCCGACAGTGATTTTAAGGTACCGGATGCGATTTCCGGCGCCCTGCATCGTCATGTCGACCACGGTATTTTCGGCTATGGCTCGGCACCGGCTTCCTTAACCGAACTAATAGTTGAACGGATGGCGGAGCGATATCACTGGCACATTAAACCAGAATGGATTGTCTATCTGCCCGGTTTAGTCAGTGGTCTCAATCTGGCCGTTCGCGCCTGTACGGACAGTCATGAAGGCGTCATCACGCCAGCACCGATTTATCCCAAATTCGTCACGGCAGCAAAATTTGCCCAACGGCCTCTGACTTTATCCCCGGTCAAATTGCAGCATGAACGCTGGCTGACGGATCTTGAAGCAACCGAAGTGCCGGACGACAGTAAGCTGATGCTGTTCTGTAATCCCCTCAACCCGGGCGGAACCGTGTATACTCGCAGTGAACTGAACACGTTGCACCGCTTCGCGAAAAAGCATGATCTCATCGTCTGTTCTGATGAGGTTCACTGCGACCTGATTTTAGATGAAGAGGCACACCATATTCCTTTCGCCAGCCTGGATGAAGATGCAGCGCAACGCTCCATTACTCTGATTGCACCGAGCAAAACCTTCAACATTGCCGGACTGGGTGCCGCAATGGCCATTATTCCGAGTTTTGAGCTCAGACGTCGCTTCAACCGGGTCCGGGCCGGGATTGTACCTGACATGAACGTACTGGCCTACACCGCGGCTGAAGCTGCCTACCGGGATTGCCAGCCCTGGCTGACGCAACAGCTCAATTACCTGCGCCAGCACCGAGACCGGCTGATGAAAGAGATCAACGCAATGCCCGGGCTGAAACTTCACCCGATTGAAGCCACGTATCTGGCCTGGATAGATGCTTCTGAGTTGCCTGTTGAAAATCCGCATGCCTTTTTTGAAGCGGCTGGTGTCGGCTTTTCTCCCGGTGCAGATTTTGGGCATCCGGGCTTTATCCGAATGAACTTTGCGTGCACAACTGATACACTGACGCTCGCCATCGACCGGATGCGCCATGCAATTGAATCGATTGGTTAATATCCAAACAAATCCGCGTTAATTTCTCTAAAGATTTTTGTAAAGCGTCCGATAGAGAGTGTACAGGTTTTATTTTTTGTCGGACTCCATGCAAATCCATACCCTAGACAAAGCGCAGCTGATCAGTGAAGTACAGCTCGGTTACTCCCTCAACCATGCGGTTGAGCAGGGTCGCCGTTCTGACTTCGCGTTGATGCTTGCGATGCTGTCGCCGGATTACCTGGAAACTGTCCCGACAGAAAAACCCCTGCCTCCCGGAACCACGGAAGAGCAGCTGCGGACCTATTTTGAGCTGCAGGACCCGGCCCCGCTCACCACATCCGAGTACTGTTACCCGCGGGGTGCAGAGCAATCCGATGCTTTCCATCGCGGTGGACTGATTGCAACTCGCTTGCTGAGTTCCTTACAGCCGATTGCCATTACCTTCCCGCCTCAGGACACCAAAGGCATGCCGGAAGAGCTGTACCATAACCTGTCCGGGCATGAGCGCCGCCGTCTCCCTCCGGTTCAGCAGGAGCCAATGAAGGGTTCGCCACAGGATCTCTACATGAACCTCATCCGCGCGAAACGTTCCGCAGAAATGTATGGCACAGTAGCCAAATTCAACTGATCAACCTCACCGATTATTCCTTTTATATTTCAGTCAATTAGATATGTTTTTCGTGATGGATCACAAAGCGAAAAATTTCGTGACAGGTGTCATAAGCCGAACAATCGAATACCGCTTTCCATAAGTGCTTAACTAAGATTTAACAATATCGGGGTGTTATTAGTTTACATAATAACGAATAAATATTGATGAAAGGCTCCTTCTTGGTTGAAGCATCATAACAATATCTATGTATCCAAATAATAGGAAGATTGCGCTATGAATATTGCAGACTCAGTGATCCTGATTACAGCTGCAGGCTGCCCATTAGGAAAAGCAGCGTCGTTCCACTTTGCTTCACTGGGGGCAAAAATTGCCCTCGTGGATACAGAATCAGATCGGTTGGAGACCAACTACAAAGAATGCAAAAGTCGTGGCGGTGACTGCTTTGCACTTTGTCTGCCGGATAATAAAGAGTCCACGATCGCCCATGCGATCGAATCGGTTCATGAGCATTACGGAAAAATTGATGTGCTGATTAACTGCTGGTTAGGCGTTGATATGCCGATGCTCTTAACCCAAACATCTGTCGAAGAATTTTGCCAGCTGATGACGGAAGGCACCTCTGCTTTCCTGTCATTCGGAAAACAAACAGCCGGTTATATGCGGGCGCACAACCAAAATGGCGTGATAATCAATCTTGCCGCCTGCAGACCGGACAACCCGGTCCCGCTCAACAGCAGTTCCAGAGCCATGCTGGCCGGATTTACTCAGAGCTGGTCCAAAGAACTGGCTCAATACAAAATCCGGGTCGGTGGCGTATTTCCGCTGATTTTCGACGAAAAGCAGGATCTGCCGCCCAGTACGCTGCTCAGTCTGCCGATGCAGTATGAGATCGCCCGAAGCGCTGAGTACATCGTCACCAATGACTATTTTAATGGCCGCATGATTGAAGCCGAAGTCGTCTGAACACAAACGTCGTTCATACAGATGCACACAAAAAAAGAACCCGCCGATTGGCGGGTTCTTTCATGCTGCAGAGTGATTAAGCGTTATGCTTTCTCTGCAACTTTTTTCGCTTTTGCTGCAGGTGCCGCGACTTTTGTTGCTTCCGCTGGTTTCTGATCTGCTTTTTTCAGAATCACAGTGGTGCCTTCAACGGTTTCACCTTCGACATAAGCTTTACCGTAGTAAGAAGCCAGCAGCACTTCTTTCAGCTCAGTGATCAGCGGGTAGCGAGGGTTCGCACCGGTACACTGGTCATCAAATGCTTCTACGGCCAGCTCATCCAGCTTCGCCAGGAAGTCTGACTCTGGCACACCTGCTGCCTGAATAGACTTCGGAATGTCCAGGTTGTCTTTCAGCTCGTCCAGCCAGCTCAGCAGACGCTCAATTTTCTTCGCTGTACGGTCACCCGGCAGAGACAGACCCAGATGATCCGCGACTTCAGCATAACGACGGCGTGCCTGTGGACGGTCGTACTGAGAGAAAGCCGTTTGCTTGGTTGGATTATCGTTGGCGTTATAGCGCACCACGTTCGCAATCAGCAGAGCATTCGCCAGGCCATGCGGCAGATGGAATTCTGCACCAATCTTATGCGCCATTGAGTGGCACACACCCAGGAAAGCGTTCGCAAATGCGATACCGGCAATGGTTGCGGCATTGTGCACTTTCTCACGGGCAATCGGGTCTTTCGCACCGTTTGCATAGCTTGATGGCAGGTACTGTTTCAGCAGTTGCAGGGCTTGCAGTGCCTGACCGTCTGAGTACTCGTTTGCCAGAACAGACACATAAGCTTCCAGTGCATGCGTCACGGCATCGTAACCACCAAATGCAGTCAGCGACTTCGGCATGTTCATCACCAGGTTGGCATCCACAATCGCCATCTGAGGTGTCAGCTCGTAATCAGCCAGCGGATATTTGGCACCGGTCTCATCGTCAGTCACAACTGCAAATGGCGTTACTTCAGAGCCAGTCCCTGAGGTGGTTGTAATACACACCAGCTCAGCTTTCTTGCCCATTTTCGGGAATTTGTAGATACGTTTACGGATATCCATAAAGCGCATCGCCAGTTCCTCAAAATGCGTGTCCGGATGCTCGTACATTACCCACATGATTTTCGCAGCATCCATCGGTGAACCACCGCCCAGTGCAATGATGACATCCGGCTGGAAGCTCTTCATCGCTTCCGCACCTTTTTTCACCACGGTCAGTGTCGGGTCTGCTTCCACATCGTAGAAAGCATGCACATCCATCCCCTGCGCTTTGAGCAGCGACATCACTTCGTCCGCATAACCATTGTTGAACAGGAAGCGGTCTGTCACCAGAAATGCACGTTTCTTGTCTTCCAGGTCAGTCAGCGCAACCGGCAGGCTGCCACGACGGAAGTAGATAGATTTCGGCAGTTTGTGCCACAACATATTTTCAGCCCGTTTTGCGACAGTTTTCTTATTGATCAGGTGCTTAGGACCCACGTTCTCTGAGATAGAGTTACCGCCCCATGAACCGCAACCCAATGTCAGGGATGGTGCCACGTTGAAGTTATACAGGTCACCGATACCACCATGAGTGGTAGGAATGTTCACCAGAATACGCGCTGTTTTCAGCTTGTCACCGAAGTACTTGATACGATCTTCATTGATATCCTGGTTGGTATAGAGGCCGGACGTGTGACCGATACCGCCCAGTTCAACCATCTGACAGGCCATATCAACCGCATCTTCGAATGTCTTCGCACGGAACATCCCCAAAGTCGGAGACAGTTTTTCATGCGCAAATTCTTCGTCAATGGTGATCGCAACACCTTCGCCAATCAGCACTTTGGTGTCTGAAGGAACCGCAATCCCAGCCATCTCAGCAATCTTGGTGGCCGGCTGACCAACGATATTCGCGTTGAGATTGCCTTCAATCAGAATCACTTTACGGACTTTGTCAGCTTCTTCTTTGCTCAGCACATAACCTTTATGGCTGGCAAAACGCTCTTTCACTTCGTCATAGACTTCATCCATGACAATCACAGCCTGTTCTGAAGCACAGACCACGCCGTTATCGAAAGTTTTTGACATCAGGACAGAAGCAACTGCACGCTTGATGTCCGCTGTTTCATCAATGACGACAGGCACGTTACCGGCACCTACACCGATGGCAGGCTTACCGGATGAATAGGCCGCTTTCACCATGCCCGGACCACCGGTTGCCAGAATCAGGTTGATATCGTCATGCTTCATCAGTGCATTGGACAGCTCAACCGATGGCTGATCAATCCAGCCGATAATATCTTTCGGTGCACCTGCGGCAACCGCAGCATCCAGCACCAGTTTGGCCGCAGCATTGGTTGATTCTTTCGCACGCGGGTGTGGCGAGAAGATAATACCGTTACGGGTTTTCAGTGAAATCAGAGACTTGAAGATCGCTGTTGACGTCGGGTTGGTGGTTGGCACAATACCGCAAATCAGGCCCACCGGCTCAGCAATCGTCAGCGTGCCAAATTCATCATTTTCTTCAAGAATGCCGCAGGTTTTTTCGTCTTTATATTTGTTATATATAAATTCAGAGGCAAAGTGGTTTTTGATCACTTTGTCTTCGACAATACCCATGCCAGACTCATTCACCGCTTGCTGTGCCAGCGGAATACGGGCATTGTTTGCCGCCAATGAAGCCGCACGGAAGATCTTATCGACCTGCTCCTGAGAGTACGTCGCAAACACTTTCTGTGCTGCTTTAACACGGGCAACCATTGCATCGAGTTCAGCCAAATTCGTGACAGGCATAGTCAACTCCTAACTTTAAGATTGAAAACTTTTTAGTAAGGATACGTCTTAAATCCTTGCCATAAGGGCGCTTATCGCCGATGTCGCACTCTTAGTAAATTGCTTTCAAAACTGATTTTATGACTTCATCTTCGTAAAAGACTTGATCTGGATCATGTGAAGTGCACAGTTCAACAACACTTCAAATGAAGAAAAATTCACTCAAAAAATCAGACACTTAAAAGCAATACATATTCAACTAATTCAATAGTCAGCCAATGTGCACTGAATTGATCTTGAAAAAAAATTACTCGACTGAAAATAAATTTCGTTAGCACAACAAACCGCATGTTCCGCTGCATCCAGCCCGGGATGGCCCATCATGAGGATGGTTGCTATCCCATAAAGCCTAATCCACATTGGTACGTCACGATAAATTCACTGTATAAATTTTCACCCGAAATTGAGCAACAAAGAGCATATCACTTCAGGGAAGAAGTCTCACGATATGAAAACAAAATCGTATTTCGCTTCCCAGTTCCCAAAGACATTGAACAACGCCATAGCAACGGTCGCTACACTTGGGTATGCTTTTGTTTTTTCACCTTTCAGATTGTATTTATGTCCCGTTCGTCATTGCAGGAAACCATTTACGTCACCATTTTTGGTACCCACACGCCTGCCGGTAAAACCTTCGATATTGCACTCATTGTGACCATCCTTGCTTCTATTACTGTGCTGATGCTTGGCTCAGTCAGCAGTATCGGCGCGCTGTGGGGCAAAGTGTTTTACTGGATGGAATGGGGATTCACGCTGGTATTCACGATTGAGTACCTGCTGCGTCTCTACAGCTCGCCGAAACCAGCAGCCTATGCACGCAGCTTTTATGGCATTGTGGACTTATTAGCCATCCTGCCCACATATCTGGTGTTCCTGTTCCCGACAGCCCATTATCTGATGGTCATCCGACTTCTGCGGGTGATGCGGATTTTCCGGGTGCTGAAACTCATGCGCTACTTACAGGACTCGAATCTGCTGCTCCGTTCCCTGCTGCAATCGAGCCGGAAAATTTTGATCTTTTTCACGACTGTCGCTGTACTGGTTACCGTTTTCGGTTCGCTGATGTTTGTGATTGAAGGGCCCGAACATGGGTTTACCAGTATTCCCTACAGCATTTACTGGGCCATCGTGACACTGACAACGGTCGGTTATGGTGATGTCGTACCTCAGACTGACCTGGGCAAGGCGCTGGCTTCATTTACCATGCTGATGGGTTACTCCATTATTGCCGTCCCAACCGGCATTATTACGGCAGAGATAGGCCATCAGAGCCAGCTGCACCGTACGCTGGTGAAATGCATGAACTGTTCCCGCGCTGGCCATGAACCTGATGCTGTCTTTTGTAAGCACTGTGGCAGCCAGCTGGCTGACCCTGATGATCGGGTCGTTCAGACGACAGAAAGCTGAATCAGTCCAGCAATGTATGTCCGGAGATTTCTTTCTCGCCGGACATACACACTTTTTTTACTGCGGGCACATCTCACTGCCACTGAATTCCAGTAACCCCTGAGGCACTTCCATAGTATCCACCAGCCGGCCCCACCGGTACACTTTGGCGGTGATCCGGGCATTCATCGATTTCATAATGGGCTGGTCCTGCCCAAAAACGACTTTCGAAGGCATTTCCGAAATATAAAAATCGGTCAAATCAGAACTGGCTTCGACTTCAATTTTCTTCCCGAGCTTGGTGATGGTCAGTTTCAGGTAGCCGTTACAGGCATTGGATTCTTTCTGAACACTCAGGCCCACCAGAGACGGATGTAGCAGAATATCTGCTTGTTCTGACACATAGCGGCCAACCCAGAGCTCCAGAGGCAGCCCTCCCTGTGAACCGCCGGTCATCATCAATTGCCTTTCCGGCGTAAATGCCCCTAAAAAAGAAAATCCTTCGCTTTTCTTGGCATCAAACCACCCCTTGTCCAGATAAGTCACCCCCTCTCCGGAATGAGAGATCTCCCCGAGCCGGAATTCATACTGGCTGGGCGTGCCCATCGAATAAACAAAGTAATTCACAGCCACGCCGGGAAAATCGCCAATCAACCCGAACGGATTCTGACCCGGATTTGAACCACCAGTGTAGTGACGGTGCTCCCCGGTGTATTTCAGATGAAAGCTCAGATTCTCCAGATTCAGACGAATGCCATCCTGATCAATATCGACCTTATCCGGCACAGAAAACCGGAACGCTTCGCTGCCGGGCTGACCTTCCAGTTCAACCTGATCAAAATACTGATCCAACACAACCTGTTGTCCCCCAACCGGCGCATAAACGACGTGTACATATGCATGCTCAGCCTGAGGGTCAAGATCAGGGGTAAGATATGTTTGTGCACTGATTTTAAAATACCCCACCAGCGGATCATTGAGATAATAGAACCACTGTTCACTCCAGGTGTTGCTGGTCGGTGTATGCGGGCGAATGTCATCCAGACGTGTCGCCTGACATGTCCAGCTCACAGACATGAGCAGACACCAGCTGATGATTGATTTCATCGTCACATCCCTTTTCATGCAAAGAAATGTGGCAGCTGAATCGCTGCCACGTTTGAAAGAACGCCTCAGCGGCAGATTCGTGCGTCCGTAAAGTAACGGCCGGGCTGACAGCTGGTTCCTGTCGGGCAGTGTTCATCCGTCTGGCAGTAGCACTCCCCGCGCGTGTTACACCCGGGAGTCAGATAATCTTCCAGCGGAATCTCCCCACTGACCCGCTCCCAGAATGGATTGGTGAAGACATTCAACGGATCCAGCTCGTTTTTGGCCTGCAGGAATTCCGGCCAGCGGTTAAAGCGTGCCGGCATGTCTTCGAAAATGGCGACGGAGTTTTTCCCCCAGTGCGGACGGGCACCGTATTTCCGGAGCGACAACTGTTCGATCTCCAGATTCACGAAATAGTTTTTCGGTTCCTTCTTCCCTTCCTGACGCAGGGTATATTCGATGCCGACAAACGCCGTATCGCGATCTGCACTCATGCCAATGTAACTTTTCGAGGCCTGACCGAACCGGAAATAAATACCGTTGAGCGGGAAACAGGTTCGGGGATGGGCTGCAACAATCTGACGAACATCCCGGATCCAGTCGGGCAACTGTTCAATATCAATGGCCACTTCCTGCAGTGCGATGGGCAGCCGGTCCCAGATACACTTGTTCGGGTCCTTACACTTGAAGTACTGCATCTGGTCGGAATAGCCGACAGGGTTGCTGATTTTCTTACCGGTCTGAATATCCCGGAAATATGAATTCGCTCTGGCCTGATAACGGGCTTTGGCTGCCAGACACTGTAAACCGCTGCCCGGGAACTCATGCGCCGCATTAAAGAGCAATCCGAAGAAAAACTCCTGTACATCAGACACATCAGCCTGAGCGTTATAAGCTTCTCCCGGTGTATCCAGTGGAACCGGGTTGTACAGTGTCGTGGTATAACGACCCAGCCCCGGGAACCAGGCAATATTGGCCGAGTAATTACTGCGGGCAATCTCAAGGACTTTGTCTTCCAGCCCTTCATCACTCAGGTAACCTTTGACGTCTGCCCTCACTTTAAAGGCGTCTTCCAGTTGCAGTGTGACTTCAACAACCACACCCAGTACCCCCAGATTCACCCGGGCCGCATCGAGCAAATCACCCGTCAGTACTCTGGCCTGTCCCTGTCCGTCGACGATTTTCATACGGGTGACGTAGTCCGCCAGCATATTACTGGGTTTTTCCAGGGTAGAGCCATGAGTACCGCTGCCCAGCATCCCGCCAATGGTAAAGGTGCCCAGCTCGGTTACCATATTGACGGCCAGCCCCTGCGAGCGCAGAAAATCATTCAAATCGTTAAATCGCATTCCGGCTTGAACCGTGACTTGCTTGCTTGCAGCATCAAACTGAACAATTTTATCCATATTTTTCAGTGTGATTTGAACCTGCTCGTCAGCCGCACAGGCAGCATCAATCTGGCTGGCAAACTTGCGGTTCCCGGTCATCACCGTTTTGCCCTGAGCCAGCGCATCTTCCACAATGGACTGCACTTCCTCTACCGAAGTGGGATCGTAGATGACACCGGGATGACAGGTGTAAGTTCCCTGATAATTTGAGAGCGTGTTTTCCGGTTCATTCGAGTGGAGCGCAAATGCCACACCAGCAGCCGCCACCCCGGCTAACAGCAGTCGTCCGACTTTCTTCATGATTTTATCCTTATAATTTGCGACTCACAGCAGAAGCTGAACCCATCCAGAGTTCGTCACCAGAGCCATTGTCCTAGCCAAAACGCGGTAATATTTGTTCTTCAATTACCTTCCTGACCGATGCCCTGTGCGACGACGCACGGGAGCGGAAAAAGTCACCCACATTGGCCCGGTAACTGTTGTCAGGCCGCCGATCAATTTCCGGGACCCAGAGTGCATGATTGGTCGTGGCAAAATTCAGATCCGGATGCCCCAGAATCGCAATAGGTCCCATCGCCAGATTCTGTGCATCAAACAACCAGATTTCCTTGCCATTCCCAAGGCCATGTGTCGGTTGCTGACGCACCACGGCAGTAAAGAGGTAGCCATCCTGCTGAGAAGTTGCATTCGGCCGGGAAATAAACTGCGGTGTCCGCATCACGCAGTCTGCCGGAAACTGATAGGCATCCGTCAGAGTCATGGTGAGACAATCCAGATGCACCAGTGCAGAAGGCTGCGTTTCCTGCGGCAGTGAGTCATTGGTGAACAGACGATTCGGATAATCCTGATAAGCTTTCGCGACCCGCGACACAACATGCTCCGGCCGGTAACCGACAGCAGCCCAGTAAATATGCTCGAACGTTTCCGGGAACTGGAAATGGCCCTGATAGGCGGGATCGTTCATGTCCCAGAACAGCTGATCATCACGCAGTAACCGGAAATCCGCATGGATCTCCCGTACTGAATCTGACTTCACCTGAATGCGGGTCCGGGTTAAGCCGCCCACATCCACCGGGGCGGCCGGATAGCCTGCAATCCTTGCAGAGACCCGTCCACCAAAATGCAGCCGGTCCCAGGTATATTGCGGCTCCGATTTATCCATTGCGCCGAGATACTGGCCATACAGGGTAATTTCGTGGTCATGGTCATCGTAATTACACATGACATCTGAGGTATCAAAATCCAGCTCAAGATAATCTGCGATAACCTGTGTCTTTCCCGCCAGCAGATCTTTTTTGCGGATCACCCAGACCGGCGTCCGGTGTTTTTGCGGCTCGACACTGCGAATTCCGATCATGCGCAGTGGCTCAACCTGAGCAGCCGTTTCAAAAACCAGGATATGGTGGCGTGTTACTCCCAGCGAATGCGCGGTTGCCGCGATAAATGCCGGGCGGCCATCGCGGCCCATCACCTGCCAGCGCTGCAAGGCCCCTTTCTGATCCCATTTGATTAAATGAATGAAGCCGTGACGCGTCCCAAGCTTCCCAATATTGCCGCCGTAATTGATGGTGAAGCAGTCATTGGTTTCCAGATCAAAATAGGGATGTCCCGTGGTCCGGACTTGCGGGAATAACCATTTCTCCGGCGTCAGTACATCCATCAGTGGCGGCAGGCTGCTTTCCCATTCGTCGTAATGACCGATCGGCGTAACCAGTTCGAGTGACTGAGCATCAAACTCGTAAGGCACGCCGCCTTCAAAACTCAGGGCAAAACGCTTGTTCCCCATGTAATTTGGTGCCGTATTGCAGGTATTTACAAACCCCATCGTTGGGCTGTAGTACGCCATCCCCCCCATAAGTTTGAAGCGGTCCGGCCAGCTGTCGATATGCTGCTGCATCAGCACTGATGGGGTATTGATCATTTTTCGGATAAAGCGGACACCCTGCTGGGAGAGATCAATCCGGGTCAGTGCGCCCCGGCCACTGGGCGTAAAATGTCCTTCTTCGAGGGGGATACCTTCGGCAAAAAAGACATGCCCGTGGATGTCATCCGGAAGCTGACCGGACAGTACAGACAACTCACCTGAACGGTCAGTGAGGTGCGCATCCATGATACGCTGCGGAAACGATGATGAAGACTCTGCACTCATCGTCATGCCGCTGACCGGTACCATCGCAGCGCCCGCCAGCCCTTTCAAAAATGTCCTTCTTCTCATGAAGATCTTCCGCCAAAGTTACGAAAAATGTTACGTAAAAGTAACTCTAGCGGCGAATTCATTTTTCAAATGAATGTTTTAAAATTTTGCAAAACATATCAAGATATGTATGAAAAAATTATCATAATTACAAAGATTTTAGTTATTAAGCAGAAAAGTACGAGTTAGAGATAGATTTATCGATAAAAATTGTTATTTATAAACAATTTAAATTGGGCGAAGAATGACCATCACTGATAAATACTGCTATTCATTCATGATTTATCGGAGAGAAAAATTACAAAAAAAAGAGCTGTGCATCAAACACAGCTCTTTCTTGATAAAAATGTTATTTATGACGTTCAGAAACCAACGAATCGTCTGACCTTTTACTTACGACGCCACGTGGTGCCCTGAGGACCATCTTCCAGAATAATGCCCATTGCGGTCAGTTTATCACGCGCGGCATCTGCGGCTGCCCAGTCCTTCGCGGCACGAGCATCCAGACGCTGCTGAATCAGCGCTTCAATCTCAGCCACATCATCTTCTTTGGCACCACTTTGCAGGAAAGCTTCAGGTTCCTGTGCCAGCAAGCCCAGTACGCTGCCCAGTTCACGCAAGCGCGCACCCAGTGCAGAAGCGGCTGCCAGGTCTTCAGTCTTCAGACGGTTGATCTCACGGGCCATATCAAACAGCACCGAATACGCTTCAGGCGTATTGAAATCATCATCCATAGCAGCTTTGAAACGCTCAACAAAAGCTTCACCGCCCTGCGCAACAACTGTCTCGTCCAGTCCGCGCAGTGCCGTATATAAACGTTCCAGCGCAGAGCGGGCCTGCTTCAGGTTTTCTTCGCTGTAGTTCAGCTGGCTGCGATAATGCCCGGACATCAGGAAGTAACGTACGCTCTCAGCATCGTAATATCCCAGTACATCGCGGATGGTAAAAAAGTTTCCCAATGATTTGGACATCTTCTCGCGATCAACCATCACCATGCCACTGTGCATCCAGGTATTGACATACTGGGTGTCATGGGCACAGCAGGACTGAGCAATTTCGTTTTCATGATGCGGGAATTGCAGGTCAGAGCCGCCGCCATGAATATCGAAATGATCGCCCAGAATGGCAGAGTTCATCGCAGAACATTCAATGTGCCAGCCCGGACGACCCGGTCCCCATGGGGATTCCCAGGTCGGCTCACCCGGCTTGGACATTTTCCACAGGACAAAATCCAACGGACTGCGCTTGGCGGTTTCGATATCAACACGGGCGCCGGCCTGAAGCTGCTCCAGATCCTGGCCGGACAGCTTGCCGTATTCATCAAATTTGCTGACTTCGAACATGACATCGCCGTTGTCCGCCACATACGCGAATCCGCGCTCAATCAGGCGTTCACACAGTGCAATGATTTCCGTAATAAATTTAGTCGCACGCGGTTCCACATCCGGACGCGCCATCCCCAGTGCATCAAAATCGGTGTACATTTCACCAATCAGACGTTCTGTCAGAGAGTCACAGCTTTCACCGTTCTCAGCAGCGCGTTTGATGATTTTGTCGTCAATATCTGTGATGTTACGGACAAAAGTCAGGTCATAACCGCTGTAACGCAGATAGCGCGACACCACGTCGAATGCGACAAAAGTTCGACCGTGGCCGATGTGACACAAATCGTAAATGGTAACCCCGCAGACGTACATGCCGACTTTGCCTGGCACGATGGGTTTAAATTCCTCTTTTTGTCTTGTCAGTGAGTTATAGATCTTTAACATGTCTGATAATTACTCATTTTTGGGGTTACGATTTAAAGGGCTAATTACACCTTTAATGACCTTTGAAGGCAAGGGAAATTGCGGTATCAGCCTGATATTCGCGACCGATTTTACCTCTCCGAACCCTCTTCTATAGTTAAAGGATTACGCCTGTCCATTCCGGGCAGATTGATAGCAAACTTGTATTGACGCTTAGCCTTAGTTCGTTAGAATTCAGGGTTTAAAAGCAATACACTCCAGTAAAGGATAAGCTCATGGTAACGCTTCACACCACATTTGGTGATATTAAAATTCAGCTAGACACAGAAAAAGCACCAGAGACCAGTGCGAACTTCCTGCAGTACTGCCGTGACGGTTTCTATCAAGGCACGCTGTTTCACCGTGTGATTGACGGCTTCATGATCCAGGGCGGCGGCATGGCTTCCGGCATGGTAGAAAAAGAAACCCGTGCGCCAATCAAGAATGAAGCGAATAACGGCCTGAGCAACAAAACTGGCACGATTGCAATGGCACGTACCATGGAACCACACTCTGCCAGCTCTCAGTTTTTCATCAACGTTAACGACAACAACTTCCTGGACTTCAAATCTGAAACGCCAGACGGTTGGGGTTACTGCGTATTCGGTGAAGTGGTTGAAGGTATGGACGTCGTCAACAAGATTAAATCTGTGGCGACAGGCAACTGGGGTTACGTACACCAGGATGTTCCTGTAGAAGAAGTTGTGATCAACTCTGTCACCATCGAAGAATAATCATCTGTCAGTGGCCGGATTCCTCCGGCCACTTTCTCCGGACGCTATGACCACTTGCTTTATTGCAGATTTGCACCTGAGTGCGGATCGACCTGACATCACCGATTGTTTCCTGCGCTTTATGTCTGAAGAAGCCACCCAGTGCGAGGCGCTGTATGTGCTGGGTGATTTGTTCGAGATGTGGATTGGCGATGATGACGACAATACGTTTCACCGACAGATTAAAGGGGCGTTCAAAGCGCTGACCGAATCTGGCGTTCCCTGCTATTTTATTCATGGCAACCGGGACTTTCTGATCGGTTCACAATTCAGCCGGGAAACCGGAGTCACTTTGCTGCCTGAACACACCGTGATTGATCTCTACGGCACGCCGACCCTCATACTGCATGGCGATACCCTGTGTACGCTGGATGAAAATTATCAGCGCTATCGCAAAAAGGTTCATAACCCTTTCATTCAGTGGCTGTTTTTGCGGTTACCCCTATCCTGGCGACAGTCCATTGGCCGTAAAATGCGTTCTAACAGCAGTCAGACCAATCAGATAAAAGCGAATTCAATCATGGATGTCACACCTCAAGCCGTGATTGACCTGATGAAAGAGAAAAAAGTCACCCGTATGATTCACGGGCATACCCACCGCCCGGCGGTTCATCAGATAAACAAGGATGATCTGCAAGCCACAAGAACCGTGTTGGGAGACTGGTATGATCAAGGCTCTGTACTGCGTTGTTCGCCAATGGGTTGCCAGCTCGAAACCCGCCAATTCCCGGATGCCTGAAAGGGATAAAAAATCTTCAAAAAGTATTCATCAGGGTTATCTCTCGTCGTTTTCACTTTCGCTCACGACCAGATTTGAGTATTATTTTTACTTATCCACATTTTCTTTTGGGCTAAAGATCACAAGCCGCGTAATTTCTCCGCCAAAGGTCACAACCGGTAGAAAATTCTACTGCTAATGTTACGCAACGGTGATAATTATAAGTAATCGAATGGACTAACTCAGTCATGCGGACTATTCACCAACGAGAAACTCAGGCTATGCAAGCCCTCGCCGACAGAACGATAACCATCAACAGTACTGATATCATGTATTCATATCTAGCGAGACAGCCCGTATTAGACCGAGATAAAACGACCATCGGCTATGAGTTACTGTTCAGGGACGGGCCGAGAAACTGTTTTCCCAATGTTCCTCCGGAAGAAGCAACTAACCGCCTCTTGCTGGATAACTTTTTCTCAAACGGTTCGAACGATGTATGCAGCGGCAAACTCGCTTTTGTAAACTTCCCTGAAAAAAGCCTGTTACAAGGTACACCACTGCTCTTCCCGTCCCACAGCTTCGTCATTGAAGTCCTGGAAGACTGCACGCCTTCAGAGCAACTCCTGGAAAAGGTCAAGGACCTGTTTCAGAGAGGTTATCTGATTGCCCTGGATGATTTTAATCCGAGCGTGGAATGGAACCGATTTCTGCCGTATGTACATATTGTCAAATTCGACCTGCAACTGACACCGATCGAAAAAGCACGCTTTTTTATCCGCCGTCATAAAGACAAACCCATTCAGTTCCTGGCTGAAAAAGTCGAAACCTACGCAGAATTCAAAGAAGCGAAAGCCGCGGGTTTTCACCTGTTTCAGGGCTACTTTTTCAGTAAACCTGAGATGATGCAGCAAAAAACCCTGAGTCCGTCAGCACTGACAACGCTGCGCCTTTATCAGCAGATTTGCCAGGATGATGTCGACTTTGACGCCGCGGAAGAAGTCATCGCAACCGACTTGTCCCTCTCTTACAAACTGCTTCGGCATGTGAATGCGATCACTTCCAATCGTGCAGTTCCGATATCATCTTTCAAACAGGCGCTGATTTATCTGGGACAGGAAAGGCTGCGCCGTTTCATCAGTTTTGTAGCGACATCTCATGTCACCAAAGACAAGCCGCCATCACTGTATTGCCTCTCTCTGCAGCGGGCACACCTGTGTGAACTGCTGGCAGCCGACGTTTCTCCGCAGCTGAACTGCAACCGGGCTTTCCTCACGGGATTGTTTTCAATGCTGGATTCCCTTTTGGATCAGCCAATGGATGTCCTGATTCCAATGCTGCCATTAGATATCACAATCCAGGATGCACTGATCAGCCGAAACGGTGATCTGGGCCATCTGCTCTCGCTGGTTTGCGCCTACGACTATGCCGACTGGGAGCAGGTGGATGCAATGTGCCGCAGACTGGGACTGAATACCGAAAGCGTTGCGAAGCGCTATCTGGAGTCCGTTGAATGGGTCACCCAAATTGAAGAACTGCAATAACCAATGAAAGAGACAACACTTTGCCCTTGCGGCAGCCATCGTCCACTCACAGACTGCTGTGCGCCTGTCCATCAGAATCCTTCAGCCGCACATCATCCGGAACAGCTGATGCGCGCCCGTTACAGTGCACATGTGCTCGGGCTGGTCGATTTCGTCGTCGCCACTTACCACCCCAGCTGTAAAGCTGAACAGTACCGTGATGCAATTGCTGAATCGGTTCACAGTGAGTGGCTGAGACTTGAAGTCTGCGACAGTCAAATCGCCAATGAGACTGAGGGTTATGTTGAGTTCAAGGCCTTCTATCAGGAACAGGGCGAAAAGCACAGTCTGCACGAAAAATCCCGTTTTTTACGTGAAATGGTCGGTAACAGTCAACAATGGTTCTATATTGACGGCGAATATCCGGAAAATGCAGCCCCGGTCAAAGTGGGGCGTAATGATCCCTGCCCGTGCGGAAGCGGTAAGAAATTTAAGAAATGCTGTATGTAAACTGATGACTACCGGAAAACCAGCCATCAATAAATTTTGAAAATGTACTAATTAACTGTTGCAAATTCCCAATACCTTGGTTAGTGTGAAGACAAGCCCGCAATTAATAATGATTTAAATAGAGTACATAGTTATGCGTATCCCAATGGTTAATCTACACCATCATCACCATCATCCTGACTAGTCTTTCAGGAGGATACGCCTCATCTGGAAGACGACAAGTTCGCCTCTTCCAGCGGTCGCTACGACAAAGCAGCATTCAGACCCCCGGAAGAGAAATCTTCCGGGGGTTTTTCGTTTAAGCACCGAATTTTAAAGATAAATCAAATCTACAGGGAATATCATGATGCAAACACAACGACTACGTATCGCCATTCAGAAAAAAGGACGCCTGAGCACAGAATGTAAAGAACTGCTGAAACGCTGCGGTGTGAAATTCAATCTGATTGGTGAGCGTCTGGTAGTTCACAGTGAAAACATGCCAATCGACCTGCTGCTAGTACGTGATGATGATATTCCCGGACTGATTATGGACGGTGTTGTTGATCTGGGTTTCATTGGTGAGAATGAGCTGGAAGAAGTCAGCCTTGAACGCGCCGCGCAGGGAGAGCCCAGCCACTACGTGAAATTACGCCGGCTGGATTTTGGCGGATGCCGTCTTTCCATCGCCATTGATAAGGACGAAGTCTACAACGGACCTCAGGATCTTCAGGGTAAACGCATTGCAACCACCTATCCTCAACTGGTGAAACGCTACATGACTGAACAAGGCGTATCGTTCAGCACCTGTATGCTCAATGGCTCTGTAGAAGTGGCACCGCGTGCCGGTCTCGCCGATGCTATCTGTGACCTGGTGTCTACCGGTGCTACGCTGGAAGCAAACGGCCTGAAAGAGGTAGAAGTCATTTTGCAGTCCAAAGCGGTCCTGATCCAACGCAGCGGCGATTTCAGTGCAGACAAACAAGCGCTGATTGACCGTCTGCTGACCCGGATGCAAGGGGTCATTCAGGCCAAAGAATCCAAATACATTATGCTGCACGCACCGACAGAATGTCTGGAGCAAATCACTGCGCTGTTACCGGGTGCAGAAGACCCGACAGTCATGCCTCTGTCACACGATAAAAGCCGGGTTGCTGTTCACCTGGTCAGCTCAGAAAACCTGTTCTGGGAAACCATGGAACAGTTGAAAACACTGGGCGCCAGCTCAATTCTCGTCCTGCCCATTGAGAAGATGATGGAGTAATCCCATGAAGACGGTTGTATGGCAATCTCTGAGTGAAACTCAACGTGAATCGTTATTGCAGCGCCCGGCCATCACGGCAGGCGAAAATATTTCAACCATTGTTGCCGGTGTCATCTCAGATGTGCGCAAACGCGGTGATGATGCGCTGCTGGAACTGACAGAGAAGTTCGATAAAGTCCGTCCCGATTCAATCAAAGTGAGCGGAGATGAGATCCAGGCTGCAGCAGATCGTTTAACCGATGACATGAAACAAGCGCTTCAGCAGGCCTATGCCAATATTGCCTGTTTCCACAAAGCGCAAAAAACCAAGCCGCTGCAGGTTGAAACCCAGCCGGGTGTGATCTGCGAGCAGGTGACACGTCCGATTCATGCGGTGGGTCTGTATATTCCGGGTGGCAGTGCGCCACTGCCATCGACCGTGCTGATGCTGGGCGTGCCAGCCCAGATAGCCGGTTGCCGTCGTGTGGTTCTGTGTTCTCCTCCGCCGATTGCCGATGAGATTCTCTACGTCGCACAACTGTGCGGGATAACAGATGTATATAATGTTGGCGGCGCACAAGCGATTGCTGCCATGGCATTCGGAACAGAAACCGTCTCTAAGGTCGACAAGATTTTCGGGCCCGGGAATGCCTTTGTGACCGAAGCGAAACGCCAGGTCAGTAATGACTTTTATGGTGCCGCCATTGATATGCCTGCCGGTCCGTCTGAAGTCATGGTGATCGCTGACAGCACGGCAGACCCGGATTTCATCGCTGCTGATCTGCTGAGTCAGGCCGAGCACGGGCCGGATTCTCAGGTGGTGCTCGTCACGCCGGATCCAAGCATTGCCGACCGAGTCGCAGATGCCATCGGTCAGCAGCTGCAAAGTCTGTCCCGGGCTGATATTGCCCGTCAGGCCTTAGGGTCAAGTCTGACTATCATTGCAGACAGCATGACGCAATGCGTGTCGATATCGAATCATTACGGCCCTGAACACCTGATCGTGCAGACCCGGAATCCACGCGATTTGGTTACACTGCTCGATAATGCCGGTTCAATTTTCCTGGGCCACTGGTCACCGGAATCGGTCGGCGACTATGCCTCCGGTACCAACCATGTCCTGCCGACTTACGGCTACACCAAAACTTACTCCAGCCTGGGGCTGGCCGATTTTACCAAACGGATGACCGTGCAGGAACTCAGTGCCGATGGCCTGTTAGGACTGGCACCGACCGTTGAGACCATGGCAACCGCGGAAGGTCTGGATGCGCACCGCCGCGCAGTCAGTATCCGGGTAGAAAAACTGAAACTATCTTCCACCAGCGCTTCGACGCTGAAAGAGGCTTAATATGAACCCTGAATTACTGGCTCGTAAAACCGTCCGCGATCTCACCCCCTATCAGTCTGCCCGTCGTCTGGGAGGCAATGGTGATATCTGGCTCAATGCCAACGAGTCTCCATTCGTCAATGAATACAGCATTCAGTGTGATCGCCTGAACCGCTACAGTACCTGTCAGCCGGATGCGCTGATTCAGGCCTACGCCGATTATGCCGGTGTCGATAAATCTCAGGTGCTGACCTCCCGTGGCGCCGATGAAGGCATTGAACTGCTGGTCCGGACCTTCTGTGAGCCAAAGCAGGACAGCATTCTGTATTGCCCGCCGACTTACGGGATGTACAGCATCAGTGCTGAAACCTTTGATGTCGGTGTCAGACAGGTGCCTCTGACCAGCGACTGGCAGCTTGATCTGACAGGAATTCGGGAGAACCTGGATAACGTCAAACTGGTCTTTGTCTGCAGTCCGAACAATCCGACCGGCAACCTGATCCGCCGTGAAGACATCATCGAGCTGCTGAGCATGACTCAGGACAAAGCCCTGGTCGTGATGGACGAAGCCTATATCGATTTCTGTCCGGAAGCCTCCACTGTCGATCTGCTGGCACAATTTCCGAATCTGGTCATCCTGCGCACGCTATCAAAAGCATTTGCGCTGGCAGGTCTGCGCTGCGGTTTTACGCTGGCAAATCCCGCTGTCATTGACATGCTGCTGAAAGTGATCGCTCCCTACCCTGTACCTGTACCCGTTGCTGAAATCGCCATTCAGGCGCTGTCTCCGGCCGGTCTGGCCAAGACCAAGTTTCAGGTTCTGGATCTGAGCGCCAACCGCGCTTATCTGCAAGCGGGTCTGAGTATGCTGCCGGGGGTCACAGTTTACGACGGTTACGGCAATTATCTGCTGGTGCGTTTCCCTGACGGCGATGCTCTGTTTCAGGCCCTGTGGGATAACGGCATTATTCTGCGCCGCTCCCCGATTGAAAATTGTATCCGGATCAGCATCGGCAACCGTGATGAGTGTGAGAAAACCCTCGCCTTTATCCGTACCCAGCTGGGCAAGAATTTATAAATTGGAAGGATCCCATTGTGAGCAAGGAAAAAATTCTTTTTATTGACCGTGACGGCACACTGATTGTTGAGCCGCCGGAAGATTTCCAGGTCGACCGTCTGGACAAACTGGAACTGGAACCTTTCGTCATCCCTGCCCTGTTAAAGCTGCAGGATGCAGGCTACAAACTGGTGATGGTCACCAATCAGGACGGTCTGGGAACCGACAGTTACCCGCAGGCCGACTTTGACGCACCACACCAAATGATGATGGCTATCTTCGAATCTCAGGGCGTCCGCTTTAATGACGTGCTGATCTGCCCGCACTTTGAACATGACAATTGCAGCTGCCGCAAACCAAAACTGGGGCTGGTGAAAGACTACCTGCAGCAAGGCAGAGTCGACTTTGCAACCTCCGCCGTCATCGGAGACCGGCAGACTGATCTGCAACTGGCCGAAAACATGGCCATCCGCGGCATTCAGTACAAGCGCGGTGAAATGGACTGGCAACAGATCGTGACCGATCTGACCACCCGGCCACGGATTGCTGAAGTTACCCGGAAGACGAAAGAAACTGACATCAAGGTAAAAGTGAACCTGGATCAGACCGGCGGAAATGTGATTCAGACCGGCATGGGTTTCTTCGACCACATGCTGGATCAGATCGCCACTCACGGCGGTTTTCAGCTGCAGTTGACGGTTGACGGCGACCTGCACATTGACGATCACCACAGTGTGGAAGACACCGCACTGGCCCTGGGTCAGGCGCTGAAGGAAGCGCTGGGTGACAAACGCGGCATTGGCCGGTTTGGTTTCAGTCTGCCGATGGACGAATGTCTGGCGCAATGTGCACTGGATTTGTCTGGCCGTCCTTATCTGAAATTTGATGCCAAATTCAGCCGTGAACAAGTCGGTGACCTGTCGACAGAAATGGTGTCGCACTTCTTCCGTTCGCTGACCGATACTCTGGCCTGCACGCTGCACCTGTCTTCGACCGGTGATAACGATCACCACATTGTCGAAAGCCTGTTTAAAGCCTTCGGCCGCACCCTGCGTCAGGCAATCAAAGTTGAAGGAAACGAGCTGCCAAGCAGTAAAGGGGTCTTGTAATGACACAGTCCACACAGAAAGTCGTCATCATCGATACAGGCTGTGCCAACGTTTCTTCTGTCCGGTTTGCCATTGAACGTCTCGGTTATGCCGTGACTGTCAGTCGGGATCCGGAAACCGTTCTGGCAGCCGACAAACTCTTCCTGCCGGGTGTCGGCACGGCCAGTGAAGCAATGAAAAACCTGGCGGAGCGCGATTTAATCTCTCTGGTCAGCAAAGTCAACAAACCACTGCTGGGTATTTGTCTTGGCATGCAACTTCTCGGCGAATACTCGGAAGAGCAAGGCCAGAATGGAACTGAAAAAGTGCCTTGTCTGAATTTATGCCCGGCCCCGGTCGTCAAAATGCAGACCGGTGACTTACCGCTGCCGCATATGGGCTGGAATACCATCACGCCGGAGGAAGGCCACCCGCTGTTCAAAAACATTCCGGCCGGGACTTATTTTTATTTCGTGCACAGCTACGCCATGCCGGATTTTCATACCGAACTGGGCCGCACCATTGCCGGTTGTGAATACGGACAGCCATTTACCGCCGCTGTTCAGAGCGGCAATTATTACGGGGTGCAGTTCCACCCTGAGCGTTCCGGGAAAGCCGGTGCACAATTAATTCAGAATTTTCTCGAAATGTAGGACGACAAGGACTGGTTATGATTATTCCCGCACTCGATTTAATAGATGGTCAGGTCGTCCGCCTGTTTCAGGGCGATTATGGTCAGGTGACCGAATATAAAGTCAATCCTGCTGAGCAGTTTGCACTGTACCACCAAGCCGGTGCTGACTGGTTGCATTTGGTTGATCTGACAGGCGCCAAAGATACCTCTGCCCGCCAGCTCGGTTTAATCCGGACACTGCTGGCCGGCACCCCGGCTAAGATTCAGATTGGCGGCGGTGTGCGTACCGAACAGGACGTGGCCGATTTACTCGATGCCGGCGCGCAACGTGTGGTTGTGGGTTCCACCGCTGTCAAAACGCCCGAGACAGTAAAAAGCTGGATGGAAACCTACGGTCCGGAACGCATCGTACTGGCACTGGATGTCAACATTGATGACAACGGCCAGCGGAAAGTTGCGGTTTCCGGCTGGCAGGAAGACTCCGGGGTGACCATTGAAGCCCTGATTGAAGATTTTCGCACCGTCGGACTGAAACACGTCCTCTGTACCGATATTTCACGCGACGGCACACTCGCAGGCTCAAATGTCGACCTGTACCGTGATTTATGCGCGCAATACCCGGACGTACAATTCCAGTCTTCGGGCGGTATCGGTTCTCTGGATGATATTGCTGCACTGAAAGGCACCGGCGTAGCAGGTGTGATTGTCGGTCGCGCCCTGCTGGACGGCAAATTTACTGCAGAACAGGCTTTTGCCTGCTGGAACGATTAAGGAGCCCGACATGTTAGCGAAACGCATTATTCCCTGCCTGGATGTTCGTGATGGTCAGGTGGTCAAAGGGGTTCAGTTCCGCAACCACGAGATTATCGGAGACATCGTCCCGCTGGCGAAACGCTATGCTGAAGAAGGAGCTGATGAACTGGTCTTCTACGATATCACCGCTTCCAGCGATGGCCGTGTCGTTGATAAAAGCTGGGTAGAACGTGTCGCCGAAGTCATTGATATTCCGTTCTGTGTCGCTGGCGGTATCAAATCTGCCGATGATGCCCGTCAGATCCTGCAGTTTGGCGCGGATAAAATTTCAATTAACTCACCGGCGCTGGCCAATCCGGCACTCATTACTGAGCTGGCAGATAAGTTTGGTGTGCAGTGTATTGTCGTTGGGATCGATTCTTACTTTGATGCGGACACCGGCAAATACCAGGTTTATCAGTTCACGGGAGATGAGTCCCGGACTCAGGTCACCCAGTGGGAAACCGCAGACTGGATTCAGGAAGTCCAGCAACGCGGGGCCGGTGAAATTGTGCTGAATATGATGAACCAGGATGGTGTTCGTCAGGGCTATGACCTGACACAGCTGAATCTGGTCCGCGATATCTGTCATGTACCGCTGATTGCTTCCGGTGGTGCGGGTACCATGGAACACTTTGCCGATGCCTTCAATATTGCCAGAGTCGACGGTGCACTGGCTGCATCTGTATTCCACAAACAAATCATCAATATCGGCGAACTGAAGCAATACCTTCAACAACAACAGGTGGAGATCCGACTATGAGCCTGAGCAGTGAAATTAATTGGGAAAAGGTCGATGGTCTGGTGCCCGCCGTGGTTCAGGACTGTCGCAGTGGTCAGGTACTGATGCTTGGCTTTATGAATGATGAAGCTTTGAATAAAACGCTGGACACCCGTCAGGTGACTTTCTGGTCCCGCAGTAAGCAACGTCTCTGGACCAAAGGTGAAACCTCAGGAAATGTGCTGCAACTCAAGCAAATTCAGCTCGACTGCGATAAAGACACCCTGCTGGTCAGTGCCGAGCCGATTGGCCCCACCTGCCACCTGGGCACAACAACCTGCTTCGATCAGGGCAGTACTGACGACGGTGAAAATGCCAGTATGCCCGATCTGGTGTTTCTTCACCGACTGGAGCAAGTGCTGGCAGCCCGTAAAGGCGCCGATCCCGAGTCTTCCTACACCGCCAGCCTCTATGCCCGTGGCACCAAGCGGATTTCGCAGAAGGTGGGTGAAGAAGGCGTTGAAGTCGCGCTTGCGGCAACGTCGGGTGACAAGGCGGAAGTGATTTCTGAGTCTGCTGATCTCTTGTATCACCTGATTGTCCTGTTGCAGGATCAGGGACTGAGTCTGGCAGACGTTGTCGCCAAATTGCAGGAAAGACACAAGGGCTGAATCCGCCCCCGATACGTAAAAAGGAAGCCTGGGCTTCCTTTTTATTTTTATACGGTTTCAGTGGCCTCTCGGGCTTCTTCAATCGCTTCTTTATAGTGTTTCCGACAAACCGAAACATAGCGGTCGTTACCGCCGATTTCAACCTGATCACCATCGGCAATGGCTTTACCTGAGGCATCGTGGCGAATCACCATATTCGCTTTGCGGCCACAATGGCAGACAGTTTTCAGTTCCACCAGTTTGTCAGACCATGCCAGCAGGTACTGACTGCCTTCAAACAGCTCGCCCCGGAAATCAGTGCGCAGCCCATAGCAAAGCACAGGGATATCAAGCTTATCGACAACTTCAGTCAGCTGCAAAACCTGAGTTTTGGTCAGAAACTGGCACTCATCGATCAACACGCAATCTACACGAGACGCGTGATTCATCAGAGAAAGCTTATCCCACAGATTATCTTCCGGGCCGTACAATTCTGCATCTTCCGACAAACCGATACGGGAACTGACTTTCCCCTTCCCAAACCGGTCATCAATTGCCGCTGTAAAGATGACAGGCGACATCCCCCGCTCACGGTAGTTAAATGACGACTGCAATAATGTCGTCGATTTCCCGGCATTCATGGCCGAGTAATAAAAATACATTTGCGCCATCAGGCTTTCCGCTCAACTCTGAATAACGGCTGATGCTACCGAAGAAGATTCTCAATTGGAAGCAAATCGGTGCCATTCATGTCTTTCCCCGTCAATACGTTCATGAATCAAGCATGACAGTCGACTCAGGCTGACCGGACACAAAAAAAACCGGTCAAGTGCAGCACTTGACCGGCTTGAAGCGCATACAGGCAGATCAGCTTACCTGGCCAGCTCCTGAGTGCCTTTTAAAGGACGCTTGGCAATCCAGCCAAGGCATACACAAACCAGCAGGAAGCTGACGGTCGCAGCCATGAAGGACACCCCCAGTGAGTCTGTCAGACCTAAGACGGTAAAGCCCACGGCTGTCACCAGAGCGACGGACAAAGCATAAGGCAATTGCGTCGACACATGATCCATGTGATTACAACGTGCACCTGTTGACGACAAAATCGTGGTGTCAGAAATTGGCGAGCAGTGGTCACCGAAAACAGAACCCGCCAGCACCGCACTCAGCATTGGCAGAATCAGACTGATTTCTGTCGCAGCGGCCAGATCACCCGCGATTGGCAGCATAATTCCGAAAGTGCCCCAAGACGTTCCGGTAGAAAACGCCATCAGACCTGACAGTAAAAACAGAATAACCGGCAACCACACCGGAGCAATATTTCCCTGAACCATCGTCGACAGGAATTTACCCGTGGCCATATCACTGATCACACTGCCAATCGTCCAGGCAAAGAACAGAATCAGAATTGCGCCGAACATTGATTTCGCGCCAATCCATAAAGCATGAACAATTTGCTTAACCGGAATTGCCTGACGCCCGACAGCAATCAAGGCAGAAAGTAATCCCAGCAAACCACCGTAACAAAGTGATGCACCAACATCTGTTGATTCAAACGCACCCAGAACAGAGAAAGGTTTTCCGTCTGCCTGCAAACTCTGGTTACCGGTAAAAATCATGAAGAATAAGGTTGCTGCAACCAGCACAAGAATAGGAACAATGAGATCACTTACTTTCCCATTTTCACTTTCTTCAATTTCTAATTCATCATTCAGATCTTTGGCTTCGGCATGAATTTCATCATGATCAAACCCAAGCGCATGACTGGCTTGCACTTCATGTTTTTTCATCAGGCCAACATCCAATTGGAACCAGGCCACAACGAATACCATCAACAATGCAAATACTGCGTAAAAGTTCATAGGTGCCAGTTGAATAAACGCACTCAGTGCAGAATATTCTGTAACACCATGTGAAACCAAAATACCACCAACAACTGTAATGATATATGCCCCCCAACTTGAGGCTGGCATCAGTACGCACATAGGTGCGGCAGTCGAGTCCAGAATATAAGCCAGCTTAGAACGGGAAACATAAAAACGATCCGTTACCGGTCTAGAAATTGACCCGACAGCAAGACTGTTAAAATAATCATCGACAAAAATAAACACGCCAAGAAAAGCGGCTAAAAGTTTTGCACCGCGTTTACTTTTGATTTTTGTTTGAGCCCAATGTGCAAATGCACGCGTACCACCAGACAATGTCAGCAGCGCAGTGGTCATTCCTAATAAAAGCAGAAAAGCAACAATACTCATATTCCAGGTATTGATACCGCCATCTTCAATAAAGAGGCCTTTTACTTTACCGCCAACATAAGACAAGGTATTCGCGGCACTAAAGTCTGTCAGTAATAGCGCACCCATCAGGATACCAATGCCTAAAGACAACAGAACGCGCCGGGTCAGAATTGCCAGACTCAATGCCACAAGGGGCGGTAAGACTGAAATGGAAGATTGGGAAAAATCTACAAGGTTCATGATCTCTACTACAACCGATCTTGGTTGGAGATCTACTGCTGAACACGGCTTTACCGTGATGGGAAGCAAAATAGGAAGGCGGGTTTCACCTCTCCGGACCCCACAGTAGCGCTCCATAGTTAAATGTAAATTACTATGGCAGTGTTGTCCCTATTTGGCGACAACCCCAGCAAGGTGCTTTGACAGTTCAACCTTACTTCGGCACTGGCTCCTTTCACTGACGTTCTTCGGGGTCACCTCCCGCCAGTTACTAATAGACAATGCACCTCTACCCTTAGTCAAGGAACCGCGTATTCTACTTTTTGTTATCTGATTTGCAACCTATAAAGTACAAGATTAACTCATACTGATGAATAAGCGCTTACTAATTTACTGTATTTACTTACATTTACAGCGAGCATTACGATGTTGAATATGAAATTACTCACATTCAAACGCATTAAGAAAATTAGAACTATCTCAATTTATTAACAAGCAAAAATTTGATTTCTTCGCATCAGATGGCGATTAATCATTATGACACGGATAAAAAACCATCGAATTAACTCCGTAAATCTGAGATTTTATTTGGCAGACAGGTTTAAAAAGTATTACTATTGCTGATATAAACTTTCTCACTAATTATTAGTATAACGACAATAGGAAATTTAAAATGTCTGATGCAATGAAAGCGCTATTAAACCTTCGTAGTCTTCGTGCACTTGCTCGTGAATATTCACTGGAGCAACTGAAAGAAGCTCTGGAGAAACTTCAGACCGTTGTCACCGAACGTGAAGAGTCTGATGCAGAAGAAATCGCGAAAGAAAAAGAGCGCGAAGACAAACTGAACCAATACCGTGAAATGCTGCTGGCTGACGGTATTGACCCAGAAGAACTGATGGCAAGCCTGGGTAAAACTAAAACCAAGCGTGCTGCTCGTCCGCCAAAATACAAATTCATCGATGAAAACGGCGAAGAGAAAACCTGGACTGGCCAGGGCCGTACTCCTTCAGCACTGAAAAAGGCGCTGGATGAAGGTAAATCTCTGGACGACTTTAAGATCTAATCTGATTCGATTTGATCAAAAAGCCCGGCAACTTTAGCCGGGCTTTTTCTTTTTCCAACATCAATTTAGAGCAATCACTTAAATAATGGCTATGCCATTAGTGAATACTGTCTGCTAGTGTACTCACAGCCAGCGCAAAGTAATGCGAGCGATTCCATTTCAGTAATGTCTGATAATTGCCATAAATCAAATAAGCACGACCATGATTATCATCCGGTTGAACTAACCAGGCATCTACATCAACTTTAGGCAATGCTGAGCCATTTAAACGACGCACACCCAATGCCTGCCATTCTGACAACGTTTTCCGCTTCTGAGGTTCCACCCCTTTCAGATCATCGCTCAGGCCATCAGGAACCTTCACCTGACGTCCCCAGGTATATTTATCATCCCAGCCAGATTTACTGAGATAATTTGCAGCCGAAGCGAAGACATCCGCTTCCGTTTTCCAGATATCTGCCTTACCGTCTCCATTTCCATCCACGGCAAAAGTCAGATAAGAAGTCGGCATAAACTGTGGTTGTCCCATCGCCCCTGCCCAGGAACCTTTCATTTCACTCACAGTAATATGTCCGTCCTGAAGAATGCTCAGTGCAGCCATAATCTGCTCACGGAAAAAAGCTTCCCGCCGGCCTTCATATGCCAGGGTAGTTAAAGCTTCAATCACGCTGTAACTTCCGGTCAGCTTGCCAAAATTACTCTCCACTCCCCACAAAGCAACAATGAACCGAGGCTGTACGCCATACTGACGCCCAACACGCTCCAGTGCCTTCCTGTGCTGGTGGTAATACTTATTTGCCTGGGCAATTTTCCATTGCGGAACCGCTTTCGGCAAATACTCATCCAGAGTGAGTTTTTTCTCCGGCTGGTTTTTATCGGCTGTAACCGCACGCTCAATAAATGTCACATTGGCAAATGCAGATTCCAGAATCGATTCATCAATTCCCTTCGCTCGCGCTTCCTGCTTTAACCCGGTTACATAATTGTCAAAACTTTCATCCGCCGCAGCCATAGGCGATGAAAGGCCAAGTCCTAAGGCCACCAGGGCCGCTAACCATTGCTTCCGCATATCCATTTTTTCACCGTCAGGTATTATTCAGTGCTTTTTTTGCTTTGTATTCTTCAAGAAGATTAGTCACTGGTGGTGGTATTTGCAGGTAATAACCCTGCGTTGACAGCGACTCCCTCACCTTCCTGATATCCGCCAGGGCCAGTTTTCTGTCTTCACTCAGTTTGAGTACCATCACGAACTGAGGCGTGCCAAAGGTGCTCAGTAACGCTTCCGGGACTTCTGAAAAATCATCTTTCTTGTTGATGTATAGATAAGTGTTGTCTTTTTTAGGACTTTTATAGATTGCACAAAACATAAGCAGACCTGCTGGTTACCCTTCACCACTATCTGACCACGACAAACGGAAATCATTCCTGAACGGAGGACATTCTGCCCAGCGCTGTCACCATCATGGTCATCATTTAAACTTTATACCGAACTCTGACAAGGAGAACTTGCTGAGACCTGCCGGGGAATATAACATGCTATAACCTATGTGATAACGTACCTGAGCGCGAAATTCTCCGCGCAAGAAGAATAAGCCATGGCAAAAACGGCAGAATTGAAAGGGGGCAGCTATACGCTCTCATCACTACACTTGGCTGACAGCGGTTTAGATCAGGCGATCAGTTTCCTTAAGGATAAAGTAGAGCAGGCTCCGGCATTCTTTGCTCACGCCCCGCTGGTGATTGATATCAGCAAAACCAGTCAAGAGCTTGACTTCGGGCAGTTGCGACAAGGCATTCTGGATGCAGGGATGATCCCGGTAGGCATCAGTGGTTGCAAGCCATCACATTTACAGGCTCAGGCAAAATCCGCAGGTTTTGCCATCATGAATGCCGCCAGACAGGCAAAAGCCAGCAGCCCAGTCATGGAACCCACAAAAGTGATTCGTTCCCCGGTTCGTTCAGGGCAGCAAATTTATGCTAAAAATTGCGATCTGGTCGTATTGAATCATGTCAGCGCTGGTGCTGAAATTATTGCTGACGGCTGCATCCATATTTACGGGTGCTTGCGTGGCCGGGCAATTGCCGGAGCCAGTGGGGAGACGAACGCTCAGATTTTCTGCCATAATCTACAGTCGGAATTGATATCCATTGCAGGCAATTACTGGCTGAGCGATAAGATTCAGGAATCTCACTGGGGATCGAGTGTCGTTATCTCTTTGATAGACAACAATTTAAATATAGAGCATCTGGCTGTATAACTTTAAAAAGGAATAAAACAGATGGCACGAATTATCGTGGTGACCTCAGGTAAAGGCGGGGTCGGAAAAACGACCTCCAGTGCGGCCATTGCGTCCGGCCTTGCTCTGAAAGGCAAAAAAACAGCCGTCATCGATTTTGATATTGGTCTGCGAAATCTTGATCTGATTATGGGCTGTGAACGTCGGGTCGTGTTTGATTTTGTAAATGTTATCAATGGCGAAGCAAAACTGAATCAGGCGCTGATCAAAGATAAGCGCGTGGACAACTTGTACGTGCTTCCGGCATCGCAAACCCGTGACAAAGATGCATTAAGTAAAGAAGGCGTCGAAAAAGTTCTGAATGAAATGGATGAAATGGGTTTTGAATTCATTATCTGCGATTCTCCTGCAGGTATTGAAACCGGTGCATTAATGGCGCTGTACTTTGCAGATGAAGCCATTGTTACCACAAACCCTGAAGTAGCTTCCGTCCGGGATTCAGACCGTATTCTGGGAATTCTGGACTCCAAATCGCGTCGCGCTGAAAATAACGAAACACCAGTGAAACAACACCTGCTGCTGACCCGTTATAACCCATCCCGGGTAACGCAGGGTGATATGCTCAGTGTTGCTGACGTCGAAGAGATCCTGCACATTCCTTTGCTGGGTGTCGTACCGGAAAGCCAATCTGTTCTGAATGCTTCAAACAAAGGC
Organism: Photobacterium sp. 53610; assembly: GCF_036409375.1. Classification (NCBI taxonomy): domain Bacteria; kingdom Pseudomonadati; phylum Pseudomonadota; class Gammaproteobacteria; order Vibrionales; family Vibrionaceae; genus Photobacterium; species Photobacterium sp. 53610. The sequence continues at coordinate 238,631 of NZ_JAXOFS010000001.1, read as the reverse complement.
GAACCGGTCATTTTTGATGTTGATTCTGATGCGGGTCAGGCTTATCAGGATACAATTGAACGTTTGCTGGGCGAAGAACGCCCGTTCCGGTTCATTGAGGAAGAGAAAAAAGGCTTCCTGAAACGAATATTTGGAGGCTAACCACACTATGGCTTTGCTAGAGTTCTTCCGCCCCAAAAAACAATCGACCGCGAGTGTGGCGAAAGAAAGGCTGCAGATCATTGTTGCTGAACGTCGCTCCGCCTCTATGGGCAGCCCGAGTTACCTGCCACAGCTTAAGCAGGATATTCTGGACGTCATCCGCCGTTATGTTGATGTCACGCCGGAACATGTCACGGTTCACCTCGATCAGAAAGAGGAAGACCTGTCCGTTCTGGAATTGAATGTGACTTTGCCAGACGAGAAATAAAAAAATCCCCGGTTTCAACGCCGGGGATTTTTTCATGAAACTTTTCAGTTTTCAGCCTGTTTTGCTGGTGACCAAAGGTAAAACACGAGGGGCAAAGTGTTCCCGGCGCCAGGTGGATAACATTTCAGGCAATGCATCTTCCGGACATCCTTTCTTCCAGGCCCAGCTCAGCAACTGATTGATTTGTTTCTTCGATGCAAGAAACTCCTGCGCCAATCCTGTTTGTTCAGAGACCGCAACCACTTCATCTTTAATGCGTTTTACCATCTGTTTATAGCCCGGCAGATCAACCAAACGCGTTAAACGTTCCGGATAATCAAGCTCGCTCATCTGCTCCACTTCCCTCACCAGAGCAATCAGCCGGTTTCCGTGTCGCTGAATTTCACGCTCGTCAAAGCCCTCTCTGGACATCACCGCTTTAGACGTGATTTCAAAACGCGCCACTTTCCACAGATTCAGTTCTTTGAGCACAAAGTTCAACGCAAGATCCCGCTTTCTGGCTTCCTGAAGCCGCCAGGCTGCCACTTTTTGCAAGATAGCCAATTGCTTCGGAGACAGCTGCCAGGCATTCTTGATGTCTTTATACACCTGATCCGGCGATACAGTACGGCTTCGTTTCACCAGCATGGTATCGCATTCTTGCTGAAGTGCTTCCATCCAGCCTTTCTCTTCCACTCCCGCCAAGAGCTTCTGATAAAGCGGCAGCAGGTAGTACACATCTGCCGCCGCATAATCGAGCTGCTTATCTGTCAGAGGACGCGCCAGCCAATTGGTTCTGGCTTCCCCTTTCTCCAGTTCAATCCCCAGATATTCCTGGACCAGCGCGCCAAAACCGGTCGACAGTCCATGTCCGAGAAACGCAGCCATAATCTGCGTATCCAGCATCGGAGTCGGCATACAACCCGCAGCAGACTGAAACACTTCCAGATCCTCACCGCAGGCATGGAGTACTTTAATCACCCCGGGGTTCTTCAGCAGCGCCCAAAGTGGCGACAGGTCTGTCAGAGCCAGCGGATCGATCAGGGATAACTGCTCGCCATCATACAGCTGAATCAGCCCCAGCTGGGCAAACAGGGTTCGGGTGCGAACAAACTCAGTATCCAGCATCACAGCAGGATACTGACTTGCCTGCTGGCAGACTTCTGCCAGTCTGTCGTTCGTTGTTATGATTTCAAATTTCAAAGCTCACCTTTTTACAGAGACTAAGCTCACATTGCCCAGTCTTGCATATCAATGCACAGAGCGGAAAAACAAAGTGCCGGCTAAACAGCCGGCACTAACGCAAAATCAGTGTATCTTAAAATCGGCGTTTATGCTTGTGCCGCCTCTTTCTGGGCTTGATCCGACTCTTCGCGCAACGCACGTCGTAAAATCTTACCCACATTAGTTTTCGGCAGCTCATCGCGGAATTCAACCACTTTGGGTACCTTATAACCAGTCAGATACTGGCGGCAGTGGGCCAGCAGCTCATCCTTCGTCAAGCTCGGATCGCGCTTCACGACACAGATCTTTACCACTTCACCGGCCGCACCATTCGGTTGGCCAATCGCGGCAACTTCCAGCACTTTCCCATGAAGCGCAACGACATCCTCGATTTCATTCGGGTAAACATTGAAACCCGAAACCAGAATCATATCTTTCTTCCGGTCTACGATATGCAGGAAACCATCTTCATCAAAGCGGACCACATCACCCGTCGACAACCAGCCATCCTCAGACAGGACCTCACGAGTTGCTTCCGGACGCTGCCAGTAACCTTTCATAACCTGCGGACCTTTCACCTGCAGTTCGCCGGTCTGATCCATGCCCAGCACGTTACCTTCTTCATCCACAATACGGATATCAGTCGACGACACCGGTAAACCAATCGATCCGTTATATTCGGTCAGATCATGCGGGTAAGCAGCCACCAGAGGAGAGCATTCCGTCAGGCCATAGCCTTCCAGCAAATAGTTTTTGGTGGTTGCCAGCCATTTTTCTGCAACGGCTCGCTGAACGGCCATACCGCCACCCACCGACAGACGCAGTCGGCTGAAGTCCAGTTCGTGGAAATCTTCATTACCAAGTAACGCATTAAACAGGGTGTTTACCCCGGTCATCGCTGTAAATGGGTAACGTTTCAGCTCTTTGACAAAAGTTGGAATATCTCTCGGATTGGTGATCAGCAGGTTCTGACCGCCCATCTCGATAAACAGCAGACAGTTCACCGTCAGCGCAAACACGTGATACAGCGGCAGCGCCGTAACCACAAACTCACGACCTTCGTGCAGAATCGGTCCGTATGCAGCTTTGGCCTGGAAGACGTTAGCCATCATGTTTCGGTGGGTCAGAATTGCCCCTTTCGCGACACCGGTTGTCCCTCCCGTATACTGAAGGAACGCCATGTCATTGCCTTCAATGAACGGCTTCACATACTGCATACGGCGTCCCTTTTTCAGGGCATGATTGAGTGACGTTGCATGTGGCAGATGATACTTCGGCACCATCTTTTTGATGTATTTCACCACAAAGTTCACCAGGGTACGCTTTGGATGCGACAGCTGATCACCTAAGCTGGTCAGAATGACATGCTCAACGCCCGTATTCCCGACGATTTTTTCCAGCGTGTGTGCAAAATTGGACACAATGACAATGGCTTTCGCACCAGAATCGTTCAGCTGATGCTCCAGCTCACGAGGGGTGTACAGCGGATTGACGTTCACCACCACACAACCGGCCCGGAGAATACCGAACAGCGCAATCGGGTACTGAAGCAGGTTGGGCATCATGACTGCCACACGATCACCTTTTTTCAGTTTCAGATCGTTTTGCAGATATGCCGCAAAAGCCCGGCTGCGTTCTTCCAGTTTCCTGAAAGTCATCACCTGGCCCATGTTGATAAAGGCCGTTTGGTCGGAATATTTCTGGACAGACTGTTCAAAAAGTTCAACCAATGAAGTGTAAGCATCTGGGTTGATTTCAGCCGGTACATCATCCGGATAGCGGTTAAGCCAAACCTTATCCACCATGCACTCTCCTTATATTTTTCTGGGCTTTAAACGCCATAATATTGCTGTAGCGAAAATTCAAACACTTGTTCTATACAAGCATTACAGCACAATTAACATTGAATTAACACAACTGATTAGACCAGCTTTTTGATTTTTGAAGTAAACAGCAAAATCTGTTCACAGACTTGCCGGGGGCTTTCCAGATGGCAGTGATGGCCACCGGGAACTGTTATCTGAGCGGCCTGTGGAACCCAGGAAAGCCCTGCATCAGGCTCTTTCAGATAAGTGAACCCACGCTCACCAAGTACGGACAAGACCGGGCACGCAATACCGGACATCAGTGTTTTCGCTTGCATTTCTGTCATCCTGATCAGTGAGTCACAACGTAACTTGTCGTCATGCCGCCAGTACCAGTGATCCCCATCCCGATAAGTTGCACGCTGAACCAATGGTCGCAGTTGCTCTGCATCCAATCCATTAATCCGGCAACGAACAGTCAATGCGGCCTGAAATGAGTCGAGCTTAAGTCTTTTCGAGACTCTTTGCCTGCGTTTCATCCGGCTTTCAATTCCCTGACGTAACCTGTCAGCAGCTAATTCAGCGTTTTCACAAAGCGGAGCAAGCCCTTCAATTAACACTAAACCAGCCAGAGTTTCAGGAAATGCTCCTGCGTAGGCCGCCGCCACCAGTGCTCCCAGCGAGTGCCCGACTAAAATCACAGATTGTCCGGCTAATGCCTGTCTGATCTGTGCCAGATCGTCAACATAATCCATGAAATAGTAGTAATTGTCCGTCCCCCTGTGCTCAGACAAGCCATGTCCCGGCCAGTCAACCGAGACCAGATGAAAAGCTGCGCTCAAGGGTTCGAATAAGGGGGTAAAGCTGGCCGCATTGTCATGCCAGCCATGCAGAAAGACCAAAGTCGGTCGCTGATCTGACAATTCAGCAGCGGAGACAAGCTTCCCCTGTGCCAGTGCTTCTCGGCAAGGCGGGAAAGATGTCATGATCGCCAGCTCGGATTCTGCCAGCGGCAATCGGCACTCATACATCATATGAAGATTCAATCATCAGGTACGATAGAAAACAGATTTGTTCAGGGGCTGACCCGATACCGGATATCAGCACTGTCCGGCCTCAGACCGTAGTGAATATACTGACAACGAATGCCCAGACACCGGTAGTAGGTGTTCACATCGTCAATGCGAACCTGCTCTTCGATACGCCAGACTTGCTGCCCTTTGGCAAAGACAACAGGATAGGTGTAATCATACTGGCCGATTTTCCCCATTTCGCTGCCACGAAGCTGACCGGCGACAGTCACCAGCTTTCCTTCCGCGTACTCAATCGGATCGGCAAATCCGTCAATATATGCAATAAAACGGCCTTGAGGTTTTGCCGTCAGATCCGGGCGGCCGGAGGTGTCAATTGGTAAACTGGCCACTTCCAGACGAGTGCGTTTCGCCTCATTTACAACAGAAGCAATCACGCCGCCCAGACGCACTTCACGCCCCTGCACCCCCTGAGGGTCTTCAATCACCATCGTCAGATCGGTAATCGGTTTAGCTGTTGTTGTTTGTAAACTGTCGGGCAACTGACTGCAACCACTCAGAGCCAGTAAGGCAAACGCCAGGATTGTCTTTTTCACCACGGATCCTTTTCAAAAAGAAAAACAGGGAACTGCTTTGCGATTGCGACTGATCAAATAAAAAGATCGACGCCCAGCAACCGGGAGAACTCTTCCCGTTTAGACTGATGCAGTACATCCAGATAAGCAGAAAGGGCCTGCTTATTTCTCCCTTGCGGGCTGTCATACTGAACCTGACTGTGGGCTTCCTCAATCAGTGCAGGATCTTTAATCGTTTCCGCCACGGCTCTGGCCACCACAGTCGGCTGAGCAACCGGCGCAGCGGACTGTTCAGCTTTCTGCCGTTTGTCGGTTCTTCTGGCCCGTTGCGGGGCCTGTGTCGATGCCGGTAAACGAGGTATGGTGACCATAAAGACAATGAATCCTGATCAGAGGCCGTTATTCGCGGCCCGGTAGTTTTTTCCAGGTCACTTCATCCCGCAGGTAGACAGGGCTGGCATGTTCAGCGTCGACCACGTCACCACGCTGCAAAGCAAATTGTGCCAGCCAGGCCATATCCTGAGCTTCCGGATAAAGGACTGTGCTGGCTTGTTTTTCGACAGCCAATCCATTTAATTGTTCCTGATAGGTTTGCCACCCGGTTCCAGCGGTAAACCAGTTCACTTCTGGCAGAGTAACCAAGCGTTCAGCAGCCATTTCCGGCGGAAAAACCGCTTCTTCACCCAGCACAGACCAGTCGCCGTTTTGCTGACGCTGATACTGACCCCAGTAAATTTCGCCCATTCGTGCATCAATCGCAGCCAGAACATGATCTGCCTGATGCAGGCGATAAGCTCCCTGAGACATTGCAGCCAGCGTTGAAATACCAATCATAGGCAGCTCAGCGCCAAACGCGAGCCCCTGCGCAATACCAATCCCGATGCGCACACCGGTGAAACTGCCGGGACCACGGCCAAACGCCAGCGCATCCAACTGATTGAGTCGCAGGCCAGCTTCAGCCAGTACTTCATCAACCATAGGCAAAATTTTGGTTGTATGCTCACGCGGTGCAAACTCACAGCGTGCAATCACATCGCTCCCTGTCAAAAGAGCTACGGAACAATTTTCGGTCGCGGTATCAACAGCTAAGATCTTACTGCTCATTCAAGCCTCTGAATGCTGGCTGTCTGAAACATCCTGCGCGTTGTGCAGGCCAGACAGGAACTGCCCGACGCCTTCAACATCCCGGGTTCGCGGAATCGGCGGCAGACTTCGTAAAAACACAGCGCCATACGGGCGCGTCACCAATCGGTTATCACAGATCACCAGCACACCTTTGTCCTGCTGGTCCCGGATCAAACGGCCAACCCCCTGTTTCAGGGTGATCACCGCATCCGGGATCTGAACCTGTGCGAAAGGATCGCCACCGCGCAGGCGGCAATCCTCAATCCGTGCCTTCAGTAATGGATCATCCGGCGCGGTAAACGGTAATTTGTCGATAATAACACAGCTCAGCGCCTGCCCTCTAACATCAATGCCTTCCCAGAAAGCACCTGTTGCAATAAGCAGCGCATTTCCCAATTCCAGATATTCTGCCAGCAGTTTTTGCTTACTCGTTTCCCCCTGAACCAGTACAGGCAAGTCCAGAGACTCCCGAAAACCTTCGGCCAGTTCCCGGACCATCTGATGCGACGTACACAGGAAAAAACACCGCCCCCGATTGGCTTCAATCACCGGCGACATCAGCTGCACCAGCTTCGCGGCCATGCCATGACTATTCGGTTCAGGCAGAAACCGCGGCACACACAAGAGTGCCTGCTGCTGGTAATCAAACGGACTGGGTAAAGACATCTGCGCGGCTGGCTGCAAACCGAGACGGTGACTGAAATGGCCGAAGTCGTCATCCACTGCCAGCGTGGCTGAGGTAAAAATCCAGGCGCCTTTTTGCTGTTCTATCTGCTCATGAAACTTTTCTGCGACCGACAGCGGCGTAATATGCAAACTAAAATGACGCGGCGTACATTCATACCAATAGGAATAACCGGTGATAGATGTGTCACAAAGCCGCGCTAAACGGGCCTTAAACAACGTCGTACGCTCAAAAGCAGCATCCAGTAATTCGCTTCGCCCCAAAGCCAGTTTGAGCACGTCATGCGCCAATTCCAGCGCATCGTTTAAACGGGTCAGTTCACGCTGAATGGCCGGGCTGTTCACCGCATCACGCCAGTTGCCGCGATAACCGGGTTCACCGAGCACCAAACGTAAATCTGAAGCAGCCTGACTGAGCCGGTCTGCCGTTTTTTCCAGCTGGCGCATGTCCCGCGCCTCGGTCCGGTAACCAATGGTGATATCTTTTGACAAATCCTGGATTTGCCGGCTGGACAGGCTCTGGCCGAAATACTGGCTGGCGATATCCGGGATCTGGTGCGCCTCGTCAAAAATGAAGACATCAGCTTCGGGGATCAGCTCGCCAAATCCGGTTTCTTTGATGGCCAGATCCGCCAGAAACAAGTGATGGTTCACCACCACCACATCAGCATCCATGGCTTTCCGGCGTGCTTTCACCACAAAACAGTCTTCATAGGAAGGACATTCCCGCCCCAGACAGTTGTCATTGGTTGAGGTGATGGTCGGAATGACCGGACTGTCTTCAGGAATGGAATCACATTCACTGATATCGCCGGTTTTCGTGGCGGACGACCAGCTTCGAATCGTCACGAGCTGACTGAGCATTCCCGGATCAACATGACCACCGTGACTTTCCGTAATCTGGCGGCTGAGCCGATCCAGACACAGATAGTTTGAACGTCCTTTCAGCAGGGCAACTTTACCGGTAAAACCCAGTGCCTGCGTCATCAGGGGTAAATCACGATGAAACAACTGTTCCTGAAGGTTTTTGGAACCGGTGCTGATAATGGTTTTATGCCCTTTGACCAGCGCCGGCACCAGATAGGCGAATGTTTTTCCTGTTCCCGTGCCCGCTTCGACCACCAGCTGCTGCTGATGCCTGATTGCTTTTTCAACCGCTTCTGCCATATCAATCTGCGGCTGTCGTGCCTGAAATCCCGGAATGGCCTTTTCCAGTGCACCACCCGGTTGAAAAAATTTCGCAATCATAGAAGTCAGTCTATTGGTTATTTATCCAGTATCTTTCCGCCGATTATGCCAAGAAAGCGGGGGGACAGCCAGCGGCAGTCATCCTCAAAAATTGTTGAGTGAGATCACAAAAGTTTTGACGCCGAAATCAATCCCATGTAAACAATAGGGTCTGTCAGCCTTTCCATACCCGGAACGCTGACACAAAAACCTAAAACAACATTCATTGATATGCTCGCAACATTAAGGACACCATGGAAAAGAAAATCCTGCTGACCGATTGCCCGGATGCCATGGGATTGATTTCTAAAATCACCAACATCTGTTACAAACATCAACTCAACATCGTTCATAACAAAGAATTTGTGGATCACAGCCACCGCCAGTTCTTTATGCGAACTGAACTGGAAGGGATCTTTAACGATGAAACCTTTCTGCTTGATTTAGACCGTGCACTGCCTGAAGGCAGCCACCGTCGTCTGGTCAGTTCAGCGCGTAAGAAAATCGTGATCATGGTGACCAAAGAAGCCCACTGTCTGGGTGATATTCTGGTCAAAGCCTATGATGGCACGCTGGATGTCGAGATTGCGGCTGTGGTCGGGAACTACGACAAACTGGGCGAACTGGTCGAAAAGTTCGGCATTCCTTTCCATCATGTCTGCCATGAAGGTCTGAGCCGTGAAGAGCATGAAGCGAAACTGCTGGACTGCATCGGCCAGTATGCCCCGGACTACGTTGTGCTGGCAAAGTACATGCGGATTCTGACGGCAAACTTCGTAGCTCAATATCCGCACCGGATCATCAATATTCACCACAGTTTCCTTCCGGCATTTATCGGGGCTCAGCCGTATAAGCAAGCCTACGAGCGCGGCGTGAAGATCATTGGGGCTACTGCACACTTCGTCACGAACGATTTAGACGAAGGACCTATCATCACCCAGAATGTCATTCCGGTTGATCACAACTACAGCGCGGAAGACATGGCCCGTTCCGGCCGTGATGTTGAAAAATCTGTTCTGAGCAAGGCACTGAGCCTCGTTCTGGAAGACAAAGTGTTCGTTTACGGCAACCGGACTGTCGTCCTTTAATATCGAGCAGATGTCCAACAAAAAAGGGCAATCCAGTGAATGGTCTGCCCTTTTTTATATTTTCTTTTTTATCTCAACTTTCGCTGGCAATCACAGCCTTGAGCGAACACGGATGCAGCTTAATACACACCCCGTCTTTCTTGAATGCAATCGTCGGATTCGCCAGGCGCTCTTTCTCTCCGGCCGGAGAACTGGCTTTCACTTTAATACCGTCAGCCTCAATCTTTTGCCAGTCCAGCGCAGGAAAACGTGTCTCCAGAACTGATTTCAGTTCATCTGTTGTCGTTGCCTGACAAGGCACCACAAACTCCACATGCTCCCAACCCTGTACCGGATACACTTTGTCACCCGGGTATGGCAATTCCAAAGCTTCAATCTTCCAGTGACCTGCCACTAAAGGCTGGGTAAAGCCAATCACAACAATGGGACGGCCATTGATCACATTCGTCGACCATTCTTCACCGTAGGCCAGCCAGGCCTGATGTAATTGAGAAGCCAGCGACGCATCATTCACCCGCAGTGCAACGTGATCTGCCTGACAAGCAGATAAGTCGAGTCCTAACTGTTCCGAAAGTGCGGTAATTTTCGCCATAAATTCAGGCAGCTGTGCCAGCATTTGTTCCGGATGTAGGTTTACCTGCTTTAAATCCTGCATGTGATTTCTCCTCGCAATTTATAGGCGCTCATTATCCACAGAATCTTTTTCAGCAAAAGCCTTCCGCATCCAGCCGCCTGTGCGGCACCCAGCGAAGAAAAAAAACAGTCCTGAACGCTTTTCACCTTGCCAAACGCCCCGCATTTATTGGTATTATTACAGCTAACTGATTTTCGTATCCATACAGCCGTTTTTACAGCCAGCAAGCTCCCGTCAGCGCTACCCGGATTACCTTTTATTCAGACATCAGACGCAGTAAACGCTTTCATCTGGTGCCGTTGCTGACCACGCGATAAACGAGTCATGCCGCTGGGCTGTAGTCCGTACGATATTGAATACCCAAGAGTTTTGCCCGTCTGGCAGGCTCCAGACCGATTGAAAGGATAGACGTGTGAACATTCAAGCACTCATTAACGATAAAGTTTCCCAGGCGCTGGAAGCAGCGGGCGCGCCAGCAGGCAGTCCTGCGGCCGTTCGTCAATCAGCCAAAGTACAGTTCGGTGATTACCAGGCCAATGGTGTGATGGGTGTTGCCAAAAAACTGGGAACCAACCCGCGCGAGTTTGCACAAAAAGTTATCGATAACCTCGATCTGGGCGACATGGCTGAGAAAGTAGAAATCGCCGGTCCGGGTTTCATCAACATCTTCCTGAACAAAACCTGGCTGGCCGAGCGTGCTGAAGCCGCACTTGCGGACGAGCGTCTGGGCGTTGCAAAACAAGCGGCCCAGAATATCGTGGTGGACTACTCTGCTCCGAACGTCGCCAAGGAAATGCACGTGGGTCACCTGCGCTCAACCATCATCGGTGATGCCGTGGTCCGTACACTGTCATTTCTGGGTCACAATGTCATTCGCGCCAACCACATCGGTGACTGGGGAACCCAGTTCGGTATGCTGATCGCCAACCTGGAGCGTGTTCAGCAGGAAGCCGGTGAAATTTCGATGGAGCTGTCCGACTTGGAAGCCTTCTATCGTGAATCGAAAAAACTGTACGACGAAGACGAAGCCTTTGCTGAGCGTGCACGGAACTACGTGGTGAAACTGCAAAGCGGTGATCAGTACTGTGCTGAAATGTGGAAAAAGCTGGTGGACATCACCATGGAACAAAACCAGCACAACTATGACCGTCTGAATGTCTCGCTGACTCGTGCCGATGTCATGGGTGAATCCATGTATAACCCGATGCTGCCGGGTATCGTTGCGGATCTGAAAGCAAAAGGTCTGGCGGTTGAGGACGACGGCGCTCAGGTTGTTTTCCTGGACGAGTTCAAAAACAAAGACGGCGAGCCAATGGGTGTGATCATCCAGAAACGCGACGGCGGTTTCCTGTATACCACAACGGACATCGCATGCGCTAAATACCGTCACGAGCAATTCAATGCCGACCGTGTTCTGTATTTCATTGACTCCCGCCAGCACCAGCACCTGATGCAGGCCTGGACGATTGTCCGCAAAGCGGGCTACATCCCGGAAACGATGTCACTGGAACACCATGCTTTCGGAATGATGCTGGGTAAAGATGGCCGTCCATTCAAGACCCGCGCTGGCGGTACTGTGCGTCTGACCGATCTGCTGGATGAAGCCGAATCACGCGCGAATGCACTGATTGAAGAGAAAAACCCGGAACTGGATGCCGCAGAAAAAGCGAAGATCGCCTCAACCGTTGCGATGGCGGCAGTGAAATATGCAGATTTGTCCAAGCACCGCACCACAGACTATGTATTTGACTGGGACAACATGCTGGCCTTCGAAGGCAACACTGCGCCGTACATGCAATATGCCTACACTCGCGTCATGTCTGTATTCAAACGTGCGGGCCTGAGCGAAAACGAGCTGACTCATCCGGTTGTGATCAACGACGAAAAAGAGCAGGTCCTGCTGTCGAAACTGCTGCAGTTTGAAGAAGCCGTGGAAACCGTTGCCCGTGAAGGTCACCCGCATGTCATGTGCAGCTACCTGTTTGAACTGGCCGGTAACTTCTCCAGCTTCTATGAAGCCTGCCCTATCCTGAATGCTGATGAGCCTGTAAAGCAAAGCCGTCTGAAACTGGCACTGCTGACAGCCAAGACCATCAAGCAAGGTCTGGATCTGCTGGGTATCGAAACACTGGAACGCATGTAATCTGACTGAACATCACATTTATCTAATACAGCAGAACTAAACTTGAAAAGCCTTCTAGGGTATTCTTAGAAGGCTTTTTAGTGCCATTAGAGGTTGAAGACCTTTTACTTAAACATGGAATGTTTATGAGCCTTGAAGACTCAAAAGATACCGGCATCAGTCTTACTGACGACTTTCTGTCGTCGACTCAAACCTTGCGTAAAACCATTCCTTTGATGATAAAGCATAAAGTTCCGACCACACCAGTCAATTATGCTTTATGGTACAGCTATACAACGAATCAGATGCCGCTGCTCAATCAGGCACTCGATCAAAGTCTGGCTCAGTATGGTCATTGCCCGCCCAGCCTGTCTGACTCTCTGTATCGTACTCACCTGAGCCAGGGGCCGGACAGTGAGCAGGGGCAGATCAGTCACAGCCTGCAAGCCATTATGGATGAGCTTTGCCACACCATGGACGGCTCTAAAAATGAGACCCAGGCTTTTCATCAATCTCTGTCGAAAACCTATCAGCGGCTCAGTCAAAAAGTGGCACAGGGGGTTAATGTGCATGAAGCCAACGGGCTGGTGCAGGAGCTGCTTGATGAGTCGAAAAGTATGCATCAATCCAGCGCCCTGCTGAATCAGCAGCTGGAAAGCGCTCATCAAGAAATTGAAAACCTGAAAAAAGCACTGAAAGACAGCCTGAAACATGCCAATGAAGACCCGCTGACCGGCTTGCTCAACCGCAGGGCTTTTCAGCAGGATCTGAACAGCTGTATCCAGCACCGCACTCCTTTCAGTCTGGTGCTGCTGGACATTGATAACTTTAAAACCTTCAACGATGACTTTGGCCACCTGATGGGAGACAAAGTCCTGTGTTCCGTCGCCCGGCATCTCCAGGCTTGGTGCGAATGGGGCATGCAGACATATCGCTACGGCGGAGAAGAATTCGTGGTGATTTTACCCGGCGCGACGCTCCAGCAAAGCTGGCAAAAGGCTGAGAAGCTGCGTCAGGTCATTTCCGGGATTGCCGTTCAGGACAAACAGTCCGGTAAAACCGTCAGCTCCATCACGGTTTCTATGGGTATTGCGGAGCAGACAGGAAAAGAAAACGGCCTGGCTGTTCTGGCCAGAGCCGATAAGTACCTGCTTCAGGCCAAAAGCCTGGGCCGGAACCGTGTCTTACCTCTGATTTGAGGGTGCAGTTACTGGCCAAAACGATGTGCGGTCTGCAGGTAAGAGATCTCATCCCGGGTCGATAATCTGCCGCATGCTGCATTGCGGTGCGGGAAACGCCCGAAATCTTTGATGACCTGATAATGGCTCACCGCATACTGATAGAAGTCATCGAACACCGCTTTATGTTCAGCAGGAACTGACTGACGCAACTGATCAAACCGGAAGACACTTTCTTCCTGATCTTCCAGCGCCTCAGAATGCTCCAGCGGCATATAAAAGAAAGCCTGTTCGATGGGGGTCAGCGAACGGTCGAAGTTTTTGGCCAGCCCTCGCTTACACAATGCCTGAGCCAGCGAATCATAACGAAAAGCAGCTGCCAAGCCACGATAGATATTCCGGCTGAACTGATCCAGCAGAATCAGGAGCGCCAGTGTACCTCTGGGCGTTTCCGTCCAGGCATTTAATTCTCCCCGGCCAGCCTGACTGACCAGATCCCGGAAACGTTCCGTGATTTCACGGTCAATCTCCTCACTGCCTTTGAACCAGAGACTCCGTTTGTTCTCCGCTGTCACGTCACCTTGCAGATGACCAAACCAATAGGCCAGAACGTCTTCAATATCTGCCATCGTTTTCCCCTCTCAAACCGTAACCTCTCACAAGGTTACTGTAATTTCGGCGCTTTCGCAGCCGCACTCTGTAGTTTATCCTAGGGTGAGCTGAACTGGTGTGAATGCAATTTGTATCGACCCGATAGCTGACTTGTGAAGCACTTAATAGAAAGAAGGAATACAACAATGAGTTTCACCCTTCATCCGAGACTGAGCGCGGATACTCAGGTCATTGGCGATTTACCACTGTGTCGGGTTCTGTTATCGAAAGAAGCCATTGGCCCCTGGCTCATTCTGGTCCCGCGCTATGAATCCTTAAGAGAAATCCATCACATGACCGCGGCCGATCAGCAGCAACTGATGATTGAATCTTCTGCCACAGCGCAGCTTCTGGAAACATATTTCAGCCCGGACAAAATCAATATCGGTGCATTAGGCAATCTGGTTCCGCAACTGCATATCCATCATATTGCCAGATTTACAACGGATATTGCCTGGCCCGGACCGGTATGGGGAAATACAGACGGCAGCCAGCGCACCGAAAGCGACGAAAAAATCCTGGCAGAACGACTGAAATCCTTATTCAGTCAATTGCCCGGCTTTTTACCGGTATAACGGCACCAAATCATCAGGGAGAGCAATGCTCTCCCTGATATTTACTCACAAATGACCGTCACCGGTAACTCATTCGCTTTGAGCACCCGGTACCAAACCTCACCCTGTGGTTTACAGCACCCGGCCGAACCACAACCATCACGTTCCTGTCCGATCAGGCCTTTTTTCACCCACAGCGCCATCATGGCATCCACCCCGTCTTCACTCAGACCAAACCGATGCGCCAGCTGACGGCGGCTGATCCGGCCAGATTGTTCAACCTGTTCCCGTAACTGCTGCAAAATCATAAAAGTACCCGTTTCAAACCTTGGTCTGTCTGACGACGGCTGTATCGCTTCAGCGCAAAGACAACGAGCAGATTAAGACTCAGGATAAGCGCAATCCAGCCCATACTGCCTGATGTACCCAATTCAGCAATCTGAAAACACAAGGTTGAGATACTGAACGCCAGCCACATAGTCCACGCGGCAATCGACACCGCAAAGCGACGGCCGAACTCCCGTGCATAAGCGCCCATTGCAGCAACACACGGCGTATAAAGCAGAATGAAGATTAAATATGACAGTGCAGCGGCCTCACTGCTGAATCCCGATCTCAAACTGTCGTATACCGATACACTGACCCCCTGCTCAGATGCAGCTAAAGAGGAGTCTTCCACATCCCCAACACTGATACCAAGCGGATCACTGTAATTCAGTGCAGCCAGGTTTGCCGGTACAGATGCTACAGCCTCAGCAAGACCGCCCCACAAATCGTAATCGCTGTCAGCCTCCTCACTGGTGGCGTACAGGCTGTTCAGTGTCCCCACAACAGCTTCTTTGGCAAATAAACCAGTGATAATCCCAACGGTCGCTGGCCAGTTATCTTCCTGGACACCCAGTGGCGACAGCAGCGGTGTCGCAAGCTGAGCCGATTTTGCCAGCACTGAATCCGGGCTGTTCTCATGACCAAAAGTACCATCGGTGCCAATCGAGTTCAGGAAACTCAGCAAAGTCACCACCAGCACGATGGTTTTACCGGCCCCAAATACAAAGCGTTTGAGTTTATGCCAGGTATTAATCATCACAGCACTGGCTTTCGGCCACTCATAGCGCGGTATCTCCATAATCAGCGCATCACTGGTTCCGGGCAAAATCGTATGGCGCAGGAGCAAGCCAGTCAGAACTGCCGCAACAATCCCGGCAAGATACAGGGCAAAGACCAGATGCTGCCCCTGATGCGGAAAAAAAGCCGCCGCAAAAAGCGCATAAACTGGCAGACGGGCACCACAGGACATAAAAGGTGCCATAGCAGCAGCCAGCTGTCTTTCGCGCTCCTGCTCCAGAGTCCGGGTGGCCATAATCGCAGGAACGTTACAGCCAAATCCCAGTACCAGCGGCACAAAAGCTTTGCCGGGCAAGCCGATTTTCTGCATCAGACGATCAAGCACGAACGCTGCTCTTGCCATATAGCCTGAGCTTTCCAGTAATGTCATCGACAGATAGAGAAACGCGATGACAGGAATAAACGTCGCGACCGTCTGGATGCCGCCCCCCAGCCCGTCACACAGGATAGTGACCAGCCAGGCTGGCAGACGCCCATCCAGCAGATGATGTCCGCCGTCGACCAGCACTGTCCCGACACTGATATCAAAGAAATCAATAAATGCGCTGCCGAGATTAATCGACACCATGAACATCAGATACATGGCTAACATCAGAATCGGTAAGCCCAGCCACGGATGCAGTACCCAGCGGTCAATTGCATCGCTGGCCGCCAGACTGCACTGCCCCTGCTGACGTCTGACCTGAGTGCACAACTGGTGCAAAAAGCTGTAACGACTCTCGGCAAAACTGATCTCCGGATCCAGCTGAGTGGCAATGCGTGCACAGCCCTGCACAACGGCTTGCTGAACATCAGTTGCCTGATGTTCCAGCAACAGTTCATCTCCCTCCAGCATTCTGAGCGCAATGCCCCGCTCCGCCAAAGGCTTCAAACCGTCAGACGCAGCATGAGCTCTGAGGCCTTTTTGCAGCAGCAAAGCAACTTCACGCTCAATGCAGTCATCAAAGCAGATCTCCGGTTGCCCGGCACTGATTTTTCGGCCCGGACTCGCAGCAATCACCTGAGCCAGTTCTTCCTTAAACCGGGTCACAGATTCTGACTGGTTCGCAGCAACAGTAAGCACAGGACATCCCAGCTGTGCCGCCAGCTTTTCCGTATTGATATGCTGCCGGTTGGACTGAATGACATCCATTTTGTTCAGCGCCACCACCACAGGCAGCCCCAGTTCCAGCAGTTGCAATGTCAAATACAGTCCCCGTTCCAGACAGCTGGCATCCACAACATTCAAAATAACATCTGCGTTTTCAGCCATCACAACCTGAGAGGCAATCGCCTCATCCAGACCGGCGCCGGAGGCATCACTATCCAGCTGATAAAGACCGGGCAGATCGGTCATCACGTACTGTTCATCAAGATAGGTATAGCGACCTGTTTTTTTGTCTACGGTAACGCCGGGCCAGTTACCGACTTTTTGCCGGGCGCCGGTCAGGCCATTAAATAAGGTGGTTTTCCCGCTGTTTGGGTTGCCTATCGTCAGCATCACGTGTGATTTCATTTCAGCGTTACCTCTATACTACTTGCGATCTTTTTCTGAATGGCCAGATCACATCCCCGCAGACGAATTTGCAGCGGATCTCCGAGTGGGGCGCGACGAATCAGCTGAACGGGGGTGTTCGGCAATAATCCCAACGCGACAAGACGCTTTCGCTGTTCCATTGGCAGGCTGGCAATATCGGTGATCACCGCACAATCACCAATGGAAAGTTCTGATAAACGCATATTAACACTCAACAATAATCATTCTTATTTTCAAATGTTAATGATGCGCGTGATGAAAGGATTGATCGTTATCAAATAACTCGATTAAAACTGTGAAGACTATGTTTTCAAAAACAGAGGTTTTCAAAAACAGAACCAAGCACGCCGCAGTCGGCAGTGATTCAGGCTTCACCATCAAAAAACGCATCCTATGGATGCGTTTTTAAGGTTATCCCGGCATCACTGCCAGCAGATTTTGCCGTTCCCGGTTCGCCAGTTTGCGATACTCGGTTCTGGTCTTATTGGGCACTGGATCTGCCTGCGGAAGCGGTACCTTCATGGCATTCACAGCACGGCCATACTTGAGCAGTTCATAATGCAGGTGTGGCCCTGTTGAACGGCCGGTATTTCCACTCAGGCCGATTTTTTCACCCATTCGGACTTTTTGTCCGACTTTCACCAGGATTTTACTCAGGTGAAGATAACGGGTGGAATACTCACGACCATGTTTGATCATGATGAAATTCCCTGCCAGTGAGTGCTTTTGCGCTTTCACAACCACGCCATCACCCGTCGCGACCACTGGGGTTCCGATCGGAGCCGCAAAATCTGTTCCGTTATGTGGTGACACTCTGTGCGTAACCGGGTGCTTGCGGTGCGGATCGAACGAAGAACTGATCCGGAAACGCTTCTGGGTCGGATAACGGTTCAGCGCACGGTTCAGGCTGCGACCATCTTCATCATAGAATTCACCATCGTCGTACCGCATGGCAAACAGCTCATGATTGCCACTCATGTAATACAACGCTTTCACTTCTCCTTCACCGACGGCTTTCCCGTCGATAAATTCACGTTCAAGCGTGATCGCAAAACGGTCCCCTTTCCGGGCTTCCTTTCCTAAATCAAAACGCCATTGCAGGGCTTTCACCAGGGTTTGGATCTGAGCCGGCGTCATACCCGACGCCCGGGCTGACTGGTAGAAGCTGCCCGATACACGTCCGGTCAGGCGAACAGGTTTAAACTCACCGGCACGTTCTACCTTCTGATGCTTATACCCGTTCGGCGTCAATTGATAGGTGTCGGTATATTTCGCACTTCTCTCAATAGACAGCTCGCTGATTTTCCCCTCATCATCGAGCGACCATTCAATACGCTGCCCGACCCGAAGAAACTGGATCGATTTGTCGGCATCTATCAAACGGTACATATCTGAAAGCGGCAACGCGTACTGGGTGAAAATTTCTCCCAGAGTTTCGCCAGAAGCAACCTTATGGGCATGAGCAATATCTGTCGCTTTATCCAGCTGCTGCTCTAATTCATCTTTCGGGATCTGAAAATCCGGGTCTTCCGGGTCAAGTACCACCCCAAGTGGCTCACTGTTCTGTTCTGACAGTGAAACCATCTCTTCCGGCGTGATCGGTACTTCCCGCCTTGATTCCGACTCAGTACGAGAACCGTGAGAAGGCGAATGAACGTTAGCAGGCTGCCACATCAGAGCAGCCGCAATTAATAGTGATGTTGAAGCAAGCGCAATTCGGTGTTGACGGGGGAGCTGAGAAAACCGTCTGGCTGCAACCGTTAATATTTTCATTGTTATTTAAGACATTCGGTGAAACTGTATCCGAGTTCTTGCAGGAACCGGACATATCCTCCCTGTTCCGCTGCAATGTCCGTTGCCATTGGATCCAGGGTGCCAATTTTAATATCACTGCCATTTACGACGCTTTGAATGACCGCAGGTGAGAACTGCGGTTCCCTGAAAATGCACTTAACCTGAGATTTTTTTAAGGTATTCCGGATGGTAATCAAGGTTTTTGCGCCAGGCCGACGATCAGGGGAAACCGTGAAGTGTCCCAGATTATTCAAACCGAACGTTTCTTCAAAATAGCCATAAGCATCATGAAAAACGTAGTACCCTTCGTTTTGCACAGGTTGAAGCTGTTTTTTCAGGTTTTGTACTGTTTCCGTCACGCTGGCAGTAAACCGGGACAGGTTAGCCTCATATCGGGTGCGATTCAATGGATCCCGTTCAATCAATGCAGTGCTGATCACTTTTGCCGCTTCAATTGCTTGATCCGGACCCAGCCACAGATGCGGATCGACGCCATGATGATCATGCCCGTGTTCGTCATGATGCGTTTCATGTTCACTGCCGTACTCCCGCAAAGCCATTCCGGACTGTGCCGTCAGTGCCAGTGTATTCGTCTGGTGCGACAGAATTTTGGTCAGAAAGGATTCCAGCTCAGGTCCAACCCATACCACTAAATCTGCTGTTTTGAGTTTTTCCACATCCGAAGGCCGCAAAGCGTAATCGTGAGGCGAGCTCCCTGCCGGTAACAAGGTTTCACTTGAGCCTACGCCCTCAACCAGTTCCTGTACAATCAGATTCATCGGATGTACGGTCGTCACAACCTGCAAAGACTTTGCTGAAGCAGTGAAAGACAGAAACAATGTGATGGCACACCACAAGGCACCGAAACGCGACATGGGACTCCCCTTAAAATATTCCATGAAAAGAAGTCGGGGATGTTATAATATAACACCTCAAGATAGCAACGAGATTCACACCCTTTTATGGCCAGCTCAATGTCCGCCAATCCTTTGGTAGAACTTCAAAATGTTACCGTTCGCGCATCCGGCCGCCACATTCTTGATCAGGTGTCACTTCGTCTGGAACGTGGCCAGATCACCACACTTATCGGTCCGAATGGCGCAGGTAAATCGACCTTAGTGAAGGTTGTTACCGGTTTACGTAAACCAACCTCCGGCAAAGTCCGTCTGGCAAAAGGTTTACGTATTGGTTATGTTCCGCAAAAACTCCAGCTTAACAACAGCCTGCCTCTGACTGTTGACCGCTTTATGGCACTCGCAGGCAGATACAGCTTCCAGCAGCGCCTGGATGCACTGGCTCTGGCTGGCAGTGCGCATCTGGCCCACAGTGACATGCACAGCCTGTCCGGCGGTGAAATGCAGCGCGTCCTGCTGGCTCGGGCATTGCTGCAAAATCCTGATTTACTGGTTCTGGATGAGCCCGTACAAGGGGTCGACGTGAGTGGCCAGTTAGAGCTTTACAGTCTGATTCAGTCTCTGCGGGACAAACTCAACTGCGCAATCATGATGGTGTCGCATGACCTGCATCTGGTGATGGCTAAAACCGATCATGTCATCTGTCTGCAGCATCACGTCTGTTGTTCCGGCGAACCTGAATCCATCACCAGTCACCCGTCTTACGTGGCCTTGTTTGGACGACAGCAGAGCGAACAGCTGGCGCTGTATCATCACCATCATAATCACGAACATGATCTGGGCGGCAGCCCGCTTGGTCCTTGTCAACACGGAAATCACAATGCTTGAATTCATGTTACCTGCCCTTGCAGCAGGTATTGGCATCTCCATGCTTGCCGGGCCATTGGGCTCTTTTGTTGTCTGGCGTAAAATGGCGTATTTCGGGGACACCCTGTCACACGCTTCCCTGCTGGGAATCGCGCTGGGCTTTTTGTTCAACATCAACCTGAATCTTGCGCTGGTCATCTGTTGTCTGACACTGGCTGTCATTCTGGTCAGCCTTCAAAAGCAACGCTACATCGCCACAGACACACTGCTGGGTATTCTGGCACACAGTGCCCTGTCACTTGGTCTGGTTGCCATCAGCTTCATGGATCATGTCCGTATTGATCTGATGGCCTATCTGTTCGGTGACCTGCTGGCCGTCACAACTGACGATCTGATTTGGATTTACGGCGGCGGTGCGATCGTCATGGGCTTACTGATCACTCTGTGGCGGCCGTTGCTGTCGATGACAATCAACGAAGATCTGGCACAGGTTGAAGGCGTAAATGTCGATCTGATGCGACTTTTGTTGATGCTGATGGTCGGCATGGTGATTGCCGTTGCGATGAAGTTTGTCGGCGCGCTGATCATCACTTCACTGCTAATCATTCCGGCCGCTACGGCCCGGCGTTTTGCTCAGAGTCCGGAGCGCATGGCCATCATGGCTTCTGTATTGGGATGCATTGCTGTTGTACTGGGGCTTTGGATGTCCTGGCACTACGATACGCCAGCCGGACCATCCGTCGTTGTATCTGCCGCATTACTCTTTCTGTTCAGCCAGTTCAAACGCTCCGAAGCCTAACGCAGAAAAGAGCGATACCTGTCCTGACAGGCTTGCTTGATACTGAGCGTTGCCTCCAGCCTGCTTGATTTCGACATAAAATCAAGCAGGCACTGGTAATAGTCCTTATCTTTCTCTGTCAGTAAAATATTATCGAGATAAAGTTCCCGGCAGGCATTCAGTAACCACGTAATGGCTGCGGGCTCCTCTGCGGCAGACACGTACTGCAGAACACAATTGTTATATTGTTCACGCTGCTCAGAAAAACTGGCGGCAGCTGCATTACTCTGGCACAGCCAGTATGCCAGCCATCCAATCATCACCAGAGTCTTCATAGGCCATACCAGACCAAACAACGCTTCATCTAAGCATAGCCGAGGCCAAGCACCCCGGATTCAACCATAACCCGTTTGTCTTACCATCCCCGTATCAGATCGATGCCGAAAAAAGCTGCAAACCAGACTGGCTGATCACATGCAGGATATCACTGGCAAAACGCTGATGTTCTTTCACATTGGGGTGCCAGTGACAACCCTCACCGAACTGGTAAATAGAATACGAATAATGAAGAATCTGTTTTTTCCCTTCACTCTCCAGCTGTTGGATCACTTGTTGGGCGTAGGAGGCAAAGAGCTCATTGGACATGACCAGCAAGGGGACATCACCATATCGTCAGTACAACGCCGTGAGAAAAGCTACTCCGAATAGAAAGCTACTCAATCAAATTCTTTCTCTATCATGAAAGGCATTCGCTCACAGAAGTGAAGTGGTTCTCATAAGTGATTGCAAAATATAAATATCCAAAATAAAAGCAAATGACACATCACGATATATATGAATCACAGAATCTTTATCTCCCGGGTTATATCGCCATGAATGACTGCACGACTATTCAAGTTCACTCTGGAAAGTTATTCCAGAAGAAATTGAGGGAGAATGGAAGAAAATCTGAGCGGACAATCTGCAGACAATAAAAAACGGAGGTAGTTGATACCCCCGTTTTTTATTGGTTCACTTCATAGAGTCTGACAACTTTTAGTGTCAGTTGAATACGTCAGCAGCATGTTTTTCCGATTCAGTCTGATACGGATAAAACTGCTTTCGTTGTTCCAGTTGCAGCAGCAGCTCATCTTTCAGGGATGGATTCAGCAATGTCCAGTGACAGCCTTCGACAGCACCGGCAAACATCCACAACAGTTTTTGATCAACACTTTTTCCCTGAGACTGCTTGACCAGCAGATAAGCATCAACTGCGCCCATGTCATAAAAAGCATCAACATCTTCGATGCCTGCTTTTTTCATCATCCGCTCCAGCGTCAGACGCAGGTTCGGCAAATCTCGCAACCTTCTGTTGCGTGCCGTGCCTTTCATGACTTTTTCTTTCAGCGCAATTGCAATCGAGCTTTGAACCAGCTCAGTGCAAAGTGCAGGCTGAGAATCATAAATATCTGAGATATCATAGTAATTTACGATGGCCACTGTACTTCGTTTAACATGCTTAAACTTGTGGCATCCTAATTCCAGCAGCTGATGATCTAACTTCTCACCGCCACGGATGTAGAGCTTTTCGTCAGACAACAGAGCATACATTGCTCCCTGGACGAAGATACCTGTACCACCAAACATCGATCGCTGTTCATTCGGCACAAAGGTATCTAGGTAATCAATGAATGTTTCTTTCGTGAGTGACACAGCATTATTCCTAATATTATTCTTCGTTATCGATTTAAAACCAACGCCAACTATCATATGCAACCATGACACACAGAAATTATAAATTCCACATATGAAACAATACACAAATCAAAGTGAGACATTGCGCATGTTATAGAGCGAAATAAAATGAAATTTCAGCTTCTTAGAGTCTGTATCAATAACTGAGATTCGTGTAATTCAGGACATTTTCCTTCGCTTCGGATCGTTTTACCGGCTCACAGAGACTAAGGTTATTAGAGAACAGAGGGAGAAATATGCCTGAGATTGCCCTATTTCCTTCGGCGAGCCATGTCTTACCTGAAGGTAAACTGGAAATCACCATTGCCGAACAACGCTATCAACGCATGCTGAAAGAATCCGTTGAAGGACAGCGTGATTTTGCGATGTGCATGCGAAGTGAAGAAGAAGATAATGAGGATGAATCCATTACACGAATTCCGGCCATTGCGACCAAAGTGAACGTGGTTGATTTCAATGCACTGGAAAACGGTTTACTCAGTATTCTGGTTGAAGGCAAAACGAAGATCCGTATCCTTTCAGTCAAGCACGAAAGTGATCACTTACTGATTGCTGAATATCTGCCTTTTAAAGCCTGGCCTCCTGTGCCCGTGTCCGGAAAACATGAGTGTCTGATTGAAAAATTAAAGCTGTTCTTTGCGACCATGCCTGAAATCGGCGCACTCTATCAAAATAGCGAATATGATAATTTAAGCTGGGTTTGCCAGCGCTGGATCGAGTGCCTGCCGCTAGAAGTACATTATAAGCAATTACTTATCGCACAGGATTCACCAGCATTGACTGCACGCTTCTTGCTCAAACTTTTCGATAATCCACAGTTATTTGATGATGATATCAACTAACTCTTACTTTGTTCTCAAAAATCGCCCGCCTTGGTGTACTCCACTCATCTGACCAAGATAAAATAAATACAAATATCTTAGGTTATTAATCTTTCATGTCGCATCTATCTTTTTTCTGGTTAAAACCCGAAAACGACAAAATTTTGACAGGCCTTCAATCGGAATTTCACGGACTCGTGAAAGACGCGATTAAAGAAAACCGCCTGACACTTCCGCCGATCCCCGATGTTCTGGCCGAACTCCAAGCACTGTGTAACAGGGATGATTCCACGGTGCGTGACGCAGCCACCGTTTTACTCAATGATCCCGGCATGACTGCCACAGTCGTTAAAACATCAAACACGATGATGTTTAACCGACGTAATATCGTTTGCCATGACATCCAGACTGCGGTCAGCCGACTAGGCATCATTCGGGTCAGAGACATCATCACAGCAAAAACGGTTCTTGATATTAAACTGAACAGCAGCTTTGATTATGAATGTAAGCTCCTGTTATCCGGCAGTGCCGCCCGCTCGCGTCAATTAGCCGGCAGTATGGCATTGGTCACACAAAACCTGCTCATACACCGCCCTGAGCTGAAACTGGAGCCAGAAAAAGCATTGCTCGCCGGTCTGTTTGCAGATATTGGCCTGTTCAGCCTGATCTATGAATATCAAAACTACCTCGACAGCGGCAATTTCCTGGACATCCAATATGCAAAGTATGTCTTCGAACATTGCTGCAACAAGGCCAGCCTGGATATTCTGAAGCACTGGGGGTTTGACCAGGATTATCTGGAAGTTGCCAGTAATAAGCGGGTCTTCCCTGCCTATAAAAAAGATGAGGACATTACCTACCTTGATGTCGCGCGCATGGCCAATCACCTGCTGTTGTTCAAAGAAGACGACGACGACATTGATGACCATGAAGTAGAGCTTGATCTGGCAGGTGCAGAAGTGATGTATACCCTGACCAACCTGCCTGATGACGAGTTTGATCGCCAGATCAACCACGTGCTGCTCAGCAGCGGCTTTTAAGCTGCCGAGCAGCACGTGGTTCATTCATCTGCCTGCTTGCGCTGTTGAAAAACAGCGCTCTATTGACCCTTTGTTAAACAGCCTGATAAGCTTCTGCATTCATTAACAGCACGTTTACACCTGCGCGGGTCAATGACGTAATGAAACCCTGGATTTCACTGGCTGCCAGCGATGTCATAGCCAGACAACCTCTGTAAGGATACTCATGTTCTCAGGAATGCTTTTTATTTTCCTGCCACTTATCATCGGCTATTTCATCCCGGTCAGAAATGCATCGGTCCTTGATTTTATTCATGCTCAGACATCCCGGCTGGTCCTGGTTATTCTGACTCTGATGGGGCTCAGCCTGGCGGGATTAGACAACCTGGGGGAAAACCTCAGCCAAATCCTGCTATATACCTTCACGTTCTTTGTCTGCATCAGTGCCTGTAATGCCCTGGCTCTGCCGCTTCTCGACAAATACTATCCGCTGGAAACACAGCATGGGCATCAGCAGCTGCCAAAAGCCAAAATGCTGATGGAGTCCGCCAAACTGATTCTGGTCGTGGCTGCCGGGCTGGGTCTCGGATTAATCATCAATATGGATCTCAGCTGGGTTGACCAGGCCAGTGAAATTATCCTGTTGCTGCTTTTGTTTTTGATTGGAATTCAGCTGCGCAACAGCGGCATGACCCTCAGACAGATTCTGCTCAATAAACAAGGAATTATGATTGCGCTGACAATCATTGCAACGTCTCTGCCCGGTGGTCTGATTGCTGCATGGATGCTGGATATTCCGATGACTCACGGACTAGCCATGGCTTCAGGTTTCGGTTGGTATTCTCTGGCCGGTATTTTGATCGGAGACGGACTGGGACCGGTATTTGGCGGGGCTTCTTTCCTGAATGAGCTGCTTCGGGAATTGATTGCGCTTACTTTGATTCCTGTTGTCATCGCCCGCTATCCAAACACAGCGATTGGCTATGCAGGGGCAACTGCGATGGATTTCACCCTGCCTGTGATCCAGAACTGCGGAGGTATTCGCTGCGTGCCGATTGCGATTGTCAGCGGTTTTATCCTCAGCCTGCTGGTTCCTGTGTTCATCCTGTTTTTCCTGTCGCTTTAAAGCGTTTCTTCCATGCGCCTGACAGGCTGTAAATTTGCGCTTAATACCAGGCTTACTCAAATGCGTATCGTCACACGATACGCATTTGGTGGCGTTCAGCGATGACTCTGACCCAGTGACCCCGTCAATGAGACGGATGAATCCGGCACACATACTTGATCGCCAAACGATCAAAGACCCAGTACAAGATTTTCTGAATATAAAGAGAGAAACGGGACGTCTGCATCCAGACCAAATGTAATGCGTGGTGAGCTCATCATGAGCTGACAATTTTCATCAATCAGGCATTCAGGTGTATCGCTCAGACTGATCACACATTTCTGGGTTTGATCATAAGTCGTCACATACCTTGAAATCGTTCCTCGGCTTCGAAACAGCAGATCCGGATTGGAATAGTACACAATCTCAGTGTACTGAATATCGCGCAGCGTCGCTTTTCGGGTCACGATATAACAAACCTCCTGCTCATATTTCAGGACGTGCTGCTCACATTCCAGGACTTCATGCGCAAAAAAAATCGATTGCTGCTCATCCGTCAAAAAGGCGATGCCCTTCTTGCCGGTATAGATATCAAACAGTGAATCCGATTCTGATTCGGGTGCCGCAATGATCTGAAACCGATCTGACTCTTCCCTTGCATTGAGGAAGTTCTTTGCAACGCTGTCAGCGATCTGGCTTGCCGACAAAATCGTGAACAAGGTATCACTGAAATGTTGTCTCAAAAAAGAAAGGGTTCGCAACCAGTAACCTCGAAAATCGGGATGTGTCACGGCACAGGTCAGATTAATCGTATTCACAACTTTTCCTGAACGGCTGACACGCTTTTGGGGAATAATACCTATCGCTCCAACCAGTTTCCCGGAGACCCGGATACCCACACCGGTCACAGCATTTTTGTCAGCCCGATTAAAAATACGCTCAAGCCGCGCTTCCTCAACATCCCCCAATTGTTTCGGTCGGAGTAATGTCAGTAATGCAGGATAATCATCAGATTTAAGTTCATTGATCACCACCCTTTTCGTTTCACTGCAGGCTCGGTCCATCGACATCATACAATTTCACTCCATGTGAATTTAAAAGCCACAACAGCGCGCATAATGCCACCAGAAACCTTAATACTCAATAAGTTGCAATATGTTCACTATCATTACATCTCATTGCATTGATCGAAAATCTCTCCTGGATGATGAGTCCTCTGTGTGATGACTGTTGCAGGGGAATATCAGGCAACTGCGTTTTCAGATGGATAGGAGTCTCGACGACAGAAACAACAGAAACAAAAAAGCCTGGCTGCAGGAGCCAGGCTTTTGAACACTGAGAATCTTCAGAAATTACGCGTTATTGCGAATCCACTCATCCATTTCAGTACGCAGGTTGTCAGACTTCGTTCCGAAGATGGCCTGAACACCACCGGAAACCACCACAACACCCGCAGCACCCAGACGTTTCAGTTTGTCCTGATCAACAATCGCTGTATCTGCCACACTCACACGCAGACGTGTGATACATGCATCCAGGTTCGTGATGTTTGCTTTACCACCGAAAGCTTCAACCAGCTCACCCGCCAGCTCAGTACCCGCAGCTGTTTCAGTCTCAGCCGTTTCATCTTCACGGCCAGGTGTTTTCAGGTCCAGTGCACGAATCACGAAGGTAAATACCACGTAGTACAGTACAGCGTAACCCAGACCCAGCACAACCAGCGTCCATACGTTTTCAGCACGTGGCATCTGAACGATGAAGTCAATGAAACCATTCGAGAAGGTATGGCCGTGAACAACACCCAGGGCGTTCGTCAGAACATAAGCCAGACCAGCCAGTACCGCGTGAATCGCATACAGAACCGGTGCGATAAACAGGAATGAGAACTCAATTGGCTCAGTGATACCGGTCAGGAATGAAGTCAGTGCAGCAGATGCCATGATACCAACAACTTTGGCACGGTTTTCTGGCTTCGCACAGTGAGCAATCGCGAAAGCCGCTGCTGGCAGACCAAACATTTTGAACAGGTAGCCACCCGCCAGCTGACCGAAACCATTACCCGCGGCACGGGATGCATCATCAGCAGTCAGGAAACAAGTCATGATACCGTGAACCGTTTCACCGGCACCGTTCACACAAGTACCCGCTTCATAGAAGAAAGGAACGTTCCAGATATGGTGCAGACCAAATGGGATCAGAGAACGCTCAACCACACCGTAAATACCGAATGCCAGTACAGGGTTTTGGTTCGCAGCCCAGTCAGAAAATGCAGCGATACCGGCACCAATCGGTGGCCAAATCACAGACAGAACGACACCCAGTGCGATAGAAAGGAAACCCGTGATAATTGGAACCGCACGCTTACCAGCAAAGAAGCCAAGATATTCCGGCAGCTGAATTTTGAAGAAACGGTTAAATGCCCAGGCAGCAACACCACCCGCCAGGATACCACCCAGCACACCCGTTTCGATGCTTTCAACACCCATGACTTGCGCCATCACTTTCAGTGTGGCAACCATAATGCCGTAGCCGACAATTGCAGACAGACCAGCAACACCGTCATTCTTGGTAAAGCCCAGTGCAACACCAACGGCAAACAGCAGTGGCATCTGGCCGAATACGGAACCACCAGCCTGTTCCATCAGGTGAGAAACAACTGCTGGCAACCAGCTAAAATTAGCCGCCCCTACACCTAACAGAATACCTGCTACCGGCAGAACCGATACTGGCAGCATCAGCGCCTTACCGACTTTCTGCAGGTTCGCAAAAAAGTTCTTAAACATATTGTGCTCCTGAGTGAGATATTTACGACGTATCCAGCGGTTACCAGCGACCTACCCCCGTAGTCATAATGCTAGCACCACCCGTTTTTATTGTTCGGCATAAGTATAAAATGCGGCGCCAAATATAACGTGACAGTAATCAAGAATACCAACGGATCGTGAAAGTAAATTTCAGTTTGACACATAGATCACAAATGAACTCAGTGCACAAAAACGTCAAAAAACACAAAAAATAATTAAAAACCAACAGGTTAATCTAAAAACATACCTATCATTAAATTGTAATTATATTTCACCCCTGTAACCCATGTTTCTTCATGTAACGAAACAACATTACAATTCAGATCGGAAAAAAAGCGAAGATTTGTGCAGGAATGAACAATAGAGCTAATAATTTTTTGAAGCAATCAATTAAATATACAAAAAAAGGAGCTTTCGCTCCTTTTTTGACACTTTTATCGTTTGGCCTGCGAAAAAAGCCGGAAGAAGTTTTCGGTCGAAATTCTGGCAACCTCTTCCCCTGACACACCTTTCAGCAAACCGATATAATCTGCAACTTCCTTCACGTAAGCAGGCTGATTCTCTTTGCCGCGGTACGGAATCGGAGCCAGATAAGGAGAATCCGTTTCCACCAACAACCGTTCAAGCGGCAAACGACTCACCACATCTTTCAGTTCAGCGGCTTTATTAAAAGTGACGATCCCTGAAATCGAGATATAAAACCCCAACTCCATCGCAGCTTCTGCCATTTCCAGGCTTTCAGTGAAACAGTGCAGGACACCACCGCAACGTTCCGCACCCTCTTCTTTTAAAATACGGATCGTATCTTCACGCGCCATTCGGGTGTGAATAATCAATGGCTTATTCAGTTCAACAGCCAGGCGGATGTGCTGACGAAAGATTTCCTGCTGCTGCTCTGCCAATTCAGGCTGGTAATGATAATCCAGACCCGTTTCGCCAATCGCAACGACTTTGTCGTCACTGGCATAAGCCTTCAGTTTGTCGTAATCAAAACCGGCTTCTATATCCAGCGGGTGAACACCACAGGAGGCAAAAACGTGGTCAAAAGGCGCAATCATTTCCATCATTGCAGGAAAACTTTTCAGCGTTACCCCCACTGAAAGAAAGTACTCGACGCCTTTCGCCTGTGCTTTTGCCAGGACATCGGCCACATCGGTATGCAGTTCGTCATAATTCAGTTTATCGAGGTGGCAATGTGAATCTACTAACACCTGAATATCCTCTTGAGTTCGGTGTGTTTACTGAGAAGAGATAAAACCTGATAACCAATCCGTTATCAGGAGCTCATCGTTCAGACCCGGATGTGCTTCCAGTTCGCGGATTAATGCATTCAAGGCTTTTATTTGCCCAAGCAAGAGCGACTGCTGTAACTGAGCCGCGACCTGCCCTGCCAGAGCCGATGACTCCGCATGGACAAGATAGCCGACCACGCCCTGTTGTATTTTCAGGCAATCCACCAAAAAATAGCTCAGCCACTTCAGACTGAGCAGGCCATCTTTCATACAGTGCTCTGCCACGCTGAACAAGCCAGAATGAGGTGGGACCAGGAATTGATGAAAACTTTCCAGCAAGTTCTGATGCCGGATGTCCTGTCCCTGCTCAATAAAGTGTAAAGCAGCCAGTGGCGCATTGCCGTTCAATCGGATAGCTTCGACTTTCACTGCCTGCTTGAGCTGACTTTCAACCCAACGCTTCACATCCTGTTCTGCAGGCAATGGTAAACGCCATTTGTTACAGCGGCTGTTGATTGTGGGTAACAGGCGATCCAGCTCTGTCGTCGTTAAAATAAACTGACAATTAGCTGGGGGCTCCTCCAGCGTTTTCAGCAGCGCATTAGCTGCGGCCTCACCCATGCAGTCGGCCTGTTCAATTAAAACAACCCGCTTTCCGCCTAACTGCGACGTTTCCCAAGCCCAGTGATTACACTGACGAATGGCATCAATACTGATCGCTTTCCCGTCCTGGGGCCGGATCGTGTGACAGTCAGGATGCGTTTCAGCGGCAAACAACTGACAGCTGTGACAGATGCCACACGGCTCCGTCATCCCGTTCTGGCACAGCACAGTTCTGGCCAACTGCCGGATCAACGTTTCACTGCCACAACCGGAAGGTGCAATCAGCAACATCGCATGATGCATCCGATCCTGCGTCAACAGCTGCTGCCATTGCTGCCAGACTGTAGTCAGCCAGGGATAGCTCATGCGTGCTCCTGCTGCGACAGCCAGTGTGTCAGGTGCCGCCGGATATCAGCCGTCACATCATCCAGACTCTGAGAGGCATCAATGATGATGACTTTCGGATTATTCCGGGACAAGGCCAGAAAACGTTCCCGGGTCCGCTCAAAGAAAGACAGATCCATTTTCTCAATCCGATCCAGCGCACCGCGTCCGCGCGCACGTGCCAGGCCCAGTTCCGGATCGATATCCATGTAGATGGTTAAATCCGGTTCGAATGTTCCCAGCACCATGGTTTTAATATTGGTCATCAATTGGGTATCAAACCCGCGACCACCACCCTGATAAGCCTGGGAAGACATATCATGACGATCCCCGATGACCCACTTTCCAGCTTTTAAGGCTGGTTGAATCACATGCTCAACCAGTTGGCTGCGTGCCGCATACAGCAACAGCAGCTCAGCCATATCCGTCAGAGGTTCATCCGGATGGCCTTCTTTCACCAAAGTCCGCATTTTCTCGGCAAGGGGAGTACCACCCGGTTCACGGGTCGACTCAATCTCAGTGATTCCCTGTTCAGCCAGTACATGCTGCACAGTTGAGATCGCAGTGCTCTTCCCTGCCCCTTCCAGGCCTTCAATGACGATAAATTTTCCGTTCATTATTGTTTGAGTATCTTCAGATAATGGCGAACAGCTTGGTTATGTTCGCTGAGTGTTTTTGAAAACGTATGGCCGCCTTTGCCGTCAGCCACAAAATAGAAATAACTGGTCTGGGCCGGTTTCACGGCAGCCAGTACCGACGCAGCACTCGGCATGGCAATCGGGGTTGGCGGCAACCCAAAAATGGTATAGGTATTGTACGGTGTCGGGGTGCGCAAATCTTTCTTACGAATGTTGCCGTCAAACTTTTCACCCAGACCATAAATCACGGTCGGATCGGTCTGAAGCCGCATACCTTTGTGCAATCGGTTCATAAAGACCGAAGAAACTTTGGCACGCTCATGATCTACAGCCGTTTCTTTTTCAATGATGGAAGCCATGATCAGGACTTCATACGGATTTTTCAGCGGAATCGATGCATCGCGTTCTTTCCACGCCTCATCAAGCAGAGACATCATATGTGCATAAGCGCGTTTCAGTAAGGCCAGATCAGATGTGCCCGCGGTGTAATGATAAGTTTCAGGCAACAGATAGCCTTCCAGCTTCTTCACATCAGCTCCTATCGCTTCAGCGATATCGGACTCGCTCATCTGCGCCGTTTCATTTTTCAGCATCGGTGCATTTTCCAGTGCTTTCAGCCAATCTGAAAAACGATCACCTTCCAGCAACGTAATCGAAAACTGATACTCTTTACCGGAAGCAACAATGGCCAGCACATCTCTGAGCGTCCGGGCATTTTCAATCGAATAAGTCCCGGCCTTGATGCGCGCTAAGGTTGGCTCCAGTTTGCCAATCCAGCGGGTCCAGGGTGAATCCGCAAGTACACCCATCTGGTTGAGCTGATAGATTAAACCACGGAAAGTCGTGCCTTGTCTGACCGTCAGATAAGGCTCATCGACCTCTACAATTGGCTGTTCAATACTGGCCTTCACCTGTAAATATGCCCAGCCTGCACCGCCGGCCAGAATTGCTCCCAGCAGTACAAACACCAATGCCAACTTTTTTAGCACGTGTACAACCTCTTCATTATTGCTTCTGACGCACTGCGTTCATCGTACGTTTCAGATTGAATTTTTGTCACAGGCACCAAGGCCATGAGAGCATTAGTAATAAAGACTTCATCAGCGCAAAGCAAGGCGTCTAACGGGCTTTTAACAAACTCAAGACAATAGCCCAGCTCTTTCGCCAGTTCACAGACATGCGCGCGCATGAGGCCATGAACACCGGCCTGACTCAGTTCAGGGGTATATAAAATCTGACCGTGACGCCAGAAAATATTGGAAGCGCAAGTTTCGGTAATATGATCGTGGATATCCAGCACGACCGCATCCAGCCAGCCATTGGCTTCAATTTCCTGTTTCAGCATCACCTGCTCAAGGCGGTTTAAATGCTTCAGTCCGGCTAACATAGGGACCAGCCCCAGACGTTGCTGACACACTCCCAGTTCAATCCCTTCCTGCTGCCATGTCTCGTAATGAGCCGGCCAGGCAAAATCAGAAATCATCACCTGAGTCTGCTGACACCCTGCAGGACTGTACCCCCGGCCACCGGCACCACGGCTGATCAGTATTTTGATGACGCCTTTCTCAGGATAGTTCTGAGCTAAAGACATCACCTTTCTGGAAATGGGCGACCAATCCGGTGCCGCAATGTTCAGTTTCAGCAGCGTGTTTTGCAGTCGCTTCAAATGTTGTGGCCAGAGCCTCGGCGAACCCTCTTCCACTAATACAGTTGTGAAACAGCCATCGCCATACTGAAAAGCCCGGTCCGATACGCTGACACTGTCTGATTCAACACCGTTGATCCACGCCATTGTATACCCCATAAAAAAACGGCCCGGTCATTGAACCGGGCCGCTTAGCATAAC
Organism: Photobacterium sp. 53610; assembly: GCF_036409375.1. Classification (NCBI taxonomy): domain Bacteria; kingdom Pseudomonadati; phylum Pseudomonadota; class Gammaproteobacteria; order Vibrionales; family Vibrionaceae; genus Photobacterium; species Photobacterium sp. 53610. The sequence continues at coordinate 205,225 of NZ_JAXOFS010000001.1, read as the reverse complement.
AGATATGACTTAGATTTTCTTGAACAGCAGTGAGCCGTTTGTGCCACCGAAGCCAAAGGAGTTACACAGGGCATACTCCAACTTCACCTGGCGTGCTTCACCTGGTACATAATCCAGGTCACAACCTTCGTCCGGGTTCTCCAGGTTGATTGTTGGCGGAACCGCCTGATCAACCAGAGACATCACCGTAATGATTGACTCAACAGAGCCAGCCGCACCCAGCAGGTGACCGGTCATTGACTTGGTTGAAGACACCAGGACTTTATCAGCAGCCGCGCCCATGGCACGTTTGATACCCAGTGTTTCAGCAACGTCACCGGCAGGCGTCGACGTACCGTGAGCATTCACATAACCAATTTGATCCTGGCTGATACCGGCATCGCGGATAGCCGCTTCCATCGCCAGTGCACCACCTGAACCATCAGCACTTGGTGAAGTCATGTGATAAGCATCACCACTCATACCAAAGCCAACCAGTTCTGCATAGATTTTTGCACCGCGGGCTTTCGCGTGCTCATATTCTTCCAGAACCATCATACCGGCACCATCGCCCAGTACGAAACCATCACGCTCTTTGTCCCAAGGACGAGAAGCGCCCTGAGGATCATCATTGCGGGTAGACAGTGCTTTCGCTGCAGCGAAACCACCCATACCCAGCGGCGTAGATGCTTTTTCTGCACCACCAGCCAGCATCATGTCAGCATCGCCGTATGCGATCATACGGGCAGCGTGACCAATGTTATGCAAACCAGTCGTACAGGCAGTAGAAATTGCAATGTTCGGACCACGCAGGCCATACATAATCGACAGGTGACCTGCGATCATGTTGACAATTGTAGACGGTACAAAGAATGGGCTGATCTTACGCGGACCTTTTTCCAGCATTGCCTGATGGTTTTGCTCAATCAGACCAAGACCACCAATCCCTGAACCAATTGCCACACCAAAACGGCCGGCATTTTCTTCACTGACTTCAATACCAGAGTCTTTCAACGCCTGAGTACCAGCAGCCACGCCATACTGGATAAACAGGTCCATTTTACGGGCATCTTTTTTGGTCATGTATTCTTCGCAATTGAAGTCTTTGACCATGCCAGCAAAACGGGTTGCAAAATCACTCGCATCAAAGTGCTCAATATTGCTGATACCACTCTGGCCTGCCAATAAGGCTTTCCATGAAGATTCGACAGTATTGCCAACTGGTGAAAGCATACCCATACCAGTTACAACTACGCGACGCTTAGACACGATTTATTTCTCCGGGAATGAAGGATTAATTTGGGTTTACAAATGAAAATCAGGCGGTCATGGAGACCGCCTGGAAGTGTTCTTGAAATTACTCTGCGGAAGCGCTTACAACGTAGTCGATAGCAGCTTGAACCGTAGTAATTTTCTCAGCTTCTTCATCTGGGATCTCTGTGTCGAATTCTTCTTCCAGAGCCATTACCAGCTCAACAGTATCCAGAGAGTCAGCACCCAGGTCGTCAACGAAAGAAGCTTCATTTTTAACTTCAGACTCATCTACGCCCAGCTGCTCAACGATGATTTTTTTTACGCGTTCTTCGATGTTGCTCATACTAATCTATTTCCTTAAACAAGAGTTCGCTATTGCGATTTGCTGTAGTTTATTCATTACTGTAAAAGTTGCAAGACTAAGGGTGCTGGTCAAACCACGATTCAGCGTTAAATCCACCCGAGTTTGACCTGCATCCAAAAAGATTTCAACTTTTTTGGTTAAATCATGTACATGCCGCCGTTCACGTGCAGTGTCTCACCGGTGACATAACCTGCATCGTCAGAAGCCAGAAATGCAACAGCTGCTGCAATTTCGCGCGGCTCGCCCAAACGACCAGCAGGAACAGCAGACAGAGTCGATGCACGCTGATCATCATTTAGTGCTTTGGTCATATCGGTTTCGATAAAACCAGGCGCCACTGCGTTCACGGTAATACCACGAGAAGCAACTTCACGCGCCATTGATTTGGTGAAACCAATCAGACCTGCTTTCGCTGCTGAATAGTTTGTCTGGCCCGCGTTACCCATCGTACCAACCACAGAACCAATGCTGATAATACGGCCGTAACGTTTTTTCATCATAGAACGTAATACGGCTTTCGACAGGCGGAAAATAGAAGTCAGGTTGGTATCAATGATGTCCTGCCACTCGTCATCTTTCATACGCATCAACAGGTTGTCACGCGTGATACCCGCATTGTTCACCAGAATATCGACGTCACCGTAGGCTTCTTTGATTTGTTTCAGAACATCATCAATCGACTCCTGAGACGTCACATTCAGTGCCAGGCCCTGACCTTTGTCACCTAGGTAAGCACTAATTGCTTCCGCACCGCTTTCTGATGTTGCAGTACCAATGACAGTTGCACCACGCTCTGCCAGAATTTCTGCAATCGCACGGCCAATGCCACGGCTCGCGCCTGTTACCAGCGCAACTTTACCTTGCAGGCTCATGTTTCTTCCTCTTTATATAGCCCGTCATTTTGAATACGGACAGACTGATGACTAATTTTGCCGTGATCCGGGCATTCCCGAACCACGATCATGATTCAATTATTTTGCCGCTTCCAGGCTGGCCGGATCGTTCACGGCGGCAGCATTCAGCGACTTATCGATGCGTTTTGCCAAGCCGGTCAGAACTTTACCCGGACCAACTTCCAGCAACAATTCAACACCTTCGGCAGCCATACGCTCTACAGACTCAGTCCAGCGAACCGGGCCATACAGCTGCTTCACCAGTGCCTGCTTGATTGCAGCAGGATCAGTCTCAGTTGCCACATCAGCATTATTGATGACCGGAACTGCCGGTGCGCTGAATGCAACAGATTCCAGTGCCTGAGCCAGTTTTTCAGCAGCTGGCTTCATCAGTTCACAGTGAGACGGGACAGAAACAGGCAGCGGCAGTGCTCGTTTGGCACCCGCGGCTTTACACAGCTCATTTGCTCGCTCAACTGCAGCTTTGTGGCCTGCAATAACAACCTGACCTGGTGAGTTAAAGTTCACAGGCGCGACCACTTCACCCTGTGCTGCTTCTTCACAGGCTTTGGCAATCGCGTCATTGTCCAGACCAATAATGGCAGACATTGCGCCCACACCAGCAGGAACCGCTTCCTGCATCAGTTGACCACGCAGTTCAACCAGCTTAATTGCTTCTTTGAAATTCAGCACGCCAGCACAAACCAGTGCTGAGTATTCACCCAGGCTGTGGCCTGCCAGAACGGCTGGCTGAGCCCCACCAACTTCCTGCCATACACGCCAGATAGCAACAGATGCCGCCAGCAGCGCAGGCTGAGTACGGTGAGTCTGGTTCAGCTCTTCAGCAGGTCCGTTCTGGACCAATGCCCACAGATCATAACCCAGTGCTTCAGACGCTTCGGCAAACGTTTGTTGTACACTTTCGTACTGCTCAGCCAGTTCAGCCAGCATGCCGACAGCCTGAGAACCCTGCCCAGGAAAAACAATCGCGAACTTAGACATTCGAGAATCCTTCTACAAAGAGAAATGGCATCAAAGATGCCATCGTTGATGCGGCTGACAGGCGGATATTGATTAACACGCCCGAACCGCATATTCAAAAAGTGTGCGCTTCTATCAAAATTTCACTAAAGCTGAACCCCAGGTGAAACCACCACCAAAGGCTTCCAGCAACAGTGTCTGTCCCCGTTGAATCCGGCCATCACGAACAGCCTCATCAAGCGCAGCAGGAACAGTTGCAGCCGAAGTATTCCCCTGCTTATCCAGAGTCACCACGACCTGATCCATTGGCATCGACAACTTTTTCGCCGTCGCTGCAATGATTCGTAAATTGGCCTGATGCGGAACTAACCAGTCCAGCTCAGATTTATCCATGTTATTGGCAGCCAGTGTGTCTTTCACCAGATTCGACAACTGGGTCACAGCGACTTTGAAGACTTCATTGCCAGCCATATACAGCCACTTGTCGCTGTCAAAGTTCTCGCCATGCTCAGGCACAGCCAGACTCAGCAAGCCACCAAAGTGACCATCGGCATGCAGATGCGTCGAAATAATTCCGGCTTCCTCACTGGCACCCAGAACCACTGCACCCGCGCCATCTCCGAACAGAATGATCGTCGAACGATCATCCGGATCGCACTTATGCGACAGGGCATCGGCACCAATCACCAGCACATTTTTTGCCATACCGGTTTTAATATGCTGATCCGCCACACTCAAGGCATAGACAAAGCCGGAGCAAGCCGCTGCAATATCAAATGCCGGACAGCCTTTCACGCCCAGCATGCCCTGTACCTGACAGGCTGCGGATGGAAACGCGTGGCTGGCTGATGTGGTGGCAACAATGATCAGGTCGATGTCATCGGTTTCAATCCCGGCCATATCAATAGCACGGGCTGCAGCCTGATAACCCATCACAGCAACCGTCTCTTCTTCAGAGGCAATACGGCGCTCACGAATACCAGTCCGGGCAACAATCCACTCGTCACTGGTATCGACCATTTTTTCCAGATCCGCATTGGTGCGGACCTGCTCTGGCAGGTAGCTGCCGGTACCTAAAATTCTGCTATACATGAAGACTAATAATGCCTCTCAAGTAGTACGTGTTCCAAACGGTCACTAATTCTTGTCGGTATCTTCCGCTTGATTTCATGTACCGCTTCACCAATCGCATTGGTGAAGGCAGCAATATCAGCACTTCCATGGCTCTTCACGACAATACCGCGCAATCCTAACAGACTTGCGCCATTGTACTGGTCGGGGTTCAGGCTTTGCAGTTCCCGGAACAGGTCACCAAACAGCCACTTAGCGATGAGTCGCTTGAGCGGATGCTGACTGACTGCCCTTTTGAAACTCTCTATAAAAAGATTAGCAACCCCTTCGCTTGTTTTCAGGCTGACATTTCCGACAAAACCATCGCACACAATCACATCCGCTTTTCCATCGTACAGCTCATTGCCTTCGACGTAGCCGATATAATGGACATCCTGCGAACGGCTCAGCATCGATGCGCAGCGCTTCACCAGATCATTGCCTTTGATTTCTTCCGCGCCAATATTCAGCAAGGCCACTCTGGGCGGACGGCCGGTCATATCCTGCTCGGCAAGTACCGAGCCCATCACGGCGAATTGAAACAAAGTATCAGCATCACAGGACACATTCGCCCCTAAGTCGAGCAACCAGGTTTTACCGCCGTTACGGCTTGGAATGGCTGAAACCAGCGCCGGGCGCTCGACGCCGGGTAATTGCTTCAGGGTATAGCGCGCTAATGCCATCAGTGCGCCGGTATTACCTGCACTGACACAAGCATCGGCTTCACCTTCCGCCACGGCATCCAGTGCGCGACGCATCGATGAGCCCTGACTTTGACGTAATGCATGTGACGGACGTGTGTGATCCGCGATAGCACGATCGCAGTGAATGATACTTAAACGGGGATGATGGGTATGATCGAGCGATGAGAGTTGGGCGGTGATTGCACTTTGATCACCAAATAGCAGCAGTTTTAGCGACGGGTATTGCAACAGTGCCTGCACGGCGGCAGGCACTGTTACCTGGGGACCGAAGTCCCCACCCATTGCATCAAGTGCAACGGTTAGACCAGTCAAGGTTCAACCTTATTTGTTGATAACCTTGCGGCCACGGTAGAAACCGTCAGCAGTCACATGGTGACGCAGATGGGTTTCACCGCTAGTCTGATCGACAGAAACAGCAGCGGTAGTCAGGGCATCGTGTGAACGACGCATACCACGTGCTGAACGTGATTTTTTGCTCTTTTGTACGGCCATTAACCCTACTCCTTATTACTTTTACTCAAGTTTTTCAATACTGCAAACGGATTCGGACGCTCATCAGCAACAGGGATCTCACCGAAGCTCATACCTGACGCAGAGACCGGACAGTCTGCTTCGTCATGCATTGGCACTTGCGGTAACTCCAGAATCAACTCATCTTCGATGATCTGAAGCAAATTGATCTCACCATTTTCGTCGACTTCAGCCGGCTCATAAGCTTCCGGAAATTCATCTGCTTCCTCGGGTCTGAGGAGCGGACTGTAACAGAAATCCACACCATAATGGTGTTGGAATTCTTCCTGGCATCGCTGACAGGTTAACATCACATCGACTTCTGCATGCCCACGCATGTACGCCATGTGACGCTGGTCAAAGTCAAATGATAAGGTGACGTTTGCATCACTTAATACGCTGGAAGCCGATTCAGCCAGACGCTCTAAAAGCCCGGCTTTGATGATGCCATCATAGTCGAGCTTTTTCTGAGCGGCGCGGACCGGATCAACCGTCAGCGGCAATTTTACCTTTTGCATAGGGCGCGAATATTAGCCTTCTAATTGGTTTGAGTCAAAGGAAATGTGTCCGAAATCCCAGCTTTTGGCCATTTCATCTTCAGTGGTTTTACTTCACCGTTTGGGTCAATGGCACCAAGGGTATAATAAGGTTGGTTCTGAGTTAAAACTAGCGTAGATTTCACTCGCACGCCCGTTCGATTACCTCACAACCAAACAAGACAGAGTCACCTCATGAAACAAGCTTTACTTCTGGCCTCCACATCGCCGTTTCGCCGCAGCCTGCTGGAAAAATTCGGCTTACCGTTTTCCTGTGCCGCGCCAGATATCGACGAAAGCCCGCTTCCTGGTGAAAATGCCGAAGCGCTGGTCAAACGACTGGCTGAAGCCAAAGCCAGAGCCTGCCGTCCCGGACACCCGAATCATCTGATCATCGGCTCGGATCAGGTCTGTGTCATCAACGGGAGCATCGTAGGTAAACCCCACACCACGGAAAATGCCTGCACACAACTCATGGCAGCAAGCGGACAAACCGTCACTTTCTATACAGGTTTATGTCTGTATAACGCCGCAAATGATACAGCTGAAGTCATCTGTGAACCCTTCCATGTGCATTTCCGTGAACTCACCGAGAATGAAATCCGGCAATATGTCCTGCGCGAACAGCCATTACAGTGTGCCGGCAGCTTTAAAAGTGAAGGACTGGGGATTGCCCTGTTTGATCGCCTGGATGGCCGGGATCCCAATACACTGGTTGGGTTACCGCTCATCACACTGAGAGAGATGCTTTCCCGACAAGGTGTCAGCGTTCTCTGAGCCCGCCTGAACCACCCTTGCTTTCGTCATGGGTGGTCTCTGCTTTTGCATTTACCCTCCCTTCGGATCTCTCACGATTCTGAAAAGATATGTTTTTTATGACCTCTCTCCACAGAACATATTCAACAGATCACTTAGTGCGTCGCCTGTTACAGTCAAAACATATATTGCTATAAGCAGACCCGTGACAGCCTTCTGACTGTCAAAAACACTGAGTTAATGGAATGATTGGACAAATATTATCGCTGCTGAAAACTTATACCAGCGGATTAAAACGCAAGCCCTTATACGCAGCTTTCCGGGAAGACCATGTATTTTGTCTGACCGAAATGAAAGAACAGTCCCACAGCCCCCAACAGCACAGCATCTACAAAGGAAAAGTCGTCCGGATCGAAAACAGCTTTGAAGCCGCTTTTATCGACATCGGTGCACTGGAACCTGGTTTCCTTCCCCTTCGAAAAATTGCGCTTCATTATTATCCCCAAAGTTATGCTTATCAGGGTCGTCCACAGATTCGCGATGTCGTTCGAATCGGGCAGGAAGTTCTGATTCAGGTTGAAAAGCTGGATCAGAGGTATTGTCACGCCCATCTCACAACATTGATTGCCATTCCAGGTCAGTATCTGACCTTAAGACCCAATACGCCAGGGGGCGTTGATGTGTCTCATCCGCTGGATACCGATGCCATGTCGGCACTGACAACATTGTTACGCACACAATCGGAACAAGAAGAGATGAGCGTGGTGGTGTCTTTGGCGGCTTCCAAGCAGCCCGTTGAAACACTCACCGCGGACCTGCAATCATTGCTCAATATCTGGGATTCCGTGAAAGCAATGTAAGCCAAGCAATGTAAATTAATGACTGACTCAATTAATAATTAGTCCGGTTTCACTCAACGGCTGGCGAGTTGAATCACCTGTGCCAGCCGCTGAGTGTCTGAAAATGCTTCAGCCTTTTCTCAAAGATTCCAGCGTGCGATTCAGCATCGCATCCATTGGGGCATTGATCTCCATCCGCTCTTCTGTCCCCGGATGTTCAAAGCAGATGTTGGCCGCGTGCAGGAACAAGCGGTTGAGACCTGCTTTTTTCGTGTAGGCATCAAACCGCGGATCACCGTATCTGTCATCCCAGGCAATAGGATGGCCTGTATACTGACAATGCACGCGGATCTGGTGTGTCCGCCCGGTCACCGGGCTCGCCTGCACCAGTGTTGCCTCTTTGAAACACTCAAGGACCTTAAAGCGTGTATCTGAAGGCTTCCCGTTCGGGTTCACCCGCACAATACTGTTCACTTCATTTTTCAGCAGTGGCGCGGTGACCTTATTGCAACCTTTTGGCCACTGCCCCATGACCAGTGCGAAATAGTATTTCTGAACCGTCTTCTGCCTGAACTGCTCCTGGAGTTTACGCAGTGCTGAACGTTTCTTCGCTACCAGCAAGATTCCTGAGGTATCCCGGTCAATCCGGTGAACCAGCTCCAGAAAACGAGCATCCGGACGCAAAGCCCGCAGAGCTTCGATTGCACCAAACTTCAGACCGCTGCCGCCGTGGACCGCAGTACCCGAAGGTTTATTCAGGATCAGCATATGCTCATCTTCATAAATGATGCAGTTTTCCAGCTCTGCCACTTTGTCCAGTTTGGTACTGACTGGCGCCGCAGTTTCCTTTTCAGGAACAACGACAGGCGGCACCCGGACCAGATCGCCTTCTTGAAGCTTGTATTCAGGTTTTATCCTTTTTTTGTTTACTCGCACCTCTCCCTTACGCAAAATGCGGTAAATCATACTTTTGGGAACGTTTTTCAATCGGGCACGGAGAAAATTATCAATCCTTTGCCCGGCAAAATCATCAGCAATAGCGATGAATTGCACTTTCGGTTTGTCATCTTTCATGGTCCAAGATTCTATCATGGCTATAAAGCAGATTGCCGCAAAAAAGTCACCCTGCTATGATTGCAGTCTGGAATCAGGGAAAATCCCAATTTCCATGCCATGGCGGACAATTTTACGCCATGATGAATGTTTTTTATCCTGCTCTGCCTGTCATCGCAGCAAAAGGCGTAAGACGACAAGTCATGCAGAGTCAATCTTAGTGTTCCGATCGCAGATTTTTTTTATCGGTGTTAGAGATACAACCGCGACAACGCGGTGTTACCGGCTGTATATCCCGGATCTAACCATCTTAAGTACAGCTGGCAGATATGTGTAGCCAAAGAGCACTCCTGAAACATCCAACCGTGAGGTTGCAACCGTAAATCAGACTTGGAGTCAGGCAGCATCGGTAAATGATCCAACATTGGCTCACTAAAACAACGACAATAAATGAGTACACAGAATGAAAAGAATGTTGATCAACGCAACTCAGAAGGAAGAGTTGCGCGTCGCATTAGTGGACGGTCAGAAGCTGTTCGATTTGGATATCGAAAGTCCTGGCCACGAATCTAAGAAAGCTAACATCTACAAAGGACGCATCACCCGTATCGAGCCAAGTCTTGAAGCTGCTTTCGTAGACTATGGTGCCGAGCGACACGGTTTCCTCCCTCTGAAAGAAATTGCCCGCGATTACTTCCCAGCAAGTTACACCTACCAAGGCCGCCCGAACATCAAGGAAGTGCTGAAAGAAGGTCAGGAAGTCATCGTTCAGGTTGATAAAGAAGAGCGTGGTAACAAAGGTGCCGCCCTGACAACCTTCATCTCACTGGCTGGTAGTTATCTGGTCCTGATGCCAAATAACCCGCGTGCCGGTGGTATTTCACGTCGTATCGAAGGTGAAGAACGCACCCAGCTCAAAGCCGCACTGAGCACCCTTCAGTTGCCGGACGGCATGGGCCTGATCGTTCGCACCGCAGGTGTGGGTAAATCAGCTGAAGAACTGGAATGGGACCTGAACGTCCTGCTGAATCACTGGAACGCAGTGAAAGAAGCGGCCGATTCCCATCCGGCTCCGTTCCTGATTCACCAGGAAAGTAACGTGATTGCCCGCGCGATCCGTGACTATCTGCGCCGCGACATTGGTGAAATCCTGATCGACAGCCCGAAAATTTTCGAGCGTGCACGCGATCATATCAAGCTGGTACGTCCTGACTTTGAACCTAAAGTGAAGCCATATGACGGCGAAGTACCGCTGTTCAGTCACTATCAGATTGAAAGTCAGATTGAATCTGCATTCCAGCGTGAAGTGCGTTTGCCTTCCGGTGGTTCGATTGTGATCGATCCGACCGAAGCCCTGACTTCGATTGACATCAACTCCGCCCGTGCAACCAAAGGCGGCGACATCGAAGAAACGGCACTGCAAACCAACCTGGAAGCAGCCGATGAAATTGCCCGCCAGTTGCGTCTGCGTGACCTGGGTGGTCTGGTCGTTATCGACTTTATCGATATGACACCGGTTCGCCACCAGCGCGAAGTTGAGAACCGACTGCGCGAAGCCGTCCGCATGGACCGTGCCCGCGTACAGATCGGCCGCATTTCCCGCTTTGGTCTGCTGGAAATGTCCCGTCAGCGTCTGAGCCCTTCTCTGGCTGAAGCCAGCCACCACGTTTGCCCACGCTGTAAGGGAACGGGTGTGATTCGTGATAACGAATCGCTTTCTCTGTCGATTCTGCGTCTGATCGAAGAAGAAGCCCTGAAAGATAACAGTGCTCAGGTACAAGCCATTGTGCCAGTCGCTGTTGCGTCTTACCTGCTGAACGAAAAACGCCGTTCGGTACAACACATCGAGAAATACCACGATGTGAAAGTGATTATTGTCCCGAATGCAGACATGGAAACACCGCACTTTGATGTGCATCGTGTCCGCACCGGTGATGAAAAAGACACACTGTCATACCATATTCCGCAGCTGATTGAAGCCGCTCGTGAAAGCGAAGCGTCAGAAAGCCCGGCAGAACGTGTTGTGAAGAAACGTGAAGAACCTGTACTGCAAGGCTTCACAGCACCAAAAACACCAGCGCCAGTGGCGAAGCCAGCACCAGTGATAGCAAAACCTGAAGCGGCTGCTGAATCTAAACCAGGTTTATTCCAGCGTTTGTTCCAGAAGATTGCCAGCCTGTTTGGCGGCAGAAAAACTGAAGCACAACCTGCGGAAACAGAGCAGAAGCAGGCACCACGCCGTGACAACCGCCGCGATGATCGTCGCGACAACCGCCGTGATAACCGCCGGGGCAAAGACGGTAGCCGCCAGAGCCGCAACCGTCAGGACGAAGAACGCGAGTCTCGCGATGCTAAATCTCGTGACTCGAAGTCCGGCGAAAAAGGCCAGCGTCAGCAACGCCGTCGCAGTGATCGTCCGAAGCAAGACCGCCAGGCACAGGTAGAAAAACCAGCCAAGGCAGCGGCTTCCCGTACTGTCGCAGATGAAGAAATCAAAGAGCAGAAACGCCAGCGCCGCGACGAAGTTCAGAAACAACGTCGTAAAGAGAAGCAGCAACTGGCACAAACTGAAGCAACTGAACAGCTGCAGGAAACGCAAGAGACTCCTGAACAGCAGAAGACAGAGAAGGTGAAGCAACGCCGTCAACGTCGTCAGTTGCAGAAGAAAATCCGCATTGAAGATACTGAACTGCAATCGGCAGAAGTCGCTTCAGACGAACCAGCGAGCCAGCTGCAATCCATCGGTACGGCTGTCGCGAAAGAAGCCAGTCAGGTTGCTCAAGCGTCTGTCAAAGGCGCTGTTCAGGATGCTGTGGATGACACAGAAGCAGAGCTTCAGGGTGACACGGAAAATGGTGCTCAGGAAGGTCAGCGTCGTAACCGTCGTTCACCACGTCACCTGCGTGCCAGCGGACAGCGTCGCCGCCGCATGCGTGACACGCGTCCGAATCAGGAAGAAGAAGTTGATCAGGTCGTCTCTGACGCCATTACCCATGCGGTAGAAGAAGCTTCTGAAAGCCTGAGCGAGCTGGAAAACGTGGTCACGATTGTTGAGCGTCCGAAACGACGCCCGACAACAGGTGTTGCTTCACCGGAAATGGCTATGGGTAAAGTATGGCCGCGCGCTGACAAACCAGCAGTTCATGCCGAAGACGTCGTTGAAACGGCGGCTGAAGCAGCGCCGGTGGTTGCAGAGACAGCCGCAGAGCAACAGGTGTCCCAGGCACCGACGCTGAGTGGTATGGCTATACCGGAAATGGCTATGGGTAAAGTGATGCCGCTTCGTCAGCCTGTACCGCAAGCTGAAGAGCCAGTGGCCGTTGCTGAACCTCAGCCTGAGCCAGTGAAAGCGACAGAAGCACCTGTTGCGGACGTAGTGGCTGAACCTGCTGAAATTCAGGTGACTGAAGCACCGGAAGCCGTCGTGAAACAGCCTGCACCATCTGCAGTGAAAATTGCTCAGGTGACGGCAAGCTCGCCGCGTGGATTCCACAGCGTTTCGCCGATGGCGAAAGCACCTGCACCAGAGCAGGTTCTGGATACCACTCCGGTCGCTGTTGCGCCGAAACGTGAAGTACTGGCACAAACGCGTCAGGCCGGCAGTCAGACCGCAACCAATGTTGCCTCTGCTCCGATGACGAAAGCCGTTTTTGAACAACACTAAGTTCCGGCTTCGCTCAATCTCAAAAAGCCATGCATTTGCATGGCTTTTTGTTGTCTTCAGCGATGGGCCCGCCACATTGATAACCTGATTAAAAGTTGAACCAGCTCACGGTTATCGGTAGCATTTGCCCGCTAAACCCAATCTATTCAGAAAAAAGACAGAAACGACAATGTTTGAATTTCCCAAGTTTACACACCAGTCTGTCAAAAATGACATGCTCTCGGGGCTGACAGTCGCCCTGGCACTGGTGCCGGAAGCTGTAGCTTTCGCCTTTGTTGCCGGTGTCGACCCGATGGTCGGCCTTTATGCCGCTTTCATCGTGGGCCTGGTAACAGCAACCTTAGGTGGCCGTCCGGGGATGATCTCCGGCGCAACCGGCGCCATGGCCGTCGTCATGGTCAGTCTGGTGGCCGAACACGGTATCCAGTACCTTTTTGCCGCCATTCTGCTGGCTGGTTTACTGCAAATTCTTGCCGGGATACTCAAGCTCGGTAAATTTATCCGCATCGTCCCACACCCGGTCATGATTGGCTTCGTGAACGGTCTGGCAATTGTGATTTTCCTGGCACAGCTGGGACAATTTAAAGTTCCGGATGCATCCGGCATGCTGGAGTGGATGCAAGGCACACAACTTTACATCATGGGTGGGCTGGTCCTGCTGACCATGATGATTATTCATTTTCTGCCAAAGCTGACGACAGCCGTTCCATCCTCTCTGGTTGCGATTCTGGTGGTCACCGGTCTGGTCCATGGTCTGGATCTGGAAACCCGTACCGTGATCGACTTTGTCCGCAGTATGAGCGGTAATGCCGAAGCCACACTGGCAGGTTCCCTGCCAACCTTCTCGGTGCCAACTGTCCCGCTGACACTGGAAACTCTGTATATCATTCTGCCTTATGCTGTGGTTCTGGCAGCTGTAGGTCTGATTGAATCACTGCTGACCCTGACGGTCCTGGATGAAATGACAGGGACCCGTGGTCAGAGCAACCGTGAATGTGTCGGTCAGGGCCTGGCCAACGTCACCTGTTCCGTCTTCGGGGCGATGGGTGGCTGTGCGATGATTGGTCAGTCAATGATCAACATTAACTCTGGTGGCCGTGGTCGTCTGTCGGGAATCACGGCTGCCATTGGTCTGCTGCTGTTCATCCTGTTCGGATCCGACCTGATCGAAATGATCCCGCTGGCTGCGCTGGTTGGTGTGATGTTTATGGTCGTGATTGGTACCTTCGAATGGGCCAGCTTCAAGATGGCGCGCAAAGTACCGAAACACGACTTCTTCACCATTATTCTGGTGACCTGTGTAACGGTTGCGGCTGATCTGGCCATTGCTGTCTTTGTGGGTGTCATCTACTCTGCACTGGTATTCGCGTGGGAACATGCCAAGCACATCAATGCAGAAAGCAAAACAGATAAAAGCGGCAGCAAGGTGTATCACCTGAACGGCCCGCTGTTCTTCGGTTCCGTCTCGCATTTCCTGGAACTGTTTGATGCCGCCAAAGATCCGAAAGATGTGATCATCGACTTCGCCGATTCCCGGGTTGCAGACCATTCTGCCATTGAAGCGATCGATACCATTGCAGAGCGTTATGCCAAAGAAGGCAAAACCCTGCACCTGCGCCACCTGAGTCCGGAATGCCGCAGCCTGCTGCGCAAGGCGGGTGATCTGGTGGAAGTCAATGTGATGGAAGACCCGACCTATAAAGTCGCTACAGATACGCTGGGTTAATCCCCCTGTGCTCTGAATCAAACAAGCCCGCATTCAATGCGGGCTTTTTTATGCCGGGCGTTTCTGCCCTGACGTGAATGTCATCGGTTTTTCAGACTCGCCAGCACACCCTCTGCAGCCAGCTCGACCAGATCCAGCACATATTCGAAACCCTGATCGCCGCCATAATAAGGGTCTGGCACCTCATCTTCCGCAACATCGGCATAATCCAGAAACAAGGCCAGTTTCGACAGATGTTCATCAGGGCATATCGCCATCAGATCCGACAGATTTTGCCGGTCTGCCGCCAGGATCAGGTCAAACCGTTCAAAATCTTCAGCTATCACCTGCCGGGCGCGCATGCCTTTGAAACTGTATCCCCTCGCCTCTCCCGCAGCACGGGCACGGCTGTCCGGCGGGTTTCCCTGGTGATAACCAATCGTGCCTGCCGAATCAATTTCGATTGCCATACTCGCCGCCTGTGCCCGGGCTCTCAGCACCGCCTCACCGGTGGGCGAACGACAAATGTTGCCCATACAAACAACTAACACAGAAGGCATCTTTCCTGTTGCCATGCTTTCCTCATTCATATCATTCAATGAACCTGATAGAAAGACTATGCCTTGATTGAGCTGGATTGCAAGGCGGGGAAACATATGCCCGTGATTCCTTTCAAGAGGCAATACCATCCCTCACACTTACAAATCTCTGTATGAATTTCGTTTCCTTTGAAACCCATTCATGCCACGATGTGAACACTATTGCGTATTATGTCAATCAATGTGTCGATTCAGACCAGGTGAGGGAAAACCATGTTCACATGCTTGAAAGTGCTTCTCAGTATTCCGGTGGGTATCGGGCTGTTGTACCCGTTCTTTTTTCCCGACAATCCGGGCGGTATTCTTGGCGAGTTCAGAATGCTGGGGAATGCAGGCTTTGTCATCACAGCGGCACTCTTCTTTTTTCTGGTCTATCTGTATGCGAAAGATTTGATGCGATCACTGGAATTGGTCTCGCCATCCTCACAACAAGCCAGTCCCCGGAGTGTGTGGCTGATGTTCCTGCTTCCGTATAATTTCATTGAAGATTTTTTCATTATCAGAAATGTGTCCCGCTCCCTTGCCGCCGAGGCACAGGTGAACCCCGCGCTTTCCGGAATTCAGTCGTTCGGTTTTTCGATTGGCATGGTCTGGTGCGGCGCACAAATCCTGTCTTTGCTCCCCAACCAAATCGGGTCGGTTGCAGGTTTCATCGCCATTGTGTTCTGGATCTGGCACTGGGTCTTGATTCGCCGGATAAACGCGAGACTGGTAAAATCTCTTGCGGTGAACGGGGCATCTTAACCCGATGAATCCAAGATAAAAATGGAGGCATCGCCTCCATTTTATTAGACAGAAAAGCACCAGCTTCTGGATTTCATCAGTTAGAATCAGACCCGGCATACTGAATACTTTCAGTCAGCAATTTTTCCAGTTGATTGCTCAATGCGTAGACCCGAATGCCTTTCAGGTCACTCGGAACACTCTGCATGATAAAGTTCGCTTCCACAGGCATGATGGCCTCAGCGGCAAAGCCTTCCGGAGGCGTAGCGACAAAATCAAACTCATAGATGCCGTCAAGCGGTGCAACCACATACACAAACGGGTTCAGCCGGACATTGTCCCACCCCAGTGTCGAAGCAAATCCGGCAACCTTGATCTCCAGCTGCGGCGGATTGGTTTTCAGATAAAGCATTTCGATATCATTCACCTGAAACAACTTCGTTTCCGTATCCATTGTCTTGTCCTTCTTATTGTCGGCGTTATCGGCCTGACGATCGAGACTGGCATAGACTGAAACAGCGCCCAGCAAAATGAGCAATACAGTAAGAACGTATTTCATAGATATCATACCGATGGCTTGAGCGAGGCCTGTCTGATTGCTTCCGGGCTGATTTCATGTAATGGACAGCGTGATATCAGCCCCCATTTACCCGGAAAATGCTCTGATCCCCGAGCATGGATTTGAATCAGATGTGTTTTTGTCTGCTCTTCGTTGCAACCAATGACGGCAGCCAGAGCAGACAGATCGCACCAACCCGATTCGGACTGCTCCAAAATCGTTTGCAGCGTCAGCTGGCGGGCCTGGTCAATCTTTCGCTGATCCCGGTTTTTATACCATTCCAGCGACATGTTCCCCAATATCGCAACGATAGAGCCGATGATTGCACCGACAACCCCCACCAGCGCAATCCAGAACTTGGTATTGCTGACAACCTGGCTGGCAATATGCGTAAGCTCTAAATCTGTCATGCTATGTCCCCATTGTTCAGTCCGTGAACGCCCCAAAATATCGATGTGTGATGCTTTTCACGGGCAATCACTCATCAGACAACCAACATATGCTTCCTTCCGGAATATGCTTCTTTCCGAGAATAGACGTCCCGTGCAAGCCCCAAAGATTTTTCTGCTCATTATGTGTTCATGGTCATATTCTGTGCAACCGGTCGCTGGACAGCCATCAACTACCCGTTTCCCCTCAATTCGGATGGCGCTGATACATCCAGCCCGGCGGTACCTCATTCCCGGCGTCAAAAGCGTCTGAAATAGACTACATTTCAGATCACACAGCTCATCAGCATGCATGAAGGAAGGATATGCTTAAGTTATTGATCATTTTCGGAAGCACCCGTCCCAAGCGGGGTGGCCTGCCCGTCGCACACTGGGTATTGGAGGAAGCCAGGCAAGCGGGCACCTTTGACGTGATGTTCGCGGATCTGAAAACCGTGAATCTGCCATTGCTCGATGAACCTGAGCACCCGGCTCAGCAGAAATACACCAAAGATCACACCAAAGCCTGGAGCCAGACAGTCAGTGCCGCAGATGCGGTTGTCTTTGTCACTCCGGAGTACGATTATTTCCCGCCGGCCGCTCTGGTCAATGCCATTCAGTTTCTGGCAAAAGAATGGGCCGGAAAGCCGATTGGGATTGTCAGTTACGGCGGGGTCTCAGGCGGACTGCGTTCTACACAGGCTCTGCGGCTGCTACTGTCCGCAGTCAATAACATGACGCTGTCCGGATCCGTTCCGATTGCTTTTTATCAGCAATACATCAAAGAAGATGGCGTTCTGGAAGCCAATGAACCGATGAAAAAAGGACTACATGGTCTGCTCACAGAATTACATCGCATGGCTGTGCTGGTCCGTCAGAATCAATAGACAGTTCTGAGAAGCAGAAAAGTCGAAAGGCGGGTACCGCTTAGTTCGGTACCACTCTTGCGGTACTGCCTGAGATATTCACCCGGACTTTCTGACCGACACGGAAAACCATATTGGGATCGGCAGCCTGAACGATGGCAATGGTGTCGCCGGAATCCAATTTGATGGTCAGGTTTACCCCGTTGCTTTCAGACATGCTTTGCGAGGCTTTGTTACCGGCGTAACCACCCAGCAGACCACCACCAATTGCGGCGATATCAGAACCTTTACCGCCCCCGACCGTCGAACCAATCAGACCACCAATGGCTGCCCCTGCAATCGTACCGGCGACATTTTGCTCGCCCTGAATCGTCACAGGGTCAATCTGGACAATGGTGCCGTATTTCACTTGCTGAATATGCTGAGCCTGAGACCTGCCATAGCTGTTCCCGTAGGGATTGCTGGCACACCCGCTCAGTATCAGCACGGCCATACACAAGATTAAGAGTAAGTACTTCACAACATCACCTGCCCGTTTTACTTCACCTGGACGCTAAAAGTATAGCAAGACCCGGATGTTGCCAGTGACTAATCCTTGAGAGCCTGCGCCTGTTCAGCACGGGGATTATCCCGGCCGCTGAAACGAAGTCCAGGACAGTTTCATCACTGATTATTGACTCAATGTTCTGAAAAGCGATACAGCGTCCTGTCGCCTGACTCCTAAAATTTCAGACAGTATTTGATGCGTGTCTCTTTCACGGGCTCTGGTCACAACGCCCGTGACAGCTTCCAACAGGAACCTGCCATCAATCCAACATGGAGCTCACACATGAAACCAAAACAGCTTTTACTGAGCCTGGCCTGTTCACTTTGTGTGTTCATGGCACATGCTTCCGAAGAAAGCCCGGCCCCGGCTGTCGATGACATGGGGATCCCTGTCAATGCAGGGTTTCAGGGAACAATGGAGCTTGACGTCAGAGATTCGAAAGCAGACTGGACACCTTTCACCCCGAAAAAGGCCAAAGAAGGTTCTCCCAATATTTTATTTGTCCTCTACGACGATACCGGCTTGGGTGCCTGGTCACCTTATGGTGGCAGAATCAATATGCCGACGCTTGACCGAATCGCGCAAAACGGCCTCACTTATACCCAATGGCATACAACGGCCCTGTGCTCACCAACCCGTTCTACCCTTCTAACCGGTCGAAATCACCACTTAAACGGGATGGCAGCCATTACGGAAGCCGCAAATGGATTTCCCGGTGCCAGTGGCCGCTTCCCGGATCAGGTCACAACCATTGCCGAAGTCTTAAGAAACAATGGATACAGTACCTTTTGGATCGGTAAGAACCATAATGTTCCGGAGCAGGATGTTGCACCGGGCGCCACCCGCAAAGAGTGGCCGACTCAACAGGGATTCGATCGCTTTTACGGATTTCTGGGCGGCGAGACCAATAACTGGTATCCGGATTTAGTTGAAGATAACCGCTTTATTGATGCACCTTACAGTCCGGAAGATGGCTACCATCTGTCAAAAGATCTGGCTGATCAGGCAATAAAAATGCTGCGAAACCAGAATGCAACCAACCCATCCAAACCCTGGTATATGTGGTTTAACCCGGGCGCCAACCATGCACCGCATCATGTCGCGAAAGAATGGTCAGACAAATACAAAGGTAAATTTGACGATGGCTATGATGCATACAGGGAATGGGTGACCCAAAAAATGATCGAAAAAGGCATCTTGCCTGAAGGCACCGTCAACACGCCCATGAACCCCATGCCCAAAGATCAGGCAAACCCAGCTGATCATGTCCGCCCCTGGAATACCTTGAGTGATGATGAGAAAAAACTCTTCGCCAGAATGGCTGAGGTCTATGCCGGTTTTTCAGAATACACCGATGCTCAGGTGGGCCGTATCATTGACTACCTTGAAGAGACGAAACAGCTGGAAAATACCATCATCATTTATGCTGCCGACAATGGTGCTTCTGGCGAAGGGACGGAAAACGGCTCAGTAAATGAAAACAAATTCTTTAATAACTACCCCGATGACATTAAAGAAAACCTGAAGTATCTGGACAGTCTCGGCTCACCGGATACCTACAACCACTATCCGACCGGCTGGGCTTCAGCGTTTTCAGCGCCATTTAAAATGTTCAAACGCTACTCACAATTTGCGGGCGGGACCGCTGATCCCCTCATCATATCGTGGCCAAAAGGCATCAAGGCGAGAGGGGAAATACGGCATCAGTACCACCATTCGGTCGATATCGTCCCGACCATTCTGGAAATTACCGGGAATGAAATGCCCAAAGTGAATCATGGTGTTGAGCAGTATCCGCTCTCAGGCGTTTCAATGGTTTACACCTTTGATGCGAAGCCGGATGATCCAACCCAGAAAAAAGTTCAATACTATTCAATGCTCGGTACACGCGGTATCTGGAAGGATGGCTGGAAAGCTTCTGCGATCCATTCGCCACTGACGGGTCACGGTCAATTTGATAAAGACGAATGGGAGCTTTATCACGTGGCAGTAGATCGCTCTGAATCTAAAAACTTAGCCAAAGAAAATCCGGAGAAATTGAAAGAACTGGTCGACACCTGGTTTGAAGAAGCCAGGAAAAACAATGTGCTTCCCTTAGATGACCGCAGTGCTGCTGAAGTTCTCGGCATTGAACGGCCATCTGAAGAAGCCCCCAGAGACACTTACGTGTACTACCCCGATACAGCACCGGTCCCGGAAGGGGTCGCCGTGAACATTCGGGGCCGTTCTTATAAAATTCTTGCCAATGTGGAAATCAAAGATGAAAACGCCTCAGGGGTCATCTTTGCCCATGGTTCCCGCTTTGGAGGACATTCATTGTTCCTGAAAGATAAAAAACTGTATTACGTCTATAACTTCCTGGGCATTCAGCCTGAGCAGGTCTTTGAATCGTCAGAAGAACTGAAACCCGGTAAGTACACGCTGGGCATGGCGTTTGAAAAAACAGGCACAGGTGAAAATGGTGAGATTCTGGGTAAAACCCAGCTCTACATCAATGACAAAGAAGTAGCTTCTGGTGAAATGAAAACGCAACCCGCGAAATTTACCCTATCGGGCGACGGCCTATGTGTCGGCTATGACAGCGGCGATGCGGTCAGCGCCCTCTATAAATCACCGGGTGATTTCAAAGGCGGTGTCATACAGGCCGTTGGCGTGTCTGTTTCTGGGCAGCCGTATAAAAACCTGGAATTGGAAGCCAAACGGATGTTAATGCAACACTAATCCCATCGTTCAAGCTTCCTCCGGCGCTCGCTGTTTACATCCCTTGCAAGCGAGCGCCGGATCGCTTCGGTCGCCCCTCACACAACATATCCCTCGCAATACGAGCTGCTGAAATCAATGAGGTTAATCCTTGCACCTCAAAACTGCCTCCCTCAGAATGATGGTTTTCCAAATCAAACGGCAACGAAGAGAAACTCATGGCAGACGAACAGAACAAGCAGGATCGCTACAAAGCCAGACAACAGAAAGTAAAAGATGAGGTGGATGCCCGTGTCGCCGCCGCCCAGACAGAAAAAGGCATCCTGCTGGTGATTACCGGAAACGGTAAGGGGAAATCGACATCCGGATTCGGCACTATTGCCCGTGCAGTCGGGCATGGCCAGAAATGTGGTGTAGGCCAATTCATCAAAGGCACCTGGGATAATGGCGAGCGGAATCTGCTGGAAAAACTCGGGGTCACATTTGCAGTCATGGGTACCGGCTTCACCTGGGACACTCAGGACAAAACTGCTGATACGCTGGCCGCAGAAAAAACCTGGGCTGAATGTAAAAAGATGCTCACCGATGACAGCTATGATGTGGTGCTGCTAGATGAACTCACCTATATGCTGACCTATGGATATCTGGATATTGAAGACGTCCTGGAGACGATTGCACGCCGACCGCCAGAACAATCGGTCGTCGTCACCGGTCGCGGGGCCCACCGCCGTTTGACGGATATGGCGGACACCGTGTCTGAAGTGCGGAATGTCAAACACGCCTTTGAGAGCGGTATCAAAGCCCGCAAAGGCGTGGACTGGTAATTACCCGGATAACGGACGGGCTGCTGTGGCCTGGCAGGTCTCTGAAACATGGCAGAGATCGGCATTGATATCCTGACTTCCCAGCAGCCTCAGCCAGAGCGATGGCAGATGCTTCATTCGAACGGACGGACTTTCCAGCTGAACCGGACGTTGCAACTGCCAGTCCTGGTGCTCATCTTTGCTGGCAAAAACAAAGCGAAAAGGCAGATAGTCGACCATGCCCAGACGCAGATCTGTGGCAATCAACTGCTCGTCCTGCGTTTCATAGCGCACAAAACGATCCGTAAAGGTTTCCAGCGCCTGTAAGGTTGTCGGTTTTGCAACGTCTTCCGGCCAGTGACCGCGGGGTTTGACGATAAAAGCCACGTCGTGGCTGCCATCCAGTAAAGAAGACAGCCCTTCCCAGTACTGTTCGTTATCCAGCACAACGATACGCCACAACACCGTATTGAATGGCGTGGGAGTCACCAATACCGGCTGTCCCTCCAGTGCCGTCCCGGCAAGCTGTTTCTCGACCTTGTGCTCAATCAGATGAAGCGCCGCGACCGACCAGGCCAGATAAATCCCGGACAGAATGATCCCCGCCCGGCAAAGGCTGGCTATCCGTTCACGCCAGATCAGCGCCGCCAGCAACGTCAGTAGTAAGGGCAGCGTATAGAGCGGGTCAATGATAAAAATACTGGAGATCGCCACACTGACAGGCATAGGCCAGAACAATTGGGTTCCGTAGGCCGTAAAAGCATCGAGTAACGGATGCGTGATCAAACAGGCTGCCACCAGACACCACAGATGGCCAAAGCCAAACTGAGTTGGCCGCCACCGCTGCCAGCAGAGCGTCAGCAGAAAAGAAAACGGAAAAAGTACAAACAATGAATGACTGAATCCCCGGTGTTTTACCATGTCTGAAACAGGATCACCGTAATCAATCAGAACATCTAAATCCGGAATGGTGCCGAGCATCGCGCCGGCCACCAGCACTTTCGGCGATGCTTTCCGTCCGGCAATCATACCGGCAACCGCAGCGCCCAAAGCGGCTTGAGTGACTGAATCCACCAACTGTTCTCCACGAATTTTTTCCCGATTGTATCAGAACAGTGCGCCAATGAAGGATACAGGTAACGTCCCGTCACAAAAAAACGGCCAGCCACATAAGCAACTGACCGTTTTCATCTGAAAAATCAGATAATTAGTTAAACAAACCTTTTAACAATTTATCTGCGGCTTTCTGGACTTTGTCATCTTTGGATTTATCGCCCAGCAGTTTATCCAGACCCCGCTGAACTTCCTTATTGGCTTTTTCTTCCAGCCGGTCTGCTTCTTTCTTCGCTTTGGCTTCCAGCTCTTTCGCGCGCTTATCCAGCTCACTGTTCCGCTTCACCAGTTCCTTGAAATTCACCTTATAGTCGGGTGCAAGCCAGGTTCCGGTAATATCCAGCGGGACGGTAATATCTGCCACCTCATCAACCGATTTACCGCCCTGCCCTTTGCTGGTGGCAACCAGTGAGGTATCAATCTGGAAATCCAGCGTCTGTTCGATCAGATCAGTATTTCCGCGGCCATCCACACGCAACAGCGGCGAAGCCAGATACATATTGTTGGTGGAAGCTTTCCCGTCTTTCAGGACGAAAGTCGCCGTCATCGCAGAGAAGTCGGTTTTCTTCGCTTCATCACCTGCAGAATCAGACTTGCCTTTTAACTTCGCTTTGGCATCACGAATCATCTTCGGAATATTAATGCCGTTCACTGCACCATCCGCAAAGTTGATGGCAACAGTACCGTCGAGGTTTTTCTTCAGACGAGATTCCGCCAGGCCTTTGCCTTTCACTTCGACATCAATATTTCCTGTACCCGCCAGAATATCGTTATCCGCAACATCCTTCAGGAGCGGCTGAACCTGAACCCCTTTGATAGTTTTAGTGACCTGATAAACCGGCAGCTTACCCGTCGCATCCAGACGGGCTTTAGCAGCAATCGTGCCGTCATACAGCTCCGCCGCAAATTGATTCAGATCCAGTACACCGTTCTTGATTGCAACAGACAGATCCACATGGCTGAGTTTGGCATTTGCCGCCACAAACCGGCCAACTTTCACGGTTCCGGCAACGTCGAACTGTTTCAGTGCCGAGAGATCCGGCTCCTGATCACTGGCAGTTGCCGGTGCTGCAGGTGAAGCTGGTTGCTTCGCCGAAGCCGACTGCTTTTGTCCGGTCTCCGCCTGTCCTGATTCCGCAGACGCTTCTTCCGGGCTGCCAATCCAGTTATCCACATTGATTTCGTCGCTGTTCAGATCAAACCGGATCACCGGGATCGCAGCCTGTTTGAAAGACGCATCCCCTTTCAGAGCCAGCTCGTCTGCTTTCAGGGTAAACTGACTCAGCTTCGCCAGACTGGCTTTCAGATCATATTCAGCATCACCGGCAATACCGACCGTCATGGTCGGACGCGGCAGCGTTGCCCCTTCCAGCGAGGAATTCAGATCAAGCCCCTGAACCGAAACTTTGTTCTTGTCCTGATTCACCATCAGACGCATTTTACCGGAGGCATCAAAAGCCAGATCCGGTACCTGCCCTTTGGCAGCCAGAGACACTTCACCCCAGTCACCCAGCGTGAATTTGTCCAGTTTCACCGTGACGTTTTCCAGCTTCGTCCCGCCTTCCGTCATACTGGCAGACAATTCCGTATTGCGCAGTGACGCATCATCCAGGGTTTCCGCAATCTGTAAGCCCGTTTTACCCTGAGCGGTAAAGCGCATCGCACCATTTTGTCCGGCCAGATCAAAACTCAAATCAGCCCATTCACCCGGCGCAAACTGACTCAGATTCAGGTTCAGCGAATCCAGTGCCGTCATCGTACCGGCTTTGTCATCACGAATACTGACACTGGCATTATCCAGCGCAATACCTGCCAGACGAATCACCCACTTCTCGCCGGTTGCGGTTTCCCCTTCAACCACCGGTTCACCGTCACCGGCTGGCTGCGGTTGCGGTTGCGGTTCTGTCTGACTACTTTCCGGTGTCGGCTGGGCGGTTGAACCCGATTCGCCAGTCAGACCATCCAGGTTACTGACACCGTCTTTGCGTGTCTGAATAAAGACACGGGCATCTTTTAAAGTGACCTTGCCCACTTCCAGCTGATGTGAGAACAATGGCAATACAGAGACGGACACACCGGCTTCATTAAACTGCACCAGATTTGGCTCGGCGAACCCTTCCGGATTCCGGAATTCCGTGCGGCCAATATCAAAACCAATACTCGGGAAGAAACGCCAGCTGATGTCACCTTCCATCACCAGATCCCGACCCGTGGCTTTCTTCACCTGTTCTGCAATCAGGGGTTTGAACTGATTCGGATCGATCAGCGTCACTAAAACGCCGATACCCACGACGACCACCACGACAATCGCCAGTAGCAAATAGAGAATTTTCTTCATTTTGTCCTCAGGAACCTGTGCCAGGGGAGTTAGATTTTTTGCTCACAGCACAAAAAATGCCAACAAAAAATGTCAAAATACCGGCTTCATTAAAGCAAAAAATAAGGCCACCGTTAAGGTGACCTTATCAAACAGAATGCAATTTAATGAACTTGAGACCAAAAATCAGCCGTGTTTTTTCTCGTCTTCACTGATCCGGCTTGCCACCGCACCCTGCTGATTCTTGTACTTGGCGTTGGCCCTTTTGTTATAAGGCTTTTCTGCCGAGCCCGACAGTATCTCAAAACTCAGGGCACCAATCGGCATGTGCGGGCGCAGCGCCAGCGGCAGACGGCCACTGTTATAAAATTCCAGCACGATTCGGCCTTCCCAGCCCGGATCAATCCGGTGTGCAGTCACGTGCACCATCAGACCCAGTCGCGCCAGCGAAGAACGGCCATCTAGCCAGCCGACAATATTGTCCGGCAATGTGACGGATTCATGCGTCACGGCCAGCGCCAGCTGTCCCGGATGCAGAAAAAAAGCATCGCCGTTTTCCACGACAATCTCATCGCTCATCACTTTGTCCATCTGAGCCGCAACATCTTCTTTCTTCCCGGACAGGTCGATATAAGGTGCGCCGTGGTCATTGAAAATACGGAACTTGTTGCCAAGTGTCACATCCACGGTCAGGCCACTGATCACATCGTTTGACGGGCGTGGCTCAATACTGATTTTACCTTCATCAAGATAAGTCTTAATGTCCTTGTCACAGAGTCTCATGTTGCGGGGTCTCTCCAGGGCAAAAATTCAAAAACAGTCAGAAATATACCCAAATCACCTCTGAAAAAACATTCAGGTCACTTGGGTATATTCACGTGCCGACACTATAACGAGCGTGCTGCATCAGGTCTATCTTTGCTTGACTCAGCCGCTTGTGATTTGCCTCCGGGGCCAGAGACAAAAAAGGCTGACCTGCGTCAGCCTTTCTGCTTTTTACGCTTTCAGCAAGCGGGCAATGTGTGCTTTCAGCACATCGATTGCAATCCGGTTTTTACCGCCACGCGGAACGATAATATCCGCATATTGCTTTGAGGGTTCAATGAACTGCATGAACATTGGGCGAACCGTTTTCTGGTACTGCTGCAGAACTGATTCCATGGTCCGGCCACGCTCAGCCACATCACGCTGCAAACGGCGCAGCAGACAGATATCCAGCGGCGTATCCATAAAGACGGTTGCATGCATCAGATCACGCAGACGCGGATCCGTCAGCAGCAGAATCCCTTCCAGAATGATCACTTTCTTCGGTGTCAGCGTGGTGGTTTCCTGCGTACGCGTGTGTTCACTGTAACTGTACTGAGGAACTTCAACTGCATCACCGCGAATCAGGGTTTCCAGATGCTCACACAGCAAATCATGGTCCAGCGCATTCGGATGGTCATAGTTGGTTTTGACCCGCTCATCCATGCTCAGGTGACTTTGATCGTTGTAGTAACAATCTTCCGTAATAACACCGATCTGTTGATCGCCTACTTTTTCTTTCAACTCATTGTAAACGGTTCTGGCGATCAAACTTTTACCGGATGCAGACGCGCCTGCAATCCCGATAATAACGCACTGGTGTGAATGTTCAGACATATCAGAAAGCACCTGTAAGATAATCTAGCGGGTCTTTTACTCAAAGGCAGCAAATCGCTGACAAAATGTGTCAGCACTATACTGCAGGTAAAAAATAAACCGCACGATTATAAGGAGTTGGTGCCTGGGATGCCAGAGCAAATGCGATCTTAATCGCAAAGCATGATGCAAATGCAACGACAACCCAGGTGAAAACAGTTACATCATCTACAATTACAGCGTTTTGATACTGATTTGCTCTGCCACTGGTTGCCCATGCCAATAGAGTCGGCTGGCAACCCGACCGGCCAGTTCAACATAAGCTTTCGCCTGCTCGCTGTCCGGAGAAGCGGCAACTGTCGGCAACCCCTGATCGATATCCTGACGGATCTGAATATGCAGCGGCAATTGTGCCAGCAGCGGAATCGCATAATCCCGCGCCATCTTCTCTGCGCCGCCGGTTCCGAAAATCGGTTCATGATGACCACAGGCACTGCAGACGTGGTAACTCATGTTCTCGACCACTCCCAGCACAGGAATATTCACCTTATGGAACATGTTGACCCCTTTAACGGCATCGGCCAGCGCCAGATCCTGCGGCGTGGTAATCACGACAGCACCGGTCACCGGCATCTGCTGGGCCATTGTCAGCTGGATGTCCCCGGTCCCCGGCGGCATGTCCACCACCAGATAATCGAGGTTCGGCCACAAGGTTTCATTCACGATTTGCGACAGTGCTTTTGATGCCATCGGACCGCGCCAGACTGTGGCATTTTCGGCTGGCACCAGATAACCGACGGAATTGGTGTACAGGCCATGCGCTTCGACCGGAGACATCATTTTGCCATCGGGTGAAGATGGTTTTTCATCGGCAGCCCCCAGCATCATCGGTACTGAAGGCCCGTAGATATCCGCATCCAGCAACCCGACTCTGGCACCGAGCGCCTTCAAACCCAGCGCCAGATTCACTGCGGTGGTCGATTTACCGACACCACCTTTAGCGGAACTGACTACCAGCAGGTTTTTCACACCTTTGAGTGGCGACTTCCCGCCAGCTGCGAGCGGAGCCACTCTGACCGAAATTGTCACGTTCAGATTGCTCACCCGCTGCTTTGCCTGTTGATCGCCAATCCAGTCGGCCAGTGCACCGGCCACACTCGAAGCTGCAAAAGGCAACGTAATGCTGAGCTGCCCGCCGCCCTGCCATTGAACGATTCCCGGTGTGTCTGCCCATTCATGCTGCAGCCAGGGGTGGGTGAACTGATTCAGCCAGGTACATAAGCTTGATTTATCCGCAAATGGACCCACGGGATGATTCGACATTGGAATTACCTGCTCCGTTGTAGAAATACGCTGTTGTTATCCTACCACTTTCCATCGCGGACAGCTGCAATTGTCAGACTATGAATCACGCCTGCCTTGGGGTAGTATTCAAGGCTTAATATCTTTTTTACCCATCATGAGCGAATAGAGAAATATGGCTGCAAACCCAAGAAAAATTCTGGTGACCTGCGCCCTGCCGTACGCTAACGGTTCTATCCACCTTGGCCACATGCTTGAGCATATCCAGGCGGATATCTGGGTGCGCTATCAGCGCCTTCGCGGCAACGAAGTTCATTTCATCTGTGCTGACGACGCACACGGCACACCAATCATGCTCAAGGCCCAACAGATGGGGATGGAGCCAGAGCAGATGATTGCCGAAGTGAGCAAAGAGCACCAGGCGGATTTTGCTGGCTTCGATATCAGTTTTGATAACTACCACAGCACGCATTCTGAAGAAAACCGCGAGCTGTCTTCTTTCATCTATTCCGAACTGAAGAAAAACGGCTTTATTACCAGCCGCACCATTTCTCAGCTGTTCGACCCAGAGAAAGAAATGTTCCTGCCGGACCGTTTCGTGAAAGGCACCTGCCCGAAATGTAAAGCAGAAGACCAGTACGGTGATAACTGCGATAACTGCGGCGAAACTTACAGCCCGACCGATCTGATTAACCCGAAATCAGCGGTTTCCGGTGCGACGCCGGTGATGAAAGACTCCGTCCACTTCTTCTTCGATCTGCCGCAGTTTGAATCCATGCTGAAAGAATGGACCAAGTCGGGCGCGCTGCAGGAAGAAACAGCCAATAAAATGCAGGAATGGTTCGACGGTGGTCTGCAGCAGTGGGACATTTCCCGTGATGCGCCCTACTTCGGCTTTGAGATCCCGGGTGAAACCGGCAAATACTTCTACGTCTGGCTGGACGCACCCATTGGCTACATGGGTTCATTCAAAAACCTGTGCGACAAACGTGACGACCTGAACTTCGACGAGTTCTGGAACAAAGACAGTTCCACTGAGCTGTACCACTTCATCGGTAAAGACATTGTGTATTTCCACAGCCTGTTCTGGCCAGCAATGCTGGACGGTGCCGGTCTGCGCAAGCCGAACAATGTCTTCGTTCACGGGTATGTCACAGTGAACGGCGCGAAAATGTCCAAATCAAAAGGGACTTTCGTGAAAGCCGGCACTTATCTGAATCACCTGGATCCTGAGTGCCTGCGTTACTACTACGCTGCCAAGCTGAACAACCGGATTGATGATCTGGACCTGAACCTGGAAGATTTCACCCAGCGCGTAAACAGCGATGTGGTGAACAAGATCGTCAACCTGGCTTCCCGTAACGCTGGCTTTATTACCAAGCGTTTCGACGGCAAGCTGGCTGACAACTTTGCAGAACCGGCACTGTATCAGGAATTTGCTGCTGCTGCCGATCGCATTGCAGAACTGTACGAAAACCGTGAGTTTGGCCGTGCCATCCGGGAAGTGACTGCGCTGGCGGATAAAGCCAACCAGTATGTGGATGAGAAAGCCCCATGGGTTGTCGCGAAAGAAGAAGGCAAAGATGCTGAGCTGCAGGCAATCTGCTCTGTCGGTATCAACCTGTTCCGGGTTCTGATGACTTACCTGAAGCCTGTCATGCCAAAACTGGCTGAGCGTGTTGAAGCATTCCTGAACGAAACGCTGACCTGGGAAGGGATTGCACAGCCACTGACCGGCCATGAAATCTCCAAGTTCAAAGCACTGTTCAACCGCATTGACAGTAAGCACGTGGAAGCGATGATCGAAGCATCAAAAGAAGATGCTGCTGCAGAAAAAGCCGCTGCAACCCCACCGGCTGCCGGCCCGCTGATTGATGAGCCTATTGCAGATGAAATCGACTTTAACGACTTTGCCAAAGTGGATCTGCGCATTGCTAAAATCATCAGCTGTGAGTCTGTACCGAAAGCAGACAAACTTCTGAAATTCCAGCTGGATATCGGCGGTGAAACCCGTCAGGTCTTCTCTGGCATCAAATCAGCATACAATCCGGAAGATCTGGTCGGTAAGCTGACCGTGGTGGTTGCAAACCTCAAACCACGGAAGATGAAGTTTGGCATGTCTGAAGGCATGATCCTGGCTGCTGGCCCTGGCGGTAAAGACCTGTGGCTGCTGGAACCCCATGATGGTGCCCAGCCTGGGATGCGAGTGATGTAATTTATCGCCGCACAAATTGAACATAAAAAAGGAGCGAAAGCTCCTTTTTTTATTCTGTTCGATCTCCCTTTCACATCAATCCTGCCCGTTTCATATCTTCCGTTCCAGAGCAAGGAACAGATACCCGACAGAAATTGCTTTTGATTTATTCGCAAAGAACAGACGATCGAACCAAAAAATGCTTGCTATATCAGTATACAAAGCAACCAAAAGGTTTTCGTTTTGTTAAAAGATATGAGCATTAAGTAACAAACAGCTCAATAAAGTGTGATCTCAAACAAGCTTTAAATCATGACATTGATTTTACACCACGACTTCGTAACCGGAACTGGTAATCTGCTCCGCGCTCTGAAGCTCAAAGAATAGAGCAGTAAACAGAGCAACTTATAATAAGGAGTGTTCTTTCATGAAAACCCAAAACAAAAAAATGTCCCTGACCACCCGCATTATTATCGGCATGGTTGCGGGTATTTTAACTGGATTTGTTATCCGCTCGCTTTTCGCGGACGTCCCTTTTGTACACGACTATATCGTCAATGGTTTGTTTGAAGTCGGTGGCTCTATCTTCATTGCCAGCCTGAAAATGCTGGTTGTGCCACTGGTCTTTGTTTCTCTGGTGTGCGGTACCAGCACCCTGAGCGACATCAGTACCCTGGGCCGTCTGGGCGGAAAAACCCTTGCCTTTTACCTGACCACAACAGCGGTCGCTATCACACTCGCCCTGACCATGGGTACGCTGTTCAAACCAGGTGAAGGGGCTGACCTTGCCGCTGCAACCTCTTTTGCTGCCAAAGAAGCGCCATCTCTGGGCCAAGTTATTATCGGTATGTTCCCGACGAACCCGATTAACTCCATGGCACAAGGTAATACACTGCAAATCATTGTCTTTGCCCTGCTGTTTGGTATTGCAATCAGCGCTGCCGGAAAAGCGGGTGAACGCATTGCCGGTATCTTTGCCGATCTGAACGAAGTGATCATGAAGCTGGTTGCTTTGCTGATGCACATTGCCCCTTATGGTGTGTTCTTCCTGATGGCGAAGCTGTTCACAGGTCTGGGGCTGGATGCTATCAAGAACCTGATCAGCTATTTCATGGTCCTGAGCGGCACCCTGATGCTGCACGCTCTGGTGACTTATGGCCTGATGCTGAAAGTGTTCTCCGGCCTGAGCCCGTTCACTTTCTTCAAGAAGATGGAAGATGCGGTCATGTTCGCTTTCTCCACCGCCTCTTCTAATGCGACCATTCCTGTAACGATGGAAACGGCAACCAAACGTCTGGGTGTCAGCAACAAAGTTGCTTCATTCACCGTGCCACTGGGTGCAACCATCAATATGGATGGCACCGCAATTATGCAGGGTGTTGCGACCGCATTCATTGCGCAGGCATTCAACGTCGATCTGACCATGGGTGACTACATGGCCGTGATCCTGACAGCCACCCTGGCCTCTATCGGCACAGCCGGTGTACCGGGTGTGGGTCTGATCATGCTGGCCATGGTTCTGAACCAGGTGGGTCTGCCTGTTGAAGGTATTGCCATCATTATGGGTGTGGACCGACTGCTGGATATGATCCGTACTGCGGTCAACATTACTGGTGACAGTGTCGTGACCTGTATTGTCGGCAAGTCAGAGAACGAGATGGACATCAAACGCTTTAACGACCCGAAAGCGGGTGAGAAAGACGAAGAAGTTCATCTGCATAAAGCCTGATCCGGCTGACGACAACGCAACTCCCCTACACGCCAGTCTTCCGGGACTGGCGTTTTTGTTCCTGCAGGAAAACCTTTACCGGGGCTCAACCTGGTTTCAATCCTGTTTCATCGCACAGCCCGAGATTACCCCTCAGTACGAGGTTGTACTGAGCGCATCAATTGAATCTGTTGGATCAATTGCTGAATCTGCGCATTTCCGGGAACCATCAGAGCCAGCTTCTGCGCATAAAACAACGCCTGATCAAAGTCTTTCAGCTGAAGATAACTCTGCACCACGGTGTAGTAAATCTCTGGGTTTCGGGGAGCGACTTTCATCGCCTGATGCATATACCCCACCCCCTGGCGCGTTTGTCCCAGTTCCTGCAGTAATAATCCATAAGCATAGAGATAATCAGCGTTCCCTTCCGAGTATTCCACCGCCCGTTTCAGGAACGGGGCTGCGTTTACTTTCTCCCCGCTTCGTACCCAGCTCATCGCTTTGGCATACAACACGCTCGGTTCGTTCGGATGAACCTTCAGCGCCTGATCCAACACAGCTCGCGCTTTCATTTCATCCCCTTTCACCCGGTATACATCTGCCAGATTGACATAAGCCGGTATAAAAATCGGTTCCACTTCAATGGCTGCCAGAAAATTCGACTCAGCTTCGTCCATCTCCCCCAGCGCCAAAGCGAGATTTCCCAGATTTGCATACGAAAAGCCACGATCCGACTGATAGCGCTGCATATCGCGATAAGTCGCCAATCCCTGCTCCAGCACAGATTTCTGTGCCTCGGTCAGTTGTATCACATGCGGCATGGTCAGCATTGGGGCCAGCGCTTGCGCCGCACTGGCTCTGATGGGTGCGCGATTATCCTCCAGCAATGGCGCCAGTAAACGATAGCGCTCAGCAACGGGATACAAAGCCGTCGCACTGATCGCGGCTTGTCTTTTCAGAGGCTCATCTTCACGGACAGCGCGTGCAATCGCGACCTGTGAATTTCTGTCAGGATAAGCGGCCATCCGGACAATCGCGGATGCCCGGACAATCTCAGGATACTGACTGCTCTGGGCGATCCGCGTCAGCGACTCCGAAGCAGAGAGCGCCCCCTGATCCGCGGCCTGAAATGTGAGTGAAAAATGATCGGGAGACCGGTGCGTGCTATGGGGAAACCATGCTTTGATTTGCTGGCTAGCCCACTGTGCGGATTGATCAGCATGGCACTGCTGACACGCATTCGGCGCCTGGGTTTTGACGGTCAGATCGGGGCGCGGAATCCGAAAACTATGGTCACGCCTTGAATCGATCTGCATGTAAGTCGTGGCTGGCATATGACAGTCAACACACTGACTCCCGGCACGACCTGCGGCATGCCGGTGATGCGTGGTATTGTCATAGGTTGTTGCACTGTGGCACTGGATACAGGTTTGATTGCCGGGCAGGACCGTTTCTCCGGAATGGGGATTATGGCAATTGGTGCAAGTCACCCCAGCCTGATACATCTTGCTTTGCAGAAACGAGCCCCAGACATAGTCTTCCTGCCATATCTGACCATCGACATGATAAATGTCTGAGGTCAGCAAAGCGCCCTGATAGTCTTGCGAAAAATGATGCGGTGCTGTTCTGTCTGACAGTTGGGTCCGGCGTGCATGACAAGTGGCACACACGGCAACCTGCCGGCTTTCTTTCAACCCTGTCATTGCTTTCATCTGACCATTGGGCTGAGAAACAAATAGTGGCGTTCGTTTTCCGATCGGTTGAGGATAACCTTTTTGTGAAATTTCAGAGTTGCCCCCCGCCCATTCCAAATGTTGCTGGCTACGGCCATGGCATGCTTCGCAGCTGACATTTACTGCACTGTAAGTGGACTGATAGTGCTGGGTTTTCGGATCGAAATTTTTCTGAAAATCAGTTGTGTGGCAATCGGCACACATTTGATTCCAGTTTTGCCCCATTTGAGTCCAGTGAAATAAATCATGTGTTTTTTGATCCGGATATAACTCAAACCATCGTGTTCCACCTTCAGATTCTGACCGGCTGTCCCAGGCAAAAGGGATGAATTGAATTTTTCCCTTCCCCACAGAAATTGCATATTGCTGCAAAGGATAGTACCCAAAGGTATAGCGCACCGGATACCGGACCACCTCGCCAGAATCACTCTTCATTTCAACCAGATACTCACCATCATCAATGCGAAGCTGCAACTGTAAATCGTCTTTTTGAAGTTTGATGTTTTGAAAATTACCAAGAACTGTCTTTTCAGAAGCATGCGACATGGCATGAAAATGATGGGAACCCTGCCATTGCTGTACTTCTTTTTCATGGCAAGAAGCACAACGGCTGACCTCAAATTTTTCCGCAGCGGCCAGCGTGGACAAGGACATCAGGCTGAGGAAAATCAATAAATTCATAAGATAACAATGCGGCATAACACAATTTGTTCTTCATTAAGATTTGATTGATATATCAATGATAATTGAGATTCACAAAAATACCCTGAAACAGAAGTTTCCCCGCCCCGCCTTTCCCAATCCGACCCGGCGCGGTTCAATTCAAGATTTTCCGAATCCTGACTGCACTATAAGAAAGCATTCCAAACCACAAAACGCACTTAAATAGTGCAACAAAAAACTCTCGTTTTCTTTTGGGGGCTTCTTCTCACCCGTATCCACCTGAGTTTTTCTCAATTTCAACCCCGTTGAAAAGCTGGCTCAGTTTTTGCGTTATTCAGTCATCAGCACGCTTTTTCTATCTCCCACAGGCAGTTGGAAAGGCATGCTTTTTGCCCATACACATGATTGAAATGCTGGGGTAAAACGTCGTTAAGAAACTGCACACAAGCTTCAAGAAGCTGACTTCAAAACAGAATCAAAACGTCAAAGAGGAACAACAAAGTATTGATGCCACTCATCTGGCAGATAAGGAGTCGATATGTGGATTATTCTCGGTTTAACGCTGACGGTACTGGCACTGACAGCCTGGTATTTCTACAACAAGCAACAACAGGCACAAACCGAAGCCCACTTTGAGCAGATTCTCGGATTACGACAGCTGATTCAGCTGCTGCGCAAGCACAGACGTTTATCGCACAGCCATCTGATGAAAAGTTCAGGTCATACAATCCCGGTCTTTCATGAACAGGACGTGATCCTGCTAATGAGCAGCCAGCTGGTCAGTCAGGTCAGCCTGGAACAAAAGCCAATGTACCGTATTCTTGACCAGAACCTGCAGCAGCTGTGTCATGAGTGGCCTGCACATTCATTGTCCCGAAATCAGGCAATGCACGGGAAAAGCATCCGTCATGCGATGTATCTGATTGATGACCACTTAACCACCAGCATGCTGATCGCCGACAATGACAGTCTTTTTGATCAATACCAGCAATTCTGGCCGGTCACTCTGAATGCGCTGGATACTTTGGCTCAGTTTCGGGCAACGGTGGCCTCGTTTCGTCCCGGGAAGATCAAAACTGAAGTGCTGCTGCGCCGCCACCTGAATTTGCTGCAACGCCGTTTAGGTCAGATGAACCTGATGTTGTCTGTACCGGGGCCATCCCTGATGGCCGATCAGCTGGAACAGGATCTGGACACACTGTTGCAATCCGCCAGTGCTACCTATGCATGCAGGCTGGCACTGTACAAATTATCGCTCAGCTTGTCGGACAATATATTCTGCCTGTTTGACGCCAAACTGCTTGAAATTGCCCACGCGCTGGCAATTGATGACTTTCCCACCGACATCCCTGCCAGTCTGGTGCCACTGCTGGAAAAGTCGAAGGCTGACACCGCAGACGCTGAACAGCTCAAGCTACAGGCCTGAAATAAAAAACCCAGCCGAAAGGCTGGGTTTTCATTCAAATCAGGTTCAGAACAAATCTGACCAACTTAACCGATGTGTGTCAGGCCACCCATGTACTGGCGCAGTACTTCTGGGATCTCGATACGGCCGTCAGCCTGCTGGTAGTTTTCCATAATGGCAACCATGGTACGGCCAACAGCCAAACCAGAACCGTTCAGGGTATGAACCAGCTCAGGCTTTTTCTCACCTTTACGGCGGAAACGTGCCTGCATACGACGCGCCTGGAAATCACCAACATTTGAGCAAGAAGAGATTTCACGGTACGTGTTCTGAGCTGGCAGCCAGACTTCCAGATCGTAAGTCTTCATTGCGCCGAAGCCCATATCACCGGTACACAGAATCACTTTACGGTATGGCAGGTTCAGCAATTGCAGTACTTTTTCTGCCTGACCGGTCAGTTCTTCCAGTGCAGCCATTGAATCTTCCGGACGGGTGATCTGAACCAGCTCAACCTTATCGAACTGGTGCATACGGATCAGGCCACGGGTATCACGACCATAAGAACCGGCTTCTGAACGGAAACATGGCGTATGTGCTGTCATCTTGATTGGCAGATCTGCTTCTTCAACGATGGTATCGCGAACCATATTGGTCAGCGGTACTTCAGCTGTCGGGATCAGTGACATACCAACGCCTTCTTCAGTCGCTGGCTTGGTGTTGAACAGATCTTCACCAAACTTCGGCAGCTGACCCGTACCGTACAGACTGTCCTGGTTCACCAGGTAAGGGACATACATCTCTGTATAACCATGCTGTTCAGTGTGCAGATCCAGCATAAACTGTGCGATCGCGCGATGCAGACGGGCAAACTGGCCTTTCATCACGATGAAACGAGAGCCGGACAATTTCACAGCACTGGCAAAATCAAGACCTTCGCCCATTTCACCCAGATCGACGTGGTCTCTCACTTCGAAATCAAAAGACTTCGGCTCACCCCAGCGAGAAATTTCGACATTCTCTTCTTCGTCTTTACCAAAAGGTGCCGACTCATCCGGGATATTCGGGATAGACAGTTCAATATCGCTCAGCTGCGACTGGATTTCTGCCAGCGCTTTTTTTGCTTCGTCCAGTTCAGATCCCAGACCCGCAACTTCAGCCATGACTTTTTCGGCTTCTTCGTGCTCGCCCTTGCCTTTCAGCTGACCAATCAACTTCGAGCGGGAGTTACGCTGGGACTGCAGTTCTTCCGTTTTTACCTGGATCGACTTACGTTGCTCTTCCAGGGAACGAAGTGTTTCTACATCAAGGGTAAACCCACGTTGCGCTAATTTTTCTGCTGTCGCGTCCAGCTCAGTTCGAAGAAGTTTAGAATCTAGCATGCTAATCCTGTGCTCGTCATAGAATGTTGCACAAAGTTTAATCCGAATGCGGATTAAATCAGTTGAAATCTGAATACGTTAGAACCCCTAACGTACGTCCACAAACCATACCCAAAAAAACCGGTTATTGATAGCGTTTCTGCGGGCTTTTTGCATCCAAAGAAGCCAGATAATCCAGCTTCTCACGAATTTTACCCTCTAAGCCTCGTTCAGAAGGCTGATAATACCGTTTCCCCTGCATTTCAGGCGGGAGATAACACTCACCCGCCGCATACGCGCCGGGTTCATCATGGGCATAACGGTACTCGGACCCATACCCCAGCTCTTTCATCAGTTTGGTGGGGGCATTTCTCAGATGCGGCGGCACTTCAAAGTCCGGTAAATTCGCCGCATCGGCTTTGGCCTGATTGAACGCCGTATAAACCGCATTACTTTTCGGAGCACAGGCCAGATACACGATCGCTTGTGCAATCGCCCGCTCACCTTCATAAGCGCCTACCCGAGTAAAACAGTCCCAGGCCGCAATCGCGACCTGCATCCCGCGCGGATCAGCATTACCGACATCTTCCGAGGCAATCGCCAGCAAACGGCGGGCAACATAGAGCGGATCACAACCGGCCTGCAGCATCCGGGCATACCAATAGAGCGCACCATCCGGACTGGAGCCCCGAATCGATTTATGCACGGCAGAAATCATGTCGTACCAGAGATCACCTTTGTTATCGAACCGGGTCACTTTCTCACCCGCAACTTCTGCCAGCAAATCCAGTGTGATGAGTTTCTGGCCCTGCTGCTCTTCCGCCATATCAGCCAGCAGCTCAAGATAATTCAGTGACATCCGGGCATCGCCATTCACCAGCTCTGCCAGATTTTCTTTCACTTCCGGTGCAAAGGTCAGGCTGTCATCCTGAATCCCGCGGGTTTTATCGGCCAGCGCCTGATCAATCACGGTCAGAATATCGTCCCGACTCAGAGATTTCAGTTTATACACCCGGGCACGGGACAATAATGCGTTATTCAGTTCGAATGACGGATTTTCCGTGGTCGCCCCGATGAAGGTCACGGTGCCGTCTTCAATATGGGGCAGAAAAGCGTCCTGCTGGCTTTTGTTGAAGCGGTGCACCTCATCTACGAAGAGAATGGTTCGACGGCCAGCCTGTTGGTTCTGATGCGCTTTATCAATGGCCGCGCGAATATCTTTCACTCCGGAGGTCACTGCAGATACCCGTTCGACTTCAGCATTAGCATAGTGAGCAGCCACTTCCGCCAGTGTGGTCTTTCCGGTGCCCGGTGGTCCCCACAGAATCATGGAATGGAGATGCCCGGCTTCCAGTGCTCTTCGCAGCGGTTTTCCTGGCCCCAGGATATGCTGCTGCCCGATATACTCTTCAACAGTACGTGGCCGCATACGAGCGGCTAGCGGACGAAAATCCGAGGCAAAGTTAAGACTGAAGTTATCCACACTGACCATCCAAAACTGAAAAAGGCGGTATTTCTACCGCCTGTATATGAATCTCTTGTTTTTAGCGCAATCAGCGCTTGTCGTCCAGCTCAACCCCTGCAGGTGGGGTGAAACTATACTGCTTTCTGTCCTGTTTGCCCTTGGCAAACTGAGCAAAACGGAACTGACTGAGCTGACCGTCCTGTTCTTCCACCGAGAAGCCGCGGACCTGGCCATCTTTACCGACGGTCACGACAAACTTACCGGTCACAGCGGCACGGTCTTTCGGGGTCAGCGTGAATGTATCAGCAGTTTGCACGACGTTATATTTTGCCCAATCCTGATTCTGATTCCGGATCAGCAGAACAAAAGGCGTCTGCTCAGTTGCATCCTCCAGCTTCATCGCCGTCACCTGTTCAACCATCGGGGTGTAATACCACAAGGTCCGGCCATCAGAAACCAGCAGGTTTTCATCCGGCGTATCTGCATGCCAGCGGAACAGATTCGGACGTTGCACCGATACTTTCCCCTGACCTTCAACCAGCAGGTCGCCTTCCGGGCTGGTAACTTTCTGAGTAAAACTCGCACTGAACGCATCCACTTTATTCAGACGCTGGCTCAGCTCCTGCTGCGCACTGGCAAAAGCCAAACCAGGCAGGAGCGCCGCAGCCAAAAGAATTCGCTGCACTGTCTTTATCATTTTCGGGTGTTTCTTCATTCATTAATCTCCTGTTGGAGCGGGAGCCAGAACCTCACGGTTGCCGTTATGCCCGGGCGGACTGACGATACCGTGTGCTTCCAGCTGTTCTACAATCCGGGCAGCCCGGTTGTAGCCAATTTTAAAGCGGCGCTGCACACCAGAGACTGACCCGCGACGACTTTCAGCGACAAACGCTGCAACCTGATCAAACAGCTGATCCAAATCGTCATCTCCACCGGCCGGACTCTCTCCGGGCAACATGCCTTCAGTCCCCTGATCGGCATTCAGAATGCCGTCAATGTACTGAGGTTTACCTCTGGCTTTCCAGTCATTGACCACGTTATGCACGTCATCATCAGAGGCAAATGCCCCGTGAACACGCACTGTATGACTCTGACCCGCCGGCAGGTACAACATGTCACCCATACCCAGCAGTGATTCGGCACCCCCCTGATCCAGAATGGTCCGTGAGTCGGTCTTGGTGGATACCGTAAACGCCATCCGGCTTGGAATATTGGCCTTGATCAGACCGGTAATCACATCCACCGACGGACGCTGAGTTGCCAGAACCAGATGGATCCCTGAAGCCCGCGCTTTCTGGGCCAGACGCGCAATCAGTTCCTCAACTTTCTTGCCGACGACCATCATCAGATCAGCAAACTCATCCACTATGACCACAATACTCGGCATTTTCTCCAACAGCGGCGGGTGTTCGTCTAAAGAATCGCCAGGTCGCCATAACGGATCGTGAATCGGATGACCGGCTGCAGCAGCTTCTTTCAGCTTGGCATTAAAGCCGGCCAGATTACGAACCCCAACTGCGGCCATCAGTTTATAACGGCGCTCCATCTCGCCCACACACCAGCGCAAGGCGTTTCCGGCATCTTTCATGTCAGTGACCACTTCGGTCAGCAGGTGCGGAATTCCTTCATAAATCGACAATTCCAGCATTTTCGGGTCGATCATGATAAAGCGGCAGTCTTCAGGCTTACACTTGTAAAGCAGACTGAGGATCATCACGTTCACACCGACCGATTTACCGGAACCTGTGGTACCGGCCACCAGCAGGTGAGGCATTTTACTCAGGTCAGCAACCACAGCCTCCCCGGCAATGTCATAACCCAGCACAATCGGCAGCGCGCTGCGCATATTCTGGAACCGGTCGCTGGCCAGCACCTCAGACATATACACGGTTTCGCGATGTTCATTGGGCAATTCCAGACCAATGTACGGTTTGCCCGGAATCACTTCGACCACACGCACGGCATAAGCCGACAGGGCCCGGGCCAAATCTTTCGCCAGCCCGGAAATCCGGCTGACTTTCACGCCTGGTGCCAGATCCAGTTCGTATCGGGTAATCACCGGGCCCGGATAAATCCCAACCACTTTGGCTTTAATTTTGTAATCCGCCAGCTTAGATTCCACCAGCCGCGCAGTGTGCTTCAGCTCTTCCTCACTGGTTGGCTGCACATTCTGTTGTGCCGGCTGAAGTAAATCCAGCGTCGGCATCGGGGATGTCGGCTTCGGTAAATCCACGTCTTTCTTCATCAGGAAAGGATTGTCGAGACCGGCAGCATAAGCCTGTTGCTGCTGGGCCTGCTGCGCTTCACGGATTTTACGCTGGAAAGCCTCTTCGTCCGATTCTTCGGCATCGATTTCCTCTGCGTCTTCTGCATCATCCGCTTCATCTGCAGCGGCAGCGCGCTCCAGCTCAGACATCCCATCATGAACACCGATTTCAATCTCGTGTTCACTCTCGAACGCATCCTCATAGGCTGAAGCTGCTTCAGATTCCGCCTCATCCTGCTCTTCCCACGGAAGGTCATCCTCTTCCGGCGCTTCAGATGCCTGCACCGGGTCCGGCTGATTCAATTCAGGCACGTCTTCAATCAACGACAGATCACCCAGAGACGGCTCTTCATCAAAATCATCTCCGGCCAGTTCTGCAGTATGCTCTTGCTGATGTTCCTGAGCCCTGCCTGCCTCTGGCGCATACACACTATAGTCTTCGTCCTGAGCCAGCTGAGACTGCAACGCTTCAATCGTCAGGTCCGCAGCATCCGGGTTCGTACCCAGTGGCTGGTTCACCTGCACAGCAGTCGGTCTGCTGCGCTCCGGCATCACAATGGCCGGTTCCGCAGGCGGCGGAGTACTCACCGCGACGTCAGACTCAGGTTTCGCTGCCGGAATTGCAGAACCGGCAGACGCGAGACCAGACTTCGGCGCTTCGTTCAGTACAGTGTCTGCAAACGAAGTTGGGGTGTAAGCCACCCGGACCGCTGGCTTTTTCAGTAAGACGTCATCGTCGTCAATCTCAGACCCATTCGGCTTGTCGAGCAAAGTCGCAGCATAAGGCGTCTGGCTTTCGTCAGGAATTTCAGAGGCAAAAGGTGTCAGGGTTTGCGACGATTCACCCCGGATTTTATTCAGCAGCCAGCTGAGCATCCCCAGCGTCGATTCACCAATTCCGTCAACAACCCGCAGCCAGGAAATCCCCGTCAGCAGAGTGAAACCAACCGCCCATAAAAACATCAGCACCAGCGTGGTGCCCAACAGATTGAACAGCGGCAACGTCAGGTTGGCTACCACATCACCAATGACTCCGCCGGAAGAAAAGTACCAGATATCATCAAAGTTCAGATCGGCAAGACCGCAACTGGTCAGGAACAAAACCAGCAGCCCGAGCAGCCGGGTGCCATAAATCATATAATCCGGTGCTGTCCGCTCACCACGACGGCGAAACATAATCCAGGTCGCGCCGAGAATCACGGCGGGTAAGGGATATGCCAGAGAACCGAAAGTGAAAAAGAATGTATCCGCCACCAGTGCACCAAAAGCACCAGCCTTGTTCTGAACCGGCCCCTGCCAGGCCGTTTGTGACCAGGACGGATCCGCCGGATCAAAGCTGACCAGCGCCACCATAAGATACACTGCGGCAAGTATGCCGATGATCAGGAAACTTTCCAATAAGCGCTGCCCACCTGACAAACGCACAGGCTGAAATTTGCCTTTTACCTTCCTCAAAAATTCTCTCCGGTCTTGCTAAAACTGACTGTAAGCCGGGGGTAAGTAACAGTAACCCAGCTGAGCGGATCAGCATGATGCGCTGTGATATCCAAGTGACCCATTTTATACCACTTCACTGGTATTGTTACCCGCCTGAAAAAATGTGGGAGCAAAGTAGGAAAAAGCGCGCCTACTTACGCCACGACCTGGATACTTCAGTCATCAGGCTTTTATTGTAGTTGCTTGATAACACAAATAATTCATCTGAATGTCAATTCAATGATGAGTTGCAGACTTTTTCAGCAATCAAGACCGAATGTTTTTCTGCATTCCCAGAAACAATTCAAGCGGCACAAAGGCCGCTTGAATTCACGAGAGAAGCAGGTTCAGCAATCCGACCAATTAACGGGTCTTAATCACCAGATTGTTGGTCTGCTTCACTTCTTCCATCACCACATATGTACGCGTGTCATTCACACCCGGCAGACGCAGCAGGGTTTCCCCCAGCAGCTTACGGTATGCCGACATGTCTGATACGCGGGTTTTCAGCAGGTAGTCGAAATCACCGGAGACCAGATGACATTCCTGAATATCTTCCAGTTCCTGAACTGAGCGGTTAAATTGCTCAAAGACATCCGGCGCACCACGATTCAGCGTAATCTCTACGAAAACCAACAGAGAGGCATCCAGATACTGGGGATTCAGAAGCGCAGTATAGCCACTGATGTAGCCTTGGCGCTCCAGACGACGTACACGCTCGAGACAAGGGGTTGGGGACAAACCTACACGTTTAGACAACTCAACGTTTGAAATTCGACCGTCTTTCTGAAGTTCATTCAGAATGTTACGGTCTATTCGATCCAACTCCTTGGAGGGTTTCTTTTTGGTATCTACCATTTTTTATTCCACCTTCTTACTTCCTTGCAATAAAATATATTACATCTACGAGTTTTTTAGTATCAAATACTCTTTTAGTCAAACTATACTGCCATTAGCTCTGTCATTTCAACCTTGTCCATAGCTTACCCTGCTAAATCGATCAAGGAGCACAGCATGATCATCGGTGTGCCTAAAGAAATCAAAGACCATGAATACCGCGTTGGCCTTGTCACCAGTAGTGTCAGAGAGCTGGTTTCACTCGGCCATGAGGTTCTCATTGAAACCCAGGCCGGAGCTGGTATAGGGTTGTCCGATGCAGATTATCAATCTGCCGGAGCAACCATTCTTTCGACTGCTTCAGAAGTTTTTACCAGATCAGAGCTGATTATTAAAGTAAAAGAACCTCAAGCCGTCGAAAGAGCCATGCTTCGCGAAGGGCAAATCCTCTTCACTTATTTGCATCTTGCCCCTGATTATGAGCAAACAAAGGATCTGATTCAGAGCAAATCTATTTGTATTGCTTATGAGACGGTCAAAAACCATAAAGGCCAGTTGCCTTTACTGGCTCCGATGTCCGAAGTTGCGGGCAGAATGTCGGTACAGGCTGCGGCTCAGACACTGGAAAACCCCCGGGGCGGCAGAGGATTGCTGCTCAGTGGTGTGCCAGGTGTGGAACCGGCCAAAGTCCTGATCCTCGGAGGGGGCGTCGTCGGCTCAAACGCGGCCCGGATGGCCATGGGCATGCGGGCTGATGTCACCGTACTCGATCGCAACCTGGATACCCTCCGGGCATTGGATTGTGAGTTTCAGGGTAAAGTGAAGCTGCTTTACTCAACCGACGACCTGATCGACCGGATGGTTCCCGAAGCCGACGTCATTATTGGTGCAGTCCTGATCCCCGGAGCCGCCGCCCCGAAACTGATCTCGGCGGAACACGTGAAGCAGATGAAACCGGGCTCTTGTCTGGTGGACGTCGCCATCGATCAGGGGGGCTGCTTTGAAACCTCGCACCCGACAACGCATACAGATCCGACCTATATCGTGGATCAGGTCGTTCATTACTGTGTGGCAAATATGCCGGGTGCCGTGGCCAGAACCTCAGCTTTTGCACTGAACAACGCCACACTGCCCTATATCATTCAACTGGCTGGCAAGGGCTATAAACAAGCTCTGCTGGATGACCCCGGTTTCCTTGCCGGGCTGAACGTGATTCACGGTAAAGTTACCTACCGCGAAGTCGCCGAAGCCTTTAATCTGCACTATACAGACCCGACCGTGGCCCTGAGTATGCACTAATGTGAATTTCAGAGCCCGAACTTCCCTTTCAGCGCTGAAAACTTTGTTTTTAGCGCTTTTTCATTGAGTTTGTAACAGAGCTATGGTCTGCTCTTTCCTTACACCTGCAATTTCCCTACAATCGATGCCTTACTGATACGTGACGCTGACTAAGTCTGGAGAAACAATGAGTAACGTAAAACACAGTAAACTACTCATCCTCGGTTCTGGCCCAGCCGGCTATACCGCAGCGGTTTATGCGGCCCGCGCCAATTTAAATCCAGTCATGATTACTGGCATGCAGCAAGGTGGTCAACTGACAACCACAACAGAAGTAGAGAACTGGCCAGGCGATGCAGAAGGCCTGACAGGTCCTGCACTGATGGAACGCATGAAAACTCATGCCGAAAAATTCAATACGGAAATTATTTTCGATCATATCAATGAAACAGACTTCAGCCAGCGGCCTTTCCTCCTCAAAGGAGACAATGGCGAGTACACCTGTGACGCGCTGATTATCGCAACAGGCGCTTCCGCCAAATATATTGGCCTGGAATCCGAGCAGGCATTTCAGGGACGCGGCGTCTCTGCCTGTGCAACCTGCGATGGTTTCTTCTACCGCAATCAGAAAGTCGCGGTTGTTGGCGG
The DNA here is from genome assembly GCF_036409375.1 of Photobacterium sp. 53610. Taxonomy (NCBI): domain Bacteria; kingdom Pseudomonadati; phylum Pseudomonadota; class Gammaproteobacteria; order Vibrionales; family Vibrionaceae; genus Photobacterium; species Photobacterium sp. 53610. The sequence goes on along the minus strand of NZ_JAXOFS010000001.1, from coordinate 160,269 downwards.
TGGTAATACAGCGGTTGAAGAAGCACTGTATCTAGCCAATATCGCTTCAGAGGTTCACCTGGTTCACCGCCGTGATACCTTCCGCTCAGAGAAGATTCTGATCGATCGTCTGATGGACAAAGTGAACAACGGCAACATCATCCTGCATACCGATCGTACGCTGGATGAAGTGCTGGGCGACGACATGGGTGTAACCGGCGTACGCCTGAGAGACACCAAGTCAGACGCCACCGAAAACCTCGACGTGATGGGTGTTTTCATTGCGATTGGTCACCAGCCGAACACAGATATTTTCGCCGGTCAGCTGGCCATGGAAAACGGTTATCTCAAGGTACAGTCCGGGCTGGAAGGAAATGCGACCCAGACCAGCGTTGCCGGTGTCTTTGCCGCGGGTGATGTTATGGATCATGTTTATCGTCAGGCCATCACATCTGCCGGAACAGGCTGTATGGCAGCTCTGGATGCAGAACGCTATCTGGATGCCCTAAGCAAGTAATACCGATGACTACGGCCGCGGCAATCGACTGCGGCCTGTTTACCTTCCCCCAATTGGGAAACCAGAATTCAACCAACCATACAGCGCTATTTCAACATGGATAAACAATTACAGCGCGAGTTGACCAAGTGGTTAAAATCGCAAAGCAAGCTGGCCAAACCCTGGCTGATGCTGAGTGTGGGCCTGGGATTTCTGTCGGGTCTTCTCCTTATTGCCCAGGCAGGCCTACTCGCCACTATCCTGCAGCAACTCATTATCGAACAGACCGACAAACATCAGTTGCTTCCTCATTTTGCGGGATTAATTGCTGTTGTTGCCCTGCGTGCTGCCTGCAGCTGGGGACGGGAAGTCGCAGGTTACCGCTGTGGCGAACAAATCCGCCTGCATATCCGGGAACTGATTATCAACCGGCTGCATCAGTTGGGTCCGGCGTTCATTAAAGGACGTCCGGCTGGCTCCTGGGCAAGTCTGATCCTGGAGCAGGTTGAAGAAATGCAGGATTTCTTTGCCCGTTATCTCCCGCAAATGGCGCTGTCCGTTCTGATCCCGCTGGTGATTTTAGTCGCCGTGTTCCCGTTCAACTGGGCCGCCGGACTGATTTTCCTGGTCACCGCACCACTGGTTCCCTTTTTTATGGCCTTGGTTGGTATTGGTGCCGCAGATGCCAGCCGACGTAACTTTACAGCGATGCAGCGTCTGTCCGGGCACTTTTATGACCGCCTGCAGGGACTGGCGACACTGCGCCTGTTTAACCGTGCTGAAGCAGAAGCAGAAAACCTGCATGACGCCGCAGATACGCTGCGCAAACGTACGATGGAAGTATTGCGTCTTGCATTCCTTTCTTCTGCGGTTCTGGAATTTTTTACGGCAATTTCGATTGCTCTGGTCGCCGTGTACTTCGGCTTCTCATTCATCGGTGAGTTAGATTTCGGCCACTACGGCCTGCCAATCACCCTGTTTACCGGCTTCTTTATCCTGCTGCTGGCGCCGGAGTTCTACCAGCCGTTGCGTGATCTCGGCACCTATTATCATGCCAAAGCACAGGCCATTGGCGCTGCAGAATCTATCGTGACTTTCCTGAATACAAAAGCGGATAACATGAGCCAGGGCGAGCAGCCGCTCGAAGCGCCTGAAACCATCAGTATCCGCCTGAACGATGTCAAAGTACTGAGTCCGCAAGGCCAGATACTGGCAGGGCCGCTGAGTTTTGACATTGAAGCGCACCAGCAGGTCGCGCTCGTCGGACCGAGTGGTGCCGGAAAAACCAGCCTGCTGAACGCCCTGCTCGGCTTCCTGCCTTATGAAGGCAGCATCCGGGTGAACGGTACAGAGCTGCGAGAAATCGATCCGGTTCAATGGCGTCAGGCCATCAGTTGGGTCGGACAGAATCCGCTGCTGATCCATGGCAGTGTCCGCGACAACATTGTTTTAGGGAACCCGCAGGCCACGGACGAGCATATTCAGCAAGTCGCCGAAAGAGCCTTTGCCAGCGAATTTATCCAGCGCCTTGAACGTGGATATGATCACCCGGTGGGTGACCGCTCTGCCGGCTTATCCGTCGGACAAGCGCAGCGTCTGGCTGTCGCGCGTGCATTGCTGCAAAACGGCAGCTTCTGGCTGCTTGACGAGCCCACAGCCAGTCTGGATGCCAACAGTGAACAACTGGTTCAGCAGAGTCTGAATCAGGCGACTCAGGGACAGACAGCGCTGATGATCAGTCACCGTCTGGACCAGCTCACCGAAATGGATAAAGTCCTGGTACTGGAAAATGGCCAGATCGTCCAGCAAGGCCATTTCAGCCAGATCAGCCGGGAAGGTTTGTTAGCCGACATGTTATCGCACACTGATAAGAGGGATCTCGATGCGTGATTTAATCCCTTACCTGAAACTGTACCGCCGGCACTGGTTCGGTCTGACACTGGGAATGCTGCTGGGCCTGGCGACCTTACTTGCCGCCATGAGCCTGCTGACCTTATCCGGCTGGTTTCTGGCCGCATCTGCGGTCGCCGGTTTGAGCATCGCCCGCGAAACGTTCAATTACATGCTCCCGGCGGCTGGCGTGCGTGGTTTCTCCATTGCACGAACCGCAGGTCGCTGGGGAGAGCGCGTCATCAGCCACAATGCAACGTTCAAGTTGCTGGCGGATTTACGAATCTTCTTCTTCCGCAAACTGACCCCGCTGATCCCGGGCCGTCAAACCAATCTGCGGGATGCAGATTTGCTGAACCGCCTGGTCGCTGATGTCGATGCGATGGATCATGTGTATCTTCGCCTGATCAGTCCGTTAGTAATTGGGGTGATAGCACTGCTGGCAATCAGCGGATTTCTGGCCTGGTTTGATCCGACGCTGGGTCTTGTCCTTGGCTGTATCTTACTGACGCTGATGTTCACCCTGCCGGTAATTTTCTACAAATTAGGGCAAAAACACGGCGAAACCCTGACGCTGGCGAAAGCCGGATTCCGAATCCGTCTGCTTGACTGGATTCAGGGTCAGGCCGAGCTGCTTCTGTTCAATGCAGAACCGAGTTACCGTGAACAGACACTCAATGAACAGAAGTCCCTGCTGCTGGCGCAACGCCGCATGGCCGGCCTGACCGGCATGGCAAGCGCGATGCTGATGCTGGCGACTGGCTGGACCCTGGTCCTGATGCTCTGGCTGGCTGCCGATGGTGTCGGCGGGACAACGCCAGATCCAATGATTGCCCTTGCCGCCTTCGCCACGATGGCCAGCTTTGAACTGATGATGCCTGTCGCCGGCGCATTCCAGTATCTGGGACAAACCCTGACATCGGCCAGACGTCTGAACGAAATCATCCATGCTGAACCGGACACCCCGTTTGATCCCAACGGCCACCAGGCCAATGTGAAAGGTGATATCCGGGTCGAGAGCATTCACTTCACTTATCACGGCAGTGAAAAAAGCGTCCTCAATCAGGTTTCCTTCACCATGACAGCCGGTGAAAAACTGGCGCTGCTGGGCCGTACCGGCTGTGGTAAATCCACGCTGCTGCAGTTACTGACCCGGAACTGGGACCCTCAGCAAGGACAGATTCTGCTGGATAATGTGCCTTTGGCTCAATGGCAGGAAGCATCGCTGCGCAACGCGATCAGTGTGGTCAGCCAGCGGGTGGATATCTTTAACGGCACGGTTCGTGAGAACCTGCTGCTGGCCAAACCTGAGGCCAATGATGAAGAACTTGCACAAACCCTGACTCAGGTCGGACTGCAAAAACTGCTGGAAGGCAATGGGCTGGATACCTGGCTGGGCGACGGTGGCCGCCAGATTTCCGGCGGTGAACGCCGTCGGCTGGGGATTGCCCGTGCCCTGCTGCACGATGCTCCGGTCATACTGCTGGATGAACCGACAGAGGGACTGGATCGCCGCACGGAACAACAAATCCTGTCACTACTGTTTGAACATATGGCGGAGAAAACCGTGGTCTTTATCACCCACCGCCTGGTCGGGCTGGAACAGATGGATCAGGTTTGTCTGATGGATGAGGGAGCCATCATAGAACGAGGCAATCACGCCTCACTGATGGCCCAGCAAGGCCGGTACAGCGAACTCTGGCAACGTATCTGACCTGCATATCAAAAGGCTCTGATGATTTCAGAGCCTTTTTCGTTGTGAGACGGGCAGAGATTACGGATAGGTACGATCAACCCGAACGCCATCATCAAAATACAGGATACGGACATTATCGCCTGACTGGAAAAGCATATCCGGATCCACATCCTGGATCACATCCACCAGCTTCCCTTCTTCTGTTTTGATCAGCAGCTCGACCAGTTTATAGTGCCGGATTGCTTGTCCGATGTCCTGCTGGCGGTACGCAACCCCAGCGCCAGCCATCGCGCCAATGGCGGTTGCAACTTCACGCCCGTGACCGCCACCAAACTGATTCCCGATCAAGCCCCCGACCACAGCCCCCAAAAGTGTTTCCCAGCCGTTATGACTGGAGTTGACCACTTCCTGCTGGGTAATATAACGTACAGTTTCCAACTGGCCGAACACGACCTCATTCACTGGCCGGGCCTGATTGCGGTGATAAGGTGCAGCTTGCAACACCAGTGGAAACAGCAACACGAACAGTAACCACTTTTTCATACGGATTTTCTCCAACTAGATTGTATTTATATGGCTATATACTTGCCTGAGCTTGATCAGGTTGATTTAGAGTTTCCCCATCCCAATACCGCACTGGAAGATCCGAATGGTCTGCTAGCCTTTGGCGGCGACCTCAGTCCCCAGCGGCTTATCCATGCCTATCAGCAGGGGATTTTTCCCTGGTATGCCGAAGGGGAGCCCCTGTTATGGTGGAGCCCTTCTCCCCGTGCAGTCATTCTGCCCGATGTTTTCCAGCCCAGCAAAAGCCTGAAAAAGTTTTTTCGCAAATCAGGCTATCAGGTGACACTGAACCATGCCTGTCATCAGGTGATTGAGCAGTGTGCATACAGTCGTGGTCCGGATGCCACCTGGATCACGCCAGCCATGATTCAGGCTTACAAAAATCTCCATCAACTGGGCCACTGCCACTCCGTAGAAGTCTGGTTGCAAGGCCAGCTGATTGGCGGTTTGTACGGAATCAGCGTCGGTGCAGTTTTTTGCGGTGAATCGATGTTTTCTCTGGCTGATAATGCCTCAAAAATTGCGCTTTGGCATTTTTGCCGCCACTTCAGTGCCCACGGCGGCAAACTCATTGATTGTCAGATCATGAACCCGCACCTGAACTCTCTGGGCGCACGAGAAATCGAGCGTGACGCATTTTTGCAAAGCCTGGCCCATCTGAGATGCGCCATACTTACAGCAGACTGTTACTCACCTCAGGTTATTACGTTGTAGGAACATCATGAGCCTTCCCAGTATTCGCTTAGGTTTTACGCCCGTCATCAATTGCAGTTACCTGCCTGAACAGCAAGAACAGTTGGGTGTCGTCGTTGACCACCGCTGGCTGACGACGTCCGGTTACGGCGCATTACTCGGCTGCGGTTTCCGCCGCAGCGGACAGGCTATCTATAAGCCGATGTGTGAACACTGTCAGGCCTGCACGCCATTACGGGTTGATTGTCAGAACTTTAGCCCGAGTAAAAGCCAGAAACGTCAGCTCAAACAACTGGATAGCTTTCACGCTGAGTTCAAATCCAAACTGGATGACAACTGGTTTCCGCTCTATGAAAACTATATCCGGAAACGGCACGTCCACGGGGCGATGTATCCGGCAAACAGACAACAGTTTTTTGAATTTTGCCAGGCGAACTGGATGGATACACGCTTCCTGCATCTGTATCAGGCGGGCCGACTGGTTGCGGTTGCTGTAACAGATTTTCTTGATCAAGCCCTGAGTGCAGTCTATACGTTTTTTGACCCCGAACATCCGCTCTCTCTGGGCACTTTATGCGTTCTGAAACAGATTGATTTCTGCCGGGAAACGGAACGGCGCTGGCTGTATCCAGGTTATCAGATTGATGACTGCCCTGCGATGAACTATAAAACCCGGTTCAAGCCCTACCAGAAGCTGGTCAAGGGGCAATGGCAGTAAAGCATTCGGCCGGTATATCTCGATCGCTTCTCTGCGAAAAGAAATGAAGTTTGCAACAAAAGCTGACAAAGAGAAGCTGCGAGGGTAAAATTGCGGGCCTAACTTTACACTTAAACAGTTTCAAGGCATTATCCGGCCCAATCAGAAGCATGGCACGGTAGCCTAAGAGGATTCAATGGCAAAAGAAGACGTAATTGAAATGCAAGGTACTGTACTAGATACACTACCTAATACTATGTTCCGCGTTGAGCTGGAAAACGGTCACGTTGTGACTGCACACATCTCCGGCAAAATGCGTAAAAACTACATCCGTATTCTGACGGGCGACAAGGTAACAGTAGAACTGACTCCTTACGATCTGTCTAAAGGCCGCATCGTCTTCCGTTCGCGCTAATTGTACTGAGCCAGAGACTAGTCATTCTGGCTTTTCTGCTGCAAACAACGCAGAACTCTCATTCCCTGTTGAAACAGGATGAATAAAAACGGGACCTGAAGGTCCCGTTTCTTTATTCAGCGAATACTGTCTTTCAGTGGAACACTAGTGAGCCGGTTCCATTTCACTGCTGAAGTGGAAGTCCAGCGTACCGTCATCCCGCAGACCAACCCGAACAGACCCACCATTGACCAGACTGCCAAAGAGCAATTCGTTCGCCATCGGTTTTTTCAGGTTTTCCTGAATAACACGGGCCATCGGACGAGCCCCCATCGACTTGTCATAACCTTTGTTCGCCAGCCATTCACGTGCTTCGTTAGACACTTCCATGGATACGCCTCTTGCATCCAGTTGTGCCTGCAACTCAACAATGAACTTATCGACGACCTGATTAATGACTTCTTTTTCAAGATGGTTAAACCAGATGATGTTATCCAGACGGTTGCGGAACTCCGGTGCAAACACACGCTTAATTTCTGACATCGCGTCATGGCTGTGATCTTGCTGAACCAAACCAATCGATTTACGCACCGTTTCCTGCACACCCGCATTGGTGGTCATCACCAGAATGACATTCCGGAAATCCGCTTTTCGGCCATTATTATCCGTCAGCGTCCCGTTATCCATCACTTGCAACAACAGGTTAAACACATCCGGATGGGCCTTTTCAATTTCATCCAGCAGCACCACTGAATGCGGATGCTTGATGACGGCATCCGTCAGCAAACCGCCCTGATCAAACCCGACATAGCCTGGAGGCGCACCAATCAGGCGACTGACCGTATGGCGCTCCATATACTCGGACATATCGAAACGCAGCAGCTCAATGCCAAGAATCTTCGCCAGCTGAACGGTCACTTCCGTTTTACCTACCCCGGTCGGGCCGGCAAACAGGAAAGAACCGACAGGCTTGTTATCAGCCCCCAGACCAGCACGACTCAGCTTGATGACCTCTGTCAGTGCATCGATGGCAGGATCCTGACCAAACACCAGCATTTTCAGCTTGCCGTCGAGTTTTTGCAGCACTTCTTTGTCACTGGATGACACCGATTTCTCAGGAATACGGGCAATCCGGGCAATCATGGCTTCAATGTCGCTGACATTGATAGTTTTCTTACGCTTACTGGCAGGGGCCAGACGGCAACGTGCGCCCGCCTCATCAATCACATCAATTGCCTTATCCGGTAAATGACGCTCATTGATATATTTTGCCGACAGCTCTACCGCTGCACGAATGGCTTTGTTGGTATAGCGCACTTCATGGTGTGCTTCATATTTGGGTTTCAGTCCCATCAGGATCTTCGTCGTGTCATCCAGAGACGGCTCAACAATATCAATTTTCTGGAAGCAACGAGCCAGTGCCCGCTCTTTCTCGAAGATATTGCTGTATTCCTGATAAGTGGTTGAACCCATACAGCGGATTTTACCGCTGCTCAGCAATGGCTTAATCAGATTGGCGGCATCGACCTGACCACCGGAAGCGGCACCTGCACCAATAATGGTATGGATTTCGTCAATGAAGAGAACCGCTTTCTCTTCTTTTTCCAGCTGTTTCAGAATCGCTTTGAAGCGTTTTTCGAAGTCGCCGCGATACTTGGTGCCAGCCAGCAGAGAACCAATATCCAGAGAGTAAATCACGCACTCTTTAATAATGTCGGGAACCTGGCCTTCGACAATCCGCCATGCCAGACCTTCTGCGATTGCCGTTTTACCAACACCAGCCTCACCCACCAGCAGCGGGTTGTTTTTACGGCGGCGGCACAGCACCTGAACAGTACGTTCCAGTTCATGTTCGCGGCCAATCAGCGGGTCAATCGCTCCCGCGCGAGCCAGCTGGTTCAGGTTCGTTGCGAAGTTTTCGAGACGGTCTTCCCCGTTTTCTGCACGAGGGTCGTCTGAACTGACATCCGATTGGTTTAAATCATCATTGTCGCTGTCTTTGACCGTACCGTGAGAAATGAAATTCACCACATCCAGTCGGCTGATATCGCTTTTCTTCAGCAGATAAGCCGCATGAGATTCCTGCTCACTGAAAATAGCGACCAGTACGTTTGCGCCGGTCACTTCGCTGCGACCAGAAGACTGAACATGAAAAACGGCCCGTTGTAAGACACGCTGGAAGCTCAGCGTCGGTTGGGTTTCCCGGCTCTCATCATCCGCTGGGATCAATGGTGTTGTTTGCTCGATGAATGCATCCAGTTCTTTACGAAGGGTGTCCAGATTAGCCCGGCAGGCTAATAAGGCTTCCTGAGCAGCAGGATTCTCCAAAAGCGCCAGCAGCAGATGCTCAACTGTCATGAACTCATGGCGCTTTTCCCTTGCTCGTGCAAAAGCCCCATTGAGACTGGTTTCAAGTTCTTTGTTTAGCATAAGGCACCTCCCCTAAATACCACTCGAATTGGCGTGCCGGAAAAAGTCAGGCTTTTTCCATCGTACACAGTAGCGGATGTTCATGCTCTCTTGCATACATCATGACTTGAGCCACTTTGGTTTCAGCGACTTCGGCAGTAAAAATGCCGCATACTGCCTTCCCCTCATAATGCACAGTCAGCATCAACTGTGTTGCTCTCTCCAAGTCCATGGAGAAGAACTTCTGTAACACTTCTATCACAAAATCCATCGGTGTGTAATCATCATTATTCAAAATCACTTTGTACATCGATGGCGGCTTAACCTGAGTGCCCTCCTCGTTCAGTACGTCTGACTCAGGGTTAATCCATTCACTTAACTTACTCATAATCTCATCTTAGTCATATGTTCAATCGGTTGCTAGATTGCGACGGACAAAAAAGATTTCATCCAAATGTTACAAGTCGTGCTTGACTGTCTAGGTCTTTTTACTAAAGTGTACCTTGTAGTAGATACTATCTGCATCAAAATAGCATTTATATTCAACTCATGATAAAACTGTATTGTTATATAAATGCTAAATGGAAATTGAATGCAAAGAGGGATGTAAAGCATGGCAACAGGTACAGTTAAGTGGTTCAACAACGCAAAAGGTTTCGGTTTCATTTGCCCTGAAAACGGCGAAGGCGATATCTTTGCACACTATTCAACTATCCAGATGGAAGGATATCGCACACTCAAGGCAGGTCAACAAGTTAACTACACCGTTCAGACTGGCCCGAAAGGCTACCACGCCAGTGAAATTGTCCCCATCGATGCTGAAAGCGCCAGTAAATAACATTTGCTGACACGTTTACATCACTTGATTAGGTGGGCACATGCTCACCTTTTAGTTCCCACTCCCCGCCAACCTTATTACTGACAAATTCATTTTTATTTTTTATTCCTTTTTCCAGGCTCAGTAATATTCTTACTGACCGATAAGTGAATAAAAGATGAATACAGCCATAAAATCACAGAAAATTAACAAATAAAAAACAACTTCACTGCTTCATATGCTTTTACAGCAGTTATCCGGATGACGGCTGAAGTAATTATGGCTGATCTGTATAAAACAACACAATCCCTTCACCAGACTTTGATGCCATTTGTGAGCACGTTTTCCCAACAAAATAAAAAGGCCCAGCCTTAAGCTGAGCCCTTCTGAAATCGAACTTTCAGTTTAATTACATTTGCTCGATCATATCGTTCGCAAACTCTGAACACTTACGCAGTGTCGCACCGTCCATCAGACGCTCGAAATCGTAAGTCACAGTTTTGTTGCGAATAGCCGCTTCCATTGACTTGATGATCAGGTCAGCAGCTTCAGTCCAGCCCATATGACGCAGCATCATCTCAGCAGACAGGATCAGAGAACCTGGGTTTACTTTGTCCTGACCTGCATACTTCGGTGCTGTACCGTGAGTCGCTTCGAACAGTGCAACGCCATCACCGATGTTGGCACCCGGTGCAATACCGATACCACCCACCTGTGCAGCCAGTGCATCAGAGATGTAGTCACCGTTCAGGTTCAGTGTTGCAATCACATCGTACTCAGCCGGACGCAGCAGGATTTGCTGCAGGAAGGCATCTGCGATGCTGTCTTTGATGGTGATTTCTTTACCGGTGTTTGGATTCTTCAGCGTCATCCATGGGCCACCGTCCAGCAGCTCAGCACCAAACTCTTTCGCAACTTCGTAACCCCAGTCTTTGAAGGCACCTTCGGTGAACTTCATGATGTTACCTTTGTGCACCAGAGTCAGTGAATCACGATCGTTGTCGATGGTGTATTGCAGCGCAGCACGAACCAGACGCTTGGTACCTTCTTCAGAAACAGGCTTGATACCGATACCACATTGTTGTGGGAAACGGATTTTGGTTGCGCCCATTTCTTCACGCAGGAACTTGATGACTTTGTCCGCTTCTTCAGTACCGGCTTTGTACTCAATACCCGCGTAGATATCTTCCGAGTTTTCACGGTAGATAACCATATCAGTCAGTTCAGGCTGTTTCAGCGGGCTTGGCACGCCGTCAAAGTAACGAACCGGACGAGCACAGATATACAGATCCAGTTCCTGACGCAGAGCAACGTTCAGAGAGCGGATACCGCCGCCTACAGGCGTGGTCAGCGGGCCTTTAATCGCAACTTTGTAGTCACGAATAAAATCGAGGGTTTCTTGAGGCAGCCAGGCGTCTTCACCGTAAACCTGAGTTGATTTCTCACCGGTGTAGATTTCCATCCAAGAAATTTTACGGTCGCCGCCGTAAGCTTTCTCAACCGCTGCATCAACAACTTTCAGCATTGCAGGGCTTACATCAACACCAATACCGTCGCCTTCGATGAAAGGGATGATTGGGTTGTTAGGAACGACCAGCTTACCATGAGCATCGAGGGTAATCTTCTGACCTTCAGCTGGTACAACTACTTTACTATCCATTAAATTCTCCTAGCGTCCGTTTGTTATCTTTTTGTAAGATGCCGGGGCATCATACTTGAAAATTTGCCAACACGCCATGGGCGGATTTTTAGGATATAATCATCCGCTCACAAAACGCTTATCCCCCTGAAATCTTATCAGCATGAAAACAATGAAACCTCGTCAGCTATCCGGCAAACCCTCTCAAAAAAGTTCGCCGAACCATGGACATAGAAGCACAAACCGGCGTCCATCGCGCATGGCGAACAAGCCTCGCCGACCTCAGGGCCCTCGGAAGATTATCCTTTTCAATAAGCCATTTAACGTTCTGACCCAGTTCAGTGGCGAACCCGGTGATATCACACTCGCAGATTACATTTCTGTTAAAGACGTGTATCCGGCGGGACGACTGGATAAAGACAGTGAAGGACTGCTGGTCCTGACAAATGACGGCATTTTGCAGGCCCGCCTGACCCAACCCGGCTCCAAGAAACCCAAAACATACTGGGTCCAGGTTGAGGGAATACCAGCCGATGACACACTGGAACAATTACGCCATGGTGTTGAACTGAAAGACGGGATGACGCTGCCGGCAACGGTCGAAGTGATGCCTGCGCCTGAAGTCTGGGAAAGGACACCACCAATCCGGGAACGAAAGAACATACCGACAACCTGGCTGAGTATCACGCTGATTGAAGGCAGAAACCGGCAGGTCCGCCGGATGACCGCCCATATTGGCCATCCGACACTCAGGCTGATCCGTTATCAGATGGCCGACTGGACAGTCGACGGCCTCGCTCCGGGAGAATGGCGGGAAGTCACGCTCTGACTTCCCCGGCAGGTATGCAACGCCGACTCGGTTAATTGAACGAAAGCACTACACTTTCATCACCACTTCAACTATCATTGCCGGCAAATAGCAAACGATTGCGCGGCGGTAAAACATGCACGTTCTGCTGTATGTTCAGCAGCTCGTTTGCAGCAGAAGTATGAATAAAGTGTGAAGGCGCTCCCGATCTGTTTCAGCAGACCACTTTCTGTTAGAATCACGCTCTTATCACTTATTCAAGATTGAAGAGAAAAATGTCAGATAACAGCCAGAAAAAAGTTATTGTCGGCATGTCCGGCGGCGTCGATTCCTCGGTTTCTGCTTACCTGCTCCTTCAACAGGGTTATCAGGTAGAAGGCCTGTTCATGAAAAACTGGGAAGAGGACGATAACGACGAGTACTGCTCTGCCGCAGAAGATCTTGCGGACGCGCAGGCCGTATGCGACAAGCTGGGCATTCATCTTCATACGATCAACTTTGCGGCTGAGTACTGGGATAACGTTTTCGAGTATTTCCTGGCCGAATACAAAGCAGGACGTACTCCGAATCCGGACATCCTGTGTAATAAAGAAATCAAGTTCAAGGCGTTTCTGGAGTTTGCCGACGAAGTGCTGGATGCTGATTATATCGCCATGGGTCATTATACCCGGCGTAGCTTCCCGACTCAGCCGGGTGAAAAACCACAGATGCTGCGTGGTCTGGATAACAACAAAGACCAGAGCTACTTCCTGTATACCCTGAGCCATGACCAGATTGCCCGCAGCCTGTTCCCGGTCGGCGAACTGGAAAAACCTGAAGTGCGCCGTATCGCTGAAGAGCAAGATCTGATCACCGCCAAGAAAAAAGATTCAACCGGTATCTGCTTTATCGGTGAACGCAAATTCACCGAGTTTCTGAGTAAGTATCTGCCTGCACAACCGGGTGATATCGTCACCGCAGATGAAGGCAAAGTCATTGGTCAGCACCAGGGCCTGATGTACCACACACTGGGGCAGCGCAAAGGCCTGCTGATCGGTGGTATGAAAGACAGCTCGGATGATCCTTGGTATGTCGTTGATAAAGATATTAAAAAGAATCAGCTAATTGTCGGCCAGGGCAAAGACCACCCTCGCCTGCAGTCGAACGGACTGATCGCCGCTCAGCTTCATTGGGTCGACCGCGAACCTGTCCGTGAACCACTGCAGTGTACCGTGAAAACCCGCTACCGCCAGCAGGATATCCCGTGCACTATCATTCCGGTTGACGATAACAGTATTAAGGTCATTTTTGATGAGCCGCAAATCGCGGTCACACCAGGCCAGTCTGCCGTCTTCTATCAGGGTGAAGTGTGCCTGGGCGGCGGTATCATTGAAGAAAGGATCTGAGGACGGACATGGCATATTCAATTTATGACAGGACGGTCGCTTTCGCTGGAATCTGCCAGGCTGTCAAACTGGTTCAGACCATTGCCCGGACCGGTACCTGTGACAATGATGCACTCGCGACCTGCCTTCGCAGCCTGACGGCGACCGACCCGAAAAATGTCATTGAAATTTACGGGGATGAATCCGATCTGCAACTCGGGCTCAGCACCATGATCCACGAAATCGATAACACACCGGCCGGCAGCGAAATTACCCGCTATCTGGTCAGTGTCATGGCACTGGAGCGGAAACTGGCCAGCCGCCGGGACAGCATGGCTCAGCTGGGCGATCGCATTGATATGGTCAAACGCCAGCTGACACATTTTGACCTGCTGGATGACCAGATGATCAGTAATTTAGCCAGTGTTTATCTCGACATTATCAGTCCGCTCGGTCCAAGAATTCAGGTCACAGGCACTCCGGCCCAGCTTCAGCAACAACACGTTCAGCACAAAGTCCGGGCGCTGCTGCTGGCAGCGGTCCGCAGTGCCGTGCTCTGGCGTCAGGTTGGCGGCAAACGCCGTCACCTGCTGTTTGGCCGTAAACAAATGCTTGAACAGGCCCGGATTATTCAGGCCAGAAGCTAAACCTATTTCATTGAGTATCTGAGACGGATGCTCTGTAAATCAGCTATAACCCCTTAATCAGGAGAGAGACAACATGGAACTGTCAGCATTGACTGCTGTTTCCCCGGTAGACGGCCGCTATGGTAGCAAGACCAGCGCCCTGCGCAGTATCTTCAGTGAATTCGGTCTGCTGAAATATCGCACCATCGTAGAAATTCGCTGGCTGCAAAAACTGGCAGCAACTGACGCTATCGCGGAAGTTCCAGCGTTCAGCGCTGAAGCCAATGCCTTCCTGGATCGCATTGCCGCTGAGTTCAGTGAAGAAGATGCGCAGCGTATCAAAACCATTGAGCGCACCACCAACCACGACGTGAAAGCCGTGGAATATTTCCTGAAGGAAAAAGTGGCTGAACTGCCAGAGCTGCATGCAGTTAACGAATTCATTCACTTTGCCTGCACATCAGAAGACATCAATAATCTGTCTCACGCCCTGATGCTGAAAGAAGCGCGTGAACAAGTGATGCTGCCTGAAGTACGCGGTCTGATTGATGCCATCAAAGCACTGGCAGCTGAATACCGCGAAGTGCCGCTGCTGTCCCGCACACATGGCCAGCCAGCTTCCCCGAGTACCATGGGTAAAGAAATGGCAAACGTGGCGTACCGTATGGAGCGCCAGTTCCGCCAGATTGAACAGGTCGAACTGCTGGGTAAAATCAACGGCGCCGTCGGTAACTACAACGCACACCTGTCTGCTTATCCGAACATCGACTGGCATCAGTACAGCGAAGAATTCGTCACTTCTCTGGGTCTGACCTGGAACCCGTACACCACACAGATCGAGCCGCATGATTACATTGCGGAACTGTTTGACGCCTTTGCCCGTTTTAACACGATTCTGATCGACTTCGACCGTGATGTATGGGGTTATATCGCACTGGGCCACTTCAAGCAGAAGACCATTGCCGGTGAGATCGGTTCTTCAACCATGCCGCACAAAGTGAACCCGATTGATTTCGAGAACTCGGAAGGTAATCTGGGTCTGGCCAATGCCATCTTTGGTCATCTGGCCCAGAAACTGCCAATTTCTCGCTGGCAGCGTGACCTGACAGATTCAACTGTTCTGCGCAACCTGGGCGTTGGCTGTGGCTACGCACTGATTGCATACGGTTCTACCATGAAAGGCATCAGCAAACTTCAGGTCAATCAGGCGGCGCTGGAAGCTGAGCTGGATCAGAACTGGGAAGTTCTGGCTGAGCCGGTACAGACTGTCATGCGCCGCTATGGCATTGAAAAGCCATACGAAAAGCTGAAAGAGCTGACCCGCGGTAAACGTGTTGACGGCGAAGGTATGCGTCAGTTTATCGATGGTCTGGAACTGCCGGAGCACGAGAAAGAGCGCCTGAAAGCAATGACACCTGCCAATTATATTGGTGACGCAGTCAAACTGACAGACGAGCTGTAATCAAACCGTTTTGATACAGACACTCAAGGCCAGCGCACCGCTGGCCTTTTTTGCTTTCAGACGAAAGACTCTCATTTGCTGCTATAATCCCGCAAAATTTTTTAGACATTGAAGACTATGTATCAATTTAGCTTTTCATTCAGTGAGTTCTTGTCAACTTACTGGCAAAAACAGCCAACTGTCATCAAGGGTGGTTTGACCGATTTCGTTGACCCTATCAGCCCGGATGAGCTGGCAGGACTGGCCATGGAAGCTGAGGTCGACTCACGCTATGTCGCTCGTCAGGGTGAACAGTGGCAAGTTGAACAAGGCCCGCTGACATTCGAAAATCTTCCGGAAGATCACTGGTCTTTCATGGTGCAGGCCGCCAATCACTGGCATACCGGGGCTGCCCGTCTGGTGAAACCATTCCGTCAGATGCCGGGCTGGCTGTTTGATGATCTGATGATCAGCTATTCCACTCCCGGCGGCGGTGTCGGACCGCACTTTGATCAGTACGATGTCTTCATCATTCAGGGCAGCGGCAAGCGGCGCTGGCGCGTCGGTCCGAAAAAAGACAATTATGAAGAGTGCTTCCGTCATCCGAGTCTTCGCCAGATTACTGGCTTTGATCCTATCATTGATGAAGTTCTGGAAGCCGGTGACATCCTGTATATCCCGGCAGGTTTCCCGCATGATGGCTATGCGCTGGAAAATGCGATGAGTTATTCCATGGGGTTCCGCTCACCGAAAAAACAGGAACTCCTGAGCAGCTTTGCAGACTTTGTGATTGAAAATGAGATGGGCGATGAGCACTACCACAACCCGGATCTGCCTGCTCGCGAAAACTATGGTGAAGTCCCAGTTGCCGAAGCGGAAGATCTGATCAGTATGATGCGAAGCTTGATGGATGATCCTGAAGCCATGCAACAATGGCTGGGCGAATACCTGAGCCTGAGCCGCCATGAGATGGATATCATCTCTGCAGACCCTTTGTGGACACCAAGCGAATTGGCGGATCTGCTGCTGCAGGGAGAGACTCTGTTCAAGATTGGCGGATTACGTGCTTTCTACCATCAGGGCAAGCCCGGCACAGTGTACGTTGACGGCGAGTGCTATCACCTGCCATCGGGCTGTGAAACAGCCGCGGACTGGCTCTGCAATCAGGATAGTTTTTCCGTCGCCGACATGGGTCCGCTGATTGAACATCAGACGCTGCTTCCCCTGCTGACTAAGTTCGTCAATATGGGCTACTGGCATCCGGCCGAATAAGCCCGCTAAAAATTAAAAAAGCCCGCAATGCGGGCTTTTCAGTTCATCAGCACAGAATGTTACACTCTGAACTGCCCGGCCAGCTCTTGCTGTTTATGGGACAAGGTTGTCAGGCGCTGACCAATGGTTGCCGAATGCTCGGCCTGGCCGAGAATCGTCTCGCTGAGTTCACGGATGTTCGACACATTCCTGTTCACTTCACCCGCGACCGCCCGCTGCTCGTCGGCAGCATGCATGATTTGCTCATTCATCGACTGAATTGCACGGACCGATTCCGTGATCCGCTCCAGACTGCTGACCGCTTCTCTGACCTGCTGCGCCGTGTCACCCGCCAGCTGATTGCCCTCTTCAATGGCTTTCACCACTTCACGGGTTCCTTGCTGCAATACTTCGATCACGTTGCGGATCTGCCCGACAGAATCCTGTGTCCGGCTGGCAAGCTGGCGCACTTCATCGGCCACCACAGCAAAACCACGGCCTTGCTCACCGGCACGAGCAGCTTCAATGGCAGCATTCAGTGCCAGCAAGTTTGTCTGCTCCGAAATCCCGGCGATCACCTGAAGGATTTCATCAATATCTTCGCTGCTACTTTCAAGCTCACGCGCGACTGGCACAGCCGTTTCCATCCGTGCAACAAGGTGATTCATTGAATCGGCAGAGGCATAAATCACCCCCTGCCCTTCAACCGCTGCCGCATCGGCATCACGCGCAGCAACAACCGCAGTTTCTGTATGACTGACCACCTGTTGCGCAGTCTGCGCCATTTCTTCAGAAGCTGTCGCAACCATATCCACTTCTTTAAACTGGGCCTGACTGCCGTCCCGGGTATGGCTCGCTACCTGTGCCGCTTCATTGGCAGTGGTGCCAACCTGATCAACTGCGATAATCACCTGCGAAATCGTATGCTGAAGTTTATCCAGAAAACGGTTGAACCAGGTTGCCAACTCACCCAGTTCATCCTGCTGATCAACCTGCAAACGCTGAGTTAAATCCCCTTCACCCGACGCAATGTCTTTCAGACGATCTGCAACCTGACGAATCGGAGCAACCAGTTTCGCGGCCGCAAACCACAGCATCAGTAAACCTGCCGCGGCAATCACGAAACTCACCAGCAACTGAACCACAGAAGATTCATCTCGTTGCTTCTGAATAGCCTGATCCAGAGCTGTGGCTTCTGCCAGAACATTTTCCGCCGGCAATTGAATCACAACGCCCCAGGTCGTCTGACCAAGTTCCACCGGATTGTAAGCCGTCAGAGACGTTTGGTCCTGACTCCAGCCGACACGCTGCTGACCAGCCTTCAACCACGCCGGAATCGCATCCGGCAAGCCATCACTGCTCTGAAGCTGACTACCCACGCGGCTCTCAGCCTGATCCCAGGCAACCACTGTTCCGTTCTGGCTGATTAGGGAAACCTGCCCGCTGCCATGAAACAGATTCCCGTCGACAACATTAATGACTTGCTGGAGCGAATCCAGCTTGATATCAATCCCCATTACACCAAGGGCTTTACCGTTGACGATCAGCGGAATCGTGATAGAGCTCAGCAATACCTGCTCGCCGTTATCCGTTGAAAACTTCGGATCCTGTATGCAGGATTGAGACCCTTTCAGACTGCAGGTGTACCAGTGATTCGTGCCGTTATTCGTAATTTCTTCTTCACTGATAATTCGCTGTTCCGCCTCACCGCTCTCACCGCGGTACCAATACGGCGCAAAACGGCCGGTTGAGTTTGCCCCGACATAGGCAGCGTCGACATAATTGCCGTCTTCGCCGTCCAGCGCATCCGGTTCAAAAACAACAAAGGCCCCGTGAATGTTCGAAAAGCCATTCACGGAACGTCTTAATAATTCAGTCACAGAGCCTCGTAACTCTGCACTGTTGGTATAATTTTCTTCTGCGTTATATTTCAGAAACAGAACACTCTGAGCCAGCATCTCCGCCCGGTAAGACGCTTCGTCAAAAAACTGCTGAATAGAAATAGCCTGTCGTTCTGCCTGAGCTTTCACCAGTGCCTGCGACTGGCTTCTGAGTGAACTGAAAGACTGCTGGCTGACTAACTGCTGGCTTTGTCCCGAAAAATAAAAAGATAAACTTGTAAGTACTGCTGCTGTTGCCAGTAAGGCAAACCCTGCCATGAGGGTAATTTTCCACTGAACAGAGAGCGACCGCATAAAACCATCCTTGTAAGTAATATCAGTCAAAAATGTATCTACTGGTGATAACTACATCAATAAATTGTTAACAGAACACTTGAAAGTTTGAGGTTTATTCAGTGTTTCGCATGGTGCGAACAAAAAAAGCGCGGGTTTTACGCCGCGCTTAAAGCCTGTCACAGGCTTAAATCAGTGCACATTCAGACAAGACACCGCATGTACGTCATTCCCTTCTAATTGAGGTTTTTTCTGAGCACATGTATCGGTTGCCTGAGGACAACGGGTTCTGAACACACAGCCTGACGGCGGATTCATCGGTGACGGCAAATCACCTTCCAGTAACTGGATCGTCTTACTCCGCTCCAGCTCAGGATCTGGAATTGGTACCGCTGACATCAGTGCTTTGGTATACGGGTGCTTCGGTTCAGCAAACAAGGCTTCCCCTTCACCAATTTCCACTGCATTCCCCAGATACATCACCATCACACGATCTGAAATGTGCTTCACAACAGACAGGTCGTGTGCAATAAAAATCAGGCTCAGGCCCATCTCTTTCTGTAGTGATTTCAGCAGGTTGACGACCTGTGCCTGAATGGATACATCCAGGGCAGAAACCGGTTCATCACAAATGATCAGTTTCGGTTTCAGGATCAGTGCACGGGCAATCCCGATGCGCTGACACTGGCCGCCAGAAAATTCATGTGGATAGCGGTTAATCACATTCGGCAGCAAACCAACCTTTTTCATCATTTCTTTGACACGAGCTTTGACTTCATCAATCGTCAGCTCCGGGTAAAAGGTTTTCAGCGGCTCAGCAATAATGTCGCCCACCGTCATCCGCGGATTCAATGATGCCAGCGGGTCCTGGAAGATCATCTGAATTTCTTTACGCTTTTCGCGCAGCGCATTGTGTTCCAGCTTCGTCAGATCCTGACCTAGCCAAACCACGTTGCCTTCCGTCGCTTCCACCAGACCAATCACAGCACGGGCAAAGGTAGACTTACCACAGCCAGACTCACCGACGACACCCAGTGTCTCACCTTCATACAGGCGAATCCCGACACCATCGACAGCTTTCAGCTTCAGCGGTTTCGTCCAGGGCCATGCAGACTTCGGTGAAATGTTAAAGTGAACCTTCAGATCTTGAATATCGAGTAAAACTTTCTTCTCTGCTTGCATTACCAAGTCCCCACATCAGAAAAACATGCACGTAAACGACCTTCAGCAAACGGCTGCAAAGAAGGTGCTTCCTGTGAACACAGGCTGGTTGCCCGATGGCAACGCTCCTGATATGGGCAGCCGACCGGCAGACGCAGCAGGTTTGGCGGGTTACCCGGAATCGTCGGTAATTCTTCACCTTCGGTATCCAGACGAGGAATCGCTTTCAGCAACCCTTCTGTATACGGGTGAGCAGGCTGGTAGAAAATCTCATTGATTTTGCCGTACTCCATCGTACGGCCAGCATACATGACCAGAACTTTGTCACAGCTGCCGGCAACGACACCCAGATCGTGGGTAATCATGATAATTGCAGTGTTAAAGTCTGATTTCAGTTCGTTCAGCAGATCCATAATCTGTGCCTGAACCGTCACGTCGAGAGCTGTGGTCGGCTCATCTGCAATCAGCAACTTCGGACGGCACAGCAGCGCCATTGCAATCATCACACGCTGACGCATACCACCTGAAAATTCATGCGGGTACATTGTAATACGCTTGCGGGCTTCCGGAATTTTCACCGCATCCAGCATACGTACACTTTCTTCAAAAGCTTCCGCTTTCCCCATCCCTTTATGAAGCATCAGAACTTCCATCAGCTGATCGCTGACTTTCATATACGGGTTCAGTGAGGTCATCGGGTCCTGAAAGATCATCGCAATTTGTTCGGCACGAATTCTGTTCAGCTCACGCTCAGACAAATTCAGAATTTCGCGGCCTTCAAATTTAGCACTGCCGCTGATCTTACCGTTTTTGGCCAACAGGCCCATAATGGCAAATACTGTCTGGCTTTTACCAGAACCAGATTCACCCACGATACCCAAAGTTTCACCCTGTTTCAGAGAGAAATTCAGATCGTTTACTGCGGTGACAATCCCATCTTGCGTGGTGAATTCGACGCGCAGATCTTTGACTTCTAATAGGCTCATATCTTGCTTCCTTTTCCTGCCGCCATTCAGTCCTGTATTTGCAGGGAGACTGAACAGCGGCAATCAATATTGCTTCGTTTTTATCTGTCTTTTGGATCCAGTGCGTCACGCAGACCGTCACCAACATAGTTAAAGCAGAACAGGGTCAGGACCATAAACGCGGCCGGGAACATCAATTGCCAGATGGCAATTTCCATTGTCTGCGCACCTTCTTGCAGCAGTGCACCCCAGCTGGTCATTGGCTCCTGAACACCCAAACCAAGGAAGCTCAGGAAAGATTCTGTCAATATCATTTGTGGAACAAGTAATGTTGAGTACACCGCAACAATACCCAAAACGTTCGGAACGATATGACGGGTAATAATATTCCAGCGGCTGACACCACAGACATGGGCCGCTTCAATAAACTCTTTACTTCGCAGAGAAAGCGTCTGACCACGGACGATACGTGCCATATCCAGCCAGGAAATCGCACCAATCGCTACGAAAATCAGCATGATATTTCGGCCAAAGAAGGTCACCAATACAATCACGAAGAACATAAACGGAATTGAGTACAGGATTTCCAGAATACGCATCATGATACGGTCTGTACGGCCACCAATGAAACCAGAGGTCGCGCCATACAGTGTTCCGATAATCACGGCAACCAGCGCACCCAGCACACCGACCAGCAATGAAATACGGCCACCAATCAGCGTTCGGGTATAGAGGTCACGCCCCAGACTGTCAGTCCCAAAAAAATGGCCTTCCTCGCCAAAACTTGGGGCTTCATGCAGCGCGTACCAGTCTGTATCATCAAATGCATACTGGCTGAACATTGGGCCAAAAATCACAGCCAGTGTGATCAAGGACAGAATAAACAGGCTGACCATTGCCGCTTTATTTCGTGTAAAACGGGTACGGGCGTCCTGCCACAAACTACGGCCTTCAATTTCCAGCTGTCCTGAAAACTTCTCAACCGCTTGCACGTTTTCTTTTTTAGTTAACATCATCGGTCAGTTTCCTTAGTAGCGGATTTTCGGATCGATATACGCCAGAACAATATCCACAATGGCGTTAAACAGAATGGTCAGGGTACCGATCAGAATAGTCACACCAAGTACCAGTGAATAGTCACGGTTAAAGGCGGCATTCACGAACAGCTTTCCAATACCAGGCAGACCGAAGATGGTTTCAATCACAACGGAACCTGTGATGATACCGACAAAGGCAGGGCCCATATAAGAGACCACTGGCAGCAAGGCTGGCTTCAGAGCATGTTTGACAATGATGTATGGATAACTCAGTCCTTTTGCACGGGCTGTACGGATAAAGTTACTATTCAGCGTTTCAATCATGCTTCCCCGTGTAATACGGGCAAAAGTGGCAACATACAGCAGCGCCATGCCAAACATCGGCAGCAACATGAACTCAATCGTGCCCCCCTGCCAGCCACCTGCAGGCAGCCAATGCATGTTAATTGCGAAGATATAGATAAGAACTGGCGCCAGAATAAACGATGGCATTACCACACCGGCCATCGCGGTCGACATGATCAGATAATCTACCCAGGTATTTTGCTTCAGAGCTGCGATGGTCCCGACGGTTACGCCCATCACCAGTGCAAAAATAAAGGCAAAGAAACCGATTTTAGCTGAAACAGGTAATGCATCCCGAATCAGTTCATTCACCGTAAAGTCTTTATATTTGAAAGACGGACCAAAATCGCCATGAAGAATGTTTCCAAGGTACGTGGTGTACTGCTCAAAAACAGGCTTATCCAGGCCATATTTCGCTTCAATGTTTGCCATCACTTCTGGTGGAAGCGGGCGTTCACTTGAGAACGGATTCCCCGGCGCGAAGCGCATCAGGAAAAATGAGATAGTGATCAATACCAACAACGTTGGGATCGCCTCAAAAATCCGTTTTGCAACAAACTTAATCATAATTGTTACCGACTAATAGCTGTGACAGAAATGCTGCATCTCCCCCTTCTCAGAAGGAGATGCAGTTGGTCTTATTTTTTTGGTTAGTACGAGCGCTTAGTTCGCTTTAATGTACAGATCTTTCGAGAAGATCTTCTCTTCCGCATTGTTATATGGGAAGCCGCCAACTTTCTGGCTTAACAAGCGAGGCTTAACGTATTGATAGATAGGCGCGATTGGCATATCTTTCGCCAGCAGTTTTTCTGCTTCTACGTACAGCGCTTCACGCTCTTCATCAGAAGTAGATTTCAGAGCCTGAGCCATGACCTTGTCATATGCTTCGCTCTTATAACGCGGATCATTTGAAGAGTTGTTGCTCTGCATCAGCGACAGGAAGCTGGACGCTTCATTGTAGTCGCCACACCAGCCGGCACGAGTGACTTCAAAGTTACCCTGGCGTCGGTTATCCAGGTACGTTTTCCACTCTTGGTTCTCCAGCTCAGCAGTTACACCCAGGTTCTTTTTCCACATCGAAGCGATCGCAACAGCAATCTTTTTATGGTTTTCTGAGGTGTTGTACAGCAGAGTGAATTTCAGAGGGTGGCTGCTGTCGAAACCTGCTTCTTTCAGCAGTTCTTTCGCTTTTGCAACACGCTCTTTCTGAGTCATCTTCGCGTAGTCAGGCTGAACAGGATCGAATCCAGCAGTGATTTCCGGAGTCAGGAAATAAGCTGGTTTCTGGCCTTGGCCTAACAGTGCTTTGGTGATGATGTCACGGTCAATTGCATAAGTCAGTGCTTTACGAACACGTACATCGTTGAATGGTGCTTTTTCGTTATTGAAGCCGTAGTAGTAAGAACACAGATTACCCGTAATGGTTACTTCTTTCGGATGCTCTTTCTCCAGGCGACGGAAATGCTCGTTCGGTACTTCGTACGTGAAGTCGATTTCACCAGCCAGGAAACGGTTCATCTCAGCAACCTGGTTTTCAATCGGCAGATAGGTCACTTTGTTAATAACCGTGTGCTCGTTATCCCAGTAATTCTTATTACGAACCAGTTCGATACGCTCATTCACGACCCACTTGTCCAGAACGTAAGCGCCGTTACCGACAAAGTTTTCTGGCTTCGTCCAGTCATCACCATATTTTTCAACCACTTTCTGGTTGACTGGTTTCACAGTCGTGTGACCCATCATTTTCACGAAGTAAGGAACTGCTTCCTGCAATTCAATTCGCAACGTGTAATCATCGTCCGCAAAGACGCCCAGCGTATCTTTATCTTTCTTCCCGGCGATGATGTCAGCGGCATTCTTCATGGTGGTCATTTCCAGATACCATGAATATGGAGAAGCGGTGGCAGGGTCTACAGCACGCTTGAAGCTATACACGAAATCATGTGCAGTCACAGGATCGCCGTTCGACCATTTTGCGTTTTTACGAAGGTGGAAAATAAATGTGCGGTTATCTTTGGTTTCCCAGCTCTTTGCAACACCTGGAACGGTTTTTCCGTCAGCATCCTGGTTGACCAGACCTTCCAGCAAATCACGAATGACATGGGATTCAGGCACACCTTCTGTTTTGTGTGGGTCAATCGAAGCAACTTCGGCACCATTTCCACGTACCAGTTCTTGCTTATCGGCCAGTTTCACACCAGCAGGAACATGCGCAGCCACTGCAGAAAAAGAAGCGGCTGCAACACTAACGCCTGCACTCAGTAATAGTGCCTGAGTAATTTTGTTCTTAAACATGCATTATCTCCAATACATTATTTCATTGCGTCCATGGCTTTCTAAGGTCAGGTTAATGATAACCGTTATCATGCATTGTTATTCCAATTATCAATGATGATTTAACCGAAGAATTGATTGGCAACTTTAACAGTAACTAACAATATTTGCCATAAAATCATCACAAAAACAGAGATCACACCTCATAAAAACGATTAGCACAGATAAAAAATCTGAGCAAAAATAGACAAACAGAGCATTTACCCACAATATCTGGTCCAAACAGCTGATGCAGCTAAACATCCTGATAACATTAATAAAAATACACCCAAATCACATATTAATTCATTTTTGCGCTATTTTTATCCGTGGGAACATTATTGTTTGAATGCATTCAACGAGAAAGATAGGAAAAGTTGATCAATGCCCACAAAAAAAGCGCCAAAACTGACGCTTTTTGATATGAAATGACAATTATTTTCGATCAGTTTCAATGGAAAAATGTCTGTCGTCATCTCGCGGCTGCGATCGTCTTCCTTCACGCAACGTGCCGTGAGGTTCACTCATTGCATCGCCCGACGAATCACGGATTCCAATCTCTTCAAGTAATTGCTTCACTCTTTTATTCGAAACGCGTCTGTGCTTCATAACTCCTCCCAGAAAAACAGAAGATCTATGAATCAATGACTGCATCATGACACCGGTTTACAGCACATGACCATTGAGGACATTTCTGTCTGCATTGTCCGTGCAATCATCACTGTGGCAGATCGCCACAGATAATTAACTATGGCACAACATTTCCTGCTCTGCTGAACGCTGTTTCTAAGAACAAAAATATATAAAAAAAACGCTGTTAGATTTTGTTTTCACATTAGCATTTCAACGCAATTTTCATGTATCTCAGCCGGATGTTTAGCGCTAATATCTGCGCTATTGGCAAGGTTATTCAACCAGCAGCAGTTGTACACGATGCCAATACAACCTGTTCCTGAAATTTCCGTTAGTGATTGAGAGCGAAACTATGAGACCAGCGGGTGGCGCTTCGCGTCCCAGCCCTTCACGAGTCCGTCATGGCTACATGCCACCAGCCCGGAAAGTGAAAGAAGAAAGCACAAAATAAGGTCAGTTGACGTCAGTGACTCTTATGGTAAGAAATAGCCCCATTACGGGGCTATTTTTTGTTCTTGCAATTTTATGTCCTGAAAACACAAACCCGGCGCCAGGGCGCCGGGTTCAAAGGCAGTAGTCTTTGCAAGTTACAAACTGCTTTTAGCGATTGTGATTACCAGTAAACACGGTAACCGACTGCGAAGGAGCTTTCGCTGTCCACTAGACCACGAACAACCGTAACGTCAGAGCTGTTATTCTTATAACCGATTGTTGCGCCGTCTGCATAACCGTATTCAGCATACACACGAGACCAGCTGTTCAGGTGATAAACACCGCCCAGGTAGATAACAGTGTAATCGTCAGACAGGCTTTGAGTATCATTTTTCGCATCAAAGTTAGTAAATTCATAGCCACCGTAGACACTTGCATTACTTGCAACACTATATGTGGCTGCCAGCATAAATGCGTCTACGTCAACGGTACGCTTGGTGCTGGTATTCTTTTGCTCAAATGAACCATAGTTATAGGTGAAACCAACTGTAGCAGGACCAAACGTACCTTCAACAGTACCTTCGAAATAAGTGTTTTCGATGTCTGCAGTAATGTCAGTCTTGCTTGTAACTGTTGTGAAACCATCATTAACGCCGTCTTTATTGCTATCGACAGGCACATTTGATGTTGTTTCATTTTCACCTACGGAGAAAGATTTATCGCGGTTGTAACCACCGCCTAAGTGCAAGTTGAAGTTGCCGATGCTTGTACCAACAAACAACTCAGCGAGCTCTTGGTTTGTATCATCTTCAGACAAGCCAAAAGTAGAGTTTACCCAGAAGCTTTTACCGTCAAACTTATACTTGATAGAAGAATCGTGGCGACCGCCTGACAGTTTCTCAGAAGTCTGACCAATACCAGTACCACCAAAGAAGTAAGAGTAATCAGCACCCCAAACATCATCGGCAGAAATCCACTGACGACCAAAAGTGAAGGTACCGGCCTGAGTCGCTAAACCAGCAAAATGCAAACGGTTCGCCAGATCGTAAGAACCTTCTTTGTAGCCCACGCCAAATTCAACTTTACCAACAACATCAACAGAGTCGTTAATCGCATATTTAGCGTCAACACCAGCACGTGAAGAACCAGCATTCAAAGTGACATCTTTATTTTCGTATTTTTCAACTTGAGTACGCAGTTGGCCGTAAAAATCAACAAATTTTCCTTCTTCGTTGACAAGTTCATAAGCATTCGCTGCGTTGGCAATCAGTAAGGTAGGAATTGCTACTGCTAAAAGTGTCTTTTTCATTTTACATTCCTGTAACGATTTTATGTTATTCGGCCCCATCCAAGGACGACAAAAACTTAACAGGCACTGAATGAGCACGCAATAGAACATTTCAACAATAAGGTTACAAAATAGTATAAAAATCCATCAAAACCGAAAGTGTGATCATGATCCATGTGGAATATTTAGTTATTTTTAGTGAATTATTATTTACTTGTTATGGATTTCATTAAATTTATTTTCACTTTTTATTCACAAAAAGAAACAACACAATAATGCGATATGGTTATAATAAATGAAAAATATCACTTAAAAAGATATAAACTTTTTTTGGAACTTTCTGGGTCGCCGGACTAACTCACACAATAAAAAAGTGTCGGTTTTCACACTTCCTGATGTTAAAACTATGTTTGCTTTTGTTTGGTGAGCATAAATTCGCAGGTAAAATGGCGGGATGGTTAAATCTGCTGTTTATGCACAGATGGGGAAATCATATGCAAAAATGATTGAAATAAAAACCCAACAAGAGAACTAAAACAGAGGTGAAGTTATGCAGATTAAATAGAATGTAGTTTTAATATCTGGATCAATGTCAAAATAAGGTGTTTTCCCCCATCATTTAAAAATCAGAGAGGAAAACACGACCGTAACATTCCCACAACAACGAACAGCTACCAACGCTCCCGAGCCTGCTGGTCACTCTCCCTTGCATCGACCCAGCTTGGCTTACCTTCCCGCACTTCTTTCTTCCAGAAAGGCGCCTCTGTTTTCAGATAATCCATGATAAATTCGCAAGCCTGGAAAGCTGCCCCGCGATGAGCACTGGATACGCCGACAAAGACAATCTGATCGCCTGAAGTTAAATGGCCGATTCTGTGGATGACAGTCACCTTGAACAACGGCCAGCGAGATTTCGCCTGCTCGATAATGGATGCCAGTGACTTTTCCGTCATCCCGGGATAATGCTCCAGCGTCAGGCTAGTGACTGACTCACCTAAATTCATGTCTCGGACCTGGCCGGTGAAAGTGACGATCGCACCGGCCTGAGAGTTTTGTGCCAATAATTGATATTCGATTCCGACATCAAAATCTTCAGGCTGTACGCGGACAACATCTGTCAATACTGTATGATCTGACATGGGTTAACCTCCGGTTACCGGCGGAAAGAATGCAACTTCATCACCGTCTTTTAACAGGGTGTCTGTAGAACAGATCGTTTGATTGACCGCCGTTAACAGCTTTGTGCTATCAAGCGCGATTGCCCATTTATCTCCGCGTAATGACAAGTGCTGGCGAACTGCTTCGGCATCAGAGAACTCATTCGGCAGCTCAAGCTTATCTTCCCCCACCAACTCACGCACCTGAGCAAAAAATAAAACAGTGATCATTGTTCTGCTCCCTGAGTCTGTTGCCCGATACGGAAGTATCCCGACTTACCGCCGCTTTTTTCAAGCAATCTTACCGGTCCGATCACCATATCTTTCTGGACTGCTTTACACATGTCATAAATTGTCAGTGCAGCTACAGACGCCGCTGTTAACGCTTCCATTTCAACACCGGTTTTACCTGCCAGCTTACAGGTAGACAAAATCCGGACCTGATTACTGTCTGGTAAAGCTTCCAGTTGCACTTCAACTTTCGACAACAGCAGCGGGTGACAAAGCGGAATTAAATCCCAGGTTTTCTTGGCAGCCTGGATCCCCGCAATTCTCGCCGTCGCAAAGACATCCCCTTTGTGATGCTGGCCAGACAAAATGAGCGCCAGCGTTGTTTCAGACATTGAGACAAACGCTTCCGCTTTTGCTTCACGAACCGTTTCCACTTTGCCGGATACATCCACCATATTGGCTTCGCCCGACGCATTAATATGAGTCAGTTCAGTCATTTACTTCTCTTCTATTCAAATTTTCAGGAAATTTCTTCATCCACCAATTGAGGCTAAATGCGGCGTCATCCCGGTATTACCTTCCAGCAGATAGTGGCTGACCGATTTGTCTGTCAGGCCACCACGAATGCGTGTTATTAACGCCTCATGCTGATTATCTTCTGCGAGCAGATCGCGGAGTTCAACGCCATGCTCACCAAACAGACATAAATGTAATTTTCCACGTGCGGAGACACGCAAGCGATTACAGGTCGTACAGAAACCTTTTTCATAAGGCATGATCAGACCAATTTCGCCTAAGTAATCGGGATGGTAAAAAACCTGAGCAGGTCCATCGTTCAGACCTCTCGGCCGGAGGAGCCAGCCATTGGCTATCAGCGTATTTCGGATACTGACGCCGGATACATGGCAGCGCTGAAACAGATCATCCATTTCTCCGGTCTGCATCAGTTCGATAAATCTGAGCTGGATTGGGCGATCTTTAATCCAGGCAAGAAACTGCGGTAGCTGCTCCGCATTCATGCCTTTCAGCAGCACAGTGTTCACTTTTATCTGTGCAAAACCGGCATCAAAGGCGGCATCAATGCCGGCCATAACGGTATGGAACAGATTCTCACCGGTAATCAGATGGAACTGACGCGGATCCAGACTGTCAACACTGATATTGATTTGCGTCAGGCCGGCTTGTCGCCATTCATGAACATGCTTTGCCATCCGGTATCCATTGGTGGTGGTTGCCACCTTCTCGATACCGGGCTGAGAAGCAACTGTATGGATGATGTCTGTGAAATCACGTCTCAGGCTGGGTTCTCCCCCAGTGAGCCTGACCTTGGTTGTCCCGCAGTCAGCAAATGCCTTGGTCACTCGACGGATTTCATCCAAAGTCAGGAATGAAGGTTTCTTTCCTTGCTCAGGATGGTACCCGTCCGGCAGACAATAGGTGCATCTGAAATTACAGACGTCAGTAATGGATAAGCGCAAATAGTAGAACTTGCGCTGGAAGCTATCTTCAAATTGTTGAGCCACGGAACACCTTTCCAAATACGGGAGGCGAGCCCATTTCTGAACTTGCCCTGAGTGAAGCAGCGTGCAGCTGCTCACTGGCGACAACCTCATATCACGGATGACTTAGAGGGGGCCGCTCGGAGTTATGATGGCAGTTATGCGTATATGTCAGAATATTTTACAAAGAACTGTCACACTCTTTACAGAAAACACACAACAGCGTTGTAAATTCACACTACCAGAGATTAGCTCTGATTGACAAATAATTGAGAATTACCTTTTTAAGTCTACCCCTAGCTCAAGGATGCGACAATACTACTAAGGAGTAATCTTGTTGACCGGTACGAGTCAAGGGGGAAGTTATGTCAGACATCGTTGAATCCGCGACTGTTGAAGACATTGCATTGTACTTACAAAGGGAAGAAGGCATAGATGCAAAGCTTGCCCGTACGCAAGCCAGACAGGTCATCGATAGTTTCATTGATATGCGTTCTAAAGGGCTCATCAAAGGCTGGTACTTTGACGAGCAGAATCACCTTGAGCTGCTGCCCAGTGATGCGGCGATGAAAATCATCGCCAATCAGAAATAGTTCTGAGATTGCACGCGAACATCTTGCTGAGGACGCAATTTGCAGATTGATTTTGCAGAATGCAAAGCGATTTGCATGTCAGAACAATGACATTTCTGTGACTGTCCTGCTGTGGGGTCTAAAATCCGGCATCTAAATTGCAGTGTTTATATGAAGCAACGTCGATAAGACAAAAAGTCCAATGAAAATGACAAATTGGAGCCGACTATGAGTGACATGATCCCACTGATATTTCAACAACGCCATATCCTGCCTGGCGGTCGGATCCCGGTACGAATCCCACCTGGCAGCCAGATGGAAACATTTAAAGTTGCCCTGGCATCAGAAAATGGGTTTGGTATCTGCATGTTTGACGAAGATGAACATGGCCAGCACTTTTGTTATATCGGCACGCATGTCACTGTTGAAGATTTTGACATCTCCAGTGAAGATGGTGCCCTGATCGCGACCTTATACGGACATAACAATTTCAGAATCAAATCGCTGAACCAGGCTGATAACGGCGTTTTTTACGCAGAGCCTGAAGACATTCCTCAGTGGCCGGATATGACGCTCAATAAAGATCAGCAGCAACTGGCAGACAAACTGAAAACCATGTTCAAGAATCATCCTGAGCTGGATAAATTGCATCAAACGAAGTATCTCAACAATTTAAGCTGGTTATGCCAGCGCTGGCTGGAGTTGCTGCCAATGCCGGCTTTCCAGAAACAGGCATTACTCACATCGCCTGATTGCCTGGACACTTATGATTATCTGCAAAGCATTATGCAACAAAACCATTAAGTAATTCCGGCGGCTCAGTCATGACAGAGCGCATGACTGGCCGCCAAACTTCCCTGCTTGTCACCCAATTCATCCAATGCCCTTTCCTCACTGTCCAGCCTTGAGTACACTGTTCCGGACCCCTTGATTACCTAAGAGCATGATTCATAATGGCCAGCCAATCCATCTATTCCAGTCATAAAGTTGTCGCGATCGGTGGCGGTCACGGACTGGGGCGCATCCTGTCTTCCCTCTCCGCTTTCGGTTCGAACGTCACCGGTATTGTGACCACAACAGATAATGGCGGATCGACCGGTCGTATTCGTGCCTCAATGGGGGGAATAGCCTGGGGCGATACTAGAAATTGTATCAATCAGCTGATCACTGAGCCTTCAATTGGTTCAATGCTCTTTGAATACAGATTCCGAGGTGAAGGCGATCTCAACGGCCATAATCTGGGAAATCTGATCCTGACAGCACTCGATAATTTATGTATTCGCCCGCTGGAGGCGATCAACCTGATCCGGGAAATGCTGCACGTCGAAACTCACATTCTGCCGATGTCTGAGCACCCGACGGATCTGGCAGCCTGGTTACCGGATGGCAGTATTATCAGTGGGGAAACCAGTATTGATGAATTACAGCAAGTGCCGAAACGTCTGCTGATCGAGCCTTCTGTGCCAGCGACAAAAGAAGCCCTGTCGGCGATCAAACAAGCCGACCTGATCCTGCTGGGTCCAGGCAGTTTTCTGACCAGTGTGATGCCGCCGCTCTTACTGAGCGATCTCGCCCACGAACTGAAAGTCTGCAA
Source organism: Photobacterium sp. 53610 (assembly GCF_036409375.1). Taxonomy (NCBI): domain Bacteria; kingdom Pseudomonadati; phylum Pseudomonadota; class Gammaproteobacteria; order Vibrionales; family Vibrionaceae; genus Photobacterium; species Photobacterium sp. 53610. The sequence goes on along the minus strand of NZ_JAXOFS010000001.1, from coordinate 128,104 downwards.
AGCGCCGGTTTATTTCATCACCAATTTAGACAAAGAAAATGGCCCGGCGGGAAACATGTCGATGGAAACCATGATTCACTGGTGTGAAAGGGCAATGGGCGGAAGGAAGATCGATGGATTATTGTCCGATAAACACAGACCAGAACTTTCCGCTGAATATGACCAAGTGGTTGGGGAGTTTGCCTCCCGCAACCACGAATGGCGTCATGACAGACAGATGCTAAAAAATGCGGTTGAAAGCCTCCTGATCCGAAGCTAGATGACGATATTGCTCAGCCATATCGCCCACTAACTTCTGCAGCTCAGGTAAGTGTTCACTCACCCAATTTTCTTGCCCCTGTTTGACACGTGATTCACACTCCTGGGCCATTTGCGCCAGGTCATCAGCTCCGAAACTGGCAGCGCTGCTTTTAATCGCATGGCTGATCTCTCTGATTTGCATCACGCTGGGCTGTTCAGCCAGTTGCTGTAAGTACTGCTCTAACTCACCGCTGAATACTTCAAGCAAGAGTGCAACAGTTTCCTGACCAACTTCTTCAGCCAGTTTCTTCAGTGTTGCTTGATTAATCATGGCAGTCATTTAATCGCTCTCCCTTTGACTACTCTCGGCCTCTTGCCAAGCCTGTAACTTTCGATAAATCGTAGAAGGGCTGACTTCCAGTAATCCTGCTGCCCTCGGAATATTCCCGTCACAGGCAGCAATTGCATGCTGAATCGTCCGCTTCTCTACTTGCCACAAAGGCTCTATCTGGCCAGGAGTCACCGCTGACGGTGTACCCATATGTTGATGCACCGCCCCGGCTTCTGATACAGAAGAGGTGGGCTCTCTTTTCGATGATGCAATTTCGGCGCCAGAATCAGAGGATACCGATGGCGGGAGCATTTGTGTGAGTACTTCTTCACCATCATTGAGTACAACGATATTACGGATCACGTTCTGCAGCTCTCGAACATTACCCGGCCAGGCGTGCTGACGGAAGCGTTCGAGTACCTCGGGAGAGAACCGACAGAACCGTTTACTTTCCTCCACTGAAATATGTCCCAGCAAAGCATGAGCAATTTCAATGACATCGTCACCACGTTCACGTAGAGGCGGCAAACTGATCGGAATCACATGCAGACGATAATACAGGTCCTCCCGAAAACGCCCCTGCTTCACTTCTTCCCAGGGATTCCGGTTCGTTGCACAGACAAAACGGACATCCACCGAATTGGTCACCGAGGATCCGACCTTTTGATACGTACCCGTTTGAATGAACCGTAGCAATTTGCTTTGCAAATCAAGATCCATTTCGCAAAGCTCATCAAGAAACAATGTTCCCTTGTTCGCCAGTTCGACAGCTCCCTGCCTTTCAGTCAATGCGCCGGTGAAAGCCCCCTTGACATGACCAAAGAGTTCACTCTCAATCAGTTCTTTTGGAATTGCCGCACAATTCAAAGCAACAAAAGGCATGTTCGAACGCGGACTTGCTGCATGAACCGCCTCAGCACACACTTCTTTCCCTGTACCACTTTCACCGGTGATAAACACGGTCGCCCGGCTGGAAGCGGCAGACTCAATCACACGATAAACCGCCTGCATCGGTAAGCTGGTTCCGATAAACCCTTGATATTGCGCACCTTGCGTAAGGTTTGTGCGTGTTTTGCTGTCGTCTTTGTCACGCTTCAGCGCATTGTTCACCGTAATACGTAACCGGTCAGCTTCACAGGGTTTGATCAGGAAATCTTTTGCGCCAAAACGCATCGCTTCCACCGCAACATCAATGGAGCCATGTGCCGTCATGATCACAACAGGCAGTTCAGGATGATTACCGCGGACATCTTCAAGCACTTCCATGCCGGTCATATCCGGTAAACGCAAATCCAGCAGAATTAAATCAGGTACCGAAGCTTTCATCGCCTTCAGCGCATCCGTCCCTGTCCCGACGATATTTACATTCAGCCCGAGAGGATTGAGGTAGGATTTATATAAGGCCGCGACAGACGCTGTGTCTTCGACCATTAATACCTGCCGCACTTTCTGCTTGCTATCCATTCATCCTCCGATGCAGACAATATTGATGTAATTGTAATCAATAGAAAAATAGTGACCTGCAAATTTTCCCTGTCCCTTGCAGTTTACTATTTCGCATTGCAAATCGGTTTGCAAAATGCAAAACAACATATTCAGTATAACTTTTTTGTGCGAGGAATGTGGGGAAAAATGCCAAATCACGTCTTTTTGCTCAGGCAAAAAAGTTGGCACACTTAGTGCATCTATAAATACGACTCTGATAGAGTCAACCTAGCCAACTGACGTTGTTTGTGGAATATTTTCACTTAAACAATGATGCCAACCGAACATATTTGCGGTTGGCTTTTTTTTACCTGAAATTTGGCAAGAGACAGCGGAGGCACAATGTTGCTGCCTCCGGATCACAACCATCAGTTTAGCTGTTCGCGATAAACTGTTCCCGCAGTGCATGAATCTGATCCCGCAGCTGAGCTGCTTTTTCAAATTCCAGATTCTGCGCCATATCGTACATCTGGGCTTCCAGTTTCTGGATTTCAACTTCCAGCTCCTGTGGAGACATCACACTGTAGCTGCCCTTACGTTCAGCAACTTTATGTAATTGCTCCGCTTTACTGGCGCGTCGGGTACGTCCCTGGCCCAACTCCATAATATCAGCAACCTGCTTGTTCAGTGCCTGCGGTGTAATCCCACGCTCCAGATTGTATGCATGTTGTTTTTCACGACGGCGTTCAGTCTCGCCAATGGCCCGCTGCATGGAGCCCGTCATGCGGTCAGCATAAAGAATCGCTTTCCCGGATAAGTTTCGCGCTGCACGACCAATCGTCTGGATCAATGAGCGCTCTGAACGCAGGAAGCCTTCTTTATCTGCATCCAGAATCGCGACCAGAGACACTTCCGGCATATCCAGACCTTCCCGGAGCAGGTTGATCCCCACCAGCACATCAAATTCACCCAGTCGCAAATCGCGAATGATCTCAACACGTTCGACTGTATCAATGTCAGAGTGCAGATAACGCACCCGCACCCCATGCTCATCCAGATATTCGGTTAAGTCTTCCGCCATGCGCTTGGTCAGCGTTGTGACCAGGACCCGCTCATTCTTCGCTTCCCGGATCCGGATTTCAGACAACAGATCATCGACCTGGGTTGCAACAGGACGAACCTCAATTTCCGGATCCAGCAAGCCCGTCGGACGCACCACCTGCTCTGCAATATCCCCTTCGGATTTTTCCAGTTCATAATTGCCGGGCGTTGCCGAAACATAAATGGTTTGCGGGGCCAGAGACTCAAACTCTTCAAATTTCAGCGGCCGGTTATCCAGAGCCGAAGGCAGACGGAACCCGTATTCCACCAGATTTTCCTTCCGGGAGCGGTCACCGCGGAACATCGCACCAATCTGCGAAACCGTCACGTGAGATTCATCAATAATCAGCAGGCCATCCGGCGGCAGGTAATCAAACAGCGTCGGAGGCGGTTCTCCTTCGGCCCGGCCACTCAGGTAACGGGAATAGTTTTCGATCCCCGAGCAATACCCCAGCTCGTGCATCATCTCCAGGTCAAACTGAGTACGCTGCGTGATCCGCTGCTCTTCAATCAGCTTATTATTCTCAATCAACTGTTTCCGGCGAATTTCCAGATCGGTTTTGATATGCTCGACCGCTTCCAGGATCCGTTCACGCGGTGTAACGTAGTGCGTTTTCGGATAGATGGTTGCGCGCGGTAAGTCTTTCTGGATCACCACACCTGTCAGCGGGTCAAAACTGCTGATACAGTCCACTTCATCATCAAAGAGCTCAATCCGTATCGCATCGTTTTCAGACTCCGCAGGAAAAATATCGATGACCTCGCCTCGTACCCTGAAGGTACCGCGCTCAAATGCCAAATCATTCCGGGTGTATTGCAGTTCTGCCAGACGACGCAGAATATCCCTTTGGTCCAGTACATCACCGCGACGCACATGCAGCATCATCTTAAGATATGAATCCGGATCACCCAGACCATAAATGGCAGAAACAGAAGCAATAATCACCACATCCCTGCGTTCCATCAGCGCTTTGGTTGCAGAAAGACGCATCTGTTCAATATGCGCATTCACGGAAGCATCTTTCTCGATAAAAGTATCGGTTGAGGGCACGTAGGCTTCAGGCTGGTAGTAATCGTAGTAAGACACAAAGTATTCCACGGCATTATTCGGGAAGAACTCCTTCATCTCACCGTAGAGCTGTGCTGCCAGCGTTTTATTGGGTGCAAGAATCAGTGTGGGACGATTCGCGGAAGCGATCACATTCGCCATGGTAAAGGTTTTACCAGACCCGGTCACACCAAGCAGGGTCTGGTGAGCGAGACCCGAATCCAGGCCTTCCAGTAACTGATGTATAGCCGTGGGCTGATCTCCCGCAGGGGCAAAAGCGGCAGCCAGATTGAACGCTTTACTCATGACAAATTCCAGAAAAGGTACAGAAAAGATTCTGTTCCCATTGTGCTGCCGCCGTCATGGTTGTCAACCAAGAAAGATAAAATCAGTGGTTGACCCGACCTTATTATCGGCGTAATATCATGCACCTTAATACGCCTCTCTTTGATGTATCCGGCGTCAAAATAATGTGATAAACACATCGAATTACCTGCATCAGCATTCCCTCTGGGAATACAACTTCATCCACAGCATATCCTCAGTCTGTATTTTTTAATGCACAAGCCCAACTTGCTGATCTCTGCGTCTAGAGCATATATTCTAATCGACCCTCGCCATATTTTTGACGATCGCCTTACGCCTATGAAACAGTGCATTAGCACCAAAGCATGATATCGATTACAAAGTAACAACTCAGAATGAAATTTAATCAAAAATGGATTTTCCCGAACTCAATCAACATACTTATCCACAGTTTCCGTGGATAAGTGAGCCAACCCCTTGTGTCCTCTGCTTTAACAAAGATCAAGTGCTTTTTTTCTCACAGAACCAAATCGATTTTTCACCCAAATCTGACTCAAATTTTGCTGAAAAATACAGCAACCTTGAAAAACCCCTGCGCTGAGGAGTTGTTATAGCCATCACAAAGGCAGATAATGGTCGGATTACTGGCAAGCATTAAAAAAGATGGTATGACGGAATACCTGCTCCTTCTGATCGGCACTGTTTTAGTCAACAACTTTGTTCTGGTCAAATTTCTTGGACTGTGCCCTTTCATGGGCGTCTCAAAAAAACTGGAAACTGCAATTGGCATGGGACTGGCAACGACCTTTGTGCTGACCCTGGCCTCTGTCTGCGCGTATCTGGTTGAAGCCTATATCCTTCAGCCGCTGGGGATTCAGTACCTGCGAACCTTAAGCTTCATTCTGGTCATCGCGGTTGTCGTCCAGTTCACAGAGATGGTTGTGCACAAAACCAGTCCGACGCTGTATCGCCTGTTAGGGATTTTTCTCCCGCTCATCACAACAAACTGTGCGGTGCTTGGTGTCGCGTTGCTCAACATCAACGAACGCCATAACTTCATTGAGTCTGTCGTATACGGTTTCGGTGCCGCGGTCGGTTTCTCTCTGGTTCTGGTGCTCTTTGCGGCGATGCGTGAACGGATTGCTGCAGCGGATGTCCCCTCACCATTCAAAGGCGCATCCATTGCGATGATCACGGCTGGTTTGATGTCGCTTGCCTTTATGGGCTTTACCGGATTAGTGAAACTGTAGTTATGAGTGGAATTTTAATTGCCATTATCGCTATCGCAATTCTGGCAGCGATCTTCGGACTGATTCTGGGTTTTGCAGCGATTCGTTTCAAAGTCGAAGCGGATCCGATTGTGGAACAAATTGATGCGATTTTACCGCAGACACAATGCGGTCAGTGCGGATACCCCGGTTGCCGACCTTATGCCGAAGCCATAGCCAACGGTGATGAGATCAATAAATGCCCGCCGGGTGGCCAGGCAACTATTGAAAAACTGGCCGACTTGATGGGTGTTGAAGTTAAAGACTCAGCCCATGATGCGGAAAAAAGCATCAAAAAAGTCGCGTTCATTCACGAAGATATGTGTATTGGCTGTACCAAGTGTATTCAGGCCTGTCCGGTCGATGCGATTGCCGGTGCAACGAAAGCACTGCATACCGTGATTAAAGAAGAATGTACTGGCTGCGATCTCTGTGTGGCCCCTTGCCCGACAGATTGTATTGAGATGATCCCTGTCGAGTCGACGCCTGAAAGCTGGCGCTGGAATCTGGACCAAATCCCTGTGGTCAACCTTCCTGCCACTGAGCACCACGGCCATAAGGTAGAATAACCGTCATGCTGTCTATTATTGAACAATTAAAACTGGGAAAACTCTGGGATTTCCCGGGTGGCATCCATCCGCCTGAGCAAAAAACACAATCCAATCAGCAGCCGATTGCGCAAGCTGCACTGCCAGAAGAACTCATCATTCCGCTCAAACAGCATCTGGGTGCCGTAGGCAGCCTTTGTGTGAATGTCGGCGACAAAGTGCTGAAAGGACAGGTATTAACCCGTACAGATGTGGCACTGAGTGTGCCTGTACATGCCCCGACTTCAGGGGTGATCAGAGCCATTGAATCACGCACGATTGCACATCCTTCCGGATTATCAGATCGCTGTATCGTGCTTAAACCAGACGGCGAAGACCGCTGGGGTGACAAACATCCCCTTTCAGATTACCGCCAAACTGAGCCGGCAGATCTGATTGAACATATCCGCAGTTGCGGTATCTCTGGGATGGGCGGAGCCGGTTTCCCGACCGCACGTAAACTACAGAGCGCGCTGGGTAAAACGGATCTGCTGATTATCAATGCCGCGGAATGTGAACCTTACATCACTGCCGACGATCGCCTGATGCAGGACCATGCTGACGAGATTGTTGAAGGAATCCGTATCATCAGCCACATCCTGAATCCCAAAATGACGGTCATCGGGATTGAAGATAACAAACCCGAAGCCATTCAGGCTCTGACGCAGGTGGTCACGGCAGAAGACAATATCCTGATCCGGGTGATTCCGACCAAATACCCGTCCGGCGGTGAAAAGCAGCTGATTAAGATTCTCACCGGCCGTGAAGTGCCAACGCAGGGCATCCCTGCGGATATTGGCATCATGATGCAAAACATCGGTACAGCACATGCCATCAAACGCGCCGTCATAAACGGTGAGCCCCTAATTCAGCGAGTTGTGACCGTCACCGGGCAGACAATCAAAGAACCCGGCAACACCTGGGCACTGCTGGGTACCCCGGTTCAGTTTCTTTTGCATCGCTTTGGATACAAGCTGGATAAAAAACTGCCGCGCGTGATCATGGGCGGACCGATGATGGGATTCACCCTCCCCCACACCGGCGTGCCAATCACAAAAACAGCGAACTGTATTCTGGCCCCCAGCCGCAAAGAGCTGAGTGCTTCCAGCGACGAAATGTCCTGTATCCGTTGTACGGCCTGTGCAGAAGCCTGCCCTGTATCCCTGCTGCCCCAACAGTTACAGTGGTACGCCAAAGACGGCGACTATGACAAGTGTGAAGAATACAACCTGTTCGACTGTATTGAATGCGGTGCCTGTGCGTATGTCTGCCCAAGCGAAATACCGCTGGTGCATTATTACCGTCAGGCAAAAGCAGAAATTCGCCATCGCAAACAGGATGAACTCAGCGCGGACCGCGCCAAACAGCGATTTGAAGCCAAAAAAGAACGTCTGGAACGCGAAAAAGAAGAGCGCGAACAACGCTTCAAGAAAGCCGCAGATCAGCGCCGGAAAGACATGGCTGCCAAAGGCGGAGATGATGCCGTTGCCGCTGCCATTGCTCGTGTGAAAGCGAAAAAAGAAGCCGATGCCGCAGGTCCGGAAGTCAAACCTGCCGTTGCAGCAGCAATTGCCAAAGCAAAAGCCAAACAAGCAGAGGCTCTGGCAAATGCCCAGTCCGCTGCACCCGGCGACACAGTGCTGCCAGACAACAGTGAAATGGCGAAGTTACGGGAGCAGCGTAAACAAGAAGCCCGGGAACGAAAAGCCGCCAGGGCCGCTTCGGAAGAAAAAACCACAGCGGCCTTACCTGCACCTGAGGACAAAAAAGCCGCCGTTGCGGCGGCTGTTGCCCGCGCCAAAGCCCGAAAAGCGGCGCAAGGAACCGGAAGCGCAGACGCTGAAGAGAAGAAAGATGCCGTCGCCACAGCCGTTGCACGTGCCAAAGCCCGTAAGGCTGCACAATCGGCTGAGCAGCCACCTGCTGCTCAAGTGGAAGCAACTGAATCCCCGGAACAGGCAACCGATCCGAAAAAAGCTGCTGTTGCCGCTGCGATAGCACGTGCCAAGGCTCGTAAAGCAGCTCAACAAGGCAATTCAGAAACGGCGTCTTCAGACAATCAGGCTGCTACAGAACCCAAAGTTGCTCAAACAGAGCGTTCGGCAGAACCTGGCGAGGCGGTCGATCCCAAAAAGGCCGCAGTTGCTGCAGCCATTGCACGTGCCAAAGCTCGCAAAGCAGCTCAACAAAGCAACTCAGAATCGGCGTCTTCAGACATTGAGGCTGCTGCAGAACCCGAAGTGACACAAGCAGAGCGTTTGGCAGAACCAAGCGAGACGGTCGATCCCAAAAAGGCCGCAGTTGCTGCTGCCATTGCACGCGCCAAAGCACGCAAAGCAGCACAACAGGCTAAGAAACAGCCCGAGCCATCTGACAGCAATTCATCAGAAGCTGAATCAGAAAAAACGGCTGTGCCTGATGTCCCGTCAGAAGATCCGAAAAAAGCAGCAGTTGCTGCCGCCATCGCCCGTGCCAAAGCACGGAAAGCCGCTCAGGAAGCGGCACGAAAGCAAACAGATAATCAACAAGAATCAAACGAGGATAACTAACCGTGGCTTTTAATATTGCCAGTTCTCCCCATGCCCACAGCCGTCGCAGCACGCATGACATCATGCGTAACGTCATTCTTTGCTGCGGTCTCGGTTTTGCCGCGCAATGGTATTTTTTCGGTTGGGGAGTTGTCTTTCAGGTCCTGTTTGCCGGTTGCCTTGCCGTCCTGGCTGAAACCATCATTCTGACACTGCGTCAACGCCCGCTCCGTCAGGTCAGAGATAACAGTGCTCTGTTAACCGGCGTGCTGCTCGGCCTGTCCATCCCGCCTCTGGCGCCCTGGTGGATCACGGTAATCGGTATTTTCTTTGCTGTGGTGATCGCCAAACACCTCTACGGCGGACTGGGTCAGAACCTGTTCAACCCGGCCATGGTTGCCTATGTCGTTCTGCTGATTTCATTCCCGGTTCCGATGACTTCCTGGCTGCCGCCAGCCGCTATCAGCGATCATCCGGTCACCCTGATGGAAAGCCTGCAGGTCATGTTCACCGGATTCACCGCAGACGGATTCAGTGTTCATCAGCTCCGAAACGGCATTGATGGTGTCACCATGGCCACACCGCTGGACACCATCAAAACGGCCATGAAAGCAGGATTTACAGCAACCGAAGGCATGAACAGCCCGGTATTCGGCACGCTGGCAGGTATCGGCTGGACATGGGTCAACATCGGCTTTCTGCTGGGTGGACTGGTGCTGCTGAAGCTGCGCATTATTCAATGGCAGATCCCGGTCGCTATGCTGGCTGCCCTGTTTGTCATCAGCATGTTAGGCTATATCATCAGTCCTGACGGCACAGCCTCCCCGCTTGTCCACCTGTTTTCCGGTGCGACCATGCTGGGTGCATTTTTTATTGCCACCGATCCGGTATCTGCGTCCACCACCACCCGCGGACGACTGATTTTTGGTGCCATGATCGGCATTCTGACCTATCTGATCCGTACCTTTGGCGGTTTCCCGGATGGCGTTGCCTTCAGCGTCCTTCTGGCAAACATGTGTGTGCCGTTGATCGATTATTACACCCGTCCGCGAACCTACGGCCATTCATAGGAGTCCTCATGATACTGAAGAACATGCAGAAAAACGGGGGAATCCTGGCGGTTTCAGCTTTACTGGCAACCGCCCTGGTTGCCCTCACCCACCAGGTCACCGCATCACGTATTCAGGAGCAGGAACAGAAACAACTGCTCCAGGTCCTCAATCAGGTCATTCCTGAAGATAGCCACGACAATGAAATCTATAAAAGCTGCACACTCATTCAGCAGCAAGATTATCTGGGCACCAGTGATCCGATGCCGGCCTATCTGGCGACCAAAGGCGGTCAACCGAGCGGTGCTGCCATTGAAGCCATTGCGCCGGACGGTTACAACGGCGCGATCAAGCTGATTGTCGGCCTGGACATGACCGGCACGGTCACGGGTGTCCGGGTGCTGGCTCATCAGGAAACCCCGGGGCTGGGCGATAAAATCGACACCCGGATCACACACTGGATTTACAGTTTCACCGGGCGCAAACTTGAAGGGGAAAAAGACCCCCGATGGGCCGTTCGTAAAGATGGTGGCGACTTTGACCAGTTCACCGGGGCAACCATTACACCACGCGCTGTCGTCAACGCTGTAAAACGGGTGTCACTCTATTTTGAGAAACACAGTGACATGCTGTTCACTCAACCGACTCACTGCGAAGGAGCCTGATACCGATGAGTTCCACGCCAAATAAAGAACTGATGGCCAACGGCCTTTGGCATAACAACCCGGCGATTGTTCAGTTGCTCGGGCTGTGTCCGTTGCTGGCTGTCTCTGCAACGGTTACAAATGCGCTGGGCCTTGGCATTGCCACCACCCTGGTTCTGGTGGGCTCGAACCTCATCGTCTCGCTGATCCGGGAATGGGTTCCCAATGAAGTTCGTATTCCGATCTTCGTGATGATCATTGCCGCTTTGGTGACTTGTGTTCAGCTGCTGATGAACGCTTATACCTATGGTTTGTTTTTATCACTGGGTATTTTTATCCCGTTAATCGTCACCAATTGCATCATCATTGGCCGTGCCGAGTCTTTTGCTTCCAAAAATGCCCCCATGCCTGCCGTGATTGACGGCCTGTGGATGGGCCTTGGGATGACCGCGGTGCTGGTTGTGCTGGGTGCCGGCAGGGAAATTCTGGGCAATGGCACCCTGTTCGATGGTGCTGATCGGCTTCTCGGTGACTGGGCCTCCGTCCTGCGCATTGAAGTCTTCAGTACCGAGAATAACTTCCTGCTGGCCATGCTGCCGCCAGGCGCCTTTATTGGCGTCGGTTTCCTCATTGCCCTGAAAAATATCATCGACAGGAAACGGGCAGAAAAAGTGAAAGCTGCTGAGACGAAACCAGAAATTGAACGGGTACGGATCACTTCAGTCAACTAATCAATCAATGCTTCCGGCACCCCTACTCACTCAACTGTGCCGGAAGCTGCCCTGCTGAACCTGGGAGCGAACATGAACAACCAGAAACGCGTTCAAATCCTTGAGCGACTGCGGGAGAATAACCCGCACCCTGAGACCGAGCTGAACTGGAGCACTCCCTTCGAATTGCTGATCGCTGTCTTGCTGTCTGCGCAGGCAACCGATGTCAGCGTAAACAAAGCGACAGACAAACTGTATCCGATTGCCAACACTCCGAAAGCCATGCTGGCACTGGGTGTCGATGGCGTGAAGGAATACATCAAAACCATTGGCCTGTTTAACTCAAAAGCCGAGAATGTCATCAAAACCTGCCGCATTCTGGTCGAGCAACACGGCGGGGAAGTACCGGAAAGCCGGGAAGCCCTGGAAGCACTGCCGGGCGTCGGTCGTAAAACAGCGAATGTTGTCCTGAACACTGCTTTTGGCTGGCCAACCATTGCCGTCGATACCCATATTTTCAGGGTTTCTAACCGGACCAAATTTGCAATGGGCAAGAATGTCGACGAAGTAGAGCAAAAACTGCTGAAAGTCGTTCCCAAAGAATTCAAGGTTGACGTCCATCACTGGCTGATCCTGCATGGCCGTTATACCTGTATTGCCAGAAAACCTCGCTGCGGCAGTTGTATCATCGAGGATCTCTGCGAATTTAAAGAAAAAGTCTATCCGGCTGAATAAGCCCAAAAAACAGAGGAGAGATTCATGGCTAACGGACGTATTTTGCACACCATGCTGCGTGTGGGTGATCTTGACCGTTCTATCGCGTTCTATACCGATGTCATGGGCATGAAGCTGCTGAGAAAATCAGAGAACGAAGCCTATCAGTACACACTTGCTTTCGTCGGCTATTCCGACGAGTCAGAAGGGGCTGTCATTGAGCTGACCTATAACTGGGGTACCAGCGAATATGACATGGGGACCGCATACGGTCATATCGCCATTGGGGTTGAAGATATCTATGCGACCTGTGATGCAATCAAAGCATCAGGCGGGAATGTGACGCGTGAACCGGGACCAGTCAAAGGCGGGACAACACATATTGCTTTTGTCCGTGACCCGGATGGTTACCAGATTGAGCTGATCCAGCGCAGCTGACCCAACAAATCAGGGCAGGATCAACCTGCCCTGTCTGTCTTTATTCCACCTTGCCAAAGTACTCCGTTACCTCCACCCGGTAAGTTTCATCCTGATTGCCAGGCTCCATGACTTCCACTGAATAATATGGCATATCTGACCCTTTCAGCTTCTCCAGTACATTTTCTGTCAAGTTCTCTGCACTGACGGAGCTGAACACTTCATAAGTTGCCGCTTTATTCAGCGCCATTTCTTCGGCCTGCTCTTTGGTAATCAGCTGAGCCTGAGTTGCCTCAGCCACTTTCTCTTTTAATACCTCTATATCGCTGTCATTGAGATATTTTTCTTCTGCAAGCCCGGAAGTGGCAGTCAAAAGCACCGAGATAGCCAAGAGTTGCCATTTCATATTTTCACCACGCTTTTTCCATTTATCTGTATTGAATCTTTGATCCTTGCTTCTATCAATCTAGCGTGTTTTGCCTGTCTCTCAGCTTCAATTGTGAGAACAGTGATCATCATTCAGTTGATATTGATAATCGATCTCATTATCATCTATTAGTATTTCTTACAGGAGAACCACCATGTCATTCCACTTCCCTGCCCTGCCTTATCCCTTTGATGCACTCGAACCTTACATTGATGCGAAAACAATGGAAGTGCACTACAGCCGCCACCACAAGACATACTTTGATAAATTCATGGCTGCAATTCAGGGGACAGAGCTGGAGTATCAAAGCCTGGAAACGATTTTTGCCCGGGTATCTGAGCACAGCCCGGCCGTCAGAAACCATGGCGGAGGTTTTTTTAACCATAACCTTTACTGGCAATGTATGTCGCCTCAAGGCGGCGGCCAGCCCGGCGGCTTACTGGCTGAAGCGATTCGCTGTCATTTCGGGAGTTTCGAAGATTTTAAAACGGCTTTCTCAGATACCGCAGCGACCCATTTCGGGTCTGGTTTTATCTGGCTGTCTGTCGCAGAAGGCCGGCTGGAGATTTCATCCACCAGCAACCAGGACAATCCGCTGATGGATGTCGCAGAAAAGCCCGGCATACCGATTCTGGCACTGGATGTATGGGAACATGCGTACTATCTGAGCTACCAGAACAAACGTCCAGATTACATTGATGCCTGGTGGCATGTGGTGGACTGGGATCAGATCGAACAAAACTACCTGGATACACTGCAACGATAACAGGAGCGTCCTATGAACGTGTCACGGTGGGAAATGCATACGTTAATGGCTTTAGAGGCAGAAAAGGCCAATAAGCCCATGATGTCGGTCATCCACTATCAGCTGGCTCTGGCTGAATCTCAGCAATTAAGACCGACTGCAGGAAATCTGGATGAGCTTGAAGAACTGCTGACAATTCAGGTCACGGCCTGCCATAACATGGCAAACTTTTGGCGGAAGCAGGGGGACAATGAGTATGAACTCAAATACCTTCAGCTGGCATCAGAGCAAATAATGACACTGATTCCGCAATGCCCTCACCGTGACTGTGAAGCCTTTATCAGCTCGATTGGTTGCTGCAAATCGGCACTGATCGACTTTCTCAAACGCCATCCGGATCCGAGAATCGCTCAGCAGGTTGCACAGATCACAACCTCAAATCAGTGCGAACTGATTGCCCGGTTCCGTTTACAGTGAGTTGAAACCAAAACCAGCCCATCCGGAGTCGATTCCTTCCGGATGGCCGGATCGTGCCGCCTTACATCAGGCTTGAGGTTCTGCCCATAGAAATCACCACGCGGCGGTTTTTATTCCGTCCGATTGGTGTTCCGTTGTCCGCAATCGGACGACGTTCGCCAAATCCCTGCACCTGAATCCGATCTTTCGGCAATCCTAAAGACACAAAGTACTGCTCCAGCTTCTCAGCCCGGCGTTCTGACAGGGTCTGATTGGTATTCTTACCGCCGGAAGCATCGCTGTAAGTCGCAACAAGCACCAGATCAATATCCGTGCTGTACTTGATGAAGTCAGCAATTTGCGCCAGCCGTTTCTGCGATGCCTTGTTCAGCTCATCGCTGTTTTTGTCATAGTGAAGGACGGTGAAAGAAATATCTTCAAAGTTGTATGGCAGCAAATTCGCCAAACAACTGCTGAAAGTTTTGTATCCGGTGTTAAATGCAACGGCTGACAGCCCAACTTCAACTCGTTCGTTTCTGTGCTGCCAGTCGGGATAACTGAATGTAGGGATTTTCCCTTCTTCCAGTTCCGACAACATGGTCCAGGCTGTCTGTCCGCCGACGTAACCATCAAACTGTTTGAAAAATTTCAGCTTCGCCAAAGGCTCGGCGGCTTCTCCGGGACGCCATCGCGGTGGCATCGACACCAGAGTTACATTACTCGTCTGCCCCAGCGGACGACGCATCTGAAGCTCAAAATCAAGATTCATTTTTTTACTGGCGCGGGCAGTAAACTCAGCTTGGCCAAAATTCGGAATCTGATGCTGAAGCCGGCATTCTAAAGGGGTATCGACCGCCATCTCCCAAGTCGAGTCTCCGGGTGTCGCGACATAATATTTTCCTGCCCAGGCCGGTGAACAGGCTCCTATCAGTGCTAAAGACAAAGCCCCCAGCTTTAATGGCAACGTCATTTTTTTCATCCCGGTCAACCTACTTGCAAGAACTGAGTATTGTATCGGATTCTGGTGCAAAATCTTTAACCCTGTTTTCGCTTTATGGCTCTGTATCAATAATTTTTACTCTGCGGGGTTAGGGTTTAGCTTCACGGCCAGATCTGACATAATGCGGGCCTCTTTTTTTTCAACAGCATTATCATGAGCCAAGAAAACACAACAAATACCCTGAAAAGTCGCTTTCGTGGTTTCTTCCCTGTCGTCGTCGATGTGGAAACTGCCGGTTTCAATGCCAGTACAGATGCCCTGCTTGAGATTTGTGCCGTCACTTTAACCATGGACGAAGATGGATGGCTCAAACCTGCCAGCACAATGCATTTTCATATCACCCCTTTTGAAGGTGCCGTGATTCATCAGGAAGCGCTGGACTTCAATGGGATTAAAGATCCTTTCAGCCCTTTACGTGGTGCTGTTTCTGAAGAAGAAGCCCTGAAAGAGATCTACAAAGAAATCCGCAAAGAGCAGAAAGCGGCCGGCTGTTCCCGTGCCATTATGGTGGCCCATAACGCAAATTTTGATCACAGCTTCGTTATGACAGCCTCAGAACGCGCCAGTCTGAAACGTATCCCTTTCCATCCGTTTGCGACGTTTGACACAGCGGCACTCAGTGGCCTTGCATTCGGACAAACGGTGCTGGCGAAAGCTTGCGAGGCGGCCGGGATCCCATTTGATAACAAAGAAGCCCACTCAGCTCTCTATGATACGGAACGAACCGCAGAATTATTTTGTGAGATCGTTAACAAATGGAAAAAATTAGGCGGATGGCCTGTCGCACCGCTTCAAACAGATGATGCCGCACAAGCCTGACGTTCCTGAGCCAATACTCATCAGACCTCTTACCAAAGCCCAGCAATGCTGGGCACTTTTCTGAGACAAATTAATTCACAGCACAAAAGTCAAACATATGTTTTAAACATAATTTAATAATACACCGTCCAAAACCTCTGTTCAGGCATAAAACGACCTGTTACATATGGTTAACATTAGTGTATCGAATCCTTATACTTCACCGGTATGAGCAGATTCACCTTTCCTTCATGGATTGAAGAACGCGAAGCAGATAAATAATTAACAACAAGAGAGGCAGCATAATGTCCAAAAAGTTTCATGTTACCGCACTCGCCGTGGCCGCCGCGCTGACGTCCCTCCAGGCTCAAAGTGCCGGTTTCCAGGTAGGCGAGCACTCAGCCAGCGGACTAGGCCGAGCTTTCGCAGGTGAGGCCGCAATTGCAGACAACGCCGCAGTTTTAGCCCGTAACCCGGCTGCATCGACCATGTTCAAAGAGCGCGCAATTTCTGGTGCCTTTAGTATTGTTGACCCGGCGATTGATGTGGAAAGTGTCGACCGCGATCAGATCGCCAATGACATCGCACCTCCGGGCTTTGTACCTGCGGGATACTATATTCAGCCCATCAATGACAAGCTGGCATTTGGTCTGGGAATGTTCTCAAACTATGGCGTTACGACAGACTACAGCCCAGCTTTCCATGCAGGTTCACTTGCAGGGAAAACATCTCTGATTACCGTAAACTTCAATCCGAGCCTTGGTTACCGTGTGAATGAGCAACTGAGTCTCGGTGTGGGTATCAGCGCAATTTATGGCAAAGCTGAACTGAACCGCCATTATGGTGATCTCGCACTTGCTGTCCCAGGTGCAGACCCAACTGACAAAACTATTCGCATGGAAGGGGACAGCTGGGGATTTGGCTGGAATGTCGGCGCTCTCTTTGAGCTGGATGAAGACAACCGCTTCGGCCTGAGCTATCGCTCACGAACAGACCTGGACTTTGACGGCGATTTCACCGATTACTCCGGCCGTATTACCGGCACGCCAAATAACAAAGTCCCGGGCGATCTGACCGTTGTCCTTCCGGCGATTGCTGAATTTTCTGGTTTTCATCAGCTCAATTCGCTATGGGCTGTCCATTACAGTGTTCAATGGACCCAGTACAGCAAATTTGAAGAGCTGCGCGCAACCGGCAGCCAATGTACTCCGGGTTATAACAACAACGCTGGCCTGTGTCTGCTGAAAGAAGAAGATTATGACGACGCTTTCCGCTACGCGATTGGTACCACTTACACCATCAATCCGGAGTGGACAGTTCGTGGCGGATACGCATACGACGAGCAAGCAGGTCAGCCAACACTGAGCATTCCTGATACTGACCGTAACTGGTTCACGGCTGGTGCCACCTACAACGTCAATTCAAAATTGTCTGTTGACGTTGGTATCGCCTATCTGATCGCTGATGAACTGACTTTCACCGAAGATGACATCAAGTTTGAATCCAGGGGCGGTGCAATTATTGGTTCCGGTCAAGTTAACTACCGTTTCTAAGCCAGTTGCTCTCAGTTAAAAATTAGGGATTAAAAATGAACAAAAAATTACTCGCCCTGCTGGTTGCTTCCAGCTTTGCACTTTACGGTTGTGGTGATGAACAAGGCCTGAGCGGTTCTCCGACGATCGATCCGGATATTAAAAACAGCCTGAGTGCTGAAACAAAAATTGATTTTAATTTGCTCTCAGAAAAAAAAATCGTCATTACACCGAGCTATATGGCGATGGATCTGCCTGACGGTACTCTCAAAACAGAAAGTAAAGCAGCTTCCGACGTAAACGACCTCGGTGATCCGGCTGTAGCCTGGGGTAAAACAGATGGCTGGAGTACCACTCAGCCAATCATCATCAACTTTACCGGGAATGATCTGGCAGCAGAAACGGCGGCAGACAGTTTCTACTTGATTAAATCCGGTGATCCAACAAACTCGTCTGACACCACGACACCAGAAATTCTGTCGGCAGCCAACGGAGACTTTGTCGTTACCGCTTCCGGAAAAACACTGACCGTCATTCTCACCAAGCCTTTAGAGCCGGCCAGCAACTATATGTATGCGGTCACTGAAGATTTAAAAGATGCCAAAGGACAGCCCGTGGGTATGACCAACTCATACGCTGTGATCAAAAATATTGGCCAAGTTCCTGACCCGCTGTTGAAAAAGCCTCAGGCCATCACGCATGCTGTTGAAACAACAATGGCGACAGTTGCTGGTGTGCAGAAAAATAAAATTATTTTCTCAAACTGGTTTACCACGGCTTCGGTCGGTGAAGTGCTATACGCTGCAAAATCTGCTTCAGCATTGGCGCTCAAGTTTGGTGCAGGCAATATCTGGCATGACAGTGCCATCGCTGATGGAATCAGTCAGACAGATTTGAACGAAATGTTCCAGATGACAGTACCTACCAGCTCCGGTACGACTAGTGGTGGTAATCTGGTGTACACCGGAACGATCAAGCTGCCTTACTTCCTGGAAAAAGATCCAACCAAGTTCAGCAATACACCATGGCAAAGCGCGATGCCGAGCCTGGCAAAAATCTCTAACATTCTGAGCGAAGGTTCTGATGCCGATAAAGCAACGATTGCTCAACAATTAGCTGCTTTAGAGATCTCAACCGATGATCTGAAAACGGTGAAAACCGATCCGGCAACACAAGTGCGCGTACTGAAAGCTTTGACTGGTGCCACCTTAACCAAAGCAGATGGTTCTCAGCTGGATACAGAACGACTGATTACCCGCTACAGCCCTGTGCCCAAGCTAAAGGCTGTAGATACTGTCGAGTACACATTAGTCTTGCCATCAAATACGGCAACCTGCTCAACCGGCACAAGTACAGTGTCCATCTATCAACATGGTATTACCTCGACGAAAGCGACAGTCACAGCGTTGGCCGATAGTGTCATTGGGGCAGGTTGCCAAGCGATTTTTGCCATTGATCATCCATTACATGGTACCCGAGGCATTGGTGGTAAGAGTGCTTCTTCAGGTAACCCGGAGATGTATCTGAACCTTGCTTCACTCACTGTCGCCAGGGACAACATGCGCCAAAGCACCATTGATGTGCTAAACCTCCGTGCAGGTGTTGCGCTGGTCTTCCAGAAACTGGGAACAGCGATTCAAAGTGGTGACACTGCGACTATTGCCGCCATGGGACCACTGGCAAGACTGAACCCACTCAGTAAAGTTGGTTTTGTCGGCCATTCATTAGGGGCAATCACCGGCATTAATGTCGCCGATGCAGCCAACAGAACCCTGAACGACGCAACCGGTGATGCTGCCTATGCGATCGATAAAGTTGCACTGGCTAATCCGGGCGCCGGGATTCCTTACCTGTTGCTGCAGTCGGGTCAGTTTGGAGACTTTATCAAGGGTTCTTTGCTGTACAAAGCAAGTGCAGACTTCCAGAAGTTCTGCGCAGATAATTCAATTGCCGATGCTGCAGCTTGTTTCAAAGCATTTGAAACCGATTTGGTCAACAAAGGGGATCCAGCAGGCGCTCTTGCAAAAGCCTATGCTCAATTCAGCCAATTTGCTTACGTTGCTCAGGGCGTACTGGATACAGTGGATCCAATCAACACTTCTCTGCAAGTGTCCGCCGATTTACCGGTCTACCTGACTCAGGTTGAAGATGATTCCACAATTCCAAATATGCTGGCACAACCAGGGACTGCCGGTTCTGTCGTCACAGGCACCAGCATCCTGCTGCCATACTCGCCATTTGGCGGAACGCTGCCGCTGTTGCAGACAATGAGCCTTGTTCCGACAACCGCGTCTATTAACGGTCAGACCGTGCGAAATGCAGTGCTGTTTGATAATACCGGTTCACACAGTTCACTCTTGAACGGTGATGGCTTAACGAATGAAATGCAAAGCCAGATCAGTTCATTCCTGAACGGTGATGGCACTGCAATGACAGTTACTGATAACTCACATATCAATCCAGCACCATAATTGTTGATATGTGTTTCTTTGCCAAAGGCCAGCGCTCGCTGGCCTTTTCTTTATCCGTGAATGAAAAATGAATAGTCCGGCAAGACATGTCCGCCGGATATTCTGCCTGAAATCTGACAACCAAGCGGTTTCCTGTCCTGCTCATGACTGCTGCATGATTATCTGAGGCTAAAAACCCTACCTTGAGCACAATTTTTTCTCGACATGTATGAAAATTTCAGCAAACTAGACGGCCTGCTCGTTGCAGTTTGAATAGAATGATTATTCACTTATGCAATCACACGAATTCAAAATGGAAGTAGTTTTATGAATCCTGTCGTTATTTCCGTCTGTGTCATGCTGGTGCTGGCGCTGATGCGAGTCAACGTCGTGGTCGCGCTGACCTTCAGTGCCATCCTTGGCGGACTTGTCGGAGGGCTCTCCCTCACAGATACCATTGCAGCCTTTGAAGGCGGCCTGGGCGGTGGTGCTACTACGGCTCTCAGCTATGCCATGCTGGGCACTTTTGCTGTCGCCATCTCCCGTTCAGGCATTACCGATGTCCTGGCACAAAAAGTCATCAAACGGATCAGTGGTCATCACAATGCCGCTGCGGCGACAGGTGTGAAATACTCAGTACTGACAATTTTGCTGCTGCTGTCTATTTCGTCGCAAAACGCCATTCCGGTACACATTGCTTTTATCCCGATTGTAATTCCCCCTCTGCTGCATGTGTTTGCCAAACTGAAACTTGATCGCCGCCTGATCGCCTGTGTACTGACTTTTGGTCTGGTTACGCCTTACATGGTTCTCCCTGTTGGCTTTGGCGGAATTTTCCTCAACAACATCCTGCTGAAAAACCTGCACGACAATGGTCTGGATGTCGCTGCCAGCCAGGTGCCCTACGCGATGATTCTTCCTGCGGCGGGCATGCTGTTTGGCCTGTTACTGGCAACTTTCGTCAGCTACCGCAAGCCGCGTGAATATTCAGAAGAGCAAATCCTTGCCAGTGAACCGGAGCATGCCGAAATCAACATGCAACATGTCTATGTTGCCATGATAGCCATTGCTGCTGCACTGGGTGTGCAACTCTACAGTGGCTCGATGATCATCGGGGGACTGGCTGGTTTCATGGTGTTTACTGTTGCAGGCGTGATCAAATGGAAGGAAACCCACGATGTGTTCACCAAAGGTGTTCACATGATGGCCATGATCGGTTTCATCATGATTGCCGCAGCAGGATTCGCTTCAGTCATGAAAGCTACCGGTGGTGTGGAAACGCTGGTCAGCTCACTGGCACATGCGATTGGCGACAATAAGAGTCTGGCAGCGCTGCTGATGCTGGTTGTTGGTCTGCTGGTCACCATGGGCATCGGTTCTTCATTCTCCACTATCCCGATTCTGGCGACCATTTATGTTCCGCTGTGCCTGAGCTTTGGTTTCTCACCACTCGCAACCGTGGCACTGGTCGGTACTGCAGCCGCACTGGGTGACGCAGGTTCACCAGCCTCAGACTCCACTCTGGGTCCGACGGCTGGGCTTAACGCAGACGGCCAGCATGAGCACGTCTGGGATACCGTGGTGCCAACTTTTATCCACTACAACCTGCCGCTGATTGCCTTCGGCTGGATCGCATCGATGATCCTCTAACCGGATACAAAAAGACCCCGCACTAGCGGGGTCTTTTTTTACGCAACGCAATCTTATTCAGACGCTTCTGCGTTGTCACGACGTTCAGCCGCTTCTTTGATCAATGGCTGCAGTTCACCTTTCTGGAACATTTCCAGAATGATGTCACAACCGCCAATCAGCTCCCCTTCAACCCACAGCTGCGGGAAAGTTGGCCATTGCGCATAAATTGGCAGCTCAGCACGAATATCCGGGTTTTGCAGGATATCAACATAAGCAAACTTTTCACCGCAAGCCATCAGTGCCTGAGAAGCCTGTGAAGAAAAACCGCAGCTTGGCAGTTTTGGTGATCCTTTCATGTACAACAGAATTGGGTTTTCTGAGATCTGTTGCTTGATTTTGTCGATGGTTTCCATAGCTTCCTCTAACGACATCAGCTCTAAAGTAAGTGTGATACCCACATTCTACTTTGTCACGGCAAGGAAAAAAACGCCTAATACAATTGTGGTTAAAGCTTATACTTTCTGAACGTCTGCTTGACGACTATTGCCCATGATACGCTTTTTCTTCCTGAGTACTTTTAATAAAGAAAAAACTTGCTAAAATGTTTTGCAAACACACAAGCCAATCGCTTGTATACAATAACAGACATCTAAAGTGAGGTAGGCGTAACCTACCAACGGAAGCAATGTCGTGGGAAAACCACACCATCAATATGGAGAATCGAGTAATGGCATTCGAACTACCTGCTCTACCGTACGAGAAAAATGCACTTGAGCCACACATCTCTCAAGAAACTCTGGAATATCACCACGGTAAGCACCACAACACCTACGTTGTGAAACTGAACGGCCTGATCGAAGGCACGGAGTACGCAGATAAATCTCTGGAAGAGATCATCAAAACTTCTACTGGCGGCGTTTTCAACAACGCAGCTCAAATCTGGAACCACACGTTCTACTGGCACTGCCTGAGCCCAAATGGTGGCGGTAAGCCAACTGGCGAAGTTGCTGACGCAATTGTAAAAGCGTTCGGTTCTTTCGAAGACTTCAAAGCGAAGTTCACTGATGCGGCTATCAACAACTTCGGTTCTTCATGGACCTGGCTGGTGAAGAAAGCTGACGGTTCTCTGGATATCGTCAATACTTCTAACGCAGGCACTCCGCTGACTGAAGCTGGTGTGACACCACTGCTGACCGTTGACCTGTGGGAACACGCTTACTACATCGACTACCGTAACCTGCGTCCAGACTACATGAACGCATTCTGGGCACTGGTAAACTGGGAATTCGTTGCGAAAAACCTGGCTGCTTAATGCTGCTCACCCATCGATGAGTATAAAAAGGCCCGCACGACAGTGCGGGCCTTTTCTTTATCTGACGAATCAGTCTTTGATTCAGGCTTTTTCGGCCAGGATAATACGCAGTGTGCGACGCAGCGGTTCAGCAGCACCCCACAGCAGCTGGTCACCGACCGTAAAGGCATTCAGGAAATCATCACCCATCGCCAGTTTACGTAAACGGCCAACCGGTACAGACAGCGTCCCCGTCACTTTCGTTGGAGACAGCTCCTGCATCGTGATATCACGCTCATTCGGAATCACTTTGACCCAATCGTTATGAGACGCAATGATGCCTTCGATTTCATCCAGCGGAACATTCTTCTTCAGCTTCAGGGTCAGCGCCTGGCTGTGACAGCGCATTGCACCGATACGAACACAAGTCCCGTCAATCGCAATCGGGCTGTTACCAGTGCCGAGAATCTTGTTCGTTTCAACACCGCCTTTCCACTCTTCCTTGCTTTGACCATTGTCACGCTTCACATCGATCCAAGGAATCAGCGAGCCCGCCAGCGGTACACCAAACTCAGAAGCAGGGAAATCAGCTGAACGCATGGTTTGCGCAACTTTACGATCGATATCCAGAATCGAGGTCGCCGGATTAGCAAGCTCACTGGTCACGCAATCGTTGATCACACCCATCTGGCTGATCAGCTCACGCATGTTCTTCGCACCCGCACCGGACGCAGCCTGATACGTTTGTGAAGTCATCCACTCAACCAGACCCGCCTGGAACAGCCCCCCCACAGCCATCAGCATCAGGCTGACCGTACAGTTACCACCGGCAAACGAACGAACACCGGTGTGAATACCTTGCTGAATCTGATCAAAGTTGACCGGATCCAGAGTGATGATCGTTTGATCATCCATACGCAGCGTCGAGGCTGCATCAATCCAGTAACCTTTCCAGCCTGCCTGGCGCAGTGCCGGATAAACTTTCTCGGTATAGCTACCACCCTGACAGGTAATAATGGCATCCAGCTTCTTCAGCGCTTCAATATCGAACGCATCCTGAAGCATTCCCGCATCTTTACCGAAGTTTGGCGCAGGGATACCCACCTGAGAGGTTGAAAAGAAAACAGGTTCAATATGGTCGAAATCTTTTTCTTCCACCATACGTTGCATCAGTACGGAACCGACCATACCGCGCCAACCGATCAAACCAACTTTCATCATAGTTTGCTACACTCCTTGTTGACATGATTGGGCACCTCCAAAAACAATGACGGAGAAAAGCCACACGCATGCATCTGGTCAAATAAAGGCCCTCAGTCACACACTGACAGCCGCATACATTTCAATCACGCTTTAAAAAACAACTTCATGGCAGATTTTGAAAAAACCAGCAGGATAAACAGCTGATACCATGAAACGAAGATAGCTAAATACCATAAAGCAAAGCCCCTACCAACGCAACAAAATGCCCCAAATAACCTGTATCAAAGCAACCAGAAGTCAGAGCATGATGAGAGATTCAGTATTTACAGAGCATTTCGCTCAATGATGACAGACCAGCTGGCTTTTCATGCCAGCTCTCCTCGGGAATCCATACCAAATTCACTGAAATAAGACTTCTTACATTTTCATCAGACTTCTTACATCCATCATCAACAAATCTGATTTTTTTTATAGTCTTTTAAAGACTTGGCATTGAATCCGAATCAAACATGAAATAAACACAACTTTACTACATCTCTGGCACCAGACTGACTGACATACAGAGTTACACAATTCTTAAACAAAAAAGCAGGGATTCCGGCAGGCAGACTCGAAAACTGAGTCAGTATCCAACACAGTGAAGTGGCATGGTGAAGTTCCTGAAATCATCGTCTTCAAAATGACGGCTGCACTGATTACAGCACAGCCGCCGTTTTCAGTTGTCGCTGTTCAGCCGACGCTGAAGCTGATCTTTCAGGTTTGGCGGAGTGCCTTTGATCGTCAGGGTATCTGTTTCTGCATCGTAAAAAATACGCTCACCCAGCAACATGCTGTCAAAATTGATGGTCAGACCGCCACCGGAGCCAACAAACTTCGTCAGTTTACGCATCGCCGATCGGTCTGCCGGGAAGGTCTCCTCAAGTTCATATCCCTGATTTGAAGTGAACTGATAAAAATCCACACCTTCATCTGAAGCAGGAAGTTCGCCCGCAAGCTCTTTGATCGCAACCTCTTCACCCGATTGCAACTGGCCATTACAGTAATCATAAACTTGCTTGCGGTACTGCTGCTTCTCTTCTTTGTCCATCCGGGAATCAGCACAAAAATCTTCAACCGCCTGCATCAGGACCTGATTCTGCACTTTCACATCCAGACCAACTTCCGCCTGCAGGAAATCCAGAAAAAAGTCTGCGACTTTCCGGCCGACACGCCCCTTGATAAACGTCAGGTAGCGGTTACATTCTGGATCTGTCTCCCAGGATGACAAATCAATTCGGGCCACAATTTCCATTTTGCTAACATCCAGATAATCTGTCGCGCTAATATCCAGTTGATCAGTCACTTTCATGCTATGGCAGGTCGGCAGCAAGCCGATAAACAAATAATCAGTCGCCAGCGACTGGTACTGTGCCAGCACTAAAGTACCTGCATCAGCAAAAGGGTATTTCACTAATTCAGACTGAAGACGCTGCGCCGACTGGTTCGAAAACGACAGAAAATCGAGTTCACCCTGGCGGTATTGTTTCAGCCAGAAACCAAATTCACTGTCCTCAGCAAAGCGCCCAAAACCTTTGGCCCCTTTGCTGCTGTAAACACGGTGCAACTCGGCAACCAGTTCTGTCGTAGTGTCGGAATGTTCTAGCTCCTGTTCTCTGAGCTGAACGGAGAGCTCATCCTGACCATTCTTCAGGAACTGATGCAGGATGACGTTTGAAAGCGTGAGACTCATAATGGAAAAGTTTTTCAGTAAATCTAAAGTGTAGGGTATTATAAGTCGCTTTCTTCACCATAAAACAAGACCTGATATGCCAATTACATCAAAATACAGCAATGAAAAAGTGGAACAAATCCTTGATGATGTGTTCGAAGTGTTTGAAAAGCACGGCGCATCTGCAGAACTCGCACTGATGATTGTTGGTAACGTCGCAACCAATATTATCAATGCTGATGTTCAGGCCTCCCAGCGTGAAGCAATTGCTGAAAAATTCGCCCAAGCTCTGCTGACTTCAATCAAGAAAGATTGATTCCGGCACCAAAGAGAGAAGAAGAACACAGGTATATGGTCGCCAGCGGAAACAACTACAAAGAAACCGTGTCCCAACTGATCAGCTGGGGACACTGGTTCAGTTTTTTCAACATCATCGCCGCCATGCTCTTGGGCACCCGGTATATCGTTCATTCTGAATGGCCGGAAACGCTGTTAGGGCAACTCTACCTGGGGCTGAGTTGGGTTGGCCACTTCGGTTTTCTGGTTTTTGGCTTCTATATCCTGATTCTTTTTCCAGCCAGTTTTCTGATCCCCTCTCAGCGTTTGATGCGATTGTTTGCGGTGCTGGTTGGAACCGTCGGCCAGACAGCGCTGCTGCTGGATACCCATGCCTATCAAAGCCTGGAGCTTCATCTCAGTCCGCTGGTCTGGGATCTGCTGCTCAGTGGCGAGCGAACCGACCTCAATGCCCGCTGGCAATACCTGTTTATTGTGGTGCCAGCCATTTTTCTGTTACAGCTGTTCCTGTCTGAATGGCTGTGGCGCAAACTTCGCAAACTCACCCGCAAACATGTGGGTGTGCCGATTGCAACTGTCTTTGGCTTATGTTTTCTGACCAGCCACCTGCTCTACATCTGGGCCGATGCCAACCTGTACCGCCCGGTCACTGCACAACGATCCAACTTTCCGCTCTCATACCCAATGACGGCCAAATCCTTTATGGAACGCCACGGGCTGCTGGACAGACAGGAATATACCCGTCTGCTTGAAGAGCAAGGCGTTGAAAACAGTGAAAGAATTCGTTATCCGCTGAAACCGCTTTCGTTCAGCGATAAAGGGACAGGACAAAATGTGTTGATCATCATGGTCGACGGATTGCGCAGCGATATGCTGACACCTGACACCATGCCTTATCTGTCGGCGTTTGCTCATCAGAACCTGAACTTTTCGGATCACTACAGCACCGGAAACGACAGTGCTCTGGGCACATTTGGCCTTTTCTACGGGCTTCCCGGTGTCTACAGCAACAGTATTCGGGCAGAGCACAATCAACCGGTGCTGCTGGATACATTGAATAAGCGGGGTTACCGGTTCGGGCTGTTCAGCGGTTCCGGTTTTGAAGATGCTATCTATCAGCAGGCAATATTCACTCAGGCACAGCTGAGCCAAGCGATGGCACTGAACAGTGACACTCAGAACGATCAAACTGCGATTGCCAATATGAAATCCTGGCTGAGCAAGCAGGTTGCAGACAAACCCTGGTTTGGCTATTTAGAACTGACTTCTGTACAAAACTATGAAGACGCCAGTGCGGATTATCAGGCAAGGTTCACCCCTTCCCTGACAGAAACCAAACCCGGAAAACACTCCGGCACGACACCAGATCAGTTGCTGAAAAATTCATACCGTAATGCCGCCTATCATGCAGATGAGCAGATCATTAAGGTTTTCGACAGCTTGATTGAGCGTGATTTACTGGATAACACCGTTGTCGTGATTACTGCCAATCACGGAATGGAATTTAATGAAACGGGTACCAACTCTTGGGGCTCGGGTACGAACTACAGCCAGTACCAGTTAAAAGTACCACTGATCATTCACTGGCCGGGCAGCCGGGCTGCTGAAATCACGCGAGCCACCAGTCATCTGGATATTGTACCGACCCTGATGGAGACTTTGCTGAACACGACGACAGCGCCAGAGTTCTACAGCAGTGGTATCAGCCTGTTTGATAACAGCGGCAAACGACGCTGGGTCCTGGCAGGTGACGGGACTGATATCGTTGTCGTTCAGCCGGAAAGTACAACAATCGTTGATAAATATGGCAACTACACCGTGTACAGTCCGGATTACAAACTCAAGGATGACGGCAAGCCAAAACTCTCAACGCTAATGCAAGTCATGCATGAGCTGAAGCGGTTCTATCAGCCTGTCTCCAAGTAACCTGCAAATAAGCTGAAAGAAAGGCTGCCCACGGCAGCTTTTCTCTCTTTTGTGCGGCGTTAATGATAATCCTGGTTACTGGCATAGCATTGTTCGTAGCCATCGTTCCATCCGTTTGCATATTTGTTCTCTTTTTTCATTCTTTCCGGATCCTGACGAAAGCCGTTGATATACGTCGTTGCTTCTATCTTTCGACTGTCGCACCCGTCCTGATAGCCATCAAGATAGTTCCGTGCGAATCCAAGCTCCGCCAGCTGATCATGGCGGGTCTGGCTACAGGCAGATAAAAATAGCGGTATCATCAACCATAATAAAAACACATATCGTCTTTTCATGTTCTCACCTGAGTGGATTCACGAATCAAAAAATCCCCTCTGATAAAATTAGTGAAACGGCTTAATGGCACTTGTCTCAATATTGACATTTTGAGATCTCTGCAGGTTTCAATTCTGCAATTTTATCCCTATCCTATTGATAATAATAAAATCAATGACTTCCGTTCGAGTGTCATTTTTTGTACTTCAAAGACCAAAATTTATTTGTCATGTTCACATTATTCCTGCAATAAATGTTTCATAAAAAACATTTTTTCCGAGATGCTGCTTAAAACAATGATTTTCTATGCAACTATTTTTTTCTATCTGCCCTTCTGTCGCAGGTCTTTGACCCATACTTGCATATCAGCTTCACAACACATTCAAAATATCCTTAAATTGCGGCGAAGACGGAATGGATTCCTTTTACCAAACTTATTTTTCACTATGGCAGACCAGTTCGGACGTCCCGGAGGCCATTGAAAATCTCTTGACGCTGTTACGCCAAAATTTTCATGCTGAATCCTGCCAGCTGTATGTAAAAACAGCATCAGGCTGGCAATACTTTGCAGGTTCCGCACCGCATCTCAATCCGCTCCCGATAGAGAATGAGCAGGACCTGTCTGAATGGCTGCAGCCAACAAAACCTTTTTATCAGAACAAAACCGGGCTCTGGCTGCCATTGCATCGACATCAGCAGGCCATTGGCCTACTGACGGTTCAATTGCCAACTCAACCACAGCCGCTCGACCCTGAATACTTTGTCCCCCTCGCCGTCCATCTGAGTGCGGAAATTGACCATCATACTTCCCGGGAATGCCTCTCCTCTTCACATCAACCGCTGCTCAATATGCTGCAAGGATTACACGACATTTCCTTCATGCTGTGGCGGGCCAACAGCCTTGATGACCTGCTGTTAAAAGCCGTCGATCACGGTAAGCAAGTCTTGCAAATTGACCGGATTGCGATTTTCCTGCTCACCGGTGAAAACAAAATGAAAGGCACCTATGGCACCGATATCCAGGGAAATACGGTCAAAGAAGACTATTTCGAGACCTCAATTCCTTCGCTTTGGTATAGCGATCATCCGCAAGCACTGCATGGATATCTGGCTATCAAAAACAACACCCCGCTTTACCATGATTTAAAACCTGTCGGCAAAGGATGGAGTGCCTATACCTCATTGTGGGACGGTGACCGGCGGGTCGGCTGGATTGCATACGATAATCTGGTCACCGGGAAACCGCTGGCTGATTATCACTCACATATCCTGAAGCAATTCAGCTTTATTGTGTCCCAGCATCTGGTTCGCAGGCAAGCAGAAGAAAGTCTCAGTCAGCTCAATACCGAGCTGGAGCAAAGAGTCTCTGACCGAACGCAACAATTACAGCAGCTCAACTGGAAGCTCGAACACACGTGTCGTCAGGATCCGCTGACTCAGGTCCCAAACCGTCGTGTTTTTGATCAGACGCTTCCCCTGGAATGGCGGCGGGCAAAACGTCACCGTCTGCCCGTTTCGCTGCTGATGATTGATGTCGATCACTTTAAAAAATTCAATGACAGCTATGGTCATGCCGCCGGCGATCGCTGTCTGAAGCTGATCGCGACGAAGCTAGCTTCACAGGAACGCCGGGCAGGGGCACTTTTTGCGCGTTACGGTGGCGAAGAGTTCGTCCTGTTACTGCCAGGCCAGAATGCACAGGCAGCAGTTGTGGCCGCCGAGAAAACACTACATGCAGTCAGAACACTTCAGATTCCGGTTGACGAGCACCAGTTCAGTCATGTCACTGTGAGTATTGGCGTCAGCAGTATTGTTCCGGATAGCCAGAATTCAGCTGATTTACTTTTCAGTCAGGCCGACCGCGCACTCTATCAGGCCAAATCATCCGGACGTGACAGCTACTTTATGTTCGGCTAGGTTGACTGCGGCCCTTTCCTTTTTTGCTCCGGCCCGAGCTTTTATATTTCCGTCCCTGACTTTGTCTTCCCTGAGGTGAAACGGCCTGAAGACCACGCAGACTGGGTGGTACCTCTCCCTGCTTCACGCTGTCCATCATCTGCTGAATCTGCTGCTGAAGGGCTGCCATAAAGGGCTGATAGGCACACTTTCGGTCCGCCATATCCTGTAACTGATGTTCCCAGTTCGCCGTCATATCCGGATAAGTTGCTTCATCGGGTAAAGCGTACACCAGCGCTTTTCCCGCCTCCGAAGCGTGAATACTTTTCCCCTGACGGAAAAGCAGTTGCCTTTTGAATAAAATTTCAATAATTCCGGCTCGTGTCGCTTCAGTGCCCAAGCCATCTGTCTCTCTCAAAATTTTCTTCAGCGACTGATCTGCGACAAAACGGGCAATCCCTGTCATTGCCTGCAGCAGTGTTGCTTCAGTGAAATGTTTCGGTGGTTCCGTCACCCGGTCTTTAATTTCACCATCGGTGCAGATCAGTTCTGTGCCTTTCTCCAGCGGCGGCACTTTTTCGGCCAGATTCTGATCATTGTCTGCATCTTCTTTGCCTTGCAGGGTTTTCCAGCCCGACTGCATCAACTGCCGGCCTCTGGCAATAAAGATCCCGCCAGCAATCGTAAAGGTCAGCTTTGCTTCTGCGTACACAGCCGGCGGGTAAAATTGCATCAGGTATTGCCGGGCGACCAGCTGATAAACCTTCGCTTCCCAATCGCTGAGTGAATTAGGATTTACAGCCTTCGGCGTCGGGATAATGGCATGGTGCGCATCCACTTTACTGTCATTCCATGCTTTCGAACGCAAAGACAAATCCGCGCCCTGCACTTCACCCGCCATTCCGGGTACTGTCGAGGCCACCGCCTTCACCACATCTGCAGCCTGACGGTAATGATCATTCGGCAAATAACGACAATCTGAACGCGGATACGTAATCACCTTATGTTTTTCGTACAGAGTCTGGCAGCAAGCCAGAACATCCGCCGCACTCATTCCGAAGCGACGGGCCGCATCAATTTGCAGCGCTGAAAGCGAATATGGCAGCGGCGGTGCCTGTCGGGTCTCTTTCCGTTCAGCATCCGATACCAGCGCAGGCTGACCCTGGATGCGGGCCACCACATTTTCACACAGTTTTCGATTGAGGATACGCCCCTCTTCATCCTGCCAGGGTTCACAGGCTTTACTCGGTTGCCAGCGGGCACGAATGACGAGGTCCTGATAGGGGATCAGCGCATACACATCATAAAATGGCACCGGAACAAAATTTGTAATCTCATCGTCCCTGCGTGTCACCAAGCCGAGCACCGGCGTTTGAACCCGGCCGACCGACAGCACCCCTTTATAACCACCACGTTGTCCCAGCAAGGTATAAGCTCTGGACATATTCATGCCATAGAGCCAGTCGGCCCGGGAGCGGGCCAGTGCAGAAACGGACAGCGGGATAAAATCTTTGTTGTCTCTGAGTTGCGCCAGCGCACGTTTAACCGCTGCCGGGTTCAGGTCTGAAATCAGCAAACGCTTCATGGACGCTTTTTTACTCGCAGCCAGCTTAATGTAGTCAATGACTTCATCCACCAGCAGTTGCCCTTCTCTGTCGGGGTCTCCGGCATGAATCACTTCATCCGCCTGTTTCGCCAGCTTACGGACCACACTGAGCTGCTGCCTGGCCGATTTACGCGGTGCCAGCTGCCACTGAGCCGGAATAATGGGTAAATCACCCATATCCCACTTCTTATAACGGGGATCGTAAACATCGGGTTCAACCTGCTCGAGCAAATGACCAATACACCAAGTCACAATATCGCCATTGGCAACTTCGATGTATCCCTGATGGTTTTTATGCGGGCGAGGCAGAACCGCGGCGATTGCGCGGCCAAGGCTGGGCTTTTCGGCAATGTAGAGACGGGCCATGAAACCTGATTTGACTGGAAAAAACTCCCAGCACTATAAAGAATTCACCACGCGGAGACAATCTTTACTGGATATAAACCCAGTACCAGTTCACAAAGCCAGCATCCGGATTCATCTGTTTTCGGCTCACCGTGGCATGCAGCAACCCTTTTGAGGCAAAACGAATCCCCTGATGAAGTCCGGCATACACCGAACTTTCTGAGTCTCACTCAATTAAGCGGAAATCAGGTGCCACCACATGGCGGACTCTGTCACCGAAGATCAGGCAAAACAAAAAAAGCAGCGTCAGACGCTGCCTTTTGGTCATCCTGCTTTGAGTCAGAGGTATTCGACAAACTGCGACAACTCACGTTCCGGTGCTTTCACTTCACGGCAATCTGCTGTGCCCAGATACAGAAAGCCAACAATCATGTCATCACCCTGCACGCCGAGCGCTTCTCTGACGACCGGGTGATAAGCCCAGCTGCCTGTGCGCCAGAAACCCGCGAAACCCTGAGCAACCGCTGCCATCTGCATCGCGTGGGCCGCACAGCCTGCTGAGATATGCTGCTCAACTGTCGGAATTTTTTCACTTGGCTGTACTTTCGCAACGACAGTAATCACCATCGGAGCCCGGAAAGGTGCCTTCGACGCTTTCTCAATGACGGCCTCTTCCGCCTGATCTGCCTTTGCAGCAGCTACCAGAATATCAGCCAGCTTTTGTAATCCTTCGCCTTCAGACACAATAAAACGCCAAGGTGTCAGGGCACCATGATCCGGCGCCCGCAGACCGGCACGCAGTATGTTTTCCAGCACTTCTCCCTGAGGAGCCGGGGCTGCCATTTTTGGCAGCGAGCGACGATTCAGCAGCAGCGATAACGCATCCATAAAAAGATAATTCCTTGATGATAACGATTCTTGTTAATTGACATACCATACCCGGCTAACTGAGTAACGACAACAAAAAAGAGGCTCCCGGGGGGAACCTCTTTTCATCTGGAACATGGTCTGTTTACAGGCGTGCTGCCAGCTCAGTTCCCTGGCGGATCACCCGCTTGGCATCGACCTCACCGGCAAATTCAGCACCGCCAATCACATGTACCTGAACGCCCAGCGCTTTCAGCGGCTCCGACAGCACCTCAACCGAGATCTGACCGGCACACAGCACAATATGATCGACTTCCAGAACCCGCTGCTGGCCTTCAACTGTAATATGTAAGCCCTGTGCATCAATCTTGTCGTAACTGACTCCGGACAACATTTCCACACCACGCTTCTGCAGCACTTTCTGATGGATCCAGCCCGTTGTTTTACCCGGTCCTTTCCCCATCTTGCCCGGGCGACGCTGCAACAGCCAGACCTGACGTTCACTGTGCTCGCTTTGTGGCGGACAGAGACCGCCGGCATGAGAGATGGTTTGATCAATTCCCCAGTCCTTCAGCCAGCTTTCCAGAGAGGTATCCTGAGGTTCGGTCAGCATACTGGAGACATCAACACCGATACCACCCGCCCCAATGACAGCCACCCGCTGTCCCAACTGCACTTTATCCCGAATCAGGGTCTGATAATCAATGACCTTATCACTGTCTTCCAGCCCGGGGATCGCCGGAATACGGGGTTTCACGCCGGTCGAGACGATTACATCATCATAACCTTGAAGCGTTTCAGCGCTGACTGCCTGACCCAGCTTGACATGAACACCCGTCTGCTCAAGACGACGGCTGAAATAGCGGATCGTTTCGCGGAATTCTTCCTTACCCGGTATTTGCATCGCCAGATTAAACTGGCCACCGATATAATCATTCTTTTCAAACAAGTCGACTTCAAAACCACGTTCAGCCGCAGCGGTCGCAAAAGCCAGACCCGCGGGACCGGCACCGACCACGGCAACTCTGCGCTTTTGAACCGCA
Source organism: Photobacterium sp. 53610 (assembly GCF_036409375.1). NCBI lineage: Bacteria > Pseudomonadati > Pseudomonadota > Gammaproteobacteria > Vibrionales > Vibrionaceae > Photobacterium > Photobacterium sp. 53610. Next base: position 94,199 of record NZ_JAXOFS010000001.1, on the reverse strand, counting down.
GGTGCCAGAACCAGCTCGGTCTCGTAACAGGCCTGCGGGTTCACCAGGCAGCTCGCGCGCTTGCCAGCAAAAACATGGTCCAGACAAGCCTGATTACAGCCGATACAGGTATTGATGTCATCAGATCGGTTTTGTTCTGCTTTCACCACAAAGTCCGGATCAGCCAGGAACGGCCGGGCCATGGATACCATATCAGCCTGATTCGATGACAGAATCGACTCGGCCACTTCAGGGGTATTAATCCGGTTACAGGTCACCAGTGGAATCGAGACCTTACCTTTGAGCTTTTCCGTCACCCAGCTAAACGCTGCCCGCGGTACCTGGGTCGCGATCGTTGGTACACGCGCTTCATGCCAGCCGATCCCGGTATTTAAAATCGTAACTCCGGCGGCCTCTAAAGCCTGCGCCAACTGAACAACTTCATCATAAGTACTGCCCTGTTCGACCAGATCCAGCATCGACAGACGGAAAATAATGATAAAGTTTTTCCCAACACGGGCACGCACTGCTTTCACTAGTTCGATCGGGAAACGGACCCGGTTTTCATAACTGCCGCCCCATTCGTCGGTCCGGTGATTGGAACGCTGACAGATGAACTGATTAATCAGATAGCCTTCCGATCCCATCAGCTCCACGCCATCATATCCGGCTTCCCGGGCCAGTTCAGAGCTGCGTGCAAATGCATCTATGGTTTTGAGGATCTGGCGGCGGCTCATTTCCTTCGGGGTAAACTTTGAGATAGGTGCTTTAATACCTGATGCACTGACGGCAAAGGGATGCATCGCATAACGACCAGCATGCAGCAGCTGAAGGGCAATTTTACCGCCTTCCTGATGAACGGCATCGGTAATTACCCGGTGTGCTCTGACGGCCCTGCCACTGCTGAATTCAGCACTGAGCGGCGTCAGCCGGCCCCGGAAGTTCGGTGAAAACCCTCCGGTCACAATCAACCCCACCCCACCTCTGGCGCGGGCGGCATAAAATGCGGACAGCTTTTTAAAGCCATCATGAGCTTCTTCCAGACCGGTGTGCATAGACCCCATCAGCACCCGATTCTTCAGCTGTGTGAAGCCAAGATCCAAAGGTGCCAGCAAGTGCGGGTAGGTAACATTGTCCATAGCTTCCCTTTTCTCATTCATTTTTTATAAGGTCAGACCACCTATATAGCATAGGGTTAACGGTCATTCAAACACCTGTTTACATAATCTCAACAAACATCACTCACCTTCCTGTTTTCGTCCCGTGCTTTTTAGGTCGCAATAAAGCTAGTATTAGGTATTCGTACAGTGTCTCAGTTAGGATAGGCACTTAGATTCATTTTCGGGAAAGGCCATGAAAGTACTATTAAAAGGCATTGCTAAAGTGCTGCGCGGATGCTGGAAACTGCTCAGTTTCACCCGCCAGTTATTTTTCAATCTGTTATTTCTCGCTTTGATTGGGATTATTATCTTTGCATTTCAGGAAGGTGCGGAAGCGCCAGCCCTGCCGGACAAAGCTGCACTGGTGCTGGATCTGGATGGCCCAATTGTAGAAAAGCGTAGCTACGTCAATCCGTTTGATCAGGTTGTTGACAGTGCGCTGGGGCAGGTTCCTGTTCAAGAAAACGTCCTGTTCGATATCGTAGACACCGTTCGTGCAGCAGCGAAGGACGATAAAATTACCGGCCTGATCCTCAATTTAAAAGGAATGCCGGAAACCAGTCTGACCAAACTGCGCTATATCGCTAAAGCCATTGAAGAATTCAAGCAGGCTGGAAAACCGGTCTACGCAATGGGCGATCACTTCCGCCAGAGCCAGTATTATCTGGCCAGCTACGCCGATAAAATTTACATGTCTCCGGATGGCGGGGTCATGCTGACGGGATACGGCAGCTACTCGCTTTATTATAAGACCCTGCTGGAAAAACTGGACGTCACCACGCATGTTTTCCGGGTTGGGACCTACAAGTCTTTTGTGGAACCTTATACCCGGGACAATATGTCTGACGCAGCCCGCGAGGCAAATACCGTCTGGCTGAACCAGATGTGGGACGCCTACACGCAAGATGTCGCCCGCAATCGACAGATTGATGCGGGTATCCTGACACCTGAAGTGAAAGATCTGGTCAGTGAGCTGAAAAGTGTTCAGGGCGACTTTGCCCGGCTGAGTCAGAAAATGGGGCTGGTAGATGAGCTGATCAATCGTACCCAGTTGCGCCAGCAGTTTATCAAAGAATTCGGCAGCGATGGTGATCACGGCTTCAATCAAGTCAGCTACTACGATTACCAGCCGACAGTCGGCAGCCCGTTCCAGCCAAGTAAAAACGGGATTGCTGTCGTCGTTGCCAGCGGTGCGATTGTCGATGGCCAGCAGGCTCAGGGCAGCATCGGTGGTGATACTGCGGCAGCACTGCTGCGTCAGGCCCGGCTGGATGATGACATCAAAGCGGTCATCCTTCGTGTCGACAGCCCGGGCGGCAGCGCATTTGCTTCTGAAGTCATCCGCAATGAGGTGGATGCCCTGAAACTGGCTGGTAAACCTGTCGTGGTTTCCATGTCGAGCCTGGCTGCATCCGGCGGTTACTGGATTTCCTCCAGTGCCAGCGAGATCATTGCTCAGCCAACCACCATCACCGGCTCAATCGGTATTTTCGGCATTCTGGCCACCTTTGAAAAAGGACTGGAAAACATCGGTGTCTACAGTGATGGCGTAGGAACTACCCCATTTTCAGGCATCGGTATCACCCGCGGACTGCCGGAAGATGTCGCGGAAATTTTCCAGCTGGGTATCGAAAATGGCTATCAGCGCTTCATCAGTCTGGTCAGTGAAAATCGCCACATTTCGCTGGAAGAAACTGACAAGATTGCACAGGGCCGTGTATGGACCGGTCAGGATGCGCTGAAGCTGGGACTGGTCGATCGTCTGGGTGATTTCGATGATGCGATTGTTTCGGCAGCAAAACTGGCCAAACTGGATGATTATGAACTGCGCTGGATCGATCTGCCGCTCAGCCCGTTAGAGCAATTGCTTCAGGACATGACTTCAGAAGCCAGTGTCAAAGTCAGCCAGATGGTTGCAACCAAGATGCCGGCAGCCCTCCAACCGGCAATCCGTCAAATCGCAACTGATGTGAACAGTCTGAACAGCTTTAACGATCCGAAAGGGCAATATGCTTTCTGCCTCAACTGTAACAGCACAGGGATTTAAGCTTTCCTGTTCAGCGTGATGAAAAGTCCTGAAAGCCCGGTCTCACCGGGCTTTTTTTCATCCCGTTTCGCCGTATAATGCTGCTACCATCAAATCAACGCTGTACCCGTACTCAAATGACAAAAAAACATATCTATATCGCCTACACTGGCGGCACCATAGGCATGCAGAAATCAGCCCATGGCTACATTCCTGTCGCCGGTTTTATGGAACAGCAACTACAAAGCATGCCGGAGTTTCACCGCGCCGAAATGCCTGACTTTACGATCCATGAATATGCGCCTCTGATTGATTCTTCAGACATGACGCCTGAAGACTGGCAGCGCATTGCAGATGACATTCTGGCCAACTACGACAAATTTGATGGATTTGTGATTCTTCATGGTACGGACACCATGGCCTACACCGCATCTGCATTGTCTTTTATGCTGGAAAATCTGGGCAAACCCGTGATTGTAACCGGCTCTCAGATCCCGCTGGCTGAGCTGCGCTCAGATGGCCAGAGCAACCTGCTGAATGCCCTGCATCTGGCAGCCAATTATCCGATCAACGAAGTCACGGTATTCTTCAATAACCAACTGCTTCGCGGTAACCGCAGCACCAAAGCGCATGCGGATGGCTTCAATGCTTTCATTTCACCCAACCTGCCTGCGCTGATCGAAGCCGGGATCAACATTCAGGTAAAACAGACTGCGATTCTGAACAAGCAGCCGGAAGGGGATTTCCACGTACAAAAAATCACCCCCCAGCCAATTGGTGTGATCACTATGTATCCGGGGATTTCTCCTGAAGTGATCCGTAACACCCTGCGTCAGCCCGTCAATGCGATGATTTTGCTGACCTTCGGCGTTGGGAATGCCCCGCAGAATCCTGAACTGCTGGCTCAGCTGAAAGAAGCCAGCGACCGCGGCGTGATTGTGGTGAACCTGACGCAATGCCTGTCCGGAAAAGTCAACATGGATGGCTATGCAACCGGCTGTGCTCTGGCAGATGCCGGTGTGCTCAGCGGTTTTGACATGACCCGGGAGGCCGCACTGGCAAAATTGCATTATCTGCTGAGCCAGAACCTGCCAACGGAAAAAGTGCGCGAACTGATGCAGCAGGATCTCCGGGGTGAGCTGAGTCGCTGACCGCTGTCTGCATCACATCATCTGAATTCAAAGAGCCGCCTGAAGCGGCTCTTTTTATATCTCAGCTACACTTATAACAATTTCGTCCACTGGTTATGAGTAACGCTGATTATGATTCTGCATGGCGCATCTATCTCTCCGTTCGTCAGAAAAATCATGCTGGCCTTATCCTATAAAGGGCTGAGCTATGAGTTACAGCCACTCAACCCCTACCTTGAAAAAGAGCTGGCACATAAACGCCATCCGATGGGCAAAGTTCCCGTGCTGGAGCATGACAGCCTGACCATTATTGACTCTACGGTGATTGCGCATTATCTGGACGATCTCTACCCCGTCCCGCCACTTTACCCGGGAGATGCCGGGGAACGGGCCAAAGTCAGATGGCTGGAAGAGTATGCGGATACACGTCTGAGTGCACTTCTGGCCGGCGTCCTGTTTTATCAGCGGATACTCCGGGGCCAGATTCTGAAAAAAGAAATCGATCAGGAAGCAATCGATGACTGTCTGCAGTATCACTTGCCACCTGTGCTCAGATATCTGGAAGAACAAATACCGGACACGGGGTACATCTCCATACATTTCTCGATGGCAGAAATCTCACTCTGGAGTATTTTTCGAAGCGGCTGGATGGCCGGGTTAAGGCTGAACCATCATTACCCGAAACTGGAAGCTTATCTGGCGGGGATTGAGCAGGAACCCTGGATCGCGAACCTCATCACGGAAGAAGACCATGAACTCAGCGGGTTTTACTGTGCCCCTGTCTCATTCACTATTGCAGAATCCTGATTCTGTCAGTTAAAACAGGGGCTGAAAAAGCTTAACTTTCGTTGAGCGGGAAGCGGGCAATATCGGCGACAGGTGTTTCGGAATCTTCAACCGCAAACTCACGTTTCAGTTCGGCTTTGGACTTGAAGCGGATTTCCCCGCCGGCAGCAACTGTCATATGTTCAGCATCCGCATTGTGGCGTGACTGATATAACATGACCGCCTGCATGGTTGATTCTTTCTGTGCCTCCGTCAACGGGGTGCCATCCGCCCATTTTCCGGTTTCAACCGCAGCCAGCAGTCGCTGATATACCTCAGGCGTCATTGCCGCCAGGATCTGTTGAACATCCATTACCTTACTCCTCTTTTCGCCCGGTTTCGGGCAACTCCGCAATGGTAGGGCTACGATAATGACCTGAGCCGTTCAGTCAAGTGACCGCGATATTTTAGTTTTCTTTTGTTTTCGTGATCACACTGCAGCCAAGTCACATTTTTCTTCCTGTTTGACCCGTTTCTGCCGTCTTTTATTAGGGTATTCTTGACTGTAGTGATCCAACTGATGAGCAACGCACCACACATGACCACCTCAGGCCTAAAAGCTCGCAACCTATTGTTTTTATTATCAGCTATTTTGATGTTATCCGCCTGTCAGGATGAATTTAAAACGACGGATAGCCTCTGCGCTGCTTATCCCCAGCTTTGCGAAGGCCTGAATAATAATGATGGCCAGTGCCGTATTCAGCGAACGGATCTGATCTGGCAACGCTACAAACAAATGAAGACACCGACAGATATCGAGAAATTTCATACGCTTCAGTATACCCGTACCTATCAGGGATGTCTGGAGTATGCGGCTGAAATTGAACCGACCCGCTACAAAGAACGAAAATCAAACCGGGCAACCGCGCTGGTCAACAGCTATGAAATCGTCGAACAACTGACCGAAGAACTTGCTGGCTCTCAGGAACCCGAAATCATTTATGATCGCTGGAGCCGGGGCATTCATGAAGCCAAAGCAGAGTTTTTGAAACTGGAAGGATCCGGAAAACTGCAGACGCCGGATTTACAACTGGCACTGGCCTCTTTTTATACCGATATAGATAAAGACAAAACCCGAAAAATTCTGCTCAGGGCATTAGAGCTTTATCACGGTAAAAACCAGATCAAACCAGATATTATTCTCACACTGGCGACACAAGCTCATCAGCGCGGGGATAAGGCTGAAGCCTATTTGTGGTCACGGGTTGGCAGCCTGATGGGCCTTCCCGTTGCAAAAGCGGAGACTCTCGCACGCCTTTACCCGATGCCTCCGGAAGATAAAATTCATCTTGACCTGCAGGCTGACAATATCATTCAGAGTCTGAGTACTGGTCACTTCAACAGTATCACTGTCGAGAGAAACCTGAACGCACTCCCCAGCCTTCAGGCAGCCCCAACTTCAGGCTGAACCCATTTATCACGGGGGAGTGTAAGTGCTATTCCTGCTCGCAAAATTCCAGCGAGACCGAATTAACACAGTAACGCTCTCCTGTGGTTACCGGCCCGTCATCAAATACATGACCCAAATGACTGTCGCATGCAACGCAGCGAATTTCAGTCCGCTTCATCCCATGACTGGTGTCATTTAAATAACGGATTACACTGGAATTAACCGGCGCATCGAAACTCGGCCACCCGCAACCAGAATCATATTTTTGTTCAGAATGAAATAATGCAACACTGCAACAAATGCAGTGATATATCCCTGTTTTTTTATTATGCAATAACGTGCCTGAGAATGGTGCTTCTGTGCCACCTTCACGGCAGACATAATATTGCTCGTCGGATAATCTATCCTTCCAGTAAGCTTCTGATTTAAAAGTCATTCACTGTCCTGCTAACACAATTCCCCAAACCCGTCTCACTTTAAATTTGCCAATTTTCGCAACCATGGCACATACTTTTGCTCGAAAGGTTTTTACACCAAAACATTGCATTTAAGCATATCCACCTATATTTCGGGTACTAAATTAAAACTGAGCAACATTACTGATTACTTTGCCAGCACTTTCACAGGCTATTTTCAGCCTTCGCCCCGGATTGTAATAAAAATCCGAAAGTTTTTTGATTAAAGACAATTTGAGGTCTGTTTTTGCTTGCAGACCCGCGTGAGATTATGTAATTTTACTACCAGTTATCTTTCATTAGAAATTAAGTTGTGGAGCAACATAATGACTATCAAAGTAGGTATTAACGGTTTTGGCCGTATCGGTCGTTTCGTTTTTCGTGCTTCTGTAGAGCGTGATGACATCGAAGTTGTAGGTATCAACGACCTGATCGATGTTGAATACATGGCATACATGCTGAAGTACGATTCAACTCACGGCCGTTTCAAAGGCACAGTTGAAGTAAAAGACGGCAACCTGATCGTCAACGGCAAGACTGTACGTGTTACCGCTGAACGCGATCCAGCGAACCTGCAGTGGGATGCCATCGGTGTTGATGTTGTTGCAGAAGCAACTGGTATCTTCCTGACTGACGAGACTGCACGTAAACACATCGAAGCTGGTGCGAAGAAAGTTGTTCTGACTGGTCCTTCTAAAGACGAAACGCCAATGTTCGTTATGGGTGTGAACCACGAAAATTACGCAGGTCAGGACATCGTTTCTAACGCGTCTTGTACGACTAACTGTCTGGCACCTATCGCGAAAGTTCTGAACGACAAGTGGGGCATCAAAGACGGTCTGATGACGACTGTTCACGCAACGACTGCAACTCAGAAAACTGTTGACGGTCCTTCTGCGAAAGACTGGCGTGGTGGCCGTGGTGCTTCTCAGAACATCATCCCATCTTCAACCGGTGCTGCAAAAGCTGTAGGTAAAGTAATTCCTGAGCTGAACGGCAAACTGACTGGTATGGCATTCCGCGTTCCAACTGCAGATGTATCTGTTGTTGACCTGACTGTAAACCTGGAAAAACCTGCAACTTACGAAGAAATCAAAGCTGAAATGAAGCGCGCTTCTGAAGCAGAGATGTCTGGCGTACTGGGTTACACTGAAGATGCAGTTGTTTCTCAGGACTTCATCGGTGAAGTACGTACTTCTGTATTCGATGCTGACGCAGGTATCGCACTGACTGATACTTTCGTGAAAATCGTTTCTTGGTACGACAACGAGATCGGTTACTCAAACAAAGTACTGGATCTGGTAGCTCACATCTCTAAGTAATCCTTAGACGATGATTCAAAAGGCGGCTGTTGGCCGCCTTTTTGCTATCTGACGCCCAGAACGCGCAGACAGATAGCTGAGTTCAGAACATTTCTTGGCTTTATGAAGGAAACACGATGAACTTACGTCAACTCCCAACAACAAAAGTGCTTTCAGAACACATCAGTCTGTGCCGGCTGGACGGCATCGACGTAGTTCGGATCCTCCACCCGCAATGTCAGGCTGCAATTTCACTGTTCGGTGGCCATCTGCTGAGCTTCCGTCCCAAAGGGCATGAAGATGTCATCTGGATGAGCGAAGCGGCCGATTTCTCTGGTCACTCAGCAATTCGTGGTGGTATTCCGGTCTGCTGGCCCTGGTTTGGTAAAGTGGCCAGTCCTTCCCATGGTTTTGCAAGAACCAGCCTGTGGCAACTGGAAAGCTTCAATGATCATAAACAAGGCGTGACAGTTACCCTGACGCTGCATGACTCGCCGAAAACACACGCTATCTGGCCCTTCCGCTTTCTCAGCCGGCTTCATTTTGACTTGGGCGAAAGACTCAAAGTTCAGATCACCAGTACCAATACAGATTACCGTCCATGGACGATGTCCGGTGCACTTCATACTTATCTGAATGTCGGGGATATCACCCAGGCTAAACTGACCGGTTTGGGGAATGAGTACACCGATAGCCTAGCTGAGAATCAGCGTTTTCCGTCAAATGGAACACTTATGATTGATGATGCCGTGGACCGCCTCTATCCTGAATCGGAACCATCCATAATGGTTGAAGATCCCCCCCACTACCGTCGGCTGACCGTCAAAAACAGCGGACATAACAGTGCGGTCGTGTGGAATCCGTGGCAAGAGGCCTCAGCAGGCATGGCTGACATGACACCGGATGGCTACATCACCATGCTTTGTGTGGAATCCGCATTGGCCGATCAGGGGATCACTCTCGCCCCGGGCCAGTCGCACCACATCACGACAGAAATCAGTGCGGATTAAGAATACAGACTCAATTTCAGGGTTGAACCAGTTTATTGCTGGCCTGTTTTTCAGGCCAGCATTGTCGTGCTTGCTTCAATCAGCACCCATCCATTGCCATCCGGATCAGAGAAGGTTGCAAACCGTCCACCGATCAAAGTAACAATCTCTGACAAGCTGACCCCGCGGTTCGTCAATTCATCATAGGTCGAGGTGATATCATCGGTATGAACCACCAACCCCTGAACCGAGCCGGCCCGCATTCCCCCAAAAGGCATTACCAGGCTAATCGTCGTCTCTGCGCCTTTAGGTGCCAGCTGAATCCAGCGCTTATGGCTGTCTCCCTGATGATCCCTGATCAATTCAAATCCCAGTGCATCACGATAAAACTGAAGCGCCTGGCTCTGATCCGAGACCGGAATTGACACCGTATCAACCCGTGAAATTGGCATGAACAACCCTCCCCTCAAGCTACACATTTCTAGCTTATGTCAGAGTTGTTGATTCAGCTCAAAAAATAAGCAATCTGTTCTCTCTTGTCATACACCCCACTCTGCAGGCACACATCCAAACAAACTTTAGAACTAAAAAACCATCTTCCACTGAGATCTCTTGAGTGCTCCCCACTTTACGCCACAGCGACATAGCGAAACCAGATTTAGTGCCGCCGAAGAACCGTTCCTCGCTGTAACACTCTTTTTGATAACTAAATCACCTCTGAACCGATTTCACACTTACTGAGCTGATGCATTTTTGAACAAGATAGCTTGCAGTTCCCGAGGGATAGGAGGATAGTAACTTTAACAGCTGGTTGTTTTTTCGCCTGTCTGTGAATTCCGAATCCGCGAAATTTATAGCAAAACCAATCACTCACTGAAGCAAATTAATTAGTTAGGTCTAGTCTTAGTTAAGAGGGATGTGAAAGATAGTTGATTTCGTCCTTTCTAAATGATTGAAGAACGATTCAGGGGGCATACCATGAGTATTTTTGACCACTATCGTCATCGCTATGAAGAAGCCAAGGATGAAGAGCTTTCATTGCAAGAATTCCTTGAGATTTGTCGTAACGATCGCAGTGCTTACGTGAACGCCGCAGAGCGTCTTCTGATGGCAATTGGTGAACCGGAAATGGTCGATACGGCCAAAGATCCACGGCTGAGCCGTATCTTTTCTAACCGGGTCATCTCGCGCTACAAAACGTTCGAAGACTTCTACGGTATGGAAGACTCAATAGAACAAATCGTCTCTTACCTGAAACATGCTGCTCAGGGGCTGGAAGAGCGCAAACAGATTCTGTATCTACTGGGCCCGGTCGGTGGTGGTAAATCTTCACTGGCTGAAAAACTGAAAAGCCTGATGCAGAAAGTACCTATATATGTACTGACTGCCAACGGCGAACACAGCCCGGTAAATGATCATCCGTTCTGCCTGTTTGATCCGCAGGAAGACGGAGACATCCTGAACAAAGAATACGGTATCCCGCAACGGTACCTGAACACAATCATGTCACCCTGGGCAGCCAAACGGCTGAAAGAGTTCGGTGGTGATATCACTAAATTCAAAGTTGTCAAAGTTCGTCCGTCGATTCTGCATCAGGTAGGTATTGCCAAAACAGAACCAGGGGATGAAAACAATCAGGATATTTCTTCTCTGGTCGGTAAAGTGGATATCCGTCAGCTGGAGCATTTCGCCCAGGATGACCCGGATGCCTACAGCTACTCAGGTGCACTGTGTAAAGCGAATCAGGGCATGATGGAATTCGTTGAGATGTTCAAAGCACCGCTGAAAGTGCTGCACCCGCTGCTGACTGCAACTCAGGAAGGGAACTATAACGGTACCGAAGGCCTGTCTGCCCTGCCTTTTGACGGTATTATTCTGGCTCACTCCAACGAATCAGAATGGCAGACCTTCCGAAATAACAAAAACAACGAGGCGTTTCTGGACCGTGTGTTCATCGTGAAAGTGCCTTATTGTCTGCGTGTGTCGGAAGAAATTAAGATCTACGAAAAACTGCTCACAAACAGTGAACTGGCCAACTCACCCTGTTCACCAAGCACTCTGGATATTCTGGCCCGCTTCTCTGTGCTGTCGCGCCTGAAAGAGCCGGAAAACTCCAGTACGTACTCGAAAATGCGCGTGTATGACGGTGAGACCCTGAAAGATACTGACCCGAAAGCCAAATCTTACCAGGAGTATCGTGATTACGCTGGTGTGGATGAAGGCATGTCAGGTCTGTCGACCCGTTTTGCTTTCAAAATCCTGTCGCGGGTATTCAACTTTGATCACTCCGAAGTGGCTGCGAACCCGGTTCACCTCTTCTATGTGCTTGAACAGCAGATTGAACGAGAGCAGTTCCCGCAAGAACTATCGGAAAAATACCTGGAACACCTGAAAGGCTATCTGATCCCTAAATATGTCGAGTTTATCGGCAAAGAGATTCAGACCGCTTATCTGGAGTCTTATTCTGAGTACGGCCAGAACATCTTTGACCGTTATGTCAGCTATGCCGATTTCTGGATTCAGGATCAGGAATACCGAGATCCGGAAACCGGTCAGCTGTTTGACCGCGCTGCACTGAATAACGAACTTGAGAAAATCGAGAAGCCTGCCGGTATCAGTAACCCGAAAGACTTCCGGAACGAGATCGTCAACTTTGTGTTGCGTGCCCGGGCGAGCAATGCTGGTAAAAACCCGAACTGGACCAGTTACGAGAAACTGCGCACCGTCATCGAGAAGAAAATGTTCTCGAATACGGAAGAACTGCTGCCTGTTATCTCGTTCAATGCCAAAACATCCACAGAAGAGCAGAAGAAACACGACGACTTCGTCGCTCGCATGATGGAAAAAGGCTATACCCGCAAACAAGTACGCTTGCTGTCCGAATGGTACCTGCGCGTACGTAAGTCATCGTAAAAGATGGATGATGATTAAGGGGGAGAGCTTATGGCGCATTTTATCGACCGCAGGCTCAACGGGAAAAACAAGAGCACAGTAAACCGGCAGCGTTTTTTACGTCGCCACAAACAGCAGATCAAAGACTCAATTGCTGACGCGGTAAATAAACGCTCCATCACTGACGTGGAAAGCGGAGAAAGTATCAGTATCCCTTCCCGCGACATCCGTGAACCCGCGTTCCATCAGGGACGCGGCGGGCAACGGGAAATTGTTCACCCTGGTAATGATCAGTTCAGCCCTGGTGACCGCATTGAGCGGCCCCAGGGAGGAGCGGGTTCAGGGGGTGCCGGTGATGGTCAGGCCAGCCCCGACGGTGAAGGCCAGGACGATTTTGTGTTTCAGATTTCGAAAGATGAATATCTGGATCTGTTGTTTGAAGATCTGGAACTGCCGAATCTGAAAAAGAATCAGTTCAACAAAATTGTTGAGTGGAAAACCTTCCGCTCCGGCTTTAAATCGACCGGGGTTCCGGCAAATATTGCCATCGTGAAGTCTCTGCAAAACTCGCTGGCGCGACGCACCGCAATGACAGCGGCGAAACGTCGTCAGCTTCGTGAGCTGGAGCAGGAACTGGAACGACTGCAAAGTACAGAACCGGCACAACCTTTTGATGAACAACGGGTGAAGGAGGAGATTCAGACGCTGCGGGATCGCATCAGCCGTGTGCCTTTTATTGATACCTTTGACCTGAGATATAAAAACTATGAACGTCGTCCAATGCCCAGCAGTCAGGCAGTCATGTTCTGTCTGATGGATGTCTCGGGTTCAATGGATCAGGCCACAAAAGACATGGCAAAGCGGTTTTATATCCTGCTTTACCTGTTCCTGACCCGAACCTACAAAAATGTGGAAGTCGTTTTTATCCGGCACCATACGCAGGCAAAAGAAGTCGATGAACACGAGTTCTTTTATTCACAGGAAACCGGGGGCACCATTGTATCCAGTGCGCTGCGGCTGATGGATGAAATTGTGAAGAAACGTTACTCGCCTTCAGAGTGGAACATCTATGCCGCACAGGCATCTGACGGTGATAACTGGGCGGATGACTCTCCGGGATGTCGTGAGTTGCTCGACAAGCATATTCTGCCTGTCACACGCTATTACTCCTACATTGAGATCACCCGTCGCGCGCATCAGACTTTATGGCGTGAATATGAATCTCTGCTGGGCAACCACGAAAACTTTGCCATGCAGAACATTCGCAGCGTGGAAGATATCTTCCCGGTATTCAGAGAACTGTTTAAGAAACAAGTCCATTAAACTGACCGGGCGACATCAAACCTCGCCCGGCAGTATGCAGCACGGAAAGGACTGCGCTCATTGGCCAAAGTGCATCAGGGGAGTGGGTTATGGTAACAGACACCAAGCGAAAGACACTCAGTGATGGTCCGGACTGGACATTTGATCTGCTTGACGAGTACCACACAGAGATCAAGCGGGTGGCCAGCCATTATCGGTTAGATACCTACCCAAACCAGATTGAGATCATTACAGCCGAACAGATGATGGATGCATATTCCAGTATTGGGATGCCCATTAATTACCATCACTGGTCATTCGGTAAACGTTTCATTGAAACTGAACGCGGCTACAAACATGGTCAGATGGGTCTGGCGTACGAGATTGTGATCAACTCTGATCCCTGTATCGCCTATCTGATGGAAGAAAATACCATTACCATGCAGGCGTTGGTGATGGCCCATGCCAGCTATGGCCATAATTCCTTTTTTAAGGGCAACTACCTGTTCAAAACCTGGACTGACGCCAGTTCAATCATTGATTACCTGCTCTTTGCCCGTAAATACATTACGGATTGTGAAGAGAAGTATGGCGATGTAGAAGTAGAAAAACTGCTCGACTCTTGCCATGCGCTCATGAATTACGGTGTCGATCGGTATAAGCGTCCTCAGAAAATTTCACTGGTTGAAGAAAAGGCCCGGCAAAAAGCCCGGGAAGATTACCTGCAAACCCAGGTCAATGCTTTGTGGCGAACCATTCCAACGCATGAAGAAAAAGACACTGGATTTGAAGAGGCTCGTTTCCCGGCCGAACCACAGGAAAACATCCTGTATTTCATCGAGAAACATGCGCCGCTTCTAGAGCCGTGGCAACGTGAAATTGTTCGGATTGTGCGTAAAATCAGTCAGTATTTCTATCCGCAGAAACAAACCCAGGTGATGAATGAAGGCTGGGCGACTTTCTGGCATTACACAATTCTGAATCATCTTTACGATGAAGGCTTGGTCACAGACCGCTTCATCATTGAATTTTTGCACAGCCATACCAACGTGGTCGCGCAGCCAACTTATAACAGCCCCTACTACAGTGGCATCAATCCTTATGCGTTAGGATTTGCCATGTTCCAGGATATTCGTCGGATCTGTGAAAATCCAACGGAAGAAGACAAATACTGGTTCCCCGATTTTGCGGGTAAAAACTGGCTGGATACCGTGCATTTCGCGATGGAAAACTTCAAGGATGAAAGCTTCATCAGCCAGTTCCTGTCCCCAAAACTCATCCGGGACTTCAAGTTCTTTGCTGTAGAAGATGATGACAGAAATAACTATGTGGAAGTGAATGCAATCCATAATGAAGAAGGCTACCGGGCCATTCGTGAGAAATTGTCTTCACAGTACAATCTGAGTAACAACGAACCCAACATCCAGGTGTGGAATGTGGCACTGCGCGGAGACCGTTCACTGACGCTGCGTTATGTGCCTCATAACCGTATTCCACTTGCTGACAGCTATAGTGAAGTACTGAAACACATGCACCGGTTGTGGGGTTTTGATGTCATTTTGGAAGAAGAGCTGAGTGACGGAAGAAGTCACATTCTGGCAACCTGCCCAAGCCGGGGCAGCAGTTATTCGACTGAACTTTAACGGCGGAATCATCTGCGTAAAAAAAGAGAGGCAAATTGCCTCTCTTTTCATATCTCTATTTTTCACATTTAACTGAGCTCTGTCAGTTTTCTGTAAATTCTTCGCTGCACAGTTATTACTGCTCTTCTTCGTGCAGAAAACGAGCAATTTCGACGCGGTTGCTGTACCAAATGGCACCACTGTCGCGACCATATTTACGGATACGATCAGCCACCAGCTCAGGCTGATGGTTATCACAGATAGACTTCAGATCACGATAGTAACTCAGCGCCAGCTCGCAGGCTTCACGGCTCATAAAATAGTAACCACCCACGCGGGTATAAATTTTACGTAAGCCGTTAATGGTCAGCACATACAGAATGTTTCCTGAATGGGTCGCCATTCCCTGGAACATGCGGTAGTCAAAATAGTTGAACGCACGTGCACGACAAATCTGCTCGCACAGTTCCGGCTGTTCTTTACCATACTTATCAACGATTTTCCTGACTTCGCTCAGCAACTCAGGTTTTGCATCACAGTCTTCCACAAAAGCCTCGAAGCTGTCTGCTGCCATGAGTTTTTCACAGGAATGAATCACATAATCCAGAAGCTGACTGACTTTTTCGCTGTTCGATTTCACAGCATAACGCATATAAACGGTGCTGATATCGGTGCGAGCGGCCAAAAGATCTTCAAGAACACGCTGAACGTCCTGTCCATCAAGTGTAATCAGAGTGTCCAGAATACTCAGTCCGGACGTATCCATATAATTGTTCACACGGGTTGGTTTGCCATGCTGTATCGTTAACCACCCGTCTCGAGCCAAGCGCTGCAGCACTTCGCGTAAAGTTGTTCGCGTAACACCAATCAGTTCTGATAATTCACGCTCAGCAGGCAAAATTGACCCCTGCGGAAAATGATTGTTCCAGATGCTCTCAATGATGTATTTCTCAGCAAATGTTGCTGGGCTATCCGCCTTTATAACCATCAGTTAGTTTTCCAAACTTGCTTCTTGCTATCTTTTATGAACTCATCATACCACTAGTTTTGGCCGAGTAGAAACGTTGCCACCGGGAGTTTTGAAGTAGGTTAACAAAGGCGCAAAATCCTGCTTTCAGACACTCGCCCCAACTTATTGTTCTGACGAATATATTTCTAAATATTTCTGCTACAATCTGCCTTTGGTAGTTTATTGCCTATGAAACTGCCATAAATTTATGTTACGAAACATTAACGCTTTAACAATCGATTCATACAATCAGTTAAAATTACGGCCAATAACACAAGGGCAGCCTACCAAATAAGCATGCCCGACATGGAAGCGGCCTGCTATCAAACTCTGCCATGGTCAGCCAAGCAACACATGTTGCTCTGGCGGAACACTGTTTTTGTTTGGTTGCATCAATAAATAACACGAGATTAACAACATGGCTATCACGCTAGGGAACGCGCTTATTAAAAACTTTCTGGGTAAAGCGCCCAACTGGTATAAACTCACTATCATTGCCTTCCTGGTGATCAATCCTATCGTCTTTTTCCTGATTGACCCATTTGTCGCTGGCTGGTTACTGGTGGTTGAGTTCATCTTCACACTGGCAATGGCACTGAAATGCTATCCCTTGCAGCCCGGTGGTCTACTGGCCATTGAGGCAGTCGCAATTGGGATGACAACGCCAGAACTGGTCAAACACGAGTTGGTTGCCAACATTGAAGTATTACTGCTCCTGATTTTCATGGTGGCCGGTATTTACTTCATGAAGCAACTGCTGCTGTTCATCTTCACAAAGATATTGATCGGCATCCGATCCAAAATTCTGCTCTCACTGGCTTTCTGCATCATGGCCGCCTTTCTGTCAGCCTTCCTGGATGCGCTGACGGTAATTGCAGTCGTGATTAGTGTCACCACTGGTTTCTACAGCATCTATCACAAAGTTGCTTCCGGTCAGGAGCCACACGCAGCGCATGACCACACTTCCGATCACAACATCCACGAATTAAGCCGTGATGATCTGGAAAACTACCGTGCGTTCCTGCGCAGCCTGCTGATGCATGCCGGTGTCGGTACTGCACTGGGTGGTGTGATGACTATGGTCGGTGAGCCGCAAAACCTGATTATTGCCAATCAGGCTGGCTGGCAATTCGGTGACTTCTTCCTGCGAATGGCACCTGTGACGATCCCTGTGTTCATCTGCGGTATGCTGACCTGTGTGCTGGTCGAGAAATTTGGCCTGTGTGGTTACGGCGCCAAACTGCCGGAAAACGTTCGTAAAATTCTGATCGATTTCAATAATGAAGAGCGGAAAAACCGAACCAATCTGGATGTAGCAAAACTCTGGGTACAGGTCATCATTGCTGTCTGGCTGATTGTAGCTCTTGCAATGCACCTGGCGGCTGTGGGACTGATTGGTCTGACCGTCATTATTCTGGCAACTGCATTCACCGGTATCATTGAAGAACATTCACTGGGGAAAGCATTTGAAGAAGCGCTTCCGTTCACAGCATTACTGGCAGTGTTCTTCTCTGTTGTCGCCGTGATCATCGAACAGAAATTGTTCAGTCCGATCATTACCGCCGTACTGGAAATGGACGGAAACGCGCAGATGGGCATGTTCTACATTGCCAATGGCTTGCTGTCGATGGTATCGGATAACGTCTTCGTCGGAACGGTTTACATCAACGAAGTGAAGTCCGCCTTAATGTCCGGCATGATCGACCGCGATCGTTTCGATATGCTGGCGGTTGCGATTAATACCGGGACAAACCTGCCATCGGTTGCCACACCAAACGGTCAGGCGGCCTTCCTATTCGCACTGACTTCGGCGCTGGCACCGCTCATCCGCCTGTCTTATGGCCGGATGGTTTATATGGCTTTGCCGTATACACTGGTCCTGTCGCTGATTGGTCTGGCGGGTATTGAACTGACACTGGTTCCGGCCACTGAATGGATGTATCAGCAAGGCTGGCTTACCGCAGCCAGTGGTGTGATTCAACAATTGGCACCTGTTGCTGGACACTAAAGGGAATTTCTGTTTCTCTACGTTGTCATAGCTGAAGCAACACGCTGAGATGTAAGGGGTTGTAGTGCTTTCGCAAATGCGAAGTATTGACAGCCCCTTTGTTTGATTTGACCGAGAGAATTTCATGCAGATGTTAAAAACCTTCAGCCAACATCGCCTGTCGTGGCTATTGTTGCTGCTTTTTGTCGTCTTCTTTGAAGGCTGCGCACTGTTCTTCCAGCACGTTATGAATCTGGCCCCCTGCGTCATGTGTATCTACGAACGCATTGCCATGTTTGGCATCGGTATCGCGGCGCTCATCGGACTGATCGCGCCAGAAAAACCGGTATTTCGCTGGGCTGGACTTGCCATGTGGGGCTTCAGTGCCTGGCGCGGGTTATCGCTGGCACAGGAACATGTTGGCTATCAGTTCAATCCCTCACCTTTCGCCACCTGTGATCTCTTTGTCAAGCTTCCTGACTGGGCTCCCCTCAACCAGTGGGCTCCATGGCTGTTTGAGGCCTATGGCGATTGCAGCAAAGTAGTCTGGCAATTCTTGGGACAGTCGATGCCGCAGTGGCTGGTCATCATTTTTGCTGCCAATCTGGTTGCCTGGGCCGTGATTGTGATTTCACAATTCGTGAAAAGTAAATAAGCCCGTCAGACCTGTCTCCTCACTGACTTCAGAAAAACAAAGGAGGCATTCAGCCTCCTTGTTCAAGTTCACGAGTTTTTCCCGCAACATTGCTTAAATTTTTTCCCGCTGCCACAAGGACAGGGATCATTTCGGCCGACCCCTTTGTATGGATTCACAGACTGAGCTGCGCTACCGCCCTGCTGTAATTCATCCGCAGCCATCACCACTTCAGTGATCATCAGCGGCAAGCTTGCATACAGCGTCTGGGGCTCCGGCATACTGTCCACTCCTGCATCTGCCATTTGTGCCAGCGTATCGGCCTCATCCATCATCAGCATGCAGGTCGTCAGTAAAGCTGACAGCATTCTTGCCGTACCGTCAGAGAGAGGTTTATCTGCCCAATTGTCTTCAACATATGGCCAGACAGACAAAAATCCTTCCGCAAAATGCCCCATGGCTTCCGACACACCGTCAGCTTCCTGCCACTGAAGAGCTTCAGGCAACACATACTCACCGGCTTTGATCATCAGATATTGATTTTCAAAATGCGCCAGAATTGCGGCTCTGTCCGGCTGACTGATCTCAGCAGATTCCTCTTCCGGTAAACCGCCGTGAATCAGAACCGGCAGCCAGGAATCCGGCTCCATTGCCGCAGGATTTGCATTCGCAGCTAACAGTGCGCCTTCAATAAAGGCTGGCGGCATACCGTCCCAGTCTCTGGAAAGGGTGATCAATGTGGTCATGGTCTTTTCCTGTCTTGTATTTATCGCGGCGAGTATAACGCATCCCAAAAATGCCGCAAATATGACGATTTATTGTTGAATTTTCAGCCAAAGCAACGTCAAAATGGACTCAATAACCAACCATGAGATAACCACATGCAACGACAGATCAGCGCAATCATCGCCGGGGCAACCGGACTGGTCGGCAACGAACTGCTGCATATCCTGCTCGGCAGCGATACCTTCGAAAGCGTCTACGCCTTAACACGGTCCGCTTTGCCTTATCGCAGCAAGCATCTGGTACAGATTGTTCATCCGGAGCTCAGAATTACTGAGTGGGAAGAAACCGATCCTGTTCCGGAACTGGGTTTTATCTGCCTGGGCACAACAAAGAAAAATGCCGGAGGAAAAGCCGGGCTGAAAGCGGTCGATGTGGAACTGGTCAAGTCAGTCGCACGCAGCATGCATCAATTGGGCGTGAAGCACTTGGTTGTCATCTCCAGTCTTGGTGCCAGCCTGTACTCCCCTTCATTTTATCTACGCTGTAAAGCTGAGATGGAACAAGCACTCAGTGATATGGGTTTCGCACACTGTATCTTTGTCCGACCCGGACCACTTACTGGCGAACGAGAACACCCCCGTCAGGATGAAATTCTGACCCAGAAAATACTGGAACTCTTTCAGCCCGTGCTCATCGGCCCGCTTTCACATCTCCGCCCCATCCCCGCGGAAGACGTGGCACGTGCTATGTTCAATGCCGGCCTGCAGTCACTGGATACAACGACTGCTGCTACACAAATCATCAAAAGCAACGAGCTCAGACATCCGCCGTTTCACGGAGAACAGCCCCAAGCCTGAGACATCCCGGACATCGCAGGTGACAATCGCCCTGTTCCGCACTACAATCTCGCCTCCCTGAATTGACCTGCTGTGCCCTGAAGCGATGAGACTGATACTTGGCCCGATGGAAGGTGTCCTTGACCACCTGATGCGGGAAATGCTGACCGATATCAATGACTACGATCTGTGTGTCACCGAATTTATTCGGGTGATCGACCAGCGTTTACCCAAAAGCGTGTTCTATCGCCTCTGCCCGGAATTACTGCAGGGCGGGAGAACCAAATCGGGCACCCCCGTACGAGTTCAGTTACTCGGGCAGGATCCAGACTGGATGGCTGAAAACGCCCACCTTGCCGCCTCACTGGGCTCACCGGGCATTGATATTAATTTTGGCTGCCCGGCCAAATCCGTGAATAAAAGTCGCGGCGGAGCGGTTTTGCTGCAAGAGCCTGACCTCATGTACCGCATTGTAAAAGCTGTCCGGGATGCGGTGGATCCCCGGCTGCCTGTCACCGCGAAGGTGCGTCTCGGCTGGGATGATCCTGCTCATTGCTTTGACATTGTTGATGCCGTTGCGCAAGCCAAAGCGGATGAAGTGACGATCCACGCCCGCACGAAGGCTGACGGATACAAAGCTGAAGCGATTAAGTGGGACTATATCCACCAGGTGAAAGCAAAAGCTGCCATCTCAGTGGTTGCCAATGGCGAAGTCTGGAACCACGAAGACAGTAACGCTTGCATGGCCGCAACACAAGCCGATGCCCTGATGGTCTGCCGCGGAGCACTGAACCTGCCGAACCTTGGCAATGTGGTGAAATACAACCAGTCACACATGCCATGGCACGAAGTGGTATCTCTGCTGTTGAAGTATTCAGAATACGAAATCAAAGGCGACAAAGGCTTGTATTACCCGAACCGGGTCAAACAATGGTTCGCCTATCTGCGTCACGAATATCCGCAGGCCAAAGAATTGTTTGCCGACGTACGCCGCCATAACAAAGCAGCACCAATCGTTGAGATCTTGCGCTCAGCACAGCTTGCGCTGTCGGAGTAATCAAACTGACACAAAAAGTTCACCGGGAAGACTTAGGCTGTTTAAACCAACCTTGTGAAAGAAACCGGTGAAACCATGAAAGTGCTGTTTCTCTGTCGCCATAATGCATGCCGAAGCATCCTTGCCGAAGCGGTCGCCAAACGCTTTTTGCCCTCAGGTTTTGAAGTAGCCAGCGCCGGCAGTGATCCCAGCGGGGAGTTATCCCCCCAAATCAAAACTTATCTGTCTGAGATGGGGCTGAACCCAGTCGACTTCCGAAGTAAATCCTGGGAGGAATTCAGCCGTTTTCATCCGGATCTGGTGATCTCTGTCTGTGACAGCCTGCATGATGAACCTTGCCCAAACTGGCTGGCAGATGGCATTCGGATCAACTGGGACTTACCGAATCCGCTGACTTCCAGTGAAGACCCTGTGGAACAGGAAAAAGCTTGTGAAGAAACCACCAGGCTTCTGAAGCATCATATTGATACCCTGCTGATGCTGCCTCTGGAAGCCATGAGTACAGAAGAAATCAAGCGCAGACTGAGCCAGCAGGCGCTCGGTTAGCCACAGGCTCAACACGTATAAAGAAGAAAGGCGTGATTAACGGTTGGGATGATTCAAAATATGGTCTTATCAATATATCCAAATCACACCCTGTTGAATCAATAACTTAAAGGCAAGACTTCGAATGAGTGGCGACAAAGTGTCTACACTCCATCGCCTTTTTTACTTACCCCCACAAACCATGATTGTGAGTTGATTGGTCATAACGACCTCCTGTGGTGCTTAGTTAATCACCACGCAAAGGTCCTAATCTTTGGGTGGTGAACTGAACAGTGTTAGGACTACTGCTCCACAGGTCGCGGCCGCCCCGAAGGCTGCCCTGCTCACCCAAATACGGGTACATCTTGCCTGTAAACAAGCAAAACACCATACACAGGTATGCTGAAGCCACACATAAAAAACCAGCAAAATGCTGGCACTCATGTGCCTGTGGAAATCAAAACGGGGTCCTAATCCCGGCACTGGATTTTGCCAGTGCTTTTGTAGCATAGGTCGTAGCTCGTTTTGTATCAATGGGTTATATTGGCACACATAGATGAATATCGACGAACAAACTAGAATCAAAAGAGTGACAGTATGGCTATACCAAAAGTTTTTGTCAGTTCTACCTGTTATGACCTTCAGGAGGAGCGGGCTCAATTGGAGCGCTTCATAATCAATTATGGATTCAACCCGGTTCTTAGTGAGTACAGTGGTGTCTATTATGATGTTGATGCACATACCCACGACTCATGTGTCAACGAGGTCGCGCACTGTGATTTGTTTGTTTTGATCATATCAGGCCGATACGGTGGAAAATTCCAGGGCGGAAATGGTGAATCTATCACTCAAGCTGAGTACAACAAAGCCCGTGATCTCGGCTTACCGATCTTCACATTCGTTAAGGCAGACGTACATAGTGCACAGCACTACTATAAAGAAAATATTCGCGCTAATGATGAAAGTTTTGCAAAACAAATCACCTACCCTGCAATAGCAAAACAATCTGATTCAGTTTCAATTTTTAAGTTTATTGATTCAGTTCATCGTTCAAGCACTAACAACGGGATTGAGACATACCAGTCATTCTCTGACATTGAAAAACACTTAAAAAAACAATGGGCCGGGATGTTCTTCTCTTTCCTACAAAAACGCAAAGACCAGGATAAGGTAGAGAATATTTTATTTGCTGTCGACAAACTTGTCGGCACGACAACCACACTCGAGTCTCTTGTCGAGAACTTGCACAATGAAAGCGTTGGTGAGCAGAAAACTCGCATGGTCATCGAGAACTCAGAAATACGGTACGCAACTCAAAATTTCTTTGAAACTTTAAAAAATATATTAGGGGAAACACTAACATTCTTACCTTTTGATGAAAGTGATGGAGATGAGATTACTCATGAAAAACTAGCACTAACTCTCGAAGAAATGGACAGAATTGTTGAGTCACCCGTCGAAGATACATTAGATAAGTATATTAGGAACAACCCTCTATTCGATGTCATGGAATATAAGGAAAAAGGTGTAATAGGTTTTTCTTATTCAGGTTCACATTTGTTCCTCCCAGTTTCTAAAGAAGATAAATTAAAACTGAATGATTACTTCGAAAATGGGCTGAAATTAGCTAATGAGGAAATACGCCGAGAGGTGATTTTTGGCGTTTTCTCCAAGTATATCGTGACTGACAAGTCTTAATCTTAAATAGAAACCTATATCCTTTGAGGCTTGATATCGTCCGTCAGCCTCTCTGGATTAGTTTCCTCTTCATGGAAACCCGTGATCTAAATTGAAATTCAAATTTTTGCATCAAACCACCACAAAACAAATAATATCAATAATTTATAACCCACCACTTCGACCCAATGAGATCATAATATGATCATTGAGATCGTGACAAAACCCATCCAACCCCCTTTGATATCAATCACTTAACTATGCATGCATCCATGCTTTCATGTTTGAAAATTTCAGAAAATCTGAAAGAATTTCATAATTTGAAATTTTGAGAACGCTCTGTGAGCTATTCTGAGGGGCTTTGAATCTCTGAATACCCCGCATCAACTCTAGCTTCGAACGCCAAAGCCGTGGGTTGCAGGCTCCAGATTTTCGCAAAATAGAATTTCGTAAAAAACCAGATCGCAAACCGCGCAGGTGGGGAGGAGGAGTGCGGATTTCGTCACGCGCTCGCTCCATTCCGTGGCCGTTGTAACGGGCTAACTGCAGGCAACAAAAAAGCGCCCATGGTGGGCGCTTGCTGGTCGGTGAATATGTTCAGGTGACTTTATAGCTTCCTTCAGAACTGCCACCTGTAACTGACACCTGAGCATTCTCCGTGATTTCATCCACCACAGCCGCAGCGATCGCGTCAGCCATATCACCCGCAGCTGCATGCTCCCCTTCGGTGACAAAGCCCTTGGCTTTCAGGTTGTCGATGATTTTTTGTTTCAATGAATCTTTGCTAAGTGCCATGGTTACTTCCCTGCGAATACGGTGGTTGATACGTCCACATGCGGCTTGCCTGTGAACGGGCAGATGGTCGCGCCGGTGCAGACACCTTTACCGCCGTTGAGTTTGATGGTGTCGGCATCCTCGGTGATGTTCTTCGCCTGGATGATGAGGTCTTTGCTGACGGTTAGTTTGGCCTGGCCTTCGATGGTTTCGATTTTGTCTTTGAGCACGGTGATTTCCTCATTCTGCTTGATGAGGACTTTCCGCAGCTGCTCAATGACTGCAGTGTAATTGGTCGCGTTCACGTTCCTGTCAATGCAGTTCAGCGTGGCGTTTTTATCTGTGGTGCTCTCAAAGTTACCCGCCTGATCAACCAGGTGGAAAACCCCTTTTCGCTGCTGGTAACGGGACTCCCCTTCCAAAATGGCTGGCAGTCGAAACCCCAGCGGCAGAACACAGCGGATAAATGGCTTATCCGCCTGGCCGAACATCCAGCCAATTTCGACGATGCTCCCTTTCGCGGGCGGCTCCAGTCGTCCGGCCATCTCGCCCACGCCGGGCACCGGCAGCGGAACCGCCTGCAACGGCGGGCAGTCTTTCAAATTATTCCCCTGCTCATCCAGCAACTGCACATTGACTGCATAATGGGGATAAAACCGGTCGGACAGGTCGCCTTCCTTGGGAAGTTCAGGCAGGGCGACCACCTTACCCCAGCGAGGCAGGTGCGCTTTTGCGGTCAACTCCGGGAACAGGCGGTATATCATCCGCCGGATGGTATTTAAGTCCATGTCAATTTCACCTCTGTGCCCGTAAATTCCACCGCCTTGAGGCGAGTGCCATTGACCAGGGCACCGGGCTTGAGTTTAGGGATACAGGGGATTGTGGCGCTTTTGTTGGCCGTGTGACCCGTCATCAGTTCATTGGGGATTGTCACGGGTTTATCGGCCCAATAGCTGTCCTGCCAGCTGCCGACAAAAATCTGGCCATTGCCTTGCTGCTGCCAGAAGAAATCCGGCACGCTGAAGGTGGCGGCCAGCTCATTGATGACCCGATACCCATTACCGTCACTGTAAAAGCAGGGTGCTGCAGTTTTGCTGTAGGCCCGTTCAGGTACCACGAACTGCAGCCCGGTTTTCTCACTGACATGGCTGAGCAACTGCATCATCGTCGGGTGACGCATGATGACCGGCAGCGGCCGATAGAGCACCGCAGCCAGCTCCCGGCAAAAGAGATTCGACCAGCCTTTCTGAGTCGGCTGCACCCGTTCCACATAACCCAGAAACACCCGGCTGAGACTCTCCCCCCACCCCAGGTCAACGGCGACGATGCTGTTTACCTCCGGGGTGCCTTCAATGACCAGTTGCGCCCGGCCTGGTGCCGTATCGTCAAAGGTCAGCCGGTGCGAGCTGACCTTGGTTTTCTGACGGCCAATATAGACCTGTGCGGTAAAGCGTTGTGTGTTCATGCCAGTGCGTCATCCACCCGTTTCAAAACCCGCATAAATCCAGTGAGCTCAACCGTTGTTTTCGGTGGCACGTCTGCAGACGCTGTGACCTGATTTGACGGGGTTTCCACCCCCTGCACCGTTTGCTGAGAGGCTGTTTTGTCCGCCTCCCGGCTTTCGACGCGCTCAGGCACAGACATGTGTTCAACCAGCTCAAAGCTCACCGCCCACTGACGCAGGGATTCCTGCTCATCCGCCCTGATGTTGCCCTGAAACTTCACTTCACGGATTTTCAGGGCTTGTGCCGTCTGGTTGCTGATGCGATACACCTGGCGGGCGTTGTTGTTTTTGGCGCCAGCCAGTTCGAACAGCTTGCTGAGGTGTTGCTGGCGTTCAAAGGGAATGGTGCCGCTCACTGACAGCACCTTGGCTTTGTCCCCGGTTTCCGCCTGGTCCGTGGCAGCCGTCTGGCCGGACATGTCCTGTCCGGCAAGTTGCTGGCGCACACTGAGGCGCAGGGATTTGAGAAGGAGCTGAGTTCCGGACAGGGTGAGCATATATATTCCTAAATATAGACTTCAACCAGCAGTCTTAACGGATCTTGTAATGCTCCGCTGCTGTTTTTACATACAATCTCAAACGCGTCTGAGTATTTTGTGAGTTCAGGCACAGACACATCTTCTGAAGAAGAAATGACATCTTCTAAATAGCCTCCGGAAACCTCATCTGTCAATTGGACCCTGAACCGGCCTTCTGAAATTTTAATTATGCTCTGAATCAGCCCAGTTTTTTTCAAAGTCGTTACAACACCGGATGAAATTTTAGTGGAGATCATCCCATCCGGAATATAAATATACTTTGATTTTGGCACTTCACTTTGCGAATTGATATCGACCACATTCATATAATTCACACTAGATACATCTGCATTCGTTTTACCAGTGAATACTGGTTGTACATTTGATGTACCTGTATTGTGATCCCAAGCCTTCCCACTGCTATGATTTAAAATGACACCAGAGAATGAAACATCACATTTCGATAAATACTTACTATGAACCGTATAGCTGGCATTGCTGCTCGCTAACTTTCCAGACAATGAAACTCTTGCCCCTTGTTCTAAGGTTGTCATGTATAAAGCACTGCGGCTATACCCATCAATATCTACTTCGCCCGTAATATTGGTATGCTCGCTCCCACCATAAAGATGAAGCCTGCCGTTCCGGGCAGTGAAGTTAATTAAATGTACTCGACGAGGATTTTCTTCGATGAAAAATGACAACTCTTCACTTGAACCGCCTGAGTTTAATCGCCCAGTTTTAACCGAAGCCATGACGATAAGCTCTTCGGTCATTCGTGCTGTCGACAACCCGTTAAACCCTCTCTGGCAATTCGCACCTAAATATAATCGCTTATAGCATGCCGCTGCGCCGCATGCCGTTTCAGCTTCCATGGTAATGTCAATATGAGCATTATAAAAGCCACCAAACTTATGGAGGTAAACTGCACCATCCTTATTTTTAAACGTCAGTCCAGTGATGCGAATATTTTCCAACATTTTCCATTGAACAAAATATGTATCCAGGCTGGTCACATCCATGTTTGAATAAATTTCCTCATCAAACAAAAGTGTATTCGCCCCAATATCAGCAATTCTGACAAATTGAAACTTTTGTGGAACATGGTTTTTATCTGGCGTTGATAACGTATGCTCCCCAGATATCAACACACCAGTCATTCCTTTTTTCAGTCCTGACGTTGTATCTACAGTGATTCGGTTCTGCCCCTTAACCACATTTGCTGTCAAACGATGTAATGTCACATTAGGTGCTAAACCTTCCGGATACTCCCAGGGTCTCCCCATATATGGGCCAAAATTTTTACTGCCGTAATACGATTCAACTTCCAGGGTTGGTATTTTCTTATCATCAAATATGATTGCTGTCCCCCCGAATTGGTAGTCACTCCGATTCACTTTAACCGAACCTTTGTAACATCCGTGAGCAACAAATTTAGCCCCATTATGATTCTCAGCATAGAATGGCATTGCTGAGAAGACTGATGTGTTATCTGTCCCCGTGTTCTGCTCATAGTTGCCATCCGGCACCGCATCACCACAACGAACATCCACAACACCGTCATGCTGTAATTCTAATGTCCGTCCATCATCCATTGTTACATCAAAATAACCATCAGGGCTTTCCAGATCTGTTATTTTGTAACGACAACAAATGCCACGCTGCACATTAATTATCGAACCCGTTGCGAGTTTGCACGCCTTTGCCTCTAACAACGTAAATACTCGTGCAGCTCTCGCATTCACATAGGCCTTATCAGCTTTCTCCCCTTCCGGACGCAAATCACTCACACTACCATCCGCCAACACCTGGGCAATTTGACATACAAAGTGCTTCACACCTTGCGGGTCGGTGTAGTCGTCTTTCTCGTCGGCGGTCACCACGAAATCAAACAAGGTAGTCTGTTCGCCGGTAGGTGAGCCTTCCCGATAGGCATCGACATAGATAAATGCTGGTTTACTCAGCACTTGCACAATCCGGTCAAATTCAAGTTGAACTCGATTACCCGACACGTACCCAGCACCGGCTTTGATCTTGAAGGCAGTAGACTGAGGCGTCACCAGAAAACCATCGTCCATGAACCAGTCTTTGCCGTTCATGTCGATCAGCGCCTGAGCACTGTCATCATCCATACGTTTCAGTCGCTTGGCTGAATCATATTGCCAGGTCGAGGCATCAACGGTGATGTTGGTGATTTCCGCAATGTCTTTGTATTCCAACACCACAGAGCGCACCAGAGTATTGCCCGCAATACCGGGTTCATCGGCTGTTTTCGGCGTCATTGCATGATGGTCAATGGTCACCAGTACGCCCTGCTCTGAGCTGTAAGCGCCCGTCCAGTTGAATTGGAACGGCCCTTCATCGCTTTTCAGGGTGGTCGAGTAGATCACCGCATCCGCGCTGAGCCGACCGCGTTGCTCCACGGCTTTTTCAAACACCACATAGTCTGTGGGCACTACATCTTCAGGCTGAGGGTAATCCGCCCGGTCGGGGACATTAGCAAAGATGAGCTTATCAATGGTGAGCGGGCTTTCTTCTGCGTTCACCTGTGCCAATAAGGCTTTACCAGCGGCGGTCAGGATTTTCGTTTCAGTCGTATTTGCCATTCTTTCCTCAGCCTTTCACTGTTGCTGTGTAGTATTCACATTCCATGTTCAGCACTTTGGGCAACATGGGTACATTGATGCGGGTTTTGATGTGCGCCGTCTCAAATCCGGCATCGATGGCCTGGCTTTTGGCAGCCACAGGCATCTGCACATAACTGGTGTACTGGTAGCGCCGACAGGTGCGGCCATACTGGCGGATCACGGTATCGAGCAACCGGGGAACTTCCGTTAAATCACCATCCTGAATCTGCAGACTCACCACGTCCCAATCCACGCTTTGCAGCCGTTCATCCTGGGTGATATGCGGATAGCCCAGCTTTCGGAACATATCTTCCCAGCCTGCAATCGAACCGGCCTCTTTGGTGAACGGGTAGGCGTAGGCCACCCGGATGCGAAACAGGGTTTCCGGCTCCTGGCCTAACCGGGTGACACCCCGCTGCCAGCCCAGCAGCTCGACCATGCCCATGGGTGCGGTCAGCGGGTCGTGTTGCTGCAGGGGCAGCTGCACTGCCTCCGAGACCTTGCCCCAGTAGCGATGCAGGGCGCGGGCAATCTTTGCCAGCTCACCCTGGCCCATCCACCACTTCAGAACAATGTCAGGCATTCTCAAGCGTCACCTCCAGCGTCCCGATACGGGGAATGGTCAGGTTGTTCAGAATGTCCACCTGGGCAAATTCCAGCGATTCAATACCAGGGAACTGGGCGTGTAGCTCTTGCCCCAGTTTCGAGAAGCTGAAGCGTTTGACCGGATTGGTCCGGGTCGGCTGATAATCAGAGTTCTCGCGAAAAGCAGCCCGGATAAAATGCTCAATCTGAGCTTTCAGGTCGTCTCGCGCTTCCAGCGTCATTGATGTCACAGGCCAGACAGAGACCTGAATATCCGTTTCAACACCGGGCATCGCCATCACCAGCAAATCATCCCCGTGGCCGTGCTGGCCGTTGTCCCGGATGTGCTGGTTCATGTCAGCAATCATTGCCGCTGACGGTTCGCCGGTATCGAGCAGAATGTAGGCGTTGGCAGTGCCCGGTCCGCGCGGTGCGTTGTGCTCGAAGTACACATTGTCATCCTGGATCCCGGCCCGTTTGGTCAGCAGCGCCCGATAAGCTGCATCAATGTGCCACTTGGCAATGGCTGACCACTGGTCACGGACCCGCAGACGCAGCTCATCGTCGGATTCTTCATCCGCACCGGCGCTGTCCAGCCAGTCTGCAGCGTTGGTCGCCGCCGCAATGCCGGAAATGGCCGTGGGCAGGATGTGGTAATACCCTTCGCCCAGGTTGTACGCCGCGCCGGGCAATTCCGCCTCAACCGGTGCCAGCACCAGGGTCTGGTTTTCCGGGAGCTCCGTGTCCTGAGTGACCCGGACCCTGTAAATGTGACCGTTAATCACATCGGTCTGAATCCAGGTGCCGGCCGCAATCATCAGGGCCGGTCCCTGCGCGGCGGCACGCTGAAACGCCACATGGCCGGATGCCTTGCTGGCACCTTTGCGGTCGGTCTGACAGGCCCAGGCTTGCTGGTCGAGCCATTCCCCGGCGGCCGTTGCCAGAAAGGTGTTCGGCAGCACATGTTTGACCATCAGCCGGTCAACCAGCCACACGGTGCAGCTGATCACCGCATTTTCAATCAGGCGCCAGAACGGGGAGAACGGCGAGTCGTTATTGATGATGGCCTCTTCAGCGGTCATCTCGGCTTTCAGCACCTGCTTCCAGCTGTCTTTATCCAGGGGCACCCCGGCATCTTTCACAATTTGGGCATAGTCAGGTTTTGGGATCTCAGCCATGACTGACCTCCAGTTCTAACGTGCCGAAATCCCGCGTGGTGGCAAACACCCAGATTGTACCGGGGGTGGGCTCTTCGAGCCGGACGGTTCCCGGAACCAGGCGTACATCTTCTTCAACCAGCAATTCAATCTGGGTGCTGATGTCTCGGCGCTTGCTGCGGCTGCGCTCTGCAATCAGGGCTACCGCCAGACCGGATTCAATAATCGCGTGCTTGATGTCCTGCGCAATCACGGCCCGGTCCTGAATCAGCACCGGGTTTCGCCCGGCATCGAGCACCACATCACCGTTATCGATCAAAATGTCCTGATAGGTCATCCGGCATACATCTCCATTTCGTTCGCGAAGTCCTGCGGGTTGTTCATCTGCTGGGCATAGATACTGACGCCACCATAATGCGTTGAGCTGCTCTGATAATTCGCCAGTGTTTTCGCCACGCCACCGGGTTGCACTTGTGCTCGGGGTTGAGCTTTTGCCACAGCATCAATCTTGATGTCCGGCTGTTCACCCATCAGGCCAATCTCAATGCCAGGGATCAGGTTGACCTGTTTAATCACCCAATTAATCATGTCGGTCACTTGTTTCCATAAAGTGCCGACCACACCCCAGAATGCCTGCCCAAATGCTTCAGTGGCCTCAATAAACGGCGCAAAGACTGAGGTGTCACTGAACCCTGAAAAAGCAAAATTCCACAACGCCGTAATGCCGGTAATTACTGAGGTAAAGGTGGCTGCAACCAGCTTGAGCACCTGAATCACCAGCATGAATGAATTCGCCATCGTCATGCCAAATAAACGGCCGACTTCGGTAAACGCGTTCAAGCCATCAGATGCTGACAAAAACTCAGCAAATAGCCCGAAGGTGCTGTCCCACAGGTTCGTCACTGCTCCCCATAAAAGGCTCACCGCTTTGAACACTTCACTCAATGCGCCCGATGTCTCGTTGCTCACGCCAAAGACATTCGAAAATGTTCCGCTCAGCGCTTCCCATGCCCCCGAAAAGAATGCAGCAATTGGGTCCCAATACTCATAAATCACAAACGCTGCTGCCGCGAATGCTGCTGCGACGAGCGCCACGGTTCCGGTAATGGGAGACATCAGAAGCATCAGGGTTGAAAAGGCCATTTTTGCGGCTCCGACCATGACGGTGAATGCGCCGCCGACAGCGGTCAGACTTAAAAACCCGATCACGGCATAACCAATATATTTGGTCAGGTTGGGGAACAGTTTTGTCCACAGCAGCACCTCCCTGGCGCCATCAGCAAGCATTTCGACCACAGGCAAAATGGAAGGGAGTAACGCCTGCCCGAATGCCGCACGCACAGCGAATAGTCCTTGCTCTAAACGCTCCCATTGGTCTGTCATTGCTCCGGCCATTTGCATGGCTTGATCAAGCCCTTTGACCTGGGAGAAATCTGCAATTTGCTTCCTAAGCTCCTTGGTTTGCCCATACAGCGTTGAAATGAAGGACATCGCTTCCTTACCACCGAAAGCTTTCTCCAATTTCATTTTTTCTAAAGCATCTAACGAGTCGCCATACTTGCCCTTGATGACATCAATGATTGAGGCCGCATCAAGCAGCTGGTTATTCGCGTCTAAGAAATTAAGCCCGAGTGATTTTCCAGCACCGGCGGCTTTACTGATGAAAGCCTGGTATTTGGTGGCAGCTACACCGCCGTCCATTTGGTTGCCCAATAGCCCAAGGATTGCAAACTGTTCACCTAAACCGGCACCTGCAACCGTTGCATCATTCCCTAACGCCCTGAAAGATTGAGACAGTTTCACACCATCAGTTTTGAATCGTTCCACCGCTAATGCTGTGTAACTACCCAGCTGATCGGCCCATGCATCTTTCCCAATGACCGTCGCCTGATCTTGGAAAATGCCATACATGGTTCCGAAGTAATCAGTTATCGTTTTGGTATCAGCTTTTGTTGCCGCAGCAGTAATCGCGGCTGTTCTCGACAAATTTGAAAGCTCATCACCCGTCAAATCCCCCATAGCGGATTTGATGTCGTAACTGGCCGCAACAAATTCAGTGGCAGATTTGCCATACTCCACGGCAAAATTCAGTGCAGTATCACTGAGCTGCTGAAGCTGCTCATCAGCAACCCCCAGAGACTTCACTTCTCCTAACACCCGGTCCATTTCAATGGCAGGCATCAGCGCTTGCTGCAGGGCAATCCCCGCACCGGCTACACCCGCCGCGCCAGCAACCATGGTATGGGTGCCGTCACGATAAGAACTGGCCATACCGCTAAACTGACGCTGGATATTCCCCAGCGGTTTAGAGATTTGGTCAATCAGTCCAACGGTAAATCGGAGCGGTTCGGGTAATGACATGGTTTATCCTGAAAATGCCTTGCTCACACCAGAGGCCATCGCTGCGGCCATGTTTTCCCAGTAGCGTTTTTCCAGCCAGGTCGCCTGGGCAAGACTGGTTTCATCATCCGTCTCACCCGGCAGCCACTTGCGACGAAATGCCAGCATCTGGGCAAGGTCACTGTTATCCAGTGCAGTGACCTTGCTGTTTATTTTTTTACGGAGATGGCGATTTTAGGCGCGTATGCCTGCATCAACGTCGACCCCAGCTGTATGGCTGCGCCTGGGTTCTCTTCAGTCAAATTTCTCAGGTATTCCTTCCCGTCTTCACCTACCGATTGCATGATGAAGTTGTGGGCGCCATCGGAAATATTGCCCTGCGCAATCTGGCCCATGTATTCCGCATACAGGTCCGGGGTGGGTTGAAAAGTGACGTCAGTACCTGCAACGGTTAAGGTGATCGTTTTGCTCATGGTTTTACTCGCTCCAGTTTTTCATCCAGACGGTTGAACCCGTCGGTGAGGCGTTGTTCAAGGCGGTCAAAGCCTGCTTTCAGCTCATCCCGCGTAGCATAGTTTTCAGCGACATAGGCGCGCTGTTCAGAAATTGCCAGCTTGTTGGCCGCCGTTTGAATAAACAGATAGCCAATGCAAGCCGCCAAAATTGTCAGGGCCACACTCAGCACAGGGACAATTGCACTTAAATTCGTCCGTTCCGGTGATGTCTGGCGTGTGGTGTCGGTCATCTATCCCCCTGTTTTCAGGTGTTTGGTTTTATCAACACTGCCTTTGCTGCTTCCCAGCCAGTAGGCAATGGCCGTCGAAAATGCGGTCAGTACAGCGCCCACAATGATCATCAGCACGCTGTCATAGCGTTCCGGCATTGGCGGACCGAACAGCAGCGCGGTAAACATCAGGGCCACCATGCCGACCATGGAAATTGCCAACGCGCTCGGCATCCAGTGGTCTCGATGCTGCTCACGGGCGTGCTGGGTATCCGCCATTGCAATGCGGGCGGATTCCATCGCCAGCCGTCCTTCTTCCAGCGACAGGCGTTTCAGCTCCTGGGCATGCTCCATCTCAATCTGCTTAAGTTTGAGAAAGGCATCAGGGTCATTCTTAATCGCATGCTCAATGGCATCCGGGGTGTTATCAACACCCAGCGCGCTGGCGACCAGCCCGCCGACTGCGCCACCTGCCGGACCGCCAATCAAGGTGCCGACCATGGGCGCTGCGGTGCCGATTAGCTGTTTCACTTTGTCCCACATGTCAGTAGCTCCAAATCCAGGGACGCGGACGGTTTTTTCCTGATGCCATGTCATCCAGGTGAATAAATCGGCCGGAACCTTTCTGCGCCACACCAATGCCGGTGAAGCCATACAGCTGCGCGCTACCAATCAAATTCAGTGCGGTTTCACCGCTTAAGCTGACATCAACCGCCTGGCCGTAGTTGTGCGCGCCGGGTGCTGATTTGCGGGCTTCTACCGGATGACGGCGGCAGCGGTACCCACTGGTGATCACGAATGGTATGTCCATGTCGCTGCGGGTGTTCTGCAATTTGTCCATGGTGGCAGGCTGCATCTTCAGACCGGACTCCGGCCCGCAATGGCCGCATTTACAGGCGAATTCTTCCGGTTTGAAGTTCGGCCAGCGGCGGATAAATTCTTCACGTGTCATCACAGTTTCCCCTTGTCGGCGAGTTCCTGGCATGGGGTGCAGTACAGACACCCCGGTATGTGTTGGCGGCGCTTTTCTGGGATGGCGTCGCCGCATTCCGTGCACTCTGTCGCGCTGGTCTGGTTGCCCGTCTGGCGGGTCGCGGCACCCAGCTGTCGGTCCAGCGCCATTTGGTTGAATTTGGCTTCGATAGCACTGGCATGATCAAATACGTCCGGCATTCGCTATCCTCAGGAAACCAGATCTTCGGTTTCGTCATCACGCAGGTACGATGTACCGTTGATTTTGATGAAGTCCGGACTGGTAATATCGAACGGGATTTTGTGCACCAGGGCGCTGCCGCCGTTACTGTCGACATCGAGCAAGTCAGAAATCTTGATGCGAACGCCGAACATCTCGACTTTCAGCTCATCCTTATCAATCTTGCCGTAACCCATGGCATCGAATGCCGGTAGTGCGCGCCAGGCGCCTGCATTGGCTGCGGCCTTGTTCAGCAGGTTGAACTGCGAGGTGGTCAGTTCCATTTCGCCCGATGCCTCTACATCGCCGTCCACGTAGCCATCCGGCACGCCGTTGGTTTTAGACACCGCGCTGTTATCGGTAATCGACAAGGTGAACTTCTGTGCGCTCAATCGGATGTCGCCCAGGTTGAATCGCATATTTTTTCCGGAAATTCGCATTAAGCCTCCGTATCCGCTGGGTTAGTCAAATCCAGTGCAATATTCACTGCGATATGTTTCGGGCAGTTATGCGGACGGGCCATCAGGCCAATGATCACTTTGGTTTTGGTTTGCCATTGAATCATCACATCTTCTTCCCGTGGCTTCATAATTTCACCCGGGAAGGTGATGCCGCCAATTTCGGTGGTCTTCGACATTCGACGCATATCTGCACTGAAATACTGACGATTGCGCTCAATAGACGCCGGGGTGGAATTCAGCCTTTTGTCGCCAATCCGGCGAATCGCTTTCACCCGAACCCGGCGGTTCAGCTTGTGCACCGGGCGCACATACTCAAGCACCTGATAATCACCGCCAGCGGCTTCCAGCGTGGTGGCATCCCCCCAGTAAATCCCCGGAAAGTCCGCGTACCACTGCGGCACCGAATAACGGGCGGTCGCCAGTGCAATAATGGTCGCCATATCCAGTTCTTTACCGTCACTGTCGACAGGCGTATCCCCTATTCCCAGCACATTGCCGGTTGCCACTCGCATGGGCGTATCGGCGACGGTGACACTGCGGTCACACAGTCGACCTGCCAGCACCCCGATATTGTTGCCATGCAGCTGGGGCACCGGCACCACCATATTGGCTGCCACATCCTTCACCAAGGTGACCATTGAGCCGGTATAAGCCGACCAGGTTTGCGCCGCTTTATCAATGCCCGGTACGGCAGCCAGAAAGAACACCCAGCGCCCCAGCTTGCTCACCAGTTCGGTGTGCTTGGCCTGCATGGCATCAAATCCGGCTTTGTCTGTGGTTTCATCCACAATCACAATGCCTTCGAAAGAGCCGGTCAGGTTGGCCGCATCCACCGCGTCTTCCCAGGTCTGGCCGTCTGCCAGCGCATAGATAGCTGCGGTCCAGTTTTGCTTGCCATTGAGCTGCGCGGCGATCACATTGCGGCCCAGGACATCATCTGCCACCACATCATCCAAGTTGGTTGCTGCAGACACATGGGTCAGCTTGCCCTTCAGCTCAGCTTTTGACGTACTGCCGATAAAGAGCAAATGACGCTCGATTTCCGGCACGTCGCCTTGCCCTAAGTTGAGGTTGTTGACATCAACGGTTCCGATTGCCATTTGCTCTATCCTTTGCTTGTCGTTATCTGCGCTGCCTGGCTTTTTCAATGTTCTGTACCAGTCGAGCACGCACACGTTCTTTTGATGTTCCTAAAAACTCACGTTGTGGGTTTTCTATCGTCCAGCTCTGCTTACCTTTTCGAGACCCCGTCCGCATCATGCGAATAATTACGCCCGCCTGGCCTATCGTCATTCGCCTGGCAATATTTCGCTTGCTCAGTCGGTTATAGCCGCCACCTTTGCGTTTCAGCTTGTAACCCAATCGCCTCAGAGCGATGGCCTGCTTATCTGTGGCAGGCGCTCCGTAGTCCGGCTCACCAAAACGACGATTCATTTTTTTGATGTGTTTTGCGGCGCTCTGATGCTCGATAAAGCCCAATTGGTTGGCAGCGGCTTTACTGCCTTTCAGCTTACGTTTCCAGGTCAGGTTCAAAGTCACCCGGTCCTGCACATAGGGTTCCATTCCCTGGGTAAAGCTGGCTAATACCGGATCTTCGCCCTGCTTACGCTTTTCAAATGGCTTGCCGTTCACATCCTTTTGCCTGCGAATCCGGCTTTTGGTCTGGCGAATCTCCCAGCGGCCCAAATCTTTCAGTAGCCAAAATCGCTTCTTCGGAGAGAGCGCTAACGCTTCTAACGCCTTCCTTGCCGAAACCGCATCACTGGCATTAAGCGTGATTACCGGTTTCATTGTTTATCTCGCTTTCTTCAGCCACCCAGATATCTACCGGATTGACTTTGTAACGTTTGCCATTCCATACAATCAGGCCGCTTTCGTCCGGAACAATTTCGATCGGTTCAGCAAACGTAATTCGAATCAGCACATCAGCTGTCGCCTCATTGTTTTCTTCAACTTCAATTTCAGGATCACGCAGGTCGTCCAGTACATCCCGATCACTGTCGTATTCATCCAACCAGCAAGCCAGCAGCGCAAACAGATTTTTGGGGTCAAGCTTCAGGTGCGGAAAAGCCTCAATTAACAAACCCGCATCGTACTGCCAGTAGGCAACCCGATATCCGTCGTTCCCTCTGTCTTCACCGTCAACGATGACCTGGCCGCCTGCCTGTGTTGCATGTATCTCGCCTTCGTGAACCAGGCCGGAGAGGCTTTCAACCAGGTATCCGTGTAAGTACTGCAGTTTGGTTTCCATCAAATCAGCTCCACACCATTGGCGCTGCGTCCCAGCAACAAACAGATGTCTCTCGTTGATTGGGCACGAAAGCGGGCATCCTGTTCGGGTGCATCTTCCGCCGCATTTTCAGCCACTTCCCGACGGTCCTGAGTCGCGAACTCCGGTAACAAATCGGCATGAGCTCTACTGTAAACGGCACGCCTGTACACCGATGGCGCTGAAAGCTCGGGCGGCTCACCACCTTCCAGCAAACTACTCAACTGCCCCTGCACATAAAACGCGGCTGCTTCCAGCGCCATCACAATTGAGCTTTCGTCGAATACAGATGGAATACGACGAACTTTGCGAAACTCTTCGGTACTTAAGTCCGGCCAGCCATTCCCAGATATCGGTGTATTGATGTCTGTATTCAGTCTTCCGCCAAAGCTCATCACATTCCCTATCAATTAGTGCGCCTCTTGCCACTGAGTCGACGGATTCGGGTTAGCCTGTTGGCTGCCCTCTCCTCGTCAGCCGAGGCGGGTGGCTTGGGAGTCTTACAAATTCTTCCCGGTTTTCAGCGCACTGATGCGCTGGTCAATTTTGGTCAGCATGGTGCCAACGCCAATCTTGTCGTATTGGTTGTTCGCCTCAACAAGCAGGGCTTTTGCTTTTTCCAGCATTTCAATGTCACCAACCGCCGCCGCTCGGGGTTTGCCTTCGTCATCACGCAGCAACGACAGGCCAGCAAACTTGAACCACTTGGCATTCACTTCTTCATGTAAACGCCAGTCATTTTGGATTTTCCCGAACACCTGGCTGAAATACGGCTCAACGCTTTGCCCGCGTTCGGACTGTTTTTCCGCCCATTCCAGCACCTGATCAGCACAAAAGCTCGGCCAGTCACGGCGGATAAAATCAGGCGTCGGCAAGTCCATCTCGATCGCCTTGAAACACCACTCGATGGCAGTATTCAAATCACCGATATCAAACAGCCAAAC
The DNA here is from genome assembly GCF_036409375.1 of Photobacterium sp. 53610. Taxonomy (NCBI): domain Bacteria; kingdom Pseudomonadati; phylum Pseudomonadota; class Gammaproteobacteria; order Vibrionales; family Vibrionaceae; genus Photobacterium; species Photobacterium sp. 53610. The sequence goes on along the minus strand of NZ_JAXOFS010000001.1, from coordinate 55,582 downwards.
AATCACGGTGCTGAAAATTGGGTTCTGATACCGCTCACCAGAGTTCAGGTAGACGTCCGCCAAAGGCTGGTATTTCGGAATCAGCACATCACGCTTATAAGCCTCACGATCGGCACGCGCATTGAAACGACGTCGCATGTCCTGACGGTCTTCTTCAAACTCAATCAGTTTGATGTGCAGGCTGTCTGTATTCACCGTTTCAGCCTGCGGGGTTTCTACCGCTTGCTGTTTGGCAAGGATGGCCTCACGTTGTCTCTTTAACGGACTCACCATGCGCTATTTCCTATGCTGCCGGTTCAGGTTCAACAACGGTGACGTCTTCGATCGCCGCAAACTTGTGCATGTTGCCCACGGCATACCCTTCCATACGGATGTGATTGCTCTCGAAGCGAAGTTTGTCTTCGTTGTTTTTTTGGTTTCGCCACTGGGTGCCAGTCTGCGTCAAAATTTGCAGGTTCTTCAGGTTCGTTACCCAAATGCCTGTTTTCGGGAAGAATGGCGGCTTATAGGCTTGCTTACCCGCAATGGTTTTCGCCAACGACTGTGCTGCCTTGTGCTCTGTAGGCGTTTCCGCGGCTTCCAGCAAACGATGTTGTTCAGCGGCAACAAGTTCAGAACCGACCAAGACAACTAAGTCGGGATCTTCCTGATGCTCTGGTGCAATCGTCGTGTTAATGAGGTCTTGCACCAGTGAATCCAGGTTTTTATAGGCGCCAGCAGTTTTTCCGGTTGGGTCAAGCTGAGCGGCGGGCAATACCTGTTCAGCCGCTTTCTCTTTAACAATCGTCAACCAGCCTTTGTTGACGTCTTGCCCCAGCGGATTGGCCTGGGGGTTCGTTGGGCTTGCAATCGAAACGCCATTGAAGCCGACTCGGATCATGTCTAACGCAAAGCGGCGGGAAATGGCGTTTTGCATCAGCTTCAGCCATTCGCCTTTCTGACCGGAGTTCGCCCACTGAGTCATGGTTTCCCAGTCAATATGCGCTCCGGAATCAGTTTTGGTCAGCTCGTATTCGTTCCCGTCCTGGCCCACTTCCACACTGAAACGTCCATCTGCTGATCGCCCCGTTGACAGGCCATCGCTACCAACATCAATCACCTGGCCTTTAATCTGCTGAACTGGCAGCAAAGAAATCATCCCCAGAAACGCATGGGACTGCATGATCGCCTGACGCAGCTTGGTTTCCATTGGCGGTGTAATGTTGAACATCCGCGAACCTGCTTGTGCACCAGCAGCCGTGACTGTCGTTGCGCAAAATTCCATGAGGTATCCGGTTGAAAGTGCGTTCAGCATTTAAAATACCTCCATCGTATCGCTGCCTGTGCCTGATTGGTCCGGGGATTGCCCCGGCTTTTCTTGCTTCAGCTCGTTGAACTGGTCCTGTAGACCGTTGAGCTTTTCCGTTAGCGGGTTCAGTTGCTTCTCCAGTTCACTGGCGAATAACTGGCTGAAATTTGAGGACGTATCACCCTGTTTTTCACCGTCAGTCTTGCCTTCAGTGTCGTCTTTCGGTGGATCTGCAGGGGGTTGCGCTGAGAACTGGTTCACCTGCTCTTGCAGCGATTCCAGCTGGGCATTGAACGGCTTTAACTGTTCAGCCAGCGCGGCTTTTAATTGTTCTTCGGTCACGTCGGTTTCCTCGTCGTGCGGTGTTGCGGTTGAATGTGGAATCGGCGTTTCACCGCCTGCGGAAAACCACTCAGCAAGTGTGCTGAAGGCTTTCGCTATCGTGCTGCGGTCATCTTGTGCAACCGCGATAAAATCGGAGAATTTCAGCTCTTCCATTTGGCTGTATTCACGTTCATGCGTGTTTTCACCAATAGAGAATTTCAGGCGAGTGGTACCGGTACTGGCTGGGGAATCGGTCACGGCCAAGCCCATCAGATAACAGCGACCTTTGCCTTTGTAATCTGGGTTCGGCTCAATCGACGTGAACAGCTTTTGCCCTTCTTTATTCGCTTCCAGCAGATAATCATTTGCAGTTAATTTCGCAAACAGTCGCAGCTTGTCTTTAAATTTCGCGGCTTTGACTTCATCTACCGTTCCCCAGTTTTTCCCATCAAACGGCGCCCATGAAGAACGGAAATGCTCAGGCCAGATCAGCGCGGTGTATTCGTCAGTTGAATACTGGTCCGCCATGTCTTTAATCCAGTTGTCGGTAATGGTGCGCCCGTCTACGGTTGCCCCAGCAGTTGCCACAATTACCCAGCCAGTCGATTTGCTCATTGAGTCCCGATTCCGTTCAAAGTCAGTTTTTGTCTCATCAGTCACGGAAAAGATACGCCTTTGAGAACAATCAAGCACTCACTTGAATTCCTGAAAATTCGGATATCAGCCATATCCGAACACATTGGAAATAAAGTGAGTCATTCAAGTTACTCAGAGGCGTATGATTGCGACATGGCATATTCACCTGAAGTTAGACAAGCCGCCCGAGCCCTCTATTTGAAGGCATGGACGCCAAAAGAGATCGCTGCCGAATTGGGCCTGAGTAATGAGCGCATCGTTTATTACTGGGCTGACAAATATGGCTGGCGGGATATGTTGCGCGAATTCACCGTGGATGAAGCGATCGCGACACGTATTCAAACCCTACTGGAAACAACAGACCCAACCCCGAGTCAGCTGGATATGCTGGACCGGCTGATAAAACATCACACCAACCTGAAGAAGCTGCGGGCACAGGAAAAGCTGAAATCAGCCCCACCACAGAACAGCGGTGTTCAGAAGCATGATCAAGCACATGCAAACAGTGGTGGCAGCAGCAATAAGAAACAGAAGAAGAAAAAACAAAAAAATGATGTCAGCGAAATTACTGCTGACCACTTCAAAGAATGGCATGCCTCGCTGTTTAAGTATCAGCTGGTCATGCGTGAGAACCTCAAGCAGCGAATTCGGAACATTCTGAAATCACGCCAGATTGGGGCCACTTATTATTTCAGTGGTGAAGCACTGGAAGATGCCATCCTGACCGGTGACAACCAGATATTCCTTTCAGCTTCGCGTGCTCAAGCAGAAGTCTTTCGCAGCTACATCATCGCCATTGCGAAAGAGTTTCTTGATATCGAACTCACCGGAAATCCCATCATCCTCAGCAACGGGGCTGAACTCCGCTTTCTGTCTACAAACAGCAAAACTGCACAGAGTTACCACGGCCATGTTTACGTTGATGAATACTTCTGGATCCCTAAGTTCGACGAGCTGAACAAGCTGGCCTCTGCCATGGCAACGCACAAGAAATGGCGGAAAACCTACTTCAGCACCCCATCGACTAAAACGCACCAGGCATACCCATTCTGGACTGGTGACAGCTGGAAAAAAGGCAAAGAAAGCCGGGAAAAAGTCGATTTTCCGTCGTTCGATGAATACCGTGATGGCGGCCGCCTCTGCCCTGATCGCCAGTGGCGTTATGTGGTTACCATCGAAGACGCCGCCAACGGTGGCTGTGACCTGTTCGATATTGATGAACTTCGCGACGAATACAGCGAAGATGATTTCAATAACTTGTTCATGTGTGTGTTTGTGGATGGCTCACTGTCTGTCTTCAAGTTCAGCCACATGGAACGCTGTATGGTGGATACATCCCACTGGCAGGACTTCAAACCTGGCACACCGCGGCCATTCGAAAACCGTGAGGTTTGGCTGGGCTACGACCCATCACGAACCCGAGACAATGCGTGTTTAGTCGTGGTTGCTCCGCCCATCGTCGCCCCAGAGAAATTCCGGATTCTGGAAAAGCACTACTGGCGCGGACTTAACTTTCAATATCAGGCCGAGCAAATCGACAGAATGTTTGAACGCTACAACGTGACCTACATCGGCATTGATACCACAGGTATCGGCAGCGGCGTGTGGGATCTCATCAGCGCGAAGCATCCGCGTGAAGCCGTGGCAATTCACTACAACCCAGAAAGCAAAACTCGCATGGTTCTGAAGATGGCCGACGTCATTGAAGCCAACCGACTGCAGTACGATGCTGAACACAAAGACATTTCTATGGCATTCATGGCAATCTACCGCGTCAACACCAAAAGCGGTAACGCTATCACGTATCGTGCAGAACGCAGTGAAATGACAGGGCATGCCGATGCTTTCTGGGCGATTGCCCACGCACTCATCAATGAGCCACTGAACCACACCAATAAACGTAAATCGACATGGGCAACCGCAGCATGACAGAAGCACAAACCCCAGCGACAGAACAACTGACAGCATCCAGCTACAGTATTGATAATTATGCAGAGGCGGTTGACTCCGGACGCTGGCTGACCGATTACAGCGAACTGTTTTACAACGACATGGACGACTACTGGGAACCGCCAATTTCGCCCGCAGGGCTGGCACAGATTGCCCGCGCAAACGCCTACCATGGCAGCGCGCTGATCGCCCGGTCGAATTATGTCACAGGCCGATTTCAGAGCGGCGGCGGTATGCGGAAACGCCAATTACAGGGATTCAACCGGGATTACTTCACCTTCGGCCATGGCGCTTTGCTGAAAATACGCGATCACTTTGGTCGGGTTGTTCGGCTTGAACATATTTCGTCCATGTATTTGCGCCGTCGAAAAAACGGGAAATTCCGGTTTCTGCTTCGAGATAATGAGTTCAAAGACTACAACGAGAACGACATTATCTGGCTGGGTCAGTATGACCCTCAGCAGCAAATTTACGGAATGCCGGACTACCTCGGCAGCATTCAAAGCAGCATGCTGAACCAGGACGCAACGATGTTCCGCCGGCGGTATTATCTGAACGGTGCCCACATGGGGTTCATCTTTTACGCAACTGACCCGAACCTGAGCAAAAAAGATGAGGATGACCTGAAGCAGAAAATCCAGAGCAGCAAAGGCGTGGGTAACTTCCGCAGCATGTTTGTGAACATCCCGAATGGAAACGAGAAAGGCCTTCAGCTGATTCCGGTGGGGGACATTGCCACCAAAGATGAGTTCGAGCGGATCAAGAACATCACAGCGCAAGACATTCTGGTCGGCCACCGGTTCCCGCCAGGTAAAGGCGGTATGGTGCCCCAAGGTGCCGCCAGTTTTGGCGACCCTGAAAAAGTTGGGCGTGAGTATGCCCGTGATGAAATCATTCCGGTATGCGAGCTGATTATGGATGAAGTGAACAACGACCCGGAAGTGCCGAAAGCGCTGCATTTGAAATTTAATACCGAGCTTGAAAAAGCATCTTAAATGTCTGCCGCAAATTACAATGCGTAATATCATTAATTTTCATGCAGATAGAGATGCGCCCCGTATCCAACCAGTATTTAATGATTGACTCAATTGCCAAGGTACCAAAGTAAGATAATCTGCCACCCGATGAAGACACAGCATAGTCCCATCGCAGTTTTCCCCCGGTCGCAAGCCGGGGGATTTTTTTAAATTATGTAAGCTTTGACTATGATGCACTCTTAAGCATCTGTACTACTTCGTAAATACTCTTCTCAACTATCACATGGGTGTTATGAGTTCCGTGACTACCTAATAAGTAGATATTAGTAGTCCCTTTATGCCTCCCCCGATTTACTTTTATAACGTGTTCAGGGTTAATAAATACCAGTTCGCTCTCATGATCTAAAAATTCTACCAATACCATTTCACCTAACCTTTTGACCTGAATATAAAGTTTCAAATTCATTATTATCATCAGAGATTAGCATTGCAACTACTGTACAAAAACACAGCCCATCATTACTATTGATCTGGTCAGTCAAAAGTTTAGTCAGGTCAGTTATGCGAGTTCTCTGTAAATGCGGTGAGCGCGCGATCATCAGCAGGAGTGAACCTGTTCAGGATGATTGCTCGAATCTGTTCTGTTCGTGTTCCGACCCGGAATGCGGTCACACCTTTGTCAGCCCGTTGGGCTATAAACATTCCCTGGTTTCATCGAAAATAGAAACTGCGGCGAGTTTGCCTGTTGTGAACGGTAGCCGTGTAACCTGCGGCTGCGGAGAACGTGCGGTGATTCAAAAAACAAATCGGCTGTCGAACGACTGTGCCGATTTGTATTATGTGTGTAAGAATCCGGTTTGCGGCCATAAATTTGTTATGTCGTTATTTTACAGCCACAGCCTTAGTCCCTCTTCTAAGGCAACCGATGAGCTGGCAGTCGCATTATTTAAGGCGCTGTCGCCAAACCAACGCCGCAACCTTCAGCAGCAAATCTCCCTTTTTTAGTCCCGATGGCAGCGTGATGCTGCCTTTCATGGTCTATCACCAGACCGATTAAAAACATTGCAATCTCGTTGTTTTCATCATGATTACCGCATGTATCCATTGATGCGGCGCACTGAATGAATGCGACAGCGTTTTTGTGTAGCTCTGTCATCTAGCCTCCTGAACAGCTGAGATTACTGTATAAAAACACAGTATCTTCAATCATATCAATTTATTGTTTTTTTTACACGTCGCGCAGTTCAGTTTAGCCCTGTTTTTCTCACAGGTTTCGCAATATGGCGATCAAACGTACAGCAACCATGCGCGTAAGTTTGTGATCCTGCACTTCTTTCCTGCTGTGCTAGCCTTAAGTGGAATATTTACTGCTGTAATACGTCAAATATGACGTATAGAAGTAACCACAATGTCTAAAAAACCCAACAAAGCCGACCCAATCGTTTTGTTTTTCATACGCATCCGGTTGAAAAACGGCATCACTCAAGAGCAAGCGGCAAAGCAATGCCAGGTTTCTCTGAGCACAATGCAACGCATTGAACAAGGGAAGACTGATATGACGCTATCGCAGTTCCGCCGTATGTGTGCGTTTTACGGGGTGACGTCGCTGGATGTGTCGCTGGGCGAAATGCGATACCGCCAAACCGTTGCTGCAGACATTGCGGCAACGGCCCGGATGCTGCCCCGGCAGGTTCGGGAGGGCTTTGTCTCATTGATGGTGACGGTAGCTGAGGAATTACAAAGGCATGGTTCACCGTAGTGACGGGTGAAATCAATATGCATCTATTCGTGTCTATTTGTCGCAATACGTCACGATTTGAGACACGAATTGTTTGTCGAATATGCAGATCATGTGTAAAATTCGATCAAACATTATAATTTTTATAATTTATGCACTCTGAATACAGTGTGCTTTTTTTGTCTCTATTGTTTGTTCTCGTCAAAAAAGGAGCTTCCCATGTCCACTCGCACAAACAGCAATGTTGTCAGCTTTGCTGCTGCTCAATCAGAAGCATGTGCAGAGGCTGAATTCGCAAAACTGCTTGATAAAGAAACCAAGAAAGATGGCAACGTTGAGCCTCTTTCTATCGAACTCATTCAACAAGCTGATCACCTGCAATCACGTATCGATGCCGTACGTGCCAAAATTGCAGAGAAACAACATACAACACTACTTGAGGGGTAATCCTTTCAATGAATGTTCATCAGGTCAACGGATATGGCCTCTATGCGCTAAAAATCTTCAACCAGGAGTACCGAAGATTACAGGCTGAAGTCGACCGGCTCACGTCAAAAGCAGAAAAACTTGTCGAAGAAGATAAGGTAGATGAAGCTGAAAAGATTCTATCTCGCCCTGCAATTAAGCTTTTTGAAGCTGTTCGTTTTGTCACATTAGGGCAAGTCCCTATTGACCCTAACTCCGCAAACTTCAGATTAGGCAAAACTTTAGGCAAAGGCTACACCTCCTGGCGAAGAGTAAAAAAGATGTCGTTACCCGATCGGTATCGCCTCTTTTTTCGCTTTACGAGTACACCACCCAAAAGCATTGTGTATGCCTGGCTTAATGATGAGTCTACTCAACGAAAGGCTGGCTCAAAAACAGACGTGTACAATGTATTCAAAGGGCTATTAGGCAAGGGGGAAATCCCTAACAGCTGGGATGAACTCATCGCAGCCGCTACGCCCCTGAATGCTTGATGCCGAGGCCAAAAGACGGAACATCAGAATAACAAAGGCCGCTTTCGCGGCCTTTATCATTTTACCCCCACACCGAACTCCCCAGAATCAGGCTTTGCTGCCGGGCCAGTTTGATGAGCGATTTGTTCATTTGGTCAATCTCTGCCTGCTGTTTCAGCACCAACCGGTGCAGCGCCTGCAAATCGTATTCGCTGATCACTTTCATGCCCAGTTCTGCGGCTACGGCTTCCAGCTGAGCCACCGGGGCGGCTTTGTATTTTCGGGCCTCTGCAATGTCGTGTTTGAGTTTCGCGTTCGCCATTGCAATGGAAACTTCGCTGCCTTCCGGCCAGCATGGGTTGCCGAATACCTGGCTGTAATGAATATGAACATCGTGAACCGGTACGCCGCGCAGTTCGGCCAGTTCAAAAATCAGTTCAGAGAGTTTTACCCGTCGGTTGGGTTGCGGTGCGGAAATCAGCTGGGGTTGATGGTGCGTGGTGGTTTGATTGGTCCAGTACTGCCACAGCACGTCGTCGCATTCATTTTGGTACTGGATGACCTTATCGCGGATTGTGGCTTTCACTTTGTTGGGCGATATGGTTTGCAGCCAGCCGAACAGCTTACGGAGTGGCAGACAAACTGCACTTTGTACATCGCCATTGGTGGGTATTGCGATTTTCACAATCCCCCATCGTTCTGGGTTGCAATTAAGCTTAGTGAATTGCGAAGCCCAATTTAACCCCATCCCTTCAACAATGGGTTTCATTGGGGTGTAAGGCTGATTATTTTGCTCGACAACGAACAGGTTGGATCCGTGGAATGGAACGGTGATTGCTGTAGCCATGATGGCCTCCTATGTGATTTAAATTATCACCACACAGATAACGCCAACTAACTGGGTGGTGAGCTGAGCAAGGTTGGCGTAACCGACACATAGGAATCGGCCCAGCAAAGCTGGCCTCACTCAGCCCACCATAATTCAGGTGTGCGAGATCACGCATAAAAAAACCAGCAACAAGGCTGGCGACAATGCGCCTATGTATATTCGAAACGCCAATTCCGGTGCTGGATTTTGCCAGCACCTTAGTAGGTTAGCCCCGATACAGGCGCATTGTCAATGGTGGTCAATGTTTATCAGTATCCTCTTGCTGCAATCCCCGGCTTGATTCTCGGTTTTCTTTGCATTGCTCTTTGATGACCTTCATAGCCAATGCGTCAAAGCTCATTCAAAAACCCCTACGCTGCAATTTCATTGAGTCGGTTACTACCAGCATTCGCTTCCACCAAGGCTTGCGCCAAAGGAGGGCATACTGCATTCCCACATCGAGCCACTTGATTTGCTTTGGTTAACTTTCGACCTTTACTATCGTGTGATATCTGGTACCCCTCAGGAAAGCCCATCGCTGCAAACAATTCATGAGGCTCAAGCATACGCATACCAATATCAACTATCTGATATTGTTCACCGCGCACTGTAACCAAACCAAAGCGATGTTTTGTTGTAACAGTACCAAGCGGTGAGTCTAGTTCTTGTCCTGTTGCTGTACCGTAGTATTTCACCAGAAATGCGCGCACCTCCCCAAGGTGTAAGCCACCGGCTGAAATGGTATGTACTGGCTCATTGGTTCCATGCCCAATATTGGTTCCGCGTAATTTCACCATATGACTGGTTATCAGTGCCGTTTTCCCCCCTCCGCCGGCGGTAATAGTGCCAACAGGTTCTTCCACTGATGACCCAGTACTACAACCAAACTGCCTATCTAGTTGCGCAGTCACAAGTGCAAAATGTCCGCCCTTAACCTGTGCGCATATAGTACGCAGCGGCTCATCTATTGGCATGTTTCGTTGTGACGAGGCATTAGCACATTCAGTGATAAATGCAGTGTTCCCCGACTCCGGCACCAGAAACGGTGTCTCCGTGTTAAATACGAATTTTTCCAAACCTTTAGCGATTCGGCGTAATGTTGCGTCAGCTAGCGGTCGCTTGCGACCAAATATTGATTTAACCGGCAGTGACCAATCAATGATGTCTGCTGCGGTGCGATATGGCAGTAATCCACTTCCTTTAGGGCCATGCGTTGGAGAAGGCCACACAATTGTTTGACCATCATTACGAGCTACCAAAAAGAATCTTTTTCGGATCGTTGGTGCACCAAAATCGCATGCTGCCAGAGTTTTAAATTCCACCTCGTAGCCCAAACCTTTTTCCAGTTTTTCGTACGGGAAAGAATCGCCAAGAGCTTCACGAATTTCGGGCCACGCCGGGTGATCTTCTGGTAAACCAGTGGTAAGACATTGAATAAACGCTTCAAAAGTTTCCCCTTTTCTATCAGGACAAGGCTGGAATTTGTCATCACCCGTGCTCACAACCGGCCCCCATGACATAAACTCTTCGACATTCTCAAGCATAATCATGCGAACTGGCACCAGAGCAGCCCAACGCAACGCCACCCAAGCAAGCCCGCGAATGTTTTTATTTACAGGCCGATTTCCTTTCGCTTTCGAAAAATGCTTACAATCAGGACTGAACCAAGCAAGCCCAACTGGCCGACCATCACAAGCGTCCACTGGGTCCACGTCCCAAACCGACTCACAATAGTGCGTTGTTTCCGGATGATTCATGCGGTGCATATCAATAGCTGCTTGATCATGATTAATAGCAATATCCACATGACGATTTAGGCCCATTTCCATTCCTGTGGAAGCGCCGCCACCGCCAGCAAAGTTATCGACAACAATTTCACCAGGTAAAAGCATGGTCTCTCCTTAAATAATTGGGTAGCCGTCATCGTCCCAGACCAGTTCTGGAATAGGTGACAGCTGTGGTTGTTCGTAAGTGGTGCAAATTTCAGCCAGCTCTCCGGTTTCCATGTCTTCTGGCCAGCCTTTGAAATCCAGCCAGTTCAGGTCTACCGGTTCGTGTTCAAATTCAATCAGCCGCATGGGCCGTCGGTTGCCATTTTCGTCGAGTTCGCCACCGCGTAACTTGATGCTGCGGCCATCGCCAACCGCGACATTGCCGCCGCTAAGCAGCACATCAAAGGTTCGGCCCTCTATTCCGGCCGGAACAACGTCGCCCAGCGCTGAAATATCAACAATTCGTGATACCGCATCTTCTAAAGTCCCTTTCTGAGGGACGGGATCGGACTGCGTACAGTTATTGACAGAACTCCAAGGGGCGCGGCTGTCGCCGCTTTTGGTGGTCGCTGAACCTTTCTTGGCAATTACCCAGCCATCGGCGCGCGATATCAGAGTGAGATCACGTTGATTCGTAATCCCTTTCAATTTCTTCACGGCTTCGCCGTATTGGTTTTCCTGTGGCTTGTAGACGAGGCGTAACGGTTGGTTTCTGCGTAAACAAAACAAACCGCCCATAGCCTGAATGAACATGCTCCAACTGCCAGAATCAGCAGCAATGCGAGCCACTTCGATTTGTGGTTTTTCTGCCTTTAATTCGAGGAAAGATTTCACCGGGCGTTGATACTTTTCACCTGCAACTTTGGCTGCTGCTATGCCCGTCTTTGTTTCTTCATCCTGCTCCATCCGGCGCAACTCACGCCATACAGAAACAGGCGGCCCGCCAATTTGCTGAAACTGACGAATGCCCCAGGTGCTGGCCCAGCCCGTCACCGCCTCAGCGGTAATATTCGCGGCTGTTTCAGCTTCATCGTCTTCATCGACTTTAAAACCGTCGATATTCTTAGAAATGTATTTCGCGATGTACCCGGTAGCACTGCCCTTTTCCGGATCAATTGGCTGATAGTCAAATCGCGGGCTAATGCGCTTTGCTGTTTGCTCAATGAGGTTTAGGTCTGCCATAGGCGCAAAGCTTCCGTCTTCCTCAAAGCTGCTAGCCCAATAGCCCATATCGAAGTCGGACACGCGCAGTTCTTCACGGTCTTCCTGAGTGAAATAATTAGCAAAAACAAAACGGATTAGCTGTTCGTGTTCAGGCTTGAAAAAGAACAGCATGTGCCAGTGCGGCGTGCCGTCGTGATGTGGCTCGACAACACGAAAACCGATGATTTGAATACCCATTCGGTTGAGTTTGGCGCGAGCTTTTGACCACACATAACCCAAATAGCGATTTGTTTTTCGTGGGCATGCGCCCTGGTATTTGCGGTTGCTGTGGGTTTTGCCTTGTTTGTCTTTAATGAAGGCGTGGTACTTACTGGGTGCGGTCACGGTGAAGAAACCGCCCATCAACCCATGTTCCTCTGCTATATCTTCAAAACCACGCATACGCACCATGAGTTCATGGCGCCGAATTTCAGGATTAGATACCGATGCGTCTACCGCTTCTATGAGCGCGATTTCTTCACCGGTGAGTTCATTCTTGGCAATCATCTGCGCCAATGCGCGACGACTTGCCAACTTGCGTTCTTTATATTCACGCAATCCGATGCGACTGAGATACGCCGAAACACCTTTGCGAACCTTGCCAGCAATAATCCGGCAGTATTCGCAAAAACGTCTGTACGCGATATCAAGCTTGTTCGCCCACCACTCTTCAGTGATAAGACGCACGAACTGACCAGCAATCAGAATTTCTTTTACTCGGTCCTCATACTCATGAAGGCTTTCACCTTCAACAGCTGCGATAGTCTGCATTGGCACAGCCACAGAAAAACGCCAGCGTTTCGGAATGTCCATCACTTCCCGATACGTTTCCTGCATGGTTTTTCCAGTTTCAGCACCACTGGCGATCACGTTATGACACTGGCCCGCCAAGTCTTTTGCCAACTGGGTACGCTTCACCTCATCACGCAATTTGCTAATGTGGACCGGAAACTGAGCAATTACAGAAGTGAGCATTTCGACCTGGCGACGCAGCCAGATATTTGCACTGCGGCTCTGGCCGTTTTTGGTCACGTACTTTTCCCAGCGTGCGACGTACTGCTTGTACAGAGAACTGGCAATATCGCCTGGAAGAGTGGCAACAAGGTTCTGCGCCCATGCAGAATCATCCCGCCACAGAACATGGCGCCCTGGGCTGGATTCTGTGAGGGATTGTTTAGGTTCCGGGCGATTCATCGTCATGCTTACTTGTTACCGTTGCGGCTTCGAATGCAGTCAAACACCAGTTCAGAAAGCGCCGGATATTTCGCGCGGACTTCTTTCACAACCTGTTGTTTGCTCATTGCTGGTACCGTAATAAAACCCCGGCCCATTGGGTTTTTCTGTTTGTGTTCCGATTCCATCCGGAGGATGTAGAGGCAGGCCAACTTATCGGCCTCGATATGTTGGCGCTGTTCGTTCGTGAGGGTGGAAAGGTTGTGACTCATACCGTCACGAACTCCTGTGCATCCACAATCAGAAAACCACCTTTGTTGTGGCCTTTGCTGATCACCCCTTTCATTAGGTGTTCACATTCAAGGGTTACACAGGCTTCGCGTACTGCTTCACCACGGTTTTCAAACTCGCCCAATTCAATATTCATGGGTTCTGCGGTTTGTTTGTGGCGGATGATGCCGCCATCAGGACAGAGGAAAACGGCAAGGTAGTTCATGCCACCACCTCCGCTTTGTCGCGTGCTTCAGCAACCAGCTCTATCAGCTTGTCTTCAATTGCCAGCAGGTCTTTGATGTCGTCACGTTTGAAATTAAACGTTTCTTCAAGCAGTCTGACTTTCCCCATACCCTCTACGTAAATGGTGTCTTTTGAGTAAACTTGAATATCTAAGCTGCGGACATGTGCCACATACCATACAAAAACGTGCAGCACATCCCTGCACTCCATCGCCAATTGCAGGATGCCTAAAGCAACATCCTGAACACTGCGATTGCGGATAGCCTCAGCCAGCTTTTCCGAATCCATTGCCAGTATTTCTTGCGCTGTTTTCTTTCCGGTTTCCATGGTCTTCTCCTACCAAATGGACGAAAAAAAGCCCCCTGTGACAGGGGCACGGTTGTGGTGTTGCCGTGTGATTAATGGAAGTGTTGCGGTTTCAGGTTTTGCACGTTGCCGACGGTGTTTTCGAACTGGCGGTCAATTGTGTTTAGTTCCAACAATCCGGCGCGGATTTTCTGCCTTTCCTGATCGCTGAAGTCATCGAAATTCCGGTTGAAGTCGTGCGGGGATAAACCACCTGCAATCAGCACCAATCCGCGCTGCTTTTTGGTGAGGGATTCATAGGCCATCTTCACCCGGCTGCGTGCGTGAGATTGTTTGAAGAGCGCTTTTGCCTCTGCCAGATGTTCTGCACCAGATTTCACTGGCTGTTTTTTGTGATGTGCCTGTAGCTCTCGATAACTACGTGGTGCACTGGGAACCGGCACCAAGTGCGGCTGGCGCTGGTTCCTGATTTTTTTCTGTGTTTGTAGAAGCTTTTCTGCTGGGGATCCCATCGTGATTTCTCCTTATGCCAAACCAGGCAGCGGCATTCCGCTGGTAACAAAATCGACGCTTGCAGAAACAAGCGGCTGCAAACCAGCACTGCGGTTTTCGATGTCGCTGATGAGTAAAACGAGATTACGCACGCTGTCGTGTGCGCGTTCGAGAAGCGCGTTTCGTTTTGAACGCGGCAGGCGAATGTGTCCGCCTGCTTCCAATGCCATGCGGGAAAGCTCCCCGGCATGCATTGAGTTTTCCAGTGCCCTGTGCGTGAGGTTCTGCTTTTCCCCTTCGGTGGTAACTTTCGCGCCCACCATGCCAAGGCTGAACAGAAGGCTATTGGCGATGCAGTAATTCCCACTGGCCCGGCTGATTTTGACTAACTCAACCGCCGTGAGCTTGTGACGCTCGTTGCCCGGGTTGAGCTTGTTTCGCAATACCACTGGGTTGATGCCAACTTGCGTTGCTATTTGCGTCATGTTTTCTTGTTTCGCAAATGAGCAACAAGCTTCGTCAAATGCCTTTTGTTCGGCCTCACGGAATACGAACGTTGAGCTGTTTGCGTCCATTGCTAAACTCATTTAAAGAAGAAAGGGCCGAAAATCACAGCAAACGCGACCACTTTCAGCCACATTGGGCACTTCTCCGGGTGGTTGGGTTTGCTGCGCCCGACCCCGTGCGGTTGCGTGTTGTTTGCAACTGGCACGGGGTTTGATTTTGAAGAGGTGACAAGGCTCATACTTTCTGGCCCGCAGCGCGCTCATAGACTTTGACTAGGTTGATGAGCACGGAGCCACGTTCGCCCTTTTTCGGCAGAATTGGGATATCACCGGCAGCAATCGCGCGATCGAGGGAAGAAGATGACCAGCCGGTACGTTTAAGAAACTCTTTTTTCGTGCAAAAAGGTGCGTCGAGCGCTATTTGAAGACTTGCCATAAGTGGTATCCTACAAAGTTGAGACTAATTCTGATGATTATTGGTTGGGTATGACACTATCAAACCGAATATGACAACAATGGTAGATCGCAGATGACAACACTTCAAGCCGAAATTCCGGCTTTTTCGTATCTTTCAGGAAAAGAGTTTACGGAAAAGCTGAGAAATGTGACCGAGACTACAACTAACTATCAGCTAGCTGACAAGTTTGGAATCCCAAGATCGACCATTCAGACTTGGCATAGCCATGATCGGACCGCTTTTGAGTTAATTGTCAGAACGCATTTAGCAACAGGTGCGTCGGTTCGTTATATGGCACTGGGTGAAGGAGAACCATTTGAATGCAAAGTTGACCCAGTTGAAGGGCTTCAAACGCACCGCTTAGTTGACGGGGCTTTGATTAAGGCAGGAAAAGTCTCTCTGGATCTGAGCACACTGGACCGATTCGGACTGAAGCCATCGATCACCAAAGTGATTGAAGATGATGCCGCAATTTATTACGTGAACACAGAATCCACCAACCCGACATCTGGCAAGTACCTGATCGATATTGACGGCCAACTGTCGATTAACTTCATTCAGCGATTACCTGGACAGAAGCTGTCTATTAACATCGGTGACAACAGCTTTGAAGCGAGTGTGGATGACATTCAAGTGCTTGGCCGTGTGGCTATGACGATGAGTAAAGAATAAACGGCAGCATCAATCCTATAGAAAAATTCACAGCAAAGGACCGCGGCGATCACAAATGACTATTTTACAATCACATATAGGCCCATTTGATTATCAAGGTGGGACTGCCATCGTTGAAAGATTGAAGGAGATCACAAAAACCAATACATATGGACAGCTTTCGGACGTAATCGGGGTTCCAAAGTCCTCAATTTCAACCTGGGTTGACCGTGATGTAACCCCATTTGAGATTGTGGTTCGTCTTCATATGGCATTAGGTGTCTCTATTCGGTGGCTCGCTACAGGTGAAGGTGAGCCATATGAGGTGAGCATTGACCCAACTGAGTCGATGGCTATTGAGCGCTTGATAAATGGTTCACTAGAAGAAGCAGGTAGGATTACGATTGATGTTGTCACGCTAAACAACTATCACCTAAAGCAAACAACAACAAAGGTCATTGATGAAGATGGTGATTTGAACTTTATCAATACCGAACAGACTCATGCGACCTCTGGCCGCTACTTAATCAGTATTGATGGCTCGCTTTCGATTAACCCTGTTCAGCGCCTACCAGGCAAGAAGTTAGCTGTAGGTTTTAGCGGTTCAACTATCGACATTTCTGAGGAGGACATAGAAGTTTTGGGACGGGTGGCTATGGAAATGAAGAAAAATTAACAGCTTATTTATTGGCAAGGAGTAAGAAAAATGAATCAAGAAAAAACGAAAGATGAGATTAATGCCGAAATCTGGGAATTTGCAATGACATTGTATGGTGCTCATCAATGTCTGTCGCCTGTATCAAACTATCCATCTAAATTGCAAAAGCTAGAGCGAATGATGATAGAGGCGCATCGTCATATCGTTGAACTCGGTGGTAAAGTTTTGGATAAAAAGGACGGTCTTGGTCTACCAGTACCTGCAATTTATGATTTAGATGGTCAGCTACTACCTTATGACTCTGCAGCACACAGAGGACATCTTATTTTTGACAATCTTTGAAATATTGGGGAATCACCAATATGAGTAGCGACAATATTTTTGTTCTTTTGGAAGCAAAAGAACATATGATTTCTGAAGATACAAAGAAAACAAAGTTTGTTTTTTTGTTTTCTTGTGTTGTTACTATAGCCTTATGCATTTTCCATAAGGCCGAGATTCACACACTATTCGGAATGATAAGACTTAGCCCAGAGTCAAAAATTCCTCTTATTGTTTTAGTGATACCGTCATTCATTATATCTCTATATCAATTCTTCCTTTACAACCACTACTATGAAGAGTCGATAGAAAATTGGAAAAACAAAAAAAACAACTCTACTAAAGATAAAAATGGAAATGATAAAGAGAGTGACTACAAAGTCATCTCCTTCAGTTTCAATGAAATAATTAAGGAATTTAACCACCTCACGAGTGAAATAGACTCTCCACCTCCAACCTCTCCAACAAAAAAAATAGAAGATGATATTGAAAAATTGAACAATGAAGTCTCTGAGTTAATTACAAGACTAGAGAGTCACAATCCATTAAAGAACAATGCTCGAAACTCTGGGAAATGGGTCAAGGGGAGAAAAGACACATTTTCAGGCAGCTCTGTACTAGAAAGTGCTATCGAGGATTTGCATTTAATCGAAAGATTTGTAACTAATGCCTGTGAAAAAGAGGATGTGAGTAAAGATAAATTCGAAATCAAATCAAGACTCGATGACATTGAGACATTATTGAATAGAACTATATACACAAATGAGATGTATAATGAAAGCAACACCTTACATGATATTCTAAGTAGAACTTTTGGTCTTTCGGATGAATTAAAACATAAATATTTTCAACTGGAATCAGATTTTCACCGTGACCACAAGGCAAGATTAGAAAAAATGCAAGCTAAATGGTTTGCTTGTGAAGAAAAAAGAGATGCTGCCCTAAACCATATAAAGAGACTATCCATTGACGAGCAATCCAACTATTTTATTTTCCGCTGGATACCCTTTTGTTTTATATTTTTTACGGGCCTGATATCTAGTTATGTAATCATAAGTAATTGGGCTCTATTTACATCTTCTTATGCTATGTTAAATTTCTTTACTAATTGACAGATACTGTTTGCAATGACTGTCCGAAATCTAAAAGATGGCAACAAAAAACCTTGGCTTTGCGATGTTTATCCGCAAGGCCGAAAAGGTAAGCGAGTTCGTAAGCGCTTTACCACCAAAGGTGAAGCACTTGCCTATGAGAAACATATTCTCAGTGAAGTTGATAACAAACCGTGGCTGGGTGAAAAACCAGATCGCCGTAGTTTGCTAGATATGATTGACCTGTGGCACGAACGACACGGCCAGTCTCTCACTCAGGCCAAATACACCTACAATAAGCTGAAGACCATGGCGCTCGGTATGAGCGACCCGTTTTACCTGAAGCTCACCCCCGCAATGTTTACCGAATACAGAAGTGCCCGCCTGGCTGGTGACATAGCCGATCAGAACGGACGAAAAGTCGCGATTACTTTCCGTACCTGTAACAACGAACAGGACTTGCTAAATGCTGTGATTGTTGAGTTGATTCGGATGGGCGAATGGAAAGGGTCAAATCCACTCGCGTCTGTTCGCCAGTTTCGACTTCATGAAACAGAAATGGAGTTTCTTACCGTTGAGGAAATGGAAGTAATAATTTCTGCCGCAGAATCACACAAGTTCCATCAAGATTTACACAAGGTGATCAAGCTTTGCCTGGCGACGGGTGGAAGGTTTAAGGAAACGGCAAGCCTAACAGGGGCGCAATTAAGTAAGTACAAGGTTACGTTCACCCAAACGAAAGGCAAAAAGAACCGGTCCGTTCCAATCAGCCCAGAGATTTACGATCTCATCTATCAGCCGGGCTCAGGGCCATTGTTCAGTATTGGGTATTCGACTATCTATCGGTTTGTCGTGAAGCATGTTCCAAGACTAACCCGGCAAGCTGCACACGTTCTGCGCCATACCTTCGCGTCTTACTACATGATGAACGGTGGTAACATCATCGCACTTCAAAAAATACTGGGGCACAGCGACATTAAACAAACCATGCGTTACGCCCACCTCGCCCCAGATCACCTCGAAGATGTGGTGTCTAAAAACCCATTAAATAATCTATAAGCAGGGTGGCTAATAATCGTCACAATACAACTAATCAGTTGCAAGATTTATCTTCACAGAATCAACATTTCCATATGCCAACTCAATTTCATTAATTTTATGCTTTAGGGTATCGATACTTGTGACTTCTGATTGATAGCATATACCCAACTTTTGTGCCCGTTTAATGCTTTTCTCGTATTTTTTTATACGTTTTTCATAAAATCGAATTTTATGGTGTAGCTTCCAATGAACAGCAAGTTCAGCTTTAGATTTAAATCCAAAAAAATGAATCAAATAATCTAATCCCCAAACACCACCACCAATTAATATTGGAACTGCCGTAGTTATAACAGGAAGGTATTCATCTGCAGAATAAGCAATGTTACAGGCCGCTATTACAACAGCCGATACGCCACCCACTGACAAACTTGATTTTACAAGTTTTTTATCTTTTGCTGGAGAATTCACCTCGCTCATGCCTTCCCCTTTTGCTTAGCTTTCAACAAGTTTTTTATCAAGTCATCAGTGTTTGAAAGCTTGATTTTTTTAATAATCACGCTCCCATCTTCTTCAACAACTTCAAGGCTGACTGTAGACACTGGCCAAAAAGTCATGACCAGTACTTTCCCTAGCAACACAAACAGCTTGAATATCAAGGGAGTTGACATAATTACCCCCACAATCATCAAGATATGGAGGTACACTTGAACCTCTGGTTGCATTTTTAGTTCCTTATATAACTACTTTTGCCGAATAACTTCTTCTATATAGTAGCGTGTTGTGGGCGACTGATTTGGTTTAGTAGAAACTTTTACCATAAGCTTCACAATATAAGGTTCACCTTTAGCAAAAGTTTCATAACCTTGATTGATACGATTCCTAAATGCCTCGTGCCTCATGCGTACAGATACATTATCACCATTTGGTAAATCACATCTCCACCCAGTTGGACCATCAAAATTTACTTGCGAGAAAGTAATAGTTACTTGTTCTGTTGTCTCGTCTGTTTCTTCTAAGGTGCTTTTCGGCAATGACCTAAAACTTAAAGCATCTTCGCTTTCCAGAGAGTCTAGGACTTGATCATTTTCGCCTTTGATTACGAACTTAGCTCCTGCTTTGTTAGCAATTGGATCACTCATAACTTTGGCAAGTTCTTGACGAATCGTTTTGTTTGAAACTAAATCCGCTATCTCCTTAGTGCACTCTACTTTTTCGTCATTATCTAAAATCAGTTCAGCTTTCCCACCTTTAGTAACACGTGCAACGATTTTTTGAGACTTTATCTGTTTGATAATACCAAAAGCTGTACCAGCTGCTGCTGAAAAACCTAAAGTAGTGAAACCCAAAGCATTCAGAACATCACTACCACCTGATTGATACCAAGTAACTAAGTCAACAGTAAAAGAGCCTTCCCTGTGAGCCTTAACTTCAACTTTTACTTGAGAGCTTTCACCGTTAAGCACTTGATCTGAATATCGAATTGCTTTTGCTAGGCTAACTAAACTAGTACCTAATACTTCTGCGTCAATACTATGGTTCCCAGTTTCATCCATGTCATATGAAATACTAAATGATTTCTTTTGATTCAACTTGTTGGTCATTCCGTTATTAGCCATTTATTATGTGAGAATCGAGCAATTGTACCTAAGTGAATATCAGCTGTTAATCTTTCCTTGAAAAGAGTGTGATTTATCAACCACTACGGTTTGATTAACAGGCCCAACACACTCTTTATAATGACTACAAAGTGTCTACACACTTTCCCAATATAGATAAAACATGGTGATTATTGATTGAGGCGTGACACTTAACCCATTGAAAACCCTTGGAACATCTAGCCCCGAGAGGGATGATTGAGAATATGGTCTTCCCAGTCGATCACATCGATTTCGTACACCACTTTATCCCGCACCGACTGATCGGCAGCGTGCATGGCCTCTTTGGAGCCCGTAATCAGCGGGTGCCATTCCGGCAAAGATTTCCCTTCAGCCAGCAGGCGATAAGCACAAGTGTCCGGCAACCAGCTGAATTCATCAATACGCTCACGCGTCAGTTTGAGGCACTCTTCACCAGATTCAAACCGGTTGGCATAATCTTTACAGGAACAGGTTTGATCATCCAGCAAGCTACAGGCGACATTGGTATAGTAAATCTCATCGGTATCATCATCGATGAGCTTATGCAGACAGCATTTCCCGCAGCCATCACAGAGAGATTCCCACTCCGCGTCTGTCATTGCTGTCAGATCTTTCTCTTGCCAAAATGCTGCCATCGTTCTGTCCTGCTGCTGTTGAACATTCACCTTCTTCGCTGAGTAAGAAGAAAGAAAGGCGGTGTTATAGCCGTCTGCCAGACAAAGTGCAACCCTTGAGTCAGAATTTCAGCCCGGCAACAGGAGTGCAACCGGCAGGCAAAGGTTGATCCCTGCTGTGTTGAATGGTAGTTTGCGCCACCAGCAAAAGGCCGGTTTCACGGCCTACACTCAGCGCATGCTGACACAGAAAGTATAGAAGGTTGTGATGGACTGTCGTTTAGGTTGCGGTGCCTGCTGCATCGCCCCGAGCATTTCATCCCCGATACCGGGGATGCCAAATGGTAAGCCCGCTGGTGTCCGCTGCATTCAGCTCAATGAAAAAAACCTGTGCAAGCTTTTCGGTCAACCGGAGCGCCCGGCTGTCTGCCATCAGTTCAAGCCCTGCCCGGATGTATGCGGAAACACCAATACACAGGCGTTTTCGAACCTGACAGAGCTCGAGCGGCTCTCAGACGTTCACAGTACCTGCTAAAATCCGCAGCGCCGTTTTAGCATGCTCCAGTGCCTGATGGCCGGAGTGCGTCAGGTAACCGCCATCAGGCTGTGTCACCAATCCTTTGTCATACAGCCGCTGTGCTGCCGACACCATGTCAGCACCGGCCTCATGGTGAACTTTGACCCCCTCCATATCACTGTGCATCGGAAATTTCACCAACAGGTTCAATTCATTCACTAAATCTGGTGTTAAAGGCATATCGACCTCACTTCTTGATGACTTCCCCCAAGCATAGCGATAGAAACCGGATCACGCTGGGGTTTAGATCAAACCCGTGGCAATTCTCTGATTTTCAGTAAAAAGAAAACCGCCTATCCCTAAAAAAGATAAGCGGTTCATGGCAAGTCACTTGTTAACGCTGACAGTGATTGTTTAAGCCTGAATGCCCACAATCAACCAAGGTGCGTTCGGAGTCGTCAAGTCACGTTCCAGATGCCAGATATCCGTAATTTCTTCTTCTACACCTTCATGACGGTCCTGATAGCGTCCTGAGAACTTGATACTCAGGTGCGCAGAGGAAGCATCATAATCTGCACGGACCAGCTCAGCATCGACAAACATGACTTCAGTGTGCTGTTCACCTTCGAGTCTGGAACGCTCTGTCTTGAGATCGTCAAACAGCGCCGGACTGACATACTCTCGAATTGTCTCCAGTTCATTATGGTTCCATGCTCCCTGCAGAATGCGGTAATGATCCCGAGCACCGTGCAGAAACCCATTCATGTCAATGCCCGGAGGCAAGTTGAATGGCACATCACTGTCGGTTGACTGATACTGTGACTGCGCTGCGTTACCACCAAAGCCGCTCGTTTGCTGACGGAACTGCCCCTGATCCTGTGGTGAATCACCCGCATAGGCCTGCTGATGTCCCATTGCTGTTGGCTTGGCTTTACGCATCCCTTTCAGGAACTTAAAGATCAGAAATGCAATCAGGCCAAAAATCAGAATATCCATGAACTGGATACCTTCAAATGCACCACCGAAGAATGCAGCTAACAAGCCGCCCGCCAACAGACCGCCCAACAGACCGCCCATCAGGCCTTTTTTACCTGAAGAAGCCGTCGGGTTCTGCTTGCTGATTGTATCCGTTTGCTGCGGTTGCTGCTTCTGAGCCGGCGCTGTTTGATAACTTTTGCCCAGCGACTTACTGCCGCCGAATTTTTTCGCTTCTGCGTGAGGTGCAGTAAATGATACCGCAACGATTAACGCAAACATGGTAATAAAGCTTTTCATCAATCCTTTACCTTTGCCTTGTGAATGCATGGTTTTACCAGACCTTATGCATCCTAGCCGGGGGGAATGTAAAGTCAATCTGCTTCAGTTGGCCAAATTGTTACCAAATTTGGCAGAAGTAGCCAATTTGCCCCTGTGAATTGTCAACTTATAGTCAATTCCAGAGCTGCATTGCGATCTTCTACGGCTA
Source organism: Photobacterium sp. 53610 (assembly GCF_036409375.1). Lineage (NCBI taxonomy): Bacteria > Pseudomonadati > Pseudomonadota > Gammaproteobacteria > Vibrionales > Vibrionaceae > Photobacterium > Photobacterium sp. 53610. The sequence goes on along the minus strand of NZ_JAXOFS010000001.1, from coordinate 32,443 downwards.
AGTTAATGAAATAACTTGTTCCGCAGTTCGTTTCACACCTAGTATTAGCAGGGAACTTTTTTGCCCACAGCACAGAAGAGATGAGGCCATGCAAGAAACCACACACCAGAATACGCACAGTAAACTGATAGGCTATCTGCTCTGGATTTTCGGGTTTACCGGTGCTCACCGCTTTTACTATGGAAAACCAGTCACGGGAACCATCTGGTTTTTAACCCTGGGTCTGCTGGGGATTGGCTGGCTGATAGACCTGTTCCTGATTCCGGGAATGGACAAAGAAGCCGATCTGAGGTTTCAGGGTGGCGAGCTCGACTATAACATCGCTTGGTTACTGCTCACATTTTTGGGGATTTTTGGTGTACACCGAATGTACATGGGAAAATGGCTTACCGGCATCATTTATCTGCTGACGTGTGGCTTCTTCCTGATCGGTTTACTGATTGATTTCTGGACATTGAATGATCAGGTATCCGTCGAAAACTCCCGGAGAGGCTGACAGCACCGGTTCGCACCTGCCTTGACCGGTACTGAATCTTCCCCCTAGAATATTGAACATTGTTCTAATTCTATACTTATTTTGGAGCCGGTAAGCTCTTTTGAAAGAAGGCGGCATTATGCCCGGCCTGTTGTACGTGCTTTCAAGCACCATGTAGGGAATATCATGGCAAGACGAAACGACCACACGCGGGAAGAACTCATCAGCATGACGCTGGAGCAAGTGAAACAATTTCTCAGTGAACACCCACATCACGAACTGAGCTTACGTAAAGTTGCAGCCATGATTGGCTATGTGCCCAGTACTTTGGTGAATGTATTCGGTAACTATAATCTACTGCTGCTTCATGCCATTGCACAGACGCTGGACGAGCTCTTTGCTGAAGCAGAAAAAGAAATGCAGCATGCCAGCTCAACCAAAGATGCCCTGCGAAAACTGGCGTACTGTTATCTGAATTTCGCAGCAGCTCACCCTTACCGCTGGCAGCTGATTTTTCAGCACACCATGAACGGCGAAGAACTGCCTGAATGGCAGCATGAACGTATTAATAATATGACCAGCATGCTGGAAGACCTGATCCGCCAGCTGATCCCGACTCAGTCAGAAAAAGCGGTGCTCGAAGCCAGCCGTGTTATATGGGCGGGAGTCCATGGCATTACGCTGTTGACGGTTGACGACAAACTCTTCACCTCGACGCCTGTCGATGGGAAAGCACTGATTGATAATCTGTTAGACACCTACCTCAGCGTCTGGCAAGTATAAGGAGGAAATCTGGAACAATGGCCAGTCAGTCACAAGCAGCACTGCTTAGAAAGCGCCGCTTTTTACCTTATTTTCTAACTCAGGCGCTGGGCGCGTTCAACGATAATATTTATAAAAATGTTCTGCTGATTCTGATCGCTTTTGCTGCCCCCGGAACACTGCCATTTGAAACCGATCTGATTATCAATCTCGCGGCTGGCATCTTTATTCTGCCTTTCTTTCTGTTCTCAGCAACAGCCGGGGTCCTGTCGGATACCTACGATAAAGCCTTCATTATGAGGAAGGTGAAACTGGCGGAGATCATTATCATGGCCATGGCAGCTGTTGCTTTCATGACCGAAAATTACATGGCTCTGTTACTTTTACTCTTTCTGATGGGGGCCCAATCAGCATTCTTTGGCCCGGCGAAGTATGCCCTGCTGCCTCAGCACCTGAAAAAAGAAGAGCTGGTCTCAGGTAATGCGCTGGTTGAAACCGGCACCTTTCTGGCCATTCTGATGGGCACGCTGCTGGCAGGCATTATCGCCAGTCAGGAGCAAGCCAGACTGATTGCTGCCGTTGCTGTCGTATGTTTTGCCATCCTGGGTTATCTCAGTTCCCGTTACATACCGGATGCCAAACCCAGCGGTACACCCCCACCATTCCGGTGGCAACCGATCAGGCAAACCCGCCGTACACTGTCAATTGCCGCTAAAGATAAGGTAGTCCTTCAGTGTGTGCTGGGCATCAGCTGGTTCTGGTTCCTGGGCGCTTCTTACCTGACCCAGTTCCCCAATTTTGCCAGGCTGCATCTCGGAGGCAATGCGGCCTCAGTCTCCGTCCTGCTGACACTGTTTTCAATTGGGATTGCGATTGGCTCGCTGCTCTGTGATCGTCTGTCCGGACACCGCATTGAACCGGGTATCGTGCCTCTGGGCTCGCTGGGCATCACCTTCTTTGGTGCTGACCTGATGTTTGCGACACCGGATATTGCCCCGATGACAGATTCTCTGTGGGCATTTCTGACCCAGCCTGAGTTGCTGCGCGTCTTCTTTTCTCTGACCATGCTGGGAGTCTCCGGCGGTATTTATATCGTCCCGCTGTATGCCATGATGCAGAACCGGGCCAAGCCAAACGAACGGGCACAGGTGATCGCTGCCAATAACATCTGGAATGCGATTTTCATGGTCGCCAGTGCAATTGTTGCCATCATCTTCCTGTCGGTCCTGTCGCTGACCATCCCGCAGTTTTTCCTGTTTTTGGCTGGCATGAATCTTCTGATTCTGGGGTATATCTATCTGCAGGCACCTGATTTTTTCTGGCGGTTTATCGTCTGGATTGTCAGCCATACCATTTACCGGGTCAGTCACCAGCAACTGGAGAATATTCCCAAACAAGGCGGTGCGCTGATCGTGTGCAACCACGTCAGTTATATGGACGCACTTCTGCTGGCCGGTGCCTGTCCCCGTCCAATCCGTTTTATAATGGATGAAGACATCTTCAAAATGCCGCTGATCAAAACTTTCTGCAGCGCCTGTAAAGTGATTCCGATTGCCGCTAAAGACCGCCGCTCAATTCAGCGGGCATTTGAGGAAGTTGAGAACTGTCTGTCTCAGGGTGAGCTGGTCTGCATCTTCCCGGAAGGGAAACTGACCCATGACGGTGAAATCGGCCCATTCATGCGTGGCATTGATCTCATCCTCAAACGCTCTCCGGCGCCTGTACTGCCGATGGCACTAAAGGGGCTGTGGGGAAGCTATTTCAGCCGGGAAGGCGGACGGGCTTTACTGAAGTGGCCAAAGCGTTTCTGGTCCCGGGTCACAATTGTGGCAGGTGAACCTCTTGATGCGCATGAGGCCAACAGTACAACATTACGGGAAACCGTCATCGCCTTACGCGGCGAAGCACGCTGAACCTCTGTAAATACGGAAAGCGCGGAATATCGCGCTTTCCGCTCTCGCCTCCTAAGTCAAACCACACCCAGTTCATTCAACTAAATCAGAGTTCATTAGTAGCCACAAAAACCAGAAAAATACCGATTTCAGGATAATTAACTCTACCATTTTTATTATGGGCCAAACATCACCCTACCAGCGTTTTATTCTGCTAATTAATTAAATACCCCATCTTCACATAATTTTTTCCTGCAAAGCCTTTATCTGAAGGTGGTATTTAGTGTAATTTGTCGGAATTGCTCACTTTTTGCAGGATGACCACATGCACAACATCGGGATGTCTACCAAGCTCAATAATGTTTGTTATGACATTAGGGGTCCCGTTCTGAAACATGCCAAGCGCATGGAAGAAGAAGGCCACAAAATTCTTAAGCTCAACATTGGCAACCCCGCACCATTCGGTTTCGATGCACCGGATGAGATCCTGGTGGACGTGATCCGTAACCTGCCAACCTCTCAGGGCTACTGCGATTCAAAAGGCATTTATTCTGCCCGTAAGGCCGTTGTGCAGCACTATCAGCGACGCGGATTACTCGATATTGACGTAGAAGATGTCTATATCGGTAACGGTGTTTCTGAACTCATTGTTATGGCGATGCAAGCCCTGCTCGACAACACCGATGAAATCCTGGTCCCGGCACCAGACTATCCGCTCTGGACCGCAGCAATCTCGCTGTCTGGCGGTAACCCGGTGCATTATATTTGTGATGAAGAGTCTGACTGGTATCCGGATCTGGATGACATCCGCAGCAAAATCACACCGAAGACGCGTGGTATTGTGCTGATCAACCCGAACAACCCGACCGGGGCTGTTTATAGCCGGGATTTTCTGCTGGAAGTAATTGAAATTGCCCGTCAGCACAAACTGATTATCTTTGCTGACGAAATCTACGACAAAATTCTGTATGACGGTGCGCAGCACACCTCGATTGCACCTCTGGCAGAAGATGTATTCTGCGTCACATTTAATGGCTTGTCCAAATCCTACCGGGTCTGTGGTTTCCGGGCGGGCTGGATGCTGCTGTCCGGTCCCCGTCAGGTTGCCAAACGCTATATCGAAGGTCTGGATATGCTGGCATCCATGCGCCTGTGTGCCAATGTCCCGATGCAGCATGCCGTCCAGACGGCGCTGGGAGGCTACCAGAGTATCAATGAGCTGATCCTGCCGGGCGGCCGTTTGCTGGAGCAGCGGAACAAAGCCTATGACATGATTACGCAGATCCCGGGGGTTTCCTGCGTGAAGCCGAAAGGCGCGCTCTATCTGTTCCCGAAACTGGATCAGAAGAAATTCAACATCGTTGACGATCAGAAAATGGCACTGGATTTTCTACAACAGGAAAAAGTCCTGATCGTGCATGGCACCGGGTTTAACTGGAAGAAACCGGATCACTTTCGTATTGTCACCCTGCCACGGGTGGATGATCTGGAAATGGCCATCGGTCGTCTCGAGCGCTTCCTGCATGGTTACCGCCAGTAATCTTACACTGACAAAACAAAGCCCTGGTCTCCGGGGCTTTGTCATTTCTAGGCAGGCCAAAATCTGATAGGTTTAATAGAAAGCTTATGAATTGGAAGCCCTATGAAAACCAGCCATTTTTTTGCTCATCTGGCCCGAATGAAGCTCATCCAGCGCTGGCCACTAATGCGATCTGTCACCAGCGAGAACGTCTCCGAACACAGCCTCCAGGTTGCTTTTGTCGCTCATGCTCTCGCCCTGATTAAAAACCGGCACTTTGGCGGTGCCCTGAATCCGGAACGAATTGCTTTACTCGCCATGTTCCACGACGCCAGTGAAGTGTTAACCGGCGATATGCCGACCCCGGTCAAATACTTCAATCCGGCGATTGCCGAAGAATATAAAAAGATTGAACTTGCGGCCGAGCAACGGCTGCTCTCGATGCTGCCCGACGAATTTCAAGCTGACTATGCCCCGTTGCTGGTCAGTGAACAGATTAACCAGCAGGATTACCACATCGTTAAACAGGCAGACACTCTGTGCGCCTACCTGAAGTGTCTGGAAGAGCTCAGTGCCGGCAACCATGAATTCACGCAGGCAAAAAATCGCCTGGAAGAAACGCTGGAAGAACGCAAAACCTCGGAAATGGATTATTTTCTGACAACTTTTGCCACCAGCTTTAACCTGACACTGGACGAAATAAACTGATGAGCGAAAAGAGAGAACCTACCGCCAATTTATGGCAGGCAAGAAAAAGTCAGGAACAAAAAGAAAGACGTCAGGACCACCGGACCGCCTACCAGCGAGATCGAGCCAGAATTCTGCATTCCGCCGCTTTTCGCCGGCTACAGGCCAAAACCCAGGTTCATGGTGCAGGACATCATGATTTTTACCGCACCCGGCTGACCCATTCGCTGGAAGCTTCCCAGATCGGAACGGGAATCGTGGCTCAGCTCAAGATCAAACAACCTGATTTTCGGCCACTGCTGCCTTCAAACAGCCTGATGGAAAGCCTGTGTCTGGCACATGATATCGGCCATCCCCCTTTCGGCCATGGCGGAGAAGTGGCTCTGAACTATATGATGCGGGACCACGGCGGCTTTGAAGGCAATGCGCAAACCTTTCGGATCGTCACACTGCTGGAACCCTACACAGAAAAGTTCGGCATGAACCTGTCGCGCCGGACCCTGCTTGGGCTGTTAAAATATCCCGCATTCATCAGTGAGACCCGGGCAACCGAACTGCCCTCTGCCATCCGTCAGTTCCGTCATCTGAGAGCGAAGGACTGGCAACCGGCGAAAGGGATCTACCGGGATGATCACGATACGTTCAACTGGATCCTTTCTGCCCTCTCCGATACAGACAGGACGTTACTCAGTACGACAATGCGAGGCGAACGACAGGCACCTTCCCAGCACCTGAAGACCCGTTTTAAATCTCTGGACTGTTCCATCATGGAGCTGGCCGATGACATTGCCTATGGCGTGCATGATTTAGAAGATGCCATCGTCATGGGAATTGTGACTCAGAAACAATGGGAGGACGCGGCAGCAAGCCAGTTGGCCCTATGTGGAGACGTCTGGCTGACAGAGCGGATTGACTGGCTCAGTCAGCAGTTGTTTGCCGATCATCATCAGCGCAAAGACGCCATCGGCGCACTGGTGAACGCCCTGATCACAGCGATTGAAATCGGACCGACCACATCTGAGAATGAAACCGGTTTTGACGAGCCGCTGCTGAAATGGAATGCCTATCTTTCCGTACCAATGGAAAAAGTTCTGACGGTGCTGAAAGAATTTGTCAGTGAGTATGTAGTTCGCAAGCCAGAGATTCAGCTACTTGAATACAAAGGTCAGCAAATTATCATGGAAACCTTCGAGGCTCTGGCGTCCGATCCAGAACGACTACTGCCCGCCGGGACCCGAGAGCGGTGGCGGGATGCCATCCATCACGGCCAGAATGAGCACCGGATTATCGCTGACTATATTGCCGGAATGACTGACGGCTTTGCTCAGCGTCTTTATGGCAACCTGTTCCATCCGGCCAGCGACTGGAAGCTTGGGCCCACCGTTTAACTTTTCCCGTAATGCCGTTCGTAGACACCGGGCGGCATCTGGCTGATTTGAAAATCAATCATCCGGTCAAACGTGTTGAGCAACGGCTGAAATTTGTTACTTTCACCTTCAATCTGGCTCAGCGCTTCATAAGCTGCCTCTACCGTCGACAAGCCAGATGCTTTAGGTGATTTTCGGATCCGGTAATTGCCTGCCAAAGCGGCTTCAAGGCGAACACAGGGTAATGCTTGCAGATTTGCGGAAAGCTGCCAGATTTTGTAGGCCTTCTTCCAGGTTCCATCCAGCAGAATTAAAGTCGTCCGTTGCTGAGGGCTGCACTCAGCAGCCCATTGCGAAAGGGAAGCAGCACCCTCCCCCGGATACAGCACAGCCGCATGCCGCGCCGGATCCGACAACAATGTGTTGATTTCATCATGCTTGCTGAAATCCTCGCCCACCCAGAGCCGGGCATTGGGCAATGACAAAGTCAGGATTCGCGCCGTCCCAAGAGGCTGTTTTACTTCAGACGGATGTTGCAATATCCACAGTTCAGTTCTAGCATCAACATTTTCTATCCACTGGCAAATACAGGCTTTTGCAGCTTTGCCACAGCGCTCACAGTAGCGGCTCATTGAGGTGCCCTTGTTGTCACGATCTTTGTTTCTGTCATTGTTAGCTATCAGTCTGCTCACTATCTTTGCCCAGCTTGCACCGGTTCATCCGTTCCTTGAATGGGATCGGCAGGCAATTGCATCCGGACAATGGTGGAGGATCCTAACAGGAAATATTACACATACCAATTGGCCTCACCTCGCGATGAATCTGGCCGGCCTGGCCATTTTGACCCAGCTGTTCCGGTTTCACCTGACCACAGCCAGACTAGTCACAATTTTGTTTGCACTCAGTATCATTGTCGGACTGTCTTTATTTTTCACTGAACTGGATCGTTATGCCGGGCTCTCTGGGATACTCCATGGTCTGTTTATCTGGGGTACCTGGCAGGATATTCGTCAGCACCGCTCGGGCGGAAAACTCTTACTGGCCGCAGGCTTTGTCAAGGTCGGCTGGGATATTGTCACAGGAGGCTCTGCTGAAACAGCTTCTCTCATTGAGGCTAGCATCGCAGTTGAAGCCCATCTGGCTGGTGCATTGGGCGGGCTGGCGCTGGCCTATACGTTCGATAAAATTCAATCCCACCGCTCTGTAAGCCAGCACTGAAACGTTGCAAGGGGAGCAAATGCCCCCCTTACAAGATAGCAGCGTATATATTCAGATCTTCAGAGCTGAATTCTGTCGCGATTTTTCTCTACAGTCGATGCCCCAATCCCTTTCACTTTGCTCAGGTCATCTGCTGTCGAAAACTCACCATGCTGATCACGATACTCAATAATACTCCGAGCCTTATCAGGTCCGACACCCAGTAATAATTTATCCAGTTCCTCTGCATTGGCAGTATTGATATTCACAACGATTTCAATCCCTTCATGCGTATCCGTGGCATCAGCCGTGCCAGATATCACTAGGCTTGAAGCCAACATCAGTAGCGCAATTGAATTCTTCATTGGTTCTCCTTATCGATTGTTCGACAAGAAGAATAATGAAATTTACAAGCAGGAAAACGGCACCATTAATTTCTGGTCCCAAAAAACGACGGGCCGCACATGGCGGCCCGTTAATACAATAATCAATTACATTTACTGTGCAGTTGCATCCAGAACCGGATACGTCACTTTCGCGTCTGCACGCAGCACATCCAGTAACGCCATCACATCCTGCTGAGCATTCATCTGTGCCAGTTGTTCTGCCATCGGACCATTTGATTTCGCAGGCTCAACCTCTGGCTCTGTCACTTTATCCAGCGCAATAATCACAACATTGCCCTGCTGATCATGCGTCACGCCGTAGACAGTTTTTCCGTCTTCTGGTTTCGCCAAGGCAAAAGCCTTTTGCGTCAGGACAGGATCACTACCGCGACGATTCAGCGTCTGAGGCTCAGAGAAACTCAGGTCTTGCTGCTCCAGAATATTAATGTCTCCCTGACGTAATGCCGCCAGAATCTCATCTGCCTGCTTCTCAGCCGCTGCTTCGCCACGTTGTTGCGCCAGCTGTTCATGCACCTGTCCGGACACTTCCTCAAACGGCAGCAATTGATCAGAACGCGCCTCATCAACACGAACAACGATCACATGCTCTGGCCCCAGTTCAATAACTTCAGAGTTCAGACCATCTTCACGGACTTCCGGTGTATTCAGAGCCTGCACGACTGCTGGAGTCGCCAGTACACCCTGAGCATTGTTCAGCGCAAAGAAATTCGTTTTCTGTACCTTGGCATTCACGGCTTTCGCGGCGTCATCCAGAGAATCCGGCATTTCAAATGCAGTTTCAGCCAGTTTCGTCTGCTGCTGGTAGAATGCTTCGGCTGCTTTCTGATCACGCAGATCGGCCAGCAGATCTTCACGAACATCAGCAAAAGGCTTCGCCGTTGGCGCTTTCACGCCCTCAAGCTGAATAATGTGATAGCCAAAAGAAGACTTCACAACATCTGAGACATCACCGTTGTTCTTCAGGCCAAATGCCGCCTCTTCAAACGCCGGATCCATCACACCACGCTCAAACCAATCCAGTTCACCGCCTTGTTTGGCACTGAAGGTATCATCAGATTTCGCTTGCGCCACTGCAGCAAAATCAGCACCACCTTTCAGCTCAGCCAGAATCGCATCAGCTTTGCTCTTTGCTTCAGCATCATCACCCTGAATCAGAATATGACGCACATGACGTTGCTCAGGCTTAGAGAATTTAACCAGATTGTCCTGATAATAAGTCTTCAGCTCATCTTCGCTTACCGCCATAGTATTTTTCAGCGAATTGCCGGATAACTCGATATAAGACACCTTCACCTGCTCCGGACGAGTAAACTCCAGTGCATGCTGTTGATAATAGGCTTGGCTGTCTTCTTCGCTGATCTCAACGTTCTTTTTAAACGTTTCCAGATTCAGTGTCAGGCTGCGCACTTCACGTTGCTGCTGCTCCAGTTGCTGTAACTGCGCCAGTTCATTCTTCAGTGCAAAATCACTTCCCTGAATGGCTGTCAGCAGTTGCTGACGCAACATATTGGTGCGCATGTACTCTGCAAATTGGTCAGGCGTAAAGCGAGAACGACGCAACACAGAGGTGTAAACATCGTTATCAAACTGGCCGTCACGCTGGAATTCAGGCATTGCACGAATCGCCTTTTTCACCTGATCGTCGCTGATACGCAGTCCCAGCGTATTAGCTCGCTGTTCAATCAGTGCATCGTTTACCAGACGATCCAACACACTGCGACGAAACTGCTGCACATAGCCAGGATCACCCATCAGGGTTGAGAAATAATCACCCAGCTGCGACTGCATACGGTTACGTTCGTTTTGATATGCCTCTTCAAACTGACGCTGACTGATTTCCTCGCCATCAATCTTTGCCGCTACAGGCTGATTAGAATTTGCCAGATAACTGCCTACACCGGCAAAGACAAAAGAAAATATGATTAGGGAAAGAATAATCTTTACCCAAAGACTGCTTACGCCTTCGCGCATTCGCTCCATCATAACGTGCCGTATCTCCTAGTTGTTCGAGCTGGCAATAATGGTTGGCCGTGATTCATTCTGAACCACAATCCATTCACCCTGATACAAATTAAAAAAAGCGCATCACTACGATGCGCTCTCGTGTTACGCAATCATGCCATGATATGACACTATGCGTAAGGTTTTGTTCATTACAACTGCTGGCAATAATGCCAAATTAGTTGACAGAATCTTTCAGCGCTTTACCTGGTTTGAAACCTGGTACACGGGCTGCTGCAATTTGGATTTCTTCACCTGTCTGTGGGTTGCGGCCAGTACGGGCAGCACGCTCACGAACAGAGAAAGTACCAAAACCAACCAGAGCAACTTGCTCGCCTTCCTTCAGAGACTCAGATACAGCCTCAATGAAAGCGTCCAGCGCACGGCCAGCAGATGCTTTAGAAATGTCAGCACCTTCGGCGATTTTATCAACCAACTGAGTTTTGTTCACGATTTCTTCCCCTCTATGAACATTGTCTTCCTGACAACAGCATAATCTAAACTTTACACTGTGACGGCAAAGGACAATCAAAAAGTTGTATCAGGTCTAATTTATCAGGTCATGATGACGCTGAACAGGGCTGTAAGCCTTGTTATTATTGAGCTTGCAGCAAATCAGACTCCACTTATAGCCAGACAGAAAAAGGCTGACAAGCGATTTCAATCACAGTCAGCCCCTTACATGTGCTAATTTTGCTGCATATCACTGTTTTGAGCGTTTACAAGCTCAATCCCAGTAGGGTTATTTTCCAGAGCAATTCGCAGAACATCGTCAATCCAGCGGACCGGACGCACTTCCAGATCAGCAATCACGTTGTCAGGAATCTCTTCCAGATCACGCTCGTTCTCTTTCGGAATCAGCACCGTTTTAATGCCGCCACGATGAGCTGCCAGCAGCTTCTCTTTCAGGCCACCAATTGGCAGTACTTCACCGCGCAGGGTAATTTCACCCGTCATCGCAACATCACTGCGAACCGGATTCCCCGTCAGACTCGAAACCAATGCTGTGCACATTGCAATACCGGCACTCGGGCCATCTTTTGGTGTCGCACCTTCAGGTACGTGGACATGAATGTCACGTTTCTCGTAGAAATCACTGTTGATTCCCAGCTTTTCAGCACGAGTACGAACCACTGTCATTGCAGCCTGAATGGACTCCTGCATGACATCGCCCAATGAACCCGTATAGGAAAGCTTTCCTTTACCCGGCATTGACTCAGTTTCAATCGTCAGCAGATCGCCGCCAACTTCGGTCCATGCCAGACCGGTCACCTGGCCAACACGGTTGCTTTCTTCCGCTTTACCGAAATCAAAACGCTGGACACCCAGATACTGCTTCAGATTACTCTGATTAATCGTGACTTTCTTCACAGCCGGATTCAACAGAATTTCTTTCACCGCCTTACGGCACAGCTTAGAAATTTCGCGTTCCAGACTCCGCACACCCGCTTCACGGGTATAGTAACGAATAATACCAATGATGGCCGAGTCGTCGATTTCGACCTCACCTGACTTCAGACCATTCCGCTTAATTTGTTTTTCAAGCAGATGGCGCTTGGCAATATTCAGTTTCTCGTCTTCGGTATACCCAGACAGACGGATCACTTCCATCCGATCCAGCAGCGGACCTGGGATGTTCATTGAGTTCGATGTCGCAACAAACATGACATCCGACAGGTCGTAATCAACTTCCAGGTAATGGTCATTAAAGGCATTATTCTGCTCAGGGTCCAGAACTTCCAGCAGTGCTGATGCCGGATCACCACGCATGTCTGATGACATTTTATCGATTTCATCCAGCAGGAATAATGGGTTTTTCACGCCCACTTTTGCCATTTTCTGAATGAGCTTACCTGGCATTGAACCAATATAAGTACGACGATGACCGCGGATTTCCGCTTCATCACGAACTCCGCCCAGAGCCATACGCACATACTTACGACCTGTAGCAGCTGCAATAGATTGTCCCAGAGAGGTTTTACCCACACCCGGAGGACCAACCAGGCACAGAATCGGGCCTTTCAGTTTATTGATCCGGCTTTGAACCGCTAAGTACTCCAGAATACGGTCTTTGACGCGTTCCAGGCCATAGTGGTCCGCATTCAGGACTTCCTCTGCCTTCGTCAGATCTTTTTTCACTTTGGTGCGTTTGTGCCATGGCACACTGAGCATCCAATCGATATAGCCACGCACCACGGTCGCTTCCGCTGACATCGGAGACATCATCTTCAGCTTTTGCAGTTCCTGCTCCGTTTTTTCACGCGCCTCAGCCGGCATCTTCGACTCGTCAATTTTCTTTTTCAACGACTCGAACTCATCCGGAGCATCATCCAGCTCACCCAGCTCTTTCTGGATCGCTTTCATCTGCTCGTTGAGATAATACTCGCGCTGGCTTTTCTCCATCTGCTTTTTGACGCGGCCGCGGATACGTTTTTCTACCTGCAGCAGATCAATTTCAGATTCCATCATGGCCATCAGGAACTCAAGACGTTCCGTAATATCCACAATTTCCAGCACTTTTTGCTTATCTGCCAATTTGAGTGGCATATGCGCGGCAATGGTATCTGCCAAACGTGCAGCGTCATCAATACCGTTGAGAGAAGTTAGTACCTCGGGTGGGATCTTCTTATTGAGCTTAATAAAGCCTTCAAACTGACTGATCGCGGTTCGAACCAGGACTTCCTGCTCGCGCTCATCCATTTCAGGGGTGACCAGAAACTCTGCTTCCGCGCTGAAAAATTCATCATCAGTCAATTTATGAATGCTGGCACGCTGCTGACCTTCCACCAGCACCTTCACAGTGCCGTCAGGCAATTTCAGAAGCTGAAGAATCGTAGCAACAGTACCGACATCATAGAGATCGTCAACGGTAGGCTCATCAGTTGCTGCTTCTTTCTGAGCAACCAACAAAATTTGTTTGTCGTTATCCATTGCGGTTTCAAGGCAACGAATCGATTTATCCCGGCCTACAAACAATGGAATAACCATATGAGGGTAGACCACCACGTCACGCAGTGGCAGAACGGGAATAGCAAGGCGTTCCGAACGCTCCAGGTTCATATTGTTCTCTCTTCCGTTCAGTCTCTTTTAGTGAGTATATGGGGGCAGACAGACAAGATTCAACGGTCGATTTGCCAGAAAATTAAAAAGGAGGCCAATGCCTCCTTTATTGACTCAAATTGTACGTTTCGAAACCACTCACTCGCCGCCTGCGGCTTGATTTTCAGTGTTCTCGTAAATCAGTAAAGGCTCTGACTCACCTTTAATTACTGATTCGTCGATAACAACCTTACTCACGCCTTCTGCTGATGGCAGTTCATACATGGTATCCAGCAAAACAGCTTCCACAATTGAGCGCAGACCACGCGCACCCGTTTTACGTTCCATCGCCTTACGGGCAATCGCCTGCAACGCGTCTTCACGGAATTCGAGCTCAACATTTTCCAGTTCCAGCAAAGCTGCATACTGCTTGGTCAGTGCATTCTTCGGTTCACGCAGAATCTGAACCAACGCGGCTTCATCCAGTTCACTCAGAATCGCGGTCACAGGCAAACGACCGATAAACTCTGGAATCAAACCGTATTTCACCAGATCTTCAGGTTCGACTTTCTCAAACAATGCGCTGAGCGAGTTGCGTTTATCTTTTGAACGGACTTCTGCACCGAAACCAATGCCGGAGCTGGTCGCAACACGCTGCTCAACCACTTTATCCAGACCTGCAAACGCACCACCACAGATAAAGAGAATTTTCGAAGTATCAACCTGCAGGAATTCCTGCTGCGGATGTTTACGGCCGCCTTGTGGTGGCACTGAAGCAACCGTTCCTTCAATCAGTTTCAACAGAGCCTGCTGAACACCTTCACCCGAGACATCTCGCGTGATCGATGGGTTATCTGACTTGCGAGAAATCTTATCGATTTCATCAATGTAGACGATACCGCGCTCTGCTTTAGCAACGTCATAATCACATTTTTGCAGCAGCTTCTGAATAATATTCTCTACGTCTTCACCCACATAACCAGCTTCGGTCAGGGTCGTTGCATCTGCCATTGTGAACGGCACATCCAACATACGTGCAAGCGTTTCCGCCAGCAGCGTTTTACCACTACCCGTCGGGCCAATCAGCAGGATATTACTTTTGCCCAGCTCAACACCATCACTGGTGGTGTCACCGTTTCGCAGACGCTTGTAGTGGTTGTAGACAGCTACAGCCAATACTTTTTTAGCGTGATCCTGGCCGATGACATAATCATCTAAATGCGTGCGGATCTCTCGTGGCGTTGGCAGTTCATTGCCATCGCGCTTTGGCATTACTTCTTTGATTTCTTCGCGAATGATGTCGTTACACAGATCGACGCACTCATCGCAAATATACACAGAAGGGCCAGCAATCAGCTTGCGAACTTCATGCTGACTTTTCCCGCAGAAAGAGCAGTACAGCAGTTTTCCACTACCACTCTCTTTTCGCTTATCTGTCATTCGCTAACCTCATATTGGGTTTCACCCATCTTTGCCTTGTTTTGAGTGTATAACAACTCTCGTCATTTTGCTGTCACCTTGCCCATTCAGAACACTGTGCACCATAATGACAGGTTAGTCACGCTTATTCAAAACGGCATCGACCAATCCATACTCCGCTGCCTGATCAGCAGACATGAAGTTGTCCCGGTCTGTATCTCTTTCGATAATTTCCAGTGGCTGTCCGGTATGGTCAGCCAGCAGATGATTCAGTCGTTTTTTGATGGTCAGAATTTCCTGAGCATGGATTTGAATATCCGATGCCTGGCCCTGAAAACCACCCAGTGGCTGGTGAATCATCACACGGGAATTCGGCAGACAGAAACGTTTTCCTTTTGCACCGCCGGCCAGCAGGAATGCGCCCATAGAACAGGCCTGCCCCATACAGAAAGTACTGACATCCGGCTTGATGTGCTGCATGGTGTCATAGATTGACATCCCTGCGGTAACGGAGCCGCCAGGAGAGTTGATATACAGGAAAATATCTTTGTCAGGGTTTTCCGACTCAAGGAACAACAGCTGCGCCACAACCAGATTCGCCATCTGATCTTCGACCTGTCCGGTCAGAAAAATCACACGCTCTTTCAATAGCCGGGAATAGATGTCGTAGGAACGTTCACCACGCGAGGTCTGCTCGACCACCATAGGAACCAGCGCATTCATAATTGGCGACATGGCATTATTATCTTGGTAGCTCATAACCTGATTTCCCTAAAAAATAAATGGCCCGAATGATTGACTCATACGGACCATTGTTAGCAGAAGATTTGAAAAGAAGTCAAATCTTTACAGTCATTTCAGTCAATTAAGCAGCTGGTTGCTGCTGGTTCATCAGCTCGTTGAAGCCAACTTCTTTTTCTGAAACCTGTGCTTTAGCCAGCAGAGCATCAATCGCTTGTTCTTCCAGAGCAACATTGCGCATGTTGTTCATCAACTGCTCATTCTTCTCGTAGTATGCAACAACTTCTGATGGATCTTCATAAGCAGATGCCATTTCAGTGATCAGCGCCTTAACACGCTCGTCGTCAGCTTTCAGTTCTTCGGCCTTGATCACTTCACCCAGCAGCAGGCCAACAACGACACGGCGCTTCGCTTGTTCTTCAAACAGCTCGCGTGGCAGTTCTGGCGCATTCGCAGCATCACCGCCGAAGCGCTGAACTGCTTGCTGACGCAGTACGTTCACTTCCTGATCAATCAGAGCAGCAGGAACGTCAATGTTGTTTTGCTCAATCAGACCATTCAGAACCTGATCTTTGATGCGGGCTTTAATTGCTTGCTTCAGTTCACGTTCCATGTTCTTACGAACTTCAGCTTTCAGACCGTCAACAGAACCGTCTTCAATACCAAACTTCTTCACAAACTCTTCAGTCAGCTCAGGCAGTTCCTGAGCTTCAACTTTGTGCAGTTTGATTGCGAAGACTGCAGCTTTACCTTTCAGGTTTTCTGCGTGGTATTCTTCTGGGAAAGTCACATCGATATTGAATTCTTCACCAGCTTTCTTACCAACGATGCCTTCTTCAAAGCCTGGGATCATTCGACCCTGACCCATCACCAGTGGGAAAGACTCAGCTTTGCCGCCTTCAAACTCTTCACCGTCAACAGAGCCAGTGAAATCCAGCGTTACACGGCTGCTCGCTTCAGCTGCGGTGTCTACTTCTTTCCAGTTCGCCTGCTGCTTACGCAGAGTTTCCAGCATTTGAGCTACGTCTTCTTCTTTCACTTCAGCCGCTGGTTTTTCAACTGCAATCTTGTCCAGACCGGCCAGTTCGATTTCAGGGAAAACTTCAAAAGTTGCCTTGAATACCAGATCTTTACCTTCGGCCATGTCTACTGGCGTGAAAGTTGGTGCGCCAGCTGGATTGATTTTCTCTTTCACAATCGCTTCGATGTAGTGACGCTGCATCACTTCACCCAGTACATCCTGACGAACAGATGCGCCGAACATACGAGCAACCATCTTCAGTGGTGCTTTACCCGGGCGGAAACCGTCGAAACGACGAGTTTTAGCAATTTGCTTCAGCTGCGCAGTCACTGCATCTTCAATATTTGCAGCAGGTACAGTGATTGTAAGTTGGCGCTCTAGGCCTTCAGTGGTTTCAACGGTAACTTGCATTTTCATAAACCTCAAAACTGACTCAGGTTGCCTGAGTTATTTTGCCCGTCAGAGCTCTGCTGACGCTGGCATCCTTTCGTGTTACGGCTTCAACACCATAACGCCTGAATTCTGTTCATTCCATTTCAGTCTTAGCTGGTCATCGCATCTAAGACTAAAATTAAAGCGCGGTATTATAACGGCCCCACCCCCATTCGTCGAGGCGTCCGGGCCACACCAAGCGCAAGCCTTTCGACAAGATAGGGACTGATTTCGCATTTTCAAGAGAAAACGTGAAAAAATTACTGTCAAAGCGCGTTTTTTTATTCAAACATCGATTCAGTGCAGGAAAATTGAGCAAGTTCAGCAATCGAACATTTCAAAACAAATCGGATGAATTCTGGAAGATGAATAACAATCGGAGTTCTGATGAAGAAAAGGAAGTGGAAGTGGCGCGCCCTGCAGGATTCGAACCTGCGACCACATGCTTAGAAGGCACGTGCTCTATCCAACTGAGCTAAGGGCGCTTTATCGCTGCTGAGCAGCAGCGTTAACGGAGGGGAATTATACGTTGCCTGAGATCAAGGTCAACGGGTAAAGGTGATTTTCCTTAACTAAATGAATCAAGCGGTTAAAGTTAAGGCAACGGCTTTCAGAAATGGCTGCTTTTTTATACGCCAAATTTTTCCTGAACATATCACTTCAAATTCACTGTATGAATCACCGGCTGTTACTGAATTGATCTTTAACAAAGATATCTCGCATTATCTCTGCCGCCACAAAAAGCAAACGTTTGCGCTATGGATTTTCCCCTTGGTCTCTGCGACAATACTCGCCGCTCATTAGTTCTGCACGAAGGAATACCATGGCCGCTCAAATCATTGATGGAAAACTTATCTCACAAACAGTCAGACAGGAAGTTGCTGCTCGTGTCAAAGCTCGCATTGAAGCAGGTTTACGCGCACCCGGATTGGCTGTCATTTTGGTTGGTCAGGATCCTGCCTCACAAATTTATGTCGGCAGCAAACGCAAGGCCTGTGAAGAAGTCGGATTCGTCTCCCGCTCTTTTGATCTGCCAAGCAACACCACTGAAGATACATTACTGGCACTGATTGAAGAATTGAACGCAGACAGTTCAATTGATGGCATTCTGGTGCAGTTGCCACTCCCGGCCGGAATTGACTCCACTAAGGTTCTGGAGCACATCAATCCGGAGAAGGATGTCGATGGCTTTCACCCTTACAATGTAGGCCGTTTGTGCCAGCGCATTCCGAAGCTGCGTTCGTGCACCCCAAAAGGGATTATTACCCTGCTGGAGCGTTACAATATCCAGGCTCGCGGAAAGCATGCAGTAATCGTCGGCGCTTCCAATATTGTTGGCCGTCCGATGACACTGGAGCTTCTTCTGGCGGGTGCCACCACAACAACCTGCCACCGTTTTACTCAGGATCTGGAAAACCATGTCCGTCAGGCAGATATTCTTGTTGTTGCTGTCGGTAAGCCAAACTTTATTCCAGGGGAATGGATTAAGGAAGGCGCAACGGTCATTGATGTGGGCATTAACCGTCTGGATAACGGCACTCTGGCCGGTGATGTTGAATATGACGCTGCCCGCCAGCGTGCTAAACACATCACCCCGGTTCCAGGCGGTGTCGGACCGATGACTGTCGCGACGCTGATTGAAAATACCCTACTTGCCTGCGAACAGTTCCACGAAGGTTGAAGATATTTTCTTGTTAATAGAATCAAAATAGCGAGGCCAGGCCTCGCTTTTACTTTTTCGGAGTCATCTCGTGAATTACTTTGCCAGAGTTTTCAGATACGCTGCAAAGTCCTCACCTAAGTCCGGGTGACGCAGTCCATATTCAACAAACGCCTGCATATAACCCAACTTGCTGCCGCAGTCATGACTTTTACCAGTCATATGAAATGCATGGACAGGCTGCTTCTCCATCAGCATGGCAATTGCATCCGTCAGTTGGATCTCATCACCAGCACCAACCGGTGTTTTCGATAACAGTTCCCAAATCTCTGCCGGCAAAATATAACGGCCGACAATCGCAAGATTAGACGGGGCCTCATCACGGGCTGGCTTTTCAACCACCTTCGACATAGGAGCCGAATCTCCCGGTGCAATCTGCTCGCCATTGACATCGGCCACACCATAGCTGGACACGTCTGACATTGGCACAGGTTCAACCATAACCTGGCTGGTTCCTGTTTCATTAAACAGTCTCACCATTGCAGCCATATTTTCACTGTGAAGATCGCTAGCCGTATCATCCAGAATCACATCAGGCAGAACAACAGCAAAAGGCTCATTCCCCACCAGTGGACGAGCACACAGTACGGCGTGACCCAGTCCTTTCGCCTGTCCCTGACGGACATGCATAATCGTCACATCACTCGGACAGATATTCTGTACTTCATCCAGTAACTGGCGCTTTACGCGTTTTTCCAATGTTGCTTCCAGCTCGAAAGAAGTATCGAAGTGGTTTTCAATGGAATTTTTTGAAGAATGTGTGACCAGCACAATTTCTTTGATCCCTGCTGCGACACATTCGTTCACGACATACTGAATCAAAGGCTTATCAACAATTGGCAGCATTTCTTTCGGAATTGCCTTCGTAGCAGGCAACATCCTGGTTCCTAAACCGGCTACAGGAATGACCGCTTTACGAACTGGGGAAGATTTTTGCATTGCATTATCCATGTAAGTTGTCATTGTCAGCCGCAATATAACAAAGTTGGCGGTGCACAGCGAGGCATCAAGCCAGTAAAAACGTGACCTGCGCCCCTATCACCGTGCATTCGTGATGATGGCTGACAGTCTATTCGCCGGATACTGAAGTGTTCCGGCAGTACCCAGATCAACGCCGGACAATATCTGCATTGTCCACACTGACTTTAACCTGTTTACCCAGTAGATGAATCAACATGAAAGAACGTTTTTCACCATCGGGTTCCTGATAAATCGCTTCAAGCCCTTGGAACTGGCCATGATTTAATATCAGGCTTTCACCTGGCATCGGCAGATTAGACAATTTCTGCCTCTGCTCCTCAGAATCTTCATTCGACCTTAAATGTTCAATCAACTCAGACTGTACCTTTTGCGGATGCGCACCCTGACGAATAAAATCAGCGACTCCACGCGTGGAACGAATAGTGGTATAGCTGATGGCTTCAGGATCAAACTTCACAAACATATAGTTTGGGAACAACGGTTCAGCAGCTGTCACCCGTTTACCACGAACGACTTTTTCAACAGTCACTTGAGGGTAGTAACACTCAACTCCCTGACGATCCAGATTGACCACCGCACGCTCTTGCTCGCTGCGCTTGCAATAAAGTAGAAACCAATCTTTCATATCGCCTCTGCCCGGATAAAATTTCACTCAAAATGATTATATGGTGAGAGCCTTAAACCTCAACCGATTCCCTCCCCTGATTCGGGGAGCAAATCTTTTATGCCTGTTTTTGCAGCAGAACGTAGGAATATAAAGCAGAGATTGACAAAGAACCATCGTCTCGCACAGAGAAAGATCTTATTGAAATGTAGTCTTTGCTTTGACCGCAGGGTGTATTTCAGCTTCTTTCATCGCTTCCAGGCGCTGAATGGTTACGCTGAAATTCGCTGCTCCAATTTTACTCAGTGAGAGACGTGCTCCCGAAGGAGGAAGGAGTTGGGCATACACCCTGTTTTTTCGGGCGCCCTCCCCCAGAAATGACCCGGCAGAAACACTGAATTCCCCTTCACTGGTTTTTAACACAGCTTCAGAGCCAGCTGAAATTAAAGACAGACTGCGGTCACAGGCATCAAAAATACCAAACAGCCCTTTAATTGCAACGGCATAACCAGACTGTTTCATCCCATTTTCAATAGCATTCAACATGCTGTTCAGATCATTTTCAGTGGCCATATGCTTACGCAGATAATCATTAAATAAAGCACGAATCAACAAAACGGTTGCAGCGCCATGCCGGCCGCCGGACTCAGCATCAAGCAGATAAAAAGCCAGTCGTCCGTCCATCAGCCAGGTGTAATCAAGCAACACGGGCTGAACATCAGCCGATTGCAGAACGCAATAACTCAGCTGCCAGTCTCCCTGACGGGACTGAGTATCCGGCATCAGCCCGACCAGCAATTCTCTCGCGGCTTCCGGGTTAGATTCAAGCTCTTCGAGATGCCATTGCAGTTCTTCATCCACAGCAACATCGTGCTGTAACAGCTGACTGGAAAATTCAGAGTATTCTGCACTGTTCTCCTGCGCTTTGAGCACTGACATCATTGCCGATTTAAGCACCATGATATTATCCAGCGGCTTAACCAGAAAATCTTTCACACCATGCCGGAGCGCAGCCGCAACATCAGCCATTTCACCGGTTCCGGAAATCACAATGACCGGCACCATCGGATAGTGAAGGGAAACCTCCTCGACAAACTCCATCCCAGTCAGCACAGGCATTGCCAAATCGCACAGAAGTACATCCGGTATACTGTCGCGCAGTGCCCGTAACCCCTGCAGTCCATCCTCTGCTTCCCTGACTTCACAGCCCTGGGCGTGCAGAAACCCCGAGATCATCCGTCGAAAGACCGGATCATCTTCGACAATGAGAACTTCTTTACCCTCTAACAATGATTGTGCCCTCCATGTTGCAAGGGGCCAAGTGCCGCAGAATGAGATTCTGTAGAACAGGCACGTCCTTCGTGTGAATTGGTTTGAATCTGAAGCATCGCCGTAGGTGCTTTCATTTAGAATAGGCGCTAAACCGCACGACGTCAGGGCTTGAGGCTATCCTTAAACTTTTGTTTTAGTGTTCTGTTAGCCAGCTCAAAATCTGACGATGTCACGGATATCCTCTGGTTTTTTCGTTCCACAAAATCTTAACCTCTTCACACTGAGTGTTTTGTTATACAATTCCCACTTTCTCATATCCAGTCACGCATCGCCTATGAAGTTAGATGATTTAAATTTATTTCGCATTGTGGTTGAAGAAGGCAGTTATACCGCTGCTTCCCGCAAATATCAGGTACCCGTTGCGACCCTGACCCGGCGTATTCAGGCGCTTGAAGACAGCCTGAATCTCCGGCTGCTCAACCGTCATGCCCGTAAGCTCTCACTGACCGAGGCAGGCCAGCAGTATTACCAGCTCTGCACACCATTGCTGCAACAGTTGCTGGATACCGCCGAGCACATCCGCGATGAGTCCAGAGGGGCGAGCGGACGATTGAAAATTGCCGCGCCAACCAACCTGAGCAAAGTCATGCTGCAACCCATGCTGAATGCCTTCATGCTGGAACATCCGGCGATCAGCATTGAACTGTTTCTGAGTAATGAGCCAGAGCAACTCGACCCGACAGACTGGGACGTAATTTTTCGTGTCGGGCCACAACGTGACTCCGCACTGATCGCACGTAAAATCAACGCCGTTGAAGATATTCTGGTCGCCAGCCCGGACTATCTGCGCCGTCATCCGGCACCGACCCATGCGCAGGATTTATCCAGCCATGCCCTGCTGAAAGGTTCCCCGCTGCTGCGCTGGCGCCTGACCAACAAAGCCGGTGAAACCATCACAATCAACGACAAAGGCAGATTTGAGTCCAACCAGCTCAATGTGGTTCGTAAGGCTTGTGTGGCGGGTCTGGGGATCACCCTGATGCCGGATGCCATGCTGGAGAAATATATTCTGAGCGGTGACCTGATTCGGGTGCTGGGTGACTGGTCAGCCAATCCGAGAAATGTTTACCTGCTCTATAACCATAAAGATCACCAGCCTGAAAAGCTGCGACTCTTTATCGAATTTGCCAGTCACTTCTTCAGCACAAGCTGATCATCCTCCGGTGACTTAACCATCAGGCTTGCTAAGTGTCGGAAGCCCGTCTAAATGTTATAGAGACAAGGAACACACAGGTGTCCGGATATGCACTGACAGTGTTCTGAACAACAACCTGTAATGCGTTGTGCGGAAGCACCCTAGATAACGAGGATAGGTTATGATTCTGGGACATTTATTCGGGCTGTACACTCACCCCAAAAAAGAGTGGCATAACATTGATGAGCAACACGAAGGAGTGCAAAGCAGCCTGAGCCACATTCTGCTGGTCGCTTTGTTACCCCCCATCTTTGCGTACATTTCAAGTGTTTTTATTGGCTGGCGCGTGGGTGCCGTTGATCCGATTCACCTGACACCAGCAAGCGCACTGGGAATGTCTGTTGCCATGTATGTTGCGCTGATTGGTGGTGTTTTTGCACTGGCTTACCTCACCTACTGGATGAGTCACACCTTTGGGTCAACCCCAACTTATACTCAGGCTTTAGAACTTGCCGCTTACACTGCAACGCCTCTGTTTATGGTCAGCATCGCAGCGCTCTACCCGCAACTTTGGTTCCTGATGATTGCCGGTCTGGTGGGAATTACCTATTCCGTTTATCTGCTGTATACCGGTGTACCGATTCTGATGCATATTCCTGAAGAGCGGGGCTTTATCTATGCCAGTTCTATCGTAACCTGCGGACTCGTATTACTTGTTTCTATCATCGCAGGCTCGGTCATTCTGTGGAACGTCGGTTTAGGCCCTCAATTTATGCACTGATATTCATTCAGATGATTCGTTTCTACCTGTAACTGAATAAACAAAAAGGCAAGCTCCGGTGAGCTTGCCTTTTTCTGTTTTAAGTTCGGTTGCTCCGAATGGCAGTCAAACCGTCTTACACACCTTCGTTGTGCAGCTCCAGATTTGCCAGCTCCTGCTGAATCTCACGCTGGGTTTTGGCATCTTCGCTGCGCAAGGATTCCAGGTACTCCAGGTACTGCTGATTCACATCCCCGGTCACATAGTGGCCGTTAAACACAGAGGTCTCAAACAGCTGGATATCCGGATTTCCTTCGCCGACAGCATCCACCAGATCCTGCAGATCCTGGAAAATCAGTCCGTCTGCACCAATCATCTTGCAGATTTCATCCACTTCACGGCCGTGTGCAATCAATTCGTTGGCACTTGGCATATCAATTCCGTAAACGTTCGGGAAGCGAATTTCCGGGGCTGCAGAAGCCAGGTACACCTTCTTCGCACCCGCTTCACGGGCCATTTCGATGATTTGTTCTGAAGTCGTCCCACGAACAATCGAGTCATCAATCAGCAGAACACTTTTATCCTTAAACTCTGAGCTGATCGCATTCAGCTTACGGCGCACAGATTTACGACGTAATTGCTGACCCGGCATGATAAAGGTACGGCCAACATAACGGTTCTTCACAAAGCCCTGACGGTAAGGTTTATCCAGGGTACGGGCGATTTCCAGTGCACTGTCGCAGGAAGTTTCCGGAATTGGAATCACGACATCAATGTCCAGGTCATCCCATTCACGCTTAATCTTCTCACCCAGTTTTTTACCCATGTTCAAACGGGCGCTGTAAACAGAAATTTTATCGATGAAAGAGTCAGGACGAGCAAAGTAAACAAACTCAAACACACAAGGATTCAGGGCCGGATTTTCTGCGCACTGCTCAGTGTACAGCTGTCCATCGAAAGTGATATAGACCGCTTCACCCGGCGCAACATCCCGCATGAACTGAAAACCGACTGCATCCAGTGCCACAGACTCAGAGGCAACCATGTATTCCATCTTGCCGTCGATTTCACGTTTACCCAGACACAACGGGCGAATGCCATGCGGATCGCGGAAGGCAATCAGACCATGCCCAATAACCATCGCAACCACGGCATAAGCACCACGAACCGTTTTATGCACAGCCCGGATCGCTGCAAAAATATCCTCAGACGTCAGCGGATAGTTCGTCGCACCTTCCAGCTGGTTCGCCAGAACATTCAGCAGGACCTCGGAATCGGAAGACGTGTTGACATGGCGCCGAGCCTTTTCAAACAATGAATCCCGGATATCAGCGGCATTGGTCAGGTTACCGTTATGCGCCAGTGAAATACCGTATGGCGAGTTCACATAGAAAGGCTGGGCCTCTGAAGCACTGGAACTGCCCGCCGTAGGATAACGGACATGGCCGATCCCGACAGTGCCCTGAAGACGTTGCATGTGTTTTGCTTCGAAGACATCCCGCACCAGGCCATTGGCCTTACGCAGACGAAAACGATTGCTTTCCAGGGTAACAATACCGGCAGCATCCTGGCCGCGGTGCTGCAGCACGGTCAATGCATCATAAATAGACTGGTTAACCGGGGTATTTCCCACGATTCCGACAATACCACACATGTCCTAAATCCTCGTTATGGATCATCAATAATTGTATTGAGTAACAGTGTCTTATCCATCACTGTTACGCAATGCAACTGATATAAATCCGGCGCTATAACGCGCCGGGTAAGAAACTCGAACTCTCTTTCAGGTAAGAGAAAAACCACTCAATAACGACCCCAAATTGCGGAATCAACTGAGAGGCCTGCCACCATTCTGCTTTTGCAAAGCCGGTAAAGGCATCCAGGAAAAACAGGACAGCAGCGATGATCAGCACACCACGCAAACCACCGAAGACTATCCCCAGAACTCTGTCGGTGCCTGACAAACCCGTTTTCTGGACCAGTTGCCCAATGACATAGTTCACGACGGCACCCACAATCAGTGTGGCAATGAACAATACCGCAATCGCGCTGCCATTTCGGATCAGTTCATCCTGGATATTTGTGAAATATACCGCCAGCTCTTTGTAAAAATTGCTGGCAATGAAAAATGCCGCAAACCAAATTACCAGTGACAGCGCTTCCTTCACAAAACCACGGATCAAACTGACCAGTGCGGAAAAGCCGATCACCCCTAAAATGACATAATCAATCCAGATCATCTTCTACTTATTTCTTGTTGTTGGCGCGTATTCTAACAGAAAAAATCAGAACGCAAACGTTTACCTAAGGGTTGAGTGGGTTAAATCTGAGCAATTGCCCGTTTAGTCCGGTAAGTTTACGCAATTCGTCTACTTTCCCTGACAAAGCATTTTTGTCGATTTCAGGACCCACCACGACCCGGGCCAGATCACCCGGTTTCAGGTCTTTGGGCCACACATGCGCCTGATAACCTTTGCTTCTCAGTTTCTCGACCAACTGATGAGCATTATCAAAGTTTCTGAAAACCCCGAGCTGAATCACCCAGCCGCTGTCCTTCAGCCCTGCCTGTGGTTCGCCGACAGGCTGTGGTTTGACTTTGACGGGCTCAGCAACCGTTGAGTGGACGTCACTGCCGGCAATCTGTTCGGTTACCGGCATCGGTGGCAACTCGGCTTCAGCGGCAACCGGCTCCGGGATCACCGTGAAGTTTTCTTCATCCCCGGTCTGCGGCTGCAGCGGAATGCTGGCAAACTGCTCCTGAAAGTGTTGCTTCTTACCATCAAAAAAATCAGGCAGGAAAATTACGCCGATAGCCACCAGCACAATTGTTCCGACCAGGCGGCTTTGAAATTTACTCGCCACACTTACTCCTGCATTGTTTTCATGTAGCTGGACACTTCGCCAACTGTATAAAAAGAACCGAATATAATCACGACATCCTCCGGCTGAGCTGCAGACAGTGCAGCCTGACAAGCTTCAACCGGTGTATCGTACACCTCGCCACGGTAATCCAGATGAGCAGCAATATCCTGACCGGATGCTGCACGAGGGCCGTTCAGAGATGCCGGATACCAAATATCCGTGACCTTACGCATCTCATGAAGCGTTGCCGGAATATCTTTATCACGCAACATTGCGACCACACCGTGAATCTTGCCAACCTCACGGATGTTCTTCAGGGCTTTCAGCTGGCGTGCCAGATAATTTGCCGAATGCGGGTTGTGCGCAACATCCAGCAGAATCAGCGGATGATCGGCAACGGTTTCCATCCGGCCGGCAAGGCGTACCTTCACCAGACCCGCAACAATATGCTGGTCACTGATATCCAGTTCTGCCACACCCAGGGCCATCAATGCGGTTGCGGCATTGGGTAACGGCAGAGCCGGCAGGGGCAGTTGCTCCATATCAAAAGCACCGCACTTCCAGTTCCAGGTTTCACCGGTTTGTTCATAGGTAAACTGATAGCCAACCTGATACAACTCTGCACCGATACTGTCGGCGTGCGCTGCGACAGAAGCCGGTGGATTTGGCTGACCGCAAATGGCCGGTTTCCCTGCCCGGAAAATCCCTGCTTTTTCATAGCCGATCACTTCGATGTCATCGCCCAGCCAGTCGACATGATCGATGGCCAGACTGGTGATCACAGACACATCATGATCAACAATATTCGTCGCGTCTAATCTGCCGCCCAATCCGACTTCCAGAACAACCACTTCCACCTGATGGGTCTTGAATAAATGAAGGGCTGCCAGTGTTCCGAACTCAAACATGCTCAGGCTGGTCGTTTCACGATAGCTTTCAATCGCCGCAAAAGCCTGGCTGTGTTCACTGTCTTCCAGTTCCTGACCATTGATGCGAACACGTTCGTTATATCGCACCAGATGCGGAGAACTGTAAACACCAACAGTGTAACCCGCCTGCAGCAAAATGCTTTCCAGAATGGCACAGGTTGACCCTTTACCATTGGTGCCGGCAACGGTAATGACTGTCGGTGCCGGTTTACGCAGCCCGGCACGCTCCCCCACGGTCTGTACACGCTCCAGACCCAAATCAATGGCGCTGGTATGAAGATTCTCCAGATAGGTTAACCAATCATTCAACGGTGAGGTTGCCGAAGGTGCAGACAGCGGCGTTACAGAGGTATCAGACATGAAACTGTACTAACTAATGTAATTGAGAAGATGTCGCATAATGTAGCACGAAGTACACGGAAATTAATGTCTGCATCCTCATCAATACGAGGAATTGTGGAACAATGACAAAATTGCGCAGCCCGCAGCCAGTTTTGACCTCTGGCTAACATGGCGAGTTGGTGTGTGACATCAGGATCAAAAACGCCTGGTCTGAACCAGGCGTTTTCATTTGAATCGATCAGGCTTTGTCTTCGGCAGACTCCGCATCTGTGTCCGTTTCAGCCTCAGCCGGTTGTTCGACCGGGACCACCAGCGGTGAAGGAATGTTAGTCATCTTCGCCAGCAGCCCGCCGATACGCTGACGCATTTCACGGCGGTCAACAATCATATCAATCGCACCGTGCTCCAGCAGGAATTCACTCCGCTGGAAACCTTCCGGCAGTTTTTCACGGACCGTTTGCTCGATAACACGCTGACCTGCAAAACCAATCAGTGCTTTCGGCTCACCGATATTGATGTCGCCCAGCATTGCCAGACTGGCTGAAACACCACCCATGGTCGGGTCAGTCAGTACAGAAATGAACGGCAGCCCTTTGGCAGACAAACGCTCCAGTGCAGCACTGGTCTTTGCCATCTGCATCAGAGACATCAATGCTTCCTGCATCCGTGCACCGCCACTGGCTGAGAAACACACCAGACCACAGTTACTGGCGATGGCTTCATCAACTGCACGAACAAATTTAGCACCCACGACAGAACCCATTGAGCCGCCCATAAAGCTGAACTCAAATGCACAGGCAACCACAGGCTGCTGTAACAGCGTACCTTTCATCGCGACCAGTGCATCTTTTTCACCACTGGTTTTCTGCGCCGCTGCGATACGGTCTTTATACTTCTTCGAATCACGGAATTTCAGGTGATCTTTCGGTTCAAGCTCTGCAGCAATCTCCACCTGCCCTTCTTCATCCAGGAATGTTTCCAGACGGCGACGTGCTTTCATTCGCATGTGATGATCACACTTCGGGCAAACTTCCAGATTGCGCTCAAGGTCTGCGTAGTACAGCACCTGCTCACAGGAGGTACACTTCGTCCAGACCCCTTCAGGAATGGACGCTTTACGAGACGTTACGATGTTGCTTTTTGTGAGGATCTTTTCAAGCCAGCTCATGAATGACCTTTCTTTTACAACTCCCCCGCCCTGCAGGCAAAGGATAATCAATTCGATAATTACAAGTCAGGAATTAAAACACAAACTCGGCGAGGTGTAGATAAAAAACTGGTAGTACCTTGAGGAAATAAACAGTTAACGAGATCTTTGCTCAAGAAAAAAGACCGACCAGTTTGATGACTCATGCACTCGCTTTGTCTGAGTTTTGTTCAATTTTAGTGTTTTCTGGTTGCAGTGCGAACTCAGCAGCATAATTTTTTCGTTATAAACAATGAATCAGCCTCTTAGGGAACCATGCCCGGCACTCAGATCAGAGAAAAAGCGGCCCCACCGGCACGTCAGGCAGCTCAAATGTATCCGGATAATCCACTTGAACCAGATACAACCCCTCGGCTTTTGCCGTGGCGCCAGCCAGCGTACGATCTTTCTGCGCCAGCAGCCATTGAATCCACTCCGGCTTCTCGTCACCACGGCCGACCTTAATCAGACTGCCGGTAATATTGCGCACCATGTGGTGAACAAAAGCGTTTGCTTTGATATCAATGATTACATAGTGCCCCTGACGCGTGACATTCAGATGCATCAGGTTACGCCAGGGACTGTGCGACTGACAAAATACCGCCCGGAAAGACGTGAAGTCATTCTCACCAAGCAGGTACTGTCCCGCCTCATGCATTTTTTCTGCATCTAGCGCACCGTGATAATGACTGATCCCTGAACCCAGAATTGCCGGACGCAGGGCATGGTTATAAATCACGTAACGATAGCGCCGGGCCGTAGCACTGAAGCGCGCATGAAAATCATCCGGCACTGCTTTCGCCCAGCGCACCGCAATATCTTTCGGCAGATGAGCATTAGTTCCCATGGTCCAGGCCACCAGCTTACGTGGCGTATCACAGTCAAAATGCACCACTTGCCCGGTACCGTGCACGCCAGCATCGGTTCGGCCGGCACACTGAACCTCAATATCCTGATTGGCTATTTTGCTCAGTGCCGCTTCCAGACGCCCCTGAACACTGTCAACATCACGCTGACGCTGCCAGCCATAATAGCGGCTTCCGTCGTACTCTATACCTAAGGCAATTCGCATCTCTGAACTCTTACTTCTGTGGTGTACATGCCAGCCGGATGGCCGACTGAATCAAAACAGGGATTATAAAAAAAGCCCCAAAAGAAAAGAAGTCCGCTCTTGCGGACTTCTTATTCACTTCACTGTCACCCGATGAAATCATCGATCAATCTTTAACAGCAGGTTTGCCGCCTCCCGGCTGACATCACCATCCCCGTTTTCAGCGACATCTTCCAGCAGGAAATATGCACCGTCGATATCATTCATCTCCAGATAGGCTTTGGCCAGGTCAAGTTTGCTGGCGTATTCACCGGCACCATCGACATCAATCTCACCAATACCAGCCAGCACATCCGGAAACTCATCCAGCCCGACATCCAGCTTCAGCGGCGCGGTATCCAAATCCGGATCCGCCTCCCCTTCCAGCTCCTTCATCAGCTCATCAATACTGATATAAGGTTCTTTTTCGTGCTGCGACTGAACCAGCTGGCTGTCTGCCTGCTTGTCTTCTTCCACCTCGGCGGTTTCTTCCGACAATGAAGGCTGTTCTCCCCAATCCTCACTCTCCAGTTCAGGCTCAGGAATATCCGTGCCCCAGATTTCACTTTCTTCCGGAGACAATTCCTGCTCTTCGAGTTCTGATGCCGGGACACTCTCGTGCAACAGCCACTGTTCGTGCTCAAACTCTTCCGTTTGCGCCTGCACCGATGGCTCAGGCTCCCCTGAATTCAGCGAACTTTCAGCAATGGGCTCAACTTCATTCAGACCCGATTCATCAACCAATTCAACAGCTTCAGTTAGATCCTGAGTCAATGGTAATTCAGGTTCCTGATCCGCCATTGGCTGAATGCTTTCCTCCTCTGCAAATGAAGGCCATTCGTCACCATCGTCTGTCTCAGCCATCATGCTCGGGACATCGGACTCAGGTTCAGCCAATAGCGCAGCCATATCCAGACCCGCAGAATCGATGACCTCATCGCTCAGCAAGTCAAACTGAGGAGCAGACGGCTGTGGCTGAAGCGCGGGTGCTGGCTTTGGCTTTGGTTCTGGTTCTGGTTCTGGTGCCGGCCGGACAGCGTCTGCCTCATCGGCTGCACCATTATTCATTTCCTGCTCATATTGCTCCAGCTCCATTTGCTCTTCAAACGATGCATGCAGCGCATCATCTTCATCAAACTCAGGCAATGTCGCAGGATCAATGACCGCATACTCATACTGAGATTGTGCGTGGATTGGCACCGCCTGTTCAGAAACCGGTTCCGCCTGTTGTTCAACCGCTGCCTCAGGAATATTCTCCTGAACCGCCTCAGGCAAGACGTCGTCGCTGTCCTCAGAGGACACTTCAGAGAATTGCGCTTCATCAAGATCAGTTGCTTGATCCTCAACCTGAGACAAATCATGCGCCAGCTCATCTTTACGCTCAGCAGCCTGTGCGGCCAGCTGAAGTTGCTCAGAGACCCGGTTCAGTGCTGCCTGAGCTTCTTCATCAGTCCACGCCTGTTCCTCTTCCTCCCAAGGCTCAGCTTCAGGATCCAACAGTGCATCTTCTTCATCGAACTCAGGGAACTCATCCAGATTGATCGTCGGCGTCTGACGGCCCTCGACCTCCTCATCCCAGGCCGGGTCCAGCGTCGCTTCAGGCTGTACCGTCTCGAGTTCATCTTCAGGCTGAGTTACCTCTTCATCCTGAAGCTCTCTGGCATATCGATGCTGCTCAATCTGTTGCGATGCTTCGTCACTGTCGCGATGCAAATGAGCTGAAGTGTCATTATCACCAGACTCTTCTTCCGGTATTTCCGGAGCTTCATCAGGCAAGATGTCAGCAGATTCGGCAACGTCAGCCTCATTCTGAATCGGCTCCTGAATAGCTTCATGAATCGTATCCAGCGTCGTTGTCTCATCAGCAACATCACTCACGTCATCATGACCAGCAGGCTCATCGTTCAGGATTGACTGAATTTCAACATCCGGAGACTCATCCTCAGGCGATTCTGCTGCGACCAGCAACTCAGAAACAGTATCTGTATCCAGTTCGTCAGAAACTGTCTCAGGCTCGTCGGCTGACTCGTGCTGTGCTTCAGCTGACAGCTCAGGCATCGCATCTGAAACCAGTTCAGAAACCTGATCAGCAACGGGTTCAGGTAGCTGTTCTGCATCCGGTTCAGCACTGACAGTTTCCTCAGCATCCGCGGCCATCTCCGTTTCTGCTGCCAAAACCTCACTCAAACCATCTTCATCATCAGCAACTGCTTCTTCCTGCAGGGACGCTTCCTCAGACACAAGCGCTGACTCAGTTAAATCAGGTAACTCAGAAAAATCGTCAGATAAGATTTCGGTCTGGCTGTCTTCGGCTTCATCTTTTTCAGCGGCAACCAGAGCAGGCTCAGCACCGAACTCCGGAGAAATATCGTCCACAGGCCGTTCATCAGACCATTCACCAGAAACTGGCTCATCAGCTGCAGACATCGCCTCAGGTTCCGCAATCACCTCTGCAGGTGCTTCAGAACCACCCACGTTTATTTCTGGCTCTGGCTCTGGCTCTGGCTCTGGCTCTGGCTCTGGCTCTGGCTCTGGCTCTGGCT